>NZ_UFQQ01000004.1 GCF_900218015.1 Rhodopseudomonas pentothenatexigens | reverse complement strand
GCAACACCGACAGAGGCGCCCGCACCGGGTTACGGCGAGATGATCGGCCGGGAATCTACCGAGCGGCCTCTGTCGTGCTGACTATGCACCAGCACCTCGCAGATACAGGAATCTCGGGATTCAGGGCACCCGGCAGCGCCACGTGTGTCGGCCTCTCGGCCTGATAACTTCGGGATTCCGGGCTCGGTCGCTTCGCGACCGCCCCGGAATGACGGCGTGTGGGGCCAGTTAAAGCAAATACCCGACCGCCATCGCGACGACGCTGAGCCCCATCGCGGCGGTCGACAGCCAGCCGAGCCAATACAGCGGACCATGCACGGTGAAGCGGTGCATCACGTCGCGGCGCCGCGCGATCAGCATCAGCAGCACCATCACCGGCACCGCCAGCACGCCGTTGATCACCGCGCTCCAATACAGCGCCGAGATCGGATTGATCGGCGCGAAATTGATCGCGATGCCGAGCACCGCCGACAGCGCCAGCACGCTGTAGAACGCCACCGCCTGCTTCGGCTTGCGCGCCAGCCCGACCGGCCAGCGCCGGCCCTCGCCGACCGCATAGGCGGCGGAGCCGGCCAGCACCGGGATCGCCAACAGGCCGGTGCCGACGATGCCGAGCGCGAAGATCCATTCGGCGAACGGGCCGGCGATCGGCTTCAGCGCCTCGGCGGCCTGCGCCGAGGTCTCGATGTCGGTCCGGCCACTGGCGTGCAGGGTCGCGGCCGCCGTGATGATGATCGCCAGCGCGATCAGATTCGAGAACGCCATGCCGATGATGGTGTCGGCGCGGATCCGCTGGAATTCCCGCGGCGCATCCTGCGGCGATTTCGTCAGCGGCTTCTTGTGCGGATCGATCCGTTCGTCCTCGGCCTCCTGCGAGGCCTGCCAGAAGAACAGATAGGGCGAGATCGTGGTGCCGAAGATCGCCACGATGGTGGTGAGATAACCGCTGCTCCAGGTGACCTGCGGGATCAGCACGCCGGCCGCCGCCTGCGGCCAGTCCACCTTCGCCACCGCCAGCGCGCCGACATAGGCGAACAGGCACAGCGTCAGCCATTTCAGCACGGCGACGTAGCGCTTGTAGTCGAAGAAGATCTGCGCCAGCACCGAAATCGCGCCGAAAGCCACGACGTAGAGCAGCGGGTGGCCGCCGATCAGGAGCTTGGTGGCGTCGGCCATTGCGGCGAGATCGGCGGCGATGTTGATGGTGTTGGCGGTGAACAGCAGCACGACGATCGCCGCCAGCAGTTTGCCGGAATAGTGCCGGCAGACGTTGCCGGCGATGCCGTGACCGGTGACGCGACCGACCCGGCCGGAGATCTCCTGGATCGCCACCATCAGCGGGAAGGTCAGCAGCATCGTCCAACTGATGCCGTAGCCGAGCTGCGCGCCCGCCTGGCTGTAGGTGCCGATGCCGGAAGGATCGTCGTCGGAGGCGCCGGTGATCAGGCCCGGCCCGAGCGTCTTGAAGAAGCCGCGGAGCCGAAAGGTCTCGAGCCGCTGAACCTTGGGGACGTCGCCGACCCCAGGCCCGAAAGAAGCTGGGTCTTCGGCATCGCCTCTGGCGCTGTGCTTCACACTCGGTCCCCGGCTCGCCGATCTAGACCACAACGTAGCCGAGGCCGGCCGGTTCCGGCAACGGAACGAGGCCTATGGCTCAGCCCGCCAGCGCCGGCCTCCGGGCCGGCCGGGTCACCAGATAGATGCCGACCGCCACCGGGATCACGCCGAGCAGATCGCGGAGGTCGATCGATTCACCCAGCGCCAGCCAGGCGAACAGCATCGCCAGCGGCGGCATCACGAAATGCCAGGCGCTGGCGGCGGTCGCGCCGTAAAGCGTCAGCAGGCGAAACCACAGCCAATAGGCGACGATCGAACCGCCGAGCACCAGGAACGCGAAGGCGCCGGCGAGCCGCCAGCTCGGCACGATATCGCCGGCGCTCGACACCGAAAACGCCAACGGGATCAGCACCAGTCCGGCAGCGAGATTCTGGATGCCGTTGCCGATCCACAGACTGCCCTGCGGCGCCAGCCGCTTGAACAGGATGGTGCCGGCGACGATCGACGCCAGCGAGGCCAGCGTGAAGCCGATGCCGTGCCATGCTTCCGCGCCGATCGCGATGCGGTGCCACACGATGAAGGCGACGCCGGCAACGCCCAGCACCAGGCCGGCGACCTTCCGCCAGGTCAATGCCTCGTGCAGCACCAGCGCCGCCAGCACCGCGGTGAACACCGGATTGGCGCTGACGATCAGTCCGCCGATGCCGGCCGAGACCGTCTGCAGGCCGACATAGCCGAGGCCGAGATACAGCGCGTTGTTGATGATGCCGAGCAGCGCACACAGCGCGACATCGCGCGGGCGCAAATTCCAGTGCTCCCGCATCAGCGCGGACAATCCGAGAATCAGCACGCCGGCGAGCGTGAACCGTCCCGCCAGCAGGATCAGCGGCGGGCAATCGGCGACACCAGCCTTGCCGGCCACAAAGGCGAAGCTCCACAGCGCGCAGAACAGCGCGATCTGCAGCGGGCGGGTGTTGAATCCGGGGGTCGCGAGCGAGGTGGTGGGCGCGAGTGACATCGGTGGCCTCCTGAAGACCTCTCCGATCTAGGCGCTTCCGTTGTCATCTGGAAATTAAATGATAAGATCGACACCAGTGGATTTTCAAATGGCGCCCTTGCGATGCTCGACCTCGAATTGCTGCGCAGCTTCGTCTCGGTCGTGGAGGCCGGCGGCTTCACCCGCGCCGGCGAGCGCGTGCACCGGACCCAGTCGACCGTCAGTCAGCAGATCAAGCGGCTTGAGGACGACTTGGGCCAGCAACTCCTCGACCGCAGCGGCAAGGATGTGCTGCCGACCGAGGCCGGCGAGCGGCTGCTGTCCTACGCAAGGCGCCTGCTGGCGCTGGCCGAAGAGGCGCGCGACGTGGTGGCGCGGCCCGGCCAGGACGGCGCCATCCGGCTCGGGATTCCGGAAGACTTTGCGCTGTACCGGCTGCCAAGGCTGCTCGGCAGCTTTTCGCGCGCGCGGCCCGGTCTGCGGCTCGATGTCCGCGCCGACCAGAGCCTGAATTTGAAGCGCGATCTGGAACGCGGCGATCTCGATCTCGTACTGCTCAAGCGCGAGTCCGGCGGCCCCGACGCGATCGCGGTGTGGCCGGAGCGGGTGTATTGGGTGAACAGCAAGAACCACCCCTGCAACGCCAAGGCCGACAGCCTGCCGCTGATCTTCTTTCCCGGCGGCTGCCTGTATCGCACCCGTGCGATCCATGCGATCGAAGCCACAGGGCGGCGTTGGCACATGGCGTACAGCAGTGCAAACCTCGCCGGCATTCAGGCGGCGGTGGCCGCCGGGCTCGGCCTGTCGATCCTGTCGGAAATCTCGATCCAGGCCGATCACCGCAAGCTGACCGCGCGCGACGGCTTTCCGCCGATCGACCGCACCGAACTCGCCCTGATCGCCGCCCCGCACGCCAGCCCGGCGACGCTGCGCCTTGCCGAAACGCTGGCCGAATTCTGCGACCAGCTTCACGCCAAGGCGGCGTGATCCGGGGCGTGCAGCAACGCTGCGCGAAACCGGAATCCCGAGACTATTGCAAAGAGATATTCCGGGTTCGCGAACTGCGTTCGCGTCCCGGAATGACTCGTGGATGGTTATCTCGAGGAGAGGTGTGGGATCAGCAGCAGCGCGCGGCGGCGATGGCGTGGAGGCGGTTGTCGCCGAGCACGTGGGCAGTGAAGGCCGCGCCGCCGAACAGCCGCGCGAAAGCGGCATCGCGAATGTTGAGCCCGCCCGTATAGGCGCCGAATGCCGGCATCACCACGCGCATGCCGTCGCCGGCAAAGCAGCGCCGCTCGATGCTGCGGCCACGGCGACTGACCCGTGCCTTGGGATGCAGATGGCCGGCGATCTCGCCGTGTGCGCCGGTCGGCTCGTGACGGAACGCGACCGCGCCGACCGCAACTTCGCTCGCGACGCTGCCGCCGAGATTGCACGGCAACTCCGGGTCGTGATTGCCCGCGATCCAGATCCAATCGCGCCGCGCCTGCAGCGCCGACAGGATGTCGCGATTGCCGTCGGACAGCCGATCATGCGCGTCGCGGTCGTGAAAGCTGTCGCCGAGCGCGATCACCAGCTTCGGATCGAACCGCGCGATCACCGCGCCCAGCCGGCCGAGCGTCGCCACCGTGTCGTAGGGCGGCAGCAGCACGCCGCGCAGCGCGAAGCTGGAGCCCTTCTCCAGATGCAGATCGGACACGACCAGTAGCCGCTCGTCTTCCCAGTACAGCGCACCGGAGAGATCGGCGACAAACGCCGCGCCGGCGATGGCGACGCTCTGCTCCCCTCCCCCTTGCGGGGAGGGGTCGGGGGTGGGGGTCCAAGCGGTTTGAGTTCTCAATTGATTGACGTGCCCGTGGCACCCCCCACCCCGACCCTCCCCCGCAAGGGGGGAGGGAGAAGACATCACCCCATCGCCTCGCGCACGAGATCGTCTGCGGCTTCGGCGAGCAGGACGTCGGACGCCTCGCCGTACACGGCTTCGCGGCCGATTTCCATCATCACCGGCACCGCCAGCGGCGACACCCGGTCGAGTTCCTTGTGGACGATGCGCCCGTTGATTCGCATCAGCATATCACTGAGGCGGCGCAAATCGAGCAGCCCGGTGGCCGCGTCGGCGCGGGCGGCGCGCAGCAGCACGTGGTCGGGCTGATGCTTGTTGAGCACGTCGTAGACGAGGTCGGTCGAAAACAGCACCTGCCGCCGTGATTTCTCCTCGCCGGCGAACCGCCGCGCGATCAGGCCGGAGATGATGGCGCAATTGCGGAAGGTACGCTTCATCAGCGCCGATTCGGCGAGCCAGGCTTCAAGATCGTCGCCGAGCATGTCCGGATCGAACAGCGCGTCGAGATCGAGCCGGCCCTGCCGGATCATCTGCGACACGTCGGCGAGTCCCCACACCGCCAGCGCATATTCATTCGCGACGAAACCGAGCGGCCGGGCGCGAGCGCGCTCAAGCCGCCGCGTCAGCAGCATGCCGAGGGTCTGATGCGCCAGCCGGCCTTCGAACGGATAGCAGACGAGATAGTACTTGGCGGCGCGTGGAAATGTTTCAATCACCAATTCGCGCCGCGCCGGAACCAGTGAGGCCTTGGTCTGCAGCGCCAGCCAGTCGCGCACCTGATCGGGCAAATTCTTCCAAGCTCGCTTGTCGGCGAGCAGCCCGCGGACGCGCTCGGCCAGATAGGTCGACAGCGGAAATTTGCCGCCCATGTAGGACGGCACCCGGGCGTCCTTGTCGTGGGCGCGCGAGACGTAGACCTGATCCTCCACCAGCGCCTCGTAGCGCACCACCTCGCCGCCGAACACGAAAGTGTCGCCCGGCGTCAGCCCCTCGATGAACCCTTCCTCGATCTGGCCGAGCATCCGCCCGCCACGCGCGATCGCACCGGTGGTACCGCTGCCCTTGGCACGTGACGAGCGCACAAGCTTCACCTTCAGCATCGCCTCTTCGACGATAGTGCCGACATTGAGGCGATAGCTCTGGCGCACCTTCGGGTTGGCGACGCGCCAGCGGCCTTGCTTGTCCTGTTTGATCTTGGCAAAGCGCTCGTAGCTTTTCAGCGCGTAGCCGCCACTGGCGACGAAATCGAGCGTGTCGTCGAAATCGGCGCGCGGCAGATCCGCATAAGGCGCGGCGCTGCGGATCTCGGCATACAAATCATCGGCAAAGAACGGCTCGCCGCAGGCGCAGCCGAGAATGTGCTGCGCCAGCACATCGAGCGCACCGTTGCGCTGCGGCGGGGTATCCTGCGCATTTTCGGCAACCGCGTCGATCGCAACCGCGCATTCCAGCACTTCGAAGCGATTGGCCGGCACCAGCACAGCGCGCGAGGCTTCGTCGATGCGGTGGTTGGCACGGCCGATCCGTTGCATCAGCCGCGACGACCCTTTCGGCGCGCCGACATTGACGACCAGATCGACATCGCCCCAGTCGACGCCGAGGTCGAGCGACGACGTGCACACCACACCGCGCAGGCGTCCGGCCGCCATCGCGTCCTCGACCTTGCGGCGCTGACCGACATCGAGCGAGCCGTGATGCAGCGCGATCGCCAGGTTGTCGTCGTTGATCCGCCACAGCTCCTGGAACAGCATCTCGGCTTGGCTGCGGGTGTTGACAAACACCAGCGTCGTGGTGTTGCACCGGATCAGGTCGTAGATCTCCGGCAGCGCGTGGCGCGCCGAGTGCCCGGCCCAAGGCAGCCGCTCCTTGGTGTCGAGCATCTCGACCACCGGCGGCGCGGCGCCGGTCGCCACGACGATGTCGGCAGAAACCGCTTCGCCGTCAGGCTGCGGCACCAGGAACCGGGCGAGTTCGTCGGGATCGGCGACCGTTGCCGACAGGCCGATAGCACGAAGTTGCGGCGCGATCCGCCACAGCCGGGCGAGGCCGAGCGACAGCAGATCGCCGCGCTTGGACGTCACCAGCGCGTGCAGCTCGTCGAGCACGATCCGCCGCAGGGTGCCGAACAGATACGGCGCGTCGTCGGAGGCGAGCAGCAGCGCGAGCTGCTCCGGCGTGGTGAGCAAAATGTCCGGCGGATTGCGCCGCTGCCGCGTCCGCCGCGACACCGGAGTGTCGCCGGTGCGAGTCTCGACCCGGATCGGCAGTTTCATCTGCGCGATCGGGGTTTCGAGATTGCGGGCGATATCGACCGCGAGCGCCTTGAGCGGCGAGATGTAGAGGGTGTGCAGACCGCCGGGCCGCGGCACGAATCCTTCTGCCCTCGTGCGCGGAGAAGCTGGCGCGGCAAACGCAGCTTGGCGCGCCGGATGAGGGGGCGTCGTCGAATCGCGCGTCGTTTCGGCAAAGCGAGGCTCATCAGCGCCCTCACCCGACTGACCGGCTGCGCCGGCCAGTCGACCTCTCCCCGCAGGCGGGGAAAGGTTAAGCCGCGACGCAGTGCTCAATTCCACCAGCGTCGGCAGAAATCCGGCCAGCGTCTTGCCGGCGCCGGTCGGGGCGATCAGCAGCGCCGAGCGCTGCCCGCGGGCTTTTTCCAGCAGCGCGAGCTGATGATCGCGCGGCACCCAGCCGCGCGCGGCGAACCAGCGCCGGAACGGTTCGGGGAGCAGGTCGGGGGGCGAGGCGGAATCGGCGAGGCTCACCTTGCCAAGCTAGGCATTCGGCTTGCGGAGGTCGAGGTCGGGGAAACAGCGACGAAGCCGCAGGCGAGGTTCTGCCGAACACCAGAACGCCCGCCGGACGGCGGGCGCTCGCGGCGTCGGAATGTCAGCCGAGGGTCATTCGGTGACCGGCTTGTCGGAAATGTCCCAGTCGGAGCCGTTGAAGGTCGCGATGTACAGCGTCTTCATCGGGGTATAGTCGTCCGGGGTGTAGCTGTAGGTGATGCCGTCGAGGAAATAGGGCGAGTGGAAGCCCTTGAGGTTCGACGCCTGCTTCAGCACGTTCTCGCGGGTCAGGTTGTCACCGCAGCGCCGCAGGATCTCCGCCATCGTCACGGCCTGACCGTAGCCGGCGTAGGCGATGGTGTTGTCCTTGTCGACGTTGGGCAGGTACTTGGCCCGAAACGCCTCGAACGCCTGGACCTCCGGATCCTTCTCGAACCGCGGCACGCCGACTTCCTTGGAATAGCGGATCGCGACGATGCCCTTGGCGTTGTCGAGACCGGCGGCATTGAGGATCGAGCGCCCGGTCGAGCCGGCCGACAGCAGGTGCAGCGGCTTCCAGCCGAGCTCGGCGATCTTGCGGATCGACTGCGAGGTCGCCTTGCCGGTCGTGATGTTGAAGAACACGTCGGCGCCGGACTTCGACAGGTTGATGATCTGCGAGTCGATGGTCGGCTCGGTCAGATCGTAGCTGGCTTCCGCGATCACCTTGGCTTTACCGCCGGCCTCTTCCAGCACCTTCTTGAACGGCCCGAGGAAGTCGCGGCCGAAATCATCGTTCTGGTACAGGATCGCGATCTTGGCGTCCGGCTTCACCGCGACGACGTGCTTGGCCAGGATGCGCGCTTCGGTCGGATACAGCGGCAGCCCCGCCATGGTCCATTTGAAGTGCTTCGGGTCGTTCCACTTGGACGCCCCGGTGTTCAGCAGGAGCTGCGGAACCTTTTTGGAATTCAGGTACTTGTGGACTGCCGTCTGCGGTGCGGTGCCGAGCGAGCCGTACAGCGCCAGCACCTCCTCCTGCTCCACCAGCCGCCGGGTCGCCTCGACCGCCTTCGGCGCGCTGTAGGAATCGTCCAGGGTGAGGAACGTGACCTTGCGGCCGTTGATGCCGCCCTTCTCGTTCAGCATCTGGAAATAGGCTTCGCCGACCCGGCCGAGCACGCCGTACAGCGAGCCTGGGCCGGAATGCGGCACGGTCTGCCCGATCTTGATCTCGGTGTCGCTGGCGCCGGGGTCGTATTTCTTCTCGGCGGCGGCGGCCGCGCCGATGGTCAGCGTCACCGCCGCGATCGCCGTCACGGAGGTGAGGACGGAACTATAGCGTCGATTCATCGAGTTTCTCTCCCCTTGGTGCCGGATCGCAAAGGTCCGGTTCTCGTTCGGCCGCGGCGTGGTTCGCTTCTGCGGCGGGCCATCCTGAGCAGAAGCACGAGCAGCCGCAACCCTCCTGTCGATTGAATTTTCTTCAACTGCGCGTCAAACGCGATGTTTCTGTCACGCCGCGGGCAATCCGAGGGCGACTCGTCGCCGCACCCGGACACTGCCGGGCGGCAAATTCCCGGCATCAATCAATTGTTTACCGGCGAATTTCGGCGGGTGTGGCCGCGCGGGTACAGACGACTCGGCAGCCCCGGTCTAGTCTTCGCGCCAGATCGAAGAGGGGACCCCGTCCATGAAACGAATTCTCGCCGGCGTCGTGCTGGCTGGCACCGCCGCCGTCAGCGCCCAAGCGGCCGACCTCGCCGTCAAGGCCCCCTACATGAAGGCCCCGGTTGCCGCCGTCTATGACTGGACGGGCTTCTACATCGGCGGCAACGTCGGCATCGGCCTGGGACGCGATCTGCAGACCCACTCCTATCCGGGCGCCGGCACGCTGAACTCCACCTATCTGCAGCCGCAGGGCGCGATCGGCGGCGGTCAGATCGGCTATAATTGGCAGTTCGGCTCGATGTTCGGCCCGATGCTGATCGGCGTCGAAGCCGACATCCAGGGCAGCGGCATGAGCGACGGCTACACCTCGCTCAATGGCCTCGCCACCAATTACAATCAGAAGCTCGACTGGTTCGGCACGGTCCGCGGCCGCATCGGCCTCGTGCGCGGTCCGGCGTTCGGCTACTTCACCGGCGGTTACGCGGTCGGCAACGTCAAGACCACCGTCACCGAAGGCGGCCTTGTGGCGTTCGACAACAGCAAGACCCGCTCCGGCTGGGTGATCGGTTCGGGTGTTGAAGCCGCGCTCGGCGGCAACTGGAGCGGCAAGATCGAGTATCTGTATCTCGATCTCGGCAATCAGACCGACTTCTTCGGCAACCAGAGCCTGCGCACCGAAGTGCGCGAGAGCATCTTCCGCGTCGGTCTGAACTATCGCATTGGCGGCAACGGCATGTACGTCGCCCCGCCGCCGGCGAACTGGGCCGGTCTGTATATCGGCGGCAATTTCGGCGGCGCCACCGCGCGTGACCGCTCCAGCGTGACGATCGCGGGCGTGACCGATGCCTTCAACCTGGCGCCGGACGGCTTCTTCGGCGGCGGCCAGATCGGCTACAACTGGCAGGCGGCGAACTGGGTGTTCGGCGTCGAAGCCGACTTCCAGGGCTCGACCCTGAAGGATCAGCGCGCCGCGGTGCTCGGCCCGGCGGTGTTCTACGATGCCAAGCTGCCGTGGTTCGGCACCGCGCGCGGCCGGATCGGCTACTCGCTTGGCTCGACGCTGTTCTACGGCACCGCCGGCTATGCCTACGGCAACATCAAGACCGACATCGTCAGCGCCATCGGCAACTACAGCTTCAAGACCACCAAGGGTGGCTGGGCAGCCGGCGCCGGCATCGAGACTCCGTTCCAGCTGTTCGGCCTGCTCGGCCCGAACTGGACCTCGAAGACCGAATATCTCTACGTCGATCTCGGCTCGACCACCGACGCGTTCGGTGCCACCGGCATCAACACCACCAAGGTCACGCAGCATACGCTGCGCACCGGCATCAATTATCACTTCAATCAGCCGGTGGTCGCGAAGTACTGATCTTCGCCTCACCGCGACGGACACCAAACCCCGGCCTCGCGGCCGGGGTTTTTGTTTGCACTGCGTTGCTCGGACCTACGACTTCGTCGCGACGACGACCAGCCCCGGCAGCGGCGTCTGGTTCTCGTTGCGGGCCGAGGCGTGCTGCAGCAAGGCCAACGCGAGGCCGGCCCGCTTCAGTTCGGTCCGCAGATAGCTTTCCGCCTGGGCGAAGCGCAGCCCGGCGGTCAGCACCACGCCGTCGCCCGCATGCGTCTCGGCGGTGACGGCCAGCAACCCGCGCGGCTGCAGCACCCGGACGGCCTCACGCAGCAGCGGCGCGACGTCCTGGATGTAGATCAGCACGTCGGCGGCGAGGATCAGTTCGGCGCTCTCGGGCGGCTCGCGGGCGAGCCCCTGCACCAGATCGGTCGCCGCGAGCCGGGCGTAGACGCCGGTCGCGCGAGCGCGTTCGATCATCTGCGGTGACAGATCGAAGCCGGCGATTTCCGAGGCGACCGCCGCGAAAGCGCGTCCGACCAGGCCGGTGCCGCAACCGAGATCGATCGCCCGCGCGAACGCCACCGCCCGACAGGTTGTCGCGCAGACCTCGCTGACCGCCGCGAGCAGTAGTGCCGGCCCGCGATAGCCGAGTTCCCCGACCAGCGACTTGTCGAAGCGCGGTGCGTATTGGTCGAACAGCGCGCCCACATAGGCCGGCGGCATCGCGCCGAGCTCGGCGGCCCCGAGCCGCATCAGGCGCAGGCCTGCGCCGTGCCGATCGTGCGTATCGCCGTCGCGGGCGCGCCGGAACGCCGCGATCGCACCTGCCCGGTCGCCGAGCCGGTTCTCGCGGATGTCGCCGAGCGCGAACCACGCTGAAGCAAAGTCAGGCGCCAGCTCCACCGCCTGCAGCAACAAGTCGGCCGCGGCTTCCGCCTCGTCCCGCGCCAGCAGCTCACGGGCAAAGTCGAAGCGGCGATCGGCGATGATGTTTCCGGACGACAGGAACAGATGCGTCGGCATCGACGGAACCCGGCGGGGCGACACTCGTTTGACGGGCAGACCCACCTATATAGCCGAGATGCGTCCGCACGACATCCTGATGCCGACCGCTGCCGGCCTGTGCTGCAGGCCCGGCGGCTTTCACATCGATCCGGTGCGCCCGGTGGAGCGCGCCGTGATCACCCACGGCCATTCCGATCACGCCCGCCCCGGCCACGGCGCCGTGCTGGCGACGCAGCAAACCCTCGACATGATGCGGCTGCGCTACGGGGACAATTTCGCCGGCGCCACCCAGGCGGTCGGGTACGGCGAGACCATTCGGCTCGGCGATACCACCGTCTCGTTCCATCCCGCCGGCCATGTGCTCGGCTCGGCCCAGGTGGCGGTCGAATCCGGCGGCATCCGCATCGTCGCCTCCGGCGACTACAAGGACGCGCCCGACCCGACCTGCACGCCGTTCGAGATCGTGTCGTGCGACGTCTTCATCACCGAGGCGACGTTCGGGCTTCCGGTGTTCCGGCATCCCGAGGCGGCCGCTGAAGTCAGGAAGCTGCTGGATTCGGTGGCGCTGTTTCCGGAACGAGCGCATCTGGTCGGCGCCTATTCGCTCGGCAAGGCGCAGCGGGTGATCGCGCTGATCCGGCAGGCCGGCTATGACGCGCCGATCTATCTGCACGGCGCGATGGAGAAGATCACCCATTACTATGCGGAGCAGGGCGTGCCGCTCGGCGAGCTGCGGCCGGTGAAGGGCGTCAAGAAGGCCGCGCTCGCCGGCACCATCACGCTGGCGCCGCCGTCGGCGACCTCGGATCTGTGGACGCGCCGCTTTCCCGATCCGCTCACCGCGTTCGCGTCGGGGTGGATGCGGGTGCGCGCCCGCGCCCGCCAGCGCGGCGTCGAACTGCCGCTGGTGATTTCCGACCACGCCGATTGGGACGGCCTGACCGCGACCATCGCGGCCACCGGCGCCGGTGAAGTCTGGGTCACTCATGGGCAGGAAGACGCGCTGGTGCATTGGTGCCGGAGCAAGGGCCTCGCTGCGCGCCCGCTCGATCTGGTCGGCTATGGCGACGAGGATGAAGACGTCGGCATGCCGGCAAGCGACAGCGAGGCCGCAGAGGCATGAACCGCTTCGCCGAACTGCTCGACCGCCTCGGTTACGAGCCCGGCCGTAACAACAAGCTGCGGCTGATCACCAATTACTTCCGCGAGGTCGAAGATCCCGACCGCGGCTGGGCACTGGCGGCGTTCACCGGCGCATTGTCGTTCCGCCACGCCAAGCCCGGACTGATCCGCGCGCTGATCGCCGAACGCACCGACCCGGTGCTGTTCGGCCTGTCCTACGATTACGTCGGCGACCTGTCGGAGACAGTGGCGCTGATGTGGCCCTCGCCCCGCAACGCGGCCTCCTCCCCTCCCCCTTGCGGGGAGGGGTCGGGGGTGGGGGTCCACACCGGGACGCCATCCTCGGGGCGCCCTCACCCCAACCCTCTCCCGCAAGCGGGAGAGGGAGCTCGCCCCGCAAGCGGTGAGACCATCGCTTCAGAACTAAGCGCAGTAGTGAGTGCGGGCCACAACAACCCGCCTCCCCCCACCCTCACCGAGATCGTCACCACCCTGCACAGCCTCGGCAAGGCCGAGCTGCCGGCGCAGTTGGCGCGGTGGCTCGACGAGCTCGACGAAACCGGGCGCTGGGCGCTGCTCAAGCTGGTGACCGGTGCCTTGCGGATCGGCGTGTCGGCGCGGCTCGCCAAGACTGCTGCAGCAGCGCTCGGCGACAAGGATCCGCACGACGTCGAGCTGGTGTGGCCGGGTCTCGAGCCGCCATACCACGAGCTGTTCGCCTGGCTCGAAGGCCGCGGGCCGCAGCCGGTCAATCGCGATCCGGCGCCGTTCCGGCCGGTGATGCTGGCGCACGCGGTCGAAGACACCGACTTCGCCGGGATGAACCCGGCCGACTACATCGCCGAATGGAAATGGGACGGCATCCGCGTCCAGGCGGTCAGCGGCCAGAACGAGCACGGCGACACGGTCGTGCGGCTATATTCGCGCAGCGGCGAAGACATCACCATGAGCTTTCCCGATCTGTTGCCGTCGCTGCGCCTGCCGGGCGCGATCGACGGCGAGCTGCTGGTGCTACGCGAGGGCCGGGTGCAGTCGTTCAACGTGCTGCAGCAGCGGCTGAACCGAAAATCAGTGACGCCGAAGCTGACCAAGGAATTCCCGATCCATCTGCGCGCCTACGACCTGCTCGGCGACGGCGACGACGATTTGCGCACGCTGCCGTTCGCCGAGCGCCGCGCCCGGCTGGAATCGTTCATTGCGAACCTCGACGACCCCAAGGTCGATCTGTCGCCGACGGTCGCATTCGACGATTGGGAGGGTTTGCGCGCGGCGCGGCGCGATCCGGCATCGGCCGGCGCCGGGCTCGACGCCGACGCCGTCGAAGGCGTGATGCTGAAGCGGCGCGAAGCGCTGTACCTGCCCGGCCGCCCCAAGGGCCAATGGTGGAAGTGGAAGCACGACCCGCACATCATCGACGCGGTGCTGATGTATGCGCAGCGCGGTCACGGCAAGCGCTCGTCGTATTATTCCGACTACACCTTCGGGGTCTGGACCGAGGGCGACAGCGGCGATCAGCTCGTCCCGGTCGGCAAGGCGTATTTCGGCTTCACCGACGAAGAACTGCTGCAGATCGACCGCTTCGTGCGCCGCAACACCACCGAGAAATTCGGCCCGGTCCGCCACGTCGTGCACGAGCTCGACAAGGGCCTGGTGCTGGAAGTGGCGTTCGAAGGACTGCAGCGCTCGCCGCGGCATAAATCCGGCGTGGCGATGCGGTTTCCCCGGATCAACCGGCTGCGCTGGGACAAGCCGCCGAAGGATGCTGACAGGCTGGAAACGCTGGAGCGGATGCTGAAGGCGGAGACGGCGATTCCGCCGGCGACCGCGTCCAGCAGCCATTGACGGCAAAGCGCCGGTTCCCCATCTGCCCAGCACCGAATATGATGCGCCAGCGAAGCGCGCGAGGACCAACACGATGCGAGACGACATCCGGGATCTGCCGGCGAACGACGACAGGATGACCCGCTTCCTCGGCGGCTCGCCGATGGCGGTGGCGTTTCGACTGATCCTGATGTCGATCCTGGTCGGCGTGGTGCTGGCGGCGATCGGTCTCGATCCCTGGAACATCGTCACCAGCATTCGGCTGCTGTTCGAGCGGATCTGGGAACTCGGATTCGACGCGATCAGCGGGCTGTGGCGCTACTTCCTGCTCGGCGCCGTGATCGTGATCCCGGTCTGGCTGCTCACCCGGTTGTTCAGCACGCCGCGCGGACGCTGATCGCCGCCTGCGTCCGCCGTGGAGCCAGCCAGTTCGTCCGTGACCACCCGGCAGGTGTTCGCCATCGCCGGGCCGGCGATGGTCGCCAACCTGACCACGCCGCTGCTCGGCGTCGTCGCCACCACCGCAATCGGCAGGCTCGGCGAGGCGACGCTGCTCGGCGGCGTGTCGATGGCTTCGATCCTGTTCGATTGCCTGTTCTGGCTGTTCGGCTTCCTGCGGATGAGCACGCTGGCGTTCACCGCCCAGGCGCTCGGCGCCGGCGAGACCCGCGAAGTGCCGACGCATCTGCTGCGCGGTCTTTTGGTCGCAGCCGGAATCGGCCTGGCGCTAATCGCGCTGCAAGGGCCGCTCGCTGCCGTGCTAATCGGCATGATGGGCGGCAGCGAGGCGATCAGCGCCGCGGCCAAAACCTACTTCTCGATCCGGATCTGGTCGTCGCCGCTGGTGCTGGCGAATTTCGCAGTGCTCGGCTGGCTGGTCGGCCAAGCCCGCGCCACGCTGGCGCTGGCGGTGCAGATCGCCATCAACCTGATCAACATCGCCGCCACGGCGATGCTGGTGCTGTGGTTCGACTTCGGCATCGCTGGCGCCGCGATCGCCGCGGTGATCGCCGAAGGCGCAGGCCTGGTGATCGGGATCGCGATCGCGGCCTGGCGCGGCCGCGGTCTGTTCAAGGTGTCGCGGGCGATGCTGCTGGATCCGGATCGCCTGAAGCGGATGTTCGCGGTCAACCGCGACATCATGATCCGCACCGCGGCGCTGATCGCGGTGTTCCTGTTCTTCACCGCGCAGGGCGCCCGCGGCGGCGACGTGGTGCTCGCCACCAACGCGGTGCTCAACAATTTCCTGATGATCAGCGCGTTCTTTCTCGACGGCCTCGCCAACGCCGCCGAGCAGCTGTGCGGCCGCACCCTCGGCGCGCGCGACCGTGCCGGCTTCGTCAGGGCGACCCGGCTGGTGATCCTGTGGGGCTTTGGGTTCGCGCTCATCGTCAGCGCGATCTACGCGTTCGCCGGCCCGATGCTGATCGACTTCATCACCTCGAACGACGAGCTGCGTCGCACCGCGCGCGATTATCTCTGGCTGGTGACGCTGGCGCCGATGCTCGGCGTGTTCGCATTCGCCTTTGACGGCGTGTTCATCGGCGCCACCTGGGCGCGCGAGATGCGCAACCTGATGCTGCTGTCGTTGCTGCTGTTCCTGGCGTCGTGGTTCGCGCTGCAGCCGCTCGGCAATACCGGCCTGTGGGTCGCGCTGCTGTTGCACTACGTCTGGCGCGGCGGCCTGCAGGCTCTGCGCTATCCGGCGATGGTGTGTGCGTCGTTCGCGGCGCACTGAGTTTTCATCAAATCGCTTGGGCCGAATTAACCCGACGTTGATGCCCGCAACACGTGCGGAAAATCGATACTTCGCACCTTCATCTTCCACAAATACCATCTGCCCAACACGATGGAACGAACCAGGAGAGACGGAATGTGCGAGACGTGCCGCAGCGATGTATCGCGACGAACTCTGATGGCCGGCGGTCTCGGCCTGCTCGCCGCAGCCTCGCTGCCGCTCTCCGCGCAGGCGCAGACCCAGGCCGGTGTGCCGAGCGATACGCCCGACGCCGCGCTCGACAAGCTGATGCAGGGCAACGAACGCTACATCGCCGGCCAGATGCGCGAGCGTGATTTCTCGGCGGGCCGCGCTGCGCGGGCGGAAAGCCAGGCGCCGTTCGCCGCGATCCTCGGCTGCGCCGACTCCCGCGTCGCGCCGGAGCTCGCCTTCGACCAGGGTCCGGGCAGCTTGTTCGTGGTGCGGGTCGCCGGCAACTTCGTCACGCCGGACGGTCTCGCCAGCCTCGAATACGGCGCCGCGGTGCTCGGCACCAAGGTGATCATGGTGCTCGGCCACAGCAATTGCGGCGCCGTCAATGCCACCGTTGCGGCGCTGCAGAAGGGCAACGATCTGCCCGGCCACATCGCCGACCTGGTGCGGGCGATGAAGCCGGGCATCGAGCCGGTCCTCCAAAAGAAGGAGGAGGATCTGCGCCACCAGGCGGTGGTCGCCAATGTGCGGGCCAATGTCCGGCAATTGCAGGAGTCCAAGCCGATCCTCGCCGAGATGGTGAGCAGCAAGAAGCTGCGGGTGGTCGGCGGCGTGTACGATCTCGCCAGCGGCAAGGTCGAACTGGTTTAGCCGCAAGGATGACACGCGCGCCGGGGCGAACAGCCCCGGCCCTGCGCGCAACGGTCGCGGCATCCGGCGATGGTACGGGTTACGTTCCGGGCGCGGACCGCCTAGATCTGGGCGACGGAATCTGAGCCAGATCGACGGAACGCGAAATGCAGGTACGATTTGTCGGCTGTGGCGACGCGCTCGGCTCCGGCGGGCGGCTCAATACCTGCTTTCACGTCTCCGGCCAGACCGCCAACTTCCTGATCGACTGCGGCGCCACCTCGCTGCCGGCGCTAAAACGCTACGGCATCCTGCGCGAAGACCTCGACCTGATCCTGATCACGCATTTCCACGGCGATCATTTCGGCGGCCTGCCGTTCCTGATGCTCGACGCCAAGTTTCTCAAGCGCAAGCGGCCGCTAGTGATCGCCGGACCGCCGGGCATCGACATCCGGCTGACGCGGCTGATGGAAGCGATGTTCGAACACTCGTCGGCGACCAAGCCGACGTTCGATCTCCACGTCGTCGCCCTCGAGCCAACCGTGGCGCGGCAGTTCGGCGCCGTTACGGTGACGCCGTTCCCGGTGATCCACGGCGACTCCGGCGGGCCGTTCTTCGCCTATCGAATCGAAGCCGAAGGCCGCATCCTCGCCTATAGCGGCGACACGCAATGGACCGATCAGTTGGTCGCGGCCGCGCACGACGCCGATCTGTTCATCTGCGAGGCCTACACCTACGATCGCACGGTGAAGAACCACATCAGCCTGAAGACGCTGGAAACTCATCTGCCGGAGATCAATCCGAAGCGCGTCATCCTCACCCACATGGGCGACGAGGTCCTGCACAAGCTCGCCACCGTGCCGCACATGGCCGCGAGCGACGGGCTGATCGTGCCGCTGTAGAACTCTCAGCGAGTCATTCCGGGGCGCGCGCAGCGCGAACCCGGAATCTCTGTGCCAGATAACCGCGAGATTCCGGGTTCGCTCACTTCGTGAGCGCCCCGGAAAGACACCCGTGACTCGAGCGCTACGCGCGCCCCAGGATGACGGCCGTGTCGTGTGGGGAGTCATTCCGGGACGCTCGCTCCAGCGAGCGGACCCGGAATCTGGAGATTCAGGGCACTTCAGCGATCCTGCGGGGCAGACTTCTCGGCCAGGTAACTGCGGGATTCCGGGTTCGCTCGCTGCGCGAGCGCCCCGGAATGACTCGATGGTGAGACAACTCGCTGGCGAGACAACAGGCGGATCAGACCGGCCATTCTTCCGCGGTGATCATCGGCGCGTCGGCGCCGACGATTTCGGCCAACGATTCGCGGCCGGTGCGGAGCAGCGTCGAGGCGAGGTCGGCCTTGATACTCTCGACCAGGCCGAGGCCCTTGTAGACCAGCGCCGAATACAACTGCACCAGCGTCGCCCCGGCACGGATCTTGGTCAGCGCAGCGCCGCCGGAATCGATGCCGCCGACGCCGATCAGCGGGAACGCGCCCTCGGCGCGCACATAGGTCTCCGCCACCATCCGGGTCGACAGCCGGAACAGCGGCCGGCCCGACAGCCCGCCCTGCTCGTTCATCCGCGTCCGCTCGCGCAGCGTCGGCGACCGCGACAGCGTGGTGTTGGCGACGATCATGCCGTCGACCCGCCGCGACCTTGCGATGTGCACGACGTCGTCGAGTTCGCCGAGCGACAGATCGGGCGCGATCTTGAGCAGCACCGGGGTATCGCCCGCCGCCGCCCGCACCCGCTCGCGCGCCTCGATCACCCGCGCCAGCAGATCGTCGAGCGCCGCCGCCTGCTGCAGATTGCGCAGGCCCGGCGTGTTCGGCGACGACACGTTGACGGTGAAGTAGCTCGCCAGCGGCGCAAAGGTCTCGATCAGCTTGACGTAGTCCGCCACCCGATCGTCGCTGTCCTTGTTGGCGCCGACATTGACGCCGACGATGCCGCCATATTGCGCGCGCGCCGCCAGCCGGCGCAGCACCACCTCGGCGCCGTCGTTGTTGAAGCCCATGCGGTTGATCACCGCCTCGTCGCGGTCGAGCCGGAACAGCCGCGGCCGCGGATTGCCGGCCTGCGGCTTCGGGGTCACGGTGCCGATCTCGACGAAGCCGAAGCCGAGCCGCAGCAGCGCGTCCGGCGCTTCGGCGTTCTTGTCGAAGCCGGCGGCAATGCCGACCGGATTGGGGAAGTTGAGGCCGAAGGCGCGGACCGCAAGCCTGGGATTGTCGGGACGCGGCTTGACCGGCGGCCACAGCTTGAGACCCTGGATCGCGAGCCGGTGCGCATCCTCCGGGTCGAACCAGCGCAGCAGCGGAAGCGAGACGGCGTCGAAGGCGCGGATCACGGCGCGAGCTCCGGCACCAGATGGCTGCCGTCGGCGCGGGTGACGAGGTCGTGCACCCCGGTCACAGCCGACAGCGGCAGCTCGCCATAGAGGTGCGGAAACAACTCGCCGCCGCGCGACGGCTCCCACCGCAGCCCGTCGCCGAGTGCGGCCGCCTCGACGGCGATCAGCTTCAGGCCGGTCTTGCCGGCATAGTGCCTGGCGAGGGTGCCGGCGAGTTGCGGCGCAGTCGAAAAGTGAATGAAGCCGTCACGGCTGTCGTCGGCGCTGCCCCGGTAGAATCCGGCCTGTTCGGCGTCGCGCCAAGCCACAGCGTCACAGATCTTGTAAATCGTGCGCAAGGGCGCGAATTCCCGTCGTTGCGGCTGGTTTCAGGGTCGGGCGGCGACGGTCCCGCAAATTCCCGGGCAACCGAAAAACATCCGCTAAACCAACAAGTTGCGCACGTCGGAGGCGCAAAGTCGAATCCGGCATGGCGGATCCGCGCGCGTTCGGTCGCCCGGCCATCGGCCGAACCTGGACCCGACCGTATCGGCCGCTCCGGGGCTCTGCAAGAGCCTGCGCTTTTGTCGCCGGACGGGATTGCATATTGCCTCCAATTAAGGCAATAATTCCTAGTATTAAGTCCGTTTCGCGTCGCCAAAGCGACCGCGCATCTGGGTGCCTCCGATGCAAATGCTGACGCACGATCAGATCTGGACTGCGCTCGACCGGCTGGCCGAACGGGCCGGCCTGTCGCCCTCGGGGCTCGCCAAGAAATCCGGCCTCGATCCGACCACCTTCAACAAGTCGAAGCGGATCACCAATGACGGCCGCGAACGCTGGCCGTCGACCGAATCGGTCGCCAAGGCGCTGCAGGCGACCAACACCGCGATCGACACCTTCGTGCAGCTGATTCACGACCGGCCGCGGGTGGTGCAGTCGGTGCCGCTGCTCGGCCTCGCCCAGGCCGGCTCCGGCGGCTATTTCGACGACGGCGGCTTTCCGGTCGGCAAGGGCTGGGACGAAGTCGGGCTGCCTTCGATCAGCGACGAGCACGCCTATGCGCTGGAGATCGCCGGCGATTCGATGAAGCCGGCCTATCGCGACGGCGACATCGTGGTGGTGTCGCCGAGCGCCGCGGTCCGCCGCGGCGACCGGGTGGTGGTGAAGACCACCAAAGGCGAAGTCATGGTCAAGGAATTGAAGCGGCGCACCGCCAAGGTGATCGAATTGGCATCGCTCAACCCCAGCCACCCGGACCGGACTCTGGCACCATCGGAGGTCGAGTGGATCGGCCGCATCGTCTGGGCCAGCCAGTAAGCCGGCACCTTCGTCGTTCATTCGTCCCACTTCACTTTTCTTTCCGGGCCGCGCAATGCTAGTTCCCGCGCACCAACCCCGGGAGACGTCGATGGACCGTCGCAATATCCTGAAGGCCTTTGCCGGCCTCGCTCTATGTCCGCTCTGCGCCAGCGCCGGCGCTGCCGCCGAAGGCGCCCATCATTGGGGCTACGAAGGCGATGGTGCCCCCGCGAAGTGGGGCGAGCTCGATCCCGCCAACCAGATCTGCGCGATCGGGGTTCAGCAATCGCCGGTCGACATCCGCTCGACCGTCAGCGCCAATCTGTTTCCGCTGCAGGTGCAGTGGGCCGACACCGCCGACACCATCGTCAACAACGGCCATACCATCCAGCTCAACATGGCCGAGGGCTCGACGCTCAAGCTCGGCGGCGCGGTCTTCAAGCTGGTTCAATTCCATTTCCATCGGCCGAGCGAACACCAGATCGACGGCAAGTCGTTTCCGATGGAGGTCCACTTCGTCCACCGCATGGACTCCGGCACGCTCGGCGTGGTCGGCGTGCTGATGCAGGAAGGGGCCGCCAACCCCGCCTTCGCCAAGATCGTCGCGACCATGCCGCAGACCGAGGGACCGGCGGTGAAGGCCGATGCAGCGATCAACCCGAACGCGCTGCTGCCGGCCAAGCTCAGCTACTATCGCTACGAAGGTTCGCTCACCACGCCGCCGTGCTCCGAGATCGTCGACTGGATGGTGCTGACCGATCCGATCACGGCCGCTGCCGAGGACGTTGCGGCGTTCGCCAAGCTGTATCCGATGAACGCCCGCCCGGTGCAGAAGGACAACCGCCGCTTCGTGCTGCAGTCCAACTGAGCCACAACAGCATCTGCACAAGTCAAAGACCTGACGCGGGCGCCGCGTCAGGTCTTTTCGTTTCGGACAGGGTGATGGGCGGAAGGCGGCTCAGCCGCCGGTGTTGGGCGTCGCGTCGGCGACCGGCACCAGCGGTACGTCGGCGATCAGCGACGAAGTCATCGACGGCACCTGGGCGCCGTCGGTCGCCTTGATCACCGCCGTCCGCGCCTTGGAAAACGCCGCCTCGGCCCCGGCGGGCGACGACAGCGAACCGATCAGTTCACCGACCAGCGCGCTGTTGGCGCCGTCTGTGTCGTCCACGACCTGACCCGGGGTCGCTGCCGACAGCACCAGCGCATTGGCCGGGGCTTCGATCGGCGCGAGCCCGTGCGAATAGGCGCGGAAGCGCCGCTCGTAGGGATTGCGGCGCGACGCGTCGAGCACCGCGAGATTGGTATGAACCCCGCCGGCCTTGATCTCCGCCAGCACCTGTTCGACGCTGACGCCGCTGCGGCGGACGTCGGCCTCGGTCCAGATCTTGGCATCGACCGGGATCATGTAATTGTCACGGCCGGACTGGATGCCGTAGCCGCCGAAGAACAGCATCACGGTCGCGTCCTTGCGGGCGCGGGCCTTGATCCGCTCGACCGCGCGCAGGATGTCGTCGCGCGTGGCGTCCTCGATCATGTCGACGTCGTAGCCGTCGCCGCGCAGCCTGGCGCTGAGCGCACGGGCGTCGTTGATCGGCTGCACCAGCGGCACCGCCGCGTCGGGGTAACGACCGTTGCCGATCACCAGCGCCAGTCGTGACGACGACGCCTGCGGCTGTTCGGCGGCCGGTACGGCGGCGCGTGCGGCGTCGATCGGACGCTTGTTCAGCGCCGCATGAGCGCCGATCGCCAGCGAAACCACCCCGACCAGCGCGGTGGCTGCGGTGAGAGTGCGGCGGGAAAGGCCATGCAGCCGGATCTTCATCGTCGATCAATCCTTCATCGGCGCGCGCAGGCATTCGTCGCGCTGCTGCCGGTCAGGTTCAGGGAGAGCCTGTCTCTTGCGGGTCAATTGCGCTCAATTTGCGGCGTCGCACAATAACAATGCATTAAACAGTCGAGGTCGTTCAGGCAACCCGGCAGGAAGCCGGAGCGTCGAACGGGAACCCGCCGACGATATCCCGAGAGGCTGATCTTTGGCGCTCAGGCAACTCCGTGCCGCTTCTGTTCAACCTCGCCGGTTTAAACGTCGCGGGGCATCACGAATGCTTCGCTGATCTATCCTGCGACAATAGTCATCTTTTGAGCCGGCCGGTTCTGCCCTACTCCTCCGCCGGCCCGCTGGCGGGCGCGGCCGATCCGGCGGGTTTGTAATCCCGCCCCGTCCATGCAATTCCTCAATGGCTGGAAGACGTTCAGGCGCGCGGAAGACGATCATGGATGTGCTGAAGATGGCCGGCGCGGCGTACCGCGCGCTGACCGCCCGAAAGGAAGCGCCGACGCTGTACGACCTGTGCGATCCGGTGTTTCTCCGCCACAAGCACGGCGACCCGCACATCTCCAAGTTCTACAAGACCGCGCTCGCCAACCCAGCACTGCGGCCGCTGCTGCGCAGGGCCGGCCTGCCGGAGCTCAAGGACCCGGTGCGTTTCCGCGCCGTTCGCGACGCGCTGATCAGCGCCCGCGACGACGCCGAGCCGGATTGGGCCGCGATCGGGGCGCCGATCGCCGAACTGATCGACACCCTCAGGCTGGAGCATCCACGACCGCCGAGCTGGGTGGCGCCGGCCCAGACGCCGCGGCTCGCCGACGTCGATAGTGCGATCCGCGCTTGCGGCGATCACCTGCTGCAATCCTGGAGCCGCAACGGCTTCATCCCGGCCTACGCGGCGTTCAACCTGATCGGCGACCCGGATTTCGACGGCCGCGCCTTCCTGGCGGCGCTGACCGGGCTGAATTCGCGCAGCTACAAGAATTCGACGCTGCTGTTCAATCTGGCGCGGGTGTTCATCGCCCGCTCGCCAGCAGCAGGCTTGATCAATCCGCGCTGGCGCGGAATTGCCGAGCCGATGTGGTCGCCGGTGCAGATTCGCCACCGCTCGGCCTATTACGACGCCTTTTACATCGAGGCCCTGCTCGGCCTCATCGACAGCGGGCTCGGCACGCCGGACGACACCCGCGCGGCCCGGCGGATCATCGCCGACATGACCGAATTCTGCCTGAAGACCAGCCGCGAGCGGGTGCGCACGCCGGACGGCGAGCCGTTCGACGTGATCACCGCGCTGGCGCCGCCGCCGCATCCGCGGTTCTCGCGGTTCTTCGCCCAGATCAAGCAGAACCTCGGCTTCGGCATCTACGTGCCCGATTGCGACACCACCGCCTGCTCGATCTCGGCCGCGACCCAGGCCAACTCGTCCGACCCGATCATCGACCAGCCGCTGATCGATTTCTACCGTGCCTATCAGGTCCGCGCCGGCAGCAACGCGCCGCTGGTCTCGGTGCCGCTCAACGATGAAGTCGACTACGATGGCGGCATCGTCACCTGGATCGACAGCCTCGCCGGCGAACGTCCGTTCGGCAACGACCTCGACCCGACGCTCAATCTCGACGTGCTCGAGGTCAGCTTCCGCAATTGCGCGCGGTGGCGGATCGTCGAGACGCCGTCGCGGCTGGAGACGGTGCGCCGGATCGTCGATTTCCAGCGCCGGCTGGTGGCGAGCGGCGCGTTCGCCGACCCGAAGTCGCACGTCTACTATCTGCCCGAACTGTATTGCGCGTATTTCGGCCGCTGCTACGCCGCGTTCCGGGCGCTGGACGAAACCGCCAGGTACGCGATCGATTCAGACGGCGTGTTCGAAGCGATCCGGCAGCGCGTACTGGCTTACGTGCAGGACGAACTGATCGGCAAGGAAATGAACGTGTTCGACGCTGCGCTGGCGCTGATCGCGCTCGGCCATCTCGGCGGCAATCCTGCGCAATTCGCCCCGGCGCTGCATTGCATCCTGAACCGTCTCGGCGAAGGCGGCGGCCGGTCGCCGTTCAAAGCCTACGAGTGGAACAAGATGAAGACGCCGACCCGGATTCTGGTCGGCGGACCGGAAGTGACCTCGGCTTTCGTACTGATGGGCCTCGCGCTGGCGCGCAAGGCCCTGCTGCAGCCGGTGCACCAGGCCTGACTGTCCCGCAAAGTTGAAGCCTGGCCGCGCAGCCGCGCTGGTCCGGCGGCCCAAGTTTCAGCACAATCGGCGCACCTGTTTGGCCGCAGGGGGCAACTGCCGGGAAGGTCGACGCATGCTCAAGCTGAACATCTGGCTGCTGGCGCTCTTGCTTCTGCTGGCCCCGGTGGCGGCGCAGGCCGCAGATGTGAGCGGCGTGCCGAAAGTCCGCGAGGGCGACCATGTGCTGATCGGCAAGACCCGCATCCGCCTCGCCGGGATCGACGCTCCGGGTCCGGATCAGCTCTGCCTCAACACCAAAGGCGACCGCTGGACCTGCGGCATCGCCGCACGCGACGCCCTGGCTCTGCATACTGCGAGCAAGAGCTGGACCTGCCACGTGCAACGCGTCGACAAGGCCGGGCGCTCGATCGCGAAATGCGAGGTCGACGGCGAGGACGTGGGACAATGGATGGTCAAAAACGGCTGGGCGCTGGCCGCCCCGCAGACATCGCACGCCTACGACGCCGATGAGAAGGCGGCCCGCTCGGCCAAGCTGGGGCTGTGGCAGGGCTCGTTCATCGCGCCGTGGGCGTGGCGGGTACGGAGCAGCAAGACGCCGATCCTCGGCGCCACCAGACCGCCCAAGGACGCTCGCCGGATTCTGCTCGCCTCGGCTTCCGGACCGGTGGCGCCGTCGCCGGATTGCACCATCAAGGGTAACGTCAACAAGTCCGGCGTCTGCATTTATCACAGGCCGACGAGCCGCTGGTACGCGCAGATCCGGATGAAGATCAGCAAGGGCACCCGCTGGTTCTGTTCGGTCGAAGAAGCCGAGGCCGCCGGCTGCCGGGAGACGCGGCGCTGAGCAAAGCGCGACCGGCCGGGGGCGAAGGGTGAACGAAACGACGCACGATCCTGTGCATCCACAACGGCCGCGTAGACGCCGGCTGCGGCGGGCGTGGCAGATCTCGGTGGTGCTGATCGGCTTCTACACGATCCTCGCCTATCTGGCGCTCCCGCTGTTCTGGACTCACTATGAACACCAGCGCCGGCTCGCCGACGTGCCGATGGTGACCCGCACCGCGCAGGGCATTCCGGGCGATCCGATCAATGTCGGGCTGATCGGCGACCAGCACGAGGTCGTCTGCGCGATCCTGGCGGCGAACTGGCATCCGGCCGATCCGGTCACGCTGCGCTCGTCGATTGCGATCGCCGGCAGCGTGCTGCTCGACCGCCCCTATCCGGACGCGCCGGTATCGAGCCTGTACTATCTCGACCGCCGCGAAGATCTAGCCTTCGAGAAACCCGACGGGCGCAGCGCCGACCGGCGCAATCACGTGCGGTTGTGGAAAGTGCTCGACAGCGGCCAGGAAGGCCGCCCGGTTTGGCTCGGCAGTGCCAGCTTCGACCGCGGTGTCGGCGTCAGCCACTATACCGGCGCGGTGACGCATCACATCGCCCCCGATATCGACGCCGAGCGCGACCGATTCGCCGCCGATCTGGAAGCCGCCGCAATGGTCGACGCGAGATACCAGATCACCGGCATTGGGCCGACCATCGCCGGCCGCAACGGCGAGGGCGATTTGTACTACACCGATGGCGAGGTCTGGATCCTGCGGCTGACCGAAGGCTGCAAGAAGCGCGGAAGCCCGGCCGAAATCCTGCCGAGCCCGCTCGCCACCGAGATCAAGGACCAGATCTTCCGCACCGTCACCAACGCAATCGAGCCCGGCGCGAGCGCGCCTTGAAATCGATGCGGCGAGCCGGCATGGTCGCTGCATCTCTCTCCACAGGGACAAGCATCATGGCCGTCAGCGCCGGACGGGAATTCCTGGCGATTCCCGGGCCCACCACCACGCCCGACGAGGTGCTGCAGGCGATGCACCGCCCGGCGCTCGACATCTACTCGAAGGAGATGGTGGCGCTGAGCGAGGGGCTTCTCGCCGACCTCAGCCGGCTGTTCGCCACCAAGGGCAAGTCCTACATTTACATCGCCAACGGCCACGGCGCCTGGGAAGCGGTGATCAGCAACGCGCTGTCGCGCGGCGACAAGGTGCTGGTGCTGGAAAGCGGCCGGTTCGCGATCGGCTGGGGCAACGCCGCCCGCGCGATGGGCTGCGACGTCGAGGTGCTGCCTGGCGACTGGCGCCGCGCGGTGCGCGCCGACGAGGTCGAAGCGCGGCTGCGCCGCGACACCGCGCACAGCATCAAGGCCGTCGTCGTCGTGCAGGTCGACACCGCGTCGAGCGCACGCAACGATCTCGAAGCGATCGGCCGCGCCATCAAGGCCGCCGACCATCCAGCGCTGTACATGGTCGATGCGGTGGCGTCGCTCGGCTGCATGCCGTTCGAGATGGACGCCTGGGGCATCGACGTCGCGATGTCGGCGTCGCAGAAGGGACTGATGTCGCCGCCCGGCCTGTCGTTCGTCGCGGTCGGCGATCGCGCCCGCGTGGCGCATCAGCGCGCCGGCCTGCGGACGCCATATTGGGACTGGACCGAGCGCGACGGGCCCGAGCACTACCAGAAATACGCCGGCACGGCGCCGGTGCATCTGTTGTTCGCGCTGCGCAAGGCGCTCGACATCCTGTTTGCCGAAGGACTCGACAACACCTTCCGGCGTCATCATCTGCTCGCCGGCGCGGTGCGCCGTGCCGTCGACGTCTGGTCCGAAGGCAACGTGCTCGGCTTCAACATCGAGAATCCGGACGAACGCGCCGACACGGTCACCACCGTCCGTGCCGCGGAGGGCCACGACGTCGCGGCGCTGCATCGCTACTGTAAGGAGAAGTGCGGCGTGGTGCTGGGCGTCGGCATCGGCGAATTGCAGAACAAGGCGTTCCGGATCGCCCATATGGGCCACGTCAACGCCCCGATGGTGCTCGGCACCCTCGGCGTGATCGAAATGGCGCTGACCGCCCTCGGCATCCCGCACAGCCGCGGCGGCGTCGATGCCGCAGTGGCGTGCCTCGCCGAGAACGTGCCGGCCTAAGCCGCCACCGCCACGGCGCGGCGCATCCAGCGCAGCAGCCCGATGCAGCCGGCGATCGCGAGCCCGAGCAGCGCCAGCGCGCCGAGCAGGGCAAGTCGGCCCGAGCCGTTTTGCCCCAGCGTGAAGTAGACCGAGCCGAGCGCCGCGACACCGGCCGCGCTGGCGATCTGCGTGGTGGTGCCATAAAGGCCCGAGCCCGAGCCGGCGCTGGTCGCCTGCACGCTCGACAGCACCACGCCCGACAACGGCGCCATCACCAGTCCTTGGCCGTAGCCGGCGACCAGCAGCGCCAGCGCCAATACGAAAGGCGTCGGCGCAGCGATCACCGTCGCCGTCGCGGCGATCAGGCCGAGACCGGCGATCTGCAGCAGACAGCCCTCGATCAGCACCAGCGTGCCGCGGCGCCGAGCGCGCGCGCCGGAATGTCGCGATGCAATCACGAAGGCCAGCGCCAGCGGCAGGAACACGAGCCCCGCCTGCAGCGGCGGGACGTGCAGTTCGAGCTGCATGTACAGCGTCATCACCAGATAGAACGACTGGTTGGCGAAGAAGAAGCAGAACACCGCGCCGAGGCCGCGGATGAAGGCGCGGTCGCCGAGCAGCGTCAGATCGACCACTGGCATGCCGCCGCATGCGGCGACGCGGCGCTCGTAGCGCAGGAACAGCGCCAGCATCGCGCCGCCGCCGGCCATCACGGCCCAGACCCAGCCGGCCCAGCCGACATCGCGGCCGAACAGCAATGGCCCGATCACGCAGACAAGGCCGGCGAACAGGATCACGGCGCCGCCGAGATCGAGCCGCGTGCCCGGCCGCCGCGGCGTCTGCGGCATCACCCTGGCGGCGGCCGCGATGATGATCAGCCCGACCGGGCCATTGACGTAGAAGATCGAGCGCCAGCCGAAGCCGCCGAGATCGAGCGTCACCAACAGGCCGCCGAGCGCGAAACCGGTGGCACCGGCGAGCCCGAGCACGGTGCCGTAGATCGCAAACGCCTTGGCGCGCGCGGCATCGGGAAACAGCACATGCAGCGTCGCCAGCACCTGCGGCACCATGAACGCCGCCGTGGTGCCCTGCGCCAGCCGCGCCAGGATCAGTTCGGGACCGGAGCGCGCCAGCCCGCACCACAGCGAGGTGAGCGTGAAGCCGGCAACGCCGAGCAGAAACACCGTCTTGGTGCCGAAGATGTCGCCGAGCCGACCGCCGGTGACGATCAGCGTCGCGTAGCCGATCAGGTAGACCGCGATCACCGTCTCGAGCTGCGATGACGACGCGCCGAGTTCGGTCGCGATCGTCGGCAGCGCGACGTTGACGATGAAGGCATCGACCCCGAACATGAACTGCGCGGCGACCACGATCGCCAGCACCCGCCAGCGGCGGGAGGTATCGATCGTTGCGGCAACGGTCTGGTGCATGGCGGCGGATTCCGGCAAGGCTCAGGCTGTCGCAACGGTCGCAGCCCGCCATCATCGGGTCGATTACCAGCAAGGTAAACAGCCGTCGTTCAGCAAGCCTCTCTCCGCGTCATTGCGAGCGCAGCGAAGCAATCCAGAGGCCGGTGTACGGAGCTTCTGGATTGCTCACATGGGGATGTGTTTTGTCAAATGGCATCTCCTTGCTTGAGCGCACCGGGGCCGAGCCTTTTTGGGGGATCTGGGTTTACCTGCCAGATCAAACTCACATTCGGTCGTCGTAAGACGCGACGTACCAGGATTCCGCTTGCGACGGGGAGGCTCGAGAGGACGAGACCATTCTTCGTTGCGGCTTTTGATGCCAAGCAATCCATCGGTTCGTCCGTCCGGATCGGCCGAGGCTGATCAGGCCTCGGCGGATGGGTCGGTTGGAAGTCTCTCGCGATGGGGATCCGGGCTCAGACGGCGGGCTTCATCACCGCGCCTTCGATCGTGATCCCATGGGCCACATACTTCCACAGCGCGACGAGCAGCTTGCGCACCAAGGCGACGATCAATCCCTTGCGACCGCGTTCGCCGCGCGCCCGGAACCATTTTGCCAGCTCCGACTGCGGCTGGTGCCGTAGCCACAGCCAGGCCAATTGGACCATCAGCGTGCGCAGCCGAGGGTTGCCGGCTTTGGATAGTCCCTGCTCGTGGACGACTGCGCCGCTTCGCCAAGGCGTCGCCGCAAGGCCCGCATAGGACGCGACCTGCCGGCGGTTGGCGAACGTCCGGCACAATCCCTCCACCCACAGCACCGCGGCGGCTTGCGTGCCGATCCCCTTGATGGCCAGCAACATCGCCACCACGTTGGCGGCCGATGTATCCGGCTCGCTCCGGCTCACTTGCGACGCAAGCAAGGCCTGCTGTTCGACCTCCACCGCCTTGATCTGGTCGAGCAGCAGTTCAAGCCGGTCGAGCTCACGCTTGATCTGTGTCCGCAGATGCGGCGGCAGCGGCCGGCCATTGCCGGTCCGCAGATCGTCGAGCCGTTTGCGTCGATCGCGCCGGATCGGCTCGTAGTCGAACACGCCTTGCGCGAACAAAAGACCCTTGATCCGATTGGTATGAGCGCCGCGTTCGGCCAGCAGTGTCTGACGCTCACGGCACAGCCGGCGCCGATCTTCCTCCTCCAGCGAAGGCACAACCACCATGGCGCAGACCCGAGGCTCGCCGCGCTTGAAGGCGAGCAGCGCCCGCAGCAACGCCTCGCCGTCGATCTTGTCGGTCTTGGCCCGCCGCCGGCGCCGCGGCGTCGCGATCGAGGCGGCGTCGACCACGTGGCTCTCGATGCCTTCCTGCTCCAGAACGCGATGCAGCCAGAACCCGTCCAGCCCTGCTTCCTGGATCGTCACAACAGGATAATCCAAACCGCTCCGCGCCTTGGCCCGATGCCGAAGATCCGCAAACAGCGCCAGCAAGCCGCCGACATCCCCGGCCGGGATCGTGTGCTGAGACATCCGCTCGCCCGTCTCGGGCGACAGCGACGTCACAATCCATTTCGAACGCCCCATATCCAGCGACACGAAAATTGCGCCAAAATGGGTGCGGATAGCGGCCGGCCCCGCGGAAAGATGATCGAGCATTCGGTTGTCTCCAAAGGCGATGGATTACGCAACCTCAGCCTGACCTCAGAACCGGCTGCTATCCACCCCCATGGAATCTTCGTCGCCCTTCGGCTCCTCGTAATGACGGGTGAAGGCCACCGATCAGCAAAAAGGCCCCGGCGAACCGGGGCCTTCGAAGCATCGATCACCTGCCTTGGATTTAACCCCACGGACCTCGGCCACGCGGCTGGCCGCCCCAGGGGCTGCGGCCGGTGCCGCGCGGGGTGCCGCTCCAGGGCGCCGCTCCGCTCCGCGCAAACGCCGGAGCGGAGCGGGTCGAACCGCCGATTTCGGCGGCGAGCCGCTGCAGCGCCGCGATCCGGTTGTCGGTGGACGGGTGGGTGGCGAACAGATTGTCCATGCCCTGCCCCGACAGCGGGTTGATGATGAACATGTGCGCGGTCGCCGGCGAGCGTTCGGCGTCGACGTTCGGCACCTGATGCGCGGCGGCTTCGATTCGGCCGAGCGCCGAGGCGAGCCACATCGGCTGACCGCAGATCCGCGCGCCCATCTCGTCGGCGGCGTATTCACGGGTCCGGCTGATCGCCATCTGCACCAGCATGGCACCGAGCGGCGCGAGGATCATCAACGCCAGCGAGCCGATCAGGCCCGGGCCGTTGTTGTTGTCGCGGTTGCCGCCGAAGAACATGCCGAACTGCGCCACCATCGAGATCGCACCGGCGATCGTCGCCGTGATGGTCATCAGCAGCGTGTCGTGGTTCTTGATGTGCGCCAGCTCGTGCGCCACCACGCCGGCGAGCTCCTCGCGGCTGAGCGACTGCATCAGCCCGGTGGTCACGGCGACGGCGGCGTTCTCCGGATTGCGGCCGGTGGCGAACGCGTTCGGCTGCGGGTTGTCCATGATGAACACCCGCGGCATCGGCAGCGAGGCGCGGCCGGCCAGTTCCGCCACTATCCGGTAGAGATCGGGCGCCGCGCGCTCGTCGACCTCCTGGGCGCCGTACATCGACAGCACCATCCGGTCGGAATTCCAATAGGTGAAGATGTTCATCGCCGCGGCGACGAGCAAAGCAATCAGCGCGCCGTTGGCGCCGCCGATCAGATAGCCGACCCCCATGAACAGCGCGGTCAGGCCGGCCAGCAAGAGAGCGGTCTTGAAGTAACTCATGGTCCTCCTCCTGCGTCTCCGCTCCGCGACGGGAGCCCGGATAACGCATCCGTGAGATGGGGAATGCCGCCGGCCGGGGCAAGATCGCCTTGTGCGGCAGGCCGTCGCGGCTCGCTGCCGCCGCAATCCTGAGCGAAAGTTCCTGCGTGACCGATCCGACTGCACCACCCGACGCGATGCGCGTCTATCCCGCCGGCGTCAGCATCGTCCGCCGCAGCCAGCGCGGGCCCGCCTGCATCCCCGCCAGCATCACGCTGACGGAGCTGGACACCTGGTTGCTGCATGAAGCCTCCGCCGAGCCGGAAATGCTGCTGACGTTCGAATCGCTAATGTGGCGGATGACCGCGGTCGGGCTGCCGGTGCATCGCGCCACGCTGCATATCCGCACGCTGCATCCGCAGCTGCTCGGCTTCGCCTGGAACTGGCGCGCCTCCGACGGGCTGTGCGACGAGGTCCAGGTCAACCAATCGACCGTCGACACCGACGCGTTCCGGCTCAATCCGCTGCACCACCTGTTCGAGGGCGGCAAGGCGATCCGGCGCAATCCGCAGGATGCCGCCGCGCAGGCGGAATTCCCGATCATGCGCGACCTCGCGGCCGGCGGTTACACTGAGTACCTGGCGCTGCCGATGGGCGGCGACCGTTTTCGCCACGCCATTACGCTGGCAACCACGCAGCCCGGCGGCTTCAGCGACGAGCACCTGGCGACGTTTCAGCGGTTGCTGACGCTATTCGGCCTGCATGTCGGCCGCCACGTCGCCACCCGGATCGCCATCAACGCGCTCGGCGCCTATCTCGGCCCGGTGGCCGGCGCCAAGGTGCTGAGCGGTGACATCAAGCGCGGCGCCGGCGAGCCGATCCGCGCCATCATCTGGATGTCGGACCTGCGCGGCTTCACCGATCTGTCCGACCGGCTGTGCGGCAACGACATGATCGCGCTGCTGAACGCGTACTTCGAGGTGTTCGCCGACGCGGTGCTGCGCAACGGCGGCGACGTGCTGAAGTTCATCGGCGACGGGCTGCTGGCGGTGTTTCCGCTCGGCGACGATCCGCGCGTCGCAGGTAACGCCGCGCTGACGGCCGCGATCGAGGCGCAGGCAGGGCTGGGGCGGCTCAACCTGGTCAACCCGGCGGGCGTGAACTGCGAAGGCTGGCGGCCGCTCCGCGCCGGCATCGCGCTGCACGAGGGCGAAGTGTTCTTCGGTAATATCGGCGCCGCCGAACGGCTCGACTTCACCGTGATCGGACCGGCCGTCAACGAAACCAGCCGGGTCGAAGCTCTGCAAAAGAGCATCGGCCGCAGCATTCTGGTGACGGCGGCGGCCGCGACCCATATCGACGCACCGCTGGAGCCGCTCGGCGACTACCCGCTGCGCGGCGTCACCGTCCCGATGACCATCCTGGCGCCGCCCGAGCCGCCGCTGCGCCAGCCGCTGGCCGCTGCGTCATAATCCTCGCCGTTTCGGTTTGGCCTTGCCAAGCCGAGCGCACGCCTCCTATTTTCAACTGCAATGCGCCACAGAACGGGGGCAAACCTCCGCAAGGCCGCTGCAACATGCCGAGGGAGGCCCCATGTCGATCCAGGTCGCGGATTCGTCGCTCGTCGCACCGCTCTTGCCGCCGAAGCCGAGCGCGCTCGCCCACATTCCCGGTGACGAAGGCTGGCCGATCATCGGCCGGACACTGGCGGTACTTGCCGATCCAAAGGGTGAGGTCGAGAAGATGGCGCGGACCTACGGTCCGGTCTATCGCAGCCGCGTGCTCGGCGAGACCTCGATCACCCTGCTCGGGCCGGAAGCCAACGAGCTGGTGCTGTTCGACAATACCAAGCTGTTTTCCTCGACCCACGGCTGGGGCCCGATCCTCGGACGGCTGTTTCCGCGCGGCCTGATGATGCTCGATTTCGACGAGCACCGGCTACACCGGCGCACGCTGTCGGTGGCGTTCAAGGCCGGCCCGATGCAGTCCTATCTGGCCGAACTCAACGCCGGCATCGCCCGCCGCATCGCGGAGTGGCGCGCCCGTCCCGGCGAGATGCTGTGCTATCCGGCGATGAAACAGCTCACGCTCGATCTCGCCGCGACCTCGTTCCTCGGCACCGCGATCGGCGCCGAGACCGAAGAGGTCAACCGCGCCTTCATCGACATGGTCGCAGCTTCAGTCGCGCCGATCCGGAAGCCCTGGCCGGGCACCGCGATGGCTCGCGGCGTCAAGGGCCGGCAGCGCATCGTCGCTTACTTCGCCGAACAGATTCCGATCCGCCGCGCCAAGGGCGGCGACGATTTGTTCTCGCAGCTCTGCCGCGCCACCCACGACGACGGCGCGCTGCTGTCAAACCAGGCGATCATCGATCACATGAGCTTCCTGATGATGGCGGCGCACGACACGCTGACGTCGTCGCTGACCTCCTTCGTCGCCGCGACGGCGGCGCATCCGGAATGGCAGCACAAGCTGCGCGAGGAAATCGCCGGCCTTGGTCTCAAACCCGGCGAACCGATCAGCTTCGAACAGCTCGACGCGCTGCCGCTCACCGAAATGGCCTTCAAGGAAGCGATGCGGCTGCGGCCGCCGGTGCCGTCGCTGCCGCGGCGGGCGACGCGCGCCTTCAGCTTCAAGGGCTACACGATTCCGGCCGGCACCATGGTGGCGGTCAATCCTCTCTACACCCATCACATGCCGGAAATCTGGCCGAACCCCGATCGGTTCGATCCGCTGCGCTTCACCGACGAAGCCTCCCGCGGCCGCCACCGTTTCGCCTGGATTCCCTATGGCGGCGGCGCCCACATGTGCCTGGGGCTGAATTTCGCCTACATGCAGGCAAAGTGCTTCGCCGTGCACCTGCTGCAGCACCTCGACCTGTCGCTGCCGCCGAACTACCAAACTGCGTGGCAGATGTGGCCGATTCCAAAGCCGAAGGACGGGTTGCGGGTGCAGGTTGCGTCGGCGAAGTAGTTCGCAGGACAGCATCCTCGTCATTGCGAGCGAAGCGAAGCAATCCAGAGTTCGGTGCATCTGGCTATGGATTGCTTCGTCGCTTCGCTCCTCGCAATGAGGGGCGAGTTCTTCGCCGTTGTCTCACCCCTCGGCCTGATCGAACGCCTTGCGCAACGCCACGTAGCCCTGCTGCTGCGCGGTCCAATTGCGGCCGCCAGTGATGCCGCCGTCGACAACGAGGTCATGGCCGTTGATGAAGGTCGATTCGTCGCTGGCGAGGAAGACCGCGGCATGGGCGATATCGTCCGGCACGCCGGCCCGCTGGATCGGCTGCGCGGTCTTGTACACCTCGCGCATGACCGCGGCAGTCTTTTCGGCCGCATCGGTGGTCAGCCCGAGCGCCTTGCCGAAGATCCCGGTGGCGATCGCGCCGGGCGAGATCGAATTGACGCGCACGCCGGATTCGCCGAGCTCCATTGCCACGCACCTGGTGAAGTGATTCACCGCAGCCTTGGCGGCCCCGTACACCAGCGACGACGAGAATCCGGCGAGCCGGCCGGCGATGCTGCCGTTGTTGATGATCGAGCCGGCCCCCTGCTTCTTCATCACCGGCGCGGCGTGCTTCATGCCCAGCATCACGCTGCGCACCAGCGTCGCCATCGCGGCGTCGAAGCGATCGACCTCGAGCCCTTCGATGCCGCCGGTCTGCGCTGGACCGCCGGCGTTGTTGAACAGGCAGTCGAGCCGGCCGAATTTGTCGAGCGCGGTGCCGATCAGCGCCTGCACCTGGGCCTCGTCGGTGACGTCTGTCTGCTTGAAGACGCAGGACTCCCCGAGTTGCGCCGCCAGCGCCTCGCCTTCGGCGACCCGGCGCCCGGCGACCACGATCCTGGCGCCTTCGGCGACGAATACCTCCGCGGTACGCCAACCGATTCCGCTGGTCGCGCCGGTGATCACCGCAACCTTACCGTCGAGCCGTCCCATCGCATCCTCCCCTGGCCGGGCCGCGCGTCGCCGCCGCCACTTTCGTTGCCCGAATTGATACTCTGTTAATGACAAATCACTCGACTGCAATTCAAATCCGCCGGGGATGCGGCATTGCCCCGGCATTCGCCATTGCACTTAACCATTATTACAGCGCGTCTCGCCATCCTGCGCACGCATGACGAGCGCCGTACCATCTCATGTCCCGACCGCGACGGCCGAGACCGCCACCGGCGAGACCGGGGTTCCGGCAGCCGAGCCGGACGCCGCGGACCTGCGCCTGTTCAAGGAGATCGTCCGGGCCCTGCCGTCGGCTGTGACGGTGCAGGACGAGCAAGGCCGCCTCATCTTCGTCAACGACGCTGCCGCCGCGCAATATCGGCTGGCCGCCGCGGCGACCGAGGCCGCCGGCAACCTGCCGCTCGACCAACGCCGCAGCGACGGCGCCGCGCTGCTGGCGCAAGGCCAGGCCGGTACGCGCGAGGAACGGATCGCATTCGACGGCGCGGCGCGGGCGCTGCTGACCGCACACAAGCCGGTCGAGATCGCGGGACGCAGATTGCTGCTGTCGAGTTCGCTCGACGTCACCGAGCAGAAGGCGGTCGAGGACGAGTTGTTCCGCCGCGCCTATTACGACGAACTCACCGGCCTGCCCAACCGCACCGTGATCGAACGTCACGTCACCGCGCTGCTGCAGGACGATGCGTCGCAGCGCTTCGCGCTGGCGTTTCTCGACGTCGACAATTTCAAGCATATCAACGATTACTACGGCCACTCGGTCGGCGACGCGCTGCTGGTCGGGATCGCCAGGCGGCTGTCGCTGGAACTCCGCGACACCGACGTGCTGTCGCGAATCAGCGGCGACGAGTTCCTGCTGCTGCTCGCCCCGGTGGCGAGCGAGGCGGAGGTCGCGGACCACATCGAATTCCTGCTGCAGCGGCTGAAGGCGCCGTTCTACATCGACGGCACCGAAGTATTCGCCTCGGCCTCGATCGGCGTCAGCCTGTATCCGGAGCACGGCCGCACCTACGAGGCACTGCGACAGAATGCCGACATCGCCATGTACCGGGTCAAGAGCGTCGCCAAGGGCGCCTCGGCGATCTTCGATCTGGCGATGGAACGTGAGGCGCTGGAGCGGATGGCGGTCGAGCAGTCGCTGCGCCAGGCCATTCTCGACAAGCGGTTCTGCTGCGCGTTCCAGCCCAAGGTCGATATCCGCACCAACGAGATCAAGGGCATCGAAGCCCTGGTGCGGCTGCGCGACGACGACGGCGTGATCCAGGCACCGGGCACCTTCGTCGATCTCGCCGTCGAGCTCGGTCTGATCGACGAACTCACCCACCTGGTGCTCGCCGAGATCATGAAGTCGATCGACCTGATCAACGACACCTTCGGCGAGGGGGCCAGCATCAGCATCAACGTCGCCGCCAAACAGGCCGGCTCGCCGGAGTTCATGCGCTCGTTCTGCGCGGCGCTGGCCGCCACCGAGTGCCCGACGCGGTTCATGGTCGAAGTCACCGAGGACGCCTTCGTCGCCAAGGCGCACTTCCAGAAGGAGATCCTGCCGATGCTGCGCGCGATCGGCGTCGGCATCTCGATCGATGATTTCGGCATCGGCTATTCGTCGCTGTCGGCACTGGCCGACATCACCGCCGACGAGATCAAGATCGACCGCTCGTTCATCACCGACATCCACAAGCGGCCGCGCAGCCAGGGCATCCTGCGGGCGATCGAATCGCTCAGCGAGGCGCTCGGCATGACGGTGATTGCCGAAGGACTCGAGACCTTCGAGGAGCTCGCGTATCTGCAGGCGATGACGCGGATCCGCTACGCGCAGGGCTACTACTTCTCCAAACCGATCTTTCTGGAGGAGCTCAAGCCGTCGCTGCCGGCATTCAGCAGCGGACGCCCCGACGCGCCGGGCCGCCATATCGAACAAGCGCGCCAGACTCTGACGCGCGCCACCTACGCGCGGCGCTGAGCAAGACTCGTCGGCGACGACAACACGCGAACCGCGTATCACCACAAATCCCCATTCCGCACAGCGAACAAACAACCGGTGTGGTAGCTCCGGCCATTTGCCTTCGGTGATTTCCGAGGTCGATTTGCTTGATCTAACGCAATGTGATCGGGGCGAGCGTCGGCGATTGTACCGGCACCGTCAGACACCATGGAGGGCGAAATGCCTGCCCATAGCCACCCCTATCCGCTGGTCGACCGGCTGATCGAAACCTTCGCCGAATGGCTGAAGCACCGGCGTGAGGTCGTCGAAATGTGTCAGTTCGATTCCGCCGAATTCGGCCGGATCGCGCACGATCTCGGCGTGACCGCCTCCGATCTCGACGAACTGGTCCGCCAGGGACCGCACAAGGTCGAAGAACTGCCGGAGCTGCTCAAGGTCCTCGGCATCGACGAAGCTGCGATCACGCGCGCCCAGCCGCTGGTAATGCGCGACCTCGAACGCGTCTGCGCGCTGTGCCGCCACAAGGCCGAATGCGATCACGACATCGCCGACGGATCGCTGGCCGAGCACTATCAGGCGTACTGCGCCAACAAGGTCACGCTCGACGCGCTGGAGAAGGATTTCCACGTCTCTCCCGACACCGTCCGCCACTGAGCGACGATGTCACACGGGTGGGTCCGGCTGCTGGCGACGGCGGTTCTGATCATCGCGGTGCTGCTGGTCGTCCGGCTGCACCGGGCGGGTGGCGCCGCGCCGCAGGACGGCATTTCGACCGGGCACAGGCTGGCCGCCGGATGGTGTGCGGAGTGCCATGCCATCGAGCCCGGTGACGTGCGCGACGGCAAGGGCCCGGCATTCCAGCGGATCGCCAACCTGCCGTCGACCACAGCGCTGTCGCTGAACGTGTTCCTGCGCTCCAACCACACCACCATGCCGAACTTCATCATCGCGCCCGGCGATGCGGCCGAGATCGTCCACTACATCCTCAGCCTGAAGCGCAACTGATCCCGGACGCGGCGCCGCCGCGCCCGGCGCCATCGCCCTCGGCGGAACGCTCCGCCGCTCTTCCCGCCTGAGAGCCCCGCATGGATTTCGACTACAGCGACAAGGTGCAACGGCTGCGCGCGCAGCTTTCCGACTTCATGCGCTTCCACGTCGAGCCCGCCAACGTCGCCTGGCACCGCGAGGTCGCCGCCGGGCGCTATCCGCAGGACCTGATCGAGCGGCTGAAATCAAAAGCGTTTTCCGAGGATCTGTGGAATCTGTTTCTGCCGGGGCTTCGCGCCGAGGATCCCGGCCAGCGTCTCAGCAATGTCGAATACGCGCCGCTCGCCGAAATCATGGGCCGGGTGCATTGGGCCCCGGAAGTGTTCAACTGCAATGCGCCGGATACCGGCAACATGGAACTGCTGCACCTCGCGGCGACGCCGGCGCAGCGCAGCCAATGGCTCGATCCGCTGCTGATCGGCGAGATCAGGTCCTGCTTCGCGATGAGCGAGCCCGACGCGGCCTCGTCCGACGCCCGCAACATTCGCACCACGATCACCCGCGACGGCGACGACTACGTGGTCAATGGCCGCAAATGGTTCATCACCGGCCCGGCGCATCCGAACTGCAGGCTGGCGATCGTGATGGGCGTCACCGGCGAGCATCTGCCGGCGACGTCGACCGAACGGCACTCGATGCTGCTGGTGCCGATGAATTCGCCCGGGCTGACGATCGCGCGTAACATCCCGGTGATGCATTATCACGCACCGGAGGGCCATTGCGAACTGGTGTTCCGCAACGTCCGGGTCCCGGTCGCGAACCTGCTCGGCGAGGAAGGCAAGGGCTTCCGGCTGGCGCAGGACCGGCTCGGACCCGGCCGGGTGCATCATTGCATGCGCACCATTGGCCAATGCGAAGTCGCGCTGGAACTGATGGCGGAACGGGCATTGGAGCGCGAGGCGTTCGGCAGACATCTGGCCGATTTCGCCAACGTCCAGGACTGGATCGCGGAATCGCGGCTGGAGATCGATCAGGCCCGCCTGCTCGTGATGCAGGCCGCCCACCGCATGGACCGCGCTGGCAATGCGGCGGCTCGAATCGACGTCTCGGCCATCAAAGTGGTGGCGGCACGGCTGCAGACGCGGATCGTCGATCGCGCCATGCAGGTGTTCGGGGCGATGGGGCTGACGCCCGACACGCCGCTGTCGTACTTATGGACCTGGGGACGGGCGATGCGGTTCCTGGACGGTCCCGACGAAGTGCATCTGCGGGTGGTGGCGCGCGCCGAACTGGCAAAAGCGAAAGCTCAGGCGGGGCGCAATGCCTGCCACTTCGTTCCGCCGTCGCAACTGCTGCAGGAGTGATCAGCGCCGGGCCGGCTGCGCCAGCACGGTGACGATCCACCGCGGCTTCTCGCCGGTCTTGTCTTCCTTCACGGCGCGAACGATGCCGGTCACCGAGGAACCGCCGACCTTGAGGGTCGCGGCGCGGCCGCTGAACTGCGCGATGCGCGATCTTCGCGCTTCTTTCAAATCCGTCGTCTCAAGCGTCTGCAGCATGGGTATTCTCCCCTCGGGTCCGACTATTCGGCGGACGTCGTTACGCAGTGATTAAATCGACCGCTGGTAAGAATACCGGTCCGGGCTGCGACCAAAGACGAAGACGCGCGACCGGGCGCAGCGCAATACCTGCGCGCCGCGCGCGCGGCGGCAACCGGCCGAGCGTCCGCCACGCCATGCCAGCCGTGATCGAACGATCGCTGTCAGCAATTCGCCTGACTGGCGGGCGTTTCTCGTTTGTCCTATTTCAACAAGGCTGGGAATCGGCGCGTGCCGGTTGTTTCGCGCAGGCGATCGTAGATGCAATCGAGGACGACGACCTCCGCAGCAGCGTGCGCGTGCCTGGCCGTCCTTCCACCCCACCCGCGGCGATGCGCGGCGTGGACGAACCTGAAAGGGCACCCGCGACCGCCGGGTGACAATGGGTAAATCAATGCAATACTGGATCGGTGCTTTCGCAGTCGCCCTCGTGGTCGTCATCGGCTACGCAGGCGGCCCCCTCGCCGCCGTCGTCACCATCGCCGCATTTCTGGTCGCGCTGTTCCTGCTGTGGGCACGCGAGCTCGGATTCAAGGGCGCCTGGGAGAAGTTCGGCCTGCAGACCCTCGAGCTGCCGCCGAAGATGGAGAACTGGGATCGCCTCAAGCTGATCTTCGCAGACGAAAACAAGATGGTGAAGGCGTGCACCGTCGCGGTGGCGATGATCGCGCTGGCGATGATCCTGCCCCGCAATCTGGTGGCGCTGGTGTACCTCGCCGCCGTGGCCTGGGGCGTCTTCGAAGTGTACCGCGCCAACAGCGCGGCGGCGCCGCGGCCCGGAACTCCGATCAATTGATCGTCCGCGATGGGCGCGCAGCGCCCGACCCGCGATGCACAGGCCGACGGAGCGATCCGCCGGCCTTTTTGCTGATGCGGAGTCGTGCCCGGCAGTGAGCAAAAACGAACACGCCGGCAGCCCAGACGCGCCCGCCGCAGCGACCGCCGCGCAGGATTCAAGTTTCGCTTACCCTGATTGCTAACCTGCCTTCCATTTGTGGCTGGTAATCGTCCTGGGATGCAGAGTATTCGCGCCCGAGACTCGGCCGACGGCCCCCAATCGGATGTCAGCGAGCGGCTATCGCTCGCCGGGGCGCTGCGTCATCGGCCGATCCTCTGGCTGATCTTGAGCGGCGCGCTCCTGATTGCGGGCATCGCGATCACCACGACGCTGACGGTCAACAACTTTCGCGAACGAGCGCTGCGCAACGGCGAGCGCGAACTGTCCAACACCGCGCTGCTGCTGGCGCTGCATTACGACCGCGAGATCGAGAATTTCCTGGCGATCCAGAACGACGTCGTCGGCATCGTGCGACAGTCGCAGCACTCCTCGGCCGAGGCGTTCAGCGGCCATATGTCGACGCTGACGATGCACGAAACGCTGCGGTCCCGTGCCCGGGGCGCCACCGAAATCACCGCGCTGCGGGTCTTCGGCGCCGACGGCCGGCTGATCAACGCCTCCGACGTCTGGCCGGTCCCCGAGATTTCGATCGCCGACCGGCAGTATTTCGCCGAGCACAAATCCGGGACGGCGCCACGGATCACCGTCGCGCTCGAGCACAACACGCTGGCCGGCGGCTGGACCACCGTGCTGGCGCAGCGGCTCAGCAACCCGCGCGGTGAATTTCTCGGGGTCGTCACCCGCGCGATCACCCCGGCGCATTTCGAGCACTTCCTGTCGCAGGTGTCGTTGATCGGCGATTCCGCGATCGCGGTGCACCACAGCGACGGCACCCTGCTGACCCGGCATCCCCACGTCGAGGGCATGATCGGCCGCAATTTCCGCGACGGGCCGACGCTGCAGCAGGCGGTGTTCGACAGCGACACCACCGCGCGGCTGACCAGTCCGGTGGACGGCCAGCAACGCCTGGTCGCCTCGCACGCGCTGAGCGAGCTTCCGATCGTGATGGTCGCCACCATGACGGCCGAAGACGCTCTGGCGAGCTGGCACAGTCAGACCAGGCTGCTGGTGTCGGTGGCGGTGGTGTCGGCGCTGGTCGTGACGGTGATCCTGCTCCTGATCATCCATCAGATCTTCAAGCACTATCGGACCACGCAACAGAAGCTGCGGCTGGACAAGCAGCGCCTGGATACGGCGATCAACAACATGTCGCAGGGCCTCCTGCTGTTCGACGCGCAGGCGCGGCTGGTAGTGTGCAACCAGCGCTATCTCGACATGTATGGACTGTCGTCCGCCATCGTGAAGCCGGGCTGCTGCCTGCGCGACGTCCTCGAGCACCGCAAGGCCACCGGCTCGCTTCACGGCAACGTCGACAAGATCGCCACCGACCTGATCGACAGGCTGTCCAGCCAAAGGGTCTCCGAAGTCCACAATATTCACGACCGGTCGATCGAGTTCTCCAGCGTGCCGGTGCCCGGCGGCGGCTGGGTCATCACCCACGAGGACGTCACCGAGCGCACGCGCTACGACGAGAAGATTTCCTATCTGGCGCATTTCGACAGCCTCACCGATCTGCCGAACCGCAGCATGTTCCGGCAGCGGCTGGAGAGCGAACTGCAGCGCGCTCTTCGCGGCCTGCCATTCGCCCTGCTGTACATCGACATCGACGAGTTCAAGAGTATCAACGACACCCTCGGCCATCCGGTCGGCGACGAACTTCTGAAGCAGGTCGCGGTGCGGCTGCGCCACTGCGTGCGCGATACCGATTTCGTCGCCCGCCTCGGCGGGGACGAATTCGCCGTCATCCAGATCGCAGCCAGCGGCGCCGAGGACGTCACCGCGCTGATCGATCGGATCTACGAGGCGATCCGCATGCCGTATCAATGTCTCGGCCATCATTTGTCCACCGACGCCTCGATCGGGATCGCGGTCGCGCCGCGCGACGGCGTCGATCTCGATCAACTGGTGAAGAACGCCGATCTGGCGATGTACAGCGCCAAGGCCGAGGGCCGCCGCACCTTCCGGTTCTTCGAGCCAGAGATGGATGCCGTCGCCAAGGCCCGGCGCCAGCTCGAATTCGACCTGCGCAGCGCGGTCGCCGACCACGCCTTCGAGATCCACTACCAGCCGCTGGTCGATCTCGGCAGCGGCGCGATCACCGGCTGCGAAGCGCTGCTTCGCTGGCGGCATCCGACCCGCGGCATGATCTCGCCGGCCGAGTTCATTCCGATCGCCGAGGATACCGGCCTGATCAACGAGATCGGCGCCTGGACGCTGGCGACCGCCTGCTCCGAGGCGGCCACCTGGGACGCCGACATCACGCTCGCCGTCAACATCTCGCCGGTGCAGTTCCGGCAACCGTCGCTGGCGCTGCTGGTCGCCTCGGTGCTCGGCGCTTCGCGCCTGCCGGCGAACCGGCTCGAGCTCGAAATCACCGAGGCGGTGCTGATCCACGACGACGACGCGGCGTTGTCGACTCTCACGCAGCTTCGCGCGCTCGGGGTGCGAATCTCGCTCGACGATTTCGGCACCGGCTATTCGTCGCTGAGCTATCTGCAGCGCTTCCCGTTCGACAAGATCAAGATCGACCGCAGCTTCGTCGGCGACATCGGCACCGCGGAAGGCTCCAGCGCGATCGTGCAGGCGGTGGTCAACATCGCGGCGGCGCGGCGCATGACCACCACCGCCGAGGGCGTCGAGACCGACCAGCAGCGCCAGATTCTGAGCTCGCTCGGCTGCACCCAGATGCAGGGATGGCTGTTCAGCCCGGCGATCCCCGCCGCCGCCTTCCGCAAGTTGCTGGCCTCGCATTCCGCCACCTGCGCAGCCTGAACAGCATGGCTGCTTCTGCGTCGTAGCAGCCGCTCGCAGCACGCCCTACACTGTGCGGCACCGGCGCGTCCCGCCGGCCCCGCCGCGTGTTGCCCCTTGCAAACGAAAGCCCCGCATGACCGACCAGTTCAGCCATCTGCAGCAATTCCGGAAACCGGCGATCACCGCCACGGGCGGCATCGTGGCGGCGCAGTCGCGCCGGGCCGCCGAGATCGGCGCCGACGTGCTGGCGGCAGGCGGCGACTGCATCGATGCGGTGATCGCCACCACCTTTGCGCTCGGCGTGCTGGAGCCGTGGATGAGCGGCATCGGCGGCGGCGGCGCGATGGTGCTGTATCGCGCCAAGGAAGACCGCACCGAGGTGATCGATTACGGCATGCGGGCGCCGCAGAGCCTGCGGGTCGAGGACTATCCGCTGACCGGCGCCGGCGCGGCCTCCGATCTGTTTCCGTGGCCGCGGGTCAAGGACGACCGCAACATTCACGGCCCGGCCGCGGTCGCGGTGCCGGGCGTCGTCGCCGGCATGGAGGAGGCGCACCGCCGCTACGCGAGGCTGCCGTGGCGCGATCTGGTGGCGCCGAGCGTCGCGCTCGCCGGCGAGGGCCTGGCGATCGACTGGTGGACCACGCTGATGATCGGCAGCGTCGCGGCGGATCTGCGGCGTTACCAGGCCAGCGCCGCGTCTTATCTGATCGACGGGCTGCCGCCGCACGCGCCGTGGGGCATCAAGTCGAACGTCGTCCTGCCGCAGGACCGGCTGCAGGCGACGCTGGCGCAGCTCGCCGAACAGGGGCCGCGCGATTTCTACGAGGGCGACCTGGCGCGCAGCCTCGCGGCCGAGATCCAGGCCAGCGGCGGCACGCTGTCGGCCGAGGATCTGGCCGGCTTCCGGGCGCATCTGCGGCAGCCGCTGACGATCCCGTATCGCGGCGGAAGCGTCTTCGCGACGCCGGAGCTGACCGCCGGGCCGACGCTGGCGCACACCTTGCGGGTGCTCGGCGACAGCCTGAATCCGAGCAGCAACGAACCGAGCCCCGATGCCTACGCTGCCTATGCGCGCGCGCTGCAATCGGCCTATGCGGAGCGGCTGCGCGACATGGGCGATTCCGACGGCCGCCGCGCCCTCGGCGCCGAGCATCTGGCGCCGGCCTGCACCACGCACTTCTCGGTGGTCGACCGCGACGGCAACATGGCGGCGGTGACGCAGACGCTGCTGTCGACCTTCGGCTCGAAATTCGAAACGCCGCACACCGGCATCATGATGAACAACGGCATCATGTGGTTCGATCCGGAGCCGGATCGGCCGAACTCGCTGGCGCCGGGCAAGCGCTGCCTGACCAACTACACGCCGGTGCTGGCGCAGGCGCCCGACGGCCGCAGGCTGGCGCTCGGCGCCTCCGGCGGCCGCCGCATCCTGCCGGCGGTGGCGCAGATCCTGTCGTTCGTGATCGACTACGGCATGGACCTCGACGCCGCGATCCACCAGCCGCGGATCGACGCCAGCGAAGGCGAGGTGGTGATCGGCGACGTGCGGCTGCCCGCCGCGACGCGCGACGCGCTCCGCAATCAATTCGATTACGAAGAAGCTCGGGTGCAGACCTTCCCGATGAAATTCGCCTGCCCGAGCGTGGTGCTGCGGCACGGCACCGTCAACAGCGGCGCGACCGAAATCGCCCAGCCGTGGGGCGATGCAGTGGCGGAAAGCTGAGGCGCGCTGCGGGGCAGCTTCGCCGGCGGCCGGCTCAGGCCGGCGCCGCCTCCCGGGCCGACCGGCCGCGCGAGGACGGCGCGGCCCGATCGCCGAATTTCAGTGCCGCCCCGGGCATCAGCCTGGGTCCGATCAGATCGTCGTCGAGGGCGGCCTCTGCCGCATCCAGCGCGCGATACGCCGCCACATGGGCATCGAGCTGCGCCGGACCGAGGCTGCGGCCGCCGTCGTCGGCGACCACCACCTCCCAGCCTTCGCTCTCCCAGATCCGCGCCTTGGCCAGCGCGATCAGCGCGCTGTCGCGCTGGCAGCGCATCTTCTCGTCTCGTCGAACGGCGGTGATGGTGTAGGGCAAGCGTCGATTCCTCGTGAACGAGGACTGCCGATAGCCCGCCGCTTTGACCGCAATTCGCCGCCAAGATGGCGATTTCGGGCTGCGGGAACCGGATGTGGACATCTCTCCCGTTCGACGCGAACGATCGTCGTCGCGATGCACGATCGGCCGGCGCGCATCTTTCAGTCGAACGACGCAGAGGTCCGATGCGGCTTTTCTCCAGCGCCGCCCCCCTCTAAATTCGCCCCTGACTTCGAGCGGCTGAAGCGACGATTTCCGAGTACGCATCCTGAAGTCCAAGGAGTTCACAATGTCTCCCGTCTCGCTCCTGCTCAATATCCTCTGGATCGCACTCGGCGGCTTCTGGATGGCGGTCGGCTGGGCGGTCGCCGCGGTGATCATGGCGATCACCATCATCGGATTGCCGTGGGCGCGCGCGGCCTTCAGCATCGGCGTCTACACGCTGTTTCCGTTCGGCCAGACCGCGGTGCCCCGGGAAGCCGTCACCGGGCGCGAAGACATCGGCACCGGGCCGCTCGGTGTGATCGGCAACGTGATCTGGCTGGTGTTCGCCGGCTGGTGGCTCGCGATCGGGCACGTCGTCACCGCCGTGCTGCTCGCGGTGACGATCATCGGCATTCCGTTCGCCTGGGCTCACCTGAAGCTGGCCGGCATCGCGCTGTGGCCGATCGGCAAGGTCATCGTTCCGATCGACGACCTCGGCCACAGAAGGTGACGCGGGCGTCGCCGCCGTCACACCCGTGGCACACCGCCACCGCCTCGACCTCTCCCCGCGCCCGCCTCCGCCACACGATTCGATGCCTGACGCCGCGACGTCAGGCTTACCCCTTTGAGAGAATTTCGCTTTTCTCCCCCGTTGCCGATCCGACTGCGATCGGCTACAGGAACGGGGCACGCACCCGTAGCTCAGCTGGATAGAGCGTTGCCCTCCGAAGGCAAAGGTCACACGTTCGAATCGTGTCGGGTGCGCCAAAGAGCTCATAAATCAAACGGTGCGCTAGGCGAATTAGTGGGCGCGCTCAGGTGGACCTGGGAGCCCGGGTCTTGCAGTTTCCCGCGATAGAATGACCGTGACCGATCAGGACGTCTTGGCGGATTGTCCGGCGACGAGAAACCATGCGACGCGATCCGGACGAAGCAGGGAAGCGAGCACACTGGAAATCCGGACCGCGGGAGATGCCAGTATCGCGTCGGCGCTCAGATGCTCTTCGATTTTCGACCATTCGGCCACGAGATCACTGACGCTGAACACGGTGTGGCCTATGTTTAGCGAGAAGTTCGTCCCCTCCTCGATAAGGCTTGCTCCGAATGTGCTGAAGTCGTTGGGGACGAAGATATTGATGTTCGTGTGGTCGAAGCCCTTCATCGCACCGTCGGCGATATCAGCGAGTCCGCTTCGGTCCATGACCAAAAGCACTGCTGGCAAGAGGCTCGTCGGATTGGCCAGAATGTTCCGGAAGTCATCACAACGTCCCTCGGTCACGGCAGTCAAAAACCGTAGCGCGTCCTCACCACTCAGCCCCGGCTCGGCGATCCACCCACCCTGTTGATGAAGAATCCTGAGCAGTAGGCCAGAAATCGACTCTAGCTCCTCCTCGCAGCCCAGGACATTGGCGGCAGCCGCGAATGACACGTAGAACGGGGTCATCTCGTCAGACACCGGCACGACCGAATTGCTGTAATGCGCCATTATCAGGCGCACGAGGTCGGCCGCCTTGGGAGCGATCATCGCTGTGCTTTCGCCGGAGATGGTCTGGATGTGGACCGCAGCACCGAGCCAACCCAGGATGCTCATCAGCCGCAGCGGGAGGAAATAGAAGTCGGCGATGCCGCCGTCCTTCGAGAGCAACGCATAGGTGTCTTCGGTAAAGTCAGCCAAAAGCTGATCGGTCCCCTCGTCGATCCACGCGACACCCTCTTTCGATAATTGCATGATGGCATCGGCGCAGTGCGTGCTGGATGCCGCCATTGGCAGAAGCGCGACCGCGCATGCAGACTGGAGTCTAGCAACGTTGAAATAATCGCCCGTTGCGGCAATGCGGGGGCCAAAGGTCGCGGCCAGCCCCTTTATGAAGGCGGCAGCGACCGCTGGCTCTCCCTCCAGGTTTGCGCAGACTGGCTGGATGACGTCCAGAAACCGCTCGGCGTCAAACTCTCTGGTGAGCGAGAGATACTGCTCCCAGATTGCATCCGAAGCCGCGCGGATATGCTCGTTGCCTACGCCGTCCGGTGCCAGACCCGGGAACGTCTCGCTGATGTGTCCACCACCTCCTGAGAAGCGCGGATTTTTCGCAAGTTGAGAAATGCCAAAGAGATTGATGCCCCAGCAGACCGGGGACTGGCCTGTGCCCTGCATCACCCTTGACACAACTTGTCCGACCTCAACTAGATCAAGCGACGGTCGGGTTGTCTGAACGGATGTTTCTCCTTTCAGGCATGACATAAGCGCGCTCGTGCAGTGCCCGGCTCCATTCGTCTCTCCTGCATATTCGTCGGAACCCGCCGCCGCCAGGATCGAGATGGCCAATGATCCGACCTTTCCAATGACATTGGGGTTGAGGAGGACACCGATGTCATGGACGACGCCGCCTGCGTGGCAGGCGTCGACAATCAGGTTGGTGTGACGGATCTTCGCCTCGGTTATCCAGCCGAAGAGCTGCGTCATCGACAGGGCGTTCAGCGACATCCGGTCGACGTCGGAATCCCTCAGGCATAGAAAGTAGCTGTTGTCCTTCACGCCGCCGTGTCCGGCAAAGAAGAACGTCAGTTCCTCGATGGGCGTCCCGGAGAAGAGTGCGGCATCGACGGTCGATCGCAACATCGCCATCGTCGGCGAACGCAACAGCTTCGACTGCGTTTGATCGTACCCACCCCAGTTCTTCGCCACGAGGTGCTCGAAGATTGTCGCGGCGTCGTTTTCCGCGCCCGCAAGAGGCTGGAGGGGCGGATTGTCATAGGCGTCGCACCCGATGGCGATCAGCACTCGCAAAGCGAGTCTCCCTCCCAGGCCGGTGGGAATTTCGCGAGTCGCTCGCTTTCCCGCTGTCTTGCGAGTTTGGACTTCTCGGCCTTCACCTGTTCGACGCGCTCACTAAACTCCGGTCCTTGCGCTTCGAGATTGGCGATGAGCTTCTTGATGCCTACTCGTCCCATGTGAAATTGCGGCAGACTAACCTCGCCATACTCATCAACGCCAAATTCGATCATCTCAAGGGCGGCCAGGAAAGCCTCGGCAGGAGACTGCCCCGGGCCGACGACAACTGTATTTCCCGATTTCTCGGTGGACTGGCTGATCGTCTGGTAGAGGGTAGCTTGGAACTGCGCCATCAACCCCTCGACCAAACATTTTCTAGCCTCAACGAACTTGGCAAGGTCGTGGTTGAGGACATCGTCGAAGCGGGACAAGACCTCGAAGGAATGCGCCTGCATTTCGGCAGTGTCGTCGCCATGCCCCGTAGGCTTTGTCATCCACCTTCGGCCATGCGAGAATTTCTGCGCATTCCGGGGGGAGATGAGTTCGTCGCACCGCTTCTGCAGCTCGGCCGCAACTTGTTTGGCGAACGCCTCGCTGAATTCCTTGGTGCGGCTGCGGTATCTGAATGGCGTCACTTAGCCGACTCGTGGTTGCGGTGGTGTTCTAAGCGATATAATTGTGGAGCTATCTTCGCACAACGCTGCGGACTTGACGGTCTTAGGGTGGTCAGCACACCTATCGCATGTTGACCACGACCTCTTCGAGAGGCACTGCAAGCCGCGTTTCTTTCAAGAAGAGCGTTTAAAGCGCTATGGAGTACACAAGATTGTCTTCTTCACCCGGTGCGGTCGTCAGCTTCTGCAAATTGAAAAGTTTGATGCTCCGGCTGAGCTTCTGACCAACGCTGCTGCAGGTTTGGTCGCGCGGGCTTCGGATCAGAACCATCCGGCTTGTACGTCCCACTCCCCGCCTAAGCCGCCCGGCTCTGCGCCTGATGCCCGATCAGGTGCACGCGATTCCGTCCCGCAGCCTTGGCCTGATACAGCGCGAGGTCGGCTTCTTCGAACAGGTCGGCGATCCGCCTGCGATGCGGGCGGCCGATCAGGGCGGCGCCGATCGAGGCGCTGATTTCGATGCGTCGGCCGTTCCAGAACAGCGCGCGGTTCAGCATCACGATGGTCCGCTGCAGCACCTCTTCGATCCGCGCCGGATCGGTCGGCGCCCGCAGGATGATGGCGAATTCGTCGCCGCCGAGCCGGCTGATCAGGCCCGCACGGTGGAACGCCCGCCGCAGCCGCTGCCCGACCTCGCACAGGCAGGCGTCACCGGCCAGATGGCCGAGCGTATCGTTGAGTTCCTTGAAGCCGTCGAGATCGATCAGCACCAGCGCCGACGCGAAACCATGATTGAGGCTGTCGCCCACCACCTCGCGATAGCGCGCCTGAAACATCGCGCGATTGGCAAGGCCGGTGAGCGGATCGGTTTCCGCCTGCCGCCGGAGTTGTTCGATCGACAGCCGGTCGGCGGTGACGTCCTGCTTGCAGCCGAAAATGCGCACCGGCCGGTCGTCCTCCCGCAAGACGTCGATCGACAGCCGCATCCAGCGGCTTTCGCCGTGCCAGGTTCGGATCTCGGTATCGAGCGTGACCGAACGACCGCTGCGGATCACTTCGGCGCGGGCGAGTTCCATGTGCCGCCTCGATTCGTCGACGTAGAGATCGAGGATGTCGGCGCGCCGCAGCGGGTTGCCCGCCGGATAACCGAAGATCGCGTAGACGCCCGACGTCCAGCTCAAGCGCTCGGTCGCGAGATCGCACTCCCAGACGCCGATCCGCGCCGCCTTCAGCGCGCGATCATAGAGGCGCGGGCGAGCCGCGTCCGACAGAATCGAAGCAGCAGGGTTGTCCCTCATCGGTGATCCGGCAGCATCCCGCGACGTCATCCAGCGACTTTAGGACTAGGGCTGCCGCGTTAACGAACTCTCTACCGGGGCCTCCTCGTCGAACTCCTCTCCGGTCGCTTCCGCACGCTCTCCTCCTCGATGCCGCGTGAGCCGAACTGGCTGAAGGACGTAACAAAAGCACCCGCGGCCTCTCGGCCGCACCAGCCGCGGCATCCCCAGCGAAGTTGCGCGGATATCAACCGTGTTCAGAAGATCGACGCGGTGCCTGGCTCACCCGCGGGCCGGCCGCGGCTCGGCAATCTCGGAGATCCGCGCCATGTCCAGGATCGTCAGACGGTGGCGGCCGCTTCTGACCAGGCCCTGCTTCTGCCAGGCGCTGAGGGTGCGGCTGACCGTGAAATAGGTGAGGCCGGCCATCGAGGCGAGGTCGACCCGGGTCACCGGGGATTCGATATGGATACCGTCCGCGGTCGCGGTGCCGGCCTGGGCCGACAGCCGCAGCAGCGAGGCGGCGATCCGCTGTGCGATGCACTTGCCGGTCATCTCGGTCGCCCGCTGCAGCATCTCGCGGGTGCGATCGCCGGCGATGCAGACGACGTTGTCGGCGATCGCCGGGCTCTGCTGGGTGAGCGCCACGAACGAACCGACGCGCCATGCCAGCACCGTGGTGTCCTCGATCGCGGTCGCGGTCGCCGGATAGCTCGGCTGGCGGAACGCCGCCACGCAGCACAGATCGCCAGGCCGCATGATCCGCAGCGTGATCTGCTCGCCTTCGCTGTTGATCTGGGTGATGCGGACCAGGCCGGCGACGATCTGATACAGATATTCCGACGTGTCGCCCTGATGAAACAACACCTGGCCCGGCTGAAACTGACGCGGCATCGACGCCGCCAGCAGCCGCGACGTCTCGGTCGCCGGCAATTGCGAGAACAGCGCACTCCGCATCGCGGCTGCGCTTAGGACACCCTTTTCCATCGTCGACCCGTGAATGTGCGGCGTTTGTCGTCGGGCGTTTCCTACGCCGCCTTTCCTATCAGCACGCGGACCGGCTGTGTTTTGAAGGCCTCTAATCAGCGCGTGAATAAATGTCACAGTTGCGAGGATTTCCAATCCGGCAGCGCGCATCGTCAGGCGTTGTTTGCTCGAAAGCAAACAGCACCGCCGACGTGCTCGATATGGTCGGCACCGATCGAGAAAGCCGGATCGCCATCGAGATCACATCCGAAGGACCGTGATCGTCGTCGCCCCGCAGCAGCCGTCGCCGGTGGAGGGGGCCGCGGCGGCTGGTCTTTCGCACGCGACAAAGGGCGGACAGATCGCCGCCGCGCGCGTCGACAAGACGGGCGATCATCGAATGGACGGGGCTTGGGAATGAGAACGGATGCACATCGTCACTTGCAGCGGACGACCGCCGAGGTCGAAACGGCGCCGCGCCGCCGATCGGTGTGGACGATCACCGTGGCGGCGCTGCTGACGTCGAGCAGCCAGATGTGCTTCGCGCAATCGGCGACGCCGGGCGCCACCATCACGCTCGACACCATCGTGGTCGAACAGCGGCGCGAACCGGCACGGGCTCCGGCGCGGCCCCGCTCCGTGGTGCGCCGCGCCGCGCCGGCAGCGACGCCGAGCGCTGCGCCGGCCGCCTCGGCGACGCGCACGGTGGATCTGGTGCGCGAGCGTTTCAACGTGCTGGCAGGCGGCGTCGCGCTGGTGTCGCAGCAGGACATGCCGGCCGCCGGCAATCCGACGCTGGCCAATACGCTGTCCGGGGTGCCCGGGCTGATCATCCAGAATTTCCTCGGCGCCAACGACCAGCCGCGGATCCAGATGCGCGGCTCGGCGCAGCAGAACCCGGCCGAGCGCGGCGTGCTGGTGCTGTACAACGGCCTGCCGATCAATCGCGCCGACGGCTCCTACATCGTCGGCTTCGCCAATCCGCGGCAGGCCGAAGCGATCGAAGTATATCGCGGCTACATGGCCAACCGGCTCGGCGCCACGGTGCTGAGCGGCGCGATCAACTTCATCTCGCCGACCGGATCGAGCCAGCCCGGCGTGCAGATGTCGGTGAGCGGCGGCAGCTTCGGCCAAATCAACAGCAGCGCGCAGATCGGCACCAAGAAAGACAATGTCGACGCGTTCCTGCAGTTCGACACCACCCGACGCGACGGCTTCCGCGATTACAATGCGTCGGACCGCACCAGCCTCAACGCCAATGTCGGCATCGCGCTGTCGGAAAACGTCAAGACCCGGTTCTTCCTCGGTTATACCGACCTCGGCTTCGACGTCGCCGGCCCGATCAACAAGGACGCGCTGTTCGCCAATCCGCGGCAGACCGCGACCGGCCCGACCGTGGTCAATGGTGTCGCGATCAATCCGGGGCCGAACGCGGTGCGCGACAAGCCGCGGCGCGACGCCAACCAGTTCATGATCGGCAACCGCACCACCGCGACGTTCGATGCGCATCTGATCGATATCGCGCTCGGCTACACTTCCACCGACGACACCTTCCGGTTTCCGATTTCTTCGGGTGTGCGCGCCACCAAAGGCGGCGACTTCACCGGCCTCGTCCGCTACGCCTACAATCCGGCGGACGCGCTGCTGCCGCTGTTCGAAACCACCGCGCAATACAGCGTCGGCTCGGCGGATCGTGACTACTATCTCAACCAGAGCGGCATGACCGGCGCGCAATTCGGCAGCAACCGGCTGGAGGCACAGACGCTGTCGCTGTACGCCGGCGCCAACGTGCCGGTGTGGCAGCAATGGACGGTGTCGCCGGCGATCTCTTACGCCTATGCGACGCGGGACAACGACGATCGCTACACCGCCGCGACGCGGCCGACCATCGCGTACAATCCGTCCAGGCCGAACGTGCTGCTGCCGAACGGAGCGGTGCCGACCCAGAACAACAGTTACGCGCGATCGTACTCGGGCTGGAATCCGAGTCTGGCGCTGTCGTATCGCCCCGACGCGACTCAGACCTTCTTCATCGCCGGCAGCCACAGCTTCGAGCCGCCGACCCATGACGACTTGATCGCCACCATCAACGGCACGCCGAATTCGAGCCCCGGCCGCCCGACGCCCCCGAGCCCCACTCTGGCGGCCGCGGCGTTCGCGACGCCGAACCTGTCGGCGCAGACCGCGGTGACGGTGGAAGGCGGCTGGCGCGGCCGCGCCGATCGGTTCTCGTGGGACGTCGTCACCTACTACTCGTGGATCGACAACGAACTGCTCAATTTGCGCGACGTCACCGGCGCCTCGCTCGGCGCGATCAATGCCGACCGCACCACGCATTTCGGCATCGAGCTCGGCGCCGGTATGAAGTTCACCGATCGGCTGTCGGGGCGACTCGCCTACACCTATCAGGACTTCCGCTTCGTCGACGATCCGCTGCGCGGCAACAACAAGCTCGGCGGCGCGGTGCCGCATCTGATCTACGCGCAGCTGCAGCTGCAGGCGACCGACGCCTGGATGGTGCAAGGCGCGGTGCGCTGGAGCCCGGCCGAGGTGCCGGTCGACAACATGAATACGCTCTATGCCGATCCCTACGCGGTGGTCGATCTGCGCAGCGAGTACCGAATCAACAAGACGTTCCGGGTGTTCGGCGAGATCACCAACCTGTTCAACAAGACCTATGCGGCGACCACGCTGGTGGTGGATCAGGCGCGGCCCGATCAGGCTGCCTTCCTGCCTGGCGACGGCCGCGGCTTCTACGCCGGCATCAAGGCGTCGTTCTGATCAACCAGCAAGGATACGATATGACCAAACGCCTTCTTCTGGCGGCCATCGCGGCCGCCAGCCTTGTCGCGCCGGCGATCGCCGCGGACTCTGTCAGTCTGTCGCACTTCCTGGAGCAATGGGACGGCAACAATGACGGCGTCGTCACGCTGGCCGAGATCAAGCAGGGACGCGAGCAGCGGTTCTACGCCTTCGACGCCAATGCCGACGGCTATCTCGACCGCGACGAATATGCGCGCTTCGACAAGGTGCGCGATGCCGGCATCGCGCGGTTCTCGCCTGAGGAGCAGACCAAGATCCGGCAGATCGCCGACGGTCTGACGCTGCCGCGTAACGACACTGACGGCGACGGCCGGGTGTCGCGCGCCGAATTCATCGACGGCAGCGCCGCGTGGATGAAGGCGATCGACAAGGACGGCGACGGGCAGCTGACGTCGCGCGACTTCCCGGAGTAACGCTTCGCCGAGTCCGCGCGACCGAATTCGAGATCAAGCCGCGCCGACATTAGGCAGACGCTGCCGCAATGTTGGGCGGGCATCCGGAAGCGATAAGGCCGGCTTTGCACAAGCGATAAGCATCAATATCCAGCGATAAGATAAGGGCTGCGCACCACCATGCGCAGCCCTTATCGTCGTCGAAAGCTTACGGACCGCCGGACTACTGCAGGCCGATCGTGGTCAGGTCCTGGAACCAGTGCTGCGCCTGGACGAAGCTCTTCACCTTCGGCGACAGCGCATGCGGATTGGTGTCGTGCACCACCCACACCAGCGCCGCATCATCGACGATCAGCGAATGCGCCTGCGCCAGCAGCTCATCCTGCTTCTTGGGATCGAATGTAGTCTTGGCCTCGTCGATCAGCGCGTCGACCTTGGGATTCTTGTAGCCGCCCCAATTGACGCCGACCGGCGCCACCTGGCCGGAATGGAAGAACCGCACGATCGCATACAGCGGATCGGAGGTGACGTAGGCGATGTTGTTGGCGGTGATGCCGGCGTTGGATTCGTCGGCCGCGCCCTTGCGCCACGCGGTGTACAACACCTCGAGTTCGACCACCTTGAACTCGACGTCGATGCCGATTTCCTTGAAGCTCTGCTGCAGGAACTCGTTCATCGGCAGCGACAACATCTGGCCGGTGCCGCCGTTGGCGATGATGAAGGTGGTCTTCAGCGGCTTTTCCGGCGAATAGCCGGCTTCCTTCACCAGCTTCTTGGCTTCGGCCAGATCGTATTTGATTTTGAACGACGGATGACCGAACCACGGGCTCGACGGGTCAACCTGACCGACCGCCGGCTTGGCGAGGCCGTTCATCAGCCCGACCACCGCGTCGCGGTCGATCGCGAGATTCAGCGCCTCGCGTAGCCGGACATCCGTCCACGGCGAACCGGGCAGCACGCTGAGATGATAGTTCCAGACGTGCGGCGTGACGTTGTCGACGATTCGCATGCCGGCCGCCTTGAGCTGCGGCACGGCGTCGGGCGCGGGCGTTTCGATCAGATCGACCTGCCCGGCCAGCAGCGCATTAGTGCGGGTTAGCGCCTCCGGCATCGGCACCAGCACCAGCTTGTCGGTCTTCGGCAGCCGCGACTTGTCCCAGTAATCGTTGTTCTTCGTCAGCTCGGCGAGTTCGCGCGGCACCAGCTTGGTGAGCCGGAACGGTCCGGTCCCTGACGGATTAGCGGCGAACTTGTCCCAATCCTTGCCGACCTTCTCGTACTGCGCCGGGCTCGACACCAGGAACCACAGCATCTGATACGGGAAGAACGAATCGACCGTCTTGGTGGTGATCTCGACGGTGGAATCGTCGATCTTCGCCCAGCTCTTCACCGAGGGCAGCCGGGTCTTGACCTGCGCGCTCTGCCGCTTGTCGAATTGCGGCGCCTTGTCGTTGAGAACCTTGTCGAGATTCCAGATCACCGCGTCGGCGTTCAAGTCGCTGCCGTCGTGAAACTTGACGCCCTTCCGCAACGTGAAGCGCCACTTGGTCTTGTCGGTTTCGTCGACCTTCCACTCGGTCGCCAGCCCCGGCACCAGCTTGCCGGGCCGATCACCGACATTCATCTCCCACGCCACCAGCGGATCGTAGATGGTGTAGCCGGTGAACTGATAAGCGCCGGCGCCGCGATCGGGCTGCCCGGTGGTCAGCGGAATGTCCGCCATCGAGATCCCGTAACGCACCACTGTTTCCGCGCGCGCCGCTCCGATCGCGCTCGCCGCGGCAAACAACACGCCCAGCACCCATGAACTCCTAAGCCGCACCATCGCAACTGATCTCCTGATGACGATGGGCGACCCACTTGCAACAGCCGCGCCACGCCGAGCCGGCAGTTTTGCATCGCGGGTCTGCGCGGACCGCCAAGTGCCGGGTTTGTTGCACACGACGGCAGCCTGCCGCTTTGGCTGGCACATGCATTGCATCGACCAGCCTGCCAATTAGTCACTGCAAAGGGACTCTCGTCGAATGCGTAATTCTCGTTTCAACAACCGCCGCGCTGCGCTGCTCGCTCTGTCGATGGCAAGCGTCTTCATGATGCCGTCGCTGGCGTCCGCCGAATCCGTGCTGCGCATCGGCATGACGGCCGCGGACATTCCGCGCACGCTGGGCCAGCCCGATCAGGGCTTCGAAGGTAACCGCTTCACCGGGCTGACGATGTACGACGGCCTGACGATGTGGGACCTGTCGTCGGCAACCAAAGCGAGCGTGGTGATCCCCGGCCTCGCCACCGAGTGGAAGGTCGAAGACGCCGATCACACCAAGTGGATCTTCAAACTGCGGCCGGGCGTGAAGTTTCACGACGGCAGCGACTTCAACGCCGACGCCGTGGTGTGGAACGTCGATAAGGTGCTCAACAAAGAAGCACCGCAGTACGACCCCAGCCAGATCGGCGTGACCGCATCGCGGATGCCGACGCTGGTATCGGCCAAGAAGATCGACGACCTGACGGTCGCGCTGACCACCAAGGAGCCCGACAGCTTCCTGCCGATCAACCTCACCAACCTGTTCATGGCGAGCCCGGCCAAATGGCAGGCGCTGTACGACAAGGCCGAAGGCGCCGACGCCAAGGCGAAGTCGACCGCCGCGTGGGCCGCGTTCGCCAAGGACGCCTCCGGCACCGGCCCGTGGAAGATGGCCAAGTTCACCCCGCGCGAGCGGCTCGAACTGGTCAAGAACGACGGCTACTGGGACAAGAAGCGCGTCCCGCACGTCGACCGCATGGTGCTGCTGCCGATGCCGGAAGCCAACGCCCGCACCGCGGCGCTGCTGTCCGGCCAGGTCGACTGGGTCGAAGCGCCGGCACCGGACGCGGTGAAGGAAATCGAGGCCCGCGGCTTCAAGATCGAGAAGAACGAGCAGCCGCACGTCTGGCCGTGGCAGTTCTCGCGGATCGAAGGCTCGCCCTGGAACGACATTCGCGTTCGCCGCGCCGCCAATCTGTGCATCGATCGTGAAGGCATGCGCGACGGGCTGCTTGCCGGCCTGATGGTGCCGGCCACCGGCACGTTCGAGCCCGGCCACCCGTGGCGCGGCAAACCTTCGTTCCAGATCAAGTACGATCTGCCCGCGGCGCAGAAGCTGATGAAGGAAGCCGGCTACGGCCCGAACAAGAAGCTCACCGTCAAGGTGCAGACCTCGGCGTCGGGCTCCGGCCAGATGCTGCCGCTGCCGATGAACGAATATCTGCAGCAGGCGCTGGCGGAGTGCTACTTCGACGTCAAGCTCGACGTAATCGAATGGAACACGCTGTTCACCAACTGGCGGCGCGGCGTCAAGGATCCGTCGGCGAACGGCTCCGACGCGATCAACGTCACCTACGCGGCGATGGATCCGTTCTTCGCGCTGGTGCGGTTCCTGCAGTCGTCGATGGCGCCCCCGGTGTCGAACAACTGGGGCTACATCAACAACCCGAAGTTCGACGAGCTGGTGAAGAAGGCGCGTACCACCTTCACCGACAAGGAGCGTGACGACGTGCTGGCGGAGCTCAACGCAGCCTCGATCGACGACGCCGCGTTCCTCTACGTCGCCCACGACGTCGGCCCGCGCGCGCTCAGCCCGAAGATCAAGGGCTTCGTGCAGCCGAAGAGCTGGTTCGTCGACTTCTCGCCGGTGTCGATCGCGCCGTAAGAGGCATTCGACACACGGCGGTCGTGCTCGGCACGGCCGCTCCCCAACCGGGACGTCATGGCCGGGCTCGACCCGGCCATCCACGGCAACAAGTGGTTTCGCTGCCGGTCGTGGATGCCCGGGTCAAGCCCGGGCATGACGACAACTCATGAAGGTGCACTGTGCTCGCCTATATCGCCCGCCGCATCGTCTATGTCGTTCCGATCGTCCTCAGCGTCGCGCTGGTGTGTTTCCTGCTGGTGCACATCACGCCCGGCGATCCGCTGGTCGCCGTGCTGCCGGCGGACGCGTCGCAGGAACTCGCGGCGCAGCTCCGCGCCGCCTACGGCTTCGACCGGCCGTTGCCGGTGCAGTTCGGGCTGTGGCTGTGGAAGGCGGTGCACGGCGATCTCGGCACCTCGATCGCCACCGGTCGGCCGGTGCTGGCCGAGGTGATGCGCGCCGTCAGCAACACCGTAATGCTGGCTATCGCCGCGGCGATCATCGGATTCTCGTTCGGCCTGCTGTTCGGCCTGATCGCCGGTTACTTCCGTGACACCTGGATCGACAAGCTCGCCACCGGCATCGCCATCGCCGGCGTCTCGGTGCCGCATTACTGGCTCGGCATGGTGCTGGTGATCGTGTTCTCGGTGCAGCTCAACTGGCTGCCCGCGGTCGGTGCCGGCCCCGGCGGCTCCGGACAATGGGCCTGGGACTGGGCGCATATACGTTTCCTGATCCTGCCGGCGATCACCACCTCGGTCATTCCAATGGGCATCGTCACCCGCACGGTGCGGGCGCTCACCGGCGATATCCTGTCGCAGGATTTCGTCGAGGCACTGCGCGCCAAGGGCCTGCGCGAGACCGGCGTGTTCGGCCACGTCATCAAGAACGCGGCGCCGACCGCGCTCGCCGTGATGGGCCTGCAGCTCGGCTACATGCTCGGCGGCTCGATCCTGGTCGAGACCGTGTTCTCCTGGCCGGGCTCCGGCCTCTTGCTCAACTCGGCGATCTTCCAGCGCGACTTGCCGCTGCTGCAGGGCACGATCCTGGTGCTGGCGCTGTTCTTCGTGCTGCTCAATCTCTCGGTCGACATCGCCCAGGCGCTGATCGACCCGCGGATCAAGCGGGCCTGACGTCATGGGAGCACCGACGATGAGTTTGACCGCTGCCGACGCCGCGCCGCAGACCGCCCCCGCCGGAAAAGCCCGCGGCTATTGGGCCAATGTCGGCCGCCGCCTGATTCGCGACAAGATCGCGATGACCTGCGGCGTCATCCTGCTGCTGATCGTGTTGGCCGCCGTGTTCGCACCTTGGCTGCACCTCGCCGACCCGTATCAGGGCTCGATGATCCGGCGGCTGAAGCCGATCGGCACCGCCAACTATCCGCTCGGAACCGACGAGCTCGGCCGCGACATGCTGGCGCGGCTGATCTATGGCGGCCGGCTGTCGCTGTTCATCGGCGTGCTGCCGGTGATCTTCGCCTTCGTGATCGGCACTTCGCTCGGGCTGGTCGCCGGCTATGTCGGCGGCAAGGTCAACACCGCGATCATGCGCACCATCGATGTGTTCTACGCGTTCCCGTCGGTGCTGCTGGCGATCGCGATCTCCGGCGCGCTCGGCGCCGGCATCACCAACTCGATCGTATCGCTCACCGTGGTGTTCGTGCCGCAGATCACCCGCGTCGCCGAGAGCGTCACCACCAGCGTCCGCAATATGGATTTCGTCGAAGCCGCACGCGCCTCCGGTGCCGGCGCCTTCACCATCATGCGGGTGCACATGCTCGGCAACGTGCTCGGCCCGATCTTCGTCTACGCCACCGGCCTGATCTCGGTGTCGATGATCCTCGCCGCCGGCCTGTCGTTCCTCGGCCTCGGCACCAAGCCGCCGGAGCCGGAATGGGGCCTGATGCTGAACACGCTGCGCACCGCGATCTACGTCAATCCCTGGGTGGCGGCGCTGCCCGGCGTGATGATCTTCGCGGTGTCGATCTGCTTCAACCTGCTGAGCGACTCGATGCGCAGCGCCATGGACATCAGGAACTGAGGCGATGAGCAAAGCCGTTTCCGCGATCGCAGAGGTCGAGAAGTTCGAGCCGATCGAAGACATCGGCGGCGCCGCCCAGCCGCTGCTGCAGGTCAATGGGCTCACCAAGCACTTCCCGGTGCGCGGCACCGGGCTGTTTGGCGGCGCCAAGACGGTGCGGGCGGTCGACGACGTCAGCTTTTCGATCGCCAAGGGCGAGACGCTCGGCATCGTCGGCGAATCCGGCTGCGGCAAGTCGACCACCGCGCGGCTGCTGATGCACCTGATGCCGGTGACGGCCGGCGAGATCATCTTCGACGCCCGCCAGGTCGGGCGCGAGCTCAGCTTGCGCGAACTGCGCCGCGGCATGCAGATGGTGTTTCAGGACAGCTACGCGTCGCTCAACCCGCGGCTGACGATCGAGGACTCGATCGCGTTCGGCCCGAAGGTCCACGGCATGAGCGACGCCAGCGCCCGTGCGCTGGCGCGCGAACTGCTCGGCAAGGTCGGGCTGCGGCCCGAGAACTTCGCGCATCGCTATCCGCACGAGGTGTCCGGCGGCCAGCGCCAGCGCGTCAACATCGCGCGTGCCCTGGCGCTGTCGCCGCGCTTGGTGATTCTGGACGAGTCGGTCTCCGCGCTCGACAAATCGGTCGAGGCGCAGGTGCTGAATCTGCTCGCCGACCTGAAGCGCGAATTCGGCCTGACCTATCTGTTCATCAGCCACGATCTCAACGTGGTGCGCTACATTTCCGACCGCGTGCTGGTGATGTATCTCGGCGAAGTCGTCGAGCTCGGTCCGGTCGATGACGTGTGGGATCAGCCGGCGCATCCCTATACGCGGGCACTGCTCGCAGCGATGCCGTCGTCCGATCCCGACCGCCGCACCGAGGTTCCGCCGATCACCGGCGATCCGCCGAATCCGATCGATCCGCCGGCCGGCTGTCGTTTTCATCCGCGCTGTCCGTTCGCCGAGGCGCTATGCTCGCAGGCCAAGCCGAAGCTGTCGCCGATCGGCGACAGCGGCCATCAGGCCGCTTGCTTCATGTCGATTCCCGGCTCGGGCCACAGCCGCGCCCCATAAGGAGAAATCAGCAATGATCAAACCCGACCCCGCCACGATCAAAGCGATGGCGGCAATCGCGGGACTTCCGGTCGACGACGAGGTGGCGGCGCGGATCGCCAATTCGATCGGCCCGGCGTTCGACGGCTTCGCACCGGTCGCCGGCACGCTGCCGTTCGATCTCGAACCGTCGACCTATGTGATCGCGCAGAACGAGGGCGCGAGATGAGCGCGAGCAATCCGGCGCTGCTGACGCTGACGGAAGTCGCCGAGGCGATCGCGGCCAAGAAACTGTCGTCGCGCGAAGTCACCCAGGCCTGCCTCGATCGCATCGCGCAGGCGCAGCCGAAGCTCAACGCCTTCATGGCGATCGAACCGGAGAGCGCGCTCGCCGCAGCGGATGCCGCCGACGCTGCGCTGGCAAAGCGGGGCGTCAAGGGACCGCTGCACGGCGTGCCGCTGGCGCACAAGGACATGTACTACGAGACCGGCTTCGTGGTGACCTGCGGCTCGAAGATCCGCCGCGACTTCGTCGCGACCACCACCTCGACCGCGCTGCAGCGGCTGAAGGATGCCGGTCAGGTCCGGCTCGGCAGCCTGCAGATGTCGGAGTTCGCCTACGGCCCGACCGGCCACAACGCGCATTACGGCGCCGTGCGCAATCCATGGGGCCTCGACCACATCACCGGCGGCTCGTCGTCGGGCTCCGGCTCGGCAGTCGCGGCGCGGCTGAGCTTCGCGGCGCTCGGCTCCGACACCGGCGGATCGATCCGGATGCCGGCGCATTTCTGCGGCGTCACCGGGCTGAAGACAACCGTCGGCCTGGTCAGCCGCGCCGGCGCGATGCCGCTGTCGCATTCGCTCGACACCGTCGGGCCGCTGGCCCGCACCGCCGAAGACTGCGCCTTGCTCACCGGCTTGATGGCCGGTGCCGATCCGGCCGATCCGACCGCCTCTCACCGCCCGGTGCCGGACTATCTGGCCGCCACCAGGCAATCGCTGCACGGCATCAGCATCGGCATTCCGAAATCGTTCTATGTCGACGATCTCGATCCAGAGGTGGCGCGCGTGCTCGACGACACCAAGTCGGCACTGACGCGCGAAGGCGCCCGCGTCGTCGAGGTCGAGCTGCCGGATCAGCGCCAGCTCAGCGCCGCCGCACAGCTCGTGCTCGCGGTCGAAGCCGCCGGCTTCCACGGCGGGTGGATGCGCGAGCGTCCGCAGGATTACGGCCCGCAGGTGCTGATGCGGCTGCAGAACGCCCTCGCGATCCCGGCCGTTACTTATCTGGAAGCGATGCGCTGGCGCGGCGTCGCGCTCGCCGAATTCGTCGCGGCGGTGGCCGGCGTCGACGCGGTGCTGGCGCCGGTGTCGCCGGTGCCTGCGCCGACGATCGCCGAGAGCGACGTCGGCAACAGCCTGAACGCCGAGGCAGTGATCCAGCGGCTGACCCGCTTCACCCGCCCGATCAACTATCTCGGTCTGCCGTCGCTGGCGCTGCCCTGCGGCTTCTCGAAAGCCGGCCTGCCGATCGGGCTGCAACTGATCGGCCGCCCGTTCGACGAGGCGGTGCTGCTGCGGATCGGCGCAGGCTGGCAGCGCGCCACCGATTTCCATCGGCAATGCCCGGAGCTGTAGATGAGCAATCTGGTCGACATCCGCGATCTCAACGTCCGCTTCACCGGCGAGCGGACGGTCTACGCCATCAATGATCTCAACCTGTCGCTTGGCCAGGGCGAGGTACTCGGCCTGCTCGGCGAATCCGGCTCGGGCAAGAGCGTGACGCTGCGTGCCCTGATGCGGCTGCTGCCGAAGAAACGCACCGCGATCACCGGCAGCATCCGAGTCGCCGGACAGGACGTGCTGGCGCTCGATGACGAGGCGCTGTCGACCTTCCGCGGCCAGACCGTGTCGATGATCTTCCAGGAGCCGGCGCTGGCGCTCGATCCGGTCTACACCGTCGGCCATCAGATCGCCGAGTCGGTGATGCGCCACGAAGGCAAGAGCAAGCGCGAGGCGATGGCCCGCGCGCTCGAAATGCTCGAGGTGGTTCGCATCCCGTCGGCGAAACGCCGGCTCGACGCCTATCCGCACGAGATGAGCGGCGGCATGCGGCAGCGCGCGATGATCGCGCTGGCGCTGGCCTGCAAGCCGAAGATCCTGCTCGCCGACGAGCCGACCACCGCGCTCGACGCCACCGTGCAGATCCAGATCCTGCTGCTGCTACGTGAGTTGCAGCGCGAGTTCGGGATGTCGGTGATCTTCGTCACCCACGACATCGGCGTGGCGATCGAGATCTGCGACCGCGTCGCCGTGATGTATGCCGGCCAGACCATCGAGCAGGGCTCCTTGCGCGATATCGTCCGCGAGCCGCAGCATCCTTACGCGCAGGGCCTGCTCGCCTCGACAGTGCACGGCGCCAAGCGCGGCGCGCGGCTGGAAACCATTCCGGGTGCGCCACCGTCGCTCGACGCCAAGCCGGTCGCCTGTTCGTTCGCACCGCGTTGCGCCCATGCGCAGCCGCGCTGCTCCGCCGGCCTACCGCCCGAAGTCGCGCTCGGCCCGGGCCGGATGGCGCGCTGCGTGCTGGTCGAGCCGGCCGCGGTGGTCGGCTAGTCCGGGAACAAGCGAGGCGAGTTACAAATGAGGTAGCGGGAGACCGCCAACTGGTGTTCATTGCGCGAGGTCCGATTGGCGATTCTAAGCGCCGACCGACTGCGTCAGATGGAACTCCACACCGAGAATGAACCGACCATCCAAGCCTCTCTCGATCGCGCATCGCGACCATCACTTCGCGACCATCGTGCAGCATTCGTTCGACGCGATCGTTTCCAAGGACGTCGATGGAACCGTGCAGAGCTGGAACCCGGCGGCCGAGCGCATCTTCGGCTGGACCGCCGCCGAGATGATCGGGCGATCGATCCGCGTCCTGATTCCCCCGGACCGTCAGCACGAAGAGGACGATATCCTGCGGCGGATCCGCGCCGGCGAGATGGTACCGAAGTTCGAGACCGAGCGACTGCACAAGAGCGGCCGGCGGATTCATGTCGCGGTGACGGTGTCGCCACTACGCGACACCGATGGCCGCATCGTCGGCGCCTCGAAGATCGCGCACGACATCACCGACACCATGGAGATCCGCCGCCGGCTGATCGCCAGCGAGCATCAGTTCCGCACCCTTGCCAATTCGATTCCGCAGCTCGCCTGGATCGCCGACAGCGACGGCACCGTGTTCTGGTACAATGACCGCTGGTTCGACTACACCGGCACGACGCTCGAACAGATGCAGGGCGAGGGCTGGACCAAGGTGCATCATCCCGATCACTTTGAACGTGTCAGCAGCCGCCTGAAGCACAGCTGGGACACCGGCGAAGAGTGGGAAGACACTTTCCCGCTGCGCGGCAAGGACGGCGAGTATCGCTGGTTCCTGTCGCGTGCGATGCCGCTGCGCGACCACACCGGCCAGGTGTGGCGCTGGTTCGGGACCAACACCGACATCACGGTGCAGCGCCAGCACGAGCAGCAAATCCAGATGCTGATGGGCGAGGTCAACCACCGCGCCAAGAACATGCTGGCGGTGGTGCAGGCGATGGTGATGCGCACCGCCGACCGCAGCTTCGCCGAGAGCCTCGGCGCGCGGCTGCAGGCGCTCAGCCGCAACCAGGACCTGCTGATCAAGCGCAACTGGTCCGGAACGCCGATCGGTGAACTGATCGAATCGCAGCTCGCCGCCGTGAACGACCTGATCGGCACCCGCGTGCTGATCGAGGGCGACCGCGGGTTGCTGCTGTCGCCGGTCGCCTCCGAAACGATCGGGCTGGCGATCCACGAGCTGACCACCAACGCGACCAAATATGGCGCGCTTTCGAACGCCGACGGCACCGTGCAGATCGCTTGCAACCTCCGCGAGGCGGTGGATGGCCGCAAGCTCGACCTGGTTTGGCGAGAGCAAGGCGGCCCGCCGGTCGGCGAGCCGAACCGTGCCGGCTTCGGCACTGTGATGATCGACCGCAATCCCCGCGCTACGCTCGGCGCCGACGTCGAAATCAGCTACCCCGAATCCGGGCTGCGCTGGCGTCTGACCGCTCCGCTCGACCGGCTGGTCGCGGAGCCGTAGCCCGCCTCAGATATGCGCCGCGAGGTCGGCGAGGTCTTCGATCAGCACGCCGGTTTGCGCCAGCATGGTTTCGACCTGCGCAACCGCTTCGCCGACAGACAGACCGGCGGTGTCGAGCACCAATTCGCTGGCGGTCGGCGGCTGATAGTCGTTACCGATGCCGGTGAAGTTCGGCAGGCCGCCGGCGCGCGCCTTGGCGTAGTGCCCCTTGGGGTCGCGCTGTTCGCAGACATCCGCCGAGGTCGCGACGTGAATCTCGCGAAAGCGATCACCGGCGATGCGCCGCGCCGCGGCGCGGTCGGCGAGCGCGGGCGATACTGCCGCCACGATCGCAACGTGGCCGTTGGCGGCCAGATGCGCCGCGATCTCGGCGAGGCGGCGGATGTTCTCCGCCCGGTCCGCCGGCGAAAAGCCGAGGTCGCTGTTCAGCCCGGCGCGCAGCGTGTCGCCGTCGAGCAGGATCGGCGAGCCGCCGCGATCGAACAGCCGCCGCTCCAGCGCGCGTGCGATCGTGGTCTTGCCGGAGCCCGGCAGCCCGGTGAACCACAGCACCGCGCCGTTGTGGCGATAGCGCGCGGCGCGTTCGCCCGGCAGCAGCGCGGACTCCACCGGAACGATGTCGGCATTGGCGGCGCGCTGGCCGCTGTCGACGCTGAGCACCAGACCGCCACCGGCGATCCGTCCGCCGATCTCGATCACCAGCCGTCCGGTGCGCGGATTGTCGTTCGTCGGATCGGCCGCGACCGGCTGCGACAGCGACAGGTCGATCTCGCCGACATGATTGCGCCGGATCTCGGTCGTGGCCTCGCTGGCGAGGTCACCCGGATCGACCGCCTTCTCGATCGCCACCACGTTGGCGCGGGTCTCGCGGGTGCCGAGCCGCACCAGCACCGAAGCGCCGGCGGTGAGCGGCTGATCGTGCAGCCAGAAAATCCGGGCGCGCAGCCGGCGGGTATCGCGCGGCGCGGTGCCGGCGTGGCCGATCACGTCGCCGCGTTCGACGAACAGTTCGCGGTCGAGGGTGATGCCGACCGAACGGCCGGCACCGAACGAACCTGCGAGCGGCGTCACCGGCCAGCCTTCGACAGTCTTGACCTTGGCGATCTTGCCGGCCGGCATGATGACGATGTCGTCACCCGCCCGCAAATGCCCGGACTCGATGCGGCCGGCGACGATACGGCGATCGTCGAATTTGTAGATCGCCTGCACGGCGAGCCGCAGCGGCAACGCGTCGAGCGGCTGCGCCGGCGTCAGGCCGTCGAGCGCCTCGACCACGGTCGGGCCGCCATACCAGGCGATGTTGTCGGTGCGGGCGGCGACACCGTCGCCGTCGCGCGCCGAGATCGGAATCACCGCGGTCGGCGTCACGTCGAGCGAGGTCAGATGCGCGGTGATCTCGTCGCTGATGTCGCCGAACCGCGCCGCCGAGAACTCGACGCGGTCCATCTTGTTGACCACCACGGCGACCTGCTTGATGCCGAGCAGTTGCAGCAGATAGCCGTGCCGCCGGGTCTGATCGCGGACGCCTTCGAGTGCGTCGATGATCAGCACCGCGCCATCGGCCTGCGCGGCGCCGGTAATCATGTTGCGCAGGAATTCGGCGTGGCCGGGCGCATCGATCAGCACCACGTCGCGCGACGGCGTGCGGAAGCGGATCTGGGTGGTGTCGATGGTGATGCCCTGGTCGCGCTCGGTCTGCAGCGCGTCGAGCAGGAACGACCATTCGAACGGCATGCCGCGCCGGGCGCTGACCGCCTTCAGCATCTCCAGCTTGCCGTCAGGCAGCGATCCGGTTTCGTGCAGCAGGCGGCCGACCAGGGTCGACTTGCCGTGGTCGACATGGCCGACGATGACGATGCGCACCAGAGGGCGGGCAGCATCGGCGACGACCGAGGTAGGCTGAACGGCGATGGTCATGGCGTCACTCATCGGTGCTGATCACAGATAGCCAGCGACACGAAGCCGCTCGAACGCGTCTTCGGTCTCGTGGTCGAGCGCGCGGCCGGCGCGTTCGGGTACCCGGGTGGTCGCGAGCTCGATCAGGATGTCGTCGATCGACGCGGCGTTCGATGATACCGGGAAGGTGATGTCCTGATCGCCGAGCGAGCGGTAGCGCTTGCCGTCCTGCGCCAGATACAGCGGAATGATCGGGATACCTTCGCGCTTGGTGTAGGCCCAGATGTCGCCCTCGGTCCAATGCAGGATCGGATGAATGCGCAAATGCGCGCCGGGCGGCGGCGAGGCGTTGAACTGATCCCAGAATTCCGCTGGCTGATCACGCACATCCCATCCGCCCTCCAAGCCCCGCGGCGAGAACACCCGCTCCTTAGCCCGCGTCGCTTCCTCATCGCGGCGAATGCCGGCGATCAGTCCGTCGAAGCCGTATTTGGCGAGCGCGAGCTTGAGGCCTTCGGTCTTGCGTGCCGCCGAGCGCGCCGCCGGCGGCAGCGTCGGATCGATGGTCTCGATCGGCGGGCATGGATCGACTCGCAGATCGAGGTCCCACTCTGTCGCGTAGTGTTCGCGGAAGGCGTACATCTCGGGGAACTTCTTGCCGGTGTCGACGTGGAGCGCCGGGAACGGGACCCGGCCGAAGAACGCTTTGCGCGCCAGCCAGATCATTACGTTGGAGTCTTTGCCGAGCGACCACAGCAGCGCCAGCTTCTTCAGCCGCGCGAACGCCTCGCGCAGAATGTAGATGCTCTGCGCCTCCAAGGCGTCGAGGTGATCCATCGCGCGAAGCTGATCGGCGAGCGGTGGCTCAGGGACTGGCGCCCGCTCAGGGACCGAAGCCAGGGAGGCGATTTCTCGCGCAGCGAGCGTCATGACAAGCTCCTGAATGGGCGGCCGATCAGCATCGGACCGGTCGTGGCTGCGCGTTCGAGACTCTCGATGATCGACCAGAGAACCAGCATCTATGGAACGCGCGATTGAGAGGTGGAATTTCCAAGCTGAACGCTATGTCTAGAAAGAATAATTTTCTATCAATAGCGCTTGTCAGATACATAGATAGAAAATATTTCTAGTCAATCCTTCTTCGTCGATCAGCATGATGCTGGCGCCGAGGCGGGTGCGATCGTTACTGTTCAGCAGGACGCGGTGATCGATGACTGGGCTGGCGCAATCTCCCCCCTCTTCCGCTCCCGATCCCGTCGGGGTGGAGCAGCGCGCGCAGACGCTCGATGCCGCGCTACGCACCGCGTCGCCGGCCGAAGTGATCGCGGCGGCGCTGCGCGAGATCGGCCGCGACAAGCTCGCGCTGGTATCGTCGTTCGGCACCGAGTCCGCCGCGCTGTTGAAGGTCATGGCCGACGTCGACCCGGCGATCCCGGTGGTGTTTCTCGATACCGGGTGGCTGTTCGACGAAACCCTCCGCTACCGCGATTCGCTCACCGAACTGCTCGGGCTGAGCGACGTCCGCTCGATCAAGCCGCTCGACGCCGATCTCGACCGCGACGATGCGGCGCGCGAATTGTGGTTCTCTGATCCGGATAGATGCTGCCTGATCCGCAAGGTCGAGCCGCTGAAGCGTGCGCTGGCACCGTTCGACGGCTGGATCAACGGCCGCAAGCGCTTTCAGGGCGGCGCGCGCGCAGACATTCCGGTGGTCGAAGCCGATGGCAAGCGGCTTAAGTTCAATCCGTTCGCCAATGTGACGCCGAACGACATTGCGGCAATCTACGCGACCGCGAAACTTCCGCCGCATCCGCTGCTCGCCGCGGGCTTTCTGTCGGTCGGCTGCATGCCGTGTACCAGTCGCGCCGAGGCCGGTGAAGACGACGCGCGCGCCGGCCGCTGGCGCGGACGCGGTAAAACGGAATGCGGCATTCACACGATCAAGACTTCATAGGAAATTGCGGTCGTAACTAAGCGAACATTGAAATGTCGTTTCGTTGACTCGAACCGTTTTGTTCGTGACCCTTCCTCCACGCCGACGACCCATCATCGCCGCGCACCCTGGAGACCATCCAATGATTCGCCGTGTACTCCCTGTTCTCGCCGGCGTGCTGCTGGCGACCACCGCCCACGCCGCCGACGTATCGCTGCTGAACGTGTCGTACGATCCGACGCGCGAGCTGTATGCCGATTTCAACAAATCGTTCGCCGCCGCCTATCAGAAAGATTCCGGCAGCCGCGTCGCCATCAAGCAGTCGCACGGCGGCTCGGGCGCCCAGGCCCGTTCGGTGATCGACGGACTGCAGGCCGATGTCGTCACCCTGGCGCTCGCCTACGACATCGACGCCATCGCCAGCAGGGGACTGCTCGCCAAGGACTGGCAGAAGCGACTGCCGCAGAACTCGTCGCCCTATACCTCGACCATCGTGTTTCTGGTGCGCAAGGGCAATCCGAAGGCGATCAAAGACTGGGACGATCTGCTCAAGCCCGGCGTCAGCGTGATCACGCCGAATCCGAAGACGTCGGGCGGCGCGCGCTGGAACTACCTCGCAGCGTGGGGCTTTGCGCTGAAGAAGTCCGGCTCGGCCGAGGCGGCCCGCGACTTCGTCGCCAAGCTGTACAAGCAGGTCCCGGTGCTCGACACCGGCGCGCGCGGCTCGACCGTCACCTTCGTCGAGCGCGGCGTCGGCGACGTCCTGCTCGCATGGGAGAACGAGGCGTATCTGGCGGTGAAGGAATTCGGCGCCGACAAGTTCGAGATCGTCGCGCCCTCGGTGTCGATCCTCGCCGAGCCGCCGGTTGCCGTGGTGGATACCGTCGTCGACAAAAAGGGCACCCGCCCGGCCGCCGAAGCCTATCTGAAATACCTCTACTCCAGACAGGGCCAGGAAATCGCCGCACGGCACTTCTATCGTCCGCGCGATCCTGAAGTCGCTAAAGCCCACGCAAGCGACTTCGCCAAAGTCGAACTGTTCTCGATCGACGACGTGTTCGGCGGCTGGACCAAGGCGCAGTCCGAACACTTCGCCGACGGCGGCGTGTTCGATAAGATCTACAAGAACTGAGCGGCGCGAGCGTCGCAGCGCGACCGCTCATTGGGGGTGATATGCTTCACGGCAACGGCAGCGCGCTCCCTCTCCCCGCTCGCGGTGAGAGGGGTGGGGTGAGGGGGCGCTTCACCGAGTCTAAGCCTGCGTGCGCGATCTTCAGTGCTTCTGCCCGTCATTGCGAGCCGAAGGCGAAGCAATCCAGCTCCGTGCAAGATGCTGGATTGCTTCGTCGCTTCGCTCCTCGCAATGACGGCGACGGTGTGTCGACCCGTGTTTATCCACCGGGAAACTTCGCACAGGTGTCGCCATGACCACCGCTGCACGTCGCCGCTCCTTGCCCGGCTTCGGGCTCACCATGGGGCTGACGATCACCTGGCTGTCGCTGCTGATCCTGATTCCGCTCGCCGGCCTGTTCGTCAAAACCGCCGAGCTCAGCCTCGCCGAGTTCTGGGCAATCGTCACGGCGCCGCGGACCCTGCATGCGCTGAAGATCTCGTTCGGCCTCGCCTTCGCGGCGGCCTGCGTCAACCTGGTCGCGGGCCTGCTGATCGTGTGGGCGCTGGTGCGCTACCGTTTTCCCGGCCGTAGGATCTTCGACGCGATCGTCGACATTCCGTTCGCGCTGCCGACCGCGGTCGCCGGCATCGCGCTGACCACCCTGTTTGCGCAGAAGGGCTGGCTCGGCGCGCCGCTCGCCGCGCTCGGCATCAAGGTGGCGTTCACGCCGCTCGGCATCTTCCTGGCGATGATCTTCATAGGTATCCCGTTCGTGGTGCGGACGGTGCAGCCGGTGCTGCTCGATCTCGACGTCGAGATCGAGGAAGCCGCCGAGTCGCTCGGCGCCTCGCGCTGGCAGACGATCCGCCGCGTCATCCTGCCGAGTCTGGTGCCGGCGGCGCTGACCGGATTCGCCCTCGCCTTCGCCCGCGCCGTCGGCGAATACGGCTCGGTGATCTTCATCGCCGGCAATCTGCCCAACGTTTCGGAGATCGCACCGCTGCTGATCGTGATCCGGCTGTCCGAGTTCCGCTACGCCGATGCCACCGCGATCGCGGTGGTGATGCTGATCGCGGCGTTCCTGATCATCTTCGCGCTGAACCGCCTGCAAAATTGGGCCCAGACGCGGTCGCTGGCTCCGGTGTAGACTGATGACGATGGTGGCGACGACACAATTCCGGCGTTCCGCGCGCGAGGCTGCGCTGGCAGCCGCCCCGGCGAGCGCCGGCGCACGGCGGCGGCCCGCCCACACCGAGCCGCTGGCGGTGCGGCTGGCGATCATCGGGTTCGCGGTCTCATTCCTGAGCGTGTTCGTCGTGCTGCCGCTGATTCTGGTGTTCTCCGAGGCGCTGTCGAAGGGTGTTGGTTTCTACCTCTCCGCCCTGGCCGACGACGAGGCGCTGGCGGCGATCCGGCTAACGCTGACGGCCGCCGCAATCTCGGTCGGCCTCAACCTGGTGTTCGGCGTCGCCGCCGCCTGGGCGATCGCCAAGTTCGAGTTTCCCGGCAAGACACTGCTGATCACGCTGATCGACCTGCCGTTCTCGGTCTCCCCGGTGATCTCCGGCCTCGTGTTCGTGCTGCTGTTCGGCGCGCAAGGGTTCTTGGGCCCCTGGCTGCAGACCCATGGCATCCAGATTCTGTTCGCGGTGCCGGCGATTGTCCTGGCGACGACCTTCGTCACCTTCCCGTTCGTGGCGCGCGAACTGATCCCGCTGATGCAGGAGCAGGGCCAGCAGGAGGAAGAAGCCGCGATTTCGCTCGGTGCCGGCGGCTGGACCACGTTCTGGCGCGTGACGCTGCCCAACATAAAATGGGGCCTGCTGTACGGCGTCCTGCTGTGCAACGCCCGCGCAATGGGCGAATTCGGCGCGGTGTCGGTGGTATCCGGTCACATCCGCGGCGAGACCAATACGATGCCGCTGCTGGTCGAAATTCTCTACAACGAGTACCAGATGGTCGCAGCCTTCGCGATCGCCTCGCTGCTGGCGTTGCTGGCGCTGGTGACGCTGATCGTCAAGACCGTGCTGGAAGGCCGCATCGAACAGGGGCTGCATCCCGATGACCATTGAAGTCCGTAGCATCGTCAAGGAATTCGGCAGCTTCCGCGCGCTCGACAATGTCGACCTGCGGGTCGAGACCGGCGAGCTGATGGCGCTGCTCGGCCCATCCGGCTCCGGCAAGACCACGCTGCTGCGGATCATCGCCGGCTTGGAATGGCCGGATTCCGGCGAGGTCACGATCGACGGCGAAGACGCGTTGGCGCGCGGCGCCGCGGAGCGCCATGTCGGATTCGTATTCCAGCACTATGCGCTGTTTCGGCACATGAACGTGTTCGAGAATGTCGCGTTCGGGCTGCGGGTGCAGCCGCGCAAGATCCGCAAGCGGGAGGCCGAAATCAAGAAGCGGGTCGGCGACCTGCTCGATCTGGTGCAGCTCGGCTGGCTCGCCGACCGCTACCCGAACCAGCTCTCCGGCGGCCAGCGCCAGCGCATCGCGCTCGCCCGAGCGCTGGCGATCGAGCCGCGGATCCTGCTGCTCGACGAGCCGTTCGGCGCGCTCGACGCCAAGGTGCGCAAAGAGCTGCGGGCCTGGCTGCGCAATCTGCACGAGGAGATTCACGTCACCTCGATCTTCGTTACCCACGACCAGGAGGAGGCGCTCGAGGTCGCCAATCGCGTGGTGGTGATGGACAAGGGCCGGATCGAGCAGATCGGTTCGCCCGGCGACGTCTATGAGCGACCCGCATCCGCCTTTGTGCACGGCTTCATCGGCGAATCGATCGTGCTGCCGGTCGAGGTCCAGGATGGCCGCGTCCGGCTCGGCGACCGCGTGCTCGATATCGCCGCACACGACGCCGCGGCCGGTCCGTCGAGACTATTCGTCCGGCGTCACGACGTGACGGTCGGTCCGAGCGGAAGCGGTGTATTCGAAGGCGCGGTGAAGGCGGTGCGCGCGTTCGGCCCGATGCAACGCGCCGATATCGTGCTGAACGACGTCGGCGGCGAGACGCTGATCGAGATCGACGCTCCGCGCGACCACTCGCTGAAGGTCGGCGACCGCATCGGTCTGCAGCCGCAGCGCTACCGGATCTTCGCCGATCGGTGAGGTGTCCGTCGTCCGATCACGCTTCGGCCGCCTCCCGCACCAGGATGCGTTCGCGCAAAGTCGGCTTGTGCACCTTGCCGGTGGCGTTGCGCGGCAGGGCTTCGACGAAGCTGACGCGCTGCGGGCATTTGAACCGCGCCAGCCGCTCGCGGCAATGCGCCAGCAGCTTCGCCTCGCTCAGCTCTTGGCCGGGTTTGAGCGCGACCACCGCAACACCGGTTTCGCCCCATTGTGGATCGGGCGCGCCGATCACCGCGGCCTCGGCGATCTCCGGCAGTTGATACAACACGTCCTCGACCTCGGCCGGATAGACGTTCTCGCCGCCCGAGATGTACATGTCCTTGGTGCGGTCGACGATGTAGTAGAAGCCCTCGTCGTCGACCCGCGCCGCGTCGCCGGTGTGCAGCCAGCCGTCGGTGAACGAGGTGCGGTTGGCGTCCGGCCTGTTCCAATAGCCGGGGGTGATGTTCGGGCCCTTCACCCAGAGTTCGCCCATCTCGCCCGGTTTCACCGGCTCGCCGTCCGGACCGACGATCTTCAGGTCTGCGTGCAGCACCGGCTTGCCGGCCGAGCCGGCCTTGCGCGCGGCATCGTCGGCATCAAGCATCAACACTGCAGGGCTGGTCTCGGTCATGCCGTAGCCCTGGACCAGGGCGCAGCCACGCTCCTGCCAGATCTTCAGAAGCGGCACCGGCATCGGGGCGCCGCCGACGCCGGCGATCTGAAGCCGCGACAGATCGGTCGCCGCGAACGCCGGATGCTGGCACATGAACTGATAGATCGACGGCACGCCGAAGAAATGCGTCAGCCCGACCGACGGATCTCCGATGATCGACAGCGCTGCGCCCGGATCGAACGCGCGCATCAGCAGCGTGGTGCCGCCGGCGTGCAGCACCGGATTGGTGTAGCAATTCAGTCCGCCGGTGTGGAACAGCGGCAGCACGCAAAGAAACACCGTGCGCTGCGAAATGAACGCCGGAATGCCGAGATTGACCGCGTTGATGAAGGTCATGCCATGGGTGATCATGGCGCCCTTCGGCTTTCCGGTGGTGCCTGAGGTGTACATGATGGTCGAGACGTCATCGAGCGTCACCGGCTCGGCGGCGCCGAGCCGCGGCGAGCTCGCCAGCGCGGTCTCATAGGCCGGACCGAACGCCAGCAGATGCGGCACGCCGCACGCAGCCTTCAACTCCGCCGCCATCGGCGCCAGCTCGTCGTCATGCGCCAGCACCCGTGGCGCGGCATCGCCGACGATGTAGGACAGTTCGTGCACGGTGAGGCGGACGTTGAGCGGCACGAAGATCGCGCCGAGCCGGAAGCAGGCGAACTGCACCTCCAGCGTCTCGACCGTATTCAGCGCCAGCACCGCGACGCGGTCGCCGCGGCCGACGCCGAGCGTTGCGAGATGCGCCGCCAGCCGGTCGACCCGCTCGTCCATGGCGCGGTAGCTGATGTTGCGGCTGCTGGCGAGATCGACCACCGCGATCCGCTCCGGGCGGACCTCGGCGTGATGGGCGATCCAGTCGAAGTAAGCGAAGCTCATCGGTTTCTCCCTCGGAAAGCCGGCGGCTCTTAACGGCCGTCTCGACCGGGGGAGTGAAGGCGCGGCCCGGCGCGAAGTCAATCGCCGCTTCTTGTGCGGCGCAACTAACTGCGCCGAAATCGCGCCGGGGGCACAGCCGCTCGGCGCAAGACAGCGCGCCGGGCCGCCCAGCGGTTACTGATAAGCCGCGACGATGTCCGAGACCGCGCGTTCGAGCTGTTTGGCGCTCGAGCATTGCCGGACCAAATTGCAGAACGGCGCATAGCGGAACATTTCCGAGTCGCCCCAGCCCCAACCCATCCGTCCTTCGGGATTGAGCCAGACCACGCGCTTGGCGCGCTCCGAGATGGTGCGCAGGATGTCGGTGCGCGGATCGAGATTGTTGCTGCGGGCATCGCCGAGCACGATCACCGTGGTCTTCGGCGTCACGCTGCGCAGCCAGCGCTTCTCGAAATCCGCCAGCGAGGCGCCGTAGTCGGACGAGCCGAACCCGACCTTGGACATGATCTCGCGCATCGCCGCTTCCGGCTCCTGCTTGGCGAGAATGTCGCTGACCTCGATCAGGTGGCCGGAGAACGCGAACGAGCGGACGTCGTCGACCACCTCGTGCAGGCTGTGGATCAGCAGCAGGAAGAAATCCGACACCTGCGCCACCGAGCCGGAGACGTCGCACAGCGCCACGATCTGCGGCCGGTCGCGATGCCGCCGCTTCCAGGCGGTGAGGAACGGAATGTTGCCCCAGGCGGCGTTGCGGCGGATGGTACGGCGGACGTCGAGATGGCCGCGGCGCTGCCGCTTGCGCGGCTTGCTGTAGCGCTCGCGCAGCCGCCGCGCGATGGCGCGGATCAGCTCCTTCATCTGCTCGACCTGGCGCCGATCCAGCCGCATCATCGGCGCGTTGCGCAGCACCTCCTGGCGCAGATTCTCCGCCTCCTCGCGGCCGTACAGCAGCAGTGCCTGCGCCACCATTTCGCGCACGCTGTCGCGCAGGCCGTCGAGCGCGGCGGCGAGCCGCTCGGCCTGCGCCGGATCATCGGCCTTGAGCCGGTCGAGATCGTCGCGCAACTGGCCGATGCCGATCGCTTCCATCATCCGGCTCTGAAACAACCCGCGCTGGGTGAAAAACCGAATGTTGGACAGTGACGCTTCATTGGCCGCGCCAGCCAGCGCCGCCGCGACCGCGCTGCGATCCTGCGCCAATAGCATCTGGGCCAACTCGCCGAGCTCCGGCGGTGCCGAGCCTTCGCCGCCACCCTGCCCCGGCGCGCTGCTGCCGCTCGGCTGCAACGACGGAGATCCGCTGTCCGCCTGCTGATCCGCTTCGTCGGCCGCTTCCGTGTTGGTCTTCGGCTCAGGCCGGCTGAAAAACAGATCGAAGCACTGCGCCAGCGCTTGCTTCTCGTCCTGGGTCTTGGCCAGCGTCACCAGCAGGGTATCGCGGAGCAGGCCGCGATCGGCGAAGCCCACCTCCGACACCGCCCGCATCGCGTCGATGCTCTCGGCCGGCGATACCCGCACGCCGGCGCCGCGCGCCGCCCGGAAGAAGCGGTGCAGCTCCTCGCGCATCAGCCGAACACGCCCTCGCGACCAGACTTGGCGACGAAGCCGGCGACCTGCGGCAGCGCCGTCTCGATGTCGGCCTCGTATTTCAACAGAACGTTGAGGGTGTCCTTCACGGTCTGGTGGTCGAGCTCGCTCGCCTGCAGCAGCACCAGCACCCGCGCCCAGTCGATCGTCTCGCTGACCGACGGCAGCTTCTTCAGATCGAGCGCACGAATCTGGTTGATGAAGCCGACCATCTGCTTGCGCAGCGTCTCGCCGGCGCCCGGCACGCGGCTTTCGACGATGCGCTCTTCCAGCCTCTGTTCGGGGAAGCCGATGTGCAGATGCAGGCAGCGCCGCTTCAGCGCGTCCGACAGATCGCGTTCGCCGTTCGAGGTCAGCAGCACCAGCGGCTTCACCGTGGCGCTGATGGTGCCGAGTTCGGGGATCGTCACCTGATAGTCGGATAGGATCTCGAGTAGCAGCGACTCGAACTCGGCGTCCGACTTGTCGATTTCGTCGACCAACAGCACGCAGCCCTGCGGCTGCTCCAGCGCCTTGAGCAGAGGTCGCGGCTCGACGAATTCCTTGGAGAAGAATACGTCGCCGAAATCGTGCAGCCGGCCGAGCGCATCGGACAGCGTCTGCGCGCCGCCCAGCACTTCGCCGAGCTTGTCCTTGAGGATCTGGGTGTAGAGAAGCTGCTTGGCGTACTTCCACTCGTACAGCGCCTTGGCCTCGTCGAGTCCCTCGTAGCACTGCATCCGGATCATCTGCAGGCCGCGCCAGCTCGCCAGCGCTTTCGCCAGTTCGGTCTTGCCGACGCCGGCGGGGCCTTCGACCAGGATCGGCTTCTCGATCTTCTCGGCCAGATACACCGCGGTGGCGATCTGGCGGCTGGCGATGTAGCCGACCGACGCCAGCCCAGCGGTAACGGCCTCGATGGATTGCATCGGCAGATTCGCAGTCATTGCTGTTGATTGCTCCAGAGAGATTGGCCGAGGGCGATCTGCCGCTGCTTGCGCGGCTCGCGCGCCACATTGGCCAGCACGTCGAACGCCGCCAGCGATCGGGTGAGTTGGTCGTCTAGGTGATCCGGCGGCAGCAGCGCGCGCAGTTCGTCGACGAGGACGCGCGCCAAGCTGCGGACGCCGATCACGCGCGCGCCATTCGGCGGCGCACCGCTGTCCAGCGCCTGCACCGCGGCGGCGCTTGCCGCCTGGGCCAGCGACAGCAGGCCGGCGAGGCGGCCGAGCGTGAGCGCGTGATCCTCGCTGCGTTCGACCCGCGCCGCGACGGTGTGCAGCAGCCAGTCGAGAAATCCGACAGTGTTTGCGGTCGCGACCGTGTCCTCGAGATCGCGGAACGGCAGCGCCATCGCCGGATAAGCGTCGGGCAGCGTGCCGATCCGCGCCGAGGCCGGCACGATGCAGTTCACAAAGCTCAGTTCGCAATGCGACGCCGGCTTCAGCACGTCGAGCGACGGCATCGGGGTCAGCGTCAATCCTTCGGTGTCGCGCGGCAGCAGGAACAGACCGTAGCGCTTGCGCCCCTGCTCGACGCCGGTGATCGCCAGCACCAGAAATAGATCGGCGACCGGACCGTTGGTGATCCACGCCTTGCGGCCGTTGATGACGTAGCCGTCGGCCCCCTGTTCGGCGGTTGTCTGGAGATGTTTCGGGTGTGCACCGGCACCGGGCTCGGAGATCGCCACCGCGGCCCAGCCCCGTCCCGCGGCGATCCGCGGCACCAGTTCGCCGCGCTGCGCGGCATCGGCGAAGCCGGCGATGAAGAACCGCGCGATCAGTTGCCGCCCGGCGAACGCGGTGGCGAGGCCGAGCTCGCCGGTCGCCGCCGCAATCGCCTGCTCGGCCTGCGCGATTGCCCCATAGCTGTCGAGCGCCGCGTCGCCGCCGGGAAGCCCGATCTCGAACAGGCCGGCCTCGGCCATCGGCGCGAACGGATCGCCGCCGGATTGATCAGCGGCCAGCGCCCGCCAGCGCGCGATGCGTTCGGCGACCGCCGCCGCTGCCGCCTCTGTCTTCCCCTGGGTCGCGCCCGACGCGCCCGGTGTTCGAAGCTCACTCATGGCTCCGTGTGTAGAACAAGCCCGCGGCGGCGGCGAGTGTTTGTTGTATTCCGGCAAATGGAATGCGGCGCGCGGCGAAGCCAACCTCGCCGCGCGCCACCTATCATCGAGACCAGACCCGCACTGAAGGCCGATCGCCCTATCCCGCGTAGTTAAACCGCGTGGACCTTCGGCTCGCGCTCCCAGAATCGTAATTGCGCGCAAAGCTCCAGAAAGCGCTCGGCATCCTTCGGTCCGCCGAGACTCATCACACCGCCGTCGGGTTCGACGCCAGCCTTCTCCAGCAGCGGCGCGGCTTCCTTGGTGGTGGCGATGAACTTGGCGTGCGCGAAGGCGTCGGCGACGAAGTCACGCGCGGTCGCCTCCTGCTGCAGTTGAAGTGTCCCCTCCTGCGAGAGCAGCACCGCGACGGCATCATACAGGACCGACGGACCACCATTGACCTTCTGCTTGGCCGGCCGCTGCTTGCCGTCGGACGCGGTGAAGCCGCCGACCTTCGGGGCGATCAGTTCGACCATCGCGCCCTGCTGTGCGGCAGCGGCCTCCAGAGCCGCCAGCAGCTTGGCGTCGGCGCCGTCGCTGACCAGAATGCCGAGCTTGCGGCCCTTAAAGCTGCCCGGCGCATTGTTGACGATGCTGAGCGCCGGCGACGGCGGCAGATCGGTGATCACCTCGCGGGCCGGCTCGGCGGCCGCCGGCAGCTTGATGCCGAGGCCGTCAGCGACCATCTGGGCCAGCGTCTTGTCGACATTGACCAGATGCGACACTACACGAGCGCGGATCGCCGGCGTCTCCACCTTGCTGAGTTCGAACACGAATGCGTCCTTGATGTGGGTCTGTTCGATCTCGCTCTGGCTGACGTAGAATTGCCGCGCCTGGCTGTAGTGATCGGCGAACAGTTCGCCGCGGGCGCGGCGCTTCTCGCCGGCATCTTCAGCCGCGAAGCTGCGGAAGCCTTTCGGCGTCTCGCGCGGTCCGGTGCCCCAACTGTTCGGCTCGTAGTTGACGCGGCCGCGCGGATTGTTGAACGCCATGTGGCCATCCTGCGTGAAGCTGTGGAACGGACATTTCGGCGCGTTGATCGGCAGGTCGGTGAAGTTGGTGGTGCCGAGGCGCTTCAACTGGGTGTCGAGATACGAGAAGTTGCGCCCCTGCAGCAGCGGGTCGTTGGTGAAATCGACGCCAGGCACGATGTTGGCGGTATGGAACGCCACCTGCTCGGTCTCGGCAAAGAAATTATCGACGGTGCGATCGAGCACCAGCCGGCCGACGCGGCGGATCGGCACGCGCTCTTCCGGGATAATTTTGGTGGCGTCGAGAATGTCGAATTCGAATTCGTCCGCGAACGCATCGTCGAACAGTTGCAGGCCGAGCTCCCATTCCGGATAGTCGCCGGCCTGGATCGCATCCCACAGGTCGCGGCGGTGGAAATCAGGATCGGCACCGTTGAGCTTGACCGCTTCGTTCCACACCACCGATTGCATGCCGAGCTTCGGCTTCCAGTGAAACTTGACGTAGGTCGATTTGCCGTCGGCATTGATCAGCCGGAAGGTGTGCACGCCGAAGCCTTCCATGAACCGGAACGAGCGCGGGATGGTGCGATCGGACATGATCCACAGCGCCATGTTGATCGATTCCGGCATCAGCGAGATGAAGTCCCAGAAATTGTCGTGCGCGGTCTGGGCCTGCGGGAAGCCGCGATCCGGCTCCTGCTTGGCGGCGTGGATCAGGTCTGGAAACTTGATCGCGTCCTGGATGAAGAACACCGGAATGTTGTTGCCGACGATGTCCCAGTTGCCCTCCTTGGTATAGAGCTTGACGGCGAAGCCGCGGACGTCTCGCGCCAGATCCGACGAGCCCTTGTTGCCCGCGACCGTGGAGAACCGCACGAAGGCCGGCGTGCGTTCGCCGGCGCGCTGGAAGACGTCGGCGGCTGTGATGTCGGCGAGCGACTCGTAGGTTTCGAAGAAGCCGTGCGCGCCGAAGCCGCGCGCATGAACGACCCGCTCCGGAATACGTTCGTGGTCGAAGTGGAAGATCTTCTCGCGGAACAGAAAATCTTCCATCAGCGTCGGACCGCGCCGGCCGGTCTTCAGGCTGTTCTGGTTGTCGCTGATCGGGATGCCCTGCCGGCTGGTGAGCGCCGGCATATCGTCGCTGGCAACCTGATGGGTCTCGCCGCCAGGCCCGCGATGGATCGATGCGTCGGCCAGCTCGGCGGATTTCAGTTCGGGATGCTTGTCGGCCATGGAACCTCGCGCGCAGTAGGACAGAGTGACGAGCGGCGCGGCTCTCGCGGCGATCGAAGCCATCGCTGCCGTGTCGTTCCAACTGATGCGAGAGAGCCGTCCGCCGGCGTGTCTACGGCGAGGATGCGGTTTGGTTCCTGGACCTGGCCGAAGATCGGTCAGGTCGATCCAATATCCGTCTCTCCCCGTCGTGCCCGGGCTCGTCCCGGGCATCCACGCCTTGAGGCGTTCGTGGAAACAAAAGGCGTGGATGGCCGGGACAAGCCCGGCCATGACGGATGTGGGGCGCTTGCCGACTAACGAAGCGATGGTGTCTGCTCGGCAATGGCGCAGCGCTGCTAATTCAAATGCGCAAGATAGTGCGCCAGTGCATAGATTTCCTCTTCGCTGAGCTGATAGGCGACGTCGGTCATCGCCGCCATCGCGCCGCCGGAGCGTTGGCCGGATTTGTATTCGTTGAGCGCCTTGATCAGGTATTCCTCGCGCTGACCGGCGAGGCGAGCGGTGGCCTTGGTGCCGGCGAAATTGTCGGTGTGGCACGAAGCGCAGCGCCGCCCCACGGCGGCCTCGGCGCCCTTGCGCGACAGCTCCGGCTTTTCGTCCGGCTTCGGATTTTTCATCGGCGGCAGCGAGGCGTAGTAGGCGCCGAGGTTGCGGATGTCCTCGTTGGTCAGTTCTTCGACGATGGTTTTCATATTGGCGTTCTCCCGGGTTCCGGCACGGAAGAACACCAGCTGCCATTGGATGTAGAGGTCGGGCTGGCCGGCGAGCGACGGCGTGTACTCCATTTTCGAGACGCCGTCGGCGCCGTGGCAGAACGAGCAGACGCCGGCCCTGGCCTTGCCGGCCTGAATGTCGCCGGCGACAAGTGGAGACGCAAACAGACTGAAACAGAACGACAGCGCAGCAAGCAGGCGAGTCATGCAAGGGGCCTCTGTTGGCTCAGAGTTATAGTTGGAGTTCGTCATTCCTGGATTCGTCGCGGTCGGCGCAGCCGGCCGCGACGAAGGCCCGAAATCCATCACCACTGTGCTCGCGGTGAATCGCCAAGACGGTGGTCGTGCCTGACAACGGGCCCCGGGAGTATGGATTCCGGGCTCGCCGCTGCGCGGCGCCCCGGAATGACGAACGTGGAGTGTGTGAGCTCAGCACAGGCTCACTTGCTGTAGCTGATGCGATAGATCGCGCCGGCCCAATCGTCGGCCACCAGCATCGAACCATCCTTGGCGAGGACGATGTCGGCCGGACGGCCGAGATAGCCCTGGTCGCCTTCGATCCAGCCGGTGGCGAAATCCTCCTGCTTGGCGTTCTTGCCGTCCGGATCAGCGATCACCCGCTTGATCAGTCCGCCCTGATATTTGTGCCGGTTCCACGAGCCGTGTTCGGCAATAAAGATATTGTTCTTGTATTCGGCCGGAAACTGGTCGCCGGTGTAGAACTTCATGCCGAGCGGCGCGACGTGGGCGCCGAGATTCAGCACCGGCGGCGTGAACTCCGAGCACTTGTGGCCCATCGCGAATTTCGGATCCGGCATGTCGCCCTGATGGCAATACGGATAGCCGAAATGCTCGCCGAGCCTCGAGATCATGTTGAGCTTGTCGCTCGGCAAGTCGTCGCTGACCCAGTCGCGGGCGTTCTCGGTGAACCAGTATTTGCCGGTACGCGGATCGACGTCGCCGCCGACCGAGTTGCGGACGCCCAGCGCGACCAGCTCGGCATTGCCGGTCTTGGGATCGACGCGGCGGATCTGCGACAGCGAGGTCGGCGGAATGCCGATATTGAAGGGCGGGCCGAACGGCACGTAGAACCAGCCGTCCTTGTCGGCGGCGAGATACTTCCAGCCGTGCGCCACGTAGGGCGGCATGTCGTCGTACACGACCTTGCCCGAGCCGAGATTGTCGAGATTGGCCTCGGCATTGTCGTAGCGGATCAGCTTGTCGATATCGATCACATACAGCGCGCCATCGCGGAACGCGACCCCGGTCGGCATCTTCAGGCCCTTCAGGATGGTCTTGACCTGCTTCTTGCCGTCCTTCTCGGTGATCGCGTAGACGCTGCCGACCCCAAACGAGCCGACGAACAGCGTGCCGTTGTCGCCCCAGGCCATCTGCCGCGCGGACAGCACGCCCGAGGCATAGACCTCGATCTTGAAGCCCGGCGGCAGCTTGATCTTCTTGATCGTCGCGGCCAGCTCGGCGTCCGAGGAGCCGGTCGGCGGACCCGCCGGCGGCGCCAGTCCTTTCTGCGCCTCGGTCTCGTCGCCGAGGAACCAGTCGGGCGGCGGGTTGGTCCAGAATTCCTTGGTGCCGGATTCGTATTTCTTCAGCCCCTGCGCACCGGCAGGTGGCAACGTCCCGATCGCCAGGACGGCCGCGCACGCAACAACGGCTCGTGTGAAGACCGACTTCATCGCGTCCACTCCCTCGCCACGGCCGTCAACGCAGCCGCTATTTTGTTATGCGACGTCTGATGCGTCGTCAGCGGCGTTCGTGCGCCAGCAGCCGAAGGCTAACACAATCGCGGCAGGAGAGAAGATGATTGATGATGAATCGCAACAGAGGCGAAGCGATCAGTTCGCTGCGCTGCAATCGATGCGGCGCAATGCAGTCAAGCCATGTACTTCTGTGATGGCCGGGCTTGTCCCGGCCATCAGCGCCTTACTCGTGGTGAGTCAGAGGACGTGGATGCCCGGACAAGCCCGGGCATGACGTGGAGCGACCTGTGTTTCCTGTCGATCGACAGCGCCCCGCCAACTCCGCGAAGCTCAGAAGATCTTCACGGCGTTCTGCAGCGTGATCCACACGCCCCAGGCCAGCGGAATGCCGACGAACAGCCAGAACGCCGCGGCGCGGGCGTCGAGGCCGCCCTTGCCGATGCCATAGGAGCCACCGCCGGCATTGGCGGCGGCGCCCTTGGCCTGCAGCGCCGCGACCTCCTCCGGCTTCATGAACCATTTGTCGGCGAGCGGCTTCACCAGCGCGTTGCAGACCAGGCCGATCACCAGCATCCCGGCGAGGATGTACATGGTGAAGTCGTAGACCTGCGCCCGCTCGACGCCGGCCGCGATCTGCGCCTCGCGGATGTAGTTGACCACCACCGGGCCGATGATGCCGGCGGTCGCCCAGGCGGTCAGCAGCCGGCCGTGGATCGCGCCGACGAACTGGGTGCCGAAGATGTCGGCCAGATACGCCGGCACCGTGGCGAAGCCGCCGCCGTACATCGACAGGATGATGCCGAAGGCGAGCACGAACAGCGCCTTGCTGCCCATCGCCGCCAGCGTCGGCACCAGCGCATACAGCACGATGCCGAGCAGGAAGAACACGTAGTAGGTGTTCTTCCTGCCGATGTGATCCGACAGCGACGCCCAGAAGAACCGCCCGGCGATGTTGAACAGCGACAGCAGCCCGGCGAAGCCGGCAGCGATGCCAGCGATCACGGTCTTCTGCTCGCCGGATAGCTGATTGAAGCTGAGTTCGGGAAGACCGATCAGCTTGCCGCCGAAAATCTCCTGCAACATCGGCGACGCCATTCCGATCACGCCGATGCCGGCCGAGACGTTGAGGCACAGCACCGCCCAGATCAGCCAGAATTGCCTGGTCTTGTGCGCGTCCTTCAGATGCACCTGATGCGCGGTGATGTAGGCGTTGTTCTTTTCCGGCGGAGTCCAGCCGTCCGGCCGCCAGTTCGGCGGCGCCAGCCGATAGGAGAACGCGCCGATCGTCATGAACACGAAGTAGATCAGCCCCATCGCCAGGAAGGTCTGCCAAACGCCGACGTCGGTCGGGGTACGGAAGTAGTTCATCAGCATGTTGGCGAGCGGGGCGCCGATCATCGCGCCGCCGCCGAAGCCCATGATCGCCATGCCGGTCGCCATGCCGCGGCGATCCGGGAACCACTTCACCAGCGTCGACACCGGCGAGATGTAGCCGAGGCCGAGACCGATGCCGCCGATCACGCCGGAGCCGAGCCACAGCAGCCAGAGCTGGTGTAGATAAATGCCGAGCGCACCGAGCACGAGGCCGCCGGCCCAGCACAGCGCGGCGACGAAGCCGGCCTTGCGCGGACCGACCCGCTCCAGCCAGCCGCCCCACACTGCGGCCGAAGCGCCGAGCAGCACGAAGAACAGCGTGTACATCCACCCCATCGAGGCGACGCGCCAGTCGCAGGTGGTGGTGAACAGCTCCTGCACGATGGTCATGTCGGCGCAGACCTTCGGTGTCGACAGTCCGACCGCGCGCGACAGCGGCAGCCAGAATACGCTGAAGCCGTAAGCCATGCCGATGCAGAGGTGGATGCACAGTGCGGCCGGCGGCACCAGCCAGCGATTGAAGCCGGCTTTGGCGACGATCCGTTCGCGATCGAAAATACCCGGCCGTGCGCCGGACAGCCGTCCGGCCCCTTCCAATGTGGTCATGTGGTTTCCTTCCCCAGTTTGCGACCGTCCGTTTTCGGACTGGCCGTCGTCACCTGCGCCTTGCTACGTCGCCGCTTTCAAAGCCTCCACCGCCGCCCGCACTTCGGGCGCGAGCCCGTCGCCGCCCGCATCGAGATGCGCGATGATCGCCCGTCGCATCCGCGGCTCCCAGAATTTCTTCAGGTGCTCGGCAATCCCCGGCACCGCCTTGTCCGGCCCCTGACTGCGGAAGAACGCACCGATCTGATTGGCCATGTACACCAGCCGGTCAGGCGACATCGGCAGCTCCCTTGTGATCGATCTCGACGATGCGCTGCGGATGGCTGAACAGTTCGAAGCCGTCCGAGCGGGCGATCGCCGCCAGGGTGATGCCGGCGGCTTCCGCCATCCGCACCGCCAGGGCGGTTGGCACCGAGACGGCGACCAGCACGGGTGCGCCGATCGCCGCGGTCTTCTGCACCATTTCCACCGACACCCGGCTGGTCAGCAGCACGATGCCATCCGTGGCATCGATGCCGCCCCTCGCCAGCGCGCCGGCAAGCTTGTCGAGCGCATTGTGGCGGCCGACGTCCTCGCGCAAATCCACGATGCCGCTCTCCGGCGTGAAGAAAGCCGCAGCGTGCACCGCGCGGGTCTCGACATTCAGGGTCTGCAGCGGCGGCATCGCCTCGATCGCGGCGATGATCTGCTGCGGCGAGAAGCTGCGCCCCGTGCCGACGGTCGCGACCGGGCGCACCGCCTCGGCGATCGAATCGACGCCGCACAGCCCGCAGCCGGTCGGGCCGGCGATGGCGCGGCGACGCTGCGCCAGCCGCTCGGCGACGTCGCCGCCGATCCACATCCGCAGCTCGACGCCGTCGTCGTGCGGCACGATCTCGAAGCTCTCGATCTGCGCAGGCCGTTCGATCACGCCTTCGCTCAGGCTGAAGCCGACCGCGAAGTCTTCCAGATCGGCCGGCGTCGCCATCATCACCGCCTGGGTCGATCCGTTGTAGCTGAGCGCGATCGGCGTCTCTTCGGGGATCGCGCGCGTGCCAGGCTGCATCCGGCCGTGACGCCAGACCTTGGTCTTGCCGGTGTGAACGGTGGAGCGCGTCATCACTCCGCCGCCTCCGCCGGCACCGCGATCCGCCGCGCGGCCGCCGCCTGCTGCTCGTAGGAGCGCTGCCACTCCGACGGGCCATTCGACGGCGCCACCTGCACCGCCGTCACCTTGTATTCGGGGCAATTGGTGGCCCAGTCGGAGTATTCGGTGGTGACGACGTTGGCCTGCGTGTCCGGGTGGTGGAACGTGGTGTAGACCACGCCCGGTGCGACGCGGTCAGTAATCAGTGCGCGCAGCGTGGTTTCGCCGGCGCGGCTGGCGAGACGCACCCAGTCGCCATCACGGACTCCGCGCTGCTCGGCGTCGTGCGGATGGATCTCGAGCCGGTCCTCGTCGTGCCACACCGTGTTGGCGGTCCGCCGCGTCTGCGCCCCAACATTGTATTGCGACAGGATGCGGCCCGTCGTGAGCAGCAGCGGGAAGCGCGGTCCGGTGCGTTCGTCGGTCGCGACATATTCGGTGATGACGAACTTGCCCTTGCCGCGGACGAAGTGATCGACATGCATCACCGGCGTGCCTTCCGGCGCGTTGGCGTTGCACGGCCACTGGATCGAGCCGAGTTCTTCCAGCCTGTCGTAGGACACGCCCGCGAAAGTCGGCGTCAGCGCCGCAATCTCGTCGATGATCTGCGATGGATGCGTGTAGTTCATGGTGTAGCCGACTGCCTCGGCCAGCTTCAGCGTGACTTCCCAGTCTTCAAGACCGTTCTTCGGTGACATCACCTTGCGAACGCGCTGGATGCGGCGCTCGGCATTGGTGAAAGTGCCGTTCTTCTCCAGGAAGGTCGAGCCCGGCAGGAAGACGTGGGCGTAGTTGGCGGTCTCGTTCAGGAACAGGTCGTGGACGATGACGCATTCCATCGCCTTGAGCCCGGCGGCGACATGCTTGGTGTTGGGGTCGGACTGCAGGATGTCCTCGCCCTGCACGTACAGCGCCTTGAACGAGCCCTCGACCGCGGCGTCCAGCATGTTGGGAATCCGCAGGCCGGGCTCGTTGTCGAGCTTGACGTTCCACAACGCCTCGAAGCTCTCGCGCACCGCATCGGTCGAGATGTGGCGATAGCCCGGCAGCTCGTGCGGGAACGAGCCCATGTCGCAACTGCCCTGCACATTGTTCTGGCCGCGCAGCGGATTCACGCCGACGCCCGGCCGGCCGAGATTGCCTGTTGCCATCGCCAGATTGGCGATCGCCATCACGGTGGTCGAGCCCTGGCTGTGTTCTGTGACACCGAGGCCGTAATAGATCGCGCCGTTGCCGCCGGTGGCGTACAGCCGGGCCGCTTCGCGCAGGCTTTGCGGATCGACGCCGGTGAAGGCGGCGGTGGCCTCCGGGCTGTTGCGCTCGTCGGACACGAACGCCGCCCAGTGCTCGTATTCGCTCCAGTCGCAGCGTTCGCGCACGAACGCCTCGTTGGCGAGGCCCTCGGTGACGATGACGTGCGCCAGCGCGGTCAGCACCGCGACGTTGGTGCCGGGCTTCAGCGGCAGGTGTTGCGCGGCCTCGATGTGCGCGGAACGAACGAGGTCGATCCGGCGCGGATCGACCACGATCAGTCTGGCGCCGGCGCGCAGCCGCTTCTTCAGGCGAGAGGCGAATACCGGGTGGCCGTCGGTCGGGTTGGCGCCGATGATCATCACCACGTCGGCGTGCTCGACCGAGTCGAAATCCTGGGTACCGGCGGAGGTGCCGAACGCGGTCGACAGGCCGTAGCCGGTCGGCGAGTGGCAGACCCGGGCGCAGGTGTCGACATTGTTGTTGCCGAAGCCGGCGCGGATCAGTTTCTGCACCAGGAAAGTCTCTTCATTGGTGCAGCGCGACGAGGTAATGCCGCCGACCGAGTCGCGGCCGTATTTGGCCTGGATGCGCTTCAGCTCGGACGCCGCATAGGCGAACGCCTCGTCCCAGCTGACTTCGCGCCACGGCTCGGTGATCTTGCCGCGGATCATCGGCTTGAGGATTCGCTCCTTGTGGTTGGCGTAGCCCCAGGCGAACCGGCCCTTGACGCAGGAATGACCGCGATTGGCCTTGCCATCCTTGTAGGGCACCATGCGCACCAGCTCTTCACCGCGCATCTCGGCCTTGAAGGTGCAGCCGACGCCGCAATACGCGCAGGTGGTCACCACCGAGCGCTCCGGCGTGCCGATCTCGATCACGCTCTTCTCGTTCAGCGTCGCGGTCGGGCAGGCCTGTACGCAGGCTCCGCACGACACACATTCGGAGCCGAGGAAGCTCTCCTGCATGCCGGGCGACACGACGGAGTCGAAGCCGCGGCCCGCGATGGTCAGCGCGAAGGTGCCTTGCACTTCCTCACAGGCCCGGACGCAGCGCGAGCAGACGATGCACTTCGAAGCGTCGTAGGTGAAGTACGGATTGGACTCGTCGAGTCCAGGATTGGGATGCTTCTCGCCGGAGTAACCGTAACGGACGTCGCGCAGGCCGACCGCGCCGGCCATGTCCTGCAGTTCGCAATCGCCATTGGCCGAGCAGGTCAGGCAGTCGAGCGGGTGATCGGAGATGTACAGCTCCATCACACCCTTGCGGATCTGCTTCAGCCGTTCGGTCTGGGTGTGGACGACGAGGCCGTCGGCAACCGGCGTGGTGCACGACGCCGGCGTGCCGGACCGGCCGTCGATCTCGACCAGGCACAGCCGGCACGAGCCGAACGCGTCGACCATGTCGGTGGCGCAGAGCTTCGGGATCGCAGTGCCGATCTCCATCGCGGCGCGCATGATCGAGGTGCCCTCGGGCACCGAGACGCTGCGGCCGTCGATCGTCAGCGTCACAATCGTGTCGGAGGGCGAGCGCGGCGTGCCGAAATCGGTTTCGTGGACCAGAGCCATATCGATCGTCCTTTATTCCGCGGCCTGCAGGCGGCGCGGCGCGAGGCCGAAATCTTCCGGAAAGTGAGTCAGTGCGCTCAGCACCGGGATCGGCGTCAGGCCGCCCAGCGCGCACAGCGAGCCGAACTTCATGGTGTTGCAGAGGTCTTCGAGCACGGCGATGTTTGCCGCGGGCCGGTCGCCGGCGATGATCTTGTCGACCGTCTCGGCGCCGCGGGTCGAACCGATCCGGCACGGCGTGCACTTGCCGCAGGATTCATGGGCGCAGAATTCCATCGCAAACCGCGCCTGCTTGGCCATGTCGACGGTGTCGTCGAACACCACGACGCCGCCATGCCCGACCATGCCGCTCCGCGCGGCGAACGCCTCGTAGTCGAACGGCGTATCGAACAGCGCGCGCGGGAAGTAAGCCCCGAGCGGGCCGCCGACCTGGACCGCGCGCACCGGCCGGCCGCTCAGCGTGCCGCCGCCTATCTCGTCGACCAGTTCGCCGAGCGTGATACCGAATGCCACCTCGAACAGCCCGCCGTGCTTGATGTTGCCGCCGAGCTGGATCGGCTTGGTGCCGCGCGACTTGCCCATGCCGCAATCCGCATAAGCCTGAGCGCCGCCGTCGAGGATGTAGGGCACCGCCGAGAAGGTCAGCACGTTGTTGATCACCGTCGGCCGGCCGAACAGGCCCTTGTGGGCCGGCAGCGGCGGTTTGGCCCGCACAGTGCCGCGCTTGCCTTCGAGGCTCTCCAGCATCGAGGTTTCTTCGCCGCAGATATAGGCGCCGGCACCGACCCGGACTTCGATGTCGAACGAATCCGTCGAATGGCAGATGTGCTCGCCGAGATAGCCGGTGCGCCGCGCCGCCTCGATCGCGGCGCTCATCGCCTCGACCGCATGCGGATATTCCGAGCGGATGTAGATGTAGCCCTTCGTGGCGCCGACGGCGATGCCGGCGATCGTCATCCCCTCGATGATCATGAAGGGATCGCCCTCCATCAGCATCCGGTCTGCGAAGGTGCCGCTGTCGCCCTCGTCGGCGTTGCAGCAGATGTATTTCTGGCCACGCCCGGCCTGCGCCACGGTGCGCCACTTGGTGCCGGTCGGAAAGCCTGCGCCACCGCGGCCGCGCAGGCCGGACTTGACGACGTCGTCGATGATCGCATCCGAGCTCATCTTCAGCGCGCGTTCGAGCCCGCGATAGCCGCCATGAGCGCGATAATCGTCGATCGAGCGCGGATCGACGATGCCGCAGCGCGCAAAGGTCAGCCGGGTCTGCCGCTTCAGCCACGGGATCTCCTCCGTGAGCCCCTGCCGCAGCGGATGCGGCCCGCCTGACACGATCGCATCGAGCAGCGTCGGCACGTCGGCCGACGTCACCGGCCCATAGGCGATGCGGCCCTCGGGCGTGTCCACCTCCAGCATCGGTTCGAGCCAGTACAGCCCGCGCGAGCCGGGGCGAACCAGATCGATCGGCAGCTGGCGCGCATGCGCCTGATCGAGCAGCGTGGCCGCGACCTCTTCGGCGCCGACCGCCAGCGCACCGGAATCGCGCGGAATGAACATGCGCAAACTCATCGCTGCGCCTCCGCCAACAGAGCGTCGAGCTTGCCGGCATCGAGCCGGCCGACCACGCGCTCGTTGATCATCGCCGATGGCGCGGTGGCGCACAGGCCGAGGCAATAGGCCGGCTCCAGCGTCACCGCGCCGTCTGCGGTGGTGGCGCCGAAGGTGACGCCGAGCCGGGTCTCGACATGCGCCGCCAGCGCGTCGCCGCCAGCGGCCTGGCAGGCCTCGGCGCGGCACAGCTTCAGCACGTGACGGCCCGGCGGCTCACGGCGGAAATCCGGATAGAAGGTGAGGACGCCATGGATTTCGGCGCGCGACAAATTCAGCGCCTGCGCGATCATCGGCTCGGCGTCCTGCGGCACATAGCCGAACGCCTTCTGCAACGCCTGCAGCATCAGCAGCGTCGCGCCGTCCTTGTGCGTCAGCCCGGCGATGATCTCGCTGGCGCGGGCGGTTTCCCATGGTTCGTATTGCATCGGCGCTCTTCGTCGTCGTGGATCGCCGGATGAGAATGAGAATCGTTCAAAAGATCAATAAAGCAGTCCAATGCTGCGATAGGGAATCCGCAACGACGGGGGCCAGCCATAACGACAAGGGGCAGCCATCGCCCTCTCCGTCATTCCGGGGCGCCGCGCAGCGGCGAACCCGGAATCCAGAGGTTATTTGCGCCAGGAGATTCCGGGTTCGCTCACTTCGTGAGCGCCCCGGAATGACGCGTGGCGACGGCCTACGCGCCACACCAGTTCCGTCAGCACCAAACCGCCCCGATCAGCTCTGCAGCGTCGGCGCGACCTCGCGGGCCACCTGCATCAGGGCGGCGACCAGCGGCGTATAGGGTTCGCGCGGCGGCACCACGAGGCCGATGCTGTAGGCCACTTTCGGCTCGACGATCGGGATGGTGCGAACGCCGTCGCCGAGTCCGAGCGTCTCTGCGAGCTTGGCCGGCATCACGCTGGCCCAGCGTCCGGTCTTGACGTGGGTATACAGCACGATGATCGAATTCGAGGTCAGCGTCGGCTGCGCACTGGTGCCGGCGGCGCGCAGCGCCCGGTCGATGATGCGGCGGTTCTGCATGTTCGGCGTCAGCAGGCACAGCGGCACCTGGCCGACCTCACGCCAGGTCACCTGATCGCGATCGCCGAACATGCCGTCGGGCGAGGTGATCAACCGGTAGCTTTCCTGATACAGCGGCACGCTGCGGACTTTGCCGACCGGCTCGTTCTCGGTGTAGGTCAGTCCGGCGTCGACTTCGAGGTTTTCGAGCAGGCCCAGCACTTCCGACGAGGTGCAGGACAGGATGCTGAAGCGGACATTCGGATGCTTGGCGCGGAACGGCGTGGTGAGCTGCGCTACCATGCCGAGCACGGTCGGAATCGCGGCGATCCGCAACTCTCCGGACAGCTCGGCCTTCAGCGCGCCGATATCCTGGCGCATCGCGCGGCTGTCGGCGACGATCCGGCGCGCCCATTCCAGCGCCCGCTCGCCCTCCGGCGTGAAGCCGAGAAACCGCGAGCCGCGCTGCACCAGCATCACGCCCAAGATCTCTTCGAGCTGCTTGATGCCAGTCGACATGGTCGGCTGGGTCACGCCGCAGGCTTCCGCGGCTCGGCCGAAATGTCGTTCCTTGGCGAGCGCCAGCAGCAGCTCGAGCTTGTCGATCAAACCGGCCTCTTGGAAATTCAGGTGAATTTCGAGAGTCTTGCCCGATCAGGACGCAATCGGCAAGGCGGCCCGGCGGCCACGCCGTTGCGGGCGCACAGGCAACAATAACCCCGCCTCCCGGTTGCGCATCGGGAGCGCGGGGCCAGTCTGGGGAGAGACGCTGCCGGCGCGGGAAGCACGACCCATCCGCACCACGCTTCGTCATCAGCACGCTAACTGATTGGCGGGGATGCGGATTGAGATGGATCAAGCTGAGCGAACCGGCGCGCGAACACACCGGCGGCGGTTCAGCCGACGCTGCCGCTCCGCCGCATGTAGCAGTGGAAGCCGCCGTAGATCCCCGAGCGGTCGCGGTCGAAGCCGATGGCGCTGCGTTCGGCGTCGCGCTGCCAGGTCTGTTGCAGCGGAGCCAGCGGCTCGGTTTCCAGCGGGGATTCGGCGCCGGCGGTTCGGAAGATCACCCGCACCTGCTCCTTGCCGGCGCGATCGATCGCGTCCCACAGCGCGCGGATTTCGTCCGGCGCCATCCAGTCCTGCGAATCGAGCAGCACCACGGCGTCGATCTGGCGGGCCGGCAGGCTCTCCAGGAACACCCGCAGGTTTTCGTGCACCGGAATCACCAGGCCGGCGCCGGCGCGCATCTGCTGATAGCGGCTCTCCTGCAGATACAGCGGCAGGCAGCGGTCGCCGGGGCCGGGATAGCTGCGACTCAGCGCCTGCCAGGCGAAGTAATTGGTCTCGTTCGGATAGACGTCGATCAGCCGGAGCAGGCGCTGATGCAGCACTTCGTTGAGCGGCTGGTCGCCGCCGAGCAGTTCGCGCTGCTGCGGCGGAATGCCGAGGCTGAACAGCAACGCCGGCGTCCCTGTGAGCATGCGGGCGAACCGCGAATGGAACAGCCGGTCGACGCGCTGCAGCGCCGCCTGCCGCTCCGGCGACTCCGGCGCGCCCTTCAGCAGCACGTCGAGATCGATCTTGGCGAGCCGCGCCAGCAGATGCGCAAAGCCGATGAAATGGCCGAGCGCGCCGTGGCGATAGAACCCGTTGGTGAAGTAGCGGTAGCGCGGCCGGCCGCGAAAGTCGCGCTCGTCCCAGAAGCTGCGGGCATCGAGATCGAGCGCCGGGCGCAGCCGCCGGCGATACAGATCGGCGTTATCAGCCGCAGCCCCCTCGCCGAAGAACCGCCAGAACGACGCGTAGTCCGGCAGCGCCCGCAGGCCGGCGAGCTTCAGCTTGAGCAGCGCCAGATGCGCCTCGTTGAGATCGACCGCGAACACCTGCGCCGGCTTGGCGGTGAGGTAGGACAACGCGTTGCAGCCGCCCGACGAGATCGTCACGATGGTCGAGCCGATCGGCAACTGCAGCGCCGCGAGGTCGGCCTCGGGATCTTCCCAGATCTGAGTATAGACCAGGCGGCGAAACCAGATTGAAAACAAAGCGTCCCACAGCGTCGACTCGCTGCGATCCTTGCTGTTGCGGACGGCATCCGCGATCAGTTGCTGCGTGTTCATCGAATCCTCGACTCGTCAATCGATCCAAATTAGCTGCGCAACGCTGCAGTTTTGCGACAACGCCGGCCTTATCAGCAGCGCCAGTCTTGTCATCACCCTGTCGCCTGAAAACGCGATGGAAGGCGGATGATGCCGAACCAGGGTGGCAGGCCATGACGACGCTCACTCGCACCGACCTTCCGCGTACCGAGCTGACGCACCCCGAGCTCGCCGTCGATCCGGCGTGGCCGGTCGACGCGACCTCGCGCATGAACCGGATGTACCGCTATCAGCGCCACATCTACGACCTGACCCGTCGGTACTATCTTCTCGGCCGTGATCAGTTGATCGCCGAGCTGCAGCCGAAGGCCGGCGAAACCGTGCTGGAAGTCGGCTGCGGCACCGGCCGCAACCTGATCCAGGCGGCGACCCGATACCGCGAGGCGAAATTCTACGGCCTCGACGTCTCGACCGAGATGCTGACCTCGGCGATCAGTTCGATCGAAGGCGCCGGGCTGATCTCCCGGGTGAAGGTCGCGCATGGCGACGCCACCGCGTTCACCGCGCATGCGGTGTTCGGTCACGCGGTCGCGTTCGACCACGTCATGATCTCCTACAGCCTGTCGATGATTCCGGACTGGACCGCGGTGATCGATCGCGCCGTCGCCAATCTGAAGCCGGGCGGCAAGCTGCACATCGTCGATTTCGGCGACCAGCGCGGCCTGCCCGGCCTGGCGCGCAACCTGCTGCGGCGCTGGCTGACGCTGTTCGACGTCACCCCGCGCGACAGCCTGGAGGCGGTGCTGATGCAGGTCGCGGCCCGCACCGGTGCCGGCCTGCGGTTCGAGCGGCCGTATCGCGGCTATGCGCAAGCCGCGGTGCTGACGCTGCCGCCGCGCAAAAAGCCATGACCGGCTGGCTCGCGCTGTTTGCCGCGGGCCTGATGGAGATCGTCTGGGCGCTGGGGCTGAAGCATTCCGAGGGCTTCACCCGGTTCTGGCCCGCGGTCGTAACCCTGGCCGCCATCCTGGCGAGCTTCTGGCTTATGAGCATCGCGCTGAAATCGCTGCCGTTCGGCACCGCCTACGCGGTGTGGACCGGAATCGGCGCCGCCGGCAGCATCGTGATCGGGATGACGCTGTACGGCGAGCCGGCCAGCGGGGTTCGGGTGCTGTGCCTGTCGATGATTGTGGCCGGCATGATCGGGCTGAAGCTGAGCACCCCCGCGTGAACCGTCGGCCGCCCGACCAAGGCGGCGATTGACAAAGCCCACCCGCTTCCATTTGATCGCGCCCGTTCAGGTGTGCCGGGAATCGTCCGGCACAGGGAAGCCGGTGCGGGCCCAAGCTTTACGGCCGCAGACCCAAATCCGGCGCTGCGCCCGCAACTGTGAGCGGCGAGCGTTCCTTCAATCGGCCACTGGGCAGCACTTGCCCGGGAAGGCGAAGGATCGCGACGACCCGTGAGCCAGGAGACCGGCCTGAGCACGTCATCTTCCACCGTGCGGCGCGCGCGGCTGGAGCGGTCCGCCGCACAGGTGACAGGATGCTGCTCACCGGCCGGAGACCGCCATGACCGATCTCGTTCTGCCCGCTTCTTCCGATGGATTCCGCGTCCGCCTGATCGCCGTGCTCGGCGGCCTGGTGCTCGCCAATATCGCCGCCTGGGCCTGGGCGCTGACCGCCTTCGCGGGCGAGCCGGTGCTGATCGGCACCGCGGTACTGGCCTACAGCCTCGGCCTGCGCCACGCGCTCGACGCCGACCACATCGCGGCGATCGACAACGTCACCCGCAAGCTGATGCAGGAGGGCAAGCGGCCGGTCGCGGTCGGGCTGTTCTTCGCGCTCGGCCATTCCACCGTGGTGCTGGTGGCGTCGCTGGCGATCGCGATCGCGGCCAATTCGCTGACCGAGCGGTTCTCCGGCTATCGCGAGATCGGCGGGGTGATCGGCACCTCGGCGTCGGCACTGTTTCTGTTTGCGATCGCGATCGCCAATCTGTCGGTGCTGAGCGGCGTGTATCGCGCATTCAAGAAGGCCAAGGCCGGCGAGATCGTGCACGACGACGACATCAACGAACTGCTGCAACAGCGCGGCTGGCTGGCGCGGCTGTTCCGGCCGCTGTTCCGCTTCGTCTCCAAGAGCTGGCAGCTGTTTCCGATCGGGCTGCTGTTCGCGCTCGGCTTCGAGACCGCGAGCGAGATCAGCCTGTTTGGACTCGCCGCCAACGCTTCCGGCAGCATTTCGCACTGGACGATCCTGGTTTTTCCGGCGCTGTTCGCCGCCGGCATGACCCTGGTCGACACCCTCGATGGCGTCTTGATGCTCGGCGCCTATGGCTGGGCGTATCGCAACCCGGTCCGCAAGCTGTATTACAACATGACCATCACCACGGTGTCGGTGCTGGTGGCGCTGCTGATCGGCGGCATCGAGACGCTCGGGCTGCTCGCCGGACGCTTCCATCTCGAAGGCGCGTTCTGGGAATGGATCGCCGAGCTCAACTCCAATTTCGGCGCGCTCGGCTACGGCATCGTGGCGCTGTTCGTGGCGAGCTGGATCGTCTCCACCATCATCTATCGCCTCAACGGCTATCACCGGCTCGACCAGGCCGCCGCGGCCGTGCAGAAATGAGCGCGGCATGACCCGACGTTCCGGACCGAATGCGCTCGCGGCGACCGTGACCGCTGCGCTCGCGGTGCTTGTGGCCCTGCTGGCGATCGGATCGCTCGCCGTAGGACCGGTCAAGCTGTCGCCGCTCACCGTGGTGCAAGCGCTGGCCGGGTTCGGCGGCGAGGTGCAGCAGATCATCGTGCAGCAGATCCGGCTGCCGCGCACCATTCTGGCGCTGGCGATCGGCGGCATTCTGGGGCTGTCCGGCGCGGCGCTGCAGGGCCTGCTGCGCAACCCGCTGGCGTCGCCGTCGCTGTTCGGCGCGCCGCAATCGGCCGCGTTCGGCGCGGTGCTGATCATCGCACTCGGGCTCGCCGACGTGCGCTCGTTCGCGCTGCCGGCCGCGGCGATCACGATGGCGTTCGTCTCGGTGTTCGTGCTGCTCGCGGTGGCCGGCCGCAACGCCAGCCTGCTGCTGCTGATCCTCGCCGGCCTCGCGATCTCCGCCCTCGCCGGCGCCGCCACCGCGCTGGTGATGAACCTGTCGGCCAATCCGTTCGCGAGCCTCGAGATCGCGTTCTGGCTGCTCGGCTCGCTGGAGGACCGCAGCTTCCGTCACGTGATGCTGGCACTGCCGTTCATCGTCGCCGGCGGCGTGCTGCTGTTCAGCCAGCGTGCCGCGTTCCGCGCCCTCAGCCTCGGCGAAGAAACCGCGCAGAGCCTCGGCATCGATGTCGGCCGGCTGCGGCTGATCGTGATCGCCGGCACCGCGCTCGGCGTCGGCGGCGCCGTCTCGGTGTCGGGCACGATCGGATTCATCGGCCTGGTCGCGCCGCATCTGGTGCGGCCTCTGATCGGCCACGATCCCGCCCGTGTGCTGCTGCCGAGCGCGCTCGCCGGCGCGGCGCTGCTGCTCGCCGCAGACATCGCGGTGCGGCTGATCCCGGCCAACACCGACATCAAGGTCGGGGTACTGACCTCGATCATCGGCGTGCCGTTCTTCCTGTATCTGATCGTGCGCGAACGCCGCGCGCTCGGCGGAGGCATCGCATGAGTGCCGCCTTCCTCACCGCGCGCGATCTCGCCGTCTCGCTGTCGGGGCGCGAGGTGCTGCGCGGGGTGTCGCTGTCGCTGACCCGCGGGCATCTGGTGGCGCTGGTCGGCCCGAACGGCGCCGGCAAGACCACGCTGCTGCGCGCCCTCGCCGGGCTGGTCGAGGCGCAAGGCGAGATCACCATCGGCGGCGAGGCGCTGGCGACGCTGCCGCTGCGCGAGCGCGCCAAACGGTTCGGCTATCTGCCGCAGGGCCATCTGGTGCATTGGCCGCTGCCGGTGCGCGACGTCGTCGCGCTCGGCCGGTTTCCGCACGGCGCCACCGATCCGGCCTGGCTGTCGCCGCATGACGCCGAGGCGGTCGCACGGGCGATGGCAGTCACCGACGTCGCGCAGTTCGCGGACCGCACCGTCACCGAACTGTCTGGCGGCGAACGCAGCCGCGTCGCGCTCGCCCGCGTGCTGGCGGTCGAGGCGCCGGTGGTGCTCGCCGACGAGCCGACCGCCTCGCTCGACCCGCGCTATCAGCTCGACGTGATGCAGACCTTGCGCACCACCGCCGACGCCGGCACGCTGGTGATCGTCGTCACCCACGACCTCGGCCTCGCTGCGCGCTTTGCCGATACCGTGCTGGTGATGCAGCATGGCGGGCTGGCCGCCCATGGCGCGCCCGCCGAGGCGCTGTCGGACGAGATCATGCAGCAGGTGTTTCGCGTCAGCGCCTACCGAGCGCAGTATCAGGACAGCGGCGTGATCCTGCCGTGGTCTGGAACCTGACGGTGCCGCCGCTACAGCGGCGCGGCCAGTGCGGCGGCGAGCCGATCGAGCCCGGCGGCTTCGCCGGGCAGGCCGAACCTGAGCAGATCGTCCGCCCAGTCGAACCTGCGACACCAAATCCGCTGCCTCGCCAGCATCTCGTGCAACCGATACGCCTCGGGATGACGCGCGAGCCGGAACAGCGGCGTCCCGCCGACGATGTCGAGCCCGCCGCCGCACAGCACCTCGTCGAGCCGCGTGGCCTGTTCGCGCAATTCGTCGCGGGTTTCCACTGCCCAGGCCCGATCGCGCAGCGCCGCAGCGCCGATCCGCAGCGCCGGCCCGGAGCAACTCCACGGCCCGAGCGCCAGCGCGATCCGCCTCGCAATCACCTCACCTGCGATAGCAAACCCGAGACGGACGCCGGCCAAGCCATAGAACTTGCCGAACGAGCGCAGCACGACGATCGGCAGCTCGGGTGTCAGCACGGCCGCAGTAAAAGACGGATCGACATCGGCAAAGGCTTCGTCGATCACCAGCCAACCGCCACGCCGGCGCAGCTGCGCGGCGGCACGGCGCAAGGTCTCGGGTTCGACGATGCGGCCGTCTGGATTGTTCGGACTCACCACCAACGCGTGGCGGGCCTGCTCGGGAATGTCGTCGAGCGAAGCGATACCGACCAGCTCGCGGCCGGCGTTACGCCAGGCCAGCGCGTGCTCCGCATAAGTTGGCCCGACGATCGCAACGCCGCCAGGTGCGGCGAGATGCGGCAGCCATTGGATCAGCGCCTGGGTGCCGGCGGCGGCGACGATGCCGGACTCATCGGGCACCTCGTAGGCTTGGCGGGCTGCGTCGTACAGCGCAGTCTCGTCCGCCTGCGACGGCAGACGCTGCCAAGCAGCCGGGGCGATGTCCGGAATCGGCCAAGGCCGCGGATTGATGCCAGTGGAAAGATCGAGCCAGTCGGCGGCATCGCCGCCGTGCCGTGCCATCGCCGCCGTAAGATCGCCGCCGTGCTTCATCACCGTGTCTTGCCACCATCGCGACCAAAGCGCGAGAGGCTCGGCGGTGTTTTAGCCGGATTGATGATGCTGTTAGTTGCGACTCTCGCAACTGACGCGAGCGCAGCCGCGGCGCCCAAGGTGGTATCGATCAATGCCTGCACCGATCAGTTGCTGCTGACGCTCGCCGATCCCGATCAGATTCTCGGGCTCAGCCCCTATGCACGCGATGCCGATCGATCGTTCCTTGCCGCACAGGCGGCACGATTTCCGCAATTGTCCGGCGAAGCCGAAGACGTACTCATGCTGAAGCCGGACTTCGTGGTCGGCGGCCGTTACACCAAACGCGCGACGCGCGAGCTCCTGAAGCAGATGGGCCAACGCATCGTCGAGTTCGAATCGGTGAAGACGATCGACGAGTCCAAAGCGCAGATCCGGCAGATGGCCGATCTTCTGGGCCATCCTGAGCGAGCCGACGCGTCGATCGCCCGCATTGACGCTGTGATGGCGCGCGCCAAGCAGGCCGCGTCGCGAACGCAGCTCACCGTGCTGCCGCTGGCGCGGCGCGGTTGGGTGTCGGGCCGCGACAGCCTGATCAGTACGCTGCTCGACACCGTCGGACTGCACAATGCTGCGAGCAGCCTTGGCCTGCAACGCGGCGGCTTCGCCTCGCTGGAGGCCGTGGTGGCGCTACGGCCGGACTTCCTGCTGATCTCGGAAGACAGCGATTTCGCCGAGGACGAAGGCCGCGCCTTTGTGTTGCATCCGGCGCTGCAGCGCTTCTATCCGCCGTCGAAGCGGATTACGGTGCCGGAACGGCTGACGGTGTGCGGCGGGCCGATGCTCGCCGATGCGCTCGACCGGCTGACCGAAGAACTCGCCCGCGTGGAGCGATGACATGCTGTTGGATTCCCACGCGCTGCTGATCGTCGTGGTCGCGCTCGTGCTCGATGCACTGATCGGCGATCCCGATTGGCTGTGGAAGCGGCTGGCGCATCCGGTCGTCCTGATCGGCACGATGATCGGCTGGCTCGACCGCACGCTCAACCGCGACGACTGGTCGGAGCGGATCAAGAAGATCGCCGGCATCGTCGCAGCGCTGTTCCTGATCGCGGTCGCCGGGCTGGTCGGCCTGTTGCTCGAGGCGCCGCTGCGGCAATTGCCCGGCGGCTGGATCATCGCGGCCGTGCTGGCCGCGACGCTGATCGCGCAGCGCAGCCTGTACGATCACGTCGCGCAGGTGCGCGACGCTTTCGCGACCGGCGGCCTCACGGAAGCACGCGAGAAAGTGTCGCTGATCGTCGGCCGTGATCCGCAGACGCTGGATGAAGCCGGTGTCTGCCGCGCGGCGATCGAATCCAGTGCCGAGAATTTTTCCGACGGTGTGGTCGCGCCGGTGTTCTGGCTGGCGCTGCTCGGGCTGCCGGGCCTTTTGATCTACAAGACGATCAACACCGCGGATTCGATGATCGGTCATCTGACGCCGCTGCATCGCTCGTTCGGCTGGGCCGCGGCGCGGCTCGACGACGTCCTGAACCTCGTTCCGGCACGGCTGTCGGGTCTGCTGATCGCGCTGGCGGCACCGATCGTCCGCGGCTCGGTCAAGACCGCCATCACGGTGATGCGGCGCGATGCCGGCAAGCACCGCTCGCCCAATGCCGGCTGGCCGGAATCGGCGATGGCGGCGGCGATCGGCGTCGCGCTCGCAGGCCCGCGCAGCTACAGCGGCAAGATCACCGACGATCCTTATCTCAACGCCGAGGCGCGCAGCGAGGCGACCCCGGCCGACATCGGCCGCGCACTGCGGGTGATGATTGCGGCTTGCGCGCTGCAGGCCGCAATCTACGCGGCGCTGGCGTTGGTGCTCTGACGACTGCGCGCGATCGCAATCATCCGCTCGACGTCGAGATGCGCTTCGAGGTGATCGGCCAGCGCATCGAGCGCGGTTTCAACTTGCGCCTCGTAGGCGAGCTGCGACGCGATGCCGAGCCCGGCGAGCCAGGCACGGCGGAAGTCGTCGTTGGTAAACAGGCCGTGCAGATAGGTGCCCTGCACCCGGCCGCCTCGTGAGATCGCGCCGTCGGGCCGACCGTCGATCGTCACCACCGGCCGAGCGCAATCGGGGCCCTCGGTGCGGCCGAGATGGATCTCATAGCCTTCGACCGGCGCTCCGGTCGCCACATGGGTGCCGTGGACCAGCGTGGTCGACTTGTCGCCCTGCATGATCGTGACCGTGTCGAGCAGGCCGAGCCCATCGACCGTGCCGGGCGCGCCATCGACACCGTCCGGATCGGCGATGCTGCGCCCGAGCATCTGATAGCCGCCGCACAGCCCGAGCAGGTGTCCGCCGCGGCGGACATGGGCGGCGATGTCGATGTCCCAACCCTGCGCGCGCATAAACGCGAGATCGCCGAGCGTCGACTTGCTGCCGGGAATGATCACCACATCGGCCTCGGCCGGAATCGGCGTGCCGGGCGGCACGAACACCAGCTTGACGCCGGGCTCCATGCCGAGCGGATCGAGATCGTCGAAATTCGCGATCCGCGCCAGCATCGGCACGGCGATGATGCGCTTGGCGGTCGATGCCTGCGCCCGATCGAGATCGACCGCGTCCTCGGCAGGAAGCAATGCGGCAGACGGCAGCCACGGCACCACGCCGAGCGACGGCCAGCCGGTCAGCTCGGTAATCGACGTCAGTCCATGATCGAACAGCCGCACGTCGCCGCGGAATTTGTTGATCAGATACCCCTTCACCAGCGCCCGCTCGGCCTCGTCGAGGACGAGATGCGTGCCGGCGAGGCTCGCGATCACGCCGCCGCGCTCGATATCGCCGGCGATCACCACCGGCACGTTCGCGGCCTGCGCGAAGCCCATATTGGCGATGTCGCCGGCACGTAGATTGATCTCGGCCGGCGAGCCGGCGCCTTCGACCAGCACGATGTCGGCCTCGCGTGCGAGGCGCGCGAAGCTGTCGAGCACATGCGGCAGCAGCGCCGCTTTCTTGTCGAGGAAGTGCTGCGCGCCGAGCCGGCCGAAGCGTTTGCCCTGCACGATCACCTGCGCGCCGGTGTCGGTCTCCGGCTTCAGCAGCACCGGGTTCATATGCACGGTCGGCGGCAGTTTCGCGGCGCGCGCCTGCACCGCCTGCGCCCGGCCGATCTCCCCGCCGTCCACCGTCACCGCAGCATTGTTCGACATGTTCTGCGGCTTGAACGGCGCCACCTTGAGTCCCCGCCGCACCAGCGCCCGGCACAGCCCCGCCACCAGCGTCGATTTGCCGGCATTGGAGCAGGTGCCCTGGATCATGAGGGCGGGGGTGATAGTCATCGCAGCTTTCTCATCACGTGGCCGTCATTCCGGGGCGCGCCGACAGGCGCGGACCCGGAATCTTGAGGAGTTCTGCACTTCTGGATTCCGGGTTCGCCGCTACGCGGCGCCCCGGAATGACATATTTGGGGCTCTGCCGCCCGCTCAAAACTCCACGCCCTTCTGCGCCTTCACGCCGGCGCGGAACGGGTGCTTCACCAGGGTCATGTCGGTCACCAGGTCAGCGATCTCGATCAGCGCCGGGTGGGCGTTGCGGCCGGTGATCACCACGTGCTTGTCGGCCGGCTTCTCGTCGAGCAGCACCGCGACGATCTCCTCGATCGGCAGGTAGTCGTAGCGCAGCACGATGTTGAGTTCGTCGAGCAGCACCATGCGATGACGGTCGTCGCGGATCAACTCCCTGGCGCGGTCCCAGCCGGCGCGTGCCGCGGCGATGTCGCGTTCGCGGTCCTGAGTCTCCCAGGTGAAGCCTTCGCCCATGATGTGCAGCGTCGCGAGCTCGGGAAATTGCGCCAGCAGCTTGGCCTCGCCGGTATTCCACTTCTCCGATTTGGTGAAATGCACCACGCCGACCGGCATGCCGTGGCCGATGTGACGGAACACCATGCCGAGCGCCGCCGAGGTCTTGCCCTTGCCGGTGCCGGTGTGAACGATAATCAGGCCCTTGCTATCTGTCATGCCTGACAGCTTCTTGTCGTGCGCGGCCTTCCGCTTCTTCGCCTTCTCGGCGTGGCGGGCGTTGTCGTCGCGATCGGGCAACGGGTCGGTCATGCAGCTTCCTTCGGAGTGAGAAATTCGGCGAGCAGGTCGGCGGCGCGGTTGGAGCGCGGCGTCCACAGCCCGCGCCGGATCGCCTCGTCGAACCGCGCCACGATGTCGCGCAGCGCCGCCGGATTGGCATCCTGCAGAAACTGGCGCACGGCATCGTCTTCGAGATAGGCGGCGAACAGCAAATCGAAATGGCGGTTGCCGACGGCGTCGGTCGAGGCCGCGAAGCCGAACAGATAGTCCACCGTGGCGGCAATCTCGGAGGCGCCCTTGTAGCCGTGGCGCATCACGCCCTGAATCCACTTGGGATTAGCGGCGCGGCCCCGCACCACGCGCGAAATCTCGTGCGCCAGCGTCCGCGGCAGCGGCGCTTCGGGCCGCGACGTGTCGACATGAGCGATCCGCGGCGCCTGTCCACGCAGACTTTCAACCGCTGCGGCGAGGCCGCCGATGAACTGGTAGTAATCGTCGGAGTCGAGAATATCGTGCTCTCGATTATCCTGCGCCTGCGCGACCAGATCGACCGCCTGCAGCCGCGTTGCGAACGCATCGGCCGCCTCGGCTCCGTCCTGCCCTGCCCCATAGGCATAGCCGCCCCAGGCGAGGTAAGCGCCAGCGAGATCATTGCGGCTGTCCCAGCCGCCGTCGTCGATCATCGCCTGCAGCCCGGCTCCGTAACTGCCGGGCCTCGCGCCGAACACCCGCGCGCCGGCTTGTCTTTTCGCCAAATCGGGATCGACGCCGCTCTGAACTAATTGCTCGCTGCGGAGGCGGACCTGGGCGGCGATCGGATTGGCGTCATCCGGTTCGTCGAGCGCCGCGACTGCCGCGACCGCGCTGGCGATCAGATCCATCTGCACCGGGAAGGCGTCGCGGAACAGCCCTGAGACGCGGAACGTGACGTCGACGCGCGGCCGCCGCAGCTCCGACAGCGGCACAATCGCAAAACCGGTGACGCGGCCGGTGGCGTCCTCCCAGGTCGGCCTCGCGCCGATCAGCGCCAGCGCCTGCGCCACGTCGTCGCCGCCGGTGCGCATATTGGCGGTGCCCCACGCCGACAGCGCGATCGAACGCGGCCACTCGCCGGCTTCCTGCCAATAGGATTCGATCAGCCGCTCGGCGGCGAGCTGCCCGATCCGCCACGCCGACGGCGTCGGCACCGCGCGGACATCGACTGCGAAGAAATTGCGTCCCGTGGGTAGCACGTCGGGACGGCCGCGGGTCGGCGCGCCGGACGGCCCCGGCCGAATGAACCGTCCGTCGAGCCCGCGGAGCAGCGCCTCGCGCTCGGCACCGCCGGACACCTCGATCGCCGGGCGGAGTGACGTCGCGATCCATTCGAGCACCGGGCCCGCTTGGGGCCATTCGGGGGACGCAGAGGCGCCCGCCACCAGCCGCAACGCGAGCGCTTCGAGGCGCTCGATAGTGTCGCCACTCGTCCGCCACGGCCGATCGCTCAGCGCCGCGAGAATCGGTGGGCGCGGGCCGGTGTAGGGCGTCACCAGATCGCGGGTCAGCGGATCGAACGCAGCACCGTCCGCATCCGTCAGGCCGAGGTCGCGGGCCATCGCACGATGCAGCGAGGCATCCTGCAGCTTCAGCTCCGAGCGCGGCAGCCGTGCGATCGACACCAACAGCTCGTCGCACTGCGATGCCTGCGGCGTACGGCCGAATACGTGCAGCCCGTCGCGGATCTGCATCTCTTTCAGATCGCACAGATGCGCGTCGATCGCCCGCAGCGCATCCAGCGTCGCGGTATCGCGATCGATCGCGACATCTTCGTCGAGACGTGTCGCCCGCGCCAGCGAGATGATGTCCTCGGCGATCGCGTCCGCGCGCGTCGGATCGAGATCGGCCGCCATCGCATATTCGTCGACCAGCGCTTCCAGCTGCGCCATCTCGTCGTGCAGCTCGGCGCGGGTCATCGGCGGCGTCAGGTGATCGACGATCACCGCGGCGGTCCGCCGCTTGGCCTGGATGCCCTCGCCGGGGTCGTTGACGATGAACGGGTAGAGATGCGGCAGCGGCCCAAGCAGCGCGGTCGGAAAACAGTCGCGCGACAATCCGGCACTCTTGCCCGGCAGCCACTCGAGATTGCCGTGCTTGCCGAGATGGATCACCGCATCGGCACCGAACGCCTGTCGCAGCCACAGATAGAACGCCACATAGTGATGCGGCGGCGGCAGTTCCGGATCGTGAAAGCTCGATTTCGGATCGATCGCGTAGCCGCGGGCCGGCTGCACGCCGACCAGGATGTTGCCGAAGCGGTGCAGGCCGAGACGGAAGTCGCCGCCCGCGACATGCGGATCGTGCTCCGGCGCGCCCCACCGTGTCGTCACCGCCTCGCGCACCGCCTGCGGCAGCTCCGCGAACGCCGCCGCGTAGTCCGCCATCGGCCAGCTCACGCCGCCGTCCCGATCGGATCGACCCTGCAGTTCGTTGGTTGGGCCGCGCTGCAGCTGCTCCATCAGCGCCGCTGTGTCGGCCGGCAGCTCGCGGGTGAGATAGCCTTCCGTCCGCAGCGTGAACAGCAGGTCGTGCAGCGATTGTGGGGTGTCGAGGCCGACGCCGTTGCCGAGCCGGCCGTCGCGATTCGGATAGTTGGCAAGCACGATGGCGACGCGGCGTTGGTCGCGCGGCTGATGCCGCAGCCGCACCCAGGCCTGCGCCAGATCCGCCACTGCGTCGATCCGGTCCTGCAGCGGCTGATACACGGTCGGCGCGAATTCGGCATCGCCGCCGCGCTGCTTGAAGGCCACGGCTCCGGCGAAGACACGGCCGTCGACCTCCGGCAGCACGACATGCATGGCGAGGTCGCGCGGATTGAGACCCCGACCGGATTGCTCCCAATGCTCGCGCGTCACCCCGGCCTGCGCCACCTGCAGGATCGGGCAATCCGCCGACGCCAGCACGCCGGAGTCGTCCGTGGCGGTGGCGGTCGCAAACGCGGTGGCGTTGATGATGACGTCCGGCGGCGTCGCGGCAAGCACGCTGCGCAGGAACGCGATCGAACGCGCATCCTTCAAGCTGGTCACGAAGATGCAGGTTGGATCGAAATCACGCGCGGCCAGGGCGTCACGCAGCGCCGCGATCGCCGCGGTATCGCCGCTCGCCGCCAGGGCACGATAGAAGATCACCAGCGCGCGCCTTCCTTGCGAGGACCGCGGCTCGGCCGGCCAAAATCCGGCAGCCGGCATCGGCCGTGGCGGCGGCGGGCAATCGTCGCGCAGGATCATCCAAGCGGCATAGCGCAGCGCCAGGCTGATGTTGTCGGCACCACCCTCGCTGCAGTAGCGCCACAGCGCACGAGCATCGTCGAGATCGGCCGTGCCACGCGCGGCAAGCTCCGCGTTCCACTCCATTTCGCCCGGAATGCAAACGAACTGCGCGCCGCGCGCCAGCGCATCGCGCCGCAGACTGTCGACGCCGTGCGGCCAATAGGCCTCACCGCCGAGCATCCGCAGTATCACCAGCTTGGCTTTTGACAGCGTGCGTTCGACATACAGATCGACCGAGGCCGGATGGCCGAGCGCGAGAAAATTGGTGAGCTGAAGGGTCGGATAGTCGTCCGGCATCCCGGCCCGCGCCGCGCCGAACGCTGCGAGATCGCTATCGGCCGCCGACAGCACCACGATGTCGGCCGTCGCCTGACCAAGATCGCGCGCGACATCGCCGTCGTCGATACTAACGCTGGTATCGAGCTTCAGGTGCATGCGAGGGGCCTTGGTGGCACGAGCACCGCGCTCACCCCGTCATTGCGAGCGAAGCGAAGCAATCCAGCTCCGAACCCGAAGCTCCTGGATTGCTTCGCTTCGCTCGCAATGACGGAGGGCGACATGGGCTACCCCGCGAGTGCGCGCCGGGCGGCGTCGGCGTCGAAGCCCTTGAGGCCTATCACCACCAGATGATCGGGACGCTCTGCGTCGGGACGGGCGAACGCCAGATCGATGCGCGAGCCGACCGCCTGCACCACCACCGGCGCCGGCTTGCCGGCGACACGGGCGTGGCCCTTGACGCGGAGCACGCCGTCGATCCCCAGCGCATCGCCGACACGCGCCTTCATCGCATCGAGCGTTTCCGCCGGCTGCGGAGTGATCACCAGCGAATCGAAATCATCGTGATCGTGCTCCTCGCCTTCGGCGTGATGGCCGGCGCGGGACGCGAGATCGTTCTCGGCTTCGGCATCGAGCCCGATCAGCACCGAGGGCGCCAAGGTGCCGTGCGAGCGCACGATGCGCACGTTCGGCCGTATCCGGCTCGCCAGCTTGGTTTCGAGCGCGGCAAGTTGATCGGGCGCGACCAGATCGCTCTTCGACAACACCACCAGATCGGCGCAGGCGAGCTGGTCCTCGAACACTTCCTCGATCGGATCGTCGTGCGTGGCGTCGCGCTGCGCCTTCACCGCATCGTCGTCGAGCGGCACCCGCCCCTCGCTCAGCGCCAGCGCGTCGACCACCGTGACAACGCCGTCGGCGGTGGCGCGGGTCTTCACCGCCGGCCAGGCGAACGCCTTCAGCAGCGGCTGCGGCAACGCCAGCCCGGAGGTCTCGATCACGATCGCGTCGAGCGGGGTGTCGCGATTCAACAGCTTCTCCATCGTCGGGATGAAGTCGTCGGCGACGGTGCAACAGATACAGCCGTTGGTGAGTTCGACGATGTCGCCGGGCGCGCAGACCGACGCGCCGCAATCCTCGACCAGCGCGCCGTCGAAACCGGCATCGCCGAATTCGTTGACGATCACCGCGATGCGGCGGCCGCTCGACTGATTGAGCAGCGCGCGTAGCAGCGTCGTCTTGCCGGCACCGAGAAAGCCGGTGAGCACCGTGACGGGAACGCGTGCGGTCATGAACTACTCCCCTGTTTGGCGTTTCAGCCACAGCGGCAGGCCGGCGGCGATGAAGGCGACGTCGGGCACGGCGGCGGCGACGGTCTGATTGAGGCGGCCTTGGGCGTCACGGAACGCACGCCCGAGTGGCGTCTCCGGCACCAGGCCGAGGCCGACTTCATTGGAGACGAGAACGATCGGACCCGCGGCGACGCCGAGATAGCGCGCCAGCCGCTTGGCCTCGACCTCGGGATCGCGGCCGGCTTCCATCAGGTTGAACAACCACAGCGTCAGGCAATCGACCAGCACCGCGCGGCCACGGCCGGCGTGCTGGGTCAGCGCATCGACCAGCCCGAGCGGCTCCTCGATCGTGGTCCAGCCATCGCCGCGGCGGGCGCGGTGATGCGCGATACGATCGGACATTTCGTCGTCGCTGGCGGTCGCGGTGGCGAGATAGATCTTGGCGAGACCGCTGCCTGTGACCAGCCGTTCGCCGAACACCGATTTGCCGGAGCGCGCGCCGCCGAGCACGAGGGTGGAGATCAGCGCACTCATGCCGGCGCCCGTCCATCGTCCGGGGACCATTGCGGCGGCGGCAGGCGGACGACGGTGCCCTTGCGCAGGACTTCAGGTCGCTGCCGCCACGGCACCAAACCGTAGTGACTGTCCTGATAGGAGGCGACGAACGCCGCAACCGCATCGGCACCGCTGGCGCCGTCGAGATCGCTGAACACGAAGGTGTAGCCGCCTTCGCTCGACACTGCGACGGTGGCGGCGCGCTTGCATGCGGACAGGCACTGCACGGCGCGCACCTGCACCGCGCCGGCGCCGGCCAGCGCGGCGCGGACGGCTTCCAGCATCGGCGCACCGACGGCGACGCCGTCGATCGTCTTGCAGGTGGTGCAGACGCTGACCATCACCGGCGCGCCAGGCAGCACGCGCGGCGGGTCGGCGCTCACATCGGCAGGGGGCTCGGAATCCATCGGGCTCGAATCATCGCGTCAGCTATCGAGCTTTGTCGGAACGCGCGGGAGAGGCCTTTGCCGTCCGCACTGCTTCCGTCCGGTGCACCCCGCCCCGACGACCCTTCAAAGCACAATACGCGATGGCAGGTCTCCTGGCTCGCGAGTCGCCGCCATTCGCCGCCTTCCCAGGAATTCCCAGTGGCCTCGGCGATGGCTCGTCGCTTACAGTTGCGGGGGCAGCTCCGGGATCGAGACGCACCGCGTCTCCCACCGGCTTCCCTTTTCACCTTCCTTGCGGAAGGACCATCGTCCTGCACGCTAGCTGCGACGCTGTTGCGGGTCAACAACGCGAAGGTGGTGTTGACCGGGCTTGCGCGGTTACGTCAGTTGCGCGCCTTGCCGAACCAAAGGACCATCCGATGCCGACCGAAACCCTCGTCACCTGGCAGCCGCAGTCGATCACCCCGGTCGACCCGTCGCTGAAAGCAACCTTGCGGGCGCGGGTGGACGGCAAGGCGAAGCCGCTCGGCTCGCTCGGGCGGATCGAAGACCTCGCGATCGAGCTCGCCTTGATGCGGCATCCGCAGCCGCCGCGTGCCGACAACGCGGTGCTGATGGTGTTCGCCGGCGATCACGGCCTCACCGCAGAAGGCGTGTCGCAATATCCGTCCGCCGTGACGGTGGCGATGGTGATGACCTATCTGGCCGGCAAGGCCACCGCCAATGCATTCGCCGCAGCCAATCATGTCGATGTCCGGGTGATCGACGCCGGCGTCGCCGCCGAGCTGCCGAAGCATCCCGATCTGATCGACGCCAAAGTGCGGATGGGAACCGCCAACGCGGCGCGCCAGCCGGCGATGAGCATCGCGGAGTCCTGCCAGGCGCTCGATCGCGGCGCCGAACTGGCGCGCGCCGAGATCGCCGCGGGGGCGGACGTGATCGCGCTCGGCGAAATGGGGATCGGCAACACCGCGTCGTCGTCGCTGCTGCTGCACCGCCTCGGCCCGGCGCCGCTCGACCAGAGCATCGGGATCGGCGCCGGCCAGGATGCCGACGGCATGGTCAAGAAGAAGGCCGCGATCGAAAAGGCGGCGATGCGCAGCGCCGCCACCGCACCGCTCGAGGTGCTGGCCGAATTCGGCGGGCTGGAGATCGCCATGATGGCCGGCGCGGTGCTGGGCGCCGCCGCGCAGCGCCGTCCGGTGATCGTCGACGGCTTCATCGCCACCGCCGCGGCGCTGGTCGCGGTGCGGCTGGCGCCGGAAGCCCGTGACTATTGCGTATTCGCCCACCGCTCCGCCGAGCGCGGCCACGATCTCGCGCTGCAGGCGATGGATGCCGCGCCGCTGCTCGATCTGCGGCTGCGGCTCGGCGAAGGCACCGGCGCGATCCTTGCGGTGCCGCTGCTGCGCGCCGCTTCGCGGCTGCTCACCGACGTCGCCGATCTCTCCGACGTGCTCGCAGGCAAACTATGAGCTCGACGCTGAACAGACTGGTGGCGATGACCGATCCGGCCGAGATCGCCGCCGCCAACGCCAATCCGCCGGTGTTCGATGAAGCGTTTCGCGACAAATTCGCCGAACTGATCGCGTGGCGCCGCGACGTCCGCCGCTTCAAGACCGATTCCGTGGCGCCGGAGCTGATCGAACAACTGCTCGATCTGGCCCAGCTTGCCCCCTCGGTCGGCAACAGCCAGCCGTGGCGCTGGATCAGCGTCGACTCGGCCGAGACGCGGGCGCGGATCCGCGCCAACTTCCTGCGCTGCAACGAGGTGGCAGCGAGCGCGTATCAGGGCGACCGCGCGGCGCTGTACGCTAAACTCAAACTCGAAGGCATCGACGTCGCGCCGCGGCAGTTCGCGCTGTTCTGCGATCGCGCGACCGCACAGGGCCTCGGCGTCGGCCGCCAGACCATGCCGGAAGCGCTGGATTATTCCGTTGTGGCGATGATCGAGACCTTCTGGCTCGCCGCGCGGACGCTCGGGCTCGGGGTGGGCTGGGTGTCGATCCTCGATCCGCAGTCGATCTGCACCGATCTCGAAGTTCCATCGGACTGGAAGTTCATCGCCTATCTGTGCGTCGGCTGGCCGGTCGAGCAACACGTCGATCCGGAACTGGTTCGGCATCACTGGCAGGACCGCACCGCAGCGGGCCGGATCGTGTTGTCGCGCTGAAATCCTGCATCAATGTGCGTGAGCGTACTCACGATGACGCCGTTTGCGGATCGTTGAGGCAAGATCGCGGCAACAGCCACAATTTGCAAGAAATCGTCACATTCGCCCGTCAGGACTCCGTCCGCGTTTCCGAAAATGGAGGACCGGACATGCGAATGACCAACTCTTTGACGACTGCTGTGGTTGCCGGTGCGTTGATCGCGTCGAGCTTCGCTGCCGCACCGGCACTGGCTCGCGGCCAGCAGGACCAGCGTAACGCCAGCCAAACCGCAGCCAGCTCGGGATGCACGTCGTATGAGCGCGCGCCCGATGGCTCGTGGCGCCCGATCCCTTGCGTCTCGGCGGGCGCTGCATCAATGCCGGCGCGGCGTGCGCCGCAGAGCGCCGAAGCCAGCAACTAATCACAACGTCAGCGCCGCCGGGTACGATCCCCGACCACGTCCGCCGCGACAGATGGCAGACCGAATCGGCCATCTTCGCGACGGGGGCGAGATCCCGGGCTGAACGTCCGGGACTCAGCGTCCGAACAGACCGGTGATCGTCGCCTTTGCCAAGGTGTGGAAATTGAGATCGAAACCGACCAGCGCCGGCATCGCGGTCGCGCCTGCGTTCGGCAGCTTTTCGACGTCGACCGCAAACACGGTGATCTGATAGCGATGCGGCTTGTCGCCCGGCGGCGGGCATGGACCACCGTAACCGGGCACGCCGAAATCCGTCAGCCCCTGGATCGCGCCTTCGGGCATCAACCCCTTCGCGACATCGCCCGCGCCTTTCGGCAGCGACGTCGTCGTGGCCGGAATATTGAAAACCACCCAGTGCCACCAGCCGCTGCCGGTCGGTGCATCGGGATCGTACATCGTCACCGCGAAGCTCTTGGTGCCGGCGGGCGCGTCGCTCCAGCTCAGGGCCGGCGACACGTTGGCGCCGGTGCAGCCGAAGCTGTTGAACAATTGCTCGTGCGCAATGATGGCGCCTTCGGCGATCTCGGGACTGGTGAGCTTCATGGCCTGCACTCCTGCCGCATGCGCGCGCCGCACGCCGGCTGGCGCGCAGGGCACGTCATCGGGTCGCTGATGTCGTGGTCCCCCGCCGGTCGGCGAGGCGACGCGATGCTAGCAAGCCGGACGGATCGACGAAAGCGTCCGCGCCGCCGCATGCGGTGACACGTCCGCCGTCACTCGGACTTCGCGGCCGGCGCCTTTCGGGACGGCCGCAGCAGCAGCGGGAAACCGGAAAAGTAGGTATTGGAATCGATCAGCACCGGGATGCCGAGCCATTCCGACAGTGTGCTCGGGCCGCTGCGCAGCTCCTGCCGCCGCTCTTGTGGCGCCGCGGTGCGTGGCGCAGCGGTCTTCGCCGGCGAAGGGGCCTGCTTGGCTCCGCCAGACAGCGGCTGAGTATCCGCCTTTGCCGGCTGCTGCAGCGGCGAGGCTGCCGGCTCCGGATTCGCTGCACCAGGCGCCGATTCCTTGCCGCCATGGCGGTCCAGAATCGCCGTGGCGGCAAGCGCTGATCCGAACGGCGGCTCGACCCGGACAACCGCACCGCCGCCGTTCGGGCCGCGGCGGTCTGGTAACTCGATCAGCTCGACCTGATGGAAGCCGCGCTGCTTCAGTTCAGCGAGTGCGGTCTTGGCCTGTGCGGCACTGTCGAAAGTGCGGGTAATCTGGGTCATGTCTCGCCTGCCTCGGAGGAATGCTCGTCGGCGTGCAAACGACGCGAAACGCGCGATCGTTCCGTTCGGGACGGTCGCAGTAACCGGGTAAGGCCGTTCGGACTGCTAGGCGCAGACGTCCGGCATGCAGCAGCCGCCGCAGCCGCCCTTGCCGTCGCACATCGGCGCCTCCGGCCCGCCTTTGGCTGGCTTGGCGATCAGCGACAATTGTTGCTCGAGGCTGGTGCTTTCGCAGGACGGGCACACCGCAGTGTCACCCGAGAACAGCAGGGTTTCGAACTGGTGACCGCATTTGTTGCAGACGAAGCCGTAAATCGGCATGACGGATCTTCCGAAGCTGACTGGGAACGGCTTGCCGCTAGCAAACAACCGGCGCGGCCCGCAACGCGGCGGATCAAATCCGCCGGAGGAACCAAGCGATGGATGAGGGCGAAGCCTGCGTGGTGATGGTGACGGCGCCGAGCAAGGAGGAGGCAGAACGATTGGCAGTCGCAACGCTCGAGGCCCGGCTCGCCGCCTGCGTCCAGATCCAGGCGATCACCAGCCATTATTGGTGGGACGGCAAGATCACCAGCGACGCCGAGCAGTTGCTGCTGTTCAAGACCCTGCCGATGAAATTCGCTGCCTTGCGCGACCTGATCACCTCGCTGCACTCCTACGATACCCCGGAGATCATCCAGCTTCCGGTGACCGCGGGTGCCGAGAAATACCTCGGCTGGATCAGGCGCGAGACCGGGGCGTCGCGCTGACCCGCAGCCACACCGGCGGTTCGTCGTCTCCGGCGAGCGCCGCGCGGACTGTACGGGCCGCGACGCGCGATGGCCAGCGCAACAGATGGCTGCGGCAGTGGGCGCAATCAGTGGCGCCGAAGCCTTCGATCGGCACCGGCAGAAATCCGAGGCGTTCCACCAGAACGCATTCGTTGCCACGCGCGATCGCCCAGGCGCCTTTGACCTCGCCGGCAGTGGTCAATTGATCGACATGCCAGCGGATCGATTTGTCCTTACGAAAATGCCGCGCGAGCCGGGCCTGCAGTCCGCCCGGACCATAGGCCGAACCGCAATACAGATAGCGCCCAGGCCGAAGCCGCGCCGACAGGCCGCCGAGCCGGACCGTAAGCGGCGCCGCGATTGCGATCGCCACCACATAGGCGCCGGGACCTGACGGGCAGGCAGGATGCGGTGCGGAGGTCATCACGACCGGTGTGCGTCCGCCGTCTCCAGATGGTCAAGCCCGCAGACGACGGCGACGGCTAATGCTTGGTCGGGACCTGGCTGAGGAGGATGCGTTTGAGCTTGGCGCGCGCATGCATCTCGGTGGCGGACTGCATCACGAGACCCTTTGGCGCATCGCTGAGGGATTCGGCCTGCGCCCATTCGGCGGCGGCGAGCCATTCCAGCTCGTCGGGCGACAGGTGGCGGAAGGGAGCTGGGTCGGCGACCTTCATGGCGATTTCCTCATAGGGGCGATCCCGGCTGCTTCGGCACCGATCGCTTGTCACTATGAAGATCAGCTTAGGGCGGTGCCGGCCCGACAACAACAGCGACCTGTGCGGCCATCGCAAAACGTTAGTTGCAAATGCAAAGCTAATGCGATGTTGACGCAGTCGGTTGCAGTGACCCACCATCCGGGTGGATAGCTGCATCTCGCTCGCCCCTCTTTTTGTGTTTGTCCCTCCTTCGCTTCTGCTCGACATGACTGACCTGCGATCCTATCGCGCGCCGTGGTGGTTGCCCGGCGCCCATCTGCAAACCATCTGGCCGACGCTGTTCGCGCAGCCGCGGGCCTCGCAAGCCATCAAGCTCATCCGCGAACGCTGGCGGGCGCCGGACGGCGATTTCATCGACATCGATCATCTGCCCGGGCGGGACCATGCGCCGTGGCTGGTGCTGTTTCACGGACTCGAAGGATCGTCGGCGAGCCGCTACGCGATCGCGTTTGCGCAGGGCGCGCTGGCGCGCGGCTGGCGGCTGTCGATCCCGCATTTCCGCGGCTGCTCGGGCGAACTCAATCTGGCGCCGCGCTCCTATCACTCCGGCGACTTCCAGGAGGTCGGCTGGCTGCTGGCGCGAATTCGCGACCGTGCCGATGCGCCGGTGCTGGCCGCCGGCGTCTCGCTCGGCGGCAACGCGCTGTTGCGCTGGGCGGAGGAGGCCGGAAGTGGCGCCGCGGAGATTGCGCGCGCAGTGGCGGCGGTCTCCGCCCCGCTCGATCTGGTCGCCGCCGGCGCCGCGATCGACAGCGGGATCAACCGCCCGCTCTACACTCGGCATTTCCTGCGTACGATGATTCCGAACGCGCTCGCCAAATGGCAGCAGCATCCGGGGTTGTTCGACCGCGAGCGCGTTCAGCGTGCGACGACCTTGCGCGACTTCGACGACGCCTTCACGGCGCCGCTGCACGGCTTTGCGGGTGTCGACGACTACTGGACCCGAGCATCGTCCAAACCGCATCTGCGCAAGATCAAGATCCCCGCTTTGGTCGTGAACGCGCGCAACGATCCGTTCGTGCCGGCCGCCTCGCTGCCGACACCGGACGAGGCCGGCGCGATGGTGACGCTCTGGCAACCCGAGCAAGGCGGCCATGTCGGCTTCGCCACCGGTCCGTGGCCGGGCCGGGTCACCGCCATGCCCGAGGCGGTCAGCGACTGGCTCGGCTCGATTCTCGACCGCTAATAGTCGGCGCTGCGCAGTTCGAATTGCGCGATGCTCTTGAAGCGTTCGCCACGCGCGTCCTGGCGCAGCACCGCGATCCGATCGATTGCTACCCGATCGATGCCGGTCGCCGCGAACGTTCCGCGCAGCAGCGCCAACAGTTCGTCATGGCGGGCGGTGTCGAGCGAGCCGGTCAGTGTCATATGAAACCGGAACTCGTCCATCACATAGGGATAGCCCCAGCGGTCGAGATGCTCGATCTGCTGCGGCGTCAGCTGCTCCGGCCTGCGACGGGCCCGATCCTCTGCCGACAGCTGGGCGCGAAACCCATCGAAGTCGCGGACGCAGTCGGCGGCGAGCTGCTGCAGCGGCTCCGAGGGAACATCGGGCACCAGCGCAATGAACCTGCCGATCGGCCGGATCACCGGCACGATCCGCGGAATCGCCCGGGGCGTTTCGGCAAAGGTTGCGCAGGCCCACAACAGCTCGCTATCGCGGCGGCCGTCGGCCAATGTGAACGGCGCCTTCAGCGTGGCGTGAAAGCCGTAACCACGCGGATCGGCGGTGATCTCGCGCCAATCCGCCACCGCCGCAGTCGGCGGTGCAAACGCCACATCAGCGCCGGTCACGACATCGTAACCGAGCATCACCGCGCCGAACTGCGCCAGAGCGCTTCCGACGGCGGGTAGATAGTAAATCGCGTAACGCGGAAAATTCGACATCACTGACAATGATAGCGTCAGATCAGGCGGCAACGCCAGCCGGGTGCGGCAGTCTGCGCGTGATCACGAAGCGCTCCGGATCGTCGACATGCACCAGCCGGCCGCCCGCGATCACCGCCACAATCCGCGGCCGCAGCGCGACGCGGTCGTCGACCAGCAGCACGTCGGCACGCTGGCCGGTCGCGAGCCTGCCGCGCTCGCCGAGCCCGGCAGCGCGTGCCGGATTCTCCGAGATCAGCTTCCAGGCCTGTTCCAGCGGCAGGATGCCGTCGTGCACCAGGCGGAACGCGGCGAGCAGCGGCGCCGGATAGTAGTAGTCGGAGGCCAGCACCGAACACAGCCCCTTGGCGATCATATCGGCTGCCCTGGTCCATCCGGTGTGGCTGCCGCCGCGCACCACGTTCGGCGCGCCGAACACGATGAAGTCGCCGTGCAGCGCCGCGTCACGCGCGGTCTCTTCGGTGGTCGGGAATTCGGCGATGCCGACGCCGAGATCGCGGAAGCCCTGCCGCATCGCCGGAGTGTCGTCGTCATGCGACAGCATCGGCATCGACACCTCGCGCGCGATCGCCGCGAGCCGGCGGTTCGCCTGTGGCACTTCGTCGCCACGCGCCGCGATGCGCTCGACCAGCCGGTCGAATGAATCGTCGCTGAGGCCGGTGCGCTCGACCATCCGGTTGCGCTTGTGCGGCTTGTCGAGGTTCGCCAGCGTCGAGTCCATGTGATCGTTGAACGCGAACAGATCGACGCGACGGTCGCCGATCCATTGCGCGATCTCGTCGACCGCATCGAGATTGAAGGTTTCGTGGCGGAGATGGATGCGGGTGTCGGCCGACAGCCGCGGCTTGGTCAGGTCGATCGCGTCGAGCATCCGGCGGGCATTGTCGGCGCTACGCAGGCCGGGCTCCCACGACCAGGTGACGGCGTGGAACACCGTGGTCAGGCCGTTGGCGATCGCCTGACGGTCGCTGTCGATCAGCGCGACGTCGATCGGGAAGTCGACGCCCGGCCGCGGCATCATCTGCCGCTCGAACGCATCGCCGTGCAGATCGACGATGCCGGGCAGCACCAGCAGGCCGCGCGCATCGATCCGGATCGCGGCGTTGCCGCTGGTGGAGCCGACCGCCGCGATGGCGCCGCCGGCGATCTGCAGCGAGGCCTCGGCGATCTCGTCACCGATCAGCGTCCGGCCGCCTTCGATCGCGATCTCGCTCATCCCGTCACCTGCTGTTCCGTTGCAGGCTCCCGGCCCGCCGCCTGCCGGGTCATGGCCGCAGCTTCGTGTCTGTCGAGGAATTCCTCGACTGACAGTTTCCGGAAGTCCGGCAGCGCCTTGCGCAGCGCCTCGTGGCTCCAGTCCCACCACGCCAGCGCGACCAGCCGCTCGGCCACCACCTCGGAGAAGCGGCGGCGGACCGGCCGCGCCGGATTGCCGGCCACGATCGTGTAGGCCGGCACGTCACGTGTGACGATGGCGCCCGCCGCCACCACAGCCCCGGTGCCGATGTTACGGCCGGGCAGCACGATGGCGCCGTGACCGATCCAGACGTCGTGGCCGATCTCGACGTGATGCGATCGCCGCCAGGCGAAAAATTCGGCGTCGTCGCTCTCGCCCTCGAAATACGTGCTGGCACGATAGGTGAAATGCGCCTGGGTGGCGCGCTGCATCGGGTGATTGCCGGGGTTGATCCGGGTCATCGCCGCGATCGAGCAGAATTTGCCGATACCGGTGTAGGTGATCTGCGAGTCGTTGACGACGTAGGAATAGTCACCCATCGCCACTTCATTCAGGATGGTGCGGGCGCCGACTTCGCAATAGGCGCCGAGCGTAACGTCGTGCAGCTTGGCGGTCGGATCGACGGTCGGCGCGACCGATAGCAGTTTCGCGGCCATGGACTTCTCGTGCGCGATGATTGGGGTTGAGACCTGTCATCGACGCCGTTCATGACATCGTCGTGACGCATCGATGACGGAGCGAACACCTTGATGTGGCGGCAGAACTACACGCTCTGTCACACGGCTGCAAAACAACGGCGGTAGCGATTCCCCCGAACCTGTTTCGGGAGCAGCGCATGCTGGTAGTCGAGGGTCTGACCTGCCGCTTCGGCAGCAAAGCCGCCGTGGATGGCGCATCGTTTTCGGTGGAGCGCGGCAGCTTCGTCGGGGTGATCGGCCGATCCGGGGCAGGTAAGTCGACCCTGCTGCGCATGCTGAACCGGCTGGCGGAGCCGTCCGAAGGACGCATCCTGTTCGAAGGCGTCGACGTCACCGCGCTGCAGGGCCGCGAACTGCGGCAGTGGCGCGCGCGCTCCGCGATGATCTTTCAGCAGTTCAACCTGATCGGCAGGCTCGACGTGCTGACCAACGTCCTGATGGGGCGGCTGTCGGAAGTCCCGTCGTGGCGCTCGCTGGTGCAGATGTGGCCCGAGCAGGACCGCGCCCTGGCGATCTCGGCGCTCGATCAGTTCGATATGGCGTCCTATGCGGCGCAGCGCGCAGATCAGCTTTCGGGCGGTCAGCAGCAACGCGTCGCGATCGCCCGGGCGCTGGTGCAGCAGCCCGACATCGTGCTCGCCGACGAACCGATCGCCTCGCTCGATCCGCGCAACACCAAGATCGTGATGGATGCGCTGCTGCGCATCAACAAGCACTTCGGCATCACCGTGCTGTGCAATCTGCACTCGCTCGATCTTGCCCGCAGCTATTGCGATCGGCTGATCGGCATGGCTTCGGGGCGCGTGGTGTTCGACGGCGCCCCGGCGATGCTCACCGACCAGATCGCGCGCGAACTCTACGATCTCGAAGCCGACGAGGTGCTGGGCGCTGCGTCGCACGTTCCGCACGGCCTTCCCGCCCCCGCATTGGCCGGCGTCGCCGTGGCCTGATCCCGGCGGCGATCGGTTCGCCGTCCCCCCATCCGGCACCGCCGCGGCGCGCCCGCGTGCGGTTGCCGTGTTTCGACCGTTCATCGAACTCGAAGAGACAGGAATCGTGATGATCAAGCTCCGTACTCTCGTCGCCGCCGCTGCGGCGCTGGCGTTCACCGCGCAGGCCGCGCCGGCGCAGGACTGGAAGGCGAAATATCCCGAGCTGGTGTTCGGCAAGATTCCGGACGAGAACGCTTCGGGCACCACCACGCGCTGGACGCCGCTGACCGACTACCTCACCAAGCAGCTCGGCGTGCCGGTGAAGCTCCGCATCGCCAACGACTACGCCGCGGTGATCGAAGGCCAGCGCGCCGGCAACATCCACATCGGCATGTATGGACCGGCCTCCTACGCCCGCGCCTATCTGGTCGGCGCCAAGGTCGAGCCGTTCGCGATCGAGGTCAATGGTGACGGCTCCAAGGGCTATCACTCGGTGCTGTATGTGAAGAAGGATTCGCCCTACCAGAAGATCCAGGACCTGCAGGGTAAGAATCTGTGCCTGGTCGATCCGAATTCGACGTCCGGCAACAACGTGCCGCGCTTCATGATGAACAAGATGTCGATCGATCCCGACAAGTTCTTCGCCAAGGTGATCTACGCCGGCAGCCACGAGAACGCGGTGATCGGCGTCGCCCAGGGCACCTGCGATGCGGCGTTCAACTGGTGGAATACCGAGGACGAATCCAACCTGCTGCGGATGGACCGCAAGGGCATGGCCAAGGCTGCTGACTTCCGCATCATTCTGAAGTCGGACCTGATCGTGAACTCGCCGATGGCCTATCTGTCGGACATGCCGGAAGACCTCAAGGCGGCGATCCGCAAGGCAGTGCTCGACCTCGCCACCAACGATCCGGAAACCTTCAACAAGATCTATGAAGGCAAGGCCAAGCCCTATGCGGCGACCAGCCACAAGGACTACGAGCCGGTGGTCGAGCTGATCAAGTTCGTCGACAGCCTGCGCAAGTCGAAGTCCTGACGAATCCCCGCACCTCATCGGACGTGGGCGGCCCACCAGCCGCCCACGTCGTCATGTCGGACAACCGAATGCAGGCCGCCGTTACAGAACTTCCCGAGCCCCAGCTTCGCGCCCTGGCCGATCAATACGACGCGGCCGTGGCGGCGAAGCGGCGGCGGCTGGCGCTCGGCGGCGCGATCCTGATCGTCGCGATCGCCGCGGCGGCCTGGATGGGTGAAGTCGATCTGGTCAAGCTCGCCGAAAACTTCTGGCGGTTTCCGTCGTATTTCATCTCGATCGCGCCGAAGCTGGCGCTCGCCACGCTGTGGACCGACCTGAACGAGTGGTTTTGGGGCATCAAACGCTGGACCGGTCTGCTGCTCGACACCATCCTGATCGCCTATGTGGGCACGCTGCTCGGGGCGCTCACCGGCTTCGCGCTGTGCTTTCTCGCCTCGGCCAATCTGGTGCGGTCGCGGACGCTGGTGTTCGTCACCCGCCGCTTCCTCGAATTCTGCCGCACCGTGCCGGAGATCGTATTCGCGCTGCTGTTCGTGCTGGCGTTCGGTCTCGGCCCGCTGCCTGGCGTGCTGGCGATCGCGATCCACACCACCGGCGCGCTCGGCAAGCTGTTCGCCGAAGTGGTCGAAAACATCGACGACAAGCCGCTGGAAGGCGTGGTGTCGTCCGGCGGCGACTGGTTCGAGATGGTGCGGTTCGCCGTAGTGCCGCAGGTGTTGTCGAATTTCGTCAGTTACGCACTGCTGCGGTTCGAGATTAACGTCCGCGGCGCCGCGGTGATGGGCTTCGTCGGTGCCGGCGGCATCGGCCAGGACCTGATCGAGGCGGTGCGCAAGTTCTATTACAGCGATGTCAGCGCCATCCTGCTGCTGATCATCGTCACCGTGATGGTCATCGACTATTTCACCGAAGGCGTGCGCCGCCGCCTGATCGGTCAGGAGCGACGATGAACACCGCCCGCCGCACCCTCAGCTTCGGCGACGAAGCCGGCATCGCCGCGCGGTTTCCTGAACAGTTCCGGCCCGACTGGATCAAGCGCGCCAAACTCGTCGGTGGCTTGACGTTGGCCGCAGCCGTGTTCGTGTTCGGCTTGATCCGGCTCGAAATCCCGTTCGATCGGCTGTTCAGCGGCACTGGCCGACTGATCGAGTTTCTCGGTCTGATGCTGCCGCCCGATCCCGGTTCGTGGCAGCTCGCGCAAGTCTATCTGCAAGCGATGGGTGAGACGCTGGCGATCGCGCTTCTCGGTACCCTCGGCGGGGCACTGCTGGCGTTCCCGATTTCGTTCCTGGCGGCGCGCAACGTGCTGCGCATCCGTCCGCTGCAATTGCTGACCCGTCGGCTGCTCGACATGGTGCGTGGCGTCGACACGCTGATCTGGGCGCTGATCTGGGTCGGCGTCGTCGGACTCGGCCCATTCGCCGGTATCCTCGCGGTGATGTGCTCGGACCTCGGCAATTTCGGCAAGCTGTTCTCCGAAGCCTTCGAGGCCGCCGACGACAAGCCGAGCGAAGGCGTCAAGGCGACCGGCGGCTCGCATCTGCACAGCGTCCGCTTCGGCATGTTGCCGCAGGTGGTCCCAATCCTGGCCAGCCAGGTGCTGTACTTCTTCGAGTCCAACACTCGCTCCGCTACCATCATCGGCATCGTCGGTGCCGGCGGCATCGGATTGCAGCTCGCCGAGCAGATCCGCGTGCTGGAGTGGCAGAAGGTGTCGTTCCTGATCCTGATGATCCTTGTCACCGTGGCGGCGATCGACTGGATCTCCAGCAAGCTGCGCTTCGCGATCATCGGCCGGAAGGCGGTCGCTTAAAAGCGACGCAACGCGTCGCTCACCGTTACCGCCACCGTCCAACTCCCAGCCGTCATCCTCCGCGTATGCGGAGGATCCAGTATCCCAGAGCTCCCGTGCTCTGCCGCGAACTCTCTGCAATACTGGTTCGCCCGCCTGCGCGGGCGATGACATGAGCGCAGGGCGCGCGCTAATCCGGCTCGATCACGAACTCGACCCGCTCTGCCGCAAAGCGGGCGCGGGAGGTGAGCAGCGGGGTGCCATCGGCGGCGACGTCGATACTCTCGACCACCAGCACCGGCCGCCCGGCCGCCAGATCGAGCCGCGCCGCATCGGCGGCATCGACCACCGAGGCGGTGATCCGGGTCGACAGCCGGCGATAATCGCTGATGCCGTAATGCGCCAGCACCTTGGTCATCGAGCGTTTCGCCGCGAACACCTTGGGAGCGTCGGGAAATCGCACCGCCGACAGCCAGGTGGTGCCGCGGCTGATCGGCACGCCGTCCGCCGATCGCAGAGCCTCGATCCGGAACAGCGGAGCGCCGATCGCGAGATCGAGCTGCCCAGCCAGAGCGCCGCTTGCCGGCTCGCGCTCCGCGGCAATCAACTGTCCGCGCGGTTCGCGGCCGCCCGCATTGATGATCTCGGAAAACCGCGTCCGGGTGCGCAGCGGGTAGGCGATCCGGCGGCTGCGGACGAAGGTGCCGCTGCCACGTTCGGCGCGCACCAGCCCACGCTCCGCCAGCGCCGCGAGCGCGCGGCGCACGGTATGGCGGTTGACCCCATAATTCTCGGCGATCTCGGTCTCGCCCGGCAGCTTGCCGCCCGGCAGATAGCGGCCGTCGGCGATCGCCTGTTCGATGCCGTCGGCGACCTGGCGCCACAACGCCACGCCGGCTGACAGCGCCTCGGCACTCATGACAGGAACGCTTTCGTGATCATGGCCCACCACGGAATTCGGCGTCATCGAGTTTTCACATTGTGCCTCTATCAAGTTGTCTATTAACATAGACAACTTCATCTGGGCAATGGCGATGACGGCCGAAACCACGAACTTCTCCGAACCAGCCGCGATCCCGGTCCGCCGCGCCGCCATGGCGGTGCTGGCCGCCTCGCCGACCGCCGCGATCGACACCCGCCTCGGCGCGCTGGCGCCGCCCGCATTCACGCTGCTCCGCGAGCCGGAACAGGGGCTGGTGATGCTGCGCGGACGGATCGGCGGCGACGGCGCCGCCTTCAATCTCGGCGAGGCGACGGTGTCGCGCGCCGCGGTGCGGCTCGCCAGCGGCGAGGTCGGGTTCGGCTACACGCTGGGCCGCGACCGCAGCAAAGCGAAGCTGATCGCGCTGTGCGACGCCCTGCTGCAATCGCCGGACTATGCGGACGCAGTCGAAGCCGAGGTAATCGCGCCGCTGCGGACTCAAATGGAAGCCGCACGCGCCGAAAAGGCCGCCCAGACCGCGGCCACCAAGGTCGATTTCTACACACTGGTGCGCGGAGAGGGCTGACCATGACCACCACCGAACTCGCCACCGGCTTTGCCGACAAGGTGCTCGGCGCGCAATCGACCTTCCGCGCCGTGATGGAAGCGATGGCAAGGCCCGGCCGCATCCAACGCATCTCAACCTCCGCCGGCACGCCGGCGCCGCTGATGCACGCCAGCGCCGCCCTGGCGCTGACGCTGCTCGACCACGACACCCCGATCTGGCTTGACGATGCGATCGTGGCGGACGGCACGGTCGCGCGCTGGCTGAAGTTTCACACCGGCGCGCCGCTGACCGACGATCCTTCGGCCGCGGCGTTCGCGCTGATCGGGAACGGCGCCGCGCTCCTTCCGCTCGAGCGGTTCGCGCTCGGCACGCCCGAATATCCGGACCGGTCGACGACACTCATTGTTCAAGTGCAGGCGCTCGGCACCGGCGACAGCTTCCGGCTGCATGGTCCGGGTATCGACGGCGAGACGCTGCTGCAGGCAGTGCTGCAGCCGGCCGATCTGTTTGGTCGCCTGAATATCAACGCGGCGCTGTTTCCGCGCGGCATCGATGTGGTGCTGGTGAGCGGCGATCAGATGGTGGCGATCCCGCGCACCACGCGCCTCAGCCAAGGGAGCTGACCGATGTATGTCGCAGTCAAAGGCGGTGAACGCGCCATCGACAATGCCCACCGGCTGCTCGCCGACGCCCGCCGCGGCGACCGCGCGGTGCCGGAGCTGACGCTCGACCAGATCTCCGGTCAGCTCGCGCTCGGCGTCGACCGGGTGATGAGCGAAGGCTCGCTGTACGATCGCGAGCTCGCGGCGCTGGCGATCAAGCAGGCACGCGGCGATCTGATCGAAGCGATCTTCCTGGTGCGGGCATTCCGCGCCACGCTGCCGCGGTTCGGCTCGTCCGAGCCGGTCGACACCGGCGCAATGGCGGTGCGGCGGCGGATTTCTTCGACCTTCAAGGACATTCCCGGCGGCCAGATCCTCGGCCCGACCTTCGACTACACCCATCGGCTGCTCGATCCGCAGCTCGCCGAAGGCGGTGATCCGACCGAGCCGGCAACGGCGGAAGCCAGTGACGCGCCGACGCCGCGGGTCACCGACATCCTGCGCCAGGACGGCTTGATCGAAGAGTCGCCGGTTGCCGAGGACGACAGCGCGGTCGGCGATCTCACCCGCGAACCGCTGAACTTTCCAGCCGGACGCGATCTGCGGCTGCAGAACCTCGCCCGCGCCGACGAGGGTTTTCTGCTGGCGCTCGGCTATTCCACTCAGCGCGGCTATGGCCGCAACCATCCGTTCGCCGGCGAAATCCGGTTCGGCGAAGTCGAAGTGTTCTTCGAGGCCGAGGACACCGGCTTCGCGGTGCCGCTCGGCAGCGTGGCGCTGACCGAGTGCCAGATGGTCAATCAGTTCAAAGGCTCGGCGACCGAAGCACCGCGCTTCACCCGAGGCTATGGACTCGCCTTCGGCCAGAGCGAGCGCAAGGCGATGTCGATGGCGCTGGTCGATCGCGCGCTGCGCGCGCAAGAACTCGGCGAGGACGTCAAGGCGCCGGCGCAGGACGAGGAGTTCGTGCTGTCGCATTCCGACAACGTCCAGGCGACCGGCTTCGTCGAACATCTGAAGCTGCCGCACTACGTCGATTTCCAGTCCGAGCTCGGCCTGCTGCGCAAGCTGCGCGCCGAATTCAACCAGGACCAACCCGAGCTGCGCGAGGCTGCGGAATGACCGAGGCGACTTACAATTTCGCTTATCTCGACGAGCAGACCAAGCGGATGATCCGCCGCGCGATCCTGAAAGCGATCGCGATCCCCGGCTATCAGGTGCCGTTCGCCAGCCGCGAGATGCCGATGCCGTATGGCTGGGGCACCGGCGGCGTGCAGGTGACCGCGTCGATCCTCGGTCCCGACGATACGCTGAAGGTGATCGACCAGGGCAGCGACGACACCACCAACGCGATCTCGATCCGTCAGTTCTTCGCCAAGACCGCCGGCGTCGCCACCACCACGTCGACGCCGGACGCGAGCGTGATCCAGACCCGGCACCGGATTCCCGAGACGCCGCTGCATGAAGGCCAGGTGCTGGTGTATCAGGTGCCGATTCCCGAGCCGCTGCGCTATCTCGAACCGCGCGAGACCGAGACCCGGCGCATGCATGCGCTCGCCGAATACGGGCTGATGCACGTCAAGCTGTACGAGGACATCGCCAAGTTCGGCCACATCGCCACCGCCTATGCCTATCCGGTGAAGGTCGCCGGCCGCTACGTAATGGATCCGTCGCCGACGCCGAAATTCGACAATCCGAAGATGGACAGCTGCCCGGCGCTGCAACTGTTCGGTGCCGGCCGCGAGAAGCGGATCTACGCGATCCCGCCCTACACCCAGGTTGTGTCGCTGGATTTCGAAGACCATCCGTTCACGCGCTATCGCCAGAACGGCTGCTGTGCGCTGTGCGGTGCCGACGATTCCTATCTCGACGAGATCGTCACCGATAACGCGGGCACGCGGATGTTCGTGTGCTCCGACACCGATTATTGCGAAGGCCGCCGCGCGCAAGGGCACACCGGCAGCGAAACGGCACCGATGGAGAGCGCCCATGCTTGATCGCGTCTCATCCGCAGCACCGGGCGCCTTCACCGCGGCCGATCAGCCGCTGCTGATCGCCGATGGCCTGTCGAAACGCTACGGCCGGATCGATGCCTGCCGCGGTGTGTCGTTCGAGCTCTTCCCCGGCGAAGTGCTGGCGATCGTCGGCGAATCCGGTTCCGGCAAATCGACCCTGCTGCAGATGCTGTCGGGACAGATGACGCCGAGCGCCGGCCGCGTGTCCTATCGGATGCGCGACGGCATCTTGCGCGATCTCGCCGAACTCGGCGAAGCCGAACGTCGGCTGCTGCTGCGCACCGATTGGGGCTTCGTTCATCAGGATCCCGCGCAGGGCCTGCGCATGGCGGTCTCGGCCGGCGCCAATGTCGGCGAGCGGCTGATGGCGATCGGCTGGAATCACTACGGCAAGATCCGCAGCGTCGCGAGCGACTGGCTGGAGCGGGTCGAGATCGACACCGGCCGCATCGACGACGCGCCGCGCACCTATTCGGGCGGCATGCGGCAGCGGCTGCAGATCGCCCGCAACCTGGTCACCGATCCACGCCTCGTCTTCATGGACGAGCCGACCGGGGGGCTCGACGTTTCGGTGCAGGCGCGGCTACTCGATCTGGTCCGCAGCCTGGTGGCCGAACTCGGGCTGGCCGCGATCGTCGTCACCCACGATCTCGCGGTGGCACGGCTGCTGTCGCATCGCATCCTGGTGATGAAATCCGGCCGCGTCATCGAGACCGGACTGACCGACCAGGTGCTCGACGATCCGCGCGAACCCTACACCCAACTGCTCGTCTCCTCGATCCTGCCGGCGTGATGACCATGACCCAAGCTCCCGCTCTCGTCGTCGACAACGCCCAGAAGAGTTTCGTCATGCATCTGCAGGGCGGCGTCACGCTGCCGGTGGTGCGCGGCGTCAGCTTCCAGGTTCAGCCCGGCGAATGCGTCGTGCTGTCCGGCCCTTCGGGCGCGGGCAAATCGTCGATCCTGAAGATGATCTTCGGCAATTATCGCTGCGATACCGGCGCGATCCGGATCGCCCATGACGGCGCGACGCTCGACATCGCCACCGCGCAGCCACGCCAGATCCTCGCCGCGCGCCGCGGCAGCATCGGCTATGTCAGCCAGTTCCTGCGCGCCGTCCCCCGTGTCGCTGCGCTCGATGTCGTCGCCGAACCGTTGATCGTGCAGGGCACCGCTCGCGAGGCGGCGCGCGAACAGGCCGGCGTGCTGCTGCGCCGGCTCAATATCCCGGAGCGGCTGTGGACGCTGCCGCCGGCGACATTCTCGGGCGGCGAGCAGCAGCGCGTCAACATCGCCCGCGGGTTCATTTCGCACACGCCGATCCTGCTGCTCGACGAACCGACCGCATCGCTCGATGCCAAGAATCGCGCCGTGGTGGTCGAACTGATCGGACAGACCAAGGCGCAGGGCGCCGCGATCATCGCCATCGTGCACGACGACGAGATCCGTGAGATCATCGCGGACCGCATCGTCGACGTGACCTCGTTTGCCGCCGCCGCATGACCAATGGAATGAACGAGACCATGAACAATTCGCAGGAGATGGTGCTGGGCAATGCCCGGCTGGTGCTGGCCGACCGGGTGATCGAGCACGGCTGGGTCGCGATCGCCGAAGGTGTGATCGCGGAAATCGGCGAAGGCGCCGCGCCCAAGGGCGCCAAGGACATGCAGGGCGATCTGGTAATGCCGGGGCTGGTCGAGCTGCACACCGATCATCTCGAAGCGCACTACACGCCGCGGCCGAAGGTGCAGTGGAATCCGGTCGCCGCCGTGGTGTCGTACGACGGCCAGCTCGCCACCTGCGGCATCACCACGGTGCTGGACTCGCTGCGGGTGTGGCGCGAGGAAGGCGCCGAGGAAGTCGACGGTCAGGCGATCGTGCTGGCCGGCGCGATCTCGACGGCGCGCGATGCGCAGCTGCTGCGCGCCGATCACTTCCTGCATCTGCGCTGCGAAATCCCGATGCCGAACGTGGTGGCCGAGGCCAAGGAGCTGATCGACCGCCCCGACATCCGGCTGATGTCGCTGATGGACCACACCCCGGGCCAGCGCCAGTTCCGCGACGAGGAGAAGCTGCGCGACTACTACCGCGGCAAGGGCGCCGGCATGACCGACGCCGAACTGGACGCCATGTTCGCACGCCGGGTATTCTGCAAGGAGACCTACGCCGACGCCAATATGCGGGCGATCGTCGAGCTGGCACATCGCTACGAAATTCCGCTGGCGAGCCACGACGACACCACGCCCGAGAACGTCGCCGACGCGATCCGCGACCGGGTCGCGGTCGCCGAATTCCCGACCACGCTGGAGGCGGCGCGCGAGCTGCACCAGGCCGGCATCGACATCCTGATGGGCGCCCCCAACGTGGTGCGCGGCGGCTCGCATTCCGGCAACATCGCCGCGATCGATCTGGCGCACGAGGGCCTGCTCGACATTCTGTCGTCGGACTACATCCCGTCGAGCCTGCTGATCGCGGCGCTGCAATTGCCGATGCGCGCGCCGGCGATCGACCTCGCCGCCGCGATCCGCACCGTCACCAAGGCGCCGGCCGAAGCGGTCGGCCTCAACGATCGCGGCGAAATCTCCAAGGGCAAGCGCGCCGACCTGATCCGCGTTCACGTCGCGCACGACGTGCCGGCGGTGCGCAGCGTCTGGCGCGAGGGACAGCGCGTGGCATGACGGATATCGCGGTGGCGGAGCAGGCGACGAAACTGATCGGCCCGGGTCGGCTGGTGCTGGTGGTCGGCCCATCCGGCGCCGGCAAGGACACGCTGATCAACGCCGCCCGCTCGCTCTGTGTCGACGATCCGGCGATCGTGTTTGCGCGACGCGTCGTCACCCGCGAAGCCTCCGCGGCCGAGGACAATCTGCAGGTCGCGCCGGACCAATTCAGCCGCCTCGAAGCGGCCGGCGATTTCGCACTGCATTGGCGCGCCCACGGCCACGCCTACGGACTGCCGCTCAGTCTCGACGACGACATCCGCGTCGGACGCACCGTGGTGGCAAACGTATCGCGGATGGTGATCGAGCCAGCACGCAGCGCTTACGCCGATGTCGTCGTCGTGCTGATCACCGCGCCGGCCGAGGTTCTGGCGGCGCGGATCGCGGCGCGCGCCCGCGCCAGCGACGGCAGCATCGCCGACCGCGTCGGGCGCAGCGTCGACGCAACTCCGAACTTCACCATCAGCAATGTCGGCGACCCGATCGCCCACGCCCGAGACTTGTTGGAGATGATCCGCCATGGACGCCCGCAGCCCTGACGACCCCCGCACCGCCTTCCCCGCGCTCGACACGGTCGAGGCGCTGGAGGCGATCTACGGCGTGCCGAACGACGCCTCCACCGAAAAGGTGGCGCACTGGATCACGCCGCCCTATAGCACGCTGATCGAAAAATCGCCGTTTGCAGCGCTTGCCACCGTGGGGCCGGAGGGGCTCGACTGCTCGCCGCGCGGCGACGTGCCTGGGTTCATCCGGGTCCATGACGACACCACGCTGCTGATCCCCGACCGCCGCGGCAACAACCGGATCGACTCCTTGCGCAACGTGGTGCGCGATCCGCGCATCGCGCTGATGCTGCTGATTCCCGGCTCGATCAATGCCTTGCGTATCAATGGTCGCGGCTACGTCACCGCCGACGAAGCCTTGCGGATGTCGTTCGACGTCGAAGGCAAGGCGCCGCGCACCGTGATTGTGATGACGGTCGAGGAAATCTATTTCCAATGCGGCCGCGCACTGATCCGCTCCGGCCTGTGGGACCCGAGCAAGCAGATCGCGCAGGACACGCTGCCGACGCCCGGCGAAATCCTCGCTTCGATGACCGCAGGCCGCGTCGGCGGCGAAGCCTACGACCGCGCCTGGCCGGAACGCGCCAAGGCGTCGATGTGGTAGCTACGCCCCCGCTCGTCCACAGTCATTGCGAGGAGCGAAGCGACGAAGCAATCCAGCTTGGTACGCGAGGTTCTGGATTGCTTCGCTCGCAAGGACCGGGCGGAAGTTCGTTGCACCGATCGAAGGGCGGTCTGCCCGCTCGCTGACGCGGGCCTACTCCTTGGCCTGATCGGCGATGATGTCGCCGAACCGCTCCCACTTTTCGCCGTCGAACGTCGCCATCTGGAACTGCTTGTTGACGCGATAGTCGGTCGGCGTGGTGGTGACGCTGATGCCGGGGAGCAGCATGTCGAGCGGCACCTTGGTCATGTGCGTCGCCTGATGCATCACGTTGTCGCGGGTGAGATTGTCGCCGCAGGCCTTCAAGACGTGAACCAGAAGCTGCGCGGTGATGTAGCCGTAGACGTTGAAGCTCGAATTGCGATCGCCGTCCGGGTAATACTTCGCCATGAAGTCGAGATAACGCTTATTGCCCGGATCGCTCGCCCACTGCGGATCGTCGGGCTCCTTGACGTAGCCGACGCTGATCACGCCTTTGGACGCGTCCAATCCGGCCGGCTTCAGCACCGCGCCGATCGAGCCGGCGTTGATGTCGATGATGTGCACCGGATGCCAGCCGATCTCGTACAGCTTCTTGATCGCCTGGGCGGCCTGCTTCGGCGTCGCGGCGCTGAACAAGAGGTCGGCGCCGGAATCCCTGATCTTGAGGAGCTGGGAATCGATCGTCGGCTCGGACAATTCGTAAGACGCCTCGGCCACGATCATCTTCGCCGCTTTGTCACCGAGCCCGGCCTTGATGCCGGCGAGATAGTCCTTGCCGAGGTCGTCGTTCTGATACAGCACGCCGACCTTGGCGTTCGGATGCTGCTTCAGGATAAACTGGCCGTAGATCCGCCCTTCGACGAAGTAGCTGGGATTGAATCCCATGGTCCACGGATAGTTTTTCGGATCGGTGAAGCGCGCCGCGCCTGTGGCGGCGAACAGTTGCGGCACTTTCTTGACGTTGAGATATTTCTGCACCGCGGCGTTCGGTGCGGTGCCGATGATCTGGAACGTCAGCAGCACCTCGTCGCTCTCGACCAGCTTCCGCACCTGCTCCACGGTCTTCGGCGGCGAATAGGCGTCGTCGTACTGGATCAGATTGATCTTGCGGCCGTTGATGCCGCCCTGCTCGTTCACCATCCGCATGTAGGCAGCCTGGGTCTTGGCGATCGAGGAGTAGGCCGAAGCCGGACCCGACAGCGGCGCTGTCTGGCCCACCTTGATTTCGCTGTCGCTGGCGCCGGTATCGTATTTCTTCTGCGCCAGCGCGGCCGATACCGACAATGCGATCGCCAGCGCCGAGACGGCGAAGCTCGCTGCGACTCTCCTCATGACGTTCCTCCCTTTGATACTGTTATTCTTGACGTCGGCGGCCCGCCGACGGCCGTCATTTCTCTCTCAATCCGGCGTCTTCGATCACCCTGCTCCACTTCGCAGTTTCGGCGTCGATGAAGGCCGCAAATTCCGCTCCCTTCAGCCCGTGGGCGTCCAGTCCCTGGGCGAGCAGCTTGTTCTTCACATCGGGATCGCCGAGTGCGCGCAGCACGAGATCCTGCAGCCGTTCGACGATCGGCGACGGCGTCGCGGCCGGCGCCAGGAAGCCGTACCAGCCGGTGGCGACGACCTGCGGATAGCCGAGTTCGGTCAGCGTCGGCGCCTCGGGATAGATCGCGCTACGCTCGGCCGAGCCGGAGCCGAGGACGCGGAAATTCCCCGCCTTGATGTGCGGCAGCGCCGAGCTGATTGCGGTGAAAGTGGCGTCGACCCGGCCGGCGAGCAGTTCGGTGTAGGCGGCGGCGTCGCCGCGCAGCGGCACGTTCAGCCCCTTGACGCCGGCGGTCTTGAACAGCAATTCGGCGGCAAGATGCGGCTGCGAGCCAGGCCCGGGCGAGCCGAACGTCAGCCCTTCCGGTTTCGCCTTGCCGTAAGCGATCAGCTCCGGCAGCGTCTTGAACTCGGACTTGGCGTTCACGATCAGGAAGATCGGCGCGAACGCCGCCATCGCCACCGGCCGCAATTCGCTGCGCTGATAGTTGAGTTTGCCGAACAGCGCTTCTGCCGTGGCGTAGGGCGCCGCGGCATACAGGAAGGTGTAGCCGTCAGGCTGGCTGTGCGCGACCATTTCGTTGGCGAGACGGGTTCCGGCCCCGGGTTTGTTCTCGACTATGAACTGCTGTTTCAGCTCGCGCTCGAAGAAGTCGTTGAGGATCCGCAGCGAGATGTCGTTGGCGCCGCCCGCCCCATAGGGTGATACGGTTTTGACCACTCGGGCCGGCCAATCGCCGGCTGCGACCGCGGTCGATATCGGCGTGGCGAAGGTGGCAGCGGCGCTGGCGAGCAGCATGCGGCGGGTAATCGGCATGGCGTCCTCCCTGCTTCGGCGCTGCACCGTGCAACTCGGTGCGAGCGCGAACGTGGCCGGATGCGATCACCCGGCGACGCTCTGGTTTCTCTCCCGTGCGAAGCGATGTCCGCTGTTCCCGCCGACGCTGCGAAGGCAACGCGGCGGTCGCAGCGTCTCACCTCGTATTTGTCTTGGCTCCGCGCGATCGCGGTGCCGCAGGTTCTGTGTGCGCGACCAGCGCCCGAATGCTCTCCGCCAGCGCGCGAAGCCGGGGGCCGATCTCGCCCTCGAGCTGGCCCGGCTGCAATCGAAACGCCGGGATGCCGCAATTGATGGCGAACGACCGATCGCGCAGCCGGAACAGCGGCGCCGCAATGGCGTGGATGGCCGGCATGTAGTCGCCGAAGCAGGTGCAGAACTGGCGCTCGGCGCATTGCCGCAGCCCGTCGCGATACAGTTCGTGGTAGCTCGCCCACATTGCGGCATCGGCGGATTCGAGCTGCCGTTCAAGCCGTGCGGCCTCGGCCTCCGGCAGCGTCGCCGCCGCCGCGCGCCCCATGGCGGTGCGAACCACCGGGATCGGCATGCCGATATCCGGGGTGTGCGGACCGACGTCGCCTGACCTTGCGGTTTCGACATATACCACCGACGGTCCGTCGAGCAGACCGATCGAAACTGTGCCGCGGACGCTGTAGGCGAGATCCTGCATCAACGGCCGGGCGAGCTGGCGGAACGGCATGCCCGCAAGCAGCGGGTGCAGCATCCGCAGCGCCCTGGCGCCGACCGCGTATTTGGCGATGCGGGCGTCGTAACTCAGGTAGCCGAGTTCCGCGAGCGTATGGGTGAGCCGGGCCACCGTCGGCCGCGGAATCCCGGTGCGCACCGAGATTTCCATGTTGCCGAGCGGGGTTGCGCCCTCGAACGCTTCGAGCACCACAAGCCCCTTGGCGAGCGTGGTGGCGAACGCCGCATCGCCGGCGCTGTCGGCCAGAACGGCTTCGGCAGACGGGCTCGACATGAAGGTCGGTCGGATCCGAGTGGCATCGGTCATATGATTAGTATGATGAAGAGAGATGCTCATGTCCAATAAATTGCAATTGATTGGCTTTACCGTCCATTATGTGGACGGAGACTGAGATCCTGCGGCAGGCAACCGCCAGCGGTGTTCGCGCGTTGACTTGGCATCTGGAGGATTTCGCCATGTCTGACCGTGACGACACACTGCAGCCGGACGACTTTCCGATCGAAGCCGAACGATCGGCGCTGAAGACGACCGACGGAAAGACCATCGCCGAGGCAAAGACCAAGCAGCTCGCCGATGAGATTGCTGATCGCCTCAACGAACAGGCGTATCGCGAAGAGCAGGATTGCTGGTCGGCTTGAATCCAGGCTGCAGCGGATCACCGTTGTGGAACCGCGCCCGCGCGGGACGGATTGCCGCAGCGTGGCGTTTCACGCGCGTGTAAGGCCATGCGCGCGCAAGGCAATGCTGCAGTTTGAAATTATTCCAAACTCGCCCCACTGGCGTCGCCTGCCTGACGCGGTACAGCGATAGGCATGAGATCGATATTCGGGCGGCTGCACCGCTGGGCGGGCCTCATCACCGCAGCGTTTTTGTTTTTCTCCGGCGTCACCGGCGCGGTGATCTCATGGGATCACGAGATCGACGAGAGCATCAACACCAGACTGTTCGACGTCTCCAGCTCGGGCCCGGCGATGGCCTCGACCGAGCTTGCCAAGCAGATCGAGCAGCGCGATCCGCGCGCCCGGGTGGTGTACTTCCCGATGGCGGCGGAGCCTGGACACTCGCTGGCGTTCTTCGTGATGCCGCGGATCGATCCGGCCTCGGGCAAACGCTACGCACTCGACTACAATCAGATCTTTCTCGATCCGCATACCGGGGCGGAGCTCGGCCGACGCTATTGGGGCGCGGTATGGCCGATCACGCGTGAGAACGTCGTCTCGTTTCTCTACAAGCTGCACTACACCATGCACGTGCCCGAGTTCTGGGGCAGCGATCGCTGGGGTGCGCGGCTGCTCGGTATCATTGCGATCGTCTGGACGATCGATTGCTTCGTCGGCTTCTATCTGACGCTGCCGGCCCGCAAGCTGCTGAGCGCCGGCCAAGCACCGGCGGTACGCCGCGAGATCGGCAAGGGGTTGTGGGCGCGGTGGGCGCCGGCCTGGAAGATCAAGACGTCGGGCAGCGCCTACCGCATCAACTTCGACATTCACCGCGCCTTCAGCCTGTGGACCTGGGGGGTGCTGTTCATCGTCGCGTTCACAGCGTTCTCGCTGAATCTGTATTTCGAGGTGTTCTCGCCGCTGATGAAGACGGTGTCGAACTACACGCCGACACCTTACGAACAGCGCCCCTATCGCGACCTCGACCACCCGATCGAACCGAAGATGACCTTTGCCGAGATCGCGGCGCGGGCCACCGCCGACGGCAGAGCGCGCGGTTTCACCGAACCGCTCGGTTCACTGTTCTACGGGCCGGCGCACGGGGTGTTCGCGGCGGCGTTCTTCAAGCCGGGTGAAGAGCACGGCGCCGCTGGCGTCGGACCGGCACAGCTGTATTACGACAGCGAGGACGGCCGCTATCTCGGCGACCGGCTGCCGTGGACCGGCACGGCGGCCGACGTGTTCGTGCAGATGCAGCTTCCACTGCACTCCGGCCGCATTCTCGGCCTGCCCGGCCGCATCCTGATCTCGGCGATGGGCCTGGTGGTTGCGGCGCTGTCGGTCACCGGCGTGGTGATCTGGGCGCGCAAGCGCCGCGCGCGGCTGGCGACGAAGCGCAGCCGGCAGGCCGCCTCCGGTGCGCGGCTGGCGCCGGCGGAGTGATTGCGCTCAGTCCTGTGCGGAAATCGTCTTGGCGAAGCGAACACGGCAGATGCCGAGCGTTACACCGCCGATCGCCAGCAAAGCCAGCATTTGCGGCCACACCAGATCGAATCCGGCGCCGCGATACAGCACGGCCTGAGAGAACGAAACGAACTGGGTGTTCGGCGTGAACTGCATCAGGAATTGCAGCCAGGCCGGCATCGTCTCGACCGGCGTGGTGGCGCCCGACAGCAGATACAGGATCACGATCACCGGGATCGCCAGCAGGCCGAACTGCGGCATGGTGCGGGCATAGGTCGCCAGCAGCAGGCCGAGCGCGGTGACCGAGAACATGAACAGCACCATCCCGAGCGTGAACAGCGGCACCGAGCCGGCGATCGGCACGCCGAGCACGCCTTTGACCATGAACTGCAGCGACAGCAGCGCGGCGGCGACGATCACCGCGCCATTGGCGATGATCTTCGACAGCATGATTTCGAGCGGGTTCACCGGCATCACCAGAAGATGCTCGATGGTGCCGCGCTCGCGCTCCCGGATCAGCGCCGCGCCGGTGAGGATGATCGACAACGTCGCGATGTTGTTGATCACCTGCATCACAGAGGTGAACCAGGCCGAGTTCAGGTTCGGATTGAATTTGGTGTGCATCACCAGATTGACCGGCGTCGCACTGGTTCCGGAATCCTTGCGCAAGTAAGCGGCGGTCTCGCGCAACACGATGTTCTGGATGTCGACCGCGCCGTTGCCGGCGATCGCCATCGCGGTGGCGTCGACGTCGATCTGCACCGTGGGGGTCTTGCCCGACAGCGCGTCGGACTCGAACTTCGGCGGAATCTCGAGCACGAAGACATAGCGGCCGTTGTCCATCGCCGTGTCGATCCCGGCCGGCGTGATCTGCTCGGCGGTGCGGAACAGCGGGGGCAGCAACGCCGCGGCGATCCGCCGCGACAGCTCGGAATGATCCTCGTCGACCACCGCAACCCGCGCCGCCTCGACCTCGAACTTGGCCCCGGTCGCGATCGTATAGACGGCGGCGCTGAACACATAGACGATGAAGCCGAGCAGAATCGGGTCGGCCCACAGGCTGCGCAGCTCCTTGCCGGTGAGCCGATAGATGTGTCGCAACATCGAGAAGCCCATCGTCACGCCTCCTGCTTGCGCAGCGCGAAGATCGCGCAAACCAGATAGAGCAGGCCGAAGCCGAGCAGCACCAAAAGGTTCGGCGCCAACATCGCGAGACTCATGCCCTTGGTGAAGGCGCCGATGCTGACCTCCTGAAACCAAGCGGCCGGAAACGCCAGGCCGAACAGCCGCCCGGTCTGCGACAGCGACGACACCGGCACCAGCAGGCCGGAAAAATTCACCGCCGGGATGATCGAAATGATCGCGACTACGAAGATCGCCGCGATCTGGGTGCGCAGGAACGACGAGAACAGGATGCCGAGCGCGGTGGTGGAGAACACGTACAGCAGTGCGCCGCCGACCAAGGCGGCGACCGAACCACGCACCGGAAGCCCGAACACCAGCATCGCACCGGTCATCAGGAGGACGAAGCTGAAGAACGACAGCAGCGCGTAGGGCACCTGCTTGCCGAGCAGGAATTCGGTCGCGGTGACGGGCGTCGAGCGGAAATTGGCGATCGAGCCGACTTCCTTCTCGCGCACCACGCCGACCGCGGTCAGCATCGCCGGGATCAGCATCAGGATCAGCGTGATCACGCCCGGAATGATCGAATACACGCTCTTGAACGCCTGATTGTAGCGGAAGCGGGTCTCGATATTGATCGGCGCAGTCGGCGACGCCATCCCATGCCGCCGATACTGCTCGGCCAGATAGGCCTGCGACAGACCGGTGACGTAGGAGCGCACGGTCTCGGCCCGGAACGGCATCGAGCCGTCGATCCAGACCGCCACCTCCGGCGATTTGCCGGTGAGCAGATCGCGTCCGAACCCGGACGGCACTTCGATCGCCAGCTTCAATTCGCCGCTGGCGAGGCGGCGGTCGATCTCGGCGGCCGAGGTGATGTCCGGCGCCTGCTTGAAGTAGCGCGAGCCGGAGAAGCTCTCCAGCAGTTCGCGGCTCTCCAGCGTATTGTCCTGGTCGTACACCGCGTAGGTGAGATTTTCGACGTCGAACGAAATACCGAAACCGAAGGTCAGCATCAGCACCAGCGGGCCGAGAATCGCGAACGCCAGCCTCAGCCGGTCGCGCAGGATCTCCATGGTCTCGCGGCGGGCGTAGGCCCACAGCCGCGACGGATCGAACCGCCGCTGCGGGGCGGCGGCCTCGCGCGGCGCCGCGAAGCTGGTTTCCTCGCCGTCGCGCGACGCGCCGGTCGCCTCTTCGAGATAGGCGATGAAGGTCTGTTCGAGATCGGCGGCGCCGCGACGCTCGACCAGCTCGTGCGGGGCACCGACCGCCAGCACCTTGCCGGCGTGCATCAGCGAGATCCGATCGCAGCGCTCGGCCTCGTTCATGAAATGGGTCGAGATGAAGATGGTGACGCCGTCGTCGCGCGACAGCGCGATCAGCATCCGCCAGAACGAATCCCGCGCCACCGGATCGACGCCGGAGGTCGGCTCGTCGAGAATCAGCACCTCGGGGCGATGGATCACCGCGACCGCGAGCTGCAACCGCTGGCGCAGACCGAGCGGCAGGCTGTCGGGCCGCGAATCGGCGACGTCGGCGAGATCGAACCGCGCCAGCATCTCGGCGACGCGGTCCGGAATCTGCGTGCGCGGCAGCTCGAACAATTGCGCGTGCAGCAGCAGGTTCTGCCGCACCGTCAATTCGGAATACAGCGAAAAGCTCTGCGACATGTAGCCGACCCGCTTGCGCGTCGCCATGTCGGAGGCGTCGAGCACCTCGCCGAACAGCCGCGCCTCGCCTTCGGTCGGCGTCAGCAGGCCGGTCAACATCTTCATCGTGGTCGACTTGCCGCAGCCGTTGGAGCCGAGAAAGCCGAAGATCTCGCCGCGCTTGATCTGGAAGTTGACGTGATCGACCGCGGTGAAATCGCCGAACCGGCAGGTCAGGCTCTCGGCTTCGATCGCGTAACCGTCACCGCTGTCCGGCAGCGGCGGCAGCACCACGTCGGCGTAGTCCGCGCGCATCTCCGGCGGCAGCAGCGCGATGAAGGCGGCGTCGAGCGTGGACTGCTTGGTCTCGGCCCGCAGCTCGGCAGGTGTGCCGGCGCCGATGATCTTGCCGTCATTGAGAGCGGCGAGCCAGTCGAACCGCTCGGCCTCTTCCATATAGGCGGTTGCGACCAGCACGCTCATCTGCGGACGGCGCAACCTGATGCGGTCGATCAGCTCCCAGAACTGACGGCGCGACAGCGGATCGACGCCGGTGGTCGGCTCGTCGAGGATCAACAGGTCCGGATCGTGGATCAGCGCGCAGCACAGCGACAGCTTCTGCTTCATGCCGCCGGACAGTTTGCCGGCCGGCCGATCGCCGAACGGCGACAGCCCGGTGGCACGCAGCAGTTCGGCAATGCGCGCATTGCGTTCGGCCGTGCCCTGGCCGAACAGCCGCCCGAAGAAATCCAGATTCTCGAACACCGACAGCGTCGGGTACAGATTGCGGCCGAGCCCCTGCGGCATATAGGCGATCCGCGCCGCGCTGGCGGCGCGATGATGGGCGTCGCCCATGTCGCCGTCCAGCGCCAACACCTCGCCGCTCTGGATCCGGCGCACACCGGCAATCAGCGCCAGCAGCGTCGACTTGCCGACGCCGTCCGGGCCGATCAGGCCGACCATCTTCCCGGCGGGCAATTCCAGCGTGACGTCGTCCAGCGCATGTGTCTTGCCATAGGCGTGAGTGACATGCGTCAGACGCGCGGCGAAGCTGGTCATTGCGGCAGCTTCACCTGCAGATTGTTCGGCCAAGGCTTGTCGCGGAGCGTGCGTAAGTAAGCCATGCCGCGCACGCCGGTCTTCACCTCGCGCTCGTATTTGCGCAGCAGGTCCGGCGGCAGCGTCAGCTTGACCCGGAACATCAGCTTCTCGCGCTCGTCCTTGGTCTCGACGGCCTTCGGGGTGAACTGCGCTTCGCTGGCGACGAACGTGACCTTGGCGGGCACGACATATTGCGGAATGGCGTCGAGGATCAGCCGGGCGTCGTCGCCATAGGCGAGATAGGTGGCGACCTTGGCGGGGACGAACACCGTCATGTAGACATCGGTGAGGTCGACCAGAGTCAGCACGCGAGAGCCGGCGCCGAGCACTTCGCCGGCCTGCGCCAGCTTGTATTGGATGCGGCCGCGCCGCGGCGCCTTCAGCTCCATGTCGTCGAGCACGGTCTTGATCCGCGCCACCTCGGCCCGCGCCGCGTCGATCGCCGCCGCCGCGTCGTTGAGATTGGCCTTCGCCGCGATCAGCGCGGCATCGGCGACGTTCTGCGTCGCCTGACGCTGATCGCGGACTTCTGCGGTCGAGAAGCCCTTTTCAAACAGCGCTTCGGCACGGCCGAGCTGCTGCGCGGCCAGTTTCTGTTCGCTCTCCCGCTGCAGCAGCATCGCCTCGGCGACGGCCTTGCTCTGCACCGCGCGTCGTTCCTGCGCCTCCGCGGCGCGAAGCTGGGCCTGGATGTCGGAGACGTCCATCTTCACCAGAAGCTGGCCCTTCTCGACCTCGTCGCCCTCCTTCGCCAGCACTTCGGCGATCCGGCCCGCCAGCTTGGTGGCGATCTCGACCTGCTCGGATTCCAGCCGGCCGTTGGCCGAGGCAAAGCCCTCGGGCAATCGCTTCGGCATCAGCTTCTGGATCAGCTTGTCGAATTTATCGTCGGCGTGTGCCGGAAGCGGACCGGCCAAAATGCCGGCTCCGAGACACAGGGCGCTGAACAGCCGGACACCACGGCGGGTCGGGCGGAAGATCGTCATCATACGGCTCCGGAATCACGGACTGAACAGTGAGCGCCCCCGCCTCAGCTATCCCTCCGCTTGTTAAAGGCCAATTCCGCGTTGAAACGGATTGTCCGCGAAGCTCGTTCGCGGTATTGAACACAATTGTTCAAATCAGATCAAGTGTGTCCAAAGATCGTGTCCAGCCCGGCGCAACGGCAGATCTATCTGGCGGCGATGCAATTGTTCGCTGAGCGCGGCCTGACGCAGATCAGCGTAACCGATCTGGCCCAGGCGGCCGGTGTCGCGCGGGGCACAGTTTACAATAACCTCGGCGACCTCACCGGCCTGTTCGACCTGGTGGTTACCAATTTGGCCACCGAACTGAATCCACGGCTGACCGTGGCGCTGGCGGATTGTCACGAGCCGGTGCGGCGGCTCGCCACTTGGATGCGGCTATTGATCCGTCAGGCGCATGAGGAACCGCGGCTCGGGCGGTTCGTCTGCCGGTTCGGCATGAGCCCGACCACGCTGCGGGTGGTGTGGGACGGACGGCCGCTCGACGACCTCGCAACCGGGCTGCTGGAGCGCGGCCACAGCCTCGCTCCCGCGCAAATCGCCTCGGCTGCTAATTTCATCTCGGGCGCGATACTGGGGGCGATTTTCACGAGTCTCGACGGCCACCGCACTTGGTCCGATGCGGCGGCAGAAACGGTGGAATGGGTCCTGGTCGGCCTCGGGGTGTCGCGCGAGGAAGCACGGAACCTGGCGGTTGGCGATCTGCCGCCGCTGCCCGAGTGATCACAGCGCCGAGACGACGCGGCCCGCGGCGTTGAACTTACCGCCTCCCGGTCTTATGGCTGGGCGATGCAGACCTCCATCGATACCATCCCGCCGCTGATGACCCGGTTCCGCCCCGCTGCGGCGCCGCGCAAGCCTGCGCCGTTCCTGCCGATGAGCCGCGCCGAGATGGACAAGCTCGGCTGGGATGCCTGCGACGTCGTGCTGGTGACCGGCGACGCTTACGTCGACCATCCGAGCTTCGGCATGGCGATCATCGGCCGCCTCTTGGAGTCGCAGGGCTTTCGCGTTGGTATCATCTCGCAGCCGGATTGGCAGTCGGCCGAGCCGTTCCGTGAGCTCGGCAAGCCGCGCGTGTTCTTCGGCGTCACCGGCGGCAACATGGACTCGATGGTCAACCGCTACACGGCGGACCGAAGGCTGCGCCATGACGACGCCTACACGCCGAACGGCGAAGGCGGCCGGCGGCCGGACCGCTGCACGCTGGTTTATGCGCAGCGCTGCCGCGAAGCGTTCAAGGACGTGCCGATCATCCTCGGCGGCATCGAAGCCTCGCTGCGGCGGATCGCGCACTACGATTACTGGTCCGACAAGGTCCGCCGCTCGGTGCTGGCCGACGCCAAAGCCGACCTCCTGCTCTATGGCAATGCCGAGCGGGCCGTGGTCGAGGTCGCGCATCGCTTGGCTGCCGGCGAGGCACCGCGAGAACTCGACGACATTCGCGGTGTCGCGCTGTTCCGCCGCGTCCCGGACAACTACACCGAGCTGCACGCCGACGATCTCGACGCCGCCGACGAAGGCGCGCGCCAGGTGGCAGGCGACGTGGTGATCCGGCTGCCGAGCTGCGAGCAGGTCGAGCAGGACAAGGAAGCCTATGCCCGCGCCTCGCGCGTGCTGCACCGGGAGAGCAATCCCGGCAATGCACGCGCGCTGGTGCAGCGCCACGGCGACCGCGACCTGTGGCTCAATCCGCCGCAGATCCCGCTCACCACCGAAGAGATGGATTCGGTCTACGATCTTCCCTACGCCCGTGCGCCGCATCCGTCCTACGGCGACGCCAAGATCCCGGCGTGGGACATGATCAAGACCTCGGTGACGATCATGCGCGGCTGCTTCGGCGGCTGCACCTTCTGCTCGATCACCGAGCACGAGGGCCGCATCATCCAGAGCCGGTCGGAAGCCTCGATCCTGCAGGAGATCGAGAAGATCCGCGACAAGACGCCGGGCTTCACCGGCGTGATCTCCGACATCGGCGGGCCGACCGCCAACATGTACCGGATGGCCTGCAAGGACCCGAACATCGAGTCCTCGTGCCGCAAGCCGTCCTGCGTGTTTCCCGACATCTGCCCGAACCTGAATACGTCGCACGACGACCTGATCCGGCTGTATCGCAAGGTGCGCGAGGTCAAGGGCATCAAGAAGGTGATGGTGGCGTCGGGCGTGCGCTACGACCTCGCGGTGAAGAGCCCGGCCTATATCAAGGAGCTGGTGAGCCACCACGTCGGCGGTTACTTGAAGATCGCGCCGGAGCACACCGAGCGCGGTCCGCTCGACAAGATGATGAAGCCGGGCATCGGCACCTATCACCGCTTCAAGCAGATGTTCGAGGCCGCCGCCAAGCAGGCCGGCAAGCAGTACTACCTGATCCCGTATTTCATCGCCGCGCACCCCGGCACGTCCGACGAAGACATGATGAATCTTGCGCTGTGGCTGAAGCGCAATCGCTACCGCGCCGACCAGGTGCAGACCTTCCTGCCCTCACCGATGGCGACCGCGACCGCGATGTATCACAGCGGCGTCAATCCGCTGCGCGGCGTGCGCCACGGCGCCAGCGAGCCGGTCGAGGCGATCAAGGGTCTGCGCCAGCGCCGGCTGCACAAGGCGTTCCTGCGCTATCACGATCCGGACAACTGGCCGGTGCTGCGCGAGGCGTTGAAAGCGATGGGCCGCGCCGATCTGATCGGCTCACGCCCCGATCAGCTCGTGCCGGCGCATCAGCCGCCCGGCACCGGCAAGGCCGCGGGCACCCGCCGCCCCGTTCGCGGCGACGGGCCGAAGCCGCAGCGCTTCACCACCAAGGGCGTGCGGCTGGTCAAGTAACCGCGCCCTTCGCGACCGCGGGCTTACGTCAGCAGCCCGCGCTTGCCTTCCTTCCAGCGCGCGAATTCGGTCTGCAGCACCGAGACGTGCTCGTCTTCTTCGGCGGCGAGTTCGCGATACAGCTGGCGCTCGACCGAGCCGTCCGGCGTCTCGCCGACCCGGGTCTTGAAGAACGAGGCGGCGCGCCGTTCGAACTCGATCGCGGCTTCGAACAGCGTGGTCGGATCGCCGATCTGGCCTTTGACGCCGGCCATGATCGCCGCGGTGCCGAGGTGGAAACCTTCGGTCGCCTGTGGAATCGCCACGTGATAGCGATTGGCCAGCGTGGTCATGTGCTCCTCTTCCATCTCGGCGAAGCTGAGGAACAGCTCCTGCAACGTGGAATCGGAGGTTTCCTTGGCGGCGCGCGCATAGAACGCGCGGCCACCGAGCTCGATCTCGAACGCGGTGCGGATCGCCGCCAGCCCTGCCTCGTCGCTGACGCCGGCGCGGTCGAGCGGCTGCAGCTTGCCGCCGCAATGCGGGCACATGCCGTAAGGGAAGGCGAAGCCTTCGCTGACCTTGGCGCAGTCGTCGCAGCGCCATTGCAGCTCCGAGCCGGCGCAGCAGATGTACTCCTCAGGGCCTTCCAGCGGCTGGTGACACTTCGGGCAATGCGCCACGCCATCCTCCTCGATCGGCGGCGCCAGCTTGCCGGCGACGAAGTCGTCGGCATCCTGCGCCGTAATGGGCCACTTGGTCTTGTTCAGTCGCAGCCAGGCGGCTATCGATTTCGCGGCGCGGCGGCCCGCGCTCATCGCCAGGATCACGGTCGCACCGCCGGTGACGATGTCGCCGCCGGCGAACACGCCCGGCATGTTGGTCGACTGGGTGTCGTCGTCGGCTGCGATGTTGCCCCACTTGTTGAGCTCGAGACCGGGCGTCGCCTGACCGATGATCGGATTTGGCTTGGTGCCGAGCGCGTAGATCACCGTGTCGCATTCCAGCTCGATGAACTCGTCGAGCGGCACCGGCTTGCGGCGGCCGCGCTCGTCGGCCTCGCCGAGCTCCATCTTCTGCAGCCGCACCGCGCGGACGTCGCCGCTCTCGGTGACCAGAATCTCCACCGGGGAGTGCAGGAAGAAGAAGTCGACGCCTTCCTCCTTGGCGTGGCGGATTTCCTCGATGCGGGCCGGCGCCTCGGCTTCCGAACGGCGATACACGCAGCGCACGGTCTCGGCACCAACGCGGCGGGCGACGCGCAGGCAGTCCATCGCGGTGTTGCCGGCGCCGATCACGATCACGCTGTTGCCGACGCTGACCGGCGTGTCGAGATACGGGAAGCGATCGCCGCCCATCAGGTTGATGCGGGTGAGGAATTCGTTGGCCGAATAGACCCGGCCGGCGAACTCGCCGGGAATGCCCAGGAAGGTCGGCGCACCGGCGCCCGCCGCGACGAACACCGCATCGAAGCCGCGGCCATTCATCAACTGCTCGATCGTGAAGGTCTTGCCGACGACCTTGTTGGTCTCGAACTTGACGCCGATGTCCTTCAGTCGCTGAATTTCGCGATCGATGATATCGCGCGGCAGCCGGAACGACGGAATGCCGTATTGCAGCACGCCGCCGAGCACGTGCAGCGCCTCATAGACCGTCGTCTCGACATTGTAGCGGGTGAGATCGGCTGCAGCGGCAAGACCGGCGGGGCCCGAGCCGACGATCGCGACCTTGCCGATCACCTTGCTGAGATCGATCGGCTTGCTCTTCGGCGCCCGCGCATTGTCGCCGACGAAGCGCTCGAGGCGTCCGATCGCGACCGGCTCGTGCTTCTTGTACTTGCGGATGATGCACTGCGCTTCGCACTGCGTCTCCTGCGGGCAGACGCGGCCGCAGATCGAGGGGAAGATGCTCGACTGATAGATCGTCTCCAGCGCCGCATCGAAATCGCGGAACAGGATGTTGCGGATGAACACCGGAATGTCGATCCCGACCGGGCAGCCGGCCACGCAGGTCGGCGTGATGCACTGGATGCAGCGCTCGGCCTCCTGCAGCGCCTCCTCGACCGAATAGCCGAGGTTGACCTCCTTGAAATTGGTAGCGCGCTCGTGCGCGTCGCGCTCCGGCATCGGCGTCTGATGCGGCGGCAGCGTCGCCAGCTTCTTGTAGTTGCGCTTGCCCTCGACGATGAGCTGCTTTTCGAGATTGCAGACATGGGCGAAATGTTCGTTCGCCTTGTCTTCCTCGGTCTTGAAACGCTTCTGGCGGGCGTGCAGCTCGTGGAAGTCGACCTTGTGGCCGTCGAAATCCGGGCCGTCGACACAGGCGAACTTCACTTCGCCACCGACGGTGACGCGGCACGAACCGCACATGCCGGTGCCGTCGACCATGATCGTGTTCAGCGACACCATGGTCTTGACGCCGTGCGGGCGCGTGGTCTCGACACAGGCGTGCATCATCGGCATCGGGCCGATCGCCACCACCTTGTCGGGCTTATCCTGGGTGATCACCCGCTCCAGCGCCGCAGTCACGAAACCCGGTTCGCCGTAGCTGCCGTCGTCGGTGCAGATGATCAGCTCGTCGGCGTATTCGCGGAACTTGTCTTCCCAGAACACCAGATCCTTGGTGCGGAAGCCCATGATCGCGGTGGTCCGCGCGCCGGACTGCTTGAACGCGCGGAGCTGCGGGAAGATCGGCGCGACACCGAGGCCGCCGCCGACGAACACGACGTGACCGGCCTTGTCGATGTGCTGCGGCAGGCCGAGCGGACCGACGAAATCCTCGAACGTCTCGCCTTCCTTGAACTTGTCGCGCATCTCGCGCGTGGTCTTGCCCAGCGCCTGGACCACGATGGTCACCAGCCCCTTGTCGCGATCGAAATCGGCGACGGTGAGCGGGATGCGCTCGGCGCCGTCGTAAAGGCGGAGCATCACGAAATGGCCGGGCTCGGCCGAAGCGGCGATGTCCGGCGCCTCGACGTCCCACAGGAATGTCGCGTCCGAGAACTGCTCGCGTCGCACAATACGATACATGTTGACAGCACAGATTGGTTCGAGGCCGGCGAACGGCGTCGTCAGGTGACGGGAAAGCGGCTCAAAATAGCCAAGCAGCGGCAAATTGATTTGACCTCGGTCATGTCCGGTCCGGCGTCGCGCGCCAGCTTGCGGCGTGATCACGCAGAAATGTCCACGCGGGGGCCGCCTGCGAGGCGCGCGCATGACCGGCATGCGAAGGTCGCCCGGCTTGCGGCGGGCGATCTTCGACAAAGGTCTAATAAGTCGCGTAGCAAGGAACTAATCGGGGGCGGCCGCCGGTCGTTGACGGGGCGACTCGCGGCATCGACCGACAGTCAGCGTGCGCTCTCCGGCGTATCGGGTCGGCCCGCCATGCAGATCAGCGTCGCCTGACCGATCGCGACCAGCGAGCGGCCTTCCGCGGCGTCGGCGAATACTTCGAGCTGACAGATCGTCAGCGTCCTGCCTGATTTCACTACCTTGCCGACCGCTTCCAGCGCGTCGCCGCGCGCCGGATTCAACAGGTTGATCTTGAACTCCACGGTGAGAACCGAACTGTCCTCCGGAAACATCGTATAGGCGGCGTAGCCACCGGCCGAATCCGCGATCGCCGACGTGCCACCGGCGTGGAAGTAACCGTGCTGCTGCGACAGCTCCGGCCGGAACGGCATCCGGATCGTCACCAGTCCGAGCCGCACCTCGTCGATCGCAGCACCGAGATGCTGCATCAGTCCCTGACGGCCGAAGCTGTCGCGGATCCGCCGCTCGAGCGCCGGTTCGACCGCCGTTCCGATCTTGCCCTTCATCGTCTCCCCCTGACTCGTCGTTGCTGTTCGCGCTGCCGCCGAGTCTAGCGGGAGCAGGCTCCGCGGCCGGAGTGAAAAGCTGCCGCACCATCTTGAGAATTTCTCGTCCTGAGCCGTGTCGCGCTCATCCTCGCCTGATGAAATCTCAGCAGCGCCTCTGCGGTCTCCGTGCCATGTCTGGCGTGGGGTGCGGCCAGAGAGGGCGCGAGGGAGATGGAAACCACGTCGCTGGCGGCGCTCGCGCTCTACACCTTCGTGATGTGCATCACGCCGGGGCCGAACAATCTGATGCTGACCACCTCCGGGCTGATCTTCGGCATGGCGCGGACCTGCCCCCACATCCTCGGCATTGCGTTCGGCGCCGCGACGCAACTGATCGCGGTCGGAGCCGGCCTCGGCGCCGTGTTCGCAGTCGAGCCACGATTGCAGATCGGACTCAAGCTGATCGGCTCGCTGTATTTACTCTGGCTCGCCGGCAAACTATGGCGCGCAGCGGAGCTGCGCGGTGCAGCTTTGGTTGCGCCGGTCACGTTCTTTCAGGCTGCGGCGTTCCAGTTCGTCAACCCGAAAGCGTGGCTGATCGCCGTCACGGTGATCGCCGCTTTCGTATCGCCCGGCGACGGCTATGCGCTGCGGATCGCGCTTGTCTGCGCGGTGTTCGCGATTGTCGGCACGCCCTGCCTTGCGGTGTGGGCGGCGTTCGGCGCCGGCCTGCGCCGGATCCTCCACGATCCGGCGAAACTACTCTTCATCAACCGAACCATGGCCGCCCTTTCGGCCATCACAGCAGGAATGTTCTGGCTATGACACGTCTGTCCCGCAGCGACCTCGAGCATCACGCGACGACCTGGATCGAGGCCTGGAATCGTCACGACGTCGGCGCGGTGATCGAGCCGTTCGCCGCGGACGCGGTGTTCGTCAGTCCGCGCGCCGCGACCGTGACCGGAGACGCCACCGTGCGCGGCCGCGACGCGCTTCACGCCTATTGGATCAAGGCGCTCGACGCGGTACCGGACCTCGTCTTCAAGCTCGAATCCGCGGTCTGCGACGAAGCCGCGCAGACCGTGCTGGTGCACTACGTGTCGCACGCCGGCGGGCGGACGCTGCGCGCCTGCGAACTGATGCGGTTCGAAAACGGCCGGCAGATCTACGGCGAGGCGTTTTACGGCGCCGACCTAACGCAGGCCTCGGTATGAGCGCGGTCGAAGCAGCGACCATGCGCACCGCCGACTGCAGAGGAGCTGCATGATGACCGTCTACGCCATTGCCCAGATCACGATCCACGATCGCCCCCGTTACGAGCGTTACGCCGCGCGGTTCCTGCCGACGCTGCAGCCCCATGGCGGACGGCTGCTCGCCGCCGACGAGAAGCCGCAGCCGGTGGAAGGATCGCCGACCTGCCAGAAGGTGATCGTGCTGGCGTTTCCCGACGAGGCGGCGTTTCGGGCGTGGGAGACCTCGCCCGACTACGAGACCATCGCGGTCGACCGCCGCGCCGCGACCACCGGCAACGTCGTGCTGGTCCGCGGCCTCGGCTGAGGCGAGACTCCGCGCAATGCGGATCGGGCCATTACCGCCGCGCGGCCGGCACCGGTTCGAGCGGCTTGGCCGCCTCGCTCATCATCCAGCCACGAACATTCCTGATCCTGCGGTCGCGCTCCAGTGCCGGCGGATAGCACAGATAGTAGCCCGCATTGGCCGGGACGTGATGATCGAGGATCGGTACCAGCCGGTCCGACGCGATGTCGCATGCCGCGACTTCGATTCCGGCAAAGGTGATGCCTGCGCCGTCGATCGCCGCCTTGAGACCGAGCCCGGACGTATCGACGATCGTGATCGCCGCCGGCTTGATCGGACCGCCGGGGAGGCTGCCGTTCCAGCGATGGAAATTCTCCTGCCGGTGCTGCGACAGAAACAGGTTGGCGCGCCCGATCGCGTTGCGCTTCTCGGCCTCGTCGCCCGATCGCCAATCCGCCGCCCGCCCGAGCAGGGCGACGTTCTCGTCGAACAGCAGTTCCGAGCGAACGCCCGGCCACGATCCGCCGCCCTGGCGGACCGCTGCGTCGGCCACGCCGGCGCCGAGGTCGACCACCGACTGGGTGGTCGAGATCAAGAGCTCGAATCCCGCCCGCGCGAACGGATAGGAGATCAGGCGCGGCGACAGCCAATGCACCGCGAAGGTCGGCAGCATCGACAGCCGCAGCGGACCGAGCTTGCGATCGTTCTTCAGCCGCCCGACCGCGCCGGTGATCCGGGCAAAGCCGGCGGTCAATTCCGGCGACAGCAGCCTGCCGGTTTCCGTCAGCTCGAGCCGCGGCCCGATTCGGCGCATCAGTTCGACACCCAGCAGCTCTTCCAGGATGCGCAGCTGATGACTGACCGCCGACGGCGTCACGCCGATTTCGCCCGCCGCCTCCTTGATCGACATGTGGCGCGCCGCCGCTTCGAACGCCCGCAGAGCGTTGAGCGGAACGCCAAGCCGCATCACGTCTGCGACGCCAACCGCTTCACGATCGGCAGTGATCGGTTCGACCCGATCCGGGCGAAGCGATTTCAGGGAGGCCTGACGATTGCTCAATCGCGCTGCGCCGCGATTTGGCGACGATACGGCAGGGACCGAGCGCGATGCGGTCGGCATCACCGCGACGGTGCTCTCGTCGATGCACCCGAAAGCTGATCGATTGTCGTCCATGCCCACCATCGAAACCAAGTGCCTTCCCGGCTCCGATCCTAGTGGACGTGACACTTTAGGCAAAATATAAAGCGTCACATTACACTTCGAGGCGAACGCATGCGTCTGCAGTCTCCCTGGCACCCGCGACTGGCCGATGGCGCCGAGTCGCCGTGCGACCGGCTGGTTTCGGCGTTGTCGGAAGACATCGGGATCAGAAGGCTGGAGGTCGGCGCCCGGCTGCCGGCGCATCGCGACCTCGCCTGGAAGCTCGGCATCGGTCTCGGCACGGTCACCAAGGCTTACGGCATCCTCGAGCGGCGCGGGCTGGTCCGCTCGGTCACCGGACGCGGCACCTTCGTGGCTGTCACCGGGTCCCGCACCGGCGACGTCATCGACCTGTCGCGCAACGCCCCGCCGTCGGCGGTGAGCGAACGGCTGATCGCGCGGTCGCTGACCGCCGTGGCCAAACGCGTCGACGCCGACGTGTTCAATGCCTATCCGCCGGTGATCGGCCACATCCGGTTTCGCAGCGAGCTGGCGCGATGGTTTCGCCGGCTCGGGATGGACGCCGACCCGGCGCATCTGCTGCTGACCAACGGTGCCCAGCATGCGCTCGCTGTCAGCCTGTCGACGCTGTGCGGCCCGGCCGGCACGCTGTTCGTCGAGCAGCAGACCTATCCGGGGATCATCGGCCTCGCCCGGCATCTCGGCGTGACCCTCATCCCCGTCGCAATGGACCAGGAGGGCATGCTGCCGGAGGCGCTCGACCGCGAGCTGACGACGCAGCTGCTCCGCCCCGCCGCGGTCTACCTGACGCCGACGATGCAGAACCCCACCACCGGCTCGATGAGCAGGAGCCGGCGCGAGGCGATCGCCACGGTCTGCCGCCGCCACGACATCGTGGTGATCGAAGACGACGTCTATGCGCTGCGTCCCGACCCGGACTATCCGCCGATCGCGACTCTGGCGCCCGATCGGGTGTTCTACATCAACAGCCTGTCGAAGACGCTGAACCCGGCGCTACGGATCGGCGGCCTGGTGGTGCCGGCCGCCTGGTTCGCCCGCGCCGAGGCGGCGCTGCATGCCAGCGGGCTGATGATCAGTCCGCTGAGCTGCTCGGTGATGGAGCAATGGCTGCTCGACGGCACCGCCGACGCGGTGAGCGTCGCGATCCAGGAAGAGGCCCAGCGGCGTCGCATCGTCGCGACCGAGCTGCTCGGCGCCGCGATGCATCACCCCGCGCATATCGGCTACCACGTCTGGCTTCCGCTTTCGTCCGCAGACGCCGAAGCGGTCGATGCCGCCGCCAAGGCGATCGGCATTGTGGTGACGCCGCCGTCCTCGACCTCGGTGGGCGGCATCAGCGCCGGCATTCGTCTTTGTATCGGCGCGCCGCCGCGGGCGGATCTCGAGAAAGCACTCGGCGCGATTAAGTCGATCATCGCGCGTATCGCCGCCCGCAGTGAAGATACCTCGTCGGCGCTCCGCTGAGTCCGACGCCGGCGTCGCCTAACTGCGTTGATCGAACGCCAGCCGCACCCCGAAGGCGATCAGCACCGAACCGGTGACGCCGTCGATCCCGCGGGTGAACGCCCGATTGCGGACCATCCTGGCGAGAGGCCGCGTCGCCGCAGTAATCGCAGCGAACCAGATCAGGCCCATCGCGGCGTGAATGCCGGCGAGGCCGACGCTGAAGGCGATCACCGGCGCGTCCTGCGGAATGAACTGCGGCAGGAAGCTGACGTAGAACACGCCGACTTTCGGATTGAGCAAGTTGGTCATCAGGCCGCGCACGAACCAGCCCGCCGAACGAGCAGCTGGCGGCTCAGGCAGCGCAGCATCCGCGGCCGAATCCGGCACCGCCGGCCGCAGCGCAGCGCGGACCATCTGGGCGCCGAGCCAGACCAGATAGGCGGCACCAACGTATTGCAGAATGCGATAGCCGATCTCGGAGACCGTGAGCACGGCGCCGAGACCGACCGATGCCAATAGTCCCCACGCCAGCACACCGCTCACGACGCCGGCACCGGCTTTCATCGCCGCCCCGCCGCCTTCGACCGTCGCGGTGCGCAGCACCAGTGCGGTGTCCAATCCCGGCGTGATCGTCAGCAGCGCGGCGGCGACGGAAAACGCGGCGATCGCAGACACCCAATCCATCTCAACCTCCGAGGCCGGCGCAGAATGCGTCGAACAGCGACCGGCCCTGCTGCCACTCACCGAGACCGCTTGCGCCGTTGATGTGGCCGTGAGCGCCGGCGATCACCAGACCGGTGTTCCATTCGCCGGCCCGTCGCCGCGCGTAGTCGAGCGAGCCGTAGGGATCGTCGCTGCTGGCGACGATCAGCGCCGGAAACGGCAGCGGCCGCGCCGGCGGATTGCAGAAGCTCGCAGCTTCGGCCGGAAACGCCGGAGCCTCCGGATCAGGCACCGCAACCAGAAAGGCGCCGCGCACGCGGTCCCGAATCTGCTCGGCCGCATGCGCGACCAGCAGGCAGGCCAGGCTGTGCGCCACCAGAACCGCCGGCCGCGGCGCATCGGCCAGCGCGGCGTGCAGCGCGGCTGTCCAGTCGGCGAGATCGGGCGCATCCCAATCCGCCGGACGAAACCGCGAAAACGAGGGGGAGGCGGACTGCCACAGACTTTGCCAATGCGTCTCTCCGGAGCCGCTGATACCCGGAAGGATGATCACTGGTGCCATGGTGCCCGCCTGAGGTTGATCATACGCAAGGTATCACTTTGCAAAACTGAAGCGATCTCATTCGAGCTGCAGCATTTCTCATCTGCTCGACGGGGCGCGAGAGGTCCTGCGGCTTGACATCGAGGTCACTGGTGGCGTCGATGCTGATCGACGACATGTCCGTTCCGGACAGATTATTCGATCAAGCACGCGTCGCTCGCATCCGCCGCGACGTGGTGCGGAGCGCACGATGACACACCTTCCCCGCTCGAAAACCGCCGTCGTGATTCGGCACGTCCTGTTCGAGGACCTCGGTTACTTCGCACCCGTACTCACCGCGGCCGGCTACGACATCCGCTATGTCGATCTCGATCAGGCTCCGCTTTCGGCCATCGATCCCGAACAGCCCGATCTGTTGATCGTGCTCGGCGGACCGATAGGCGTCTACGAAAGCGACGTTTATCCGTATCTGCTCGAGGAGCGCCGGATTCTAGCGGCGCGGCTGGCCGCGAATCGGCCGACCTTCGGCATCTGCCTCGGCGCCCAGCAGATCGCCGCGACGCTCGGCGCCGATGTCGCGCCGATGGGCCACAAGGAAATCGGATTCGGGCCGTTGACGCTGACCGATGCCGGCCGGCGCGGGCCGCTCCGGCATCTCGACGGCGTGCCGGTGCTGCATTGGCACGGCGACGCGTTCCAGATTCCCGCCGGCGCCGAGAATCTCGCCGCCACGGCGCTGTGCGCCACCCAGGGCTTCGCGATCGGCCGCACCGTTCTGGGCTTGCAGTTTCACCCGGAAGTCGAGGTCGAGAGCGGCATCGAGCGCTGGCTCACCGGACATGCGGCGGAGCTGTCGGCAGCCGGCATCGATCCGCGCGCATTGAGGGCGCAGGCGTCGACGATCCCACCTGAAGCACGCATCGCCGCGCAGCGGATGTTCGAGGAATGGCTGTCGCAGATCAATTGACGACCGAAGACATCACACGGTTCGGCAGCGATCCGGCGCGCATGTTCGCCGCCAACCTGCGGACCGTGCAGGAACGCATCGCGGCGGCCTGCCGTCGATCCGGCCGCCGGCCGGAAGACGTACGGCTGCTTCCCGTCACCAAGACCGTCCCGGCGCAGGTGCTGCGGCTGGCGTTTGCCGCGGGCATCACCGACTTCGGCGAGAACAAGCTGCAGGAGGCACGCGACAAGCGGGCCGCCCTCGCCGATCTGGCGATCCGCTGGAGCATCATCGGCCATCTGCAAACCAACAAGGTGAACTATCTGGTTCAGCTCGCGTCGGAGTTTCATGCGCTCCACAGCGTCCGGCTGGCCGAGGAGCTGAACCGCCGGCTCGACGCCCAGGGCCGCGATCTCGACGTCTTCGTCCAGGTCAACACCTCCGGCGAAGCCAGCAAATACGGCCTGCAGCCCGACGAGCTGATCCCGTTCGTCGAGCGCCTGCCGGACTACCCGCGGCTGAAGCCGCGCGGACTGATGACGCTGGCGATCCTGAGCCCCGATCCGCCGCGGGTGCGGAGCTGCTTCCGGTTGTTGCGCGAGCTGCGCGACCGCGCCGCGGCGGTCCATCCCGGCGTGACGCAGTTGTCGATGGGCATGACGGGCGACTACGAGACCGCGATCGAGGAAGGCGCCGACGTGGTGCGGGTCGGCCAGGCGATCTTCGGACCGCGCCCGACCAGCGATGCGTTGTATTGGCCGGACATCGGCAAGGCGCCGACCACGGACCCGCAAACCGGCTCAGCGTGAGGTCGCGCGATGAGGCCGCCCAATTTCCAAGCCTATCCGTCGAAATGGCGCGCCCGAAAGGATTCGAACCTCTGACCCCCAGATTCGTAGTCTGGTGCTCTATCCAGCTGAGCTACGGGCGCGTCTGCCGCGGGTCTCGTCGGGTCAAGCCCTGAGCCGCCGGCGGTCCGCAGCGGCGAAGCGCTGCGAAGGCCGCCATAGCTAGCGGCTCCGATCCGGATTGGCAAGCGCCGTGGCTGCTCTTTTCTGACGGATCGACGACGACGCCCGCCGCGTCGGGTTACCCGCGGGGATCAGCAGCCGGCATCGGCCCCGGGCGAGGCCAACCGATGCGCGGCGCGCCGGATCGCGGCGGCACAGCCCTGCCCGCGCCATCGGCCCGGATCCTGCGCGGAATCGGCGGCTCAATTCGAAAAGCCCAGGCCTTGGTCAGGCACGGGCGCGTTCGTTGCGCAGGCTGTGCAGGTCGACCGGGCGGTCGGGGATCGAGATCCGGAAAGTCGCGCCGATCGTGCCTTCGACCAGCTTGATGTCGCCGCCATGGGCCCGCACTAGCTCGGCCGCGATCGCGAGGCCGAGGCCGGAACCGCCGGCCCGGACCGAGCCTTGAAACGCCTCGAACAGGTGGTCGCGCGCCTTCTGCGGCACGCCAGGGCCGGTATCCGAGACCTCCAGCACCGTCACCGACCCTTCGCGGCGGCCAGTGATGCGGATCTGCTGCAGATTGGCGTCATTGCGCGGCTGGCCTTCCAGCGCCTGCGCAGCATTGCGCACCAGATTGAGCAGCACCCGGAACAGTTGGTCGGGGTCGGCGTCGATGGTGAGGCCGCGCTCGATCGCGCTGACCCAGGTGATCGACGCCTCGTCCGCCAGCCCGGCGGTCTCGCGGACGTCGTTGACCAGCGGCTCGATCAGGATGCTGCGCCGGTCCGGCGCCGCCTCCTGGGCGCGACCGTAGGACAGCGTCGACTGGCAGAACGCGATCGCCCGCTCCAGCGAGCGCACCAGCTTCGGCGCGAACCGCTGCACCCGCGGGTCCGGCACGCTGGAGAGCTGGTCGGACAGAAGTTGCGACGACGCCAGCAGATTGCGCAGATCGTGATTGATCTTGGACACCGCGAGGCCGAGCGCAGCGAGCCGGCTCTTCTGATGCAGCATCGACACCAGATCGCGCTGCATGTCGGAGAGCTCGCGCTCGGCGAGGCCGATCTCGTCGCCGCGCGGACCGGGCACCACGATCGAGGCCGGGCTTTCCGGATCGCGACGGAAGTTCACCATATTGGCGGTCAGCCGTCGCATCGGCCGCACGAACAGGAAGTGCAGCGCCAGATAGATCAGCGCCGTGGTCAGGCTGGTGATGGTCAGCGACACCAGCAACAGATTGCTGGAGAACCGGTACATCGCGTTGCGCAGCGGCGCGGCGTCGATCACCACCTCGATGAACTCGGCATTGCCCTCGGCCGGCCCCACCACCCGGATGCTCTGGTTGCCGCTCTCCAGCATCATCACGAAGGAATCCAGGATCGCGCCCCACGGCGTCACGTTGCGCATGTCGACGACGTGATCGATCTTGGTCGGGAGGTTCGAGCTGGCGAGCAGACGGCGCTGCTGTCCCATCTTGATCGCCACCGCGCGGGCTTCGATCGAATCCAGGATCTGCTGGGCCAGAGAATCGGGAACACGCCCCGACGGAGAGGCGTCCAGCACCAGCACGGCGGTGTTGGCGGCAGCGAGCCGATCGTTCAGCCGGTTCAGCCGGTAATTCGCGATCGAAGGGACGTAGATCAGGATTTCGGCGATCAGGATCAGCGGAATCGTCAGCAGCAGCAGCTTGCCGGACAGCCCGATCTTGGGCTCCAGGCCGCGCCGCCACGCCTGCGTTTCCGGCTGTCTGTCCGCTGTCTGCACCGCACCTCGCTTTCGGCCCTGCGCCTCGCCGGTCGCACCGTGCCGGATTCGCGACGATATCTAATGTCAAGATGCTCTTTTGCCAGAACCAGGTCAAATTACCGTTTTCTCATGCGTGATCTGCACATTGGCCGCGCGCGGTCAGGTGCGTTGCGGCGTGCGCTTCTGGCACGGCTGAAGCGGGCGCGGGCGCAATTGACGAAGCCAGGACGCTCCCGTATAAGCCGCGCCAACTGTCCGCGATGGCCCGGCTCTGCCCGGGGCGGTTCATTTTTGGGCTGCATCGGCTCAGCACTGAGCCGACATCTCCGGGCTTACCCACCAACTTATGAATAACTGACCCGGCAGCGGAGAACGACCCGTGAAGCGGACTTATCAACCCAGCAAACTGGTGCGCAAGCGCCGTCACGGCTTTCGTGCCCGTCTCGCCACCGCCGGTGGCCGCAAGGTGCTGGCGGCGCGCCGCGCCCGCGGACGCAAGCGCCTGAGCGCCTGAGTGGGCTTGCCCGAGATCCGTTGATGGAGCGGTTACGGCAGCGGGCGGATTTCATCGCCGTTGCCGGTGGGCCGCGGATCAACGGAGCTGCCTTCGTGCTGCAGAGCCGGCGCCGCGAGGACCAAGGTCCGATCCGGGTCGGCTTCACCGTGACAAAGAAAATCGGCACCGCGACCGAACGCAATCGAATTCGCCGCAGACTGCGCGAATTGGTGAAGCGGACGGATCGCGGTTTTCTGCTGCCGCACAGCGACTATGTGCTGATCGGACGCCGCGCGGCGCTGAGCCGCGACTTTGCCGTCATGCTCGGCGATCTGCGCACCGCGCTCGAGCGTCTGGCGCGGCGATCGCCCAACCCGCGTGAGTGACGAGACCCGACGATGTCCGACAACCGCAACACCATCCTCGCCGTCGTTCTGTCGGGCCTCGTGCTGCTCGGCTGGCAGTACTTCTTCAACATCCCGCAGATGGAGAAGCAGCGCGCCGCCCAGCAGGCGCAACAGCAGCAGGCCCAGACCACGACTCCTGGCGCCTCGCCTTCGGCGACGACTCCATCGGCGGCGCCCGCTCCAGGCGCCCCGGCGGCCCCGGGCGCACCGTCCCCCGCCAAGCCGAACACCGCTGCCGCTCCGGTGATCAGCCGCGAAGCGGCACTCGCCGCCGCGCCCCGGATCAAGGTCGAGACGCCACGGCTGTCCGGTTCGATCGCGCTCAAGGGCGCGCGGATCGACGATCTGGCGCTGACGCAGTATCGCGAGACGGTCGATCCGAAATCGCCGCCGATCGAACTGTTCTCGCCGTCGGGCAGCGCCAAGCCCTACTACGCCGAATTCGGCTGGGTCGGCGCCGCCGGCGCCAACGTCAAGCTGCCGGACCACAACACGGTGTGGGAACAGGAAGGCTCGGGCGCGCTGACCCCGACCAATCCCGTCACGCTGAAATGGGACAACGGCGAGGGCCTGACCTTCCGGCGCCAGATCGCCGTCGACGACCGTTATCTGTTCACCGTCAAGGACGACGTCACCAATACCGGCGGCGCGCCGGTGACGCTGTATCCGTTTGCGCTGATCTCGCGCCACGGCACCCCGCACGTCGAAGGCTACTACATCCTGCACGAAGGCCTGATCGGCTATCTCGGCGAGCACGGCCTGCAGGAATACAGCTACAGCAAGATCGACGAGGCGAAGTCGGTCGGCTTCAAGGCGACCAACGGCTGGCTCGGCATCACCGACAAATACTGGGCCTCGGCGCTGCTGCCCGACACCAACGCGCAGCTTCAGGCACGTTTCTCGGCCAACAAGACCGGCAACATCACCACCTACCAGACCGATTATCTCGAAGACGCCCGCACGGTCCCGATCGGCGGCACCGCCACTGCCAGCGCCCGGTTGTTCGCCGGCGCCAAGGAAGCGCGCGTGGTCGGCATCAACTTCCCGTTCGCCGGGCTCGGCGGCTACGACCGGCAGCTCGGGCTGAACCATTTCGACCTGCTGATCGACTGGGGCTGGTTCTACTTCATCACCAAGCCGATGTTCCTGGGCCTCGACTTCTTCTTCCATCTGGTGGGGAATTTCGGCGTCGCGATTCTGCTGGTGACGGTGCTGGTCAAGCTGATCTTCCTGCCGCTCGCCAACAAGTCCTACGCCTCGATGGCGAAGATGAAGGCGATCCAGCCGCAGCTGGCCGCGCTCAAGGAGCGCCACCCGGACGACAAGACGAAGCAGCAGCAGGAGATGATGGAGATCTACCGCAAGGAGAAGATCAATCCGGTCGCCGGCTGTCTTCCGATCCTGCTGCAGATCCCGGTGTTCTTCTCGCTGTACAAAGTGCTGTTCGTCACCATCGAAATGCGGCACGCGCCGTTCTTCGGCTGGATTCACGACCTGTCGGCGGCGGATCCGACCAATCTGTTCAACCTGTTCGGCTTGATCCCGTACGATCCGACCGCGATCCCGGTGCTCGGCCAGTATCTGGTGCTCGGCGCCTGGCCGCTGGTGATGGGCTTCACCATGTGGTTCCAGATGAAGCTCAATCCGCAGCCGCCGGATCCGACCCAGCAGATGATCTTCGCCTGGATGCCGGTGATCTTCACCTTCATGCTGGCGCACTTCCCGGCTGGTCTGGTGATCTACTGGGCCTGGAACAACCTGCTGTCGGTGATTCAGCAGGCCTACATCATGCGCCGCAACGGCGTGAAGGTCGAACTGTGGGACAATCTCAGATCGAGCTTCGCCAAGAAGAACAAGGCGACGTGACCTCCTGTCATTCCGGGATGCGCGCCGAATGCGGGCAGACCCGGAATCCAGAGGTTGTTGCGCACAGAGATTCCGGGTTCGCGCGCAAGGGCGCGCGCCCCGGAATGACGGCCGTGCCTGGGGCGCGGCCGGGTCTCTCTCGAACGTTAGCCCGATGACCGACACCATCGACCCGGACCTGATCGAACGCGGTCGCAAGATGTTTGCCGGCGACTGGCATTTCATCTGGGCGTCGCCGTCGATCGAAACGCTGCCGCCGATGGGCAGCGTCGAAATCGCCTTCGCGGGCCGATCGAATGTCGGCAAGTCCAGCCTGATCAACGCGCTGACCGGGCGCAACGCACTGGCCCGCACCTCCCATACGCCGGGCCGGACCCAGGAACTGATCTTCTTCGAAGGTCCGCCCAATGCCGGGCTGCGGCTGGTCGATATGCCGGGCTACGGCTATGCTGCAGCGTCGAAGGCCAAGGTCGCGTCCTGGACCTCGCTGATCCATCATTTCCTGCAGGGCCGCGCCACGCTGGCGCGGGTCTATGTGCTGATCGACGGCCGCCATGGACTGAAGGACGTCGACCTCGATATCCTGAAGACGCTCGACAAGGCCGCCGTCAGCTACCAGATCGTGCTGACCAAGGCCGACCAGGTCAAAGCCGCCGAGCTCGCCGAGCGGGTGACCGCGACGGTCGCGGCGCTGGCCAGGCACCCGGCCGCGTTTCCGGAGGTACTGACCACCTCTTCGCGCACCGGCGCCGGGATGCCGGAACTGCGCGCCGCGATGATCCGCCTGCTCGACGAGCGCCGCTGATGGCAGCCGCCCTGCGCCTCCTGATCGTAATCGCCGGCCTGTACGGGGCCGCGGGTGTGGCGCTCGCCGCCGCGGCCGCCCATGTGCCGGACGCCGGCCGGCTCGGTCCGGCGTCGTCGATGCTGCTGTTTCACGCCTGCGCGATCGCCGCCGCGGTGTTGCTGGTGGAGCGCGGCATCGCCCACCGGATTCCGGGACTGGCGGCGATCTTCGGCTTCGTGTTCGGCACGGCGCTGTTCGCCGGCGACCTGTCGCTGCGCCAGTTCACCAGTCACAGCCTGTTTCCGATGGCGGCGCCGACCGGCGGCTCGATCCTGATCGGGAGCTGGCTGCTGCTGACCGTCGCCGCGCTGTGGCCGCGACGCCGGTCCTGACCCGCAGCCGCGGCCTCTAGGATCGGCCGCGCCGAAATGCTAGCGATCTGTCCCGCCGCAACGGCCCCGGAATCGCCCGTCCAGACCGTCCCTTCAGCTCGAAAGACCGCTTCATGACCGACGTGCCCGTCATCAGCCCGCTCGATCAGGCCCGGATTCTGTCCGAGGCGCTGCCGCACATGCAGCGCTACGACGAAGAAACCATCGTCATCAAGTACGGCGGCCACGCCATGGGCGCCGAGGACACCGCCAAGGCGTTCGCCCGCGACATCGTGCTGCTGGAGCAGACCGCGGTGAACCCGGTGGTGGTGCACGGCGGCGGCCCGCAGATCGCCCAGATGCTCAAGCGCCTCGGCATCAAGTCGGAATTCGCCGCCGGTCTGCGCATCACCGACGCCGCCACCATCGAGATCGTCGAGATGGTGCTGGCCGGTTCGATCAACAAACAGCTGGTCGGCTACATCAACGAGGCCGGCGGCAAGGCGGTCGGGCTGTGCGGCAAGGACGGCAACATGGTGTCCGCCACCAAGGCGACCCGCACCATGGTCGATCCGGATTCGCGGATCGAGGAAGTGATCGATCTGGGTTTCGTCGGCGAGCCCGAGAAGGTCGACCTGACCCTGCTCAACCAGTTGATCGGCCACGAGCTGATCCCGGTGCTGGCGCCGCTGGCGACCTCGGCCTCGGGTCAGACCTTCAACGTCAATGCCGACACCTTCGCCGGTGCGGTCGCCGGCGCGCTGCGGGCCAAGCGCCTGCTGCTGCTGACCGACGTGCCCGGCGTGCTGGATCAGAACAAGAAGCTGATCCCCGAACTGTCGATCAAGGACGCCCGCAAGCTGATCGCCGACGGCACCATCTCGGGCGGCATGATCCCCAAGGTCGAGACCTGCATCTACGCGCTCGAACAGGGCGTCGAAGGCGTCGTCATCCTCGACGGCAAGGTCCCGCACGCGGTGCTGCTCGAACTGTTCACCAACCAGGGCACCGGCACGCTGATCCACAAGTGATGCGAGGCGGCGGCGACAACATCCGTCATGGCCGGGCTCGTCCCGGCCATCCACGTCTTTCCGGGGGCTTCCTCAGCAAGACGTGGATGCCCGGCACAAGGCCGGGCATGACGGGGTGGAGATCGCGCGCCCTCGCCACCATCGTCACCACTCTCTCCCTCACCTCCGCGGCTCACGCCGACCTCAAGCTGTGCAACCGCATGAGCTACGTGGTCGAGACGGCGATCGGGGTGGATTCGAGCGGCGCCACGGCAACGCGGGGCTGGCTGCGAATCGATCCGGCGCAATGCCGCGTCGTGGTGCAGGGTGCGCTGAACGCCGACCGCATCATGCTGAACGCCCGGGTGCTGCCGCTGTACGGCGCCTCGCCGCTGCCGCAGAACGGCACCGACCGGCTGTGCGTCGCCGACGACAATTTCGTCATCGCCGCGGCGCGGCAGTGCCGCGGCAACCAGACGCCGGCCGCCTTCACCGAGATCAAGCCCACCGACACCGAGGACGGCAACAAGATCGCGTATCTGGCCGAGGATTCCGGCTACGACGACGAGCAGGCCAAGCTCGCCGCGATCCAGCGGCTGCTGCTGATCGCCGGCTACGACGCCTCGCCGATCGACGGCGTCGACGGCCCCAAGACCCAGGCCGCGCTGTCCGCCTTCCTGAAGAGCCGCGGGCTGAAGCCGGAGATCGTCGACGCGCCGGATTTCTTCGACGTCATGATCAAGGCGGTGCAGCAGCCGACCGGAAGCGGCCTGACCTGGTGCAACGACACCAAGTACAAGATCATGGCGGCGGTCGGCGAGGACGATGGCAGGACGATCACCAGCCGCGGCTGGTACGGCGTCGCGCCCGGCCAGTGCCTGCGTCCAGACCTCGGCGCGCAGCCGAAGCGGGTGTTCAGCTTCGCCGAAGCGGTCGACGGCAACGGCCGCCCGGTCAGCATCAAGGGCCGCGCACTGAACTGGGGCGGCGGCACCGCGCTGTGCACGCGCGACAGCAGATTCGAGATCGGCGAACAGGGCGACTGCGCCGGCCGCGGCCTCGCCGCCACCGGCTTCGCCGCGGTCGATCTTTCCGACGGCAAGCCCCTCAGGTTCACGGCACCATGATGCAACTCGGCAAACGCGGCTTCGATCACGTCGAGACCTGGGTGTTCGACCTCGACAACACGCTGTATCCGCATCACCTCAATCTGTGGCAGCAGGTCGACGTTCGCATCCGCGACTTCGTCGCCGATTGGCTGAAGGTGTCGGCGGAGGAAGCCTTCCGCATCCAGAAGGATTACTACAAGCGCTACGGCACCACGATGCGAGGGATGATGACCGAGCACAGCGTCCACGCCGACGATTATCTCGCTTACGTCCACGCCATCGACCATTCGCCGCTCGAGCCGAACCCGGCGATGGGCGACGCGATCCAGCGGCTTCCGGGACGCAAGCTGATCCTGACCAACGGCTCGGTCGCGCATGCCGGCAAGGTGCTGGAGCGGCTCGGCATCGGCCATCATTTCGAGGCGGTGTTCGACATCGTCGCGGCCGAGCTCGAACCGAAGCCGGCGCCGCAGACCTACCGCCGCTTCCTCGACCGCCACGGCGTCGACCCGGCGCGCGCCGCGATGTTCGAAGACCTCGCCCGCAACCTCACCGTGCCGCACCAACTCGGCATGACCACCGTTTTGGTGGTGCCCGACGGCAGCCAGGAGGTGGTTCGCGAAGACTGGGAGCTCGAAGGCCGCGACGCCGCCCACGTCGACCATGTGACGGATGATCTGACGGGGTTTTTGAAGACGCTGAGCCCCGCGAAGTAAGGCACCGCGCCCTCCCCAGTAACGACGTCATCGCCCGCGCAGGCGGGCGAACCAGCATTCCAGAGAGGCCGCGACCTCCCCTCCTATGCTCTGGCATACTGGATCGCCCGGACAAGCCGGGCGACGACGTGGGAGAACGAAAGCCGGCGCCACTACATCCCCAACCGTCATCGCCCGCGAAGGCGGGCGATCCAGTATTCCAGAGCGCCGCTTAGGGCGGACCGGCGATCTCCGGGTACAGATCATTCCAATCCGGATTGTGCTCCTCGATCAGCCTGATCTTCCATTCGCGCGGCCACTTCTTCAGCCGCTTCTCGCGCCGGATCGCATTCTCGACATCGTCGTACACTTCGAAATACACCAGCCGATCGACGCCGTAGCGCAGCGTGAAACCCTCGACCTCTTTGGATTTGTGCTCGAATATGCGACGGACGAGATCATTGGTGACGCCGACGTAGATCGTCCCGCCGATCCGACTGGCCAGGATATAGACGTAGAACTGCCGCGGCATCGGCGGCCTCCCCAATAGTCCAACGCTCTAGGATACTAGATCGCCCGGACGAGCCGGGCGACGACGTGGGGGAATGGGAGCCGGCGTCGCCATATCCCCAATCGTCATCGCCCGCGCAGGCGGGCGAACCAGTATCGCAGAGCGCTCGCGATCTTCCATCCATCGCCCTTGAATACTGGATCGCCCGGACGAGCCGGGCGACGACGTGGGGGACGCGGCGGCGCCTTGACTCCGACCCGGCGAATCCGGACAAAGCCCCAACGTCCGCGTTGACAGTCAACGCCTTTCCGACACTCGCCAAGGACCCGTCGATGCCGCTCACTGCCCTGGAATCTACCATCAACGCCGCTTTCGAGGCGCGCGACACCGTTACGCCTGCGACCCAGGGTGAGGTTCGGGAGGCGGTCAACGATGCGCTCGATCTGCTCGACCAGGGCAAGGTGCGGGTGGCCCAGCGCGACGAATCCGGTGCCTGGACGGTCAATCAGTGGCTGAAGAAGGCGGTGCTGCTGTCGTTCCGGCTCAACGACATGGGCGTGATCGAAGGCGGCCCCGGCGGCGCCAACTGGTGGGACAAGGTGCCGTCGAAGTTCGAGGGCTGGGGCGAGAACCGCTTCCGTGAGGCCGGCTTCCGCGCGGTGCCGGGTGCGATCGTGCGCCGCTCCGCCTTCATCGCCAAGAACGCGGTGCTGATGCCGTCCTTCGTCAATCTCGGCGCCTATGTGGACGAATCCACCATGGTCGACACCTGGGCCACCGTCGGCTCCTGCGCTCAGATCGGCAAGCGCGTCCACATCTCCGGCGGCGCCGGTATCGGCGGCGTGCTCGAGCCGCTGCAGGCCGGCCCGGTGATCATCGAGGACGACTGCTTCATCGGCGCCCGCTCCGAGGTCGCCGAAGGCGTGATCGTGCGCAAGGGCGCAGTGCTGGCGATGGGCGTGTTCCTCGGCGCTTCGACCAAGATCGTCGACCGCGAGACCGGCGAGACCTTCATCGGCGAAGTACCCGAATACGCGGTGCTGGTGCCCGGCACGCTGCCCGGCAAGCCGATGAAGAACGGCGCGCCCGGCCCAGCCACCGCCTGCGCGGTGATTGTCAAGCGCGTCGACGAACGCACCCGGTCGAAGACCAGCATCAACGAATTGCTGCGCGACTGATCGCTGCCACGGGAGGCGACGATGGACTGGACCACGCTGCTGTTCAGCTTCCAGGGCCGGATCAACCGGGCCAAGTACTGGCTGGTCGCTCTGCTCAACATCGCCGCCTGGATCGTGTTCGGCAGCATCGCGCTGATCTGGCTCGGCGGCATCGATCCGGAGAACCTGTTTCGATTCGCCGGCGGCGCGCTGCTGATCTGGGTCGTGGCGATCGCACTCAGCATTGCCGGCACCTGGGCGTTTCTCGCCACCGGCGTGAAGCGCCTGCACGACCGAGACAAGAGCGGCTGGTGGATCCTGTTGTTCTGGTTCGGCCCGAGCCTGCTCGGCGGCTCCAACCAGACCATGGAGGACAGCCCCGTCAGCCTCGTGTTGGCGCTGATCGGGCTCGGTATCGCGATCTGGGGCTTCGTCGAACTCGGCTGCCTGCGCGGCACCCGCGGTCCTAACCAATACGGCCCCGACCCGCTGGAGCCGCAAGGCACGCTGACCTGATGATCTCGACTCCGACTGCTCTTTCGATCGCCCAAGAGCTGTTACGCTGCCCGTCGGTCACGCCGGCCGATGCCGGCGCGCTCGGCGTGCTGGAAACGCTGCTGAAGGCCGCCGGCTTCGAGGTGCACCGCGTCACCTTCTCGGAAGTCGGCACCGCCGACATCGACAATCTGTATGCGCGGATCGGCACCAGCGCGCCGCACATCTGCTTCGCCGGCCATACCGACGTGGTGCCGCCGGGGGATGACGGCGCCTGGACGCACGGCGCCTTCGACGGCGAGGTCGCGGATGGTCTGCTGTACGGCCGCGGTGCCGTCGACATGAAGGGCGGCATCGCCTGCGCGGTGGCGGCGACGCTGGACTATCTGGCTGCGAACGGCGGCCAGCCGCAACAATCCGGCAAAGGCTCGATCTCGTTCCTGATCACCGGCGACGAGGAAGACGTCGCCGTCAACGGCACCGTCAAGCTGCTGCAATGGGCGGCCGAACGCGGCGAGCAATTCGACCACTGCATCGTCGGCGAGCCGAGCAATGTCGAGGCGATCGGCGACACCATCAAGATCGGCCGGCGCGGCTCGCAATCCGGCGTGCTGATCGTCGACGGCACGCAGGGCCACGTCGCCTATCCGCACCGCGCCGCCAATCCGGTGCCGGACATCGCCAGACTGATCACCGCGCTGAACGACGAACCGCTCGACGCCGGCTCGGCGCAGTTCCAGCCATCCAATCTCGAATTCACGTCGGTCGACGTCGGCAATCCGGCCACCAACGTGATCCCGGCACAGGCGCGCGCCAAGTTCAACATCCGCTTCAACGATCACCACACCCAGGAGACGCTGAGGGCGCTGGTCGACCAGCGGCTGGCGGCGGCGTGCGGCAATCGCATTCGCGCCCGGATCGAATGGCTGCCGTCGAACGCCGACGTGTTCGTCACCAAGCCGGGCGCTTTCACCGATCTCGTGTCGGCGTCGATCGCCGAGGTGACCGGCCGCACACCAGATCTCAACACCGGCGGCGGCACCTCGGATGCCCGCTTCATCGCCAAATACTGCCCGGTGGTCGAGTTCGGCCTGGTCGGCCAAACCATGCACCAGATCGACGAACGCACCCCGGTGAGCGATCTCGACAAGCTGACCGCGATCTATCGCGGCGTGCTGGAGAGATATTTCGCCTGAAACTCCCCGTGTGGGCCGCGGCGCCTCCACACGCACAGCGCGCTCCCTCGCCCCGCTCTTGCGGGGAGAGGGGTGGGGTGAGGGGCACTTCAAGCACTGAAGCTCGGCTTCGCGGAGACGCCCCCTCACCCGCCCGGCTTCGCCGGTCGACCTCTCCCCGCACGCGGGGAGAGGTTAGGACGCGCCGCGCTTGCGGCGCTCAGTAATCCACTCGCACCAGATACAGCCCCTCCGGCGGCGCGACCGGGCCGCAGGCGGAGCGGCGGCGGGCGGCAAGCGCGGCGGCGAGATCATCGGCGCTCCAGCGGCCTTCGCCGACCCAGACCAGCGAGCCGACCATCGAGCGGACCTGGCTGTGCAGATAGGAGCGCGCATTCGTCACGATATCGACGGCGTCGCCGTCGCGGATCACGTCGAGCACGTCGAGGGTCTTCTCCGGCGAGGCGGCCTGGCACTCGGTGTCGCGGAAGGTTGTGAAGTCGTGCTTGCCGATCAGCACCTGCGCGGCATGGTGCATCGCGTCGGTGTCGAGCCGCTTCGGCACCCGCCACACCTTGCCGAGATCGAGCGCCAGGTTGGAGCGGCGGTTGGCGATGCGGTAGCGATAGTGCCGCCGCACTGCCGAGAACCGCGCCTCGAACGTGTCCGGCACGATCTCGGCCGCCAGCACCGCGATCGGGTTGGGCCGCAGATGGGCGTTCAGCGCATCGCGCAGTTTGTCGGCGCGGAACGGCTTGGCGATGTCGAGATGCGCGACCTGTCCCAGCGCGTGGACGCCCGCGTCGGTGCGCCCGGCGCCATGCACCCGCACCGCCTCCCCACACGTCGCCAGCGCTGCGGCCTCCAGGGCGCCCTGCACCGACGGCAGCGCCGGCTGCAGCTGCCAGCCGCAGAACGGCGCGCCGTCATATTCGATGGTGAGTTTGTAGCGGGGCATGCGGCTCATCTTTAGGGCGCGGCGCAGCCCCGAATTCTGTCGTCATCGCCCGGCTCGACCGGGCGACCCAGTATTACAGAGCGATGGTTATCAATCACGAGCGCTCTGGGATACTGGGCCGCCCGCTTTCGCGGGTGGTGACCGCCGAGGATGGGGTGACGCCCCTGCGACAACGCTGAGCGCAGGGTTCGTGCTTCAGCCCACCCGCACGCCCTTCGCGATCGGCGTGCCGCGCAGGAAATCCTCGGCGGTCATCGGCTGCTTCCCGGCGCGCTGCAGTTGCGTCACGCGGATCGCCCCATCTCCACACGCGATGGTGAGATCGTCGTCGATCACCTCGCCGGGCTCCCCATGACCGTCCGCGATCGCGCAGCGCAGCACCTTGAGCCGCACCGGCGCGCCGTCGATCGGCAATTCGCACCACGCCCCCGGGAACGGCGACAGGCCGTGAATGTGGCGCAGCACCGCGCGCGCCGGCTGGGCAAAATCGATCTTCGCCTCGGCCTTGTCGATCTTGGCCGCGTAGGTGACGCCGTCTTCGGGTTGCCTAGTGAGCTGCAACTGGTCGCGCTCCAGCGCCGCCATCGCCCGCACCATCAGATCGGCGCCGAGCCGCGCCAGCGCATCGTGCAACTCAGTGACGGTCATCGCGTCGGTGATGGCGATCCGTTCGGCCATCGCGACGTCGCCGGTGTCGAGGCCGATGTCCATCTTCATCACCATCACGCCGGACTCCGCGTCGCCCGCCATGATGGCGCGATTGAGGGGCGCCGCGCCGCGCCAGCGCGGCAGCAGCGAGCCGTGCAGATTGAAGCAGCCGAGCCGCGGCGCATCCAGAATCGGCTGCGGCAGGATCATGCCGTAGGCGACCACCACCGCGGCATCGGCCTCGTGGCTGCGGAACTCGGCCTGCGCGTCCTCAGTCTTCAGCGTCTTCGGCGTCAGCACCGGAATACCGAGCCGATGCGCGGCGAGCGCCACCGGCGTCTCCTGCAGCTTCATGCCACGGCCGGCCGGCTTCGGCTCGCGGGTATAGACCGCGGCGATGTCGTGCCCATAGGCCGACAGCGCCAGCAGCGTCGGCACCGCGAACTCGGGCGTGCCCATGAAGACGAGGCGAAGCGGCATGACATAAGTCCCGGACAGATCTGGCGATGGAGGCCGAGCGGCCGCAACGCGCCCGCCGGTCACCTGCGCGAGCGCTCAGACGTATTTGATGCCGCGCTTGGCAGCCTTCTCGAACTTCCGAATCACCATCGCGCGCTTCAGCTTCGACAAATGATCGACGAACAGCACGCCGTTGAGGTGATCGATCTCGTGCTGGATGCAGGTCGCGAACAGACCGTCGGCGTCCTCTTCCTTGACGTTGCCGTCGAGGTCGGTGTAGCGGATCCGGACCGTCTTCGGCCGTTCGACCTCGGCGTAGTATTCCGGAATCGACAGGCAGCCCTCCTCGTAGACGTTCATCTCCGAGGACGCGCCGACGATCTCAGGATTGATGAAGGCGCGCGGCTCGGTCTTGCCGTCGCCTTCTTTGCGCACCAGATCCATCGTGATCAGCCGCACCGGCTCGGCGATCTGGATCGCCGCCAGCCCGATGCCGGGCGCGTCGTACATGCTCTCGAACATATCGTCGGCGAGCTTGCGGATCTCGGTCGTCACCTCGGCGACGGGCTTGGAGATTTCACGTAGCCGCTTGTCGGGCAGGATGATGATTTCGCGCAGGGCCATGGCGGCGATTTAAGATGCGCCGACGTTGCGGTCAATCCGGGACCGAACGGAGCCTCTGCCACTTTCGGCGCGTTCGGGCTTAAAGGTCTGTTCAGCGCCCCGTTCTATCTTCGTTCCCCATGAGTGTGCAATCTGCGACACCGGCGGCGATGGATCAGATCCTGTTCAGGTTCGGCGACCTCCCGGTCAGCGTCGGAATGGCCGGCGGGGCTCTTGCAGTCGCGGCACTGGCGCTGCTCGCGATCATCGCCGTGCTGGTGGCCCGCGGCAGCGCCGCGCGGCGGACCGCAGAGATCGACCAGCGGCTGGCGCTGTTGATGCGGGCCCAGCACGAGGCCAACGGCCGGGTCGATGCGATGGGCCGGGCGCTCGCCGGCCGCCAGGCCGAGATGGCCCGGGCGATGAGCGAACGGCTCGACAGCGTCACCCACCGCTTCGGCCAGTCGCTGACCCAGTCGACCCGCTACACCATGCAGAGCCTGCAGGCGCTGCACGAGCGGCTCGGCATCATTGACCGTGCCCATGACAACCTCACCGAATTGACCGACCAGGTGACGACCCTGCGCGACGTACTCGCCAACAAGCAGGCGCGCGGCGCGTTCGGCCAGGCCAGGATGGAAACGATCGTGCAGGACGGGCTGCCGAAGGGCTCGTTCGCATTCCAATACACATTGTCGACCGGCAAGCGGCCGGACTGCGTGGTGCTGATGCCGGATCAGCCGCCGCTGTGCATCGACGCCAAGTTTCCGCTGGAGGCGGTCACCGCGCTGCGCGAGGCGCGGACCGACGAGGACAGGAAGTCGGCCTCGCAGCGGCTGCGCACCGACGTGATGCGCCATGTCGACGACATCGCGTCGAAGTACCTGATCCCGGGCGAGACCCAGGACACCGCGCTGATGTTCGTGCCGTCGGAGTCGGTCTATGCAGAAATTCACGACGGCTTCGACGACGTGATCCAGAAGGCCTACCGTGCCCGCGTCGTGCTGGTGTCGCCGTCGCTCTTGATGCTGGCGATCCAGGTGATGCAGCAGATCCTGAAGGACGCGCGGATGCGCGACGCAGCCGACCAGATCCGCACCGAAGTGCTCAGCCTGTCTGACGATCTGGCCCGGCTGCGCGAGCGCGTCGCCAAGCTCCAGACCCATTTCGGCCAGGTCAACGACGACGTCCGCCAGATCCTGATCTCGGCCGACAAGATCGAGCGCCGCGCCGCCCGGATCGAGGAACTGGACTTTGCGGCGCCCGAGGCCGCCCCGCCGATGGCGTCGGCCGAAGCGCGAACCTCGGCATCGAGCCACGAGGCGCCGCTGGCACCGGAGCGCACCGAACTGTTCGGCTCCGGCGCCTTCAAGATCGACGAGGTCACATCGGCCTGAGGACACGCCACGAACCCACCGTCATCGCCCGCGTATGCGGGCGACCCAGTATCCCAGAGCACCACCGATTTCGCCGCGACGCCCCCGCGCAACCTTCTCGCTTCATCACGCAGGGCGGTGAGTACTGGATCGCCCGCATACGCGGGCGATGACGTCTGGTTCGTGGTCACGGCTTCGAGCGACATGATGGCCATGATCCAAAAGCGCGGGCTCTCCGGCGGCATGCCCGCCCGCCGTCGAATCTGTTACCCCTTCGCCATGACCCCGTCCGACAGTCCACCGAACGCCTCACTCGCGCCGACCGCCCCCGCCAAGCCGAGCTGGCGCGAGGCGATGGCGGTGTACTTGCAGCCGCGGGTGCTGGTGGTGCTGTTTCTCGGTTTCGCGTCGGGGCTGCCGTTGGCGCTGTCTGGCTCGACGCTGCTGGTGTGGATGCGGGAGTCCGGTGTCGATCTCGGCACCATCGGGCTGTTCGCGCTGGTCGGCACCCCCTACACGCTGAAGTTCATCTGGGCGCCGCTGGTCGATGCGCTGCATGTGCCGCTGCTCACCCGCGCGTTCGGCCGCCGCCGCGGCTGGCTGGTGTTCGTGCAACTGCTGCTGATCGCCGCGATCCTGCTGCTGGCGCTCACCGATCCGGCGAAGTCGCCGCTGTATGTGGCGATCGGCGCGCTGCTGGTCGCTGCCGCCTCGGCGACCCAGGACATCGTCATCGACGCCTTCCGGGTCGAGAGCCTGCCGGAAGACGAACAGGCCGCCGGCATGGCGTCCTACGTCGCTGCCTACCGGATCGGCATGCTGATCTCGACCGCGGGCGTGCTGTTCCTGGTCAGCGCCTATGAGGGCACCGGACTGACACGCAGTACGGCGTGGATGTGGGGCTATGTGACGATGGCCGCGATGGTGCTGATCGGCACCGTCACCGCCCTGCTCGCCACCGAGCCGGAGCAGTCGCGCCGCGCCGAAGCAGCGACCAGCGGCGAAAGCGGATTCAAGCGGGTGGTTCACGCCGCGCTCGGGGCCTTCACCGAATTTCTCACCCGCAAGGATGCGCTCACAGTCCTGGCCTTCGTGGTGCTGTTCAAGTTCACCGATGCGTTCTCCGGCACCATGACGGCGCCGTTCGTGATCGATCTCGGCTATTCGCGCAACGACTACGCGGCGATCGTCAAGGGCGTCGGCCTCGCCGCAACGCTGATCGGCGGCTTCGCCGGCGGCTATCTGGCGCGGCGCTACTCGCTGGTCGCCAGCCTGTGGATCGGAGCGGTGCTGCAGGCGGTGTCGAATCTGGCGTTCGCCTGGCTGTCGACCGTCGGCGTCGATCAATGGGCGCTGGCGCTGGCGATCTCGGTGGAGAACTTCACCGGCGCGATCGGCACCGTGATCTTCGTCGCCTACCTGTCGGCGCTGTGCCAGAATCCGCTGCACACCGCGACCCAATACGCCCTGCTCACCGCACTCGCCGCGGTCGGCCGCACTTATTTGTCGGCGAGCGCCGGCTACGTGGCGCAAGCCACCGGCTGGCCGGCGTTCTTCATGATCAGCGTCGCGGTTGCGGCGCCCAGTCTGGTGCTGCTGGCCTTCTTGCAGCGCCGCGGCCATTTCGCCGCGCTCGGGCCGGTGAAAGTGTAGCTGGAGGCGACGCCCGCTTCTCGCAGCTGCAGCCCGTCGCTTACTTCACCAGACTCCATTTGGTCACCACCGCTTCGCTCATCTGGCCGGGCTCGTTGGCGCAGGAGACCGAGACGACCTTCAGCGCGACCTGCTTGCCGCGATGGGTCTTCAACTGCGCCGCCTGGGCGTCGTCAGCGGGAACGATCTGGAACGTCTCCGGGCCGTTCTCGAGATTGCACAGCCCGGACGGCGCCGGCAGCCGGCGCGGATCGCTGACGAGCTGATACACCGGGCCCTTGTTGCCCTTGGCCCGCGTCTTCAGCGCGTTGAGCTCGCCGCTGAGCACGTCGCCGACGCGCAGCGCGGTGGGCTTCGGCAGCGCCGCCTGCGCCGAATCTTGCGCCGACACTCCGGAGGCAGCGAGCGTCAGAGCGAGCGCAGCAATGGTCGAGAGCGGGAAGCGGTGTCGAGTCATCAGGTCCAATCCGATCGAGTCAGAACAAGGTGCGCTGGCGCATCGCCGCCGACAGCGTTCCTTCGTCGAGATAGTCGAGTTCACCGCCGACCGGCACGCCATGCGCGAGCCGGGTCACTTTGACATTGGCGTCCTGCAACAGGTCGGTGACGTAATGTGCGGTGGTCTGGCCGTCGACGGTGGCGTTGAGCGCCAGGATAATCTCGGTGACGCCGGGATCATGCGCCCGCTTCACCAGAGTGTCGATCGTCAGATCCTCGGGACCGACGCCGTCGAGCGGTGACAGCGTCGCCCCAAGCACGTGGTAGCGGCCGTTTGTGGCGGAGGCGCGTTCGAGCGCCCACAAATCCGCGACGTCGGCCACCACGACGATGATCGAGGAATCGCGGCGCGGATCGGTGCACACCGTGCACGGATTCTGCGAGTCGATGTTGCCGCAGGTGCTGCAGACTTCGATCTTGTCGATCGCGACCTGCAGCGCGGTGGCGAGCGGCGCCATCAGCGCATCGCGCTTCTTGATCAGGTGCAGCGCGGCACGCCGCGCCGAACGCGGACCCAATCCGGGCAGCCGCGCCAGCAATTGGACCAGACGTTCGATCTCGGGGCCTGCGACCGCACCGGCCATCGGGACTCCATCTTCCGTGGATTGATCAGACGCGACGAGGCAGCGTTGCCGCCGCCGAGGCGCGGCGCTCTGCCGCGAATCGAGAAGGCCGGAGAGACTAACCCAGGCCGAGCCCAGGCGGCAGGCCGAGGCCGCCGGTCAGCGCCTGCATCTTCTCCTGCATCGCGGCTTCGGCCTTGCGGTGCGCGTCGCCATGCGCCGCCACCAGCAGATCTTCGAGGACTTCGCGCTCGTCGGCCTTGATCAGCGACGGATCGATCGAGATGCCGCGCACCTCCATCTTGGCGCTCATCCGCACCTTGACGAGGCCGCCGCCGGACAGGCCTTCGACCTCGATTCCGTCGAGCTCGGCCTGCATCGCCTTCATCTTCGATTGCAGCTGGGCCGCTTGCTTCATCATGCCGAGAAAATCAGCCATGATCGGTTTCCTTTCAGATCGCTAATCGTCGTCGATTTGCTCGGAGGGATCGTCCATTTCAGACTCGATCTCCACCGGCTCGGAGGCGAGCCGCCGTACCGTCAGCTTGGCGCCGGGAAAGCGAGCCAGCACTTCCTGCACCCGCGGATCGTTCTCCGCGGCGCGCTCGCGCTCGTTCTGCTGCGCCATGTTCTGCTGGCGCAGGGTCGGCTGGCCGGGCTCGTTGGACACGATCACGGTCCAGCGCCGCCCGGTCCATTGCTCCAGCTTGCGGCCGAGTTCGTTGATCAGGCTGCGCGACGCGGTCGGCTCCAGCGCCAGTTCGAGCCGTCCGTCCTCGATTCGCACCAGCCGCACGTCGGCTTCGAGCGCCAGCCGGGTCATCACGTCGCGCTTCTCCGACGCCAGCGCGACGAGCTGCGGAAACGTGGTGACCTTCAGCGCCGGCGGTTCGGGTTCGGGCGGCGGCGCGCTGACCGGCGAGCGGGCGGCACCATCGAGACCGCCGCGCAGCATGGTCGGCGCAGGTGCGGTGCTCATGGTCGGCGCGCTGCGCAGCATTGCCGCACTGGGAGCGGACAAGACCGGGGCGGACGCCAGCGCAGCAGATGCACCGCCGCGGCCGCTGCTGCCGCCACCGCCCGGGCTCGCCGGCGCATCGCCGCCGCCGCTCTGCTGCAGCATCCGCAGCGCTTCGTCCGGGGTCGGCAGATCGGCCGCATAGGCGATCCGCACCAGCACCATCTCGGCCGCCGCGGCCGGGCGGGTCGCGCCCTGTACCTCGGCGATGCCCTTCAGCAGCATCTGCCACATCCGCGACAGCACCCGCATCGACAGCTTGGTGGCGAATTCGCGGCCGCGCAGCCGCTCGGCCTCGCCGAACGCGACGTTGTCGGCGATCGCCGGCACGATCTTCACCCGCGTGACGAAATTCACGAACTCCGCGAGATCGGACAGCACCACCACCGGATCGGCGCCGGTGTCGTATTGGTCGCGGAATTCGGCGAATGCCGCGGCGATATCGCCGCGCGCCAGCGCGTCGAACAGCTCGATCACCCGGGTGCGATCGGCAAGCCCGAGCATCTGCCGCACCGCGTCGGCGCGCACTTCACCCGCGGCATGCGCGATCGCCTGGTCGAACAGCGACAGCGAATCACGCACCGAGCCTTCGGCCGCGCGGGCGATGATGCCGAGCGCTTCCGGCTCGACTTCGACGCCTTCCTTCTGGGCGATGTTCGACAGATGGTTCATCAGCACGTCGGCCTCGACCCGGCGCAGGTCGAAGCGCTGGCAGCGCGACAGCACCGTCACCGGCACTTTCCGGATCTCGGTGGTGGCGAACACGAATTTGGCGTGCTCCGGCGGCTCCTCCAGCGTCTTCAGAAAGGCATTGAACGCCGCCGTCGACAGCATGTGGACTTCGTCGATGATGTAGACCTTGTAGCGGGCCGATGCCGGGGCATAGCGCACGCTGTCGTTGATCTGGCGGACGTCGTCGACGCCGGTGTGCGAGGCGGCGTCCATCTCCAGCACGTCCATGTGCCGGCTTTCCATGATCGCCTTGCAGTGCACGCCGTGCACCGGCATGTGGATGCTCGGCCCCTTCACCGAGCCGTCCGGCAATTCGTAGTTCAGCGCCCGCGCCAGGATGCGCGCCGTGGTGGTCTTGCCGACGCCGCGGACGCCGGTGAGAATCCAGGCCTGCGGAATCCGGCCCGTATCGAACGCATTGGAGACGGTGCGCACCACCGCCTCCTGGCCGATCAGATCGTCGAAGCTGCTCGGGCGATATTTCCGCGCCAGCACCCGATAGGCGCCGGCCGGCGCGCTCATGCTGCCCGGCTGCTCGGGGGCAGCGTTCGGTGTCGCGGAAAGGCCAGAGTCACTCATCGGTCGGTCCGCAATGCTGCGTCAGTGGGGCGGGCTTGCGGAAGGGAGCGGGGCGCGCGCGACGGGGCAGGATCATGTGGCTGGCCCGGAACACCCTCACACCGGACCGGCATCTGCCGATCCTGATCCACCTTCGTCCGGCCGCGGGCCCCGAAGCCGGGGGCAGTGCGGCCGAAAAATGAAGTAGGAGACTGACGAGCGACCCGATCCAGACCTCGTTAGGGCTGCTTCCTTCCGGACCTGACCCGGTTGGCGAGAGGCTCGTCCACCGCCAATCTCCCGGTGCCTATTTGGCGCCAAACCGAACCGAATGCAAGTCGCCGGTCGCGGCCTTGGACCTTCGGCTAGGTGGCGCTTCCGCCGGTCCGGGCGGCTTGGTATGACTGCGGGGCGGCCGTGCGCCGTCCCGCCACAGACAAGAGCCCACGCTCCCGCAACGGGCCGATGGAACCGCAATGTCCTCCTCCGACTGGTCGCTGAGCCCACGGCTCGAACAAGACACCATCAACATCGGCGACCTGCCGCTCAGCCGCGTGCTCGTGATCAAGGACGCGCATTATCCGTGGCTGCTGCTGGTGCCGCGCCGGTCCGGCGCGAGCGAGATCATCGACCTCGACGAGGTGGCGCAGGCGCAGCTGATGACCGAGATCGCGCGCGTGAGCCGGGCGCTGAAGGAGGTCACCCAATGCGACAAGCTCAATGTCGCGGCGCTCGGCAATCTGGTGCCGCAGCTTCACGTCCACATCATCGCCCGCCGTTCCAGCGACGCCGCCTGGCCGCGGCCGGTGTGGGGCGTGATGCCGCCACTGGCGCACGATGCCGAAGAGGTGCAGCAGTTCATCAACCTGCTCCGCCGCAAGATCTGGCTGAGCTGAGCCGATGAGCACGCCTTTCCCGCTCGGCCGGCCCGCTTTCGTCACCGATGTGCTCGACCGCGCCGCGCATCTGCGCGGCAACGACGCCAGGCTGATGGCGCTGGAGGAGCGCGGCGACACCCGCGCTTACGTGGTGCATCGCGATTCGCTGCTGGTGAAGCATGAACCCAACGGCCCGCGCGCCGAACTGACCATCAAGGAAGCGCTGGCGCTCGGCGCCAATGCCGGTACGATCTTCCTCGGCCTGCGCGGCGGCGCGGCGGTGTTCGGGATGGGGATCGGCGCCCCGGCGGCCGACAAGCTGGCCGGCCGGCCGGATGCCGGACTCGCCGAGCTGCGCGGCCTCGCGATGCAGGGCGTGCTGCCGGTCGAGCAGCTCTCGGCGATCGCGATGGCGAAATCGCTGGTCAACTGGCATCAGCGCCACGGCTATTGCGCCAATTGCGGCGCCCGAACCGCGATGGCGCAAGGCGGCTGGAAGCGCGATTGCCCGTCGTGCAAGGCCGAGCACTTCCCGCGCACCGATCCGGTGGTGATCATGCTGGTCACCGACGGCGAGCGCTGTCTGCTCGGCCGCCAGAAGCAGTTTCCGGCCGGGATGTATTCGTGCCTCGCCGGCTTCGTCGAGGCGGCCGAGACGATCGAAGACGCGGTTCGCCGCGAGATCGTCGAGGAGTCCGGCATTCTGTGCACCGACGTGCGTTACTACATGACGCAGCCGTGGCCGTATCCTTCGTCGCTGATGATCGCCTGCACGGCGACCGCCACCACCGACGCCATCACCGTGGATCGGACGGAACTTGAAGACGCGCGGTGGTTTTCCCGTGACGAGGCGGCGCAGATGCTGAAGCGCGAGCATCCCGACGGATTGTTCGGGCCGCATCCGTTTGCGATCGCGCACCATCTGCTCGGCCGCTGGCTGGAGGACGTGACATGAGCCAAACTGCCAAGCGCAAGCCGCGCGTGCTGTGCATCGGGATTCCGGTGCGCGACCTCACCTTCCGGATCGAGGCGGTGCCGGGCCGCGGCAACAAGGTGCCGGCGAGCTCGTTCGGCGAAATCTGCGGCGGCAATGCGCTGAACGCCGCGATCGGGATCGCCCGGCTCGGCGGCGAGGCTCAGATGTGCGGCCCGATGGGCGACGCCGACGAGGCCGCGGCGCGATTCATCTTCGACAAGCTCGGCGAGGAAGGCATCGGCTCGAACCACCTCGTCCACATGCCTGGGCTGGTGACGCCGATCTCGGCGGTGCTGGTCGATCCGACCGGCGAACGCACCATCGTCACCTTCCGCGATCCCGGGCTGTGGAAGGTCACGCTGCCGGACGCCGAGACGCTGCTGAAGGACTGCGACGCGATCCTCACCGAAAGCCGCTGCTCCAGCTTCGCGACGCCACTGTGCGCCGAGGCGACGCGGCGCGGCATCCCGGTGGTGGTCGACGTCGACAACGCGATGGCGATGAACGAGGGCCTGCTGACCGCGGCTTCGCACCTGATCTGTTCGGCCGAGGCGCTGCACGCCACTGCCGGCACCGACGACGACGCTGCGGCGTTGAAGAAGCTGGCGACCCTCACCCACGCCTTCGTGGCGGTGACGCGCGGCCCGAAGGGCACGCTCTGGCTCGACGACAAGCAGCAGTTCCGCGAGACCCCGGCGTTCCCGGTGCATTCGGTCGACACCCTCGGTGCCGGCGACATCTTCCACGGCGGCTTCACGGTGGCGTTCGGCGAAGGCCAGGACATCGCCCACGCGCTGCGCTTCGCCTCCGCCGCCGCAGCGCTGAAATGCACCCGCCCCGGTGGCGCCTTTGCCTGCCCAACCCGCGCCGAGGTCGACGACCTGCTGGCGAAATCGCCGGTGGGTGCGCTGTAACCAGACACCATAGGCCGCTGGCGCCTTCAAATTTTTGTCGCCAGGCCGATGTCGTTAACGATATTTTCCAGTGCTTAGCAGAGCATGCGGACCGCGGCGGCTTGCAGACCGATTCGGCACATGCGATGGTTCGAGGAACAAATCGGGTCCAAAGCGCATTTCCTGGGTCGTTGGGAGAGTTGGATGCTCGTCACCATGAAAAGCTCGGAACTTTTCGACCAGCTGGTCGAGATCGCCGATGGTGACGCTCGCCTTGTCGAGGATGCGGTTCGAAACTGCGCCTCGGGGCCCAGCGGCGAGGCCGATTTGAAAGACGTGGTTCAGTACATTCTGGATCACCTTCCAGAGCCACTGGCGGCGTAAGGCCGCAATTGCACAATGACTGCGATCTGGACGACCGCAGCCATTGTCGCCCTGCTGCTACCCGGCATATTCTTTTTCATTGGCGTCGCGAGCTACGAACGGGTCTCCCGTGAGGTCATTCGAAGCGGAGCGGTGAGCGAACTCGCTCTCGCGATGCTGTTCTCGATCGGAATCCACGTCGTCCTTCTCTCCACGTTGAGCGCTTTTGGATTCCGCTTGAGCGCCTTCATCGCTCCGTTGGCTCAATACGCCGACATCTCGCACGTCGAGCTGGTCGATCGCGTGACCAGCAAATTGCTGCCTACCGCGCTGTATCTCATCGCCTCCACATTATGCGGGGGCGCACTCGGCGTTCTGGTGGCGGTCGGAATCGTGAGCGGACCGCTACGCGGCCTCGTCAAACACAAATGGGTTTACGACCTGATCGACCGAGATCGGCGGCGCGGGATCACGACTGTCTACGTGATGACCACGACACAGGAAGACAACAAGGTCCTGATGTATCGCGGACGGCTGCACGAGTTCTTCATGCTCGAAGGCGGCAAGATTTCTTACGTCATCCTCAAGGACTGCGCGCGGTACTACATGAATTTCGCAGACGTCGACCTTCCCACCGGGCAGCAGCTTGATATCTTTCGCGGCACCCCCGCGCAGCGCCGCGTCTGGGACTACCTGATGATCGACGGCGGCAACATCGCCAACATCCTGTTCGACCCGAGCGCGCAAACCATCAAGGCGACCGAAGAAGGAACGAAAGCCCTGCGCGCCGCCGTCAAGGCTCGCCGAGAGGCTTCAGAAAAGGCAGGGAATACTGTTTCCCCGCCCTCTTCCACCACGACGAAGCCAGAACCGCCAACTTAGCCGGGAAGGCATCGACAACGACGGAGTCGCGACCAGCGCGCACGATGGACGACGTGAGATGTTGGCGACCGCCGTGACTTCATGTCGCCGGCTCCCAACCCGGCGGCGCCAGTTCGAAGCCGGCGAAATCGAAGCCCGGAGCGACGGTGCAGCCGACCAACGTCCAGTCTCCGGTGGACGATGCCGCCTGCCAGGCGTGCGGCGGCACGATCGCTTGCGGCTGCTGCCCGGCGCCGAGATCGGCGCCGAGCATCACCACGCGAGCACCGTCGTCGGCGGCGATCTGCAGCGTGAGCGCCGCGCCCGCGTAGTAGTGCCAGACCTCGACCGCGTCGATCCGGTGCCAGTGCGAGCGTTCGCCCGCACGCAGCAGGAAGTGAATCGCCGTCGAGTAGCTGCGGCCGCCGGCGTCGCAGCGGGGATCACGGAACGTCTCGCGATAGTGCCCGCCTTCCGGATGCGGCTGCAGACCAAAACGCGCGATCACCTCGGCAGCGCTGAGCGACATCGCGTTCATCCGTTGTTCTTGCGCTCGCGCAGCTCGCCGAACACGTCGGCCGCGGGCGAACCCGACAGACCGACCGCATCGGCGACCGACGGCACGTCGGCGCGCAGGAACACGTTGGCCTGCTTCTCCTCGCCCAGAGTCACCGGGATCGTCGGCTTGCCCTCGGCGCGCAGCGTTTCGACCTGCTTGGCGCGGGCCTGCAGGGCGGCGTTGCCGGGCTCGATGCCGAGCGCGAATTTGACGTTGGAGGCGGTGTATTCGTGGCCGCAATACAGCCTGAAGTCGTCTGGCAGCGCCCGCAGCTTCAAAAGCGATTCCCACATCATCGGGTAGGTGCCCTCGAACACCCGGCCGCAGCCGATCGAGAACAGCGTGTCGGCCGCGAACAGCGCGCGATCGTCCTCGAACACATAGGAAATGTGGTCGAGGGTATGGCCGGGCGTTTCCAGCACCCGCACAGTGAGATCGCCGATCCGGACGAAATCGCCCTCCTGCAGCCGGACGTCGACGTCGGCGATCTTGGCGTTGGCGTCGTGCGGCGCATGGACGCGGCACTGATACTTGGCCTTCAACGCGGCGATGCCGCCGACGTGATCGCCGTGATGATGCGTGACCAGGATGTCGGTCAGCTTCCAGCCTTCTTTGTCGAGCGCCGCGATCAGCGGGCCCGCTTCCGGCGCGTCGATCGAGGCGGTGGCACCGGTGGCCGGATCGTGGACCAGATAGCCGAAATTGTCGGTAAGGCACGGAACGATGCGGATGTCGGCGGGCATGAGATCTCCGGAAAACTGGAAGCGGCAGGAGCGTGCCCGGCGCCGTGTCTGTCGCCGGCGTCACGCAGAGCGAAATCCTAACATGGGGCGGACCGAGACGAAATGAAGCGGTCACAGCCTCGTAAACCAAGCAGGGGGCAGCTTTGCCGGACCGTACGGCGCCATGATAAACAATCATCATGACCATCGACGTCGTCGACCTGCGGGAGTTCTACAGTAGCCGGCTCGGCATCGTGGCACGACGGCTGATCAATCGCGGCATCCAGTCTCGTTGGCCGGATGCGCGCGGCGATCGCGTGCTCGGCTTCGGCTATCCGACGCCGTATCTCGGCCTGTTCCGCGACCGCTGCGAGCGCTGCATCGCCTTCATGCCGGCTGCCCAGGGTGTGCTGAAATGGCCGACTGCGCGGTCGACGCTCTCCAGCCTGGTCGACGAGCACGCGCTGCCGCTGCCGGACGCCGCGCTCGACCGCATCCTGCTGGTGCACGCGCTGGAGATGTCGGACGATCCCGAGCGTCTCTTGCGGGAGGTGTGGCGGGTGCTGGCGCCGACCGGGCGACTGCTGGCGGTGGTGCCCAATCGCCGCGGCGTCTGGGCGCGGCTCGACAACAATCCGTTCGGACACGGCCGCCCCTATTCGCGCTCGCAGGTCGCCGACCTGTTGCGGCGGACTTGGTTCACACCCACCGCCTGGAGCGAGGCGCTGTTCGTGCCGCCGCTGGCACAGGGCTGGCTGCTGCGTTCGGCACCGGCCTGGGAGCGGATCGGCGCGGCCACTTCCCTGCCGTTCGCCGGCGTGCATGTGGTCGAAGCCACCAAGCAGGTGGTGCGGGCCCAGCCGGTCAAGCGCGAACGGATCCGGCTGATCCCATCTCTTGAGCCGTCGCTGGTGCCGTCCCCGACGCCGCTGCAGGCCGATCAGCCGGATGCGCCGCCGGTACTGCGTCCCTGAACCCGACAAGGCGCCCGGAACGACGAAGGCCGCACCCATGGCGCGGCCTCATCTGACGTGATCGAGCTTCGATGACCGTTCGCGGCGGCTTACTCGCCGGCGCCGGCATCCTCACCCGACGGCGCCGGGGCGGCGGCCTGTGCCGCGGCGGGCTCGCCGCGCGGACGGCGCCGACGGCGCGGCGGAAACCGCTCGCCGCCGCCATTGGCATCGAAAGCGTTGGGGCCGAGCGCCGGCTGCGGCCCGGTGATGAAGGACGGCAGGCGGTCGACGCCCTCCGCGATCGGCTGCGGCTGCTCGCGCGGAACGAATTGCGGCTGGGGGCGATGCTCGCGCGGCTGCGGCTGCTCGCGCGGCTGGTAAGGCTGCGGCTGCTCGCGCGGTTGAAACGGTTGCGCCTGCTGCACCGGCACCAAGCCGGGCTCGGCGCCGAAATTGGAAAACTCGCCGTCTTCGCCGTCGTCGGTGTCCAGCGTGTCGTTGTCAATCCGCGGCTGCGGCTGATTCTGCCGAAACTGCTCCTGGGCCGCTGCGATCAGCCGAAAGTAGTGCTCGGCGTGCTGATAGTAGTTTTCAGCCGCGACAGGATCGCCCGAGGAGCGGGCGTCGCGGGCGAGCTGGACGTATTTCTCGGCGATGTGAGAAGCGGTGCCGCGGATCTTGATATCGGGACCGTTCGATTCGAACACCCGGGTCATCGGATTCTGGCCGCGTCGATTGTTGTTGTTATTGCCGCCGTTATTCCGGTTACGCAGCCGCTTATTGTTCTGCCCGTTTCTCATGTCCTACCTTCTTACCGAACCTCTTTTGCAAGGCATGGCTGCGCCTGACGCAGGTCACACTACGCCTCTTCGAACAGTCCTTCAGTCTGTGGTCGCTTAGTGCCGTATGTCGCGCTCAACAAAGACGCGTTCCCCAACTCCGGCGGGCCGTCGTGCCGCGCCCAGCCAGACCAACTCAATGAGCCTGTGCAACGAGGCTCAGCTTCTCGCGCGTGAGGTCTTCAAGCGTGAATCGTTCAGGCTTTCGTTCGCTTTGCGGTCGAAAGCTGCGCGGCTACCGGCCTATCGCGCTTGATCGAAACCGCACTATGGAACCCTTTCGGTCAGGGGCTCTCGTAGAGAACAACAGATCCCCGCTGCACCGCGGGGCCAGCCGCTCTGACCGATATCTGGTGCGGAACGTAGTCGCTCTCGGTCGATATTCCAAGCGGTTTTTTGCAATTTGTTCCGATATCACGCGACTGCGAGACGCCCGGTCACGGACCGGAAAATCCCTGACAAATCAGCCCGGAACGGGTCGGAGACGGTTAACCCCGCAGCCTGCATCAGGGCGCTCACGTCGGCCTCCTGGCCCTGTCCGATTTCAACCGTCAGCGCGCCGTCTGGTTGCAGCAGCCGGACCGATTCGGGGATGATTTTCCGGTAGGCGTCCAGCCCGTCGGCGCCGCCGTCCAGCGCCCGGCGCGGATCGTGCTCCCGCACCTCGCGGTCGAGCGCCGCAATCTCAGTACCTGGAATATACGGCGGATTGGAGACGATCAGGTCGAAAGGGCCGCGCAGCGCCGCAGTGTAGTCGCAGGCGACGAAGCAGACGCGATCGGCAAGACCGAGGCGCTGCGCGTTGCAGCGTGCAGTGCGAAGCGCGCCAAGGCTGATGTCGGTCGCGACGCCGACGGCATCGGGCCGTTCGTAGAGCAGCGCCAGCAGGATCGCGCCGCTGCCGGTGCCGATATCGAGAATCCGCGGCGCGGCTGCACCTCGTTCGGCGAGAAAAGCGAGTGTTGCCTCGACCACCGTCTCGGTGTCCGGCCGCGGCACCAACGTGTCGGCCGACAACTCGAACGGCAGTCCCCAGAACTCGCGCATCCCGAGGATGCGGGCCACCGGCTCGCCGCCAAGCCGCCGGGCTGCGAACGACTGCAGCCGCTCGATCTGCTGATGCGTCAGTACGCGGTCGGCTTGCGTAATCAGCCCGGTGAGATCGAGCCCGGTGACCTCGCCGACCAATAACCTGGCATCGAGCGCAGCGGACTCGATCGCCGCGTCCTGAAACTGCCGGGCGAGACGACGACGCGCGGACGCGACCGTCGGCGCGTCGCTCACGCTGCGTTGCCCTGCTCGGCGAGCTGCGCTGCCTGGTGCTCGGTGGTGAGCGCGTCGATCAGTTCGCCCAATGCTTCGCCGGCGATCACTTGCGGCAGCTTGTACAACGTCAGATTGATCCGGTGATCGGTGACGCGGCCCTGCGGGAAGTTGTAGGTGCGGATGCGTTCGGAGCGATCGCCGGAGCCGACCTTCGCCTTGCGCTCGGCGGACCGCGCCGCGTCGAGCCGTTGCTGTTCGGCGTCGTAAATCCGCGACCGCAGGATGTTCATCGCCGAGGCGCGGTTCTTGTGCTGGGATCGGCTGTCCTGCATCATCACCACGATGCCGGTCGGCAGATGGGTGATCCGGATCGCCGATTCGGTCTTGTTGACGTGCTGACCGCCGGCGCCCTGCGCCCGCATCGTCTCGATCCGCAGGTCCTCCTGCTTGATGTCGACGTCGACGTCCTCGACCTCCGGCAGCACCGCGACGGTCGCGGCCGAGGTGTGGATGCGCCCCTGCGTTTCGGTGTCGGGCACGCGCTGAACCCGATGCACGCCGGATTCGAACTTCAGCTTGGCGAACGCGCCGCGGCCCTTCACCTCGGCGATGATTTCCTTGAAACCGCCCACCGTGCCTTCGCTCGCCGAGATCACCTCGACGCTCCAGCCCTGCAAGCCCGCGAACTTCTCGTACATCCGGAACAGGTCGCCGGCGAACAAAGACGCCTCGTCGCCGCCGGTGCCGGCGCGGATTTCCAGCATCACGTTACGCTCGTCCATCGCGTCCTTCGGCAGCAGCGCGATGCGGATCTGCTGGATCAGTTCGTCGCGATGGGCGTCGAGCGCATCGCGCTCGGCCTCGGCCATGGTCCGCATCTCCGGCTCGGTCGCCGGATCCTCCAGCAGTTCATCGATCTCGCCGAGCTCGTCGCGGACCTGGCGATAGCTCTTCACCGCCTCGACCAGCGGATTCAGCTCCGACAACTCGCGGGTGATGCGGACGTAGTCCTCGGCGCCGACCTGGCCCATCAACTGCGCTTCGAGCGCGGCGTGATGCGCGAGGAGGATGTCGAGCTTGGCTTCGGGCAGTGTGGACATGGACGATCTCGGATCAACGCGGAAACGGCGAAGCGGGCAACAGCAGCCGCGTCGCTACAAGGCGAGCTGATGCGCCTCGGCGAATGCGGTCAGCTGATCGCGGATCGACACGCTGCCGGCCGGCGCGTCGAGCAGCGGGCCGATCATCGCCTCGGCCTTGGCGAGGTCGAGACCGAGAATCATCGCCTTCACCGGACCATGCGCCAGCGCCGAGACCGACAGCGAGCGGTAGCCGATCGCGATCAGCGCCAGCGCCGCCAGCGGTTGCGACGCCATCTCGCCGCACAGCGACAGCGAGCGCTTCGCCGCCCGCGCTTTGCGGACAATGTCGCGCAGCGCCCGCAGGATCGGCGCCGACAGCGTGTCGAACCGCTCTGACACTTTCGAGTTGCCGCGATCGACCGCGAACAGGAACTGGAACAGGTCGTTGGAGCCGACCGAGACGAAGTCGGCACGCTTGAACAGCTCGTCGAGCTGATACAGCAGCGCCGGCACTTCCAGCATGGTGCCGACGTCGACCCGTTCCGGAAGGGTGTGGCCGTGCTGGCGCAGATAGGTCAGCTCGCGTTCGACGATGGTCTTGGCGGCGTCGAACTCGGCAACCTCCGAGATCATCGGAAACATCACCCGCAGGTAGCGCCCGGCGGCGGCGCGCAGCAGCGCGCGGATCTGGCTGCGCAGCAGGCCGGGCCGGTCGAGCCCGAGCCGGATCGCGCGCCAGCCCAGCGCCGGATTCTCCTCGACCACCGTCTCCATATAGGGCAGCGCCTTGTCGCCGCCGATGTCGAGGGTGCGGAAGGTCACCGGCTTGCTGCCGGCAGCGTCGAGCACGGCGCGATACAGCGCCAGCTGATCGGACGAGCGCGGCAGGCTCTGCCCGACCATGAATTGCAGTTCGGTTCGGAACAGGCCGATGCCGGACGAGCCGGTGTCTTCGATATGCGGCAGGTCGATGGTCAGGCCGGCATTGATCATCAGGTCGATCGGCTGACCGTCCTTGGTGACGCAAGGCAGGTCGCGCAGCGCCGAATATTGAGCCTGACGCCGGGCGCGGAACCGCACCCGCTCGGCATAGGCCGATTCGATCTCCGCCGACGGCCGCACATAGATCGAGCCCGAGGTGGCGTCGACGATGATGGCGTCGCCCGGATCGGCGATGCCTGGCGCGTTCGGCACCTCGCCGACCGCGGCGATTCCAAGCGCCCGCGCCACGATCGAGACGTGGGAATTGGCGGTGCCTTCCTCCAGCACCAGGCCGCGCAGCCGCTTGCGGTCGTAGTCGAGCAGCGCCGCCGGGCCCATCGAGCGGGCGATCAGGATGGCGTTGTCGGGCAGCTGCTCGCGCGACGGCGCATGATCCTGGCCGACCAGCTGGCGCATCAGCCGGTGGCCGAGGTCTTCGAGATCGTGCAGCCGGTCGCGCAAATACGGATCGGTCGAGCGCAGCATCCGCGCCCTGGTGTCAGACTGCACGCGCTCGACCGCGGCTTCGGCGGTGAGACCGGTGGCGACCGCCTCGTGCAGCTTGTGCGACCAGCCGTGGTCGTTGGCGAACATCCGATAGGCTTCGAGGACGTCGCGATGTTCGCCGCCTTCGGCGAAGTCGCCGCGCTCCAGCATCCGGTCGAGGTCGGCGCGCAGCTTCGCCAGCGCGGTGTCGAGCCGCTTGATTTCCTTCGGCAGGTCTTCGGCAATGTAATTGGTGATGACGACGCGCGGCTCGTGCAGCACGACATGGCCGAGCGCGATGCCGTCCGATAGCACCGCGCCGGTCTTGTGGATCGAGTGCCGCGCCGCCGGCTCGGCGCCGGGCTGCGCCAGCGCCGACAATTCGCCCGAGGCGATCATCTCGGCGAGCACCATCGCGGTGGTCTGCAGCGCCTCGACTTCTTCCTCGACATAGGTGCGCTTGGCGCGGTTCTGCACCACAAGCACACCGAGCGTATTGCCGGCGCGGAGAATCGGCACGCCGAGGAACGAGTGGTAGATTTCTTCGCCGGTCTCGGGCCGGAATGAAAACGCCGGATGGCTTTGCGCATCCGACAGGTTCAGCGGCGTCGCCTCCGAGGCGACCAGACCGACCAGGCCTTCATGCGCGTTCAGCACGGTGCGGTGCACCGCCTCGCGATTCAGGCCTTCGGTGGCGTAGAGCTCGAGGGTGTTGTCGATCCGCAGCACATAGACCGAGCACACCTCGGCCACCATGTTGGCAGCGATCAGCACCACGATCTTGTCGAGGCGCTCCTGCGCGGAGACCTGCTCCGCCATGGTTTCGCGGAGCCGTCTCAGCAAGACGCGGGGGCCGCCCGACGTGCTCCGCATGGGTCGCAATCTCCTCTGCGAGCCTTGCCCTCGGGCGCGCCGCAGCGCCAGCGGAAAAGCTCTAAAAACCTTCACGGTTCGGCGTTGATCCGAACCCGAGCCGAGGGCTCGGCACGGCGGGCTTCGCGCACCTACGAGCGGCAGCACGAGGCCTCGAATGTCCCTAGCCGAACCTTCGCGACGCAACAAAGCCGGCATTGCCAGCCGGCCGGCCGGCACGTCCCGCCGCTCAGGCCGTATAGCGAATTGAGGCTTGATTTGCCAAGCAAAACGCCTGCCAGCCGAGCTGGCGTCGGCCGCCGCGCGCGATCTCAAATCACCGAAAAATTGTTCTAAACTTGATCCAGCCCATAGAGCGTATGCAGCGTCCGCACCGCGAGTTCGGTGTAGGCCGCATCGATCAGCACCGAGAACTTGATTTCCGAGGTGGTGATGGCGCGGATGTTGATGTTGCGCGCCGCGAGCGCGGCGAAAGCCTGGGCGGCGACGCCGGCGTGGCTGCGCATCCCCGAGCCGATCACCGACACCTTGGCGACGTCGGTCTCGCTGTCGAAGCGGGCATAGCCGATCTTGTCCTGCGCCGAGGTGATGGTCTGCTTGGCGCGGGCGAAGTCGGCGGCCGGCACCGTAAAGGTCAGGTCGGTGGTCTTGCCGTCTTCGGAGACGTTCTGCACGATCATGTCGACGTTGATGTTGGCATCCGCCAGCGGCCCGAAGATCGACGCCGCCACGCCCGGCTTGTCCTCGATCCGGCGCACCGAAATCTGCGCCTCGTCCTTGGAAAAGGCGATGCCGGTGACGACGTGGTTCTCCATGGAGTCCTCCTCGCTGCTGATCAGCGTGCCCGGCGGCGTGCCGTGCGGATCGATATCTTCGGGCTTGTCGAAACTGGAGCGGACGAAGATCGGCATGTTGTGGACCATGCCGAGTTCGACCGAGCGGACCTGCAGCACCTTGGCGCCGAGCGAGGCCAGCTCCAGCATCTCCTCGAACGACACCTTGTCGAGCCGGCGCGCCTTCGGCACCACCCGCGGATCGGTCGTATAGACGCCGTCGACATCGGTGTAGATGTCGCAGCGATCGGCCCTCAGCGCCGCCGCGATCGCCACCGCCGAAGTGTCGGAGCCGCCACGGCCGAGCGTGGTGATCCGGCCGGTCTCGGCATGGATGCCCTGGAAACCGGCGATCACCGCCACTTCCTTGCGCTCGGCGAAGCGCTTGATGATTTCGCTGCCGTCGATCTCGACGATCCGGGCCGAGGCATGGGCGTCGCTGGTGCGGATCGGGATCTGCCAGCCCTGCCAGGACCGGGCCTGAATACCGAGCGATTGCAGCGCAATTGCAAGAAGCCCCGACGTCACCTGTTCGCCGGACGCCACGACCGCGTCGTATTCGCGGGCGTCGTGCAGCGGCGAGGCTTCGGTGCACCAGGCCACCAGCTCGTTGGTCTTGCCGGACATCGCCGACACCACCACGGCCACCTCGTGGCCGGCGTCGACCTCGCGTTTGACATGGCGCGCGACGTTCTGGATGCGCTCGATATTGGCGACGGACGTGCCGCCGAATTTCATCACCAGCCGGCCCATGACGAATAGTGCAATCCTTGGAGACAACGAGTATTGATGGCGCGGAATCCGTCAGGCGGGAGCCGCGTGGCGCGTATACACAGCGTCGCGGTTTCGGGCAAGCAAGGGCGTTACGGCTGCGGAACTGGCGCAACCCGCCCGTCGCTCGCCGGGCGGAGAGGCAAGGACATTGAGGAGCACCGCTCACCCCATGGCACTGCAACCCGAGTCCCCGAGCCAGCCGGCCTCGACCGTCGATCCGGCCGAGATCGCGAAATTTTCCAAACTGTCGGCCGAGTGGTGGGACCCCACGGGGCGGATGGCGCCGCTGCACCGGATCAACCCGCTGCGGATCAGCTTCATCCGCGATGCCGCCTGCCGCAAATTCGAGCGAAATGCCAAGAGCCTGAGCTGCCTCGAAGGTCTGCGGATGCTGGATATCGGCTGCGGCGCCGGCCTGCTGTGCGAGCCGTTCACCCGGCTCGGCGCCCAGGTGATCGGAATCGACCCCTCCGCCACCAACATTGCGGCCGCCAAGCTGCACGCCGACAAGTCGCATCTGTCGATCGACTACCGCAACGTCATGGTCGAGGAGATCGACCCGCGTGAGCGGTTCGACATCGTGCTGGCGATGGAGGTGATCGAGCACGTCACCGACGTCGGCGCGTTCCTGTCGCGCTGCGCGGCGCTGATGAAGCCCACCGGCATGATGGTTGTGGCGACTCTGAACCGCAATTGGAAGAGCTTCGCGCTCGCCATCGTCGGCGCCGAATATGTGATGCGCTGGCTGCCGCGCGGCACCCATCAATGGGACAAGTTCGTCACCCCGGCCGAGCTCGAGCAGCACCTCAACCGGCTCAAGCTCACCGTCACCGAGCAGTCCGGCCTGGTGTTCAATCCGCTCGCCGACCGCTGGAAGCTGTCACCCGACATGGACGTCAACTACATGATGGTCGCCGAGCCGGCGCCGTAGAAATCCGTGGAATGGGTTAGCGCTCAGCGCGTAACCCACCGATTCCACATCGCGGTTCCGAAGATGGTGGGTTACGGCGCTACGCGCCTGACCCACCCTACGATCCTCACACACCCTTCAAAATGATCACCGTCGGCACGCTCGGCAGAGCGTCGCGCGAGATCCGCAAGCTGCGCTCGCTGCGTTGATCGATCGCGAAGGACGCGCCGATCCGCTGCATGAAATCCTCCAGCGGCGTCATGAAGCGGTGCATCGGCAACACTACCGATGCGCGCAGGCGCCGGGTGATATCCGACATGCCTTCGAGCGACAGCGTGTAGCTGCCGTCGATCGGCACCATCACGATGTCGAGCCGGCCGATCGCGGCGATGTGGCTGTCGTCGAGCGTAGTGTGCAGATGGCCGAGATGGCCGATGCACAGCCCGGCGACCTCGAAGATGAAGATCGAATTGCCGTCCTTGATCATGCCGCCGGAACCGTCGTCGAAGCGGAAACGGCGGATGTCGGTGGTCACGTTGCGGATCATCGCGTCGCCGACCCGCAACCGGACGCGCGCCGCCTCGCCGTTCTCGCCCCAGCCGTGCAGCACGTGGGCGATCGCCGGATCGGGGGCCAGCGTGTAGTGGGTGGAATGCGCCCGGTTCATGGTGACGACGTCGGGAACGCGGCCGGTTTCGTAGCTGCCGCTGTAGTCGGTGGCGATCATCACGCCACCCGGGGTTTCGATCGTGTAGGTGGAGTGGCCGCGATAGGTGATCAGCACCTGCTCGGTCGCGGCGGTCCGGCGCAGGCTGACCGGCGTCGCCCGGGGCGGTGCGCTGGCCATCGCCAGACATTCGCTGCCGCGGAAGCCGTCCTGCGCCGATGCCGCCGCTGCCGATCCCACCGCGGCAACCACCACCGCCACGATCCACTTCAAGGTCCGCGCCATGCGATGCTCCCTCGGAAGCCGTTGCGACGATCATCCGTGCGACCTGCTCGCAGAGTGTAGCGGCAAACCGGCATCCCGCAATGCAGGCATGAGCCGGTTCCGGTTGACCGCGGCGGACCCGATCGCCGAGGGTGCGGCGTCCCTTCTGCCACCCGTGCCATGTTCACCGTCGCCTCACTCTGGATTCCCTTCACGCTCGTCGCTGCGCTCGGCCAGGTCGCGCGCAACGCGATGCAGCGTTCGCTGACCGGACCTCTCGGCACCTGGGGCGCCACCAATATCCGGTTCCTGTTCGGCTTCCCGTTCTCGCTGCTGTTCTTCGCCGGCGTGATCGCGGCGACCGGGGACAGCGTAACTTGGCCGGGTCTCGAATTCTGGCCGTGGCTGCTGCTCGGCGCGCTGTCGCAGATCGCCGCCACCGGGATGATGCTGGCGGCGATGAACGAACGCTCGTTCGTCGTCACCACCGCGTATCTGAAGACCGAGGCGATCCAGACCGCGATCTTCGGCTTCGTGTTTCTCGGCGATCACCTGAACCTGTGGAAGGTCGTGGCGATCCTGATCGCGACCGTCGGCGTCGTCGTCACAGCGCTGCGCCCGGGCGCCGCCCGCGGCCTCGTCAGCCTCCGGCCGACGCTGCTGGGCCTTGGCGCCGCCGCGGCCTTTGCGCTGTCGGCGGTCGGGTTTCGCGGCGCGATCATCGTGGTGCCGGACGTGACCTTCGTCACCGCCGCGACCTTCACCCTGGTGTTCGCGCTCGGAGTGCAGACTCTGGTCCTGACGATCTATCTGCTGGCGCGGGCGCCGCAGGTGCTGCGCGACATCCTGCGGCTATGGCGACCGTCGATGCTGGCCGGCTTCATTGGCGCGGCGGCATCGCAGTTCTGGTTCCTGGCGTTTGCGCTCACTGCCGCCGCCAATGTCCGCACTTTGGCGCTGATCGAGGTGCTGTTCGCGCAGGCCGTAGCCTACTACTCGTTCAAGCAGCCGGTGGCGCCACGCGAGATCATCGGCATCGTCCTGATCGTGCTCGGCGTCGCGCTGCTGGTCGCGGTGTGATTACTTCAGCGCGATGATCACCGCGCCGGCGGCGATCAGCGCGATGCCGATCCACTCCGTACCCGACGGCCGCTCGCCGAGAAACAGCACGCCGAACACCACCACCAGCACCACGCTGAGCTTGTCGATCGGCGCCACCAGGCTGGCCGGCCCGAGCTTCAGCGCCCGGAAGTAACACAGCCACGACGCCCCGGTGCACAGCCCGGACAGGATCAGGAACAGCCAGGTCTTGCCGCTGATCGGCCCGTCCGTGACCAGCTTTCCGGTCGCCGCCAGCAACCCGCCGAGCGCCACGAGCACCACCACGGTCCGGATGAAAGTGGCGAGATCCGAATTGATGTCCGTCACGCCGACCTTGGCAAAGATCGCCGTCAGCGCCGCGAACACCGCCGACAGCACCGCCCAGAATTGCCAAGTGAGCAGGGTATCTGGGTTCACAGTGGCGTCTCCAGCGAGCTACTTGGCACCCAAACCTCTCGCTCGTCGTTCCGGGGCGCGCGAAGCGCGAACCCGGAACCCATAACCCCTGAGCCCGCTTCGTGGACGAAGTAACAGCCGCCTCGCGTCACAACCGACGCTGCGGCGTATGGATTCCGGGCTCGCGCTTCGCGCGCCCCGGAATGACAAAAGAAAGCATGAGGCTAGCTACAACCAAGAGGTCAATTCCGATCGTCCGGCAGCACCGGCAGCGGCGCCACTTCGATGCCTTCTTCGATCAGCGCCTTGGCTTCGGTCGGCGAGGCTTCGCCGTAGATCGGACGGTGCTCGATATCGCCGTAGTGCATGGCGCGCGCCTGATCGGGGAAGCGTTCGCCGACATTGTCGGCGGTCTTGACGATGTGGTCGCGCAGTTCCTTGAGCTTGGCGCGCAGCTCGCGCTCCTGCGCCATCAGCAGCGACGTCGACGAATCTGCGGACGCGGTCTCGACCGGGAGGTTGGCCGCGGCAGGTTCGGCGGCGACCGGCTCGGGCGCGCGGCCACGGCCCTTCTTGCCGACGATCTGCGGCGCCATGATCGCCTTTTCGACCTTCACCGAATTGCATTGCGGGCAGCTCACGAGCTTGCGCCGGACCTGGGACTCGTAGGCCGATGAGCTCTGAAACCAGCTCTCGAACAGGTGGCCTTTGTCGCAGCGCAGGCTGTAGCGAATCATGACGGCCGGACCAGATGCAGATGTCCGGCGCCGGCTTTCGGATCAGCGACGGTGAAGCGGCGGCCGTGCTGCAGCGACGGGATCTTGCCGCGTGCTTTCGCCACCTCGTCCGGCTCGATCCGCGCCATGATGAAGCCGGGCTCGATGCCGCCCTCGGCCAGCACCTTGCCCCATGGATCGATGATCAGCGAATGGCCGAAGGTCTCGCGCTTGTTCTCGTGCAGGCCGCCCTGCGCCGCGGCGAACACGAAGCAGCCGTTCTCGATCGCACGGGCACGCAGCAGCACGTGCCAATGCGCCTCGCCGGTCGGCTTGGTGAACGCCGCCGGCACCGCCAGGAACGACGCGCCGGCTTCGGCGAGCGCCCGGTACAGCGCCGGAAACCGCAAGTCGTAGCAGATCGTCAATCCGATCCGGCCCCACGGCAGATCGGAGATCACCGCGGTCTCACCCGGCTGGTAGCTCGCCGACTCCCGGTAGCTCTCACCGTTGCCGAGATCGATGTCGAACATGTGGATCTTGTCGTAGCTCGCCAGGATCGTGCCGTCGGGGCCGATCAGGAACGAGCGGTTGACCGCGCGCTCCGGCGAGGCGCGCAGCGCCAGCGAGCCGATGTGCAGATGGATGTTCAGGTCGCGCGCCAGCTCGCGATACGCCTTCAACGAAGCGTCGCTGTCTTCATCGGCGAGCTGGGCGAACAGCGCTTGGCGGTTGAGCTGCATCATGTTGCTCACCTCGGGGGTGAGCACGTAGTCGGCGCCGGCCGCGGCCGCCTCCCGGATCAGCCGGATGCCCTGCTCGAGGTTGGGCTCCGGCGCCAGACCGCTGCGCATCTGCACCAGGGCGGCATTGAACGGCACCGCGCCGGTCATGACGCCGCCTTCTCGCCGGCGAGCAGCGCGTCGAGCTTGCCCTCGCGGTCGAGCGCATAGAGATCGTCGCAGCCGCCGACGTGGTAATCGCCGATGAAGATCTGCGGATAGGTGGCGCCGGGGCCGACGCGCTCGTCCATCTTCACCCGATAGCCCGGATCGACATAGACGTCGTATTCGGTGAACGTCGCCTTTTTGCGGTTCAGCAACGATTTCGCGGCGCTGCAATAGCCGCAGCCGGGGCGGGTGAAGATTTCGATCGCTGCGGGCATTCAGGCTCCGTTTGGTTGCCGGGGATGGGCGCAAGGAGCGGATTATATGGGGGATTTCAGCGCATCGACAACCCGCGCGAAGACCAGCACGTCGACCGAGACCGCTCGCGCCCGCAGCAGCGCACGGGCGCAGGCATCGACGGTGGCACCCGAGGTCAGCACGTCGTCGATCAGAACGATCCGCCGTCCCTGGATCTCGGCCTTGCGGTCCGCCGGAACCTTGAACGCCCCCTGCACATTGGCGGCCCGCTCGGACCGCGACAACCCGATCTGATGTGCGGTCGGCCGCACCCGCTGCAAAGCCTCGACGGCGACCGGCAGCTTGGCCTGCCTGCCGATCACCCTGGCCAGCGCGCCGGACTGGTTATAGCGGCGCGAGAAACCGCGGCGCCAATGCAGCGGCACCGGTACGAGCAGGTCGGCGTCGGCCAGCAGCGGCCGCCCGGCATGGGCCATCCAACGCCCCATCGTCGGGGCCAGATCGGTGCGGTCGTGGAACTTCAGGCCGTGCACCAGCGCCTTGGCGATGTCGTCGTAGCGGACCGCGGCGCGGGCGCGGGCGTAGGCCGGCGGGTCGGCGATCGCCTGCATCGACAGCATCCCGGGCCCGGGATCATAGACGAACGGGATTCCGAGCTTCTCGCAATAGGGCGGCGCGATGAACGACAGTTGCGCCCAGCAGCGCGCACACAGGCCGTCGCCGGCGACCGGCTCGCGGCAGGCGACGCACAGCGTCGGCAGCGCCAGATCGAGCGCAGCCCGGACGGCGCGCGACCACATCCGGCGCAGCCCCCGGGTTGCGGCGATATAGCCACCCAGCCCCCGGACCCGATCGATCGCGTCTGCACGCATAACGCGAAACTAGCGCACACATCACAACCGTCAAGGCCAATAACCCTGTAGTGCCAGCCGCCGAAAAAGCGCACAACACCCGGCGAATCCTCATTCGGGAGATCGCCGTGTCCGAGCCCACCGACAAGTCCGCCGACATCACCTATCTGGACATTCCGACCGCGCCGCACGTGTATTTCGACATCGCCCCGGCGCACGGGGTGATCGCCAACGGCGTCGAAGTCGAGCTGGCGGCGCGCACCCTGAATCCGCTGACGGACGGCTCGGTCGAGGTCAAGTTCGTCACCACCGCGCGGCTGCGCTGCAGCCAGGCCGGCGCGCTGCACTTGCGCAACGCGCTGGATGCGGTGCTGAAGATGTTCGAAGCCTCGCAGCAGAGCCCCGCCGCGGCCTCCAAGCTGAACTGATCGCGGCTCGACGATTTGATCTGCCATGCCTGACTTGACGCCGATCCTGTTCGAGCGCCGCGTGCTGGCGGCCCGGCTGCAGCGCGCCGCGGCGCTCGGGCCGGTGCGCTTCCTGCTCGACCGCGTTGCCGACGAGATGGACGAACGGCTGCACGCGGTGCTGCGCGAGTTCACCGCCACCGCCGATCTTTGGACGCCCGGCGAACTGACGCTGCAGCGGTTTCCCGACCTCGTTCACGTCGCCATCGACCCGTCCGGCAGCGAAGCGCTGCCGTTCGCGCCGGACTCGCTCGACCTCGTGGTATCGGCGCTGGCGCTGCAATTCGCCAACGACCTGCCGGGCGTACTGGCGCAGCTTCGCCGTGCGCTGAAGCCGGACGGCCTGTTCCTCGCCGCGCTGACCGGCGGCGACACCCTGACCGAGCTGCGCCAGGCGTTCGCCGCAGCCGAGGCCGAGATCGAAGGCGGGGTGTCGCCGCGGGTCGCGCCGGCCGCGGATTTGCGCGATCTCGGCGCACTGCTGCAGCGCGCCGGCTTCGCGCTGCCGGTCACCGACGTCGACCGCGTCGTGGTGCGCTACGACCATGCGTTCGCACTGATGCAGGATCTGCGGCGGATGGGCGCCACCAACGTGCTGATCGAACGCCGCAAGACGCCGCTGCGCCGCGCCACGCTAAGCCGCATGGCCCAGATTTACGCCGACCGCTTCAGCGACCCCGACGGCCGCATCCGCGCCACCTTCGAGATCGTATGGCTGTCCGGCTGGTCCCCGCACGAAAGCCAGCAGCAGCCGCTGAAGCGCGGCTCGGCGAAGGTGAGTTTGGAAGAGGCGGTGAAGGGAAAGCGCTGAACAGCCTGCCCCCGTTTCAGGCTCTTGCTTTTGTCTATCTCGGTCATCGCCGGGCTCGACCCGGCGATCCATCCCTCTTCGCAAGATGATGGATGCGCGGGTCAAGCCCGCGCATGACTCCTCGGATTTTACATCAGCAATTCGATCAGCGGCGGGATCAGCGGCAGGTCCGCCGGTGGCATCGGGTAGTCGCGCAGCTTGTTGGCCCGGACCCAGGCGAGCTCCTGGCCCTCGCGCGGCATCGCCAGGCCTTCCCAGCGCCGGCAGACATACAGCGGCATCAGCAGGTGAAAGTCCTCGTAGGCATGGCTGGCGAAGGTCAGCGGCGCGAGGCACGCTTCTTTCACGGTGATGCCGAGCTCTTCGTCGAGCTCGCGGATCAGCGCCGCCTCCGGGCGCTCGCCGGGATCGAGCTTGCCGCCGGGAAACTCCCACAAGCCGCCGAGCTGCTTGTGCTTCGGCCGCTGCGCGATCAGCACGCGATTGTCGGCATCGATCAGCGCCACGGCGACGACGAGCAGGAGGTTCATGCCGCGCCCCCGATGGGACGCACGACGCCGACAACACTCCCGGCGTCATGCCCCGCGAAGGCGGGGCATCCAGTATTCCAGAGCGCTTGCGAAAAACCACGAGCGGCACGGCGTACTGGGTCGCCCGCCTGCGCGGGCGATGACGGCTGGAGGTGTGGCGACGCCGCTTTCACATTGGACCGCCTGAAGGCCCCGCCGATCACGACCGGTAGTCGCCGTTGATCGCGACGTATTCCTTGGTGAGGTCGCAGGTCAGCACCCGGTCGCGGCCTTTGCCGAGGCCGAGGGCGACCTTGATCTGAATCACCGGCTTCTTCATCTCGGCCGAGACTTCCTTCTCGTTGTAGGACGGATCGCGCGCGCCGGCTTTCGCCACGCGGATACCGTTGAACGAGATCGACAGCTTGTCGCGATCGGCCGGCTCGCCGGCTTTGCCGACCGCCATCACCACCCGGCCCCAATTGGCGTCCTCACCGGCGATCGCGGTCTTGACCAGCGGCGAATTGGCGATCGACAGCGCGATCTTGCGGGCCGAGACCTTGGTCTTGGCGCCTTCGACGATGATCTCGACCAGCTTGCGGGCGCCTTCGCCGTCGCGCGCCACCTGCTCGGCGAGATCGGCCAGCACCGCGTTGAACGCCTTGACGAACGCCTTCAGCCGCGGATCGGAGGCGCGCGAAATCTTCGGCGCGCCGTTTTCGGCGGCCGCGCCGGTGGCGAACGCCAACAGCGTGTCGGAGGTCGAGGTGTCACCGTCGATGGTGACGGCATTGAAGGTGTCGGTGACGCCGGCCTTGAGCAGCGCCTGCAGGCAGGACGCCGACAGCGGCGCGTCGGTGAAGATGAACGACAGCATCGTCGCCATGTCGGGCGCGATCATGCCGGCGCCCTTGGCCATGCCGTTGATCGTCACCTTGGCCTTGCCGAGCTTGACGGTGGCGGTCGCGACCTTCGGGAAGGTGTCGGTGGTCATGATCGCCTTGGCGGCGTCCATCCAGCCGTCCGGGCCGGCATCGAGCGCCAGCGCGTCGAGCACGCCGTCGAACTTGGTGGCGTCGATCGGCTCGCCGATCACCCCGGTCGAGGCCAGGAACACTTCGGCCGGCTTGCAGCCGACCGCCTTGGCGGCGAGCTGCGCGGTCAGCGCGGTCGCCTGCTTGCCGGACTTGCCGGTGAACGCGTTGGCGTTGCCGGAGTTGACCACCAGGGCCCGGGCGCTACCGCCCTTCAGCTTGTCGCGGCACCATTCCACCGGAGCCGAGGCGCATTTCGAGGTGGTGAACACCCCGGCGACCGTGGTGCCCTTCTCCATCTCGACCAGCAGCACGTCAGTGCGGCCCTTGTAGCGGATGCCGGCCGCGGCGGTCGCGAGGCGCACGCCGGCGATCATCGGCATGGCGGGAACGTCGGTGGGAGCGAGCGGGGAGACTTTGCTGGACATCGTGCGCTTTCGGCAGGTTGTACCCCGCCGGCGCGGGAGCGGCGTTCCCCTCTCTCACAAGCTCGCGAAGATGAGAAGGAGAATTCGCGAAACCTGACGAAAATCCCATCGTCACAATCCGTTGCAGGCGCCTATGCTGGCGGGGCCGGGTGGTGCCGCCGCTCGCCCGCACGCGGAATTCCGTGACAGCAGCGGTGCCGTCCGATATCCGGAAACAGCTATGGACAAAGTCGTGTCACCTTCCCGCCCCGCCGCCGACGAGCGTTTCGACAGCGCCCGGGTCGCCGCCGAGATCGCCGCGCTGGCCGAGAAACACGCCGGCAACGACGCGGCGTTCCGCACTGCGTTGGCAATGCTGATGAAGGCGGAACTGGCGAAAGCCCGCGCCGAGGCCGAGGCGCAGTTGCTGCGCGATCGCCACGGCCGGCGCTGCGCCGAGCGACTGTGTTTCGTCCAGGACACGATCATCCGGCTACTGTTCAACGCCGCAACTGAGTACCTTTACAACTCCCCGACGCCATCCAGCTCCGAACGCATGACGGTGGTGGCGACCGGCGGCTACGGCCGCGGCCTGATGGCGCCGGAGAGCGACATCGATCTCTTGTTCATCCTGCCCTACAAGCAGACCGCCTGGGGCGAGCAGGTCGCCGAAGTCATCCTGTACTGTCTGTGGGACATCGGCCTGAAGGTCGGCCACGCCACCCGTTCGGTCGACGAGTGCATCCGCCAGGCGCGCGCCGACATGACGATCCGCACCGCGATCCTGGAGACGCGGTTCCTGGCCGGCGACGAGGCGCTGTACGCCGAGCTGGTCGAGCGCTTCGACAAGGACGTGGTCGAGGGCACTGCGGCCGAATTCGTCGCCGCCAAGCTGGCCGAGCGCGAGGAGCGCCACCGCCGCTCCGGCCAGTCGCGCTATCTGGTCGAGCCCAACGTCAAGGACGGCAAAGGCGGGCTGCGCGACCTGCACACGCTGTTCTGGATCGCCAAATACGTCTACCGGGTGCGCGAGACCAGCGAGCTGTCGGAGCGCGGCGTGTTCGATCCCGCCGAACTCCGGACCTTCCGCCGCTGCGAAGACTTCCTGTGGTCGGTCCGCTGCAACATCCACTTCGTGACCAAGCGCGCCGAAGACCGGCTGTCGTTCGACCTGCAGCGCGAGATCGGGGTGCGGCTCGGCTACACCTCGCATCCGGGGATGCAGGACGTCGAGCGCTTCATGAAGCACTACTTCCTGATCGCCAAGGAAGTCGGCAACCTGACCGCGATCCTGTGCGCCAAGCTGGAGGATCAGCAGGCCAAGGCGGCGCCGGCGCTGACCCGGATGATGGCGCGGCTGCGGCCCGCCGCCAAGCGCCGCCGGGTGCCGGAGAGCGACGACTTCGTCATCGACAACAACCGAATCAATCTGGCGGTGCCGGACGTGTTCAAGCACGATCCGGTCAATCTCATCCGGATTTTCCGGCTGGCGCAGAAGAACAGCCTCGCCTTCCACCCCGACGCGATGCGGATCGTGACGCGCTCGCTGTCGCTGATCACGCCGCAGCTCCGCGACAATCCCGAAGCCAACCGGCTGTTCGTCGAGATCCTGACCTCCGACAACGCCGAGCCGGTGCTGCGGCGAATGAACGAGACCGGCGTGCTCGGCCGCTTCATCCGCGCCTTCGGCCGCATCGTGTCGATGATGCAGTTCAACATGTACCACAGCTACACGGTGGACGAGCACCTGCTGCGCTGCGTCGGCAATCTTCAGGAGATCGAGCGCGGCGGCAACGACGAGTTCATGCTGTCGTCCGAACTGATGCGCAAGATCCGCCCCGATCATCGCGCGGTGCTGTACGTCGCGGTGCTGCTGCACGACATCGCCAAGGGCCAGCCCGAGGATCACTCCACCGCCGGCGCCAAGGTGGCGCGGCGGCTGTGCCCACGATTCGGATTCAGCGCCGCCGACACCGAGCTGGTGGCGTGGCTGATCGAGCAGCATCTCGTGATGTCGACGGTGGCGCAGTCGCGCGATCTGTCCGACCGCAAGACCATCGAGAACTTCGCCGCGGTGGTCGAGACCGTGGAGCAGATGAAGCTGCTTACCATCCTCACCACCGCAGACATCCGCGGCGTCGGTCCGGGGGTGTGGAACGGCTGGAAGGCGCAGCTGATCCGCACCTTGTACTACGAGACCGAGCCGGTGCTGACCGGGGGCTTCTCGGAAGTGAACCGCGCCGAGCGGATCCGCGCCGCCCAGGCCGAATTCCGCGCCGCTTTCACCGAATGGTCGGAGGCGGAACTCAACGCCTATGTGGCGCGGCACTACCCGGCGTATTGGCTGAAGGTCGACCTGCAGCGCAAGATCCGCCACGCCCGGTTCCTGCGCGCCTCCGAACAGGCCGGCCACAAGCTCGCGATCAATGTCGGCTTCGACGAAGCCAGAGGCGTCACCGAGCTGACGATCCTCGCCGTCGACCATCCGTGGCTGCTGTCGGTGATCGCCGGCGCCTGCGCGTCCGCCGGCGCCAACATCGTCGACGCTCAGATCTACACCACCACCGACGGCCGCGCGCTCGACACCATCTCGATCAGCCGCGAATACGACCGCGACGAGGACGAAGGCCGCCGGGCCACCCGGATCGGCGAAACCATCGAAGAAGTGCTGGAAGGCAAGCTGCGGTTGCCCGAAGCGGTGGCCCGCCGCGCCACCAGCGGCAGCAAGGCCAAGCTGCGCGCCTTCGTGGTCGAGCCCGAAGTCGAGATCAACAACAACTGGTCGGACCGCTACACCGTGATCGAAGTCAGCGGCCTCGACCGCCCCGGCCTTTTGTATCAGCTCACGACCGCGATTTCGAAGCTCAACCTCAACATCGCCTCGGCGCATGTCGCGACCTTCGGCGAACGCGCCCGCGACGTGTTCTACGTGACCGATTTGTTAGGTGCGCAGATCACCGCCCCGACCCGGCAGGCGGCGATCAAGCGTGCGCTGGTGCACCTGCTCGCCAACGGCGACGCCGAACAGAAGCCGGCGGCGTGACCGCTCATGGCGCCTTGATCGCGCCCGCTTCGCGCGTATCTGATCAGGCGTCCTATCCGGGCGCCGGTGTCCCCCTCGCAGGAACCGATCGCGGCCGCGGTCGGTTCTGGTTCCGCAACGTCAAGGCGGCCGTCATCCGCCCATTCATATGAGTTCGCCCATGCGCAAAGTCGTCGTTCGCTCCCTTGCCGTTCTCGGCATCGTCGCGGTTCCCGTGGTCTCCGCGCTCGCGTTGCAGCGCGAGCAGACCGCGCCCGCCGACCTCGACCTGATCGGCGGCGTGATCCAGCTGGTGCAGCGTGCCTACGTCCATCCGATCGCCTCGGACGCGCTGACCAAGGATGCGCTGAAGGGCATGCTGAACCGGCTCGATCCGCATTCGGACTACATGGACGAGAAGGAATTCAAGGACATGCAGACCGACATGTCGGGCCAGTTCGGCGGCCTCGGCATGCAGATTTCGGCTCAGGGCGGGATTCCGCGGGTGGTGTCGCCGATCGACGGCACCCCGGCGGCGCGCGCCAAGCTGGAGCCGGGCGACCTGATCATCAAGGTCGGCACCGCCAGCACACAGGGCATGAGCCTGCGCAACGTCGTCGACATGCTGCGCGGCTCACCCGGCACCAAGGTCACCATCACCATCCTGCGCGGCAAGGACGATCCGTTCGACGTCACCCTGACCCGCGAAATCATCAAGGTCGCCTCGGTGAAGTCGGAGATGAAGCCGGACGGTATCGGCTATGTCCGGATCAGCCAGTTCGGCCAGGACACCTCCGACGGTTTCACCGCCGCGCTCAAGAAGCTCAAGAGCGACGCCAAGGACGGCCTCAAGGGCCTGGTGATCGACCTGCGCAACGACCCGGGCGGGCTGCTCAATGCCGCGGTCTCGGTCGCCGGCGACCTGCTCGACGGCGGCACCGTGGTGTCGATCCGCGGCCGCCAGTCCGACGACCAGCGGGTATTCTCGGCGCCGTCGCGGGGCGACAAGCTGCCCGGCGTGCCGATCGTGGTGCTGATCAACGGTGCCTCGGCGTCGGCCTCGGAAATCGTCGCCGGCGCGCTGCAGGACCGCAAGCGCGCCACCGTGATGGGCACCACCAGCTTCGGCAAGGGTTCGGTGCAGACCGTGATCCCGATCAAGGGCCACGGCGCGGTGCGGCTGACCACGGCGCTGTACTACACGCCGGCGGGCCGCTCGATCCAGGACGAGGGCATCGTGCCGGACGTGATCCAGGAAGCACCGAAGGATCAGCAGATCAGCGGCGGCCCGCTGATCCGCGAAAGCGCGCTGCACGGCGCGATCGCCAATCCGGGCCAGCTCGGCAAGCCGGACGCCGGCGCCACCAAGGCGACGCCGAAGACCGGCGAAGCGAGCGACGACAAGATCAAGGCCGCGACTTCGGCCCCGATCAAGGCCGACCTGATCGGCAAGCCCGACGACGCCCAGCTCAATGCCGCATTCGCCTATCTGAAGAAGGATTCGCCGTCGAAGTAAGGAACGGCACCCTCGCGACGTCACCTCGCGCACCCTCATGGTGAGGAGGCGCGGAGCGCCGTCTCGAACCATACGCCGCAGGCGATGCGGCTTCTCATCCTTCAAGACGCCCGGCTACGCCGGGCTCTTGAGAATGAGGACTCAGTACCGTTGAGAACGAGAGCGGCAGACAACCCCTGCTTTCGTTTCCGCCGACAGTCACCGCGGCCGTGCGCGGTCGATGATCGCGGCGAAGTTGATGCCCTTGGGCAGCGCGCCGTAATGATGTGCGCCGCGCTGCGCCAGACGTGATGCGCAATACGCTTCGGCGACCTCTTCCGGGGCATGCCGGATCAGCACGCTGGCCTGCAGCCCGACAGCGAGCCGGTCGACCAGATCGCGGGCGCGCTCCTCGAAGTCCGACGCATCACGCATGTCGTCCTTCAGCGCGGCGATGTGACGATCGAACGCGACGTCGGCGCCCTTGGCCTGCTCGACCTCGGCGAAATACGCCTCGAGCGTCTCCGGCGTCCGGGTCATCGCCCGCAGCACGTCGAGGCACTGCACGTTGCCGGAGCCTTCCCAGATCGCATTGACCGGACTTTCGCGGAAGTGACGCGGCATCGGCCCGTCTTCCATCACGCCGGAGCCGCCGATGCACTCCATCGCCTCGGCAGTGACGCCGGGCGTGCGCTTGCAGATCCAGTACTTGCCGATCGCCGACCCGATCCGGATCAGATGCGCCTCGTGCTCCTCGGCGCGGTGATCGAGCGCGCGGGCGATCCGCATCGTCAGCGCCAGCGCGGCCTCGGTTTCGATCGCGAGATCCGCCAGCACGTTTTGCATGATCGGCTGATCGATCAGCAGGCGGCCGAACGCCGCGCGCTGCCGGCAATGATCGATCGCCTGCGACAGCGCCGCCCGCATGATCGCCGACGAGCCGATCATGCAGTCGAACCTGGTCATCGCCACCATCTCGATGATAGTGGCGACGCCGCGACCTTCCGGCCCGATCATCCAGCCGAACGCGCCGCGCAGCTCGGTTTCGCTGGAGGCGTTGGAGGCGTTGCCCATCTTCTTTTTCAGCCGCAGCACCTGCAGCGGGTTCTTGGCTCCGTCCGGCTTCCAGCGCGGCACCAGGAAGCACGACAGCCCGCCCGGCGCCTGCGCCAGCACCAGGAAGGCATCGCACATCGGCGCCGAGACGAAGAACTTGTGGCCGACCAATTCGTATTCGCCGCCCGGGCCGCCGGCGCCGACCGGGATCGCCCGGGTGGTGTTGGCGCGGACGTCCGAGCCGCCCTGCTTCTCGGTCATCGCCATGCCGATGGTGACGCCCTGCTTCTGCTCGGCCGGCACGTTGCGCGCATCGTAACTGCGCGCCAAAATCTTCGGCAGCCACTGCTTGGCGACGTCGGGTTGCAGGCTGATGCATGGCACAGCCGCGAACGTCATGCTGATCGGGCAGCCGTGGCCGGCCTCGATCTGGCTGTGCAGATAGAACCGCGCGGCGCGGGCGACATGCGCACCGTTGCGCGGATCGGTCCACGGCGAGGAATGCAAGCCCTGCTCGATCGAGGTCTGCATCAGCCGGTGATAGGCGGGGTGGAAGCGCACCAGATCGGTGCGGCGGCCATAGCGGTCGTGGGTGTCGAATTCCGGCAGATGCCGGTTGGCGAGCGCGCCGAGTTCGAGATAGTCGGCGGCTCCGATCCGGGCGCCGAAATCGGCGATATCGTTGGCGGCCCATTCGGCGCCTTCGCGGGTCACCGCTTCGACCAATGGCCGGTCGGCGCTGAACAGATTGTAGTTGGCGAGTTCGACCGGCTGGTTGATCACCTCATGGGTGACGGCGCCGTAGCTGTCGGTGGTGGCGGCGTTGAGCATTTGGGTCCTCCCGGGACGGCGCCTCTGGCGCTTGCGATGGTTCGGCAGGCATCATAGGCAAGCCGCATCGGACAGGTGTTCGGATTGGGCCTGGATGGCGAAGCGCGCGGAAACCTCAGCAAAATCACGGCGAAGGCCGGTGCAGCCGCGCTCGCACGAAACCTCGCGGGCAATCCGCGACGCATTTGTTCGGCTTCTCGACGAAAAGCCGTTCAGTGAGGTGACGATCCGCGAGATCGTGCTGGTCGCCGGCGTCGGGCTCGGCACCTTTTACGAATATTTCTCCAGCAAGGACGAGCTGGCACGCGCCTGCGTGCATCTGCGGACCAAGGATCTGTTGCTGGCGCTGCGCCGCCGCCGCACCGCGCTCGGCAGCTACGACCTCGCCACCGGCGTCAGGGCTGCGATAACCGCGCAGGCCGAAATCTATGCGCAAGCGCCGCGCGAATGGATGCAGCATTTCATGCTGGAACGGCACAAGAGCGAACGCAGCCACTATCTCGAAGCCTACGACTCGTTCCTGAAGGAATGGCAGGCGCTGCTCGAAGGCGCCTCCGACTGGCCCGCCGGCCGCTCCGCCGCCGAAACCGCGCTGCCGGTGTTCACCCTGCTGTACGGCATGTTCGCCCACGCTTTGATCCGTGGCATGCCGCGCGCCGGCTTTGCGGTGTACCGCGACGAGCTGGTGCGGGCGGCGCTCGGCTGTCTGGCGGCGATGAGGTCGCCGCAGGCGAGCGCCGGCGCGATGGAACCGGGCGACCCTCGCCGCGCTTGAGATCGAGCGGGTTCCGCCGCGGGCAAGGGGGTTCGAGAGTGGCCGAGATCTGGACGCGTAAATCGCTGAGCAGCCTGCAGATCGAGGCTGCGGCCGGGGACAGCGGCGACGGCGAGGTCCGCCATCTGAAGCGGTCGCTGTCGGCGACCAACCTCGTCGCTCTTGGCGTCGGCGGCATCATCGGCGCCGGCATCTTCGTGCTGACCGGCCATGCCGCCGCCGCCAATGCCGGACCGGCGGTCTCGCTGTCGTTCGTGCTCGGCGCTGTCGCCTGCGCGTTCGCCGGGCTGTGCTACGCCGAGATGGCCTCGACCGTGCCGGTATCGGGCAGCGCCTACACCTATGCGTATGCGACCATCGGCGAGCTGGTGGCCTGGATCATCGGCTGGGACCTGATCCTGGAATACGCGGTCGGCGCCACCACGGTGGCGATCGGCTGGTCCGGCTACTTCGTCAGCCTGCTCGGCAATTTCGGCATTCATCTGCCGAGCCAGCTCGCCTCCGCCCCGCTCGCCTACGACGCCGCGACCCGGGCCTGGTCGACCACCGGGGCTTTTCTCAATCTGCCGGCGATGGCGATCATCGTGGCGATCTCGGCGCTGCTGGTGATCGGCATCCAGGAATCGGCGCGGTTCAACAATGTCATCGTCGCCGTGAAGCTGACGGTGATCGCGCTGTTTCTGATCTTCGCCGCCCCGATGGTGACGCCGGCCAATTGGGTGACGGCCGCCAATCCGGACGGCGCGTTCATTCCGCCGGCGCAGGAGACCGGCATCTTCGGCTGGTCGGGCGTGCTGCGCGGCGCCGCGGTTGTGTTCTTTGCCTTCATCGGCTTCGACGCGGTGTCGACGGCCGCGCAGGAGGCCAAGAACCCGCAGCGCGACATGCCGGTCGGCATCCTCGGCTCGCTGGCGATCTGCACCATTCTGTACGTCGCGGTGGCGTTCGTGCTGACCGGGATCGTGCCGTACGACCGGCTCAACGTGCCCGATCCGATCGCGGTCGGGATCGACGCCGCCGGGATCGGCTGGCTGTCCTCGATCGTCAAGATCGGCGTCGTCACCGGGCTGACCTCGGTGATCCTGGTGCTGATGCTCGGCCAGACCCGCGTGCTGCGCGCGATGGCGCATGACGGCCTGATGCCGAAAGGCGCCGCCGCCACCCATCCACGCTTCCGCACGCCGCACGTCGCCACCATCGGCACCGGCATCATCGTCGCCGGCCTCGCCGGGGTGCTGCCGATCGGGCTGGTCGGCGAACTGGTCAGCATCGGCACGCTGTTCGCATTCGCGGTGGTCTGCGTCGGCGTGCTGGCGCTGCGGATCAAGCATCCGGAGCAGCACCGGCCATTCCGGGCGCCGGCGATCTGGCTGGTGGCGCCGGCCGGCGCGATCGTGTCGTTCGTCCTGATGCTCGGCCTGCCGCTCGATACCTGGATCCGGCTGGCGGTGTGGCTGGCGATCGGCCTTGCGATCTATTTCCTGTATGGCCGTCATCACAGCAGGCCCGCGGGGCGCTAGACTGCGGCTACCACGGCCAGGAGCGCACCCGATGAGTACGAGCCCCGAGCACAAACGCACCGCGCTGGTCACCGGCGCCAATTCCGGCCTCGGCAAGGCGGTCGCACAGGCGCTGGCGGCGGACGGCCTGCGCATCGGCCTGGTGGCGCGCGACCGCGGCCGCGGCGAAGCGGCGCTGGCGGATATTCGTGCCGCCACCGGCAATGACGACCTGCATCTGTTCGTCGCCGACCTCGCCGATCAGGACTCGGTCCGCGCGCTGGCGCAGGCTGTGCGTGATCGCTTCGATCGTCTGCACCTGCTGATCAACAATGCCGGCACGGCATTCGCCGAACGCCGGCTGAGCCCGCAAGGCATCGAATGCGCGCTCGCGACCAATCACCTCGGCCCGTTCCTGCTCACCAACCTGCTGCTCGACCTGATCAAAGCCAGCGCGCCGGCGCGGATCGTCAATGTCGGCACCCGCATCGACGCGGCGATCGATTTCGACGACCTCAATTGGGAGCGGAGGCCCTACGGCATGATGAAGGGCTACGCCCAGTCCAAGCTCGGCAATCTGCACTTCACCTTCGAGCTGGCGCGCCGGCTGCAAGGCAGCGGCGTCACCGTCAACTGCGTGTTTCCCGGCGTGTTCAGATCCAATCTCGGCGGCACCGATGGCGCCCAGGGGCTGTTCTGGAAGCTGCTGGCCAGGCTCGGCGGCTGGGCGATCCCGAAGCCGGAGAGCGCCGCCCGGCGCGTGCTGTATCTCGCCAACGCGCCGGAGCTGGAAGGCGTCAGCGGCGAGTATTATGCCGATCGCAAGACGATTGCCGCTCCGGCGCAGGCGCGCGATACGGAAGCCAACAGGCGGCTGTGGGAGATCAGTGAGAGGATGACGGGGCTGGTTCTTCCGCACGCCGCCGACGACGGGGTCCGATGACCGCGCAATCCGACCTCTCGACCATCGAGCAACCGCACAGCGGCACGCCGGGCGAAGTCCTGCGGGTGTTTTTCAAGCTCGGGCTGACCTGCTTCGGCGGCCCGATCGCGCATCTCGGCTATTTCCGCGACGAGTTCGTGGTGCGGCGGCGCTGGACCGACGAACAGGCCTATGCGGATCTGGTCGGGCTGTGCCAGTTTCTGCCCGGCCCCGCCAGCAGCCAGGTCGGCTTCGCGATCGGCCTGATGCGTGCAGGCACGCTCGGCGCGCTCGCCGCCTGGGCCGGGTTCACGCTGCCGTCGGCGGCGGCCCTGGTGCTGTTCGCCTATGGGGCCGCAGCGCTGGACGGCCCGATCGGAACCGGCCTGCTGCACGGGCTGAAGCTGACCGCGGTGGCGATCGTCGCGCAGGCGGTGTGGGGGATGTCGCGGCAGCTCTGCCCGGATCGCGAGCGTACCACGATCGCGGTGGCGGCGGCGCTGATCGTGCTGCTCAGCGGGGTACCGGCTGCGCAGCTTGGTGCGATCGCAATCGGCGCGATCGCCGGCCTCGTGTGGTGCCGCAGCGGTGCGGCGCCGCGCTTCGGCGAGGTCGGCGCGCGGGTGTCGCGAACAGTCGGCATCGCTGCCCTGTTCGGCTTCGCAACGCTGCTGGTCGGCCTGCCGCTGCTCGCGCAACTGGCCGGGTCGCCGATCGTCGCGACGTTCGATGCGTTCTATCGCTCCGGCGCGCTGGTGTTCGGTGGCGGCCATGTGGTGCTGCCGCTGCTGCGCGACGCCTTTGTCGGGCCGGGATGGATCAGCGACGACGCGTTTCTCGCCGGCTATGGCGCCGCCCAGGCCGTGCCGGGACCGCTGTTCAGCTTCGCCGCTTACCTGGGAGCGATCGCTGCGCCCTCCCAGGGGCTGACAGGCGCAGTGATTGGGCTGGTCGGCATCTTCCTGCCGGGCTTCCTGATCCTGCTCGGCGTGCTGCCGTTCTGGCATGGGCTGCGACACTATCCGGCCGCGCAGGCGATGATGCGCGGCGTCAACGCCACCGTGGTCGGCCTGCTCGGCGCCGCGCTGTACGATCCGGTGTGGACCAGCACGATCCACGGCACGGCCGACGTCGCGATCGCGCTGACCGGCTTTGCGCTGCTGACGATCTGGCGCGCCCCGCCGCTGCTGATCGTCGCGTTCAGCGCGGCAGCCGGAATCGCCGCTGCATTGCTGTGACGGAGCTGGCGCCGGGCGTCTGACGCCCTGCTATCCAGACTGGGGCTTATGTTCCGGCGCGCCGACGGCGAGCGAGGCGGCCGGCGAGGTCACCAGCTGCAGATAGCGATCGAACTGCGCCAGCACGTCGGCGATCACCTGGTCACGCGTCATTCCCATCACGTCGTAGCCACGGCTGCCGTCGCTGAAGAAGGTGCGGGCCTCGTAGCGGAATCCCGAATGGGTCGCCTCGGCCGGCGAGAATGCCGGCAGGCGATATGCGACCGGACGCACCCCGTAGACGAAATCGCGCACGCCCTCGGCCGGCACGTTCAGCGACACCGAATGATCCGTTTCTGAGCGGGTCACGATCGAGCGGCGGCCCTGATGCTCGAGCTCGCGGCGGACCTCGTCGAGCGCCGGCGTGACCACCACTTTGATGTGCTCGCCGACTTCGGCCTCGGTCGGCGCGTTCAGGATCAGGCCGAGCCGGCGCTGCCACGACAGGCCGGCGGCCGGATAGGCCTGCGGCGCCGCCGCCCCCTGCCGCACGCGGCGCTGGGCGACGTCGGCGGCCATGCCTTTGAACAACGCCCACACCAGCACCAGCATGATCAGCGAGAACGGCAGCGCGGTGGCGATGGTGGCCGATTGCAGCGCCGCGAGGCCGCCGGTCAGCAGCAGCACGGCGGCGATCAGCCCTTCCAGGGCGCACCAGAACACGCGCTGGGCTGTGGTGGTGTCGGTGGCACCGCCCGCCGCCAGCGTGTCGACCACCAGCGATCCGGAATCGGCGGAGGTGACGAAGAACACCGCCACCAGCATCACCGCGATGCTCGATGTCAGCATCGGAAACGGCAGATATTGAAAGAAATGGAACAGCGCGGTCGACAGGTCGCTGGCGACCGCCCGATGCAGCGCGCCCTGCGCCACCGTGGTGTCGATCCACAGCGCGGTGTTGCCGAACACCGTCATCCAGAAGAACGTGAAGCCGGCCGGCACGAACAGCACCGCGATCACGAATTCGCGCACGGTGCGCCCGCGAGAGATCCGGGCGATGAACATCCCGACGAACGGCGACCATGAGATCCACCACGCCCAGTAGAACAGCGTCCAGGCGTCGATCCAGGGCCGTGGTTCGTAGGCGTAGATGTTGAACGTGCGCAGCACGATGGTGTCGAGATAGAAGCCGATGTTCTGCACGAAGTCGCGCAGCAACTGCGCGGTCGGGCCGACCGCCAGCACGAAGCTCATCAGCAGAACCGCGAGCGCGAGGTTGAGCTCGCTGAGCCGGCGCACGCCGTTGTCGAGACCGGTGACCACCGAGACGGTGGCGACCGCGGTGATCGCCGCGATCAGCCCGATCTGCACCGCTGCGTCGTTGGGCACGCCGAGCAGATAGGTCAATCCGGCATTGATCTGCAGCACGCCGAGGCCGAGCGAGGTCGCGATTCCGAACAGCGTGCCGCAGATCGCGAAGATGTCGACGGCGTGGCCGATCGGTCCGTCGATCCGGCTGCCGAGCAGCGGATACAGGCCGGAGCGAACGGTGAGCGGCAGATTGTAGCGATAGCCGAAATACGCCAGCGACAACCCGACAACCGCATAGATCGCCCAGGCGTGTAGTCCCCAATGGAAGAAGGTGATGCTCATCGCCTGGCGCTGCGCCGCGATGCTGAGCGGCGCGGCCTCGGGCGGCGCGGCGAAGTGCTTCATCGGCTCGCCGACCGCGAAGTACATCAGCCCGATGCCCATGCCGGCGGCGAACAGCATCGCCACCCACGACAGATAGCGGAAGTCCGGCGTCGAATCGTCGGGCCCGAGCTTGAGGTCTCCGAACCGGCTCGCCGCGAACAGCACCACCGAGGCGATGAAGATGCCGACCGCCAGCAGATACAGCCAACCGAACGTTTCCAGGATCCAGCTCTGCACCGCCGCGAAGATCGCCTCGGCCTGGTTCGGAAACACGACGCCGATTGCCAGGAACAGCGCCGTGATGGCGACCGATCCGAAGAACACCGGGGGATTGATGACGAAGCGCGGCATCGTGTCTCCTCAACCTCCCGGGCCATCGGACCGGTTCTCGCCGGCAGGAGCTCAGGTTGCGGAGAAAGCCAGCCGGATGCAATCGCCGGCTGACCCGCCGGTTCCATGCTTGGACAGCCGTGGGAGGCCTGATCCGCCGAGACGCCCAGTTATGATTGTCTACGCGATACGCGGAGTCAGCGCCTTCGAGATCGATCCGCTCGCTTCATCGATCGATCAAGCACGCTACCGCCCCTTGCTGCGACCCTTCTCGGCCGCCTTGGCCAGCGCCGCCGCGAACGCGCCGCCGCCGCTCGGGGCTTCCTGCTTCGGCTTGTAGCGGTCGACCAGCTTGGCGCTGGCACCGCCGCCACCGCCGCTGCGGCGTTCGCCGGGAGCTGGGATCGGATCGGACATCCGCAGCGTCAGGCCGATGCGGTTGCGCGGCACGTCGACCTCGAGCACCTTGACCTTCACCACCTGGCCCGGCTTGACCACTTCGCGCGGATCGTTGATGCGCCGCTCCGACATCGCCGAGATGTGGATCAGGCCGTCCTGATGCACGCCGATGTCGGCGAAGGCGCCGAACGCCGCCACGTTGGTGATCGTCGCTTCCAGGATCATGCCGGGCTTGAGGTCGGTGATCTTCTCGACGCCCTCCTGGAAAGTCGCGGTCTTGAACTCGGGACGCGGGTCGCGGCCGGGCTTTTCCAGCTCCTTCAGGATGTCGCTGACGGTCGGAATACCGAACTTCTCGTCCGCGAAGGCCTGCGGCTTCAGCCCCTGCAGCACCTTGGTCTGGCCGATCAGCGCCTTGATGTCGCTCTTGGTCGCGGCCAGGATCTTCTTGACGATCGGATAGGACTCCGGATGCACGCCGGAGGCGTCGAGCGGATTTTCGCCGTCGCGGATTCGCAAGAACCCGGCGCATTGTTCGAACGCCTTCGGCCCCAGCCGCGGCACTTCCTTGAGCTTGTCGCGGCTCGGGAACGGGCCGTTGGCGTCGCGGTGCGCCACGATGTTGGTCGCCAGCGTCTCGCCGATACCCGACACCCGAGCCAGCAGCGGCGCCGAGGCGGTGTTGAGATCGACGCCGACCGCGTTCACGCAGTCTTCGACCGTGGCATCCAGCGCACGCGCCAGCGCGTGCTGATTGAGATCGTGCTGATACTGGCCGACGCCGATCGACTGCGGCGGCACCTTGACCAGTTCGCCGAGCGGATCCTGCAGACGCCGCGCAATCGACACCGCGCCGCGAATCGAGACGTCGAGATCGGGGAATTCCTTGGAGGCGAATTCCGAGGCCGAATACACCGACGCGCCGGCTTCCGACACGATCGCCTTGGTCAGCTTCAGATCGGGCTTGGCCTTCATCAGATCAGCCACCAGCTTCTCGGTCTCACGCGACGCAGTGCCGTTGCCGATCGCCACCAGCTCGATGCGATGCTTCACGCACAGCTGCGCCAGCGTCAGCATGCTCTCGTTCCATTTGCGCGCCGGCTCGTGCGGATAGATCGTGGCGTGGTCGACCAGCTTGCCGGTGCGGTCGATCACCGCGACCTTGACACCGGTGCGGAAGCCGGGATCGAGCCCCAGCGTGGCGCGGCCGCCCGCCGGCGCGGCGAGCAACAGATCGCGTAAGTTCGCCGCGAACACCCGCACCGCCTCGGTCTCGGCCTGCTGCCACAGCCGCATCCGCATATCGAGCGCCAGCGCGGTCTTGATTCGCGTCCGCCATGCCCAGCGCACGGCGTCGGACAGGAAGCCGTCCGCGGGGCGGCCTTTGCGGGAGATCCCGAAGGTGGCGGCGATACGGTTTTCGTACTGCGTCGGCTCCTTCGACTCCGGATCTTCGCCGTCGCCGAAATCGAGGCTGAGCACCTCTTCCTTCTCGCCACGCAGCAGCGCCAGGATGCGGTGCGACGGCAGCTTCTGGTAGGGCTCGGAGAAGTCGAAGTAATCGGCGAATTTGGCGCCCGCGGCATTCTTGCCCTCGCGCACGCTCGCCTTCAGAGCGCCGCGACTCCACATCGCTTCACGAAGCGAGCCGGTGAGATCGGCGTGTTCGGAGAAGCGCTCGACCAGGATGGCGCGGGCACCTTCGAGTGCGGCCTTGATGTCGGCTACCGGGTGCTCGCCCTCGGCCTTCACATAGGCGGCCGCCTCGGCCTGCGGATCCTTGTCGGGGTTCTGCAGCAGCAGGTCGGCGAGCGGCTCCAGGCCCGCCTCGCGCGCGATCTGCGCCTTGGTGCGGCGCTTCTCCTTGAACGGCAGATAGATGTCTTCGAGACGCGCCTTGCTGTCGGCCTTCAGCAGCGCCGCTTCCAGCTCCGGCGTCAGCTTGCCCTGCTGCTTGATGCTGTCGATGATCGCGGTGCGCCGCGCCTCCATTTCGCGCAAGTAGCGCAACCGCTCTTCGAGCGTGCGAAGCTGCGCGTCGTCGAGCATGCCGGTCGCCTCCTTGCGGTAGCGGGCGATGAACGGCACGGTCGATCCGCCGTCGAGCAGGTCGATGGCGGCCTGGACCTGCTGTTCACGGACGGCGAGTTCGGATGCGATGACGGACGCGATGTTCGGCACTGGGAGTCTCTTTGGCAGATTCGGTCAGGCGGGGGACTCGGCCACGGCGGCGCGGCGAATCGAAGGCAACCTACGCGATCTTGCAGCCGAGATGCAGGGCGTGTGACCGGCCGGTGCACGACGTGTGCATAACCCGAATCGGGCTGCAGCCGGCGAAATCGATTTGCCGTGTTCCCTGTTGAAAACGCCCGGCCTATTTGGCCGGGACGCCGGCTTCGGTGTCGAGCACCAGGCGCAGCATCCGCGCCAGATCAGCCCGGCGATACGGCTTTGGGAGCAACTGCACCTCGGCATCGATCCGGCCGTGGCGCAGCATCGCGGTCTCGGTGTAGCCGGAGGTGAACAGCACCTTCAGGTCCGGCTTGTACTTGCGAAGCTCCTCTGCGAGCTGCGGACCGTTCATGCCGCCGGGCAGCATCACGTCGGTGAACAGCAGATCGAACCTGACGCCGTCGTACACCATCGACATCGCCTCACCCGCCGAAGCCGCGGAATGCGCCCGATAGCCCAGCGCCTTCAGATGCGTCATCACGTAGCTGCGCACCAGCGCGTCGTCCTCCACCACCAGCACCGATTCGCGCCCGCCTTTCGCCAGTGGCGGCGCGGCCGGCTCCAGCGTGCCGTCACCGACCGCGGCGCAGGGCAAGTACAGCCGGATCGTGGTGCCGTGGCCCTCCTCGCTGTACAGCTCGATGTGGCCGCCCGACTGCTTGATGAATCCGTACACCATGCTGAGGCCGAGGCCGGTGCCTTCGCCGACCGCCTTGGTGGTGAAGAACGGCTCGAACACCCGGTCGCGGATCGACGCCGGGATGCCGCAGCCGTTGTCGCTCACCGCCAGCATCACGTAGCGCCCGGCCGCGACCTCATCGTGCTGTTCGGCATAGGCCTGATCGAGATCGACATTGCCGGTTTCCAGCAACAATTTGCCGTTGCCGCGCATCGCGTCGCGCGCATTGACCGCAAGGTTGATCAACGCGCTGCCGAGCTGCGACGGATCGGCCAGCGCCGGCCGTAGATCGGGTGAGGGCTCGACCTCGATTTCGATCCCGGCTCCGAGCGTCGGCCGCAACAGCTTCACGGTGTCGAGCAACAGGGCGTTGACGTCGATGCTGCGCGGCTGCAACGGCTGCTTCCGCGAGAACGACAGCAGCCCGTGCGTGAGATCGGACGCGCGGGTCACCGCCTGATCGATCATCGCGGCGACGTCCTTCAACTCCGGGCGGTCCACAACGCCGTCCGCGATGATTTCAATGCCTCCGGTGATCACCGTGAGGATATTGTTGAGGTCGTGGGCGACGCCGCCGGTGAGCTGGCCGATCGCCTGCATCTTCTGCGCCTGGCGGAGCTGGCGCTCGGATTCCTTGAAAGCGGTGACGTTGCGGTACACGATCACGGCGCCGCCGAACGAACCATCGGGGTTCTCGATCCGTCGTGAACTGGCGGCGAGTTGCACCACCGGATCGTCGCCGTGGCGGATGCCGAGTTCGACGTTGTCGAAGCTCTCGCCGCGGCGGGCGCGCGCCGCCGGGCTGTCGTAGTCCGGCATCGGCGTCACGCCGTCGGCGAGAAAGCGCTTGTACTTCTTCTTCCATCGCTCCGAGCCGATCTCCTCGGCGGTGCCGAACAGCGCGACGCAGGTCGGGTTGGCGAACACCCGCTTGCCGGCCGCGTCGAGCACCGCGACCGCGTCCGCCATGCTGGCGATGGTCTTGTCGAGCAGTTCCGACTTGCTGCGCAGCGCCGCGTTGGCCGCGTCGATTCTGGCGACGGTCTCGGCGAAGGCGCCGGCGAGGATACGGCTCTCGCCCTGCAGCCCGGGCGGCACCACCAGCCGGCCGGTGCGAGAGAACGCCGTCACCGCCCGGGTGAGCAGCGCGATCGGCTTGGCCAGCGAGCGCGACAGCAGCGCCGCCAGCAGCACCGCGCCGAGCAGCGCGGCGAGGCCGACGATCAGGCCGGGCGTTCGCAGCGCCCGCGCCGGCGCCATGATCCGTTCCAGCGGTTCGGTTTCAATCACGCCGGTGCGCACGCCGCTCGACAGCGGCGCCATCACGATCGCGGCAGCCAGACGTCGGCCGTCGCGGCCCGGTATGACCGTCGCGGTGCCCGGCTTGTCGCCGATCTCTGCGGCCAGACCGGGAAAATCATCCTGCCAGCGCCGTTCAGGCTCCGCCGGCACGATCCTGCCCGCCATGTAGGTCATCAGATAGCCGCCGTCGGCCTCGACGAAATACACGTCGGTGTCGTTGTCCAGCACGTCGCGGATGCGTTCGAACACCGGCCGCAGGTCCAGTTCGATAGAAAGTACCGCGAACACGGCGCCGTCGGCGTCGCGGATCGGCGCCGCGGCCGAAATCTGCGGGTAGGACACGCCGCCGTCGCGGTCGTCGCCCTGCACGATGCGTAGCTGGGAGAAGTGAACAGCGTCCCCGGTCAGGTCGACCACCTCACGAAACGCGTCGCTATCGATGCGCTGCGGAAGTTCGGCGTCGGCAACGACACGAATCGCGCCGTTCGCGCCCCGCCGGTCGACCTCGATCAGCACCCGGCCGCCGTCCGCAATGCGCGTCAGGCGATAGCCCAGAATACCAGGCTTGATCTGCATGTTGCCCGCATAAGCCTCGGCCAGATGCTGCCGCCACTGCGCATCGGTCAGCCCGAGTTCGGGATCGACACCGCCATTGCGCTGGGCGCGGATGATGCCGCTGTGGGCCGGCAACAACCGCGCGGACAGCACTTCGTTGCGGACGATGCGCAGCACCGATTCGTAGGCGCCGAGCCGCGCCTTGGCTTGGTAGGCCAGCCGGGTCAGCTCGGACGGCACCACCGCGCGGCCGATATTGTAGTAGGCGAGCAGCCCGATCGCCGCCACCGTGCACGACACCAGGGCGGTCATCGCCAGGGTCAGGCGCACCGACAGACGCATCGATCGATTCTCCGGGAGGGTGGCGCGGGCTGATCGAACCTATATGAAGGTCCGATGTCGCGCCACCGCAGCCGACACGTCGGACGGGGCCGTGATCAGGCGGGGATCTCGCCGAACCCCTTACCCGGCTTCAGCGGCTTCAGGCGGATCAGGCGGGAATCCTCGACCGCGGCCTGCCGGTGCTTGACCGCCTCGCGATACACCGGATCGCGAATCATCTCCACGAATGCCGCCACGCTTGGGTACTCGGCGATGAACACATGGTCCCAGTGTTCGTCCTGCGAGCCGATCAGCATCAGCTCGAACTGACCTTGCCATACGACCTTGCCGCCGAGCCGTTCGAACACCGGGCCGGATTCGCGGCCATACGCCGCATAGGCTTCGGCCCCGGTGGAATCGCGGCCGTCCGGGTAGGCGGCACGCGGCTTGAGCCGCACCAGGTTGAGCATGTGGATCGGCCCCTCGCGATCATTTGTACGAAACTGCGCGAAGACTTCCTTGGTGGGGTCGATGTGCCCGGACATGTCGTGCTCTCCCTGTTACTCTTTGTTGTGGCCGAAGTGCTATCACGCGGCCGACGCCATTGTCAGTACTCGGAACGGACCCGGAGGGCTCATGAAGGCCGTCGCCGTTATGCTGGTCGCGCTGGTCGCGGCGCTCCACATCTTCTTTCTCGTGCTGGAGATGTTTCTCTGGACCCGCCCGCTCGGGATGAAGGTGTTCCGCAATACGCCCGACAAGGCCGCCGCCTCCGCGGTGCTGGCGGCCAATCAGGGCCTGTACAACGGCTTTCTCGCCGCCGGCCTGATCTGGAGCGTGGTCCATCCCGACCTCGCCGTGGCGCGGCAGCTCGCCACGTTCTTCCTCGGCTGCGTCGTGGTCGCCGGCCTGTACGGCGCCTGGAGCGTCAGCATGCGTATCCTGTATGTCCAGGCCGCCCCTGCGGCGCTGGCGCTGATCGCGGTGTGGCTGGCTTAGGCCTGGTTGCACTGCACGCGACCGGAGAGCGGCGGCCGGACTACTCGTCGCCATTGCCACCGTCGCGGTGCTGATCCACACTCCCGGGCAACGGCGGCTCAGCGAAGACCGCCGGTCACGAGCCAAAGGGAGTCAACGACCGATGAAGAGCCTGATTCAGGCCGCTACGGCGGCTGCTGCTGCGATCGTGTTGGCCGCCGCCCCGGCGGCGGCGCAGAAGAAATACGACACCGGCGCCTCCGATACCGAGATCAAGATCGGCCAGACCGTGCCGTTCTCCGGCCCCGCCTCGGCCTATGCGGGTATCGGCAAGACTCAGGCCGCTTACATGCGGATGATCAACGATCAAGGCGGCATCAACGGCCGCAAGATCAATTTGATCCAGTACGACGACGCCTATTCGCCACCGAAGGCGGTCGAGCAGGTCCGCAAGCTGGTCGAAAGCGACGAGGTGCTGCTGACCTTCCAGATCATCGGCACACCGTCGAACGCCGCGGTCCAGAAATATCTCAACGCCAAGAAGGTGCCCCAGCTCCTCGCGGCGACCGGTGCGACTCGCTTCACCGACCCGAAGAACTTCCCCTGGACGATGGGGTACAACCCGAACTACCAGACCGAAGGGCGGATCTACGCGCGCTACATCCTGAAGAACCATCCCGACGCCAAGATCGGCATCCTGTTCCAGAACGACGATCTCGGCCGCGACTACGTCACCGGTCTGCGCGCCGGTCTCGGCGACAAGGCCGACAAGATGATCGTGGCGGAAGCGTCCTACGAACTCACCGATCCGACCGTCGACTCGCAGATCGTCAAACTGAAATCAGCCGGCGCCACCCTGCTGTACGACGCCTCGACGCCGCGCTTCGCCGCCCAGGCGATCAAGAAGGTCGCCGACCTCGGCTGGAATCCGGTGCACATTCTCGACATCAACGCCAGCCCGGTTTCGGCGACGCTGAAGCCGGCCGGACTCGACATCTCCAAGGGGATTATCAGCGTCAACTACGGCAAGGATCCGGCCGACCCGCAATGGGCAGACGATGCCGGCGTGAAGAAGTACTTCGCCTTCATGGATAAGTATTATCCGGAAGGCGACAAGATGAATACGGTCAACTCCTACGGCTACTCCACCGCGGAGCTGCTGGTTCAGATCCTGAAGCAATGCGGCGACGACCTGACCCGCGACAACATCATGAAGCAGGCCGCCAGCCTGAAGAACGTCGTGCTCGACCTGTCGCTGCCGGGAATGTCGATCACGACCTCGCCGACCGATTACCGCGTCAACAAGCAGTTGCGGATGATGAAGTTCAACGGCGAGCGCTGGGAACTGTTCGGCCCAATCCTCGAGGACGACGCCGCGATGTGACATCCGCGGTCGGTCGAAGCGGTCGCCGCCGCCGCGGCGGCCGCACCCCCGTAGGGCGCCGGGGATCGACCAATTCTGCACAGACAGTGCGGCCGAATCGGAATCGAATGCCGGCAAGACGGGGAGGAAGCCGTTGAATGGAGGCGCTGCTGCGGCGGCGGACCATGATGAGAGCAGACAGCAACAGCAACCGGTATTTCACCGTCGAACAGCTCGAGGAGCTCGCGGTGGCGAAATACATCGAAGCGGCGCTGACGCCGGCGGGCCTGGAGCGCGACGAATTGCTGGAGGAAGCCAAGCGGTTCGCCAGCCGGGCCAAGATGAAGAGCTGGCTGATGGGCGAAATCGGCGCGATGCCGCGCCGCCGCAACTATCATTGAAGGCCCGTCGTCCTGCCGGGCGGCCGAGGCGGCGGACCGATGGGCGGTCGCTCCGAAGGAGCCATCACTCCGAAGGAGCCGTCACTCCCACGGAATGGCGCTGACCTCGCGCTGCAGCCGGCCCATCGCGGTCATCACCGCCGCGCCCGCGAATTCGCGGCTGGCCTGACCGGGATCGACCGACGCCACCTTCCAGTTGGCGCCGTTGGTGTCGTCGCAGGGTTGGCAGGACCGGATCCGGATCGCTTCGACCTTGTCGCAGTGGCGCTGGCCGCGCACGTCCTGCAGCAGCAGCGCCTCGATCTCTTTCGCGGTCCTCAACACCCTGGTCATTGCTGTCCCTCTCGCACGTCGGCGGCCGCCGCTTCGATCGCAGAGCTGTAAACCAAGGTGTTGAGATGGCTCAAGTCTGCGGCGTTTTCGGCGAATCGGGAACCGGCTTTTAACCCTCGCTTTACCGGGCCTTAAACCGGCTCCGTTAGCGTCCGCCGCAACAGTCGGCGTGGACGATGCGATGGCGTGGGGCAGGAAAAAAGCCGGCGAGAGGCGTGAGCCGACATTCGGGCCCGGCGAGTCGCTCGCGGACATGCGCCTGACGCCGCAGGATCGGGTGAACGTGGCCGACGACAAGCCGAAGAAGAAGCCCGCGGGCAAGGCCGGCGGCGGAGCGCGCGGCAAGCGCAAGCCGCGCAAGGGCGTGATCGCGTCGGTCCGCCGCGCGATCGGCCGCACGATGTATTGGAGCGCGGTCGCCGGCATCTGGGCGGTGCTGGCCGTCGTCGGCGTCATGGTCTGGGTGGGCGCGCATCTGCCGCCGATCCAATCGCTGGAAATCCCGAAGCGACCGCCGACCATCACCATCGTCGCCGACGACGGCTCGACGCTGGCGGTTCGCGGCGAGCAGGCCGGCACCAATGTGGCGCTGAAGGACCTGCCGCCGTATCTGCCGAAAGCGTTCATCGCGATCGAGGACCGCCGGTTCTATTCGCATTTCGGCGTCGATCCGCTCGGCATCGCCCGCGCCGCGGTCGCCAACGTGCTGCACCGGGGCGTGGCCCAGGGCGGCTCGACTCTGACTCAGCAACTCGCCAAGAACCTGTTCCTGACCCAGGACCGCACCCTGACGCGCAAGCTGCAGGAGGTCGAACTGGCGCTGTGGCTGGAGCGCAAGCATTCCAAGGCCGAGATCCTCGAACTGTATCTCAACCGGGTGTATTTCGGCTCCGGCGCCTATGGGGTCGAGGCCGCGGCGCAGAAGTACTTCGGCAAATCGGCCAAGGAGGTGACGCTGGTCGAGGCGGCGATGCTCGCCGGGCTGGTCAAGTCGCCGTCGCGTCTGGCGCCGAATCGCAATCCCGAAGGCGCCGAGAAGCGCGCCCAGATCGTGCTCGGGGCGATGGCCGAAGCCGGCTTCGTCACCGTCAAGCAGGCCCAGGCCGCGATCGCCAACCCCGTTTACACAGTCAAGCCGACCGGCGCCGGCACCATCAACTACGTGGCCGACTGGATCACCGAGGTGCTCGACGATCTGGTCGGACAGATCGACCAGTCGATCATCGTCGAAACCTCGATCGATCCGAAGCTGCAGTCGGTCGCCGAGGCCGCGATCATCGACGAGCTCGCCGCCAAGAGCGTCAAATACAAAGTGACGCAAGGCGCGCTGGTGGCGATGACGCCGGACGGCACGGTGCGGGCGATGATCGGCGGGCGCAACTACGCCGACAGCCAGTTCAACCGCGCCGTCACCGCCAAGCGGCAGCCCGGCTCGGCGTTCAAGCCGTTCGTATATCTGACCGCGGTCGAAGCCGGGTTGACGCCCGACACCATCCGCCAGGACGCGCCGCTCGAACTCAAAGGCTGGAAGCCGGAGAACTACACCCACGAATATTTCGGCGCGGTGACGCTGACCCAGGCGCTGGCGATGTCGCTGAACACGGTGGCGGTGCGGCTCGGTCTCGAAGTCGGGCCGAAGAACGTGGTGCGCACCGCGCACCGGCTCGGCATCGCCTCCAAGCTCGACGCCAACCCGTCGATCGCGCTCGGCACCTCGGAGGTGTCGGTGACCGAGCTGGTCGGCGCCTACGCCACCTTCGCCAATGGCGGGCTGTTGGTGTCGCCGCACGTGGTGAAGCGGATCCGCACCGCGCAGGGCAACAAGGTGCTGTACGCGCGCACTGGCGAGCCCGCGACCCGGGTGGTCGATCCGCGCGCAGTGGCGATGATGAACACCATGATGCAGGAGACGCTGCGCTCGGGCACCGCCCACAGGGCGGATCTGCCGGGCTGGGTGGCGGCCGGCAAGACCGGCACCAGCCAGGATTTCCGCGACGCCTGGTTCATCGGCTACACGTCGACCCTGGTGACCGGGGTGTGGCTCGGCAACGACGACAATTCGCCGACCCGCAAGGCGACCGGCGGGGGCCTGCCGGTCGAGGTGTGGACGCGGTTCATGCGCGAAGCCCTCAAGGGCGAGGCCCCGCAGCCGCTGCCCGGCGGCTGGAGCGGGGGTCCGATCGCCGGACCGTCGTCATCGGGTTTCGGCAGCTCGGGCGGCGCCACCATCGCAGGCGGTACCATCGCGCAGGTCGGTCCCCGCGGCGAAACCCAGGTCATCAACGCTCCGCCCGGCGCCCGGATGCCCCCGCCGACCCGCGCCAACGTCCGCCCGGAAGCCGCAGCAGGCCTCGATGGTTGGCTGATGGACCGGCTGTTCGGGCGGTGATGCTTCGTGCACGGTCATCCTCCGCGAAAGCGGAGGATCCAGTATCCCAGAGGGTTGAGGTCGCTCGTGCGCCGCAATGAGCGCTCTGCGAAACTGGGTCGCCCGCCTGCGCGGGCGATGACGACTACGCCAACAGCCGCGCCGACCGGTTAGTCCGAGATGCCGTAGCGGTGCAGGTCGTTGCCGCAGGAGTCGAGCCAGGTCTTGGCACGCTCCATCTGCGGGCAGACCTTGCCGACCACGCGCCAGAACCGCGCCGAGTGGTTCATCTCGACGAGATGCGCGACCTCGTGGGCGGCCAGATAGTCCAGCACGTAGGGCGGCGCCAGGATCAGCCGCCATGAGAACGACAGCGAGCCGGCCGAGGTGCACGACCCCCAGCGGCTCGACTGGTCTCGGATCGACAGCCGGGTGACCTTGACGCCGAGCTCGGGCGCATAGCGGTCGCAGGCCTTCTGCAGGTCGCGGCGCGCCTCGCGCTTGAGGAAATCCATCACCCGGCGCTCGATGTGCTCGGCCTCGCCGGCGACGCACAGGATCTTCTCGCCGGATTCGCGCACCTCGGTCCACACCGTGCCGCGGCCGGCGCGGTGCACGATCTTATGGTCCTGGCCGCGCAGCGGCACCAATGTGCCGGGCAGGAACGGCGCGGCCTTCGGCAGCCGGCCGAGACGCGCGGCGATCCACGCGCCGTGGCGCTGGGCGAATTCCTTGGCGTCGGCCAGCGTGCCACGGGGCGGCATCGTCAGGATCGCCTCGCGATCGCTCGGATGAATCCGCAAGGTGTAACGTCGCGCGCGACGGTGGCGGCGAATACGGACGGCGAAGTACTGCGAGCCGTGCCGAACGGGGATGGTCGACGGCTCCGTCGGGCGCCGATAGAGAAGTGCGCGGGCCATGTCTGCAGGTCCAGGAAACAGAAGGTCCCCTGGAATCTGCCATAACCGCCGCCATGGGAAGCGCTCGGCGCAAAAACAAATCATTTGCCCAATATACAGGGCGAGGCCGATGTCGCACCCCTAAGTGATGGGGTCGGGAACCTGAAATTTAGCCGAATTTTGATTCAAAATGATGCCCTGAGAGGTGACTCACTCCTCACTACTTGCGGAACCCGTGAATCTGGATTCCCCCAGGCCGCATCCACCACTGCTCAGCCGGCTTGCACTTGATTCATCAGTGCAAACTCATCCCGATCAACGCATCGTCCACAGCAGACGCCGATCGACGACGCGTACTAATCACTCCGCCGCGCGCGCCGGCACATCGCTGGCCGACGACGCGTGGAAATCACAGATCCGCGGCACGATTTCCGAGCGGAAACGCGAGCCGTTGAACACGCCGTAATGACCGACGCCCTTCTGCACGTAGTGAACGCGACGATTGTCCGGGATCGACGTGCACAGATCGTGCGTCGCTTCGGTCTGACCGAGACCGGAGATGTCATCGTTCTCGCCCTCTACCGTCATCAGCGCCACGCGGGTGATCTTCGACGGTTCGACCAGCTTGCCGCGGTGAGTCATCTCGCCCTTCGGCAGCGCATGCTTGACGAACACCAGGTCGACGGTCTGCAGATAGAACTCCGCCGTCAGGTCCATCACCGCCAGATACTCGTCGTAGAACTCGCGATGCTTGTCGGCGAGATCGCCGTCGCCCTGGACCAGATGGTTGAACAGGTTCTTGTGGGCGTCGACGTGGCGGTCGAGGTTCATGCTGATGAAGCCGTTGAGCTGCAGGAACCCGGGATAGACGTCGCGCATGAAGCCGGGATGCGGGAACGGCACCTTGGTGATGACGTGGTTGCGGAACCAGTCGATGCCCTTCTCGGCCGCGAGATTGTTGACCGCGGTCGGGTTGCGGCGGGTGTCGATCGGGCCGCCCATCAGCGTCATCGACAGCGGCACGAACGGATCGCCGTTGGCTTCCATCACCGACACCGCGGTCAGCACCGGCACCGACGGCTGACACACCGCCATGACATGGACGTTGCCGCCCAGCGTCTGCAGCATTTCGATGACGTAGTCGACATAGTCGTCGAGGTCGAACCGGCCGGCCGCGACCGGCACCATCCGGGCATCGGACCAGTCGGTGATATAGACCTCGTGGGTCGGCAGGAAAGCTTCGACCGTGCCGCGCAGCAGCGTCGCGTAATGGCCCGACATCGGCGCCACGATCAGCAGCCGCGGCTGCGGATGGCGCAGCGGCCGCTCCAGCTTGCGCTCGAAATACAGTAGCCGGCAGAACGGCTTTTCCCACACATTGTGGATCTCGACCGGAACCCGCATGCCGTTGACGTCGGTGTCGTCGAGGCCCCACTCCGGCTTGCCGTAGCGGCGGGTGGTACGCTCGAACACTTCGCAGGCGGCCGCGATCGACTTGCCGATCTCGGTGTGGCTCCACGGGTTGAGCGGGTTCTTGAACGCCAGCTTGGTCGCATCCGACATCGCCCGCGCCGGATTCAGCGAGGCGTGAGCCATCTCGTAGAACCAGTACATCGGCGTGGTTAGCGCCGGACTGACTTCCGCAGGCATCTCCGGCGGTCGACCAAATTCACCAATAACGACCGGCATCGCGTTGTGTCCCTCGTACCCTGTGCGGCGCAACATACTGGCGGCTGGGTAGTGGCGCGTCAATCACAAGATCGAAATATGCGCTTTGCCGCGCAAAATGTAAGCACGGACAGTCCACAGGCGTGTCCGGGAAATGGCCTACTCGCCGCTCTGGATCAGCGACCCGTGGCGCCGAGCGCTGTTCAGCATCGCCAGGAAGCTGACGAACGCGCCCACGAACAGCACCACGTTGATGCCGAGCGCCCACACCATCAGATCGCCTCGGAACTGATGATCGATCAGCAGCGCGCGCATCCCCTCGAACACGTAGGTCGGCGGCAGCGTCCAGGCGACGACCTGCAGCCAATCCGGCAGCACAGAAACCGGATAGTAGACACAGGCGAGCGGCATCACCCCGAACATCAGGCTCCAGACGATGCTCTCGGCGCCGAGTCCGTGGCGAAGCACCAGGCCGGAAACGAAGATGCCCAGTGCCCACGAGGTGAAGATCAGGTTACAGAAGAACGCGCCGAGCGGCAGTCCGAACCCGAACAGGTTGAAGTCGAACACCACCATCGCCAGCAGCACCATCGGCACCACGCCGATCGCGAGCCGGATCAGGCTCATGATCATCAGCGCGATCAGGAACTCGATCGGCTTCAGCGGGCTCATCATCAGGTTGCCGAGATTGCGCGCCCACATCTCTTCCAGGAACGAGATCGAGAACCCGAGCTGGCCGCGAAACAGGATGTCCCACAGGATCACCGCGCCGATCAGCGTGCCGCCGGCGCGGGCGAAGAAGCCGGCGTTCTGCGCCACGTAGCTCTGCAGGAAGCCCCAGGTGATCACCTGCAGCACCGGCCAGTACACCAGCTCGAACAGCCGCGGCCACGACGACAACAGCAGGTACCAGTAGCGCATCACCATCGCGCTGATCCGGTGCCAGGCAAGGCCGTGACCGAGTTCGAGGCTTGCGATCAGACTTCTCATGATTCAGCGTCCCGTGCCCGACCACGGGCGACGTCGAGGAATACGTCCTCCAGCGTCGCACGGTTGTAGCGTGCCATGATGGCGGACGGGGTGTCGTCGTCCTCGATCCGGCCGCGCTTCATGATCACGACCCGGTCGCACATTCGCTCGACCTCGAGCATGTTGTGCGAGGCGAGCAGGATGCTGGCGCCGCGTTGTTTGCGATAGCTTTCCAGATGCGACCTGATCCAGTCGGCGGTGTCGGGGTCGAGCGACGCAGTCGGCTCGTCGAGCAGCAACAGCTCGGGCCGGTTGATCAGCGCCTTGGCCAGCGCCACGCGGGTCTTCTGCCCGGCCGACAGTTTGCCGGAGGCGCGGTCGAGAAACTCGGTCAGGTCGAGATCGGCCGCGAGTTCGGCGATTCGGCCGGCCAGATCCGGCACCGCATACAGCTTGCCGAACACCGTGAGGTTCTGCCGGACCGTCAGCCGCGACGGCATGTCGACATAGGGACTTTCGAAATTGATCCGGCCGAGCACATCGGCACGCTGCTCCGGCATCCCGCAGCCGAGCACCCGGATCCGGCCTGCGCTCGGCAGCACCAGTCCCATGATCATCGCGATCGTGGTGGTCTTACCGGCGCCGTTGCCGCCGAGCAATCCGGTGACGCTACCGCGAGGCACCGTAAAGGAGATGCCGTCGACCGCGCGGGCGGTCTTGTAGACCTTGGATAGATGCGCGACCTCGATCGCCGCGGCAGCCGCCGCTCGCAATGCCGCCGTCTGCGGCTGGTTGTGACTGTCGATTGCCATGACGCCGCCTGTTTGACGATTGTGAGGCCCAAGCGCAAGCCGCCGGCCGGGCGATCCGCCGCGCCGACTTCAATTGTGGTCCTCAACGCCCAAGGCTACTGTCCGGCGTATGTCCGATGATCTGATCTCAGCCGATTTCCGCCATCCCCGCCGTCACGTCCGCCTCGACACCATCCTGCGGCTGCGCTGGCTGGCGGCGCTCGGCCAGCTCGCGGCGATCTTCGTGGTCTCGGAAGGGCTGGAATTCGACTTCGCGGTGATGCCGTGCATCGTGATCATCGCGATCTCGGGACTGGTCAACCTCGCACTGCAGATCGCCTTCAATCCGATGCAGCGGATGGAGCCGATCTATGCGGCGCTGCTGCTCGCCCTCAACATCTCCGAACTGGCGGGGCTGCTGTATTTCACCGGCGGCCTGCAGAATCCGTTCGCATTCCTGTTCCTCGGCCCGGTGCTGATCAGCGCCACGGCGCTGCCGACCCGGATGACGATCTCGCTCGGCATCTTCGCTGCCGGCTGCGCCGCTTTTCTCGGCTACAGCCACTTGCCGCTGCCCTGGGCGGGCGACGAACCGGTGGCGCTGCCGCAGATCTATCTGGTCGGCGTCTGGCTTTCGATCCTGCTCGCGATCGGCGTCACCAGCCTGTACACGTTCCAGGTCACCGAAGAGGCCCGCAAGCTCGCCGACGCGCTGTCCGCCGCCGAACTGGTGCTGGAGCGCGAGCAGCATCTGACCCAGCTCGACGGCCTGGCCGCCGCCGCGGCGCACGAGCTCGGCACTCCACTGTCGACGATCTTCCTGATTTCGCGCGAACTGGAAAAGAGCGCGCCGCCGGAGATGGCCGCGGATCTGCGGACGCTGCGCGAGCAGGCGAAGCGCTGCCGCGAGATCCTCGGCAAGATCGCGCAGTTGTCGTCGGCCGGAGCGCCGTTCGACCGGATGCCGCTGTCGACGCTGATCGAGGAGGCGGTGGCGCCGCACCGCGACTTCGGCATCGCGATCAAGATCCGGCTGGCGCAGGCGGGCGAGACCGAACCCGTGGTGATGCGCAACCCGGCGATCCTGTACGGTATCGGCAACATTCTGGAGAACGCCGTCGACTTTGCCCGCACCTCCGTCGAGGTCAATGCCTGGTGGAATGCCGACACCGTGCAGATCGTGATTTCCGACGACGGCCCGGGGATCAAGCCCGACGTCCTGCGCCGGATCGGCGAACCCTATCTGTCGCGCCGCCGCAGTTCGGACGACCCCAACCGCGAGCGTTCGGGGCTCGGTCTCGGCGTGTTCATCGCCCGCACGCTGCTGGAGCGAACCGGGGCCAAGGTTGAATTTCGCAACAAAACCTTCCCCGATCATGGCGCGATCGTGCAACTGAGCTGGCCGAAGGCCCGTTTCGAGATGGTCGAAAATACTGAGAGCGCAGACGCTTAGCCTAGGGCGCGCGCTCCGGTCGCAGGTTCCGGGCCTTGGCAGGGCGGCTCCGCGTCACCATATTTTGAGGACTCGCCGAGGAGCCACGCTAGTGAACGCCATTCCCGAACTGAACGATTACACCGACCGATCGCTGCTGATCGTCGAGGACGACAAGCCGTTCCTTGATCGGCTGGCACGGGCGATGGAAACACGCGGCTTCGCCGTCACGGCCTGCGACAGTGTCTCCAGCGGCCTTGCCCAGATCGGCCGGTCGGCACCGGCGTTCGCGGTGGTCGATTTGCGGCTCGGCGACGGCAATGGGCTGGACGTGGTCTCGGCGCTGAAGCGCGAGCGCCCCGATGCCCGCGCGATCGTGCTGACCGGCTACGGTAACATCGCCACCGCAGTGACCGCGGTGAAGATGGGCGCGGTGGACTATCTGTCGAAGCCGGCGGACGCCGACGACGTGGTCGCTGCGCTGCTCTCCACCGACACCGAAAAATCCGAGCCGCCGCCGAATCCGATGTCGGCCGATCGCGTTCGCTGGGAGCATATCCAGCGGATCTACGAGATGTGCAACCGCAACGTCTCCGAGACGGCGCGCCGCCTCAACATGCACCGCCGCACCCTGCAGCGCATCCTCGCCAAGCGCGCGCCGCGGTAAGCACAGCTCTCTTCTGACTATCAGCCTAGTCATCCGGCGCGAACGAAGTTCACGATCCCGGAATCTGACACGCGAAAATCCGTCGAGAGTCCGGGTTCACCGCTGCGCGGCGCCCCGGAATGACGGCACTCAAGGCTACGCCCCCTCCGCAAACCCCTGCGGGTCGCTGAGCCGGCCGAGACGCTGCGCGGCGGCGAGCGCGAAGCGCAGCATCATCACCTTGCGGGTCGCGGCCGGCAGTCTGTGCTCCGGCGCCTCGCACTGCAGGTGGGCGCCGTAGCCGTCCGCGACGATCAGTCCGGTGTCGCCCGGGAAGATCTCGCACGGCAGGTCCTGGGTGAAGGCGAAGAACAGCCGGTCACAATGCGCGCGATACTCCGGCCATTTGTGGTCGGCCCGCAGATCCTCGACCGAGGACTTGATCTCCACGATCCAGATCTCGCCGCGCTCGTTCAGCGCCACCAGATCGGCGCGTCGGCCGGACGGCAGCGGCAGTTCGCCGACACAGGCGAAGCCGAGCGATCGCAGCAAGCGCTGCGTTCCGCGCGCGACGTTCAGCGCGGTTTCGGATTGCCGCAAGTCCCGCGGCAGAATCATTTGAACGGCATTCGATTCCATCGCGTCCAAGTCTAGCCGAACTCGGAGCAGGGGCCCAAGCGGTCACGTGGTTCCGAACTCGGCCGCAGAACCGTTGCGGCTGCACCTTTGTCGGGTGCCGCAAGGCGGAGCATTGAGCGTGGGCTTGGCGGGGCGCAGGAGATCATCACGATGAAACGTATCACCATCACAACCGCGCTGGCTGTCGCCGCGCTGGCGCTGCCGCTGCCGCTCGCCTCGGCCGCGCAGGCGCGGCCGACCGTCGACGTCGCCTTCGTGCTCGACACCACCGGATCGATGAGCGGCCTGATCGAGGGCGCCAAGCGCAAGATCTGGTCGATCGCGACCGCGATTCCCGACGACAACCCCGACGCCGAGATCCGGATGGGCCTGGTCGCCTATCGCGACATCGGCGACGACTATGTGGTCCGCAGCGTCGACCTCACCACCGATATCCAGGATCTGTACGGTCAGCTGCTGCAACTGCAGGCGCGCGGCGGCGGCGACTGGCCCGAGAGCGTCAACGAGGCGCTCGATACCGCGATCAACAAGCTGCATTGGCGGCAGGGCGGCGACAGCCGCCGCATCGTGTTCCTGGTCGGCGACGCGCCGCCGCACATGGATTATGCGCAGGACACCAAATACTCCGAGACCCTGGCGGTGGCGCGGCAGAAGGACATCCTGGTCAACGCCGTACAGGCCGGTGGTGCCCGCGACACCGCGCGGGTGTGGCAGGAGATCGCCGACGGCGGTCGCGGCCGCTATATCCCGATCCCGCAGGACGGCGGACAGGTGGTGGTGATCGAAACGCCCTACGACGACGACATCATCATCCTTCAGAAGCAGATCAACGGCACGGTGATCCCGTACGGACCGGCACCGCTGCAGCGCCGCACCGAGGAGAAGACCGGGCAGCTCGCCAAGGTCGCGGCGGCTGCGCCAGCCGCAGCATCCGACATGGCGAGCTACATCAACAAGCGCGCCCGCAATACGTCCGAGGCGGTGACCGGCGGCGGCGATCTGGTCAGCGACGTGCTGGCCGGCCGGCAGAAGCTCGACCAGGTCAAGGACGACGACCTGCCGCCCGAGCTGCGCGCATTGCCGGCCGAACAGCGCGCCACCAAGCTGGAAGCGCAGATGACCGCGCGCAAGGCGCTCAACGACAAGCTCGCGGCCCTGGTCAAGCAGCGCGACGCCTATCTGGTCGCGCAACGCGCCCGACAGCCGAAGCCGGCCTCGTCGTTCGACCGCGAGGTCGAGGCGACGTTGAAAGCGCAGTTGAAGCGTTAGCCGGGACCGCCGGCCCGGTTCCTGAGCTTCCGGCCACGGCACCGCAGGGTGAGTCCGTCTGCGACTCGCCCTTTCTTTGACTCACCCTTGCTTTGACTCACCCCTGGCGACGCGGCATTGTCCCGCCATGACCGAGACCCAGACCAAGGCGAAAGCCGGCGCCGCGATCATTCCCGTCACGCCGTTCCAGCAGAACTGCACGTTGCTGTGGTGCGACACCACCCGCAAGGCGGTGGTGATCGATCCCGGCGGCGACGTGCCGGAGATCCTGGCCGCGATCGAGAAGACCAACGTCGCCGTCGAAGCGATCTGGCTGACTCACGGTCATATCGATCACGTCGGCGGAGCCGCCGATCTGCGCGACGCCCTCGAGGTCGAGATCATCGGGCCGCATCGCGACGACCAGTTCCTGCTCGACAATGTCGTCAATTCCGGCCGCAGCTTCGGCATCGGCGGGGTGCGCGACGTCACCCCGGATCGCTGGCTCGACGATGGCGACACCGTTGGTATCGGCGAACTCAGCTTCCAGATCCTGCATTGTCCGGGCCATTCGCCGGGCAGCGTGGTGTTCTTCAGCGAGGCGATGCGGTTCGCGCTGGTCGGCGACGTGCTGTTCGCCGGCTCGGTCGGACGGACCGACCTGCCCGGTGGCAGCCACGCCACGCTGATCGACTCGATCACCCGGAAGCTGCTGCCGCTCGGCGACGATGTCGGCTTCATCTGCGGGCACGGCCCCGGCTCCAGCTTCGGCCAGGAGCGGCTCACCAACCCGTTCCTGACCGGCCAAGCCTAGCCGCGCCTCCCCTCTCCACCCGCGACCACAGACCGTGCGCGGCTCTCGGCGCACGCCGGCTACCGACGCGCGACGGTGTCCTGATCATTGCTTTGAACCGTTTGCGTTCTGCCGAGTCCAATTTTCCGCAAATACCTGGGAATTCTACGAGTGACATCCGGTTCCCTCGTTCTGTTACCAGGATCGGCCGTGGAATGTGGGACCGGAGGCGTTATCAGTGATGACTGTCGAGCTTCTCAACGAGCCGCTCTCCCGCTACCGCGCTTTCGATACCACTGATCCCGAGGAGCTCCGGCAGGCGCTTCAGTCCGTGTACGGCGCCAGGCTGGTGGAAGCTCCGGTCGGCCCGGACTTCGAGGTTCGCAGCAACTTCGTCCAGCTCGAAGACATCGCGCTCGGCTTCGGCGTCGGCATCGGCGCAATCACGGTTGAATTCCCGGAGGCCGAGTGCGCCCGGCTGCAGATCGCCCTGGCCGGCCAGTTCCTCACCCGCAGCGGCGGATCGACCACCTCGATCAACGCCAGACAGTGCGGCATCATCTCGCCGCGCCGCAGTGCACGAACCGAATACGGACCGACCTACCAGTTCAGCCTGCTGCGCGTCCACAGTGCCGCACTCGAGCGTAAGCTGGCCTCGCTGCTCGGCTGCAAGCCGAAAGCCGCGCTGGAATTCGAGCCGGCCGCGGACAACGAGGCGCCGCAGGTCGTGAATTTGCGACGCCTGCTGTGTTTCTTGGCCAATCAACTGAATTGCAGTCCGCTGCCCGCGGTGGTGCTGGCCGAGCTCCAGGAGGCCATCACCCTGCTGTTCCTGAGCGCCTTCCGGCATAACTACAGCCGGCAGATCGAGCGCGAGGCCAACGGCGTGGCGCCGAAGCACGTCCGGCAGGTCGAGGAATACATCGAAGCCAATTGGATGCGGCCGATCACGATCGAGAAGCTGGCGGCGCTGACAGGGATCAGTTCGCGCGGCATCTTCAAAGCGTTTCAGCGCAGCCGCGGCTACTCGCCGATGGCCTTTGCCAAGCGGGTGCGGCTGCAGCAAGCCCATCATCTGCTGTCGGACGGGGAGACGCCGACCACCGTCACGGCTGCCGCGCTGGCCTGCGGCTTCTCGAATTTGGGCCATTTTGCCCGGGACTATCGCGACATGTTCGGCGAGAAACCGTCCGAAACGCTGCACCGCTCGCGGTCCTGAACGCAACGGCGAACGGGCCGCCCTGTGGCTGGGGCGGCCCGCCGTTCGAACGCGACCGTTCGATTACTCGATGATTTCCACCACCTTCCGGGTGCGCGGATCGACCAGCACGGTCCGATCGTTGACGATGGTGTAGCGATACTCGCTGGCGCGGCCGAAGCGGTCCGGCACCTCGTAATAGGTCACGCCGTCGGACGGCAGCACGACGCCGACGCGAACCTCGTCGCGATAGCGGTACGAAGGGTGCCGCTGCTCGACCACGTAGTGGCGGAATTGCGGGCGATCGTCGACGCCCAGAATGCCGGCGACGCCGCCGACCACACCCCCGATCGTGCCGCCGACCACCGCGCCCACCGGCCCCGCAGCGCGCTCACCTTCGCGGGCGCCGCGTTCGATCCCACCCGGCACCCCCTGGGCGTTGGCGACGGCAGGTGCCGCGAGAGCGAGCACGACGATGGCAGTTCCGGCGAAGCGATTGATCATGGTCAGACTCCCGAGTGATGAAAGGTGGTCTGACAAGTCACTACATCGCGATCTGTTCCGTACGTCACTGCACCGAACACCCGCTGATCGTGCTCATATTTCGGCCAGCAGCCGAGCTGGGACTTGCAGGGTACTATTTCATTAGCCCCGCCGCGGTCAGCGCCCGGGTGATGACTGCACCCACGTCGAAACCACGCCTGCCTTCGGACTGCGTCGACGACGCCTCGGCATGCTGAGCACCCGGAGAGCGGTCGCGGTCGCCGCCGCGGACTGCAGCTTCGGTTGCCGGATCGCGGCTGCCGGTCGGTGCGGGCCGGAGCCGAACCGCCTTGTCGGCAGGCCGCGATTGATGGATCCGCCCCGTCAGGCCGAAGAACTGAGCGATGTGGTAGGACGACGAGATACCGACATCGAGCAGATACGCGCCGGCCATCCCGTAGCTTTGCTCTCCGGCCCCGACACCGAGCGGCGTGCCGTGCGCCATGCCGGTGACGGTGTAGGATTCCACCACCGTTTCACCGCCTGGATTGCGCCACAGCCTGCGTGGATAGCCGTCAACCTTGTTCTGGGCCGTGGGCGCGTCGGGCAGGCCATGCAGGTCGAGCCATTGCCGAACCAGGGCGTCCGCATTGGCCGGATCGACGGTGCGATCGGCATCACCGTGCCACACCGCAAGCTTCGGCCAAGGGCCTCGATGCGGAGTGGCACCGCGGACCAGGTCTCCGAGCTGGCGATTGGTGCGAGCCGACGCCTGTCGCATCTCTTTCAACGCCTGCCTCACGTTGAGCGCGACCCCATAGGGCAGGCCGGCGATCACGGCACCGCCGGCGAAGACGTCCGGATAGGTCGCGAGCAGCGCCGCAGTCATCGCACCGCCGGCCGACAGCCCGGTGGCGAAGATCCGGGCGCGGTCGATGTTGTGGGTTCGCGCCATGTGCTCCACCATCTGCCGGATCGAGCCGACTTCGCCGCTGTCGCGGCGGATGTCGTCGGGCGCGAACCAGTTGAAGCAGGTGTTGGGATTATTGGCGCGGGTCTGCTCGGGGAGCAGCAGCGCGAAGCCATAGCGCTGCGCCAGCGTACACCAGCCGGCTCCGACCTCGTATCCGGCGGCGTTCTGGGTGCAGCCGTGCAGCACCACCACGAGCGGAAGTTTCTGCGCGGGTCCGTCCGGCACAAAGGAGAACATGCGCAAGCCGCCCGGGTTGACGCCGAACGCCGTCGTCTCGGTCAGGCGGCTGTCCGTGGCTGCTTCGCCGCTGCCGAAGCCGTTGACGGACTGCATTTTCCGGAGCTGCCCGAGGAAGTCGATGTGATGTTTCAGTGACACGGTCGCTCCTGGTCTGGGCCCCTGCCCTGCCCCCGGATATAATTGCTGCGTTGCAATATGGTAGATCTGGACCGCCGGGCCAGACAAAGAGACCCGCAGCATCAGGCTGCGGGCCATAGTCTGGGAGGATACCTGAAAGAGTGCTCGACGGTCGCCGCGACCTGCGATCACCTCGCAACCACGTCGCCACTGCCGTCGGCAGGCCAACAGCAAAGGTATCTGAATGTTCCTGAGGCAGTTTCAGGACCGCGGCGAAATTCACCACCCCGGCCGGGACCGGACCATCAATCGCAGCCGAACCGTCGCTCCAGCGCACGGATCTGGTTGATGCGGGCGCGGATGCCGCGCGGCAACGGAACCTCGCCCTCGAATTCGTAGACGCAGCCGCGATTGCCGAAATAGGAGATCGCACGCGACGTCTTGAAGCAGTGGCCGGCATCTTTGTAGTAGCCGTTGCGCTCGACCCACAGCTCATGACAGCTCTGAGCGCTTGCAGGCACGCTCGCGATGCCGGACAGCGCGATCAGACTCGCGCCGATCGACAGATTGATCAGATGCGTCGGAATTCTATTGCGGACTCTGTTGCGGACCATGGCAATCGTCCTTTCCGGCCGGTGTTGCAGCAAGGCACTGAGCCGCCCTCAGCATCGTCGATGGCGGACGGAAAATCCATGATTGGGAACAATGCGAGCGCCTGGAGCGGCGCAGCGACGAAGGTCGATTTGACAATCGCGACAAAACCATGAGCACAAGTCCGACGATCGAGCGGTGGCGCGGCGGTGTGCTGGTCACGACGGCACTGGCGCGGAACAGACCCGATGTATGATGTGTTCAAGTTTCTCCACGTCGTCGGCGTGGTCGTGCTGGTCGGCAACGTCACCATCACCGCCTTCTGGAAGGCGTTCTCCGACATGACGCGGGATCCGAAGATCGTGGCGCACGCGCAGCGCGGTGTCACGGTGTCGGATTTCATCTTCACGCTGGCCGGCATCGCGCTGATCATCATCGGCGGCTACGGCGCGGCGTTGGTCAAGGACATTCCGCTGTTCGATTCGTTCTGGCTGGTATCGGGGCAGATCCTGTTCGTGATCTCCGGGCTGATGTGGCTCGGCATCCTGATCCCGCTCCAGATCCGCCAGGCGCGCCTTGCCCGCAGCTTCGCCCAGGGCGGTGACATTCCGCCGCAATATTGGCGCGACGCCAAGACCTGGCTGATCTGGGGCATCATCGCCACGGTGCCGCTGGTCGCTGCCGTGTTCGTGATGGTTTATAAGATCTGACCGCGCAACTGGCGTCGGCTACACCGTCCGGGTTTCCGGCTTGCCGGGCTGGCCCCATTCGGTGACCCGCATTTCGAGGTCGCGGAAGTTCTGGTGCAACTGCTCCATCGCAAAGCCGAGCGCGAAGAACCGTTCGGCCTGATCACCGGGTAGCGCCCGGATCAAACCGTCTCGCCGCACCGCCGCGACTTCGGCCGTATAGACGGCCAGCGCCTGTTCCATCGGCGCCAGCGGCGGCGGCGCATGCCGACCTCGCAGCGCCTCGGCGCAGGCGAACAGATGCGAAGTCGCCGCCGTCCGCAGGTTGTCGATCGCGGCGCCGAGCCGTTCCTGCAACGGCGGCGGCAACGGCGTGGTGACAGCGCGACCGACCATCACCAGATCATGGCGCAGGCGCAGCAGGGTGCGCACCAACGGCGCAGCGTCGGGCCCGCGCGATAGGCCGGCATTGCGCTCGCGCTGCGCCTCGGCGCCGATTTCCGCCAGCGTCACCAGCGAAGCACCAATGCCGTCCTGCAGCCGGTGCAGCGCATCGTTGTCGAGCCCTTTTGTGAGCCCGGCGAGCAGCGCTCCGAGCGCGTCGGCCATCAGGTCCAGCGAACGCGCCGCTGCGGCCAGAGCCTGCCCCTGCGCTCGCGACGGCAGCACAACGAACGAGACCGCGAGCCCGACCGCGGCGCCGACGGCGACCTCGAGGACGCGATCGATCGCCGAAGCCAGAGGTTCGACCTTGGTAATGGTCGGTACCAGCAGCACGATGATGGCCGTGACGGTCGCGACGTTCAGGCTGGGCTTGATCGCGGCGAGCAGCGCCAGCGGCGCCACCGCCAGCGCCAGCGCACCGAGCAGCGCAAGCTCGCTGTGATGCGGCACGAAGATGGTGATCGCGCCGCCATAGACCGCGCCGCCGATGGTCCCGACGAAATAGTCGCCCGCCGTTTTCAGCGACCGCCCGACGCTGGTCTGGGTCACGATGATCGCGGTCAGCACCGCCCACAGCGGCAGATGCAAATGCAGGCTCTGCGCCAGACCGAGCGCGAGCAGCGCGGCGAGAGTGATCCGGAGCGCCAGCCCCCATTGTGGCCGGCGCGGCTTCCATTGCGAGAGCAGACGTGTCCTGTTGGCTGTCATCGGCGGCGGCAATCGTTGCGGTTGCACCGTCTGGCGCGGAATCACGCACGGTACAGAGCACGGCGTCGCAGGCCGCGCAAATGCGGCCAAACGAGGATGGGGCCTGCGGCTGGACGGCTTGAACCACATGCGCGACCCGCCTAACGTGGCGCACAAAAGAGGGAGCCCGAATGGCCAACGAAACCGCCACGCTCGCAGGCTACGTCGCCGCGCTGCAATTCACCGACATTCCGCAGGACGTCCTGGCGCGCGCCAAGCTGCTGACGCTCGACTTCCTCGGCAGCGCGATCCGCGCCCGGCGCGAAGCCGAATCGACGCCGTCGATCCTGCAGATGCTGCAGGCGCTGTCGCTCGACGCTGCCGGCGAATCCACGGTGTTCGGCGACGACAAGCGCTGGACCCCGGCGGTGGCGGCGCTGCTCAACGGCGCGCTCGGCCACTCGCTCGATTTCGACGACACCCACGCCGATTCGTCGCTGCATCCCTCGGCACCGGTGGTGCCGGCCGCCTTCGCGGTCGGCGAACTGGTCGGCGCCTCGGGCCGGGACGTGCTGACCGCGATCGTCGCCGGCTATGAAGTGTGCTGCAGGCTCGGCAACGCGCTCGATCCGACCTCGCACTACGCGCGCGGCTTCCATCCCACCGCAACCGCCGGCACCTACGGCGCCGCAGCAGCCGCCGCCAAGCTGTTCGGCCTGTCGCAGGACCAGATCGTCGCGGCGTTCGGCGTCTCCGGCAGCCAGGCCGCAGGCTCGCTGCAATTCCTGGTCAACGGTGCGTGGAATAAGCGCTATCAGGTCGGCGCCGCCGCGATGAACGGCGTCATCGCTGCGACGCTGGCCAAGAACGGATTCATCGGCTCGACCGAGTCGGTCGAAGGCATCCATGGCCTGTTGGTCGGCTACACCGACACGCCGCATCACGACAAAGCGGTGGCCGACCTCGGCAAGGTCTACGAGACCATGAAGATCGGCGTGAAGCCGTATCCGAGCTGCCGCTACACGCACGCCGCAATCGACGCGCTGATCGCCATGCGCCGCGAGCACAATCTCACTCCGGCGCAAATCACGCGCGTCGAAGTCGGGCTGCACAAGAACGGCATCACGCTGACAGGCGACGCGCCGACCAAGCGGCATCCGCGCTCGATCGTCGGCGGCCAGTTCTCGATGTTCTTCACCGGCGCGCTGGCGCTGGAGCAGGGCAGCTTCGGCTGGGACGATTACACCCGGCTCGGCGACCCGGCGATCGATGCGCTCGCCGACAAGTTCGACGTGGTGCGCGACGATCGGCTGGAGGGCAAAACCCATCCGTTCGGCGCCCGCGTTTCGATCACCACCGAGGACGGCGTGCACGAGCGGATCTACGTCGATCCGTCCGGCGAGCCCAACTCGTTCCCCAGCGACCAGGCGATGACACAGAAATTTCTGCAACTCGCCCGTCCGGTGCTGGACGGCCGAGCGCAGAGCTTTGCCGATGCGGTGTTGACGCTGGAGCGGTTTGCCAAGGTGAGCGAGGCAACGGCATCGGGTCGCTAGGGAACTTTCGGCGGTATTGACATACTCGCAATCTGGCGTAGCAGAAGAGCCGGCATTCCCGCACCACGGAGAGCGGTCGATGCAACGCTTTGTCTGTGAACAGAATATCGCTCACTTCCAAAGACTGCTCGAGACGGCAGAGGACGAGAAGCTGCGGCGGACGCTGCTCGGCCTGCTGTCGTCCGCCAAGCGCGAACTCGCTCTGCTGCATTCGCAGATCTCCGGCGCCGATCTGTCGCCGCTGGCGTGTCGGAATAAGGCAGGCGACCTCAACTCGGTGCTGGCGCAAATCCGCGCCAGCTTCGATACGTCCGATCATCCCTACATGCTGATCGATGCCGGTCCCGGCTTGAAGATCATCGACATCAACGACGCCTATTCGCGCGCCACCTTCACCACGCGCGACACCATCGTCGGCAAGCCTCTGTTCGAGGTCTTTCCGGACAATCCTGCGCTCGAAACCGCGGATGGAGTGAGCAACGTCTATAATTCGCTTCGCACCGTGGTCGAAACCGGCCAGCCGCACGCGCTCGCCGTGCAGCGCTACGACGTCCGCAACGCCGACGGCGTGTTCGTCGAGCGCTACTGGCAGTCGATCAACACACCGGTACAGGACGCCGCTGGCCGGTTGATCTGTCTGCTGCACAACATCGAAAATGTCACAGCTGAAGTGCTGGCGAACTAGCAGGCTAGCGATCCACGCATCGAGCCCGAAAACCCTCTCGGGCCGGTCACAAAGCCGTGGCGAAACAATCCGTCCGCTCATGCGTCTGGAAGGCGTCGCCCGGAACGTCTATGGTTCCAAAATACCGCCCATCTAAGCGCGGCGACGGACCTGCAACGTCTGGGGATCAAGCTCATGCCGACAGCCACCGTGGACCGCGCTTCGGAATTTCTCGGCGGCCTGTTCAACAGCCTGGCCGAGCGCGGCCGCAGCCTGTTCGGGCTGACCAGCGCTCAGCCGATGTCCGGGGACCAACTGATCGCGCTCGGCGAGACGCTGCTGTCCCGGCGCGGCGAAGCGTCGGGTGTGGCGCTGGCGGCATCACTGCTCGCCGGCTACGAGGCAGCGGACGAAGCCGACAAGCTGGCGTTTCTCGATGCGCTGGCCGAACAGTTCGGTCCCGACCTCGCCCAACTCAATGCCGCGATCGAAGCGTTTCGCGCCCACGCCTCCACCGAGGCGACCGGCGAATTGCTGCGCGCCGCCGAGCCGCGCCGGCAGGAGCTGATTCGCCGGCTCAACCACGCGCCGGGCGGCACCGCTGCGCTGGTGAGGATGCGCGAGGCGGTGCTCGCCCGTCTCGCCTCGCATCCACAGCTCCGCCATGTCGACGACGATTTCGTGCATCTTTTCACGTCGTGGTTCAATCGGGGATTCCTCGTGCTGCAGCGGATCGACTGGACGACACCGGCGAACATTCTGGAAAAGATCATTCGCTACGAGCAGGTTCACACCATCCACGACTGGGACGATCTGCGTGCTCGGCTGGCGCCGCCGGACCGGCGTTGCTATGGCTTCTTCCACCCGCGCCTGGTCGACGAGCCGTTGATCTTCGTCGAGGTCGCGCTCACCGAGGACAGCCCGGCCGCGATCGCGCCGCTGCTCGACCTCGAGCGCGAGCCGATCGCCGCCGAGGAAGCCACCACCGCGGTGTTCTATTCGATCTCCAACACTCAGCAGGGTCTGGCCGGCATTTCGTTCGGCAACTTCCTGATCAAGCAGGTGGTGGAAGAGATCAAGCGCGAGCTGCCGAACGTGCAGACCTTCGTGACGCTGTCGCCGGTGCCGGGCTTCGCAAAATGGCTGAAGCATGAACGCGACAATCCCGACTCGACGCTGCTCGATGCCTCCGCGCGCACCGCGCTCGAAGCGCTGGACCTGCCGAACTGGTTCGACGATGCCGACACCGCGGACCGGCTGAAGCCGGTCGTGCTGCAGCTCGCCGCCGCTTACTTTCTGCAGGCCAAGTCCAAGAACGGACGTCCGCTGGATGCGGTAGCGCGCTTCCATCTCGGCAACGGCGCGCGGCTCGACCGGATCAACTTCCTCGGCGACCGCTCGCCCAACGGCATACGGCAGTCGCACGGGCTGATGGTCAACTATCTCTATGCGCTCGGTGACATCGAAGCCAACCACGAGGCGCTGTTCGAACGCGGCCAGATCGCCGCCGCTTCCGCGGTGCGCAAGCTGGTGCCAACCAAGCCGGTGACCAGCGAGCCGCGCAAGAGCAACGGCAAGGCTGGAACCCCAGCGCTGACCGCGCCGACGGCGTGACAAACGACGGCATGCCTGCCGAATCTTACACTGGCCTCACTGCGTCAATGCGAGGAGCGAAGCGACGAAGCCATCCAGCTGGGTACACGAGGCTCCTGGGTTGCTTCGCTGCGTTCCTCGCAATGACGATGACAACCCGGGAGTGATCAGATGAGCTGGATGCCTTCGAACGATCCGGTGCTCGGCGATCCGACCACCTGCGATGCGCTGGACCTGATCATCGTGCCGCGGACCCGCGATCTCGGCGATGGCTTCGCGGTGCGCCGCGCGCTGCCGCACGGCAAGCGGCAGATGGTCGGTCCGTTCATCTTCTTCGATCATTTCGGGCCGATGCAGTTCATCGCCGGCAAAGGCATGGACGTGCGGCCGCATCCGCATATCGGGCTGGCCACCGTCACCTATCTGTTCGACGGCAGGATCATGCACCGCGACAGCGAGGGTAACATTCAGGAGATCGCGCCCGGCGCGATGAACCTGATGACCGCCGGCCGCGGCATCGCGCATTCCGAGCGCACGCCCGACGTCGAACGCCGGGACGGCCAATCGATGCTCGGCCTGCAGAGCTGGATCGCGCTGCCGGCCGGCTCGGAAGAGATCTCGCCCAGTTTCCAGCATTTCGCCGCCGCGACGCTGCCGATGATCCAGGACACCGGCTTCACCGCGCGGGTGATCGCCGGCTCGGCGTTCGGCAGAGCTTCGCCGGTGACGATGGTGTCGCCGTGGTTCTATGTCGAGGTCAACGCCAAGGCCGGCACCGCGGTGCCGCTCGATCCCGACCACGAGGAGCGCGCGATCTACGTCGTCGACGGCGAGGTCGAGATCGCCGGCGAGCGTCACGTCGGGCCGACCCTGCTGATTTTCCGTCCCGGCGACCGCATCACTGTCCGGGCGAAGACGGACACTCGGATGATGTTTCTCGGCGGCGACGCGCTGGAGGGGCCGCGCCACATCTGGTGGAATTTCGTCTCGTCGAGCAAAGAGCGCATCGAGCAGGCCAAACAGGACTGGAAAACCGGTCGTTTTTCCGCAGTCCCGAACGAGAGCGAGTTCATTCCGCTGCCGGAATGATAGACTGCGGGCTCAAATCGACCTGTGCCGCCGGCTTTGCCGGCGTCCGCCTGTGCCTGGAACACCGCCCATGACCACGATGCTCTCGAGCGACCTGCCGCTGACCAAGATCGGCCGCGGCAAGGTCCGCGACATCTACGCGGTCGACGACGACCGTCTGCTGCTCGTCACCACCGACCGGATCAGCGCCTTCGACGTGGTGATGGGCGAGACCATCCCGATGAAGGGCGCGGTGCTGACCCAGGTGAGTGCGTGGTGGTTCGATCAGCTCGGCGGCGTGGTGCCGCATCACATGATCAGCGCCGACATCGACGAGATCATCGACGCAGTGCCGACCCTGCAGGGTCACCGCGCCGCGCTCGCCGGCCGCACCATGCTGTGCAAGCGCACCACCGTATTTCCGATCGAATGCGTGATCCGCGGCTACATCACCGGCTCGGCGTGGAAGGAATACGCCGCCTCCGGCACGCTGGCGGGCGAAAAGCTTGCGGAAGGATTGCAGGAAAGCGAGCGGCTGGTGCCGCCGATCTTCTCGCCGGCCACCAAGGCCGAGACCGGCCACGACGAGAACATCACGATCGCGCGGATGCGCGAAATCATCGGCGACGAGGACGCCTACACGCTCGAGAGCATGACCCGCGCGGTCTATACCCAGGGCGAAGAGATCGCCCGCGAGCAGGGCATCATCATCGCCGACACGAAGTTCGAATTCGGCCGCGACAAGGACGGCCGCATCATCCTGATCGACGAGGTGATGACGCCGGATTCGTCGCGGTTCTGGGCGGCCGATGTGTATCAGCCGGGCCGGTCGCAGCCGTCATTCGACAAGCAGCCGCTGCGCGACTATCTCGACGCCGAACGCCGCGCCGGCCGCTGGAACGGCGAAGCGCCGCCGCCGAAGCTGCCGGCCGAGATCGTCGAGGCGACCTCGAAGCGCTATCTCGACGCCTACCGCCGGCTCACCGGCACTGATCTGGTGGTGACTTAAGGTCACTCCGTGCTGAGCCGGATCGCGGGAATACCCCGCCATCCGGCATCAGCTTCTACACTCTTTCGATCAGACGCCTTCGAACAGCACCGTCGACAAATAGCGCTCCGAGAACGACGGCACGATCACCACGATGGTCTTGCCGGCGTTTTCCGGACGCTTGCCGAGTTCGATCGCGGCGGCGATCGCCGCACCCGACGAGATGCCGCCCGGGATACCCTCGTGCCGCGCCAGCGCCCGCGAGGTTTCGATCGCGGTGGCGCTCGGGATCTTCACGACTTCGTCGATCACCGAGCGATCCAGGATGTCCGGCACGAAGCCGGCACCGATGCCCTGGATCTTGTGCGGGCCGGGCTGGCCGCCCGACAGCACCGGGCTTTCCTCCGGCTCGACCGCCACCACCTGCAGCGACGCCTTGCGCGGCTTCAGCACCTGACCGACGCCGGTGACCGTGCCGCCGGTGCCGACGCCGGCGACGAAGATATCGACCGCGCCGTCGGTGTCGTTCCAGATCTCCTCCGCGGTGGTGCGGCGGTGCACCGCCGGGTTGGCGAGGTTCTTGAACTGCTGCGGCATCACCGCATTCGGCGTAGCCGCGACCAGCTCCTCGGCCTTGGCGACCGCGCCCTTCATGCCCTTGGCGGCTTCGGTCAGCACCAGTTCGGCGCCGAGGAAGGCGAGCATCTTGCGACGCTCGACCGACATCGATTCCGGCATCACCAGCTTCAGCCGGTAGCCCTTGGCGGCTGCCACGAACGCCAGCGCGATGCCGGTGTTGCCGGAGGTCGGCTCGATCAGCACGGTGTCGGGCTTGATGATCCCTTCCTGCTCCAGCGCCGCGATCATCGCCGCGCCGATCCGATCCTTCACGCTGCCCGCCGGATTGAAGTATTCCAGCTTGGCATAGATCGTCGCGTTGACGCCGTGCTGCTGCGGCAACCGGTTCAAACGCACCAGCGGCGTATCGCCGTAAGCGTCGGCGATCGACTCGTACACCCGGCCCCGGCCGGGGCGGTGGGCGGGCGCTTCTGCGGCGGATTTGATCGATGCGGTTGCTGCGCTGGACATGACGCCTCCTCGTTTGGATTGGCGGTTGTTGGATGGTCGCGGACAATCTGCTGGTCAGCCGCGGCGCCGTCAACGCGGCCGGTAAATATGGAACATTCGCCTCCCGCGCCCGATCCTGGGAACACAGATTTCTCCCAGGCTCGCTTGGTTTGGGCGGAAATCTCGCACCGCACCGCCGACATTTCTGGATCGCCCTTCACAAGCTCGTCACGCTGGCTGTAGTATGCGTTCCGCATGCTGCTTCGCAGCGTCGATCGACGGGGGTCAGGAGCGTTTCTTGAACGCGCATGTCTCGCATGGCGGTTGGCCGGTGCTGGTGCTCAACGCGGATTTCCGGCCGCTCAGCTACTATCCGTTGTCGCTTTGGTCGTGGCAGGACGCGGTCAAGGCGGTGTTTCTCGATCGCGTCAACATCGTGGCGCATTACGATCGCGCGGTCCACAGCCCGAACCTCGACTTCCAGCTCCCCAGCGTCGTCTCGCTGAAATCCTTCGTCAAGCCGACGACGCATCCGGCGTTCACCCGGTTCAACGTGTTCCTGCGTGATCGGTTCGTCTGCCAGTATTGCGGCGCCGCGGACGACCTCACCTTCGATCACATCATCCCGCGCTCGAAGGGTGGCCAGACCACCTGGGAGAACGTCGTCGCGGCCTGTTCGCCATGCAATCTGCGTAAGGGCAATCTGACGCCCGAGCAGGCCAGGATGTTCCCGCGCCAGACCGCCTTCGCCCCGACGGTGCACCAGCTCCACCGCAACGGCCGGCTGTTCCCGCCGAACTATCTGCACGAGAGCTGGCTCGATTACTTGTACTGGGACACCGAACTGGATCCGTAGCGCGCCCGCGCGCAGCACTTGGCGCTCGGCGAGATCGGACGGAAGCGACATCTCCTTCTGCCATGCCGGAGCGTGGCGGACCTCTGTCGCTCCCGGATGCGGCGTCGTCAGCGGCTCACCGGCAGATGCACGATCCACGGTTCGTCGAACACGTGCTCTTCCAGATTCGCCCCGGGCCCGCCGCGATCGATCACCACGAAATCCTGCGCGGCGCCGAACGGCGTCAGCACCCCGTGCCAGGTGTTGCGGGCGTAGCAGATGCCCTGATGCGGCGCGGTGACGAAGGCTTGCGGCGCGCCGGGCTTGCCGCCCTCATCCGGGCAGACCACCACCAGAAACGGCGCGGCATTCAGCGGCACGAACGCCTGGGCGCCGAGCGGATGGCGCTCGACCAGGTTGAGCCACAGCGGCACCGCGTAAGGCTGCGCCTCGACCAGGCCGACCACGACGCGCGCGCCCTCGCCGATCACCTCGATCTCGGCGAGATCGTGGAAGCGCCGTGCCATGCCGGCATTCATCGGTCGCGAGGCGACCTCTGCGGTGTCGATCACCCGGCCGAACGGCGCGAACGCCGCCGCGGTCAGCGGCTGCGCGACGATTGTTCGCGCGGCGTCCGTCATCGTCCGAGCCCGCGGCGGCCGAGCGCCGGATGGCGGTTGACGTCCTTGTACAGCAGATAGCGGAAGCGGCCGGGGCCGCCGGCGTAGCAGGCCTGCGGACAGAACGCGCGCAGCCACATGAAGTCGCCGGCCTCGACCTCGACCCAGTCGCGGTTGAGCCGGTACACCGCCTTTCCTTCGAGCACGAACAGCCCGTGCTCCATCACATGGGTTTCCTCGAACGGAATCGAGGCGCCGGCCTGCAACGTGACGATGTTGACGTGCATGTCGTGGCGCAGATCCTCTGGGGAAACGAACCGCGTCGTCGCCCAGGTGCCGCCGGTGCCGGTCATCCCGGCGGGCTCGATCTCCGACTCGTGGGTGACGAAGGCCTCCGGCGCATCGAGACCCGGGGCGGGTTCATAGGCCTTGCGAATCCAGTGGAAGCGCGCCGGCTCGGAGCCAGCGTTATGCAGCCGCCAGCCGCAGCCGGGCGGCAGATAGGCGTAGCTGCCGGGGCGCAGCGCATGGGTGTTGCCGCCAAGCTCGAGGCTCGGGGCGCCGCCGACCACGAAGACGACGCCTTCGCCTTGCGGATCCGGCTCCGGATGCTCGCTGCCGCCGCCGGACGCGACCTCCACCAGATATTGCGCGAAGGTCTCGGCGAAGCCGGACAGTGGCCGTGCCAGAATCCAGACCCGGGTCTTGGTCCAGCCCGGCAGCAGGCTGGTAACGATGTCGCTCATCACGCCGTGGGGAATCACCGCATAGGCCTCGGTAAACACCGCGCGGCCGGTATGCAGCGCGGTCTGAGGCGGCAGGCCGCCGCAGACCGGATTGTAGGTTGGGGCGTCCATCGGGCCTCTCCCATGGTTTCTTGTCGGCAAGCCCCGCCGTCAGGCGGAGGCTTCCGCGACCGGCGCATCCAGGATCGCCGCAGTGTCGGTGGTGACCTCGCCGTTCAGCACGCGCTTGGCTTGGGCGCGGTCGATATCGCCTTCCCATGCGGCGATCACCACGGTCGCCACGCAGTTGCCGACCAGATTGCCGAGCGCACGGGCGATGCCGACGAACCAGTCGACCGACAGCACCAGCACCAGGCCGATCAGCGGGATATCCGGCACCGCCGACAGCGTCGCGGCCAGCACCACGATTGCCGAGCCGGGGACGCCGTGGGCGCCTTTCGAGGTCAGCAGCGCGATGCCGAGGATCACCAGCAGATGGCCGAACGACAGCGGCGTGTTGGTGGCCTGGGCGATGAACACCGTCGCCAGCGTCAGATACAGCGAGAACGCGTCGAGATTGAACGAATAACCGGTCGGGATCACCAGCCCGACGGTGGAGTCCTTGATGCCGAGCCGCTCCAGCTTGCGCATCACCTGCGGCAGCACGCTGTCCGAGGACGCGGTGCCGGCCACCACCGTCAGTTCTTCGCGCAAGTAGGCCAGCAGCTTGAACAGGCTGAAGCCCGCGAGCCGCATGATGCCGCCGAGGATGACGAATACGAACAGCGCGACGCCGGCATAGAACAGCCCGACCAGCAGGCCGAGCTGCTTGAGCGAGCCGATGCCGTATTTGGCGACCGTGAACGACACCGCGCCGAGCACGCCGAGCGGCGCCAGCTTGACGATGATGCCGATGATCTTGAACAGCACTTCGGTGATGCGCTCGATGCTGTCGGCCAGCGGCTTGCCGCGCTCGCCGAGCAGCGACAGGCCGGCGCCGAACAGGATCGCGATGATCAGCACCTGCAGCACATCACCCTTGGCGAAGGCGTCGACGAAGGTGGTCGGCACCAGCCGCATGATGAAGTCGGTGAAGCCGGTGACTTCCTTGACGTGGCTGCTGTAGCCGGCGAGCGCCGAACCATCGAGCGTCGCCGTATCGACATTCATGCCGGCCCCGGGCTGGAACACATAGGCCAGCACGATGCCGAGCGCGAGCGCGAGCGTCGTCACCGCTTCGAAGTAGATCAGCGATTTCAGCCCGACCCGTCCCACCTTCCTCAGGTCGCCGGCGCCGACGATGCCGTTGACCACGACGCCGAACACCAGCGGGGCGATCGCGAACTTGATCAGCTTGATGAACAGGTCGCCGAGCGGCTTCAGCGCGACCCCGACCTCAGGCCACAGCACTCCGACGACCACACCAAGCACGAGGGCGGTGACCACCTGCCCAAACAGCGACGCGAAAAACCGCTTCATCGGAATGTTCCCGGATCTGGAGCCTGCGAAACAATCACTGCTGAGTTTCTAGACGTCAAATATTTCATCTGTCTCGATTGAGACGTTTGACATATTATTTGGCCATGGAAATCCGCCATCTTCGCTATTTCGCCGCCGTGGCGCGGCACCTGAATTTCACCGCGGCTGCCGACAGCCTCGGCGTCGCCCAGCCGCCGCTCAGCCAGCAGATCAGGGATCTGGAGGCCGAGATCGGCACCCCGCTGTTCGAGCGGACCACGCGCCGCGTCGCGCTGACCCGCGCCGGCGAGGATTTTCTGAAGCAGGCGCTCGCGATTCTGGAGCGGGCCGAAACCGCCGTGCAGCGCGCCCGCTCGATCGGTGCCGGCACCGCCGGCATTCTCAATGTCGGACTGACCGGATCAGTGCTCACCGGCCCGCTGGGACGGGCGATCCAGCAGTTTGCGCTCAACTACCCGAACGTCGATCTCCGCATCCACGAGATGTCGCCCGACCGGCAGGTCACGGCGTTGAAATCCGGCCAGACCGATGTGAGCTTCCTGCGCTGTCCGCCGCAGGATGCGGAGATCACCAGCGAACTGGCGTGGCGGGAATCGGTCCGGCTGGTGCTGCCGAAGGGCCACGCCCTATCGGCCAGGAAGGTGACGCTGGCGGATCTCCGGGACGAGAGCTTCGTGTTCCTGCGGCTCGAGGACTCGCTGTTTGCAAAATATCTGTGGCAGTGCTGCTTCGAAGCGGGCTACGCGCCGCGCGTCACCCATCAGGCGATCGAGTCGGCGTCATTGACGAGCCTGGTTGCCGCAGGTCTCGGCATCGCCATCATCCCGGAATTCGTCAGCAGGCTGGCGCATCCCGACGTCGCGTATCGGCCAATCGCCGGCCCGCCGATTTCAGCCGATGTCCACGCGCTGACGACCGGCGACAACAACCCGTTGGCGCGTCAGTTCATCGCGCTGGTCCAGACACTCGCCGGCAAGGAGGGCAGATGACCGATCACTGGCAGACCGTTTATGCCACCAAGAACGAGCAGGACGTATCCTGGTTTCAGGATACGCCGACGATCTCGCTGGAGCTGATCGCAGATCTGGAACTGGCGCCGGAGGCGGCGATCATCGATGTCGGCGGCGGCGCGTCACGGCTGGTCGATCACCTGTTCGACCGCGGCCACCGCGACCTGACGGTGCTCGACCTGTCGGCGGCAGCGCTCACGGCGACCCGGAAACGTCTCGGCGAACGCGCCGCGGCAGTCGATTGGATCGTGGCGGACATTACCGAGTGGCAGCCGAAACGATCTTACGCGCTGTGGCACGACCGCGCCGCATTTCATTTTCTCACCGCTGATTCGGATCGCGTGTCATACCGCGAGCGACTGACGCGTGCGGTGGCACGGGGTGGCTATGCGATCATCGGCACCTTCGCGTCCGATGGTCCGGAGCGTTGCAGCGGCCTGAAGGTGATGCGCTACGATGCCGACGGCCTGCAACGTGAGTTCGGCCCGGAATTCGAACTGATCGACAGTCGCCGCGAGATTCATGCAACGCCGTGGGGCGCCGAGCAGCGCTTTCAATTTGTGACGTTTCGGCGCGGACACTGATTGCCGAGAACGATCCGCGCGAGGTGGGCCTGCGGGCATCGCCGGCAGGCCCACCAACAAAGGCCGGGTTCGCTCGAACTGTCAGCTTGCTTCGCCGAAGATCAGCCGAGCAGCGCGTAGGGCACCAGCGGCGCCAGCGTCATCAGCAGCACACCGCCAACCACCGCGGCTTCCATCCCGTTCATTTTCCGAAACATCGACATGACCAAACCTCCCGTTGGCTGTTAGCACGCTGTTTACGAAACGGCGGCGCCGACGGATCACTGTCTCGCCCTCACAGCCACGTGAGCCCCGGCGCGGCCGATGCGCTCGGTTGCCGCATGCGATTTTTTGTCGGATGCGGTGATCCAAACGAACGTCTGGTTCGTATCAGAGCAAATGCAATCGATCCGATCGCGCTCTCGCTGCACATGATTCTCCGCACACCAGAGTCGCCCGTCGCGTGCGACTACCTGATTACTACTCGCGAGCATGTGAGCGCGACACATGGCGCGCTCCGTATCGCCGCGTCCCGCGTTAGGCTGCAGCGTTCAGAGCGTGCACCTCACGGCGGTGTTGCGGATCGGTGCGCGCCCGGCAACGGAGCGGTCGTCATGGATCAATTGCGCGACGGTCCACGCCCGTCATCGGCGGAGATGGCGGACTGTATCGTCCGCATCGCGGCCGTGCAGGACCGTGCCGCGTTCGAGACGCTGTTTCGCCACTTCGCGCCGCGCCTGAAATCGTACTTCGCGCGGCGCGGCGGCGATCCGGCACTGGCCGAAGAGATCACCCAGGAGACGCTGGTGGCGGTCTGGCGCAGCGCCGCGCAATTCGATCCGGCGCGAGCGTCGGCCTCGACCTGGATCTTCACCATCGCGCGCAACCTCAGCATCGACCGGCTGCGGCAGGCCAAGCGGCCGAGCTTCGACCCCAACGATCCGGCGTTCGTACCCGACGACGAGGAGCCGCCCGACCGCCGGCTGGAGCGCACCGAGACCGAGCAGCGCGTGCGCGACGTGATGGAAACGCTGTCGTTCAACGAGAAGAGTGTGTTGATGCTGTCGTTCTACGAAGACCAATCGCACAGCGCGATCGCCGAGCAGCTCGGTCTGCCGGTCGGCACCGTGAAGTCGCGGATCCGGCTCGCCTTCGGCAAGCTGCGGGCAGCGCTGAACCTGCCGGCGGGAGACCTGCGATGACGGTCCGCCATCACATCAGCGACGATCTGCTGCTGAGCTACGCCGCCGGCACGCTGGACGAAGCCTCGAGCCTGCTGGTCGCCACCCATCTGGCGCTGTGCCCGCACTGCCGCACCCGCGCCGCCGCCGCCGATGCGCTCGGCGGCGAAATGCTCGATGCGCTGCCGGCGGCGGAGGTGACGCCGGACCTGTGGCAGAGCGTGCTGGCGCGGACCCAGGGCGGACCGGCGACGCCATCGGCGCCACCCGCAACGGCGCTGCGGCCACGCTCCGATATGGCGATCCCCGAACCGCTGCGCAGCTATCTGGGCACTGATCTCTCCGGCCTGCGCTGGAGCCGGCTGGCACCGCGGGTGCAACAGATCGTCATCGACATTCCAGGATGCCGGCCGCGCGCCCGGATGCTGCGGTTCGAGGCCGGGACGCAGGTGCCGGAGCACGGCCATTCCGGGCGCGAGCTGACCTTGGTGCTGCACGGATCGCTGCACGACCGCCATCTGTCGATGACACGGGGCGACGTCGCCGAGACCGACGAGGACACCGAACACCAGCCCCGCGCCGGCCTGGACGGTGACTGCATCTGCCTCGCCGTCACAGACGCGCCGTTGCGGTTCAAGGGCCGGTTCGCCAGGCTGCTGCAGCCCTGGTTCGGGATCTAGACTAGGCGACCGGCGTCGCGCCGCGATCGCTGCGAACCGGGGGCGCCGCCGACTCTGCCTCCGCTGCGCCGGAGCCGATCGTCGGGGTGTCCCCCGCATCCTGGCGCGCCGCCGAATAGATGTCCCAGGTGGCGATGAACATCGCGGCGATCACCGGGCCGATCACGAAGCCGTTCAGCCCGAACACTTCCAGGCCGCCCAGGGTGGAGATCAGCACCACATAGTCCGGCATCCGGGTATCCTTGCCGACCAGGATCGGGCGCAGGAAATTGTCGACCATGCCGATCACCAGCGCACCCCAGACGATCAGCCCGACGCCTTGCCAGATCGAGCCGGTGGCGATCAGATACAGGGCCATCGGCAGCCAGACGATGCCGGCACCGACCGCCGGCAGCAGCGACAGGAACGCCATCACCACCGCCCACATCAGCGCGCCGCTGATCCCGAGCACATAAAAGGCGAGGCCGCCCAGCGATCCCTGGATCAGGGCGATCAGCATGTTGCCCTTCACGGTGGCGCGGATCACCACGGTGAACTTGTCGAGCAATTGGGTCTGGTGATCGACTCCAAGCGGCGTGGCGCGGCGGATGCGCCCGGCCAACAGGTCTCCGTCCCGCAGCAGGAAGAACAGCAGATACACCATCACGAACAGATTGACGGTGAAGTCGAAAGTGCTCTGGCCGAAGTCCAGCGCCTGTCCGGCCAGATACTGGCTGCCGCGCAGCAGCACCGCCGACAGCCGCTGCTGCAGATCCGCCAGGCTGCCGACGCCGAACCGGCTCAGCAGATCGCCGATCCAGTCCGGCCGGGCCGCAAGCAAGTCGCGGAGCGTGTTCAGCAGATCGAGATTCCCGGATTCGATCTTGGTGTAGGTCGCGGCCGCTTCCCGCGCCAATGCCGCGCCGAGCAGCGACAGCGGCAGCAGCACCATCAGCACGATGATGGTCACCGAGGTCAGCGCCGCCAGGTTGCGGCGGAAGCCGAAGGCGCGGTTGAGGCCACGGTTCAGCGGCGCGAACAGGATCGCGATCACCATGCCCCACAGCACCGCGCTGTACAGCGGCCACAGGATCCACCCGAACAGGACGGTCGCCCCGATCAGCAGCAGAATAAAGAAGCTGTTCTCAGAGGCGCGCATTCCCCGCGTTCCCTTCACGACGTCGTTTCGCATAACGGTCGAGACTGCTTTGGCTCTGGCTGACTTACACAACTGGCGCAGCCAGTAAAAGTACCGGTTCGTGCGATCTGCGCCTCCGGCTCACGTCCATGAGCGCCGACCCGGCCTTTGTCACATCCACGGTCGGCCTTGGGACTGTTCGGTGGTGGAAGCGTCCGCCGCAATCATGCCCCGTATTGATACGGAGTTCCGAATTAACGTTGCAACAAGCAGACCCATCCAAAGCTTCTTCGCACGCGACGACATCGGTCGACGCCACAGCCGTCAATATTGTTTGCCGGCCGGGGGCAGCCGCTTGCGTCCAAAGATCGTCAAGCCTTCGGGCAATTGGAAATCAGGCCATGCTGTCAAAAATCTCGATCCGAACCAAAATCACGTCGCTCGTCGCGATGCTTCTGATCGCGTTGTCGGGGCTCGGCGCGGTCAGCCTGCTCAGGTTGAGTTCGATCAACGCCAATACCACGGAGATCACCACCAACTGGCTGCCGACGGTGACGCTTCTGGGCGAAATGCGGACGGATGTTCTCTACTACCGGATGAGACTTCGCGATCACTTGCTGGAGACCAACAACGACGCGATGGCCAAGCTGGAGAAGCAGATCGCGACCATCGAGGAAAAGATCAAGACCGAGCAGAAGGCCTATGAGGCGCTGATTTCGTCGCCGGAGGAACGACAAATCTATCAGGATTGGGTCGAGCTCTGGGACAAATACAAAGCCGCTGCGCCAAAATTGCTCGATGTTTCACGCAAGAGCCACGATGGCCAGATCTCGATCGAGGGCGTGAACCTGCTGTCGGGCACTCTGAATCCGCTCGCAAATCAGATGGATGCTGTGATGCAGAAGGACATCGCGCTGAACAACAAAGGCGCGAGCGATGCCAGTGCCACGGCCGCCGCGACCTACAGCTCGGCGTTCTTCATCGTGATGACGATCCTCGGCCTGGCGATCACAGTCGGTGTCATCGCCAGCGTGATGGTGATCCGCGATATCAGCTCCGGCATCGGCTCGATCATCAAGCCGATGCAGGCGCTGGGACAGGGCGATCTCTCGGCCGACGTGCCCTATCGCGGTGTCAGCACCGAAATCGGCGCCATGGCGGATTCGCTGCAGGTCTTCAAGGAAGCCCTGATCGCCAAGAAGGCCGCCGACGAAGCCGCGGCGCACGAGGCCGAAGCCAAGATCGCGCGCGGACAGCGCGTCGACGCTGCGACCCGTCAGTTCGAAGCCGCGATCGGCCAGATCGTCGAGACGGTGTCGTCGGCGTCGACCGAACTCGAAGCATCCGCCGGAACGCTGACCGCCACTGCCGGACACGCCGAGGAATTGACGACCGCGGTGGCGGCGGCATCCGAACAAGCCTCGGCCAACGTTCAATCGGTGGCGTCGGCGACGGAGGAAATGTCGTCCTCGATCTCCGAGATCAGCCGGCAGGTGCAGGAGTCGGCCAGGATTGCGAACGATGCAGTCGATCAGGCCCGCAAGACCAACGACAGCGTCGGGATGCTGTCGACCGCCGCAGCTCGAATCGGCGACGTGGTGGAGCTGATCAACACCATCGCCGGGCAGACCAATCTGCTGGCACTCAACGCCACCATCGAGGCCGCCCGTGCCGGTGAAGCCGGCCGCGGCTTCGCGGTCGTGGCCAGCGAAGTGAAGGCGCTCGCCGAGCAGACCGCGAAAGCCACCGGCGAGATCGGACAGCAGATCGCCGGCATTCAGGCCGCGACCGATCAGTCGGTGTCGGCCATCAAGGAGATCGGTCAGACCATCGGCCGGATGTCGGAGATCGCCTCCACCATCGCGTCTGCGGTCGAGGAACAGGGCGCCGCCACCCAGGAGATCTCGCGCAACGTGCAGCAGGCGGCGCACGGAACCCAGCAGGTGTCCTCCAACATCACCGATGTCCAGCGCGGCGCGACCGAGACCGGCACGGCTTCGGGCCAGGTTCTGTCGGCGGCGAAATCGCTGTCGCAGGACAGCAACAAGCTCAGGGACGAGGTCGCTCGGTTCCTCGAAACGGTACGAGCGGCCTGAGCCGAACCAGTCGCCGAACTGATCTGCGCCGCGCGACCCCGGTCGCGCGGCGTTGTTGTTGGCCCCGACGATTTGCGGTTGCATCGCCGCTGTCGACTGCCACTCTCGGCGCCTTGCGGCTGCGCCGATTTCGATCGTCGTACCCCGCTGGTCTGCAATCGGGAGGTCACGATGAGCGAAACCGTGGTGGACGACATCGTGGCTCTGCTGCCGCCGCTGCTGCAGACCCTCGAATCGCTCGGTTTCGTCGCGCGCTATCTGCATCCGCCGGAATTCAGCGATCTGATGCAGCTCGCCGGCACGCCGGAGGACGCGTTGCGCGCCGGGCTGCCACGGCTCGCCGGCTGGCCGGAGACGTTCGCCCATCTGCGCAGCCCGCTCCAGATCGCCGGCGAGCAGGCGCTCATGGCGTTTGCGGGCCTGCGCGCGGTGGATGCAGGCCAGGGCGATTTGGCAGACGTGTTCCGCGCGCTGCGACATCTGCCGCAGGCGCTGGAAGCGCTGTATCCGCTCGCGGCCAATCTGCCGCCGGTGTCGAGCTTCTTCCTCGATCCGGCCAGCCAGCAGAACGAGGCACTGCTGGCGCGGCTGACACAGCCGAAGCATCCGGACAGCGGGGTGTTTCACCGGTTCAACGAACCCGGCAGCCGCGGCGGCTATTCGCTCTACGTGCCGGAATATTACGACCCGGACCGGGAGTGGCCGCTGGTGATGGCGCTGCACGGCGGCAGCGGTCACGGCCGGCTGTTCCTGTGGAGCTGGCTGCGGGACGCCCGCAGCCGCGGCGCGATCGTGGTGGCGCCGACCGCGATGGGGCGGACCTGGGCGCTGATGGGCGACGATGTCGATTCGCCGAATCTGGCCCGCATCCTCGACGAGGTGCGAGGGCATTGGCGGGTCGATCCGTCGCGGCTGCTGCTGACCGGCCTCAGCGACGGCGGCACGTTCTGCTACGTCTCGGGCCTCGTCAGCGACTCGCCGTTCACCCATCTGGCGCCGATCGCTGCCAGCTTCCATCCGCTGCTCGCCGGCGCCGCGGACGTCGCGCGGCTGCGCGGGCTGCCGATCCAGATCGTGCACGGCCGCCACGACTGGATGTTTCCGGTCGAGGTGGCCCGACAGGCCCACGAATCGCTGGTCTCGGCCGGCGCCGAGGTCAGCTACCGCGAGATCGCCGATCTCAGTCACAGCTACCCGCGCGAGGCCAACGTGGCGCTGCTCGATTGGCTCGAGGGGCCGGCGGCGTAGCGCTCAGACCGTCCGCCGAGCCAGCAGTTTGCGCCGGACCAATTCCGAGGTCTGGCCGCGGTCGGCAAACAAAGCGAGCAGCAGCAGCGCCAAGCCGCCATGAAACAGCCCGGCGCCGAGCGCGGTCGGGGCGATCTGCCAGATCAGCAGCGGCGCCGCAAGCATTAGGGCGGGCGCGAGCACGTAGGCTGCACTCGTCACGGGCGACGCGGGATAGCCGAGCCGCCATACCACCGCGCCGAGCGCAGCCAGCGCCAGCAATGCCTTCACGCCGGCCATGAACCGCAGCAGCAATACCAGTTCGGCATCGCTCTGGGCGCGCGCCGCGGTGGCCGCATCGGGCGAGGCCAGGATCGCGGCGGTTACCGCGATCAGCGCGGCCACAATCGCCACGACAGGACGCGGCACCGACCAGCGCAGCGGCGGGGCCGCCACGTACGAGGCAGGCCCCACTGAAACATCGGACATCGGCGACATCCTCAGGGGGATGATTGACGCGCAAAGCGTAACGCGGCGGTTGCGACGGCGGCAAATCACGCTGCGGCGAGGGCGCGCGCCGAACTCAGCGCACCAGCAGCGTGACCAGGACCGGCACCAGCAGCGCGGTGATCAGCGCGTTCAGGCTCATCGCGATGCCGGCGAACACGCCCGCGATGGCGTCGACCTGGAATGCCCGCGCGGTGCCGATGCCATGCGAGGCGAGGCCGACCGCGAAGCCGCGCGCGCGGTAATCGCGAATGCCGAGCCGGTTCATCAGCGGTGAGACGACGATCGCGCCGAGAATGCCGGTCAGGATTACCGCCACCGCGGTCAGCGACGGATCGGCATGCAGCGACTCGCTGATCCCCATCGCGACGCCCGCGGTGACCGATTTCGGCGCCAGCGACAGCACCACGGTCTCCGGCAGCCCGGCAAGCTGCGCCAACCACACCACCGAGACGATCGCGGTGACGCAGCCGACCACCAGCGCCAGCGCCATCGGCAGGATCGCGGCCAGCACCAGCTTGCGGTTCTCATACAGCGGTACCGCCAGCGCCACGGTCGCCGGGCCGAGCAGGAAGTGCACGAACTGGGCGCCGCTGAAATAGGTGGTGTAGGAGGTTCCGGTCGCCCACAGGAACACGCCGATGATCCACATGGCGTGCAGAACGGGATTGACCAGCGGATTGCGCCCGGTGGCCTGCGATACCGCATCGGTCGCGGCGTAGACCAGCAGCGTCACGGTCAGCCACAGCAGCGGGGTCTGCGACAGATACACCCACAGCGAGAACGGGTTGGCGTTCATCGCGGCACCCACATCGACAGCAGCCGCGCCACCACCACGAACGTCACCACCGTGACCACCAGGGTGATCAGCACCGACCCGGCCAGCACCAGCATGATCGCAATACCGTGGGCGGTGATCATGTCGAGCTGCTGGATCACGCCCACGCCCGCCGGAACGAACAGCAGCGACAAATGCGCCAGCATCCCCTTGGACGCCTCCTCGACGCCGCCGTCACCGAGCGGTCCGCGTGCCAACGGCGTGACGTAGTCGCGCGCCACCAGCAGGCCGAACAGCAACATCAAGCCCAGCACCGGGCTCGGCAGCGGCCAGCCGAGCCCGCGCGCGATCACTTCGCCTGCGAGCTGGCACAGCAGGATCAGGCCGATACTGGCGATCATCGGTTTCCCTCATCCAGAAAGACGCCCGCAGCGATGCGGGCTCCGCGGGAACCTGTCAATCGCAAGAGCAGGACGGCTGCTATGCGGCCGATGTCAGCCAGCGCCTCCGCATGGGCACAGGCCGGACCACGGGATCCTCGCTCGCGTCCGCGGCTGACGGATCATCCCTTCAGCCGCTTGTTGCACTCGCTCCAGTAACCGCCGCCCTTCTGAATCCAGCGCAATCCGCCCGTGGTGTTGGCGGCCTTGTTGGCCCTCCACTGCTGCGCGCAGGTGTGCAGTCGGGCGAGCGTGGGCTTTTCCTTGGCGAACTTGGCGTCGATGGCGGTCGGATACACCGCGGGTCCCTGGGACACGGCCGGCGCGGCCGCGCTCTTCTTCTTGGCTTTGCTCTCGGCCTTGGCTGGCGCTCCGCCCGTGTCAGGCTTTGCGTCAGGCTTGGCCTCCGGCTTGGCATCTGCCGGTTTGGTCTCGGCCGTTTTGCTGTCGCCTGCGCTCGGAGACGCTGCGGCCTCGGCACCACAATGCTGCTTGCGGAAGTCGTTCCAGCTCTGGTCGTTCAGCGAGCCATCGGCCTTGGCCGCCTGATATTTGGCGCTGCACTCCTGCGCGGTCAGCGCTTGCGCCGGCGTGGTCGTCAGCAACGCCGCCACCGTCAGCAGCACCCCGGTTGTCGCGTGACTTTCAAGCTTCATCGTCAGGTCTCCTCGCTACCCATCCCGATGATATTCTATCTGACGATATGCAACTGACAATTGCGACCCGATTACCAATGCTCGCTTTCGGCGGCGACCGCCGGCATGGCACCGCGCGCGGGACGCAATTGTCGAAGGTATTCTGATTTGCAATAAGGTCGCGTGCCTCCAGATTCCGCGCTGACCGCCATAAGTTGGCGGTCCAGGACCCTTCAAGTTCTTGAAACCATCGCGATCGGCATTGCCGGCGGTGCACTGTTCTATTGGGCGCAGTTTCCGGGCGGATTGATCACCGGCGCGATGATTGCGGTCGGTGCCGCCGGGCTCGCGGGACGAAAGATGGGGCTGCCGCCGCCGCTGTCGCACATCGTGCTGATGGCACTCGGCGTCTCGCTGGGAGCGGTAGTGTCGCCGGCCATGGTGCACAACCTCGCCTCCTACCCGGTGACGATCGGCCTGCTTGCGGTGGCGACGTTCTGTGCCACCTTTGGCAGCAGCATCTATCTGCAGCGCGTCCACGGCTGGGACCGCACCTCGGCATTGCTCGCCGGCAGCCCGGGCGCGCTGTCGCAGATCATCATGCTGGCCACCGAGCGAAAGGCCGATGTGCCGGGGATCGCCGTCGTCCAAGTCATGAGGGTGATCATTCTCACCAGCGCGGTGCCGATGCTGCTGGCGCTGATCGGCATGACCGGCCACGGCGCTCTCCCCTCGCGAGGCCCGGAAGCGACGCCGCTGGTTCTGGCAATCCTGATTGCGGTCGCGGTCGGCGTCGCCCTGCTGCTACGGCTGGTGAACTTCCCGGCGAGCTGGATGTTCGGCGCGATGCTCGGATCGTCGGTGCTGCACGGCGCCGGTTGGGTCGAAGGCACGCTGCCGGAATGGGCGTATCTGGCGGCCCTGGTCGGGATCGGGACGCTGATCGGCGCGCGGTTCGGCGCGATCAAGCCGCGCACCATCGTCAGCTATATCGGGGCGGCGTTCGGATCGTTCGCAGTGGCAATCGGAATTTCAGCGATGTTCGTGGTGGCGATCATGCTGATCTCGCCGGTCAGGCTCAACGATCTGGTGGTGGCGTTCGCGCCCGGCGCAATGGATGCGATGATGGCGTTGGCGCTGACACTGCACATCGACCCGGTGTTCGTCGGCGCGCACCACTTGTCCCGTTTCATCTACGTGTCGATCGTCACGCCCGGGATCGTGCATCTCTTCGGGAAAAGCCCGGACGATCTCGACGATTGAGACTCAGCGCTGCCGCAGCCGGGCAAGACCCCAGCCGCAGAGAGCCGCAAGCGCCAGCGACATCAACACATTATAGCCGGCGAAGGACAGTCCCAGAAACCGCCACTGCACCTCGTCGCAGCGCACCACTTTCACCTTGTCGAGCTGTGCGAGCAGCCCCCCGGCCTTGCTCAGATCGAGCAGGGGACCGCTGCAATCAGACGGCCCCGCCCAGAGCTGCCATTCGACACCGGCATGGTAGGCGGCCAGACCAGCGTTGCCGAGAGCCATCAGACCCAGCACCGCCAGCCCGGCGCCGAGCAGCCAGACCGGCGCACGGCGCCAGGCCGCCAAAGCGATCAGCAGCCCGATGGGAACGTCGAGATAATAGGCGTAGCGCTGCTCCAGACAGAGCTTGCACGGCGCCATCTCCAGCACGAGCTGAGAGAACCAAGCCAAACCGAGCGCCGCCACGGCGACGGCCGCCACCGTTAGCGCCACGCCCGCGGCGATCCTGGCCGCGTCGGCGGGCTCGGCGGCAATTCCGGGAGGGGCGGAAAGGTCAGCGGTCATGGCGGGCTCCACGCTGCGCCGGGTCGTAACGCGGTGCCGTTCCGCTGTCGAGACTGCGTTGGATCAAACGGTGGTGTCTCGCGAGCGCTGCTTGGCGTCGGGTTGACCCCGACTTCCGGCCCGCTATAGTCCGCCCGCTTCGTGGCCGGAACTCGGCTGCGCAGGCCCCTGTGGCGGAACTGGTAGACGCGCTCGACTCAAAATCGAGTTCCGCAAGGAGTGCTGGTTCGATCCCGGCCAGGGGCACCATTATTCCTGACCGGCCTTCGCGAGAGGCGCGGTATTCATCCCCTCATTGGCAATCACGCCGACGCGCATCCGCGCGTGCGCTGCAGCGACGACTCAAGGGTTCGGCGGTTCGTTCGCCGGTGACAGCGGCTCACAACTCGTTTATTGATTCAGCTTAGTAATTTAACGAAGCCGGTTAGGAGATGCGGGAGGGGCTTGCGGCCTTGCAACTGGACCACCGCATTCGGGATCATCGCGACGTGCGAGGACTGCTCGACCACGACGAGTACAGCGCGGAATTCCGCCGCCTGCTGTGCGTGGCGCAGACCGATGGCGCGACTTATTCGGAGTGCGTCACCGCGGCTGGTCTGATCCGCGCCAGCAACGGGCCGGGCTGGCGCCGTACCTGGGAAGAATTGGGCAGCTTGCATCGGCGGCGCGCCGACGAAGCCACTCGGTCCTGCAACTACGTCGCAGCGCAGAGAAGCTGGCTGCACGCGGCCAATTACTTCATGGCCGCGGCGATCGAGCAGTGCCCCGACGGCAAAGACCAACGGCTCGGCTCGCTGGCGCGACAATGCCTGCGGCAATTTCTGACCAACTTATATCCGCAGGGACAAACAGTTACGATACCCTGGCTCGAGGGGCGGTCGCTTGATTGTTTTCACTTGCCGATCGCCACGCGGGGGGCCGGCACGGCGCCGATCGTGGTGTGTGTGGCCGAGTGCCGGCGGACCAAGGAAGAGATTCTGTCGCTGGTGTTGCGATCAGCGCGTCAGCACGGGATGGCGCTATTGTGCGTCGATCTTCCGCCCCAAGAAGATCTGTCCGCTCCCTTCAGAACCGGCCCGGAGACGGCGATCGTGGCAATCGTCGACTATATCGTCGACACCCTCCGGATCGACCCGGACCGCATTGCGGTGATCTCGGACGGCAGTCCATCATCGATGGTCGCGCGAGGTGTCGCGCTCGATGGCCGCGTCGCTGCCGCGGTCTGCGATGGCGGGCTCTGGGAGCTGTGGACCGAGCGCCAGACCAATGCGTGCGGTGGAGCGCCCGGGCTGATGCTTGGCTCGCCTCGTGCACCCGCGGTTCGCTGCCCGATGCTGGTGCCGTTGCGCGCGAGCGACGGCATCGACCCGTCGCATGCCCGCCGCCTGCTCGCCGAGCGCCATCCGCACAGCCGCGATCTTCTGATCGAGGTGTTCGGCGATGGCCACGGCGAGCCTTGGAATCTGGCGGGCTACGATCCAATCCTGCTTGCCGACTTCGTGTTTGATTGGTTAGGCCAGCATCTGGATCCCGGGCCAACCGACAACGGCAGCATCAGCCATTCTTCGCCGCCCCTATAGGCCGCTGGCGAGCTTGAGGCTCGCCTTTTCGAACCGGACCTGCAGGTCGGCCAACTGCGAGACCAGCCGTTCGAGGCTATCGCTGCTGGTGTCTTCGAACACGAAGCTGTTCAAGGCGCGTTCCTCCGCGGCCAAGCCGGCAATCTGCTTATAGGCCTTGTCGGAGAGCGAGAGCTTCACCACCCGGGCGTCGGCGGCGTCCACCTGTCGCCTCAGCAGGCCCTTCTTCTCCAGCAGCTTCGATTGCGTGGTGATGAACGAGGGATCGACCAGGACGGCCTTGGCGACATGACGCACCGAGACGCCATCCCCCTGTTCCAGATCCATCACCGCCATCAGCAGCGCGAATTGCGGGCCGCTGATACCCATGGCCTTGGCCCTGAAGTGGCGAATCTCGTCGAGATACACGGCGACGCTCGCCACCGTGGTTGCGAATCGCCGGGCAACGTCAGGGTCGATGGTCGAATCGCGCGCAGCGCGGTGTTCGACTTTGCTCTTCGTCTGCATTGTTGGGCACGCATCCCGCACGACCACGACTGCTCGTGCATAGCTTGTTCACGCAAATAGGTTGACAGTGTACACAGATTTTCGATTGCTCGCGCGCATCGCTGCGAGGTTTCAACTGTCAGACGACACTGCGGCGCCAATTGGACTTCATTACCTCAACTGACGCGAATCCCCACCCTCCGTCGCGACGGCGCTTCACAGCAAATATTGCATGACTCAGCGACCGCTTGAAGTCGGAAGTGCACGCCGGCGCACCATCATCCCGGGTCGACCGGTCGCTGCGGATGCAGAGCTCGCCAGGCAGGCGTCCGAGCAGCGACGACCGTATCTGGCCGTCCTGCAACACCCACGCTTGCCGTTTTGTGCAATGCGACGCGTTTGTTGCACAAATGCAACGTGACGCGCCAAACATATTGCTGAGTAGATAAATGAATTTGCTAACGTGATGAAATCAACCATGATCCGCAACAGACGGGGTGGGGCAAACACAAGTCGTCCCGTTGAGAGGTCTGTCGCGCCGAGGCGCTGGCGAACTTCGCGTCACAGGGCCACCTCGGGCGACGCCCGCAGGAACCGGCTCCATCCACTTGTTGACCTTGGAGGGTTGCAATGAACTTCATCAAGCAACTGGCGCTGGGAACAGCCGCGGCGGTGATCGCCGTCGGCAGCGCCCAGGCCGCTGATCTTCCGTTGAAGGCGAAGGCCGTCGAATACGTGAAGGTCTGCTCGATCTACGGCGCCGGCTTCTACTACATCCCGGGCACCGACACCTGCATCAAGCTCGGCGGCTATCTGCGCGCCGACGTGACGATGTTCGGCGGCGCCGCCTACGACATGCCGGCCTGGAACGGCAACGCCGGCCAGAAGAACCGCCTCGCCAACAGCTACATCTTCCGGTCCCGTCAGGATCTGAACATCGATACCCGCACCGCGACCGAGTACGGCGTGGTTCGCACCTACTTCGATGCGACCTTCAACTGGACCACGGGTGACGGCATCGCCGCCGGTACGCTCGGCGTGTACTACGCCTTCATCCAGTTCGCCGGCTTCACCTTCGGTAAGGCGGTGTCGCAGTTCGATACGCCCTGGACCGGCTATCCGGGC
>NZ_UFQQ01000014.1 GCF_900218015.1 Rhodopseudomonas pentothenatexigens | reverse complement strand
CATCTCGATCGAAGTCTGTTGCGGTGAGGGTTTGCGAAGCATCCCCCATGGAATCAAAAGCCCCCGCCAATGGCGAGGACTTTGTCAGCAGTCTGGCGCGGCCGGCGGGCCGCGCTTTTTTGTTGGGCACGTCTCGGCGATCAGTTCATGAGAGTCGTCACGATGTCGGCTTTGACTTTGCTTGGCAGAGGCACGAACTGCATCGACCGCGCGGTGGCGTCGCCATGGGCGAACGCCCATTTGAAGAACTCCAAGGCGGCGGCCGACGTGGCGCGCTTGTCCGGGCTTCTCGGCACCAGCGCAAAGGTCGCCGTCACGATCGGCCAGGCGTGCTCTCCCGGCATGTCGGTGAGATCGACCGCAAAGTTCGGCACGGACCAGTCGCCATGCTCGGCGGCGTCGGCAAAGCTGCGTCCATTCGGCATCACGAACCGCCCTGCCCTGTTCTGCAATTGCACGGTCGCAAGGTTGTTGGCAGTGACGTAGGAGAGCTCGGCATAGCCGATGCCGCCGGGCGTCATCGGCACCGTCGACGCCGCGCCATAGCTGCCTTTGACGCCGGCACCGACCGGCCAACTCAACGTCATGCCGATCCCCATCCTGTCGCGCCAGGCCGCACTGTTCTTGGACAGATAGCGAGAGATCGCGTAGGTGCCGCCCGACCCGCCGGCATGATACAGCAGCGAAATCGGCAGGCTGGGCAGAGCCAGACCCGGATTGAGCTGCACGATCCGCACGTCGTCCCACGACTTGACCACGCCCATGAAGATGTCCGCAAGCACAGGCGCGGTGAGCCGAAGTTTGCCGGCCGAAACGCCCGGAATATTGACCACGACGGCGTAGCCGCCGACGATGGTCGGAAATTGCCGGATATTTCCTTCCTTCAGCTTGTTGTCGTCCATCGGCACGTCCGATCCGCCGAAGTCCGTCAGGCCCCTCAGCACCTGCAGTTGTCCGACCGAGGATCCTGATGGTTGATAGTTGATCGCGAGCCCCGTCGTCGGCTTCTGCTGTTCTGCCCATTTGATGTAGATCGGAGCGGCGAAGGCCGAACCGGTCCCCATCACCGACATCTCGGCACGACCGGCTGTGACGCCTGCCGAGCTGATGGCGAGCGCCATCAATGCGAAGCGAATCGCACGCATGTTGTTTCCTTTGTGGCTGCTGTGACTGGGGTGGGGCGGGATTATTCGACGCCGTTCAGGACGAAGTCGAAGATGTCGTAGTTGCGCAGCACGCCGGTTTCGGCGCGCTCTCGGTAGTCGCGCCTGAGCGGACGCGACAGCACGAACGGCACGCGCTGCTCGCCAAGCCCGCCATGCGAGCGCAGGCGATGGTCGCCCAGCGCCGACAGGTCGTGATCTTCACGCCTGGCTCCAACCGCCGTTCCGCGATCGGTGAACACCACGAAGTCGCCCTCGCGATCCGGCGGCAACTGGTAGCGTTCGCACACCGTGGCGCGATCGAGCACCAGCTCGACGCCGGGCAGCGACCGCGTAAAGGTCATCAGCGTCTCGATATCGCAGCTCTTCATCACATGGACACGCACGAAGCCCCCGAGTGCGCCGTGATGGCGGACGAATGGATCGGCGATCGGACAGATCACCCGCGCAATGCCGGCACCGAACTTCTCGTTCAGAGCGTCCTCGAGATAGACGACGTTCGGCTGGCCATCCGCACCCGACTTGTCGGCCATGCCGTGGTCGGCAGTCAGGGCGACGGTGGCGCCGAGTTCGATCAGGCGCGCGATCCGCCGATCCACGGCCGCGTGGAAGTCGTTGGATTCGTCGTCGCCCGGCCGGTACTTGTGCTGCACATAATCCGACGTCGACAGATACATCAGGTCGGGCTTGGCCGTCTCCAGCAGCCTGATGCCGGCATCCAGCGCGAACAGCGACAGATCGGCGGAATACTGATCCGGCCTTCTGCGCCCCACCATGTCCTCGCCGCTCGCGAAACCGAGCGCCGTGAGATCGGCGGCGTTCGGGTGCTCGGATGAGAAGGCGATCCCGTCCATCTCGAAGGCGAGCACCTTCAGGAGCTTGTCCTTGGCGGTGACCACCGCGGTCTGCACGCCCGCTTTGCACATGGCGCCGAGGATGGTGCCGCAGCGCAATCGCCTCGCGTCCGTCACCATGATCTCTTCGCCGGTGTCGGCGTCGAGATAGTAGTTGCCGTTGATGCCGTGGACGGCGGGCGGCACGCCGGTGACGATCGAGGTGTTGTTGGTGTTGGTGGTCGTCGGCACCGTGGCAAGCGCGGTGCCGACATAGCCGACCGACCTCAGCGCACCGATCGTCGGCAGTACGCCGTCGGCAATGCCGCGCTCCAGATATTCGGGGTCGAACCCGTCGAGGCAGATCACGACCACCGGTCTGGGCGGCACGGCATAGCTGCGCCCGTTGGCCTGGATCAGAGTCCGCGGTCTGTCGGATTGAGGTTGGATCGTCATGCAGTCATCCCGGTGCTGAGTGCCGCCTGTCGTGGCGGCTGACGTCCGGGTGGTAGGCCGCTCCTGTGTGAGGATCGATCGAATAAAATCAACAAACGTGTGAGTATAAGTAGAGATTCAAACGCCCCCGCCGGTCGCCCTCGTCACACGGAGGTCATGTTGAAAGAACGCGAATTGCCGCTGGTCGCCCTCCGGGCGTTTGCTGTCGCTGCGCGCAGCGACAGCTTGAGCGCGGCCGCCGAAGAACTGGGAGTCACCCACGGCGCCGTCAGCAAGCAGGTGCGCCTATTGGAGGATTGGCTGGGACAGCAGGTCTTCACCCGCGAGGGCCGCAGTCTGGCGCTCACGCCATACGGCAGCGTCCTGGCGGAGCAGCTGAGCCAGTCGTTCCGCAATATCGAATCCGCCTGCCAGTATGTCAGGCGCCGTCGCAGCAAGGCGGTGCTGGCGGTCGAAGCGCCTTCGACATTCGCCATGTATTTCCTGATGCCGCGGCTCAAGCGGTTCGAGACCGCTAATCCCGATCTGGCGGTGTGGATTTCGACCCGGATGACCGGCCAGACCCCGGACGTGGCGTCCCACGATCTTCTGATCACGCGGGGCAGCGGCGACAAGATCGGAGGGCATTCGAAAGCATCGACGGCGTTGTTCGAGGAGAATCTGACGCCGGTCTGCAGCATCGATCTTCTTCAGGAGCAGCCCATCGAGAAACCGGAGGATCTTCTCGCGTTTCCATTGATCACGTCCGCGACGCGGCCGGGGCACTGGGAGGCATGGTTGAACAAGGCAGGCCTGCGCGGCCACCTGTTCGAAGGCGGCCATCGCTTCGACCACATGTTCGTGGCGATGCATGCGGTGCGCGAGGGATTCGGCTCGATCGTCGCGCCGAAGGAGTTCTTTCCCGGAAAGCCCGAATGGCGGCTCGTCTGCCCGTTTCCGGACTTGGTCGTGAAGGGCGAAAAGTACGCCGCTCACCCGACCTCGCGCGCCGATCCGCGCTATCTCGGCCGGTTCGTGGAATGGTTGAAGGAGGAGATCAGGACGTCGGCCCTAAGCCCATCCTGACGCGCCCGGCAAAGCCGAGCGTCTTCAAGGATGGGGAGCCCATGGGCTGGGCTCTCAGATCGGGCTCTCAGATCTCGGCGACGATGCCGCTGCCGCCCAGCACGGCTTCCTGCACGAAGTTCCGACAGCCGCGCAAGGACCGCAGCGCGCGGTTGAAGTCGATGCCGGTCGAGACCAGCGACCGGATCGAGGTCGGGTGGCGGGCGACGCCACGCAGCACCTTGCGCAGATCGACGTCGCCGTTCGGCTTGATCGCGGTCGAGACGATCTGCGGCAGGCTTCGGCCCGCAGGATCGCTGATCACCCGCAACGCCGCGAACGGCAGCTTGGCGGCGGCGGCGAAATCGGCGGCGATATGGCTTTCCATATCGACCGCGGCCGCGCCGGTCTCCGAGCGCAGCGCCGCCTTGGCGGTGCGCGCCGCGACCACCTGCTCGGCCCCGACCAATCCGCCGCGTACCACGCGGTGGCGGCCGACACCGGCGCTGCGCAATAATTCGTCCGTCAATGCAACTTCCGACGTCCAGCGGCGTTCACCCGCCACGACCTCGGTAGCGATGACGATGTCACCGGCCTCGAGCGCAGGATCGAGCCCCCCGGCGACGCCGAAGCTGATCACGCCGCGAATCGACGATGCGTCGAAATCGGCCATGATCGCGCGTAATTGCTTGGGGTCGCTACTGCTGCAGATAACGGTGAGGCCCGGCCCTGCCGCGATACGTGCTTCCTGAATCAGGCCCGTCACAATCAATACCGGCCTCGGATCTTGGCGATTTGCCGCGGCCTGGTCGTCCACTGCCCCCAGAATCACATTCCGACCCCTACCACCTTGCTGTTCGTGGCCTGCAAGTTCCGATACCGCGCTAGCGCCCAGAGCGGGAAGAACTTCGAATAGCCATGATACCGCAGATAAAACACCCGCGGGAAGCCCGTCGCCGTGTAACGTTGCTCGTCCCACAGTCCTTTTTCGGTCTGTGTGCTTTTCAGGTACTCGATGCCCCGTGCCACGGCCGGATGATCGACCTCACCCGCAGCCATCAGAGCAAGCAAGGCCCATGCCGTTTGTGAGGAGGTCGAAGGCGCACTTTCGTAGCCGCGGTAATCCAGTCGGTAGCTGACCGCGTCCTCGCCCCAGCCGCCGTCGCGATTCTGCACCGACTCCAGCCAAGCCACCGCCTTGCGGATCATCGGATCGGAATGGGAAACGCCGGCGGCGTTGAGGGCGCACAGCACCGACCAGGTGCCGTAGATGTAATTCATCCCCCAGCGGCCGTACCAGGAGCCTTCCGCGAGCTGGGTGTCGCGCAGATAGCGGATCGCACGGGCCAGCGCCGGGCTGCTGTCGACGGTCTCCCCGAGCTGCGCCAGCATCGAGACGCAGCGCGCGGTGACGTCCTCGGTCGGCGGATCGAGCATCGCGCCGTGGTCCGAGAACGGGATGTTGTTCAAATAGTACTCGGTGTTGTTGATGTCGAAGGCACCCCAGCCGCCGTCGTCGCTCTGCATGCCCTCGATCCACTCGCGGGCGCGGGCGATCGCGGCGTCGTAGGCGGGATTCGGCTGGTCCTTGCGGGCGCGGTCGAGCGCCATCACCACCACCGCAGTGTCGTCGAGATCCGGATAATGGGCGTTGTTGTATTGGAACGCCCAGCCGCCGGGGCGGACGTTCGGCGCCTTCACGGCCCAGTCGCCCTTGACGTCGAGCACCTGGCGCGGGAGGAGCCAGTCGAGCGCGGACCGCACCGATTTGGCACCGTCGTGACCGTCCGCCTCCAGCACCGCGTGGCTGGCGAGCGCGGTGTCCCACACCGGCGAGACGCAGGGCTGGCAGTAGGCTTCGTCGCCGCGATCGACCAGCAGCAGATCGATGCCGCGGCGCTGGATGGCCCGCGGCGGATAATCTTCGGGATAGCCGAGCGCCTCGTACATCATCACGGTGTTGGCCATCGGCGGGAAGATCGCGCCGAGGCCGTCTTCGCCGTTGAGCCGCTCCTCGATGAAGGCGAGCGCCTTGTCGATCGCGTGCTGGCGCAGCCGCTTCGGCATCACCGGCTCGATCACGCGCAGCACCGCGTCGATCGACCCGAACAGCTTGAACAGCCCCCAGTTCTGATGCGGCGCCTTGGCCGGCATCCCGATCGTCTTGGGGTCCTGCAGGAACAATTCGTCGATGCCGACGCCCTTGGGATTTTTGGCCTTCGGCTTCAGCGCGCACAGCACCAGCAGCGGCACCATCGTGGTCCGCGCCCAGTACGACACTTTGTTCAGCGTGAAGGGGGACCAGCTCGGGAGCAGCATAATTTCGACCGGCAGCACTGGCACCGCGCGCCACGTGGTCACGCCGTACAGCGTCAGCAGGAACCGGGTGAACACGTTGGAGTGGATCGCGCCGCCGCGCGAACGGATCGCCTCGCGCGCCCGCACCATGTGCGGCGCGTCGACGCTGTCGCCGATCATCTTCAGCGCGAAATACCCCTTCACGCTGGCGCTCATGTCCAAGTCGCCGTCGTGGACCAGCGGCCAGCCGCCATGGGCGCCCTGGATCCGGCGCAGATACACCGCGATCTTGGCCTCGAGCGCGGCATCGACCGGCTCGCCGAGGTAATGCCGCAGCAGCACGTATTCGGCAGGAATGGTGCAATCGGCCTCGAGTTCGAACACCCAATGGCCGTCGTCGCGTCGAAAGTTCAGCAGCGCGCTGCGCGCCGCATCGATCGAAGCTTCGAGCGCGTCGCGCCCGACACCGGTATCGTAGCTGCCGGAATCCATTTTATCTGCTGTGTCTCCGTTGTTGGGGGCGGATCAGGCGCGGCCGGCGGCCAGCACCAGGTCCGCGGCGCGGTTGCCGGACCGGACCGATCCTTCGATGGTCGCCGGTAACCCCGTATCAGTCCAATCGCCAGCGAGATATAGGTTTCTCCACTGGGTGACCGGCCCGGGGCGCAGGGCATTCTGCGCCGGTGTAGCCGCGAACGTGGCGCGGCGCTCGCGGACAATTTGCCACGGCGGCAGATTGGCCGTGATCCCGGCGATCCTGCAGATTTCGCCCCAGATTTCGGCTGCGAGCTGCTCGCGCGGCGCCTCGACCAGGCGGTCGCCGTTGCTGATAGTCACCGACAGCCGGTTCGGGAACGCGAACAGCCATTCCACCACCCCGCCGATCACCCCGGTCAGGGCCGGCATGCCGGGCGGCGGCGCATAGTTGAAATGCGCGTTGACGATGGCGCGGTATTCCTGCGGCGTCTTCAGGCCGGGCAGCAGCGACGCGGCCGGGCGCGGCGGCACCGCCAGCACCACCGCATCGTCCGGCCCAAGGGCGACGACATCCTCGCCGCCGAACTGCAGCGCGCCGACGCGGTCGCCGGAAGACGTCAGCCCCCGCAGCTCGTGGCCGAACCGCACGCCCGGCCCGCTGGCGGCGAGCTGCGCCACTGCGGGCTCGACCAGCACCGCCGACAGCCCGTCGCGGGCAATCAGCGGCCGGCAGGCCTGACCGCCGGCCAGCAGCGTCTCACGCACCACTGCGCCGGCGAGCCCGGCGGAGCCTTCCGGCGGATCGACATTGAGCGCGGCGAGCAACAGCGGCGCCACCAGCCGGTCGTACAGCGGGCCGGAGCATTTGATGGTGTCGCCGATCAGCCTGGTGGTCGGCGCCCACAGCAGCGGCATCAGCCCGAGGTAATCGCCGATCGACGTGTCCGGCACGCGGCTATTCGCATCGAACAGCCACAGCGGCAGCTTGCCGCCGCCGAGCTTGAGCCGCCAGCGCGCAGCGCTCGGCAGGTCGATGAAGTCGAACTCGGCGCGCTCCGGGCCGACCAGGCCGGCTTCGGTGCCGATCGAACGCGCATACCCGCAGGCGGCGTGATTGCCCGACAGCAACAGGTGGTTGCCGTTGTCGATCACGAGCCCGGTCTGGGCGTCGAAATACGAGCGGCAGCGGCCGCCGGCCTGCTGCATCGCTTCGTGGACGTGGACGACAAGCCCGGCGCGGGCGAGCCGGGTCGCGGCCGCAAGACCGGAGATTCCCGCACCGATGACGTGAACCGTTTTCGACATCACACGATCGCGTATTGCAGCAGGATGGCGATCTTCGACGCCTTGCCGAGCTTCACCGGGGCGCGCGGCGCTGCGAAACCGCGCGCGATCAGAAGCTGCAGGATCGCGTAGTAGTACTTGCCCATGATGCGGGGAGCCTTCACCAGCCGGCGCGGATTGCGGTTCATCACCTTGTCCGCAGCGGCGAAATGCGTCAGCGCGCGCTCCACCAGCGGCGCGCAGACGCTCGGCAGCGCCGGATGCGCCGCGACCACGCGCGGATCGGTGGCGGTGATGCCGGCCTTGTGCAGCAGCTCGCTCGGCAGATACAGCCGGCCGATGCCGGCGTCCTCGTCGATGTCGCGCAGGATGTTGGTGAGCTGCAGCGCGCGGCCGAGATGGTGCGACAATTCGATGCCATCGGCTTCCGGCAGGCCGAAGATCCGCACCGACAGCCGCCCCACCGCGCTGGCGACGCGGTCGCAGTACAGATCGAGCGTGGCTTCGTCCGGCGCACGGATGTCGGCGTCGACGTCCATCTCCATGCCGTCGATGATCGCCTCGAAATCCTCGCGCTTCAGCCCGAAGGTGCGCAGCGAATCCTGATAGTCCGCCAGCCGCGGCGGCGGCGCGCCGCGATACAGCGCCGCGATGTCGTCGCGCCATTGCTGCAGCTCGGCGACCCGCTGCTCGCGCGGCCGGTCGGAATCGGCGATGTCGTCGACGAAGCGGCAGAAGCTGTAGACCTGGAACATCGCCTCGCGCTGCGGGCGCGGCAGGATGCGCATCGCGGCGTAGAACGAACTGCCGAGCGCGACGCCTTGATGCGCGGCCGGCTCCGGCGTGGCGTGAACGGTCATGCGCGCGGCGCCGGATGCGATACCGGCCCCTTTCCGAAGCTGCGGCGAACGATTTCCGAGCCCATCGCGCCGAAGCTTGCGGTGGCGAATTCGGTCGGCTTCAGATGCACGCGCTCGCTGAGCGGGTCGCGGGTCTGCAGCATCCGCACGATTCGGTCGGCATAGGCCTGGATCACCGAAACTTCCAGGCCGAGCCGGAAATCCTTGATCTCGGCGGCAAGCGGCCGACCGTCGCCGAGCAGCGACGCGGTGCGGGCTGCCAGCCCGTGCAGGCACTTCAGCAGCGCCGGTGACGACTTCTGCAGGCCGAGGTCTTCGACCGTGGCACCGGCGGCGTCGAGCACGTCGCGCGGCAGATACACCCGGTTGAGGGTGCGATAGTCCTTGCCGCAGTCCTGCAGGTGATTGTTGATCTGCAGGCCCGCGCACAGCGCGTCCGAGGCGGGCCAGGTCGCTGTGCTTTCGCCGTGGACGTCGAGCATGAAGCGGCCGACCGGCATCGCCGAATAGCGGCAATAGTGAATGACCTCGTCCCAATCCTCGTAGCGCAGCTTGGTGACGTCCATCCGGAATGCGATCAGCAGATCGAGCGCGTGGCGCGGCGGCATGCCGCGCTCGGCCAGCGCCCGGCGCAGATGCACCGCCTCGGGCTGGGTCTCGCCGCGGCCGAGCAGCTCGGCTTCGAGCAGATCGAGATATTCCAGCTTGGTCGCGGCATCGAGCATCGCGTGGTCGGCGATGTCGTCGGCGGTCCGGACGAAGTTGTAGAACGCCAGAATCAGGTCACGGTGCCGCGGATGGATGATCCACGACGCCACCGGGAAATTCTCGTCCCGGTGGGTCTTGCCCGATCGAAGCTCGCTCGCGGTCGTCATCGGCACTGGCTAAACACTTGGTTTGGTGACGAAAAAAAGCGAACGGCCGCACCCGGCCGGGCCGGGCGCACCGTTCGCGACGCCATATAAGGGAAATCGGCGGCTAAACCAACGATCTTGACGGAGGATGTCGGGGTCGCAGTTCTGCCCCGATCGCCGCCGCCGCCTCCGAACCGGACCGAAACCGGCCCGGCGGACGCCGTCTCACCGCCTCACTGGCCGTGGCTGACCAACACCTGGTCGCAGGCTTTGCTGATCTTGGCGCGATTCTGCTGCAGGCAGGACAGAATCACCAGATCGCTCTGCTCCATCACGGAGCGGCAGAAACGCGACACGTCGCGCGAGCAGGCCTTCTGCTCGGCTTCGGTGCCGCTACGCTGCTGTTGCTGGGCATTGGCGCCGGACGACATCGAAACCAGCAGCAACGCGAGCGCAACCAAAGTCTTTTGCATTGTCTTCCTTCGATATGGGCTGGGGGTCGGAAACCCGTTGTCGGTTCATCAGCGTCGCCGCCTGGATGGATCGCGGCACGCACGACGACACAGCGGTATGATGTGTCGATCAAGGCGACAAATACGGCCAAATTAGCGCCGACGCACGCGGCATTACCAAGCGGCAGCGCGGAGCAACGCCGGGCCCGGTGATTTTCGCGGAACGTTGCCGATTTGATGCAAATGCGATAGTTCCGCGGACGAGCCGGCGGAACAGCATGACCACCCGCCTTGGTGCGCGGGCGCGGCGTTACTATTTGAGTTGAACCTGCCGCAAGGCGAATACACTAACCAGCGGACGTGACGCGACGCGTTACACAGCGATCTCCGAGGATAGCCAGAATGAGCCTGCTTCGTTCCACGACTTCGTCACTGCACGCCTTGAAGGCGGCCGGAATCGGCGCCGCGATGATGCTGTCGGCTTCGGCCGCGCTCGCGGACCCGGGACCGTTCTCAGGCTTCGAAGGATCGTGGTCGGGCAACGGTACCGTGGCGCTTTCGGATGGCTCGAAGGAACGGATCCGCTGCAAAGCGACCTACCGAGTCGGCGGCGGCGGCAACCAGTTGACGCAGACGCTGCGCTGCGCCAGCGACAGCTACAAGTTCGATCTCTCCGCCGACGTCGCCAGCAACGGCGACCGGATTTCCGGCAACTGGAGCGAGGCCAGCCGCAACATCAACGGCAGCCTGCAGGGCAAGGCGGGCGGCGGCCACATCGAAGTGTTCGTCGAAGCCGCCGGCTTCGCCGCCAGCATCTCGCTGACCACCCGCGGCAACAAGCAGTCGGTCGGCATCAGCTCGAAGGGCGAGATCCGCGGCGTCAACATCTCGATGACCCGCGGCTGACGATCTACACAACGACACTCTGAGTCAGAAAAGCCCCCGGATCCTGCAGTCCGGGGGCTTTCGTTTGACAGCGGGCCTACACCACCGGCCCGGCGCGATGGCGGCCGCCGCGCAGGCGCTGCGCCGTGGCGATCAGCCACATCGCGGTCGGGCGCAGGATGAACAGATCGGCGATCAGCGCCGCCACCATCGCGAAGGCGCTGAGCCAGCCGAACAGCCGCAGCGACGGCAGGTCCGAGAAGACCGTGACGCCGAGACCGCAGGCCAGCACCACGGTGGTGAGGATCAGCGCCGGTCCGACCAGCACGGTGGCGCGCTCGACTGCATGCGCGGCGCTGACACCCGGCGGGCTCTCCAGCCGCAACCGGTTGAGGAAGTGAATGGTGGCCGACAGGCCGAGGCCGAACGACACCGTCAGCGCCACCACGCTGGCGAATTGCAGCCCCTCCCCCATCAGCCACAGCAGCGTGCCGGACAGCACCACCGGGAAGATACCCGGCAGGATGCAGGCCAGCATCACCACCACCGAGCGGAACGCCAGGCCGATGAAGATCGCCACCAGCGCGAATTCGATGGTGAGGCCGTGGTTGAGCTTGGAGATCATGTCGGCACTGTTGCGCGCGGCAATCGCCGACAGCCCGGTGACCGCGACCTCGTATCCCGGATGCGCGGCGCGCACCGCGTCGAGCGCGTGGTCGAGCTTCTGCACCACCGGGAGAATCGCGCTGGAGTCGAGATCCGGCACCCGGCCGGAGACCACCACGGCGGTCTGATCCTCCGAGATGAAGCGGCGAACCAGGTTCTGCGGCAGCAGGTCGACATACTCCTTCAGCGTGTCGACGCTGGTGGTGTGCGCCTTCTCGGCGAGCCAGCGGCGCAGCGTCTCCAGCGACCAGACGTTGCCGACGCCGGCCTGCTTCTCGATCGTGGCATGGACCTGGGCGATGATCTGCAGGCTCTCGGGCGAGTACAGCGACTGGCCCTTGGGGAATTCGATCAGCACGTCGATCGGGTTGGCGCCGGTGAGCTTGGCGTCGAGCCGGTCGCTCGCCTGCACCGCCTGCTCCTTGTCGGGGACCTGATCGGCGAGGCGATAGCGCGGCTCGAGATTGGCATAGATCACCGCGAGGCCACCGACCACCAGCACCGCCAGAAGGCTGAACAGCCCGGGCCGGCCGACCATCCGCACCGCGATGAAGGCGCAGAACCGGCGCAGCGCGTTGACGCCGAGATCGGCGCTCTGGAACTTGGCCGCGAACGCTTCCTCGTGGCGCACCAGCAGCACGCCGAACACCGGCACCAGCGTCAGCACCGCCACCAGCGCCAGCACGGTGGCGAGCAGTCCGGCCTCGCCGAACGCGCGGATCAGGTCCGAACTGGAAAACTGCAGCGCGATGAAGGAAATCCCGGCGGTGGCGTGGGTCAGCACGCAGGCCGGGCCGACCACCAGCACGGCGTTCTTGAACGCGGTGTATTTGTCCTCGCCGGCAATCAGCCGGTCCCGCGCCGCAAAGGTGAGCTGCATCGAATCCGAGAAGCTGATCACCATGATCAGCGGCGTCATCACGTTGAGGAACATGTTCAGGCTGAAGCCGGCCCAGCCGAGCACGCCGAGCGCCAGCAGGATCGCCAGCAGCGGCGGAAACGCCGCCACCACCATGAACGAGATCTTGCGGAAGAACAGGATGGCGATGATGCAGCCGGCGAGAATGCCGGCGACGTTGTAGATCAGCCCGTCGCGCTCGACGGCGTTGCGGATTTCGAGCTGCATCACCGGCACGCCGGACAATTGCCGGCTGAGTCCGGAGCCGTCGAGATCGTCGGCCATGACCTTGCGGATTTCGCCGATCGTGGCGCGCAGCCGGGCGTTGTCGGCCACCACCTTGGGATCGAGCGACAGCACCACCAGCGCCAGCGTGCCGTCTTCGGACAGCAGCTTGCCGCGGATGATCTCGTTGGTCTTCACCGTCTGCACGAACCGGTCGTAGGCCTCGCCTTCCGGCAGATCGGGTGGAAACAGCGCCGCCGGCAGCTTGCCGGGCTCCGGTGCCTGCCGCGCCGAAAACAGCGAGATCAGGCCGCGGACGCCGTCGATCAATTGCAGATCGGTGACGGTGTCGCGCAGCTTCTCGAGATTGTCGCGGGCCAGCAGCTCCTTGCCTTCGACCACCATCAGCACGTCGAATTCGGTCGAGGGAAATCGCTTGGTGACCTCCTCGTACTGCTTGAACTCCTTGGTGTCGGAGCGGAACAGCTGGCTGAGGGAGTCATCGATCTTGATCCGTTCGATGCCGAACACCGCACCGACGATCAGCGCCAGCAGGATGATGCAGGACACCACCGGGGCGCGCAGCGGGATCAGACCGAGCCGCTCCAGGCCGAAGGCGATGCTGACCCGCCGCCGCTTGATTTCCGCGACTTCGGCGTCGTTCACGTTTCTGTCCAGCATGCGCAATTCCGTCCTATCGATCGCTTGTCCTAGCCAGACTTCCCGGCACGAATGCGACAGCGTCGCATCGCCCGGCATCCAGGTCCTCGGACATGCAGCAATTCACCACCTGCGCAGGCTCGGACCGACCGCCCTTCGGCATCGAGACTGGGAACCGGAATCCACCAGATTCGCGGTCCGCTTGCGAGTTTTCCGAGAGCCCCGGATCAAGGCGCCGGCAGCTCCGGCATCAGGCTGCCACTCTCGTCCTTGAGGGCGACGCCGGTGGTCTGGCGTGCGAATCCTTCGCGCACCAGCCAGGCGATCTTGTGCGCCGCCTCGTCCGGCGAAATCCCGGCGGCGTGCACATTCGACACGCAGTTGCGGTCGGCGTCGGTGAGGCCGGGCCGCGGCCCGAAGGTCAGATAGGCGCCGAGGCTGGCCGGCGCCGACAGGCCGGGACGTTCGCCGATCAGCACCACCACCATCCGAGCGCCGAGCGCCGCGCCGATCTCGTCGCCGAGGGCCACCCGGGCGCCGGAGGCGACCACCGCCGGGCCGACGCCGATCCGGGCCGCCGCCAGCCGCGGCAGCAGATGCCGCACCACGGCGGTCGCCTGCGCCGCCACCGCGACCGGCGACAGGCCGTCACCGATCACCAGCGCGACGTCGGCGGCCTTCCCTGCCCCGTCCAGGATCGCGCCCGACGCCGGATCAAGCTGGCGGCCGAGGTCGGGCCGGACCAGATAGTCCCGCCGGCCGCCGGCCCGGCTCGCTACCTGCAGCGTGCGCAGGCCGAGCGCCTGCAAGTCGCGCGCGATGGCGTCGGCGTCGAACCTCGCATGGACGGCGTCGCGAGCCCGGGCATGAGCGAGGGTGAAATCCAGCAGCGCCTCGGTCGGCAGGCTGGTGCCGGCGCGGCCGAGCGCGATGCGGGCCGTCGTGAAACGGCGCAGCTCGGCGAGCGATCGCGGCGGCGTGGCAAGAGTATTCATGCGCTCCCTATTCCGCCGGGACCGAGGCTTCGCGCAGGCGGAGCGAGTAGTTCGACGCGTTGGCATGGCCGCGCGAGGCTTCGCGCGCATAGATGATCAGATGATGCGCCACCACCATCACCGACAGGAAATATTCGAGCTCGCCGCGGACCAGCCGGGTCAGGGCGAATTTCCAGAATGCCGGCTTGTAGTCGCCCTTGACGCCGATCTGCCAGACGATGTTCCGGAACATCACCAGGGCGCGCTTGATGTTGGCTTTCGATGCGCGCTGCGGCGTCGCCGGCAGCTTCAGCCGGTGCGCATAGGCGTTGCGGATCTGATAATCGTAGCGCGCCAACAGCGCCGCGGGCTGGTAGGCGCGTGACATGCAGGTTTTCCACATCGCCACCACCTGATCGTAGGGCATCAGGAAGTCGACATTGGAGTCGCGGGATTCGTCGTGCACCAGCCGGCCCTCGCGCTCCAGCCGGTCCCACAGCGGCGTCTTCGGCAGCGCCTGCAGCAGGTTGATCGTCAGCAGCGGGATCTGCGACTGGTCGATGAATTTCAGCAGGAAGTTGCCGGTCTCCGGCGTGTCGGTATCGAGCCCCAGGATGATGCCCGACACCACCTCGATCCCGTAGCTGCCGATGGTGCGCACGCCTTCCAGGATCGGGACCATCATGTTGTGGTCCTTGTGCATCGCCTTCAGCGCGGTCGGGTCCGGCGTCTCGATGCCGACGAAGATCGTACAGAAATACGCCTCGCGCATCAGTTCGAGGATCTCCGGCCGCTTGGCGATGTTCAGCGTCGCCTCGCAGGCGAGCTGCAGCGCGAACCCGGTGCGCTTCTGCCATTCGACCAGATGCGGCAGCAGATCGAGCGCCGCCTTGCGGTTGCCGATGAAATTGTCGTCGACGAAATACACCGAGCCGCGGATGCCGCACTCCACCATGCGGTCGAGCTCGGTGATGATCTGCTCCGGCGTCTTCAGCCGCGGATTGCGGCCGTAAAGGCCCGGAATGTCGCAGAACTCACACTGATACGGGCAACCCGACGAGTACTGGATGCTGCCGAGCAGATATTTGCTGCATTCCGCCAGCTCGTAGGCCGGAATCGGAAACAGCGCCATGTCGAGGCGGTCTTCGGTGGTGAACACGATCTGGCGCTTCGGCCGCGCCACGTCGTGCGCCAGCCTGGCGATCAATTGATCGGTGGCGTCGCCGAGCTCGCCGACATGCAGGTAGTCGAAATTCGGGTAGTAATCGGGACAGGCGCTGACCGAGGGACCGCCCAGCGCCACCGGCAGATCGAAATCATGGGCGCGTCGGCAGATGTCGTTCATCTGCTGGCGCTGGATGTGCATGCCGCTGACGAACACCGCATCGGCCCAGGTGAAATCGTCTTCGGTGGCGGGGCGGATGTTCTCGTCGACGAAGCGGACCGACCATTCGTCCGGCAGATAGGCGGCGATCACCAGCAGCCCCTGCGGCGGCATGAAGGCCGCGACGTCGTCCATCAGTGGATAGGAATGCTGAAACGTGCCGAAGGACTTGGTGTAGCGCGGGAAAACACAAAGAATGCGACGACTGGTCTGGCCGGATTCGGCTTTCATCGAACTTTCCCCGCGAACGACACGATCTCCGTGTTGGTTGCGGCGATCGTCGGCACGGTTCGACCGCCGGCCCCAAAAACGGCAAGTCCAATACAACTGCGCGGCCCGCGACCGGTTCCCTATGGCGGCGAAAAAGTCCGCCCGACCGCGTCCGTGATGCATGATCTAACCACGGTCGCAGCGGAGCGGCCAGCGTTTCTTGTCGGGCGTCGGCCGAGCGGCCCCGTCAGGCGATCAACCGCGCGGCGATTTCCGGCAGCAGGGCACCGTCCGTCAGCGGGCGATGATCGGGGCCGGCAAAACCGGCACGGACCAGCCAGTCGTCGAATTCCGGCGCGCGTTTCAGGCCGAACAGGTCGCGGACATACAGGGCGTCGTGGAACGATGTCGACTGGTAGTTGAGCATGACGTCGTCGGCGCCGGGCACGCCCATGATGAAATTAACGCCGGCCGCGGCGAGCAGCGTCAGCAGCGTGTCCATGTCGTCCTGATCGGCTTCGGCGTGGTTAGTGTAGCAGATGTCGACCCCGAGCGGCAGGCCGAGCAGCTTGCCGCAGAAGTGATCCTCGAGCCCGGCACGGACGATCTGCTTGCCGTCGTAGAGATATTCCGGGCCGATGAATCCGACCACGCTGTTGACCAGCAGAGGCGAGAACGCACGAGCGACCGCATAGGCGCGCGCCTCGCAGGTCTGCTGATCGACGCCGTGATGCGCATTCGCCGACAGCGCCGAGCCCTGCCCGGTCTCGAAATACATCACGTTATCGCCGAGGGTGCCGCGCTTCTGCGCCAGCGTCGCCTGATGCGCCTCCGCGAGCAGCGCCAGATCGACGCCGAAGCTGCGGTTGGCGGCCTCGGTGCCGGCGATCGATTGGAACGTCAGATCGACCGGAGCGCCCTGTTCGATCAGGCGCAGCGTGGTGGTGACGTGCGTGAGCACGCAGCCCTGGGTCGGAATCGCCAGCCGCGCGATGATATCGTCGAGCAGCCGCACCAGCTGCCCGAGCACGGCCGGATCGTCGCTCGCCGGATTGATGCCGATGCAGGCGTCGCCGGCGCCGAGCAGCAGGCCGTCGAGGATCGATGCGGTGATGCCGCGGGCATCGTCGAACGGGTGGTTCGGCTGCAGCCGCACGCTGATCCGACCCGGCAGTCCGATGGTGTTGCGGAAGCGGGTGACGACGCGGCATTTCTTCGCCACCAGGATCAGGTCCTGGTTGCGCATCAGCTTGGAGACGGCGGCGACCATTTCGGGCGTCAGGCCCGGCGCCAGCGCGGCCAGCGCCGAAGGCGTCGCGGCATCCGACAGCAGCCAATCGCGGAAGCCGCCGACGGTGAGCGCGGCCACGGGTGCAAACGCCGCGGCGTCGTGGCGATCGGCGATCAGCCGCGTCACCTCGTCGGCCTCGTAGGGGATCACCATTTCGGACAGGAATTGCCGCAGCGGCAGGTTCGCCAGCGCCATCCGGGCCGCCACCATCTGCTCGGCGCTGTCGGCGGCGATCCCGGCGAGCCGGTCGCCGGAGCGCGGCGGGCTCGCCTTGGCGAGCAGGTCGCGCAGATCCTCGAACACGAACGAGACGTTGCCGATGCTGTGGCGGTAGATCATGGCGTCCCCGGCGGAGCGCTGCGGTCGCAGCGCAGGCCGGAGGGTAGCAAAGGCACGCGCGTCAGGCGACCCGAACGGTTGCGAGAAATTTAGCCACCTCGGCACGCAACCGGTTGTTTTCCCCCGACAGCATCTGCGCCGAGGTCAGCACCTCGTCCGACGCCGCCCCGGTGTCGGCCGCGCCGCGATTGACGTTGCCGATGCTGGCCGCGACCTGGTTGGTGCCGATCGCCGCCTGCTGCACGCTGCGGGCGATCTCCTGGGTCGCAGAGCCCTGCTCGTCGACCGACGCCGCGATGGTCGAGGCGATGTGCGCGATCTTGCCGATGGTGCCGCCGATCTCCTTGATGGCGACGACCGACTCCTTGGTGGCCGCCTGCATCTCGGCGATCTGCGCGCTGATTTCGTCGGTGGCCTTGGCGGTCTGCTCCGCCAGCGCCTTGACCTCCTGCGCCACCACGGCAAAACCGCGGCCGGCCTCGCCGGCCCGGGCGGACTCGATGGTGGCATTGAGTGCCAAGAGATTGGTCTGGCCGGCAATCGTGGTGATCAGCTGAGTGACGTCGCCGATCCGGTTGGCGGCCTGCGCCAGCTTGGCGATCCGCGCGTCGGTCTGTTCGGCCTGCTGCACCGCCTCGTCGGCGATCTTGCGCGACTCGCTGACCTGACGGCTGATCTCCTCGACCGAGGCGGTCATTTCTTCGGTGGCGGACGCCACCGACTGCACGTTGTTCGAGGTCTGCGACGACGCTGCGGCCACCGTGGTGGCAAGCTGCTGGGTCTCGGCGCTGCCTTTGGCGAGCGCGCCCGCGGATGCTTCCAGCGCCTGCGAGGCGATCCCGACCTGTTCGACGATCTGGCCGACCGCCGCTTCGAAACTGTCGGCGAGCTGATGCAGCTCGGCCCGCCGGGCTTCCGCGGCGATCTGTTCCTGGCGTTGCCGTTCGGCCTGCTCGCGCTCGGCCTTGGCGACCGCCTGGACCTTGAACTCCTCGACCGCGCGGGCCATCTGGCCGACCTCGTCGCCGCGTTCCAGGCCGGGCAACTGCACGCCGAAATTGCCGGACGCCAGTTCGCGCATCGCTCCCGTCATCGCCACCACCGGGCGGGCGATGCTGCGGCCGATCAGGAACGAAAATGCGATGCCGACCAACGACGCCACCGCCAGGATGGATCCGAGCAGCCATTGTTCGCGATCAAGCGCGATACCGGTCTGCGCGATCTCACGGTCGCGGCTGTCGTTGCTGGACAAAATCAGATCGCCGATCAGCTTGTCGATCTCGCCGAAACTCTTCTCCGCGCTCTTGATGAACAGCATCGCCGAGCCGGCGTCGCCGTCCGCCATCTCGACCGCGTTCTTGGCCTGCTTCTGATAGCCGGCGACCGCCGCCTTCAACTTCTGAAACGCCGGCTTGGCGGCATCCGCGCCGAGCGCCTTCTCGACCTCGGCCAGCGGAGTCGGGATCTGCCCGATCCCGGCAGCCGCTTCCTTGATGACGGCCGTCAGCTTGGCCGCGTCGGTCTCGTTGGCCGCGGTCGCGGCCATCCGGTACAGCTTGGCGTGCGCGGTCCAGGCGGTGTTGTTGAGGTCTGCCGCCAGCTCCGACAGCCTGACCGGGCCGGACACCAGCTTGTCGACATTCTGCTGGTTGGCGCGCAGCGACTGCAGCGCGAACGCGCCGATCGCGATCATCACCACGACCAGAAATGCAGGGGCGAGCTGGACCTTCCACGACAGTCCGATGTGTTTGATCCAGCTTCCCATCGAGTACTCCCGAGTCCGGTGGCAATAGTCGTCGGCGGCTTCCGCGCCGCCGTCAGAGCTTGTAGACGCCGGCGCAGACGGCGGTGTTGTCGAGCCGCTCGCAGTACATTTCCTTCGGCTCGACCTTCTTGCTGACCGGATTGACGAACTTGTAGTCCTGCCAGAACGAGGGCTGCTTGGCGGCGAGCTCGACCCGCTCCTTGACGTAGAGCTTGCCGTCGACGTCCTGCGCCTCGATCATGTCCTTGCCGATGAACTTGGCGTTGGCGCCGTGCGCCAGGACCTTGCCGTCGAGCTGGTAGACGACCACGTAGAGATCGTCCTTGATGAACGGGCCGGCCTTGTCGCTGATCGCCGGATAGGTCTTCTCCGCGCCATCGGCTTTGATCGCGGCGACGGCTTTCTTGACCATCGCGACCGCCTCGTCCTTGCTGGCGCCGGCGACCGCAGGGACGGCCGCAAATGCCAACGCCGCGGCGGCGACGGTGGCGATCATGCTCTTGCTCATGGTTCATCTCCTCGGATGCGTAGGGCCTCAGACGCGGCCAAGGTGGCGATGAAACGCGAACGTTGTGTTAAGCGCCGACCTAGGGTTGTTACTTGGAGCGCCGGGCTGGCAATCGTTAACTACCTGTCGCAGCACCGGATTTTTGCGACCAAGGTACGCTGGGAGACACTCGGGCCAGCTGACTGCCGGCCGGATTGGTTACTCGATCGGTATGACGTCCACCGCAACCGAGAGCTTTTGCCGGCGAGAGCCTACGATGACACCATCAACCGGCGAGACGTCCGAGAAGTCCCGGCCGGTCGCGAGCACGATGTGGTCGGTGCCGACCAAAAGATCGTTGGTCGGGTCGAACCCGACCCAGCCGAACTCCGCCCCGCACCACACCGAGACCCAGGCGTGAGTGGCGTCGGCGCCCTGCAGCCGCTCCTGCCCTTCGGGCGGATAGGTTCGCAAGTACCCGCTGACATAGGCGGCCGGCAGACCGAGCCCGCGCAGGCCGGCGATCATCACATGGGCGAAATCCTGGCAGACGCCGTGGCGCTTCTCGAATACTTCGGCCAGCGGCGTCGAAATAACGGTCGCCTTGGGATCGTAGCGGAATTCGGTGCGGATCCGGCGCATCAGCTCGGCGGCGCCGGCGAGCACGCCGCGGCCGGGCGAAAAGCTCTGCGCCGCATAGCGCGTTACCGCCGACAGGATCGGCACCAGCGGGCTGGCAAACACGTAACCCACCGGGGCGCTCGCACCGAGACTCCGGCTGGTGAGCGCAGCGTCGCGCACCTGCTCCCAGGACGGACTGTCCGCCTCACGGGCCGGCGGCTTCCGCGTCACCTCGACGCGCGACCGGCTGTCGATCCGCAGCACCTTGTGCGGCACCTCGATCACGATGCTCTCGGTCAGCGTGCCGAAGTAATCGGTCCGGGCGGTGCGCACCGCGGGCCGCGGCTTGATCTCGATCGCATGCGACAGCAGCCGCTGACCGGCATCGGCGATCGGCTTCAGCCGCAGCGAGCAGCGGGCGAAGCTGACCTGGCTGCCATACGAATAGGTCGTGACGTGGCGAATGTCGTAGATCACGCCAGCCCCGTCAGCTTTTCCGGCCGCATCGCGCTGGCGCCGTGCGGGAAGTAGTGCGCGCCGACCGCCTCGGCGAGACCGAGCAGGTCCTGCTCCAGCGCGAACAGCCACGATGCGTCGATCGCCTCGACCTCGGCCGCGGTGAGCTTCGCCAGTGCCGCTACCGCCAGCCGCTGCGGCCGCTCGATCAGCCCACCTTCGTGCAGCGCCGGCAGGCTGGCGATGTGCTCGTTCAGCTCTTCGACCTGGAACGCTACCGAACGCGGATTGTAGGGATCGAGCACCGCGAGGTCCCGCACAGGAGCGAGCAGTGGCGCCAGCAGATAGCGCGACCGGTAGGTGATCTGGGAATCCACCAGCGTCAGCAGCACGTCGAGGTCTTCGGAGGTCGCGCCGTCGCAGGAGAACTGCCGGGCGAACCGCGCGGTGTTGACGGCGCGCTCGACGCGGCGGCCGATCCGCAGGAAGCGCCAGCCGGCGGCGCGGTTCATGTTCTCGTTCGACAGGCCGGAGAAGCCCGCCAGCTCCTGCAGGGCGACGTCGGCGGCCTGAACCACCGCCTCTTCGCCCTCGACCGGCACCGCGAGGCGCGCTTCCATCTGGGTGATGACGTGCCACGCATCCGGCGACAGCCGCTCGCGCAGCGACGAGGCGTTGCGCTGGGCGGCGCGGATCAGTGACAGCGCCGAGCCGAACTGGTCCGGGCTCTGCAGCGCCTCGGCAGCGATTTTGGCGGTGTGTGCGCGCGGGCCGAGCGAGGTCGCGCCCCAGGCGATCAGCAGCCGCTGGATCTTCTCGATGGCATGGTGCAGCGGTCCCTTGCCGGGGTCGCGCTGCGGCGCGCTCAGCGCGCGCAGCAGCCGCAGCGTCGCCTCGGCGCGTTCGAGATAGCGGCCGAGCCAGAACAGATTGTCGGCGGCGCGGCTCGGCAGCACCCCGGTGATGCGGCGGATGCGGACGCTGTCGACTGCCGGAAGCAGCGAGGACGGCGCCACCGCGTGATCGGCCACCACCCAGACGTCGGCGGCGCGAGCGCCCTCGCCCATCGACACCGCGCGCGAGTCGAGCCGGTCGGCGATGCGGCAGAACCCGCCCGGCATCACCGCCCAGCCGTGTTCGGTGGCGGCGGCGAACACCCGCAGCACGAACGGCCGCGGCGCCAGCTTGCCGTCGTCCCACACCGGCGTGGTCGACAGCCGAACCTGCTCCTGAGCGACGTAGTCGAGCCCGCGCGCCGCGATGGCGTCGCGCAGATGATCGCGCACCACCGGCGGCAGCTCGCCGGGCAGCACCGGGCCATGATGCGAGAACCCCGGCACGCTCTGGCCGTAGGCGCCTTCGATCACGAACTCGTCGAGCCGGTCGAGCACTTCCGCGCGCGCCGCAGGCTGGCCGCACCACCAGGTGGCGATGTGCGGCATCTTCAGATCTTCGCCGAGCAGCCGGCGCGCCAAAGGCGGCAGGAAGCCGAGCAGCGCGCGCGCTTCGAGCACGCCGGAGCCCGGCATGTTGGCGACCACGACGCCGCCCTTGCGGACGACGTCGACCAGCCCGGCGACACCGAGCTGCGAGGAGGCGTCGAGCTCCAGCGGATCGAGCGAGTTGGCGTCGATCCGGCGCAGCAGCACGTCGATCCGCTTCAGGCCGGCGACGGTGCGGATGTGCAGACGGTCGTCGGCGACCGCGAGATCGTCGCCTTCGACCAGCAGAAAGCCGAGATAGCGCGCCAGCGTGGCGTGCTCGAAATAGGTCTCGCTGAACCGGCCGGGGGTCAGCAGCCCGATCCGCGGCTCGTCGCGGTCGGCGATCGCGCGCAGGCTGTCGCGGAACGCTTCGAAGAACGAGGCGACGCGCTCGACATTCATCGACTTGTAGAGATCGTTGAAGGCGCGCGACAGCACCAGCCGGTTTTCCAGCGCATAGCCCGCTCCGGACGGCGCCTGGGTGCGATCGCCCAGCACCCACCACTGCCCGTCCGGGCCGCGGCCGATGTCGGCGGCGTAGAAGTGCAGATAGCGGCCGCCCGGTGGTTTCACCCCGACCATCGGCCGCAGATAGTCGGCGCTGCCGGCGATCGCGGCGGCCGGCAGCGCGCCGTCGGCGATCAGCCGGCCGTCGCCGTAAATGTCCTGCAGCACGCTCTCCAGCAGCGTCGCGCGCTGGGCGATGCCGGCGGCGATCTGCTGCCATTCGGTCTCGCCGATCAGCAGCGGCACATGGCTGAGCGGCCAGGCGCGATCGACCGCATCGCCCGGCGCCCGATAGGTGACGCCGGCGTCGCGCAGATGCCGATCGGCGGCGGCGAAGCGGCGCTCGATTTCGTCGGCGGACAGAGCTGCGAACGCGTCGAAATAACGACTCCACACCGCGCGTGGCTGGCCGTCGGCACCGATGAATTCGTCAGGGATGCCGGGCAGCCGCGTGTAGTCGCGGGTCCACTGCGCAACCTTGCGGTCGCGCGGTCGTGCCTTCCGGGCCGGGCCGCCTTGCTGCGCCATCGTCTCATCCCCCATGCGGAATGATTCAATGCAGCAGCGGCGTGCGCAAGTCGAGGGTCAGGGGGAATTCAAGTGTGCGTTCTTCCTGCGGCGGATCGATCCGCCCGGGCGTGTGGCCGTGATCCTGGAACCGGGCCAGCCGCCGCGCCTCGGCTTCATACGAGTTCACCGGCTTGGTCTCGTAGGCGCGTCCGCCCGGATGCGCGACGTGATAGACGCAGCCGCCGAGCGAGCGGCCGTTCCAGGTGTCGACGATGTCGAACACCAGCGGCGCATGCACCGGAATCGTCGGATGCAGCCCGGCGGCCGGCTGCCAGGCCTTGAACCGCACCGCCGCCACCGCCTCGCCGGCACGCGCGGTCGGCGTCATCGGCAGCCGGCGGCCGTTGCAGGTGACGACGTGGCGGCCTTCGACGAAGCCTTCGGCCTTGACCTGCAGCCGCTCCACCGAACTGTCGACATAGCGCACGGTGCCGCCCGCGGTGCCCTCTTCGCCGAGCACGTGCCACGGCTCCAGCGCCTGCCGCACCTCCAGCGTGACGCCGCCGTGATACACGCTGCCGAACACCGGAAAGCGAAACTCGAGCTGCGCGGTGAACCACTCCGGCTCGAATGCGTAGCCGGCGCGCGCCAACTCGCCGAGCACGTCGCGGAAATCCTCCCACAGATAATGCGGCAGCATGAAGCGGTCGTGCAGCGCAGTGCCCCAGCGCACGAATTTGCCGGAGAGCGGCTCGCGCCACAGCATTGCGATCAGCGCGCGGATCAGAAGCTGCTGCGCCAGCGACATCCGCGGATCGGGCGGCATCTCCAGCGCGCGGAATTCGACCAGGCCGAGGCGGCCGGTCGCACTGTCCGGCGAGTACATCTTGTCGATGCATATTTCGGCGCGATGGGTGTTGCCGGTGATGTCGACCAGAATGTTGCGAAACAGCCGGTCGGCGAGCCACAGCGGCCCCTTGACGCCCGGCGGCGGCACATGGGCCAGCGCGATCTCCAATTCGTACAGCGAATCGTGCCGCGCCTCGTCGATCCGCGGCGCCTGGCTGGTCGGGCCGATGAACATGCCGGAGAACAGATAGGACAGCGACGGATGCCGCTGCCAGAACAGCACCAGACTCTTGAGCAGATCCGGCCGCCTCAAGAACGGTGAGTCCGCAGGGCTGGCGCCTCCGACCACCACATGATTGCCGCCGCCGGTGCCGGTGTGGCGGCCGTCGATCAGGAAGCGGTTGGCGCCGAGCCGCACCTGGGCGGCGTCCTCGTACAGGCCGAACGTGGTACGCACCGCCTCGCGCCAGTTCTGCGCCGGCTGGATGTTGACCTCGATCACGCCGGGGTCGGGCGTCACCTTGATGACGTCGATGCGTGGATCGTAAGGCGGCGGATAGCCTTCGATATGCACGCGGATCTGCATCTGTTCGGCGGTGGCTTCGACCGCGGCGATCAGTTCGAGATAGTCCTCGATTCTCTCGGTCGGCGGCATGAAGGCGCACAGCACGCCCTCGCGCAGCTCGATCGACATCGCGGTGCGCACGCCCCCTTTGCGCAGCTTCTGTTCCTCGACCGGCTGACTTGTCGTCGCCTCGGCGGACTGTTCGAACACCGCCATCTGCTCGCGCTCGGACTCGGCATCGCTGGCCGGCGGCGGCGCAAACAGCGGCAGTGCGCCGCGCGGCTCGAGCGGATCGCGCGGCACGATGTACGGATAGTCGTCTTCCGGGATGTGCGGCAACGACGAGATTGGCAGCCGGAAGCCGAGCGGCGAGTCGCCCGGCAACAGGAACAGATTGCCGCGCCGCAGCTTCCAGCGCTCGCTGCGCCAGCGCTTCTTGTGCGCCGGCGCGGCGTCCGCATTCCAGGCCTGGATCGGCAGCACGAAGCCGCGCGGCGTATTCAGCCCGGTGTCGAACACCCGCGCCATGCGAGCACGCTCTTCCGGATCGGCGAGCTTGTTGTCGTGCGGATCGACATTCGGCGGCAGCGTCGCTTCCTTCTGCAGCCAGTGGTTCGGATCCTCATAGGCCGGCAGCACGTAGTCGGTGTCGATGCCCAGCCTTTTCGCCGTGTGAAGCGCGAACTGCTCGGCCTCTTCGACCCTGGCTGGCCGCTGCCCGACCACCGGCGCGATCAGCTCGGCATTGTTCCAGATCGGCACGCCGTCCTTGCGCCAATACAGCCCGAACGCCCAGCGCGGCAGGCTTTCGCCCGGATACCATTTGCCCTGGCCGAAATGCAGCAGGCCGCCGGGTGCGAACCGGCTGCGCAGCCGCCGGATCAGATCGTCGGCCAGCATCCGCTTGACGCCGCCGACCGCGGCCGTATTCCACTCCGGCGATTCCATGTCGTCGATCGACACGAAGGTCGGCTCGCCGCCCATCGTCAGCCGCACGTCGTGCGCGACCAGATCGGCATCGACCTTTTCGCCGAGCGCATCGAGCCGCGCCCAGGATTCATCGGAGAACGGCTTGGTGATGCGCGGCGCTTCGCGGATGCGCTCGACCCGCATGTCGAATTTGAAATCGACATTGGCGAAGCCGACGACGCCGGAGATCGGCGCCGCCGTGCGATAATGCGGCGTCGCGGCCACCGGGATATGGCCCTCGCCGGCGAGCAGCCCCGAAGTAACGTCGAAGCCGACCCAGCCGGCACCGGGCAGATACACTTCGGCCCAGGCGTGCAGATCGGTGAAATCGTGCGCGGCGCCCTTCGGGCCGTCGAGCGACTCGATGTCGGGGCGAAGCTGGATCAAATAACCGGACACGAACCGCGCGGCGAGGCCGAGATGCCGCAGCGTCTGGATCAGCAGCCACGCCGAGTCGCGACACGAGCCGGCGCTTTTGGCAAGCGTCTCCTCCGGCGTCTGCACCCCCGGCTCCATCCGGATGATGTAGTTGACACGCTCGCGCAGTTTGGCGTTGAGGTCGACCAGGAAGTTGACCGTGCTTTCGGCTTCGCGCGGGATCGAATCGAGATACGCCTTGAACAGCGGCCCCGGCTCGATCGTCGCCAGATATGGCGCCAGCTCGTGCTGCAGGTCGGCGGTATATGAGAACGGAAAGCTCTCGGCATAGCTTTCGACGAAGAAGTCGAACGGGTTGATCACCGTCATCGCCGCGGTGAAATCGACCTCGATTCGAAGCTCGTCCGCCTTCTCCGGAAACACGAACCGCGCCAGCCAATTGCCCTGCGGGTCCTGCTGCCAATTGATGAAGTGGTTCGCCGGCGTGACCTTCAGCGAATACGACAGAATCGGCGTCCGCGTATGCGGCGCCGGACGCAGCCGGATGGTCTGGGGGCCGATGTCGACCGGGCGGTCGTATTTGTAATGCGTGACGTGATGAAGGGCGACGTAGATCGACACGAGGGCAGCTCCGGCATTGAATTTGAGCAGAACACCGGAACTCGGGGCGATCAAGCGCTAACAAAGGGCAAGGGGTGCACAAGCGGAAGGCGTCTGGCCCCTCACACACTGCCGTCATCGCCCGCGAAAGCGGGCGACCCAGTATCCCAGAGCGTTTGCAACCGAACACCAATGCTCTGGAATACTGGATCCTCCGCTTCCGCGGAGGATGACGGCGAGTGGGGATTGAAGGCGGTGGCTCTGGGGGACGACGTCGGTGGAGAATGGAGATGGACGCCGGCCCTTACGCTTTGCCGCCCGAGTTCTTCCGCGTCTCGGCGACCCAGCTCCGGGCGCCGATCGCCATGATGCCGCTGTCGTTGAGCAGCGTCACCAGCTTGAAGCCGAGGGCGATGTTGCGGGCGGCGCCTTCGGGGCCGGAGCAGTGGATGCCCGGATAGATGCCGCGCTTGTCGCATTCCTTGATCAGCTTGTCGTAGATTTTCAGGATCTCCGGCTCGTCGCGGTCGAGCTTCGGCACCAGGCCGTAGGAAAAGCCGAGATCGCTCGGCCCGATATAGACGCCGGCGATGCCCTCGACGTCGAGGATCGCTTCCATGTTCTCGACCGCGGTGCGGGTCTCGATCATCGGGATGCACAGCGTCTCGTCGTTCGCGGTCGCCTGATAATTGCCGGACGAGCCGTACAGTCCGGCACGGATCGGGCCGTTGCTGCGGGTGCCGCGCGGCGGGTACTTGCAATACTGGACGAAGTTCTCCGCTTCTTCCTTGGTGTTCACCATCGGGCAGATCACCCCGTAGGCGCCGCCGTCCAGCACCTTGCCGATGATGCCCGGCTCGTTCCACGGCACCCGCACCATCGGCGTCACCGGATGCGCCTGCATCGCCTGGAAGCAGGTGACCATCGATTGATAGTCCTGCACGCCGTGCTGGAGATCGACCGTGACGCTGTCGAACCCGCACTGCGCCATCACCTCCGCCGAGAATCCCGACGGAATCGCCAGCCAGCCGTTGACCACGACTTTGCCGTCGGCCCAGAGTTGCTTCACCTTGTTCGCCATGTTGCTCCTCGAGCGTTGTGATGGACGATGTTGTTAGTCGTTGCTGTCATCGCCGGGCTCGACCCGGCGATCCATCCTGCGAAAGAGGATGGATGCGCGGGTCAAGCCCGCGCATGACGCCATGTGACCTAGCCAAGCAGAATCCCTCATGGGGAGGAGGCGCGTAGCGCCGTCTCGAACCATGGGCTGCGTGGATAGCGTGCGCCGCGCGGCCCATCCTTCGAGACGCCGCGCTGCGCGCGTCTCCTCAGGATGAGGTCGTGCCGGTCGCAATCCATCACGCCGTCGCCGCCTGGATCGCGGCTTCGTCGACGCCGACTTCGCGCGCCGTTGCCACGATCGCCGCCCAGGTGTCGTCGGGGAGCGGGACGCCGTTCTTGGTGCGCTCGGCGCGCATGCGTGTTTCGGGATCACCGGGGATCAGAACCTGATCGACGCCGGCGATCGGCTTGGCGCTCTTGAAGTAATCGACATAGCGCGTGACTTCGGCATCGAAGACGTGCGCCGGATCGATCCGTTTGGGATCGACATAGATCGAGAACATGCCGTTGGCGAACGGCCGGTCCGGGCCGGTGGCGCCGTTGCCGGTGAGCGCGCCGCCGAGCAGTTCGCAGATCAGCGCGAGCCCCGAGCCCTTGTGCTCGCCGAAGGCGCGGATCGCGCCCTGGCCGTTGGCGTGATTGATCGGGCCGTCTTTCTCGTGCGGGCCGTACAGCGTCGCCGGATCTTCGCTCAAGCTGCCGTCGGCATTGATCAGCGCGCCTTGCGGTAGCTTCTTGCCGCCGCGGGCGGCGACCAGCACCTTGCCTTCGGCGACGATCGAAGTGGCGAGATCGAGCACCACCGGCGGCGCACCCGTCCGCGGAATGCCGACGCAATACGGCGCGGTCGACAGCCTGCGTTCGACGCCGCCGAACGGCGCCACCAGGACAGAGCCCGCCGCCGTCACGAAATGGATCGACACCAGCCCTTCGGCGGCGGCCATCTCGGCCCAGTCGCCGATCCGGCCGATGTGGCCGGCGTTCTTCAGCGCGACCGCGGACAGCCCCTGCGCCTTGCATTTATTGATACCAATCCGCACCGCCTGCGGCCCGACGGTCTGGCCGTAGCCGAACTTGCCGTCGACCACCGCGAGCGACGGCAGATCGACTGCCACGTCGACGGTCTGGTCCGGATGCACCGCGCCGGCATTGCGCCAGCGGATGTAGACCGGCACGCGGATGACGCCGTGGCTGTCATGGCCGGTGAGATTGGCGGTGGTGAGATAAGAGCCGATCCGCAGCGCCTCTTCCTTGGACGATCCCGCGCGCTCGAACACCTGGGCGACGAAATCGATCAGACGATCGACCTGCACGGTTACCATGCCGGCGCGCTCCGCCGGCCAGCGGTCATCTGCTGCTGCGTCATTCGTCGTCCCCTCCCGGCGCCGCGGCCTTCGCCTGCGGTCGAACTTTAGGGGCGCGAGTTGAGCGAAATTCCGGATCGCTGTCCACCGCGCCTGCGGCATGGCGCACCGGCATCGCCATCAGGCCCGCCTCCAGTGCGCGCAGCAGGTCCTGCAGCTCGGCGAGCCGATCGCCACCGGTCCGCCGCGTGATCTCGGCGTAGATCGCTTCCGAGAACGGCGCGACGGTCTCGATCAGCTTCAGCCCCTTGGCAGTGATCGACACCGTGCTGCGGCGCTGATCGTCCTTCACCAGCTTGCGCACCAGCAGCTTGCGCGCTTCCAGATCCCGCAGCATCCGCGACAGGCTCGGGCCGAGCAGAAAGGCGCGCTCCGCAAGTTCCGTCACTTCGATCGCCTCGGCCGCGGCGAGCACGCGCAAAATCCGCCATTGCTGCTCGCTCAGCCCATGCGCGCGCAGCAGCGGACGAAAGTGCCGCATCACCGCCTCGCGGCCGCGCAGCAGCAGCATCGGCAGCGAGCGCGAGAACTCGCGCATCGGCGCTTTGCTTCGGCCCGATTCCTCCCCGTCATTGCGGGGCGCATCGCGCCGACGCAATCCAGCTTTGGATCGCACGGCAGGATCGCTTCGCTTCGCGCGCAATGACGGTGGCGGAGATTTTTGCATCGCAACGGGAGCGGTTTCGGTTTGAGCGCGATCATTTAACATGTTAATCATCTGCCGCGCGACGGTTTTGTTGAACGGACCGCGCGGGATGAAACGGTTTTCGCTGGAGCGACGATGGCGCTTTCGAACGACGACATCCGCGCGGCGGCCGAACGGCTCGATCGCGCCGAACGAACCAAGGTCCAGATCCGCCAGCTGTCACTCGATCATCCGGCGATCACGATTCCCGATGCCTATGCGATCCAGGGCGCCTGGATCGAGATCAAGCTCGCCGCGGGCCGCCGCGTGCGCGGCCACAAGATCGGGCTGACCTCGAAGGCGATGCAGAGCCAGCTCGGCATCGCTGAACCGGACAGCGGTATCCTGCTCGACGACATGTATTTCGACGACGGCGGTATCGTGCCGACCGATCGCTTCATCGCGACGCGGGTCGAAGCCGAGCTCGCCTTCGTCATCAGGCATCGCCTCGCCGGGCCGCATTGCACGATCTTCGACGTGCTGAATGCTACCGATTTTGTCGTGCCGGCGCTGGAGATCCTCGACACTCGCGTGCAGCGCGTCGATCCCGAGACCAAGGCGACGCGCAAGATCTTCGACACCATCGCCGACAACGCCGCGAATGCCGGCATCGTGCTGGGCGGCCGGCCGATCCGCCCGCTCGACACCGACCTGCGCTGGATCGGCGCGCTGACCTATAAGAACGGCCAGCTCGAAGAGACCGGGCTCGCCGCCGGCGTGCTCAACCATCCGGCGACCGCGGTCGCGTGGCTGGCCAACAAGATCGCGCCGCAGGGGCTGGCGCTGGAGCCCGGCCAGATCGTGCTGGCCGGCTCGTTCATCCGCGCGATCGAAACCACGAAGGGTGATACGATCCAGGCCGACTACGGCCCCTACGGCACCGTGAGTTGTTACTTCGGGTGAGGCGCCGAAGCGAGGGACACATGCCGCATTTCACCATCGAATATTCCGCCAATCTCGACGACCGGATCGACATCGCCGAGATCGTCGAGCTGGTCCGCGTCGCAGCGATCGAGACCGGGATCTTTCCGGTGGGCGGCATCCGCGTCCGCGCGATCCGCTGCGAGCATTTCGCGATTGCCGACGGCCGGCCGGGCTTCAGTTTTCTGGCGATGCTGCTGCGGCTCGGCGAAGGCCGCGACCTCGCCGCCCGCAAACGCGCCGGCGACCACATCTTCGCCCAGCTCTCTCACCATCTTGATCCGCTGTTCGGCGACGAGGGCTTCGCACTGTCGTTCGACATGATGGTCAACGACAAGGAGACGAGCTGGAAGCGCAATTCGATCCACGACCTCTTGATCGCCGAGGCCCGCCATGGCTGATGCCGCTACGCCCCCTTCCGGATTCCAGGCCAATCTCGACCGCGCCGCACCGCTGCTGAAGCAACTCAAGGCCGATGGCATCGGCCATCTGATCGGCGGCGAAATCGTTGCAGCCTCATCCGGCGAGGTGTTCGAGACGGCCTCGCCGATCGACAATGCAGTGCTGGCGCAGGTGGCGCGCGGCACGGCGGCGGACATCGACCGCGCCGCCAAGGCCGCCAAGGCGGCGTTTCCGGCGTGGCGCGACATGGCGCCCGCCAGGCGGCGCAAACTGCTGCACAGGATCGCCGATGCGATCGAAGCGCGTGCCGACGACATCGCGGTACTGGAATGCATCGACACCGGCCAGGCGCATCGCTTCATGGCCAAGGCCGCGATCCGCGCCGCCGAGAACTTCCGGTTCTTCGCCGACAAATGCGCCGAGGCGCGCGACGGGCTGAACACGCCGAGCGACGAGCATTGGAACGTCTCGACCCGGGTGCCGATCGGACCGGTCGGGGTGATCACGCCGTGGAATACGCCGTTCATGCTGTCGACCTGGAAGATCGCCCCCGCGCTCGCGGCCGGCTGCACCGTGGTGCACAAGCCGGCCGAGTGGTCGCCGGTGACGGCCGACCTGCTGGCGCGGATCTGCAAGGACGCCGGCCTGCCCGACGGCGTGCTCAACTGCGTGCACGGCTTCGGCGAAGAAGCCGGCAAGGCGCTGACCGAACATCCGGCGATCAAGGCGATCGCCTTCGTCGGCGAGACCGCGACCGGCGCCGCCATCATGGCGCAGGGCGCGCCGACGCTGAAGCGGGTGCATTTCGAGCTCGGCGGCAAGAACCCGGTGATCGTGTTCGATGATGCCGATCTCGATCGCGCGCTCGACGCCGTGGTGTTCATGATCTACTCGCTCAACGGCGAGCGCTGCACCTCGTCGAGCCGGCTGCTGGTGCAAGCTTCGATCGCCGATCAGTTCATCGAAAAGCTCGCGGCGCGCGTGCGTGCGCTGAGAGTCGGCCACCCGCTCGATCCGGCCACCGAAGTCGGCCCGCTGATCCATCAGCGCCATCTCGACAAGGTCTGCTCATATGTCGACGTCGCCCGGAAGGACGGCGCCACCATCGCGGTCGGCGGCGCGCCTTACGACGGCCCCGGCGGCGGCCACTATGTGCAGCCGACGCTGGTGACGAATGCCCGTAGCGACATGCAGGTGGCGCAGGACGAGGTGTTCGGCCCGTTCCTCACGGTGATCCCGTTCAAGGACGAGGCCGAGGCGGTTCGCATCGCCAACGATGTCCGCTATGGCCTCACCGGCTATGTCTGGACCGGCGACATGGGCCGCGCCTTGCGCGTCGCCGATGCGCTCGAAGCCGGCATGATCTGGCTGAACTCGGAAAACGTCCGCCATCTGCCGACGCCGTTCGGCGGCATGAAGCAGTCCGGCATCGGCCGCGACGGCGGCGACTACTCGTTCGAGTTCTACATGGAAACCAAGCACGTCTCGCTGGCCCGCGGCACGCACAAGATTCAGAAGCTGGGGGTGATGTGATAGACGCCCTCTCCCCGAGTCATTCCGGGGCGTTCGCGCAAGTGAGCGAACCCGGAATCTCGCCGCGCCCGCTTTTGTCATTCCGGGGCGCGCGAAGCGCGAGCCCGGAATCCATACTCCCTGCCGGCGCGGCCGTGCACAGTCGCCGACACAGGGGTTATGGATTCCGGGTTCGCCGCTTCGCGGCGCCCCGGAATGACGAACTTTGATGCTGTGAACTAACAACTTAGCTTCCTGGGGACCTCGCCGATGCCGGTGCCGCAACACGTGTTCGATCCGCCGTTCAATATCGTCCGCGCCAGCCATGTGGTGCTCGACGTCGTCGATCTGGACAAGAGCGTCGCGTTCTACGACCAGATCATCGGCCTGCATGTCGAGGACCGCGACGACGCCACCGCTTACTTACGCGGCTGCGAGGAGCATCAGCATCATTCGCTGGTGCTGCGGAAAGCCGACGCGCCCGCCGCGGCGCGGCTCGGATTCAAGGTCGGCACCGAGGACGATCTCGACAAGGCCGGCAGCTTCTTCGCCGAGAACGGGCTGATCTACAGCTTCGTCGACCGCCCCTATCAGGGCCGCACCCTGCACGTCACCGATCCGTTCGGCTATCGCCTCGAACTCTATGCGACGATGGAGAAGCGGCCGCATCTGCTCCGCCGCTACGAGCGCTACAAGGGCTGCCATCCGCAGCGGTTCGACCATTTCAACGTCTTCGCGGCCGAGACCCAGGATACGGTCGAGTTCTATGCGCGGCTCGGCTTCCGCCTCACCGAATACGCCGAGGAAGACGGCGACGGCGGCCGGATCGCCGCAGCGTGGATGCACCGCAAGGGCAACGTCCACGATTTCGCGCTGACCAACGGCCGCGGCCCGCGGCTGCACCATTTCGCCTATTGGGTGCCCGGCCCGCTCAATATCATCCATCTCTGCGACGTGATGGCGTCGAGCGGGCTGGCTCTCGAACGCGGCCCCGGCCGCCACGGCATCTCCAACGCTTTCTTCCTCTATGTCCGCGACCCGGACGGCCACCGCATCGAGCTGTATTGCAGCGACTACCAGACCATGGACCACGACCACGAGCCGCTGCGCTGGTCGTTGCGCGACCCGCGCCGCCAGACCCTGTGGGGCGCCCCCGCCCCGCGGTCCTGGTTCGAACAGGGCTCGCCGTTCCTCGGCCAGGAGGTCCGCGAACCGGCCTTCGTCGCCGATGTGGTGATTGCGGATTGAACCTTCCACCGTCATCGCCCGGCTCGTCCGGGCGATCCAGTATCCCAAAGCAGTGGTGTCTAAAACCGGACGCTCTGGAATACTGGGTCACCCGCCTTCGCGGGTGACGACGACCTCAAGGAATACGCCAATGCCCACCCCTCGCCTCGCCACCTTTACCGTCAACGGCCTCACCCGCTACGGCGCGGTGTGCGATCATGGGGTGGTCGATCTGTCGGCCCGCCATGCCAACGACTATCCGACGCTGCGCGAGGTGATCGCGGCCGGCGCGCTGCAGCGGATCGTCGACGAGGCCGACCATACCGCGCCGGACTTCGCCCGCGACGCGGTGAAGCTTCAGCCGCCGGTCCCGCAGCCGGAAAAGATCATCTGCGTCGGCGTCAACTATCCGGACCGCAACGCCGAATACAAGGACGGGAGCGAGGCGCCGAAATTCCCCTCGATGTTCATGCGCACGCCGCGCTCCTTCGTCGGCCATGGCGCGCCGCTGGTGCGGCCGCGAGCGTCGAAGCTGCTCGACTATGAGGGCGAGCTGACACTGGTGATCGGCCAAGGCGGCCGCCACATCAAGGAAGCCGACGCGCTGAACCATGTCGCCGCGATCACGCTGTGCAACGAGGGCACGATCCGGGACTGGGTTCGCCATGCCAAGTTCAACGTCACCCAGGGGAAGAACTTCGACCACACCGGCAGCCTGGGACCGTGGCTGGTGCCCTACACCGATGAGTCGCAGATCGCGGATATTCGCCTCACCACCCGCGTCAACGGCGAGACCAGGCAGGACGACCGCACCTCGCGGATGATCTTCAGCTTCCGCTATCTGATCGCCTACATCTCGACCTTTACGACGCTGGTGCCCGGCGACCTGATCGTCACCGGCACCCCGGCCGGAGCCGGCGCCCGCGCCGAACCGCCGGTGTATCTGAAGCCCGGCGACGTCATCGAGGTCGAGGCCGACGGCGTCGGCATCTTGCGCAACGGCGTGGTCGACGAGGCCGAGTAGTTCTTTCCAGCAAGCAGTGGATATCCAGATGAGCATCATGACCGGCGGCGAAGCGATCGTGCAGGGCCTCGTCGCGCACGGCGTCGACACCGTGTTCGGCCTGCCCGGCGCGCAGATCTACGGCCTGTTCGACGGCTTCGCCAAAGCGCAGTTGAAGGTGATCGGCGCGCGGCACGAGCAGGCCTGCGGCTACATGGCGTTCGGCTATGCCCGCGCATCCGGCAAGCCCGGCGTGTTCAGCGTGGTGCCCGGCCCCGGCGTGCTGAATGCCTCGGCGGCGCTGCTCACCGCATTCGGCTGCAACGAGCCGGTGATGTGTCTCACCGGCCAGGTGCCGAGCGCATATCTCGGCAAGGGCCGCGGCCATCTGCACGAGATGCCGGATCAGCTCGCCACCTTGCGCAGCTTCATCAAATGGGCCGAGCGGATCGAATATCCGGGCAACGCCCCGGCCCTGGTGGCGCGGGCGTTTCAGGAGATGATGAGCGGCCGGCGCGGCCCGGTGGCGCTGGAGATGCCGTGGGACGTATTCACACAAGCCACCGAAACCGGCGCTGCGCAGCAACTCGATCTGATCGCACCGCCCGCGCCTGATCCGGATCGCGTCGCCGCTGCGGCGAAGCTGATTGCGGCGAGCAAGCGGCCGATGATCTTCGTCGGCGCCGGCGCGCTGGAAGCCGGCGACGAGATTCTCGAACTCGCCGAGATGATCGACGCGCCGGTGGTGGCGTTCCGGTCGGGGCGTGGCATCGTCAGCAACCGGCACGAACTCGGCCTCACCTTCGCGGCCGCCTATCAGCTCTGGCCGCACACCGACCTGATCATCGGCATCGGCACCCGGATGGAGCTGCCGACCACCTTCCGCTGGCCGTTCCGCCCCGAGGGGCTGAAGTCGGTGCGGATCGACATCGATCCGGCCGAGATGCGGCGCTATACGCCGGACGCGGCGATCGTGTCGGATTCGAAAGCCGGCACCCGCGCGCTCGCCGATGCGGTGAGCAAGGCGGGCTATTCCAAGACGAAAGGCCGCCGCGACGAGATCCGCGCCGCCACCGCGAAGACCAACGACGCGATCCAGGCGATCCAGCCGCAGATGTCGTATTTGAAGATCCTGCGCGAGGTGCTGCCGGACGACGCGATCGTCACCGACGAGCTGTCGCAGGTCGGCTTCGCGTCCTGGTATGGCTTCCCGATCTATCAGCCGCGCACCTTCCTCACCTCCGGCTATCAGGGCACGCTCGGCTCCGGCTTCCCGACCGCGCTGGGCGCCAAGGTCGCCTGCCCGGACAGGCCGGTGGTGGCGATCACCGGCGACGGCGGCTTCATGTTCGGTGTGCAGGAACTCGCCACCGCGGTTCAGTACAACATCGGCGTGGTGACGCTGGTGTTCGACAATTCCGCCTATGGCAATGTCCGCCGCGACCAGTTGCACGGCTTCGAGGGCCGCGTGGTGGCGTCCGATCTGGTCAATCCGGATTTCGTCAAGCTGGCGGAATCGTTCGGCGTCGGTGCAGCACGCGTCACCTCGCCCGACCACTTCCGCCCCGCGCTGGAAAAGGCCCTGGCCGCCGGCGGCCCGCAACTGATCGCGATCGACGTGCCCCGCGACAGCGAAGCCAGCCCGTGGCCGTTCATCCATCCGGCGAAGCCATAAGCCCGCCCCGCCGTCATTCCGGGGCGCGCACGAAGTGAGCGAATCCGGAATCTCGAGCTGTTCAGCCTTATCGTTCCACAACCTCTGGATTCCGGGTTCGCGCTACGCGCGGCCCGGAATGACGAGTGGAGACGTGAGTGCGCCCCTCCTCCGATCACAAATGATCGTAATCCACCACCACGCGATCGGTGGTCGGTTTGGCCTGACACGTCAGCACGAAGCCGGCGGCGAGTTCCCAGGGCTCCAGCGAGTAGTTCAGATCCATCTTGGCCTCACCCTCGACCAACTTGGCACGGCAGGTCGAGCACATGCCGCCCTTGCAGGCGAACGGCAGGTCGACGCCGGCGCGCAGCGCGGCGTCGAGGATCGCTTCGCCCTCCGCCACCGGCACCTCGCGGCGCTTGCCGTCGATGATCAGCGACGCCATCGCCTTCGGCGGCGCGCCAGCCTCGACCACCGCCTTCGGCCGCGGCTTGCCGCCGAGCCCCGAGACGAAGCGCTCGACATGGATTCGCTCGGCGGCGATGCCGAGCTCTCGGCAAGTCGTTTCGACATCGTCACTCATTCCGGTCGGACCGCAGACGAAGACGTGATCGACGCTCATCGCCGGCACCATCGCGGTGAGCAGCAGCCGCACCTTGTCGCGGTCGAGCCGCCCCTGCATCACCGGCACGTCCTGCTCCTCCTGCGACAGCACATGAAACACCGCGAGACGATCGAGGTAGCGGTCCTTCAACGTCTCCAAAGACTCGCGAAACAGGATCTGATCGGTGGTGCGGTTGCCGTAGAACAGGAAGAACCGGCTGCCCGGCTCGCGCGCCAGCACCGATTTGATCAGCGACAGGATCGGGGTGATGCCGCTGCCGGCCGCGAAGCCGACATAGGTGCGGACTTCCGCCGCCGCGTGGATCGCGCCGAACCGGCCGGTCGGGGTCATCACGTCGAGCGTATCGCCCACCTTCAGCTCCTCGGTCGCCCACACCGAGAACGCGCCGCCGTCGACCTTTTTCACCGCGATCCGCAGCTCGCCATCGTCCGGGCCGGAGCAGATCGAATACGACCGCCGCACTTCCTCGCCGTCCATCGTGGTGCGCAGCGTCAGATACTGGCCAGGCACGAACTGATAGGCGCTCGCCAGCTCCGGCGGGACCGTGAAGCTGAGTGAGATCGCATCCCGCCCCTCGCGGCGCAGATCGGCGATGGTGAGCGGATGGAAGCGCGGAATGCTGGCGGAGATGTTCATGGCGGCGCTCAATGGCATTTGAAATAATCGAACGGTTCGCGGCAGCTCTTGCAGCGCCACAGCGCCTTGCACGAGGTCGAGCCGAATTCGGAGAGTTGCTCGGTGTCTTTCGAGCCACATTGCGGACAGGCGATCTCGAGCGCGCCGAACAGCGCGCGGCGCGAGCCGGTCGCCTGCGGCGGCGCGATTCCATAATCCTTCAGCTTGGCGCGGCCGGCCTCGCTCATCCAATCGGTGGTCCACGCCGGCGCCAGCACAGTGGTCACATGCGCATGTTCGATGCCGGCGCGCGCCAGTGCAGTCTCGATCTCCAGCGCGATCATGTTCATCGCCGGGCAACCGGAATAGGTCGGCGTGATCGCCACCTCGACGCGGCCTTGCTCGACACGGACGTCGCGCAACACGCCGAGATCGGCGATGCTCAGCACCGGGATCTCCGGATCGCACACCGTGGCGGCGGCGTCCCAGGCGCGCTGCCGCAGCTCGGCGTCGCTGCCGGTCAGCGTCACCATGTCAGCCCCGGATAGGTCCGCTGCATGTGCTGCAGCTCGGCGAGCAGCCGGCCGAGATGCTCGGTGTGGCGGCCGCTGCGGCCGCCCTGCTGCATCCACGGATTGCTCGGCAGCGTCAGCGTCGCTTCGCGCAGCACGGTGTCGATCGTGCTCTGCCAAGTGCCACGCAGGCTGGCCGGATCGACCGCGACGCCAGCCTCGATCAGCCGGCGCTCGGGATCGTCGGCCTCGAACAGCTCGCCGGTGAACGCCCACAGCGCGTCGACCGCATCCTGGGCACGGCGGTGGCTTTCGTCGGTGCCGTCGCCGAGCCGGATCATCCATTCGGCGGCATGACGGAGGTGATAGGCACTCTCCTTCTCCGACTTGGCCGCGATCGCGGCCAGCGTGGCGTCAGAGGATTGCATCATCGCCCGCCAATACGGATCGGCGAACGCGGAGTAGAACAGTTGCCGGGCGATGGTGCGGGCGAAGTCGCCGTTCGGCTGCTCGACCAACAGCAGGTTCTGATATTGCCGCTCCTCGCGCAAATACGCGAGCTGATCCTCGCCGCGGCCCCGGCCTTCGACCTGGCCCGCATAGCTGTAGAGCTCGCGCGCCTGGCCGATCAGGTCCAGCGCGATGTTCGACAGCGCCATGTCCTCTTCCAGCATCGGCGCATGCCCGCACCACTCCGACAGCCGATGCCCGAGCACCAGCGCATCGTCGGCGCGGCGCAGCGCGAAGGTGAACAGCGGGGTGTCGGTGAGTTCGATCGAGGCGGCAGGCATTTCAGTGTCCTTTGCGCGTCCGTAGGTCTTTCGCAGTGGCGCCGCCTCTGCTCCCTCTCCCCGCTTGCGGGGAGAGGGCTGGGGTGAGGGGGCGTCTCCGCGAGTCTCGATTGCTCGGCCGCGTCGAGACGCCCCCTCACCCGGATTGCTGCGCAATCCGACCTCTCCCCGCGCGCGGGGAGAGGTTAGCCCGTGCTCGGCGCGCACGCCTTGCAGCACAGCCACTCACTACATATGCCCGACTTCGTCGGGCACTTCGTAGAACGTCGGATGGCGATAGATCTTGGACTCGGCCGGCTCGAACAGCATGCCGGCCTCGGCCGGATCGCTGGCGGTGATCGCGTTCGACGGCACCACCCAGATCGACAGGCCTTCGCCGCGGCGGGTGTAGATGTCGCGCGCGGCCTGCAGCGCCAGCGTGGCGTCGGCGGCGTGCAGCGAGCCGACGTGCTTGTGCGCGAGGCCATTGCGGCTGCGGATGAAGACCTCCCACAGCTGCGTGTTCGGCGTGGTCATCGTGATGTCCTCCCGGAGGATCGTCGCGGCGATTACGCCGCCAGTTTCTTCTTGCGCTTCTCGGCGTAGGCGGCAGCCGCCTCGCGCACCCAGGCGCCGTCGTCGTGCGCCTTGCGCCGCGCCGCCATCCGGTCGCGGTTGCACGGGCCGTTGCCGGCGAGCACCTGCTTGAACTCGTCCCACGGAACCTCGCCGTACTCCCAATGCCCGGTCGCGTCGTTCTGCTTCAGATCGGGATCGGGCAGCGTCAGGCCGAGATAATGCGCCTGCGGCACGGTGGCATCGACGAATTTCTGGCGCAGCTCGTCGTTGGAGAACCGCTTGATCTTCCACTTGGTCGACGTGTCGCTGTGCTGGCTGGCCTGATCCGGGGGGCCGAACATCATCAGGCACGGCCACCACCAGCGGTTCAGCGCGTCCTGCGCCAGCGCCTTCTGCTCGGCCGAGCCTTTGGCCAACGTCAGCATGATCTCGTAGCCCTGGCGCTGGTGGAACGACTCCTCCTTGCAGACGCGGATCATCGCCCGCGCATACGGCCCGTAGGAGCAGCGGCACAGCGGGATCTGGTTCATGATCGCGGCGCCGTCGACCAGCCAGCCGATCGCGCCCATGTCGGCCCAGGTCAGGGTCGGGTAGTTGAAGATCGACGAGTACTTGGCCTTGCCGCTCAGCAGCTGGTCGACCAGCTCCTCGCGCGAGGCGCCGAGAGTTTCGGCGGCGGCGTAGAGATACAGGCCGTGGCCGCACTCGTCCTGGACCTTGGCGAGCAGCGCCGCCTTGCGCCGCAGTGTCGGCGCGCGGGTGATCCAATTGCCTTCCGGCAGCATGCCGACGATTTCGGAATGCGCATGCTGGGAGATCTGACGAACAAGAGTCTTGCGATAGGCCGCCGGCATCCAGTCGTTCGGCTCGATCCGCTCCTCGGCGTCGATCCGCGCCTGGAACCGCGCCGCCCGTTCGGCGTCCTCGATGTTCCGCTCGTCACCGTCGGACACGTTCAGTGCCTGGGTGTACATGGCGATCTCCTCCGGAGTTGTTGGAAATATAATTGACCAATTGGACGGTCAATGCAAGTGTCGGAACCGATCACCCATGGTGCGTCGCAACGCACTGTCCGCCAGCAGGATTCCAACAGCCCATGGCGCGCACGCGAGCCACCGACTACGACGATAAACGCCGCGGCATTCTCAGCCGTTCCGCGCGGCTGTTCGCCGAACACGGCTACACCGGCACCTCGATCACCATGATCGCCGATGCCTGCGGCGTCTCCAAGGCGCTGATGTATCACTACTACCCGTCGAAGGACGCGGTGCTGTTCGATCTGCTCGAAGATCACCTGCAGCACCTGGTCACGGTCGTCGACGCCGCAACGCAGAGCGAAAGCACTCCGAGCGAAAGACTGTTTGCGATTTCGGCGGCGCTACTCGAAGCCTATCGCGGCGCCGACGCCGAACATCAGGTGCAGATCTCCAGCCTGAAGCTGCTGCCGCCGGAGCAGCAGGACGTGTTGAAGGCGCTGGAGCGGAAGCTGGTCGTCTCGATGTCGGATGCGATCGCCGCTGCGATTCCGGCCGCGGCCGCCAAGCCGGAGCTGCTGAAGCCGCTGACGATGTCGCTGTTCGGCATGCTGAACTGGCACTACCTCTGGTTCCGCGAAGGCAGGGGTCTGTCACGTGAGACTTACGCGCAGATGGTGACCACGCTGATGATCGCCGGCGCCGAACAGGCGATCGACGCGATCACCGTGCCGCCGGGCAAAGCCGAGCGCGCAACGCCGCGGAAGAAGAGCGAGCGGGCGGCGGTGGCGCGGCAGGCGTAGGTCGAACGCCTCTCCCCTCGTCATTCCGGGGCGCGCGCAGCGCGAACCCGGAATCTCAGCCACCCAGAACAACCTCGGGATTCCGGGTTCGCGAGCTGATCGCTCGCGCCCCGGAATGACGGGACTTGGCGGGTGGGCTGCGCCGAAATCGTTTGTATCAGCGCGACACGACTTTTCTAAAAGTAAGCTCGCCCCCTCCCCAGTCATTCCGGGGCGCGCCGACAGGCGCGAGCCCGGAATCTCAGCAACGCAGAACAACCTCGGGATTCCGGGTTCGCTCGCTAACGCGAGCGCCCCGGAATGACGGGGACAAGGTGCCATCAAAAAGAAAGGCCCGCGCGAGCGGGCCGAGGTCGGGAGGAACAGCGAGCCTCGATCACGCGAGGCTCGGGGTCGTCAGCAGCGGCGTCAGGCCGACTTGCTGAAAGTCTTGGCGAAGTTGTCCTGCACCGACTTGGCGCCGTCGCTGACCAGTCTGCCGAAATACTCGGTGGCGAACTTGGCGCGCGACACCAGCACTTCGCCCTGCGAACGCGCAAGGTCGGACTGGATCTGGAACGCCTCGTTCACCGACTTCGCCGACGCCAGCTTGTCGATGCCGGAGAAGAACGCTTCGGTGTCCTGATAGATCGCCTGCTGGATGTTGCGGGTGATCTTGGCAGCTTCGCTCACCGAATTGGTGACGGTTTCCTCGATCACCGAGGTCACCTTCTCCGAACCGGCGTGGAAATCCGCGGCCTTCTCCTTGGCGGTGCCGGCGGCACGCTTGACGAAGTCGCGGGCGGCTTCCGGAACCTCGAGGGTCTGGAAGTTCTTGAACGCGTCGGTCACCGGCTGAAACGCCTGCTTGACGCTGTCGGCCACCGTTTCGGTCGCCTGGGTGTAGCTCTCGTGATTAGCAGCATCGGTCATCTGAAATCTCCATCCTCGTTGGCTGAGCTATGGTCTTCCCGTCCGAACTGCGGCCCGGGCAGGTAAAATATGACATAAACCATGTTGCACTGCAACATGAATGTTGCACCGCACCAGAAATCCCGTTAAACCATTAAATTCAAACAGGTCTTTGAGACGACAACGCAATCAGAACGTGCTGATTGGGCATCTAACCCGAATTTGGCGTTCGCCGGGCTAGCCTTTCGGCTTCCCTGCCTTCGCCGGCTGCGCCGCGGCAGCGAGTTCGTCGAGGCGGCGCTCGACCTCGGCCAGCCGGGCGCTGAATTCCTGCATCTGCGCGCGCGACGGCAGATTCATACCGGCGAGGTATTTGTCCATCATCTCGGCGAACTGCTTGTGGGCCTCGGCGGAAACGCCGCCGACCTGCTGCGCCACCTTGCCGATCTCCGGCGACGCCAGCGCCTGATTGGCGAACGCCGCAAAGCCCTTGCTCATCTCCCCGAACATCGCCTGCCATGCCGCTGCCGGATCGTTGTCCTTATCGGCCATTGCCGTCTCCTCTCGTTGCCCTGCGCGGCACGCCGCGCGACGACGTTTTAGCGGGTGGCGACGGCGTAGGCGAAGCCAAACGGACCGGAGCGATCGAACGGGGCGAATTCGCCCTCTGGCTGCGCGAGCCGGTCGGCGATCGCCCACAGCACCGCCGGATTGACCACCAGTCCGATATGGCTGGCGAGCACCACCTCGATGTTCTCGGCGCGGGCCGACGGCATTAAATGGGAAGTGCGCCAGTTCACGATACCGTCGGTGCGCGAATAGATCGAGGTCGCCGGCACCGGCATCTCTCCGCCGAGCGGCTCGAGGTCCTCGAGATGGACCTCGCTCAGTTCCTCGCCCGACAGCTTTTCGTAGATCCGCTTGGCGTTGGTAGCGGAGACGTCGCCTGTGAACGGACTGCCGAGGGTGATGATGTCGCGCACCATTTCGGGCGCATGCAGCGCCAGGTCCCGGGCATAGACACCGCCGAGGCTCCACCCCACCAGACTGACCTTGCGACCGGTCGCCTCGTGAACGGCGGTGAGCCGGCGCCGCAGCTTGGCCCGCATCCGGTAGATTCCGCCGAGATTGCGCCCGAGCTCCCAGGCGAACACCTGATAGCCGAGTTGCTTCAGGTAGCGCCGCATCGGCGCGGTCGACAGGTCGCTGGCGAGCAGCCCGGGCAGCACCAGCACAGGATGGCCGTCGCCGCGCGGGGCCTGCAGCAGCAGCGGCGACAGCAGCAGGCTGGCGTTGAATTCGAAGAAGCTGCGCGCCTCGGCGAGCAGCAGCGCCACGCTCGGCGGCTTCAGCCGCTCGCGCTTCACGCCAGCGCCGCTGTCGACGGGCATCGCGCCTCCAAATGGTCGCTTACTTCTTGTCCTTGGTCAGCGCGCTGCCGAGGCCGGTCATCGAGATGAACATCTCGCCGAACCGTTCGGCGAGCTTCGGATCGAAGGTGAACCAGGTCTTCATCAACGCCTCGGGCGACACCTTCTCGATGTTCGACAGCATCTGCTCCTGGAGCTTGTCCATCACCGCGGTCTGCATGGGCTGCACGTCGGGAAGCCCGAAGAACTGCCGCGCTTCCTCCGGCGTGCAATCGATCTCGACGTTGACTTTCATGGCAGCTCCACAGTCCTGCATTGACGCATCAACCAGTATCGCCGCGACTGGTGCCGCGATGCAAGCGATCCGACGCGCAGGCAGGTCGCTTCAACCGAAGCGTTCGGCGGAGAACGGACGCGGATCGGTCAGCGGCTGTTCGCCGGTCATCATCTCGGCGAGCAGCCGTCCGGTTACCGGGCCGAGCGTCAAGCCGTGATGCTGGTGGCCGAAATCGAACCACAGGCCGGGATGGCGCGGCGCGCGGCCGATCAGCGGCAGCATGTCCGGCAGGCACGGCCGCGACCCCATCCACGGCTGAGGCTCGATGGTGTCGCCGAGCGGGAACAGCGCGCGCGCCACCGGCAGCGTCTGCGCGACCTGCACCGGCGACGGCGGCGCGTCGCGTCGCGCGAACTCGGCGCCGGTGGTGAGGCGGATGCCGCGATTCATCGGCGCCAGCAGATAGCCGCGATCGGCATCGAGCACCGCGTGCTGCAGGCTGGCATTGCCGCGCGGGGCGAGATGGACGTGGTAGCCGCGCTTGACGCCGAGCGGAAAGCGATAGCCGAGCGGCCTGAACACCAGGTCCGACCACGGCCCCATTGCCACCACCGCCTCGCGCGCAGTGACGATGCCGAGCTCGGTCGCGACCCGCCAGCCGCCCTCCTCCTGCTGCAGCGTGCGCGCGTCGCCCTTGACGAAGCGGCCGCCGCGCCGCGAGAACAGCGCCGCATAGGCTTTCACCAGTCCGCCGGGATCGGGGATCGAACCGGGCTCCAGCCAGTGGATCGCACCGGCGAAATCGCCGGACAGATTCGGCTCGCGCTCGGCGATGCCGCGCTGGTCGAGCACATCGGCGACGACGCCGAACTGCCGCGCCCGTTCGAGATCGCCGAGCGCCTTGGCGAAGCTGTTCGGCGAACGGAACAGTTTGATCCAGCCGGTCTTGCGCAACAATTCCGGGACGCCGGCTTCGGCGATCAGCGCCTCGTGCTCGGCGAGGCTGCGCCGGATCAGCGGCAACGCCGCCTTGGCCGTCTCCGCCGCGCGCCGCGGCGACGAGGCGAGAAAATAGCGCACCAGCCAGGGCAGGAATTCGGGAATGCCGGAGATCTGATAGTGCGCATCGGCCGAGCCGTTCAGCGCATAGCGCAGCAGGTGGCCGACATCGCGCGGAAACATGTAGGGAAACACCGAGGCGCATTCGATCAACCCGGCATTGCCGTAGCTGGTTTCATCGCCCGCGGTGCCGTTGCGATCGACCAGCACCACGTCGCGGCCGCGGCGCTGCAGATGTAACGCAGCGCAGACACCGACGATGCCTGCGCCGAGCACCACGACATCGGTCTCGTTCCGCCTCATGGTTCCGAGTTAAGCGCATCGACGCGATTTCGCAAACGCCAAACCGGATTTGCAATGGTGCCATAACGGCGCATCGTGACTGAAGCGGACCGCTTGCCGAGGGCATCGTCATCGGCAGCTCAAAGGCCGGGCAACGCGCTGCATTCGGCATCATTGCGACGAACAGAGTCATCGGTCTGCGACGCCGGATGTCGGGACGATGACGAATCGCGGGCGCCGAAAACAAAATGGCGGGCCACTCGGCCCGCCATCGTTGTCGGAATGTCGCAGCCCTGTTCAGCTCGGCTTCAGCGCCGGCGAGCCGTGCTCCATCTCGTAGTCCTCGATCTGCTTGGCGCGATCGGACTCCATCGCGGCGCGGTGGTCGGTGCCGATCGCCACATACACCGCCGGCAGCACGAACAGCGTGAACAGCGTGCCGATCATCATGCCAGACACCACCACGAGGCCGATCGAGAACCGGCTGGCGGCGCCCGCGCCCGAGGCGGTGAGCAGCGGCAGCAGGCCGGTCACCATCGCGGCGGTGGTCATCAGGATCGGCCGCAGCCGCACCCGCGCCGCCTGTTCGATCGCGGTGCGCTTGTCCAGCGCCTCCTTGATCTGCAATTCGCGCGCGAACTCGACCATCAGGATGCCGTGCTTGCTGATCAGGCCGACCAGCGTCAGCAGACCGACCTGGGTGTAGATGTTGATCGTCGCCACGCCGAAGAACAGCGGGATCAAAGCGCCCGAGATCGCCATCGGCACCGAGATCATGATCACCAGCGGGTCGCGCAGACTTTCGAACTGAGCGGCCAGCACCAGGAAGATGATGATCAGCGCGAAGCCGAAGGTGATGGCGAGCTGGTTGCCTTCCTGCACGTATTGCCGCGCGTCGGCGAGGTAGTCGTGGCTGAAGCCCGACGGCAGGTTCTTGGACTGCTGTTCGAGGAAGTCGACAGCCTGTCCGACGGTGACGCCCGGCATCGGCACCGCCTGGAAGGTCGCCGAATTGAGCTGGTTGAAGTGCGTCAGCGCGTTCGGATCGGTCGCGGTCTCGATCTTCACCAGCGTCGACAGCGGCACCTGCTGGCCACTGGCGTTCGGCACGTAGAAGCCGTCGAGCGATTGCGGCGTCAGCCGGTCGGCCCGCGGCACCTGCGGGATGACTTGATACGACCGGCCTTCGAGGTTGAAGCGGTTGACGTAGTTGCCGCCCAGCAGCGTCGCCAGCGTGGTGCCGAGCCGCTGCATGTTGATGCCGAGGTCGCTGGCCTTGGTGCGGTCGATCGTGACCCGAACCACAGGCTGGTTGAAGTCGAGGTCGCTGTCGGCGACGATGAACAGACCGCTCTTGCGCGCGGCGTCCTTCAGCTTGACCATCTCCTCGTAGACGGCACGGAAGCCGGCGGTGGAGTTGATCACCATCTGGATCGGCAGGCCGCCCGGACCGCCGGGCAGCGGCGGCAGGTTGAAGGCGAAGGCGTTGACGCCCTCGATCTTGCTGAGCTCGGCCTGCACCAGCGGTTTGAGCTGCATCGCGGTGCGCTTGCGCTCGTCCCACGGCTTCAGCAGCATGCCGGCGATGCCGTTGTTCGGGCCCGACGTGCCGTTGAGGATGAAGCGCAGGTCGGTCTCCGGGAAACTGGCATAGGCCTTGTCGAGCTTCTCGCCGTAGTAATTCGCGTAGTCGATGTTGGCGTATTTCGGCGCCTTGGTCACCGCGAACACGATGCCCTGATCCTCTTCGGGCGCCAGCTCCTTGGCCGTATTCATGTACATGAAGCCGACGAGGCCGAGGATCACCACGGCGAACATCGCGGTGATCGGCCGGTAGTCGAGCGAGCGGTCGAGTTGCCGGCCATACCAGCGCGTGACCGAGCTGAACACCTGGTCGACCTTGCGGGCGAACCAGCCCTGGTTGTCCTGATGCTTGAGCAGCACCGAGCACATCATCGGCGACAGCGTCAGCGCGATGATGCCGGACACGATCACCGCACCGGCGAGCGTGAAGGCGAATTCGCGGAACAGCGCGCCGGTGAGGCCGCCGAGGAAGCCGATCGGGGCGTACACCGCGGCCAGCGTGATCGTCATCGAGATCACCGGGCCGACGATTTCGCGAGCGCCGATCAGCGACGCCTGGACCGGACTCTTGCCCTCCTCGAGATGGCGGTGGATGTTCTCGACCACCACGATGGCGTCGTCGACCACGAGGCCGATCGCCAGCACCATGGCCAGCAGCGTCAGCAGGTTGATGGAGAATCCCATCGCCAGCATCGCGGTGCAGACGCCGATCAGCGACAGCGGGATCGTCACCACCGGAATGATCACCGAGCGGAACGAGGCCAGGAACAGGAAGATCACCACGATGACGATGCCGACCGCTTCGATCAGCGTCTTCTCCACCTCGTCGATCGACGAGCGGATGAACTTGGTCGAATCGTAGGCCACCTTCATGTGCATCGACGGCGGCAGGTTGCGCTCGATTTCCGGGAACAGCGCGCGCACGCCGGTGACGATGTTGAGCGGGTTGCCCTGCGGGGTGGCCTGCACGCCGATGAAGATCGCGCGCTCGCCGGAGAACGCCACGCTGCTGTCGGTGCTCTGCGCCGCCAGCTCGACGGTGGCGACGTCCTCCATCCGCACGAAGCCGCCGTCCTTGGCCTTGACGATCATGCGTTTGAACTGATCGACGTTCTGCAGGTCGGTGTTGGTGGTGATGTTGGAGACGGTCAGATAGCCCTTGGTCTGACCGGCGGCCGCCTGGAAATTGTTGGCCTGGATCGCCGCCGAGATGTCGGACGCCGACACCCCGCGCCCCGCCATCCGCAGCGGATCGAGCCAGATCCGCATCGCGAAGGTCTGGCCGCCGAGAATGTCGGCGGAGGCGACGCCGTCGACCGTCGACAGCACCGGCTGCACCACGCGCGTCAGATAGTCGGAGATCGCCGACCCCGACAATTCGTTGCTGGAGAAGCCGATATACATCACCGCGGTGGTCTGGCCGGTGGATTTGACGATCACCGGATCGTTGGCTTCCTTCGGGATCAGGTATTTGACCGAATTCACCTTGGCCAGCACTTCGGTCAGCGCCTGGTTCGGATCGAAGTTGAGCTTGACGTAGACCGTGATCAGGCTCTGGCCTTGGGTCGACGACGAGGTGATGTAGTCGACGCCCTCGGCCGAAGCGACCGCCTGCTCCAGCGGGGTGGTGATGAAGCCCTGCATCAGGTCCGGCGAGGCGCCCGGATACGCCGTGGTGATGGTCACCACGGTGTTGGACAGCTTGGGATATTGCCGGATCGGCAGCGTCATCGCGGCGCGAAAACCGATCAGCAGGATCAGCATGCTGACCACCAGCGACAGCACCGGCCGTTTGATGAAGATGTCTGTGAGGACCATGCGGACGCTCCGTGGCGCACGCCTCTCGCGCGGCGCGCGGCGAGGCTGCGGTTGAGTTGTCTCCGGACGGCGCCGATCGCCGGCCGGACCTGTTCGATGCGCGCGGGCCGCTTTCGGCCGTCAGTAGCGCGGCGGCGTCTTCGGCTGCGGCGGCGGCGGATCGGTCGAGATCGCCACCGCGGCGCCCGACTGCAGCTTGAGCTGGCCGACCGCGACGACGCGATCACCCGGCTTCACCCCGGTCAGGATCACGGCGCGGCCGTTGATGCGGTCGCCGGTGCGCACGAAGGTCCGCACCGCCGTGAGCTTGCTCTGGCCGTCGTCGCCCTTCTCGTCCTTGATCAGAAAGACGGAGTCGCCATACAGCGTGTAGTCGACCGCGGTCTCCGGCACGGTGATCACCGCCGGCTTGTCCGGCAGCACCACGGTGGTGGTCGCGAACATGCCCGGCCGCAGCACCCGGCCCGGATTGTCGAGCGTCGCCTGCACCCGGATGTTGCGGGTGTCGGTCGAGATCTGCGGCTCGATCGTGGTGATCTTGCCGTCGAACACCCGCCCCGGATAGGCGTCGACCGTGACGCGGACGGCCTGGCCGACCGCCAGGGTGCCGGAATCCTTTTCGGTCACGGTGAAGTTGGCGAACACCCGCGTCAGGTCGGTCAGCGTCACGATCTGGGTGCCGGCGCTGAGATACTGGCCGACTTCGACGTGACGGACGCCGAGCACGCCGTCGAACGGTGCGCGCACCGTCTTCTGCGAGATCAGCGCTTCGGTCTTGGCAATGCCCGCATTGGCCTGATCGAACGCGGCCTGCGCCGAATCGACCGTCGCCTGCGGGCCGAACTGCCGCGCGGCGAGCTGCTTGGCGCGGTCGAGCGACAGCTCGGCGACCTTGGCCTGGGCGCGGAAGTTGGCGAGATCGGCCTGCTCGGTCTGGTCGAACAGCTTGACCAGCGGCGTCCCCGATTTGACCTCGGAGCCGGCCTCGAACAGGATGTCGGTGATCCGCCCGGAGACGTCGGTGGTGACGTTGACCTGGTGCACGGCGGCGAGATCGCCGACCGCGGTCAGCAGATTGGGCAGCACTTCGGACTTCGCCTCGGCGACCGTGACGGTGATCGGCGGCGGTTTGTTGTTGGCGAAGAACTGCGCGATCATGTGGTTGCGGAAGGCGTTGAAGCCGACCAGGCCGCCGACCAGCAGAGCCAGCAGCAGTCCGACGATGATGAACCAGCGGACCTTCCGCACCGGGCGCGGGCGCGGCTTCTCGCTGGAGCTCCGCGCCGACGGCGGAGTTTCTGTCGCAAGCGTCATGTCATGCACTTTCTGTCGTTTCCGCCCGAATCCGGTCCGGCGAGAACTCGCGGTCGAGATGGACGGCAATTACGGCTTCGTTCAGACCAATTCCACGTAGGATGAATTCGCACATCTGGCGCTCGAGACCGGCGGCATCGCCGTAGCTCAGGCACGGCACCGACGGCAGCCGCGCCAGCGCCGCCATCAACAAGGTGTGGTGGGCGAACCAGAACAGGTTCATCGGCTCTTCACCGATCCGGACCGCGTCGCCGGCTGCCACCGCCCGCTCCAGCGACGCCACGAAGGTGCGCCCGATCAGGCCGGAGACCTTCTCGTAGACCAGACGCGCGAACTCGCCGTCGTCGAGCTGGCTCGACACCAGCAGGCGCAGCCGCTGATCTTCCTCCTGGTCGGGCTGATCGGAGGCGTGCAGGAAGTGCAGCACCATCTCCCGCACCACCACCACCAGTGTTTCGGTGGACGGCTCCGCCCCGAGCAGATCCACCAGCGCCGGATCGGCCTCGCATTCGCAGGCCAGGATTTCGGCATACAGCGCCGCCTTGCTCGGGAAATGCTTGAACAGCAACCCCTCCGAGATCGACGCGGCGGCCGCGACGCTCTTGGTGGTGGTCCCTGCAAAGCCGTTCCGGGCAAAGCAACGTTTGGCTGCGCCCAGGATCAGTTCCCGGCGCAAATCGCTCGTCATGCGCAGTGAAGTCATTTTGTGAGTAGGCACTCACCTTGGCAATTGTCAATCAGGATCGCTGCGACGCACTAAATCGTGAGGATTGAGATTGGCTGAAGAGGAACCCGCGCACCGCCCGCCAACGTCGCCCCGGCTGGTCGAGGCAGGAGACCGGCCGGCGCCTGACATGCGGCGGGCCGGTTCCATCCGCAAGGGCGGGGCTGCGAATTTCCCGGACGTTTCGGCAACGTCGTAAATCGCTTATAGACATCAAAAACGGGAATGACATGGAAACGGCCCCAGCAGAGCTCGCGGAAGCGTTCGATCTCGCACGTCTGACGCCCGACTTTTATGACGACCCCTACCCGACCTATCAGGCGCTGCGGACGCACCAGCCGGTCAAGCGGCTGGCCGGCGGGGGCTACTTCCTGACCCGCTACGAGGATCTTGTCGCGGTGTACAAGAACACCGCGCTGTTCTCGTCGGACAAGAAGCGGGAGTTTGCACCGAAATACGGCGATTCCCTGCTGTTCGAGCACCACACCACCAGCCTGGTGTTCAACGACCCGCCATCCCATACCAGAGTAAGGCGATTGATCATGGGGGCGCTGACGCCGCGGGCGATCGCCGGCATGGAGCCGGAGCTGATCGCGCTGGTCGACCGGCTGCTGGATGCCATGGCCGACAAAGGCCGGGTCGACCTGATCGAGGATTTTGCCGCGGCGATCCCGATCGAGGTGATCGGCAATCTGCTCGGCGTGCCGCACCACGAGCGCGCGCCGCTGCGCGAATGGTCGCTGGCGATCCTCGGCGCGCTCGAGCCGGTGATCGGGGCGGACACCTTCAATCGGGGCAACGAGGCGGTCGGCGAGTTTCTCGGCTATCTCGACACCCTGATCGCCCGCCGCGCCGCCGCGCCCGGCGATCCGGAGCGCGATGTGCTGACCCGGCTGATTCAGGGTGAGGCCGGTGGCGAGAAGCTCTCCTCCAAGGAGCTGCTGCACAACTGCATCTTCCTGCTCAACGCCGGCCACGAGACCACCACCAATCTGATCGGCAACGGCCTGGTGACGCTCGCGGCCAATCCCGACCAGAAGCAGCGGCTGCTTGCCGAGCCGGCGCTGATCAAGACCGCGGTCGAGGAAATCCTGCGCTACGAGAGCTCCAACCAGCTCGGTAATCGCATCACCACCGCAGAGGTCGAGATCGGCGGCGTGACGATGCCGGCGAACACCTCGCTGACGCTGTGCATCGGCGCCGCCAATCGCGATCCGGCGCAATTTGCCGATCCCGACAGGTTCGACGTGGCCCGCAGCCCGAACCGCCATCTCGCCTTCGCCTCGGGGCCGCATCAATGCGCCGGCATGGCGCTGGCGCGGCTGGAGGGCGCGATCGCGCTGTCGCGGTTTCTCGCCCGCTTCCCGGACTACGCGCTCGACGGTGTCCCCCGGCGCGGCGGCAGAGTTCGTTTCCGCGGCTATCTCAACGTCCCCTGCCGGCTCGGCTGACGGTCGCGCTCGCTCATCGGCCCGTCACATTCGCCTGCGAAGGCTGTGCCCCGCGGGGGCAGATCGTCGCACCGACGCCCGGCATGCAACCGGTGGCGGTGCTTCCGGATTTCGACCAACATGGGCCGAGATTCGTCCGGGCGACGCAGGCGGCACTTTCAAGAAGCGAGGCGCAGTGAATCGAGCGACGATGAAGCAGAGCGCCTTGCGCCGGGTCGGGTCCCCCGCCCTCCTCAGTCTGGCGACGATCCTCGCCGTGGTCGCTTCGGCACCTGACGCGGACGCCAAGCGGGCGCGCCCTGCAGCGACCACCGAAGCGATCGCCCCGCGCGAGGCCGGTGAGCCGGTGATGGCGATCGTCTCGATCAAGGGCCAGCGGGTGACGCTGTACGATGCCGAGGGCTGGATCTATCGCGCGCCGGTCTCGACCGGCACCACCGGGCGCGAGACTCCGGCGGGCGTGTTCGCCGTGGTCGAGAAGGATAAGGACCACCGCTCGACGATGTACGACGACGCCTGGATGCCGCACATGCTGCGCATCACCTGGAACGGGGTCGCGTTGCACGGTGGTCCGCTGCCCGGCTATCCGGCGTCGCATGGCTGCGTGCGGATGCCTTACAGTTTCGCAGAGCGGATTTTCGACAGGGCCAAGATCGGACTGCGGGTGATCGTATCGCCCGAGGACGCCGCGCCGGTCGACATCAGCCATCCGGTGCTGTTCTCGCCGAGCGCCGAGGCGCTGGCCGCCGCACCGGGTCGCGCGGAGACGCTGACGCGTGAAGCGGCCGAGGCGGCCCGGGCGGCCGAAGACGCCAAGGCGGCCGCGGCAGCCGCGGTGCGCGCGCTGAAGCCGCTCAAGCCGTCGCTGCGCAATCTGGAGCGCGAGAAGGCGCGCGCCGAGGCGGCGCTGAAGGCCGCCGACAAGGTGCTGATCGCCGCCAAGACCGACGACGCCAGGGCCAAGGCCGAAGAGCGGCAGCAGAAGGCGGCGCAGCGCCTGGGCGAAGCCACGACCCAGCTCGAAACCGCGAAAGCCGACGCCGACGCCAAACAGGCGACCGCGGTCGCCACCAAGGAGGCTGCGAAAGCAGCCGCGGCGAAAAAGGCGGAAACCGAAAAGCTCGCCACCAGCGCCAGGCTCGCGCTGGAGCCGGCCTCGATCTACGTCAGCCGCGCGACCCAGAAGCTGTATGTCCGGCGCAACACCCGCAAGCCGCTGCCGGACGGCGGCGAACTGTTCGACTCGTCGATCGAGGTGCCGGTGACGATCCGCGATCCCGACCGTCCGATCGGCACCCACATCTTTACAGCGATGGCCAAGGACGAGACCGGCCTGCGCTGGAGCGCGGTCACGATCGAGACCGCGGACAGCGCCAAGAGCGCGCTCGACCGCATCACCATCCCCCAGGAGGTACTCGACCAGATCGGCCCGACCGCCCTGCCGCGCTCCTCGATCGTCATTTCCGACGAGCCGCTGAGCGCCGAAACCAACTATCGCACCGAGTTCGTCGCGGTGCTGAGCGACCAGCCGCAGGGCGGATTCATTACGCGCAAGCCGACCCGGGAGGAGGTCCCGGTGGCCAGCAGCGACGATTGGGACGACGGCGGCTTCGGCTTCTTCTTCCAGCGGATGGAGCAACGCGCCCCCGATCCGCGGCGGCGCGGCCGCTATGGCGAAGGCTATTACCGCCAGCCGCAAGACTACTATCGCCGGGAGCAGCCGGGCTGGTGGTAGCGCCGCCGCGCTTGACGCCGTTGCCGGATCAGGCCGGGGTCCTTTGCACCAGCAGGGTCGGAATCCGGCAGGTGCCGCTGCGCACCGTGATGACTCGGGTGTCGGCGTGACGGCCGGCGCGCGATGCGGTGACGGTGAGGCCGGCGGCGATCAGCCGCTCGCGCGACGCCTCGACGTCGTCGACTCGCCAGCCCACGCCCCACAGCTTGTCGTGATTGGCGTCCGAGCCTGCGACCGGCCGGTGCACGACTTCGATCCTGAGGTCGCCACACTGGAACGACATCAGCCGCCCGCAATCCTGCCGCGTCCGGTCCAGCGCCAAAGCGAGCCCGAGCCGGGCCCCGTACAGCGCCGCGGCGCGCTCCGGGTCGGAGGTCGAGATCACCAGATGATCCAGGCCGACGACCGGCGAAGCGCCGATCACCTGAGAGTGCGGCCGTTCGGACCCGAGCTCGAGGAAGAACATCCGCACCCCGCGGGTGGTCTCGGTCGCAGTCCGGGTCCGCTTCCACGCCAGCGTGGCGCCGGTGATCCGGTCGCGGCCTTCGACGTCGGCGACCGGCGTCGGCTGCAGCGCCACCCGCTCCAGCCGGTTTCGCGCACCGGCGGCGTCGGCGACGCGGAAGCACAGGCTGGCGATCCCCTCGCCCTGCAGCTTGATCAGGGTGCGCAGCCGTTCGGCGGCCTGTCCGCTGCCGGACGGCGCCATCAATTCCAGCGACATGTTGTCCAGGGTAAACAGGACGTTGTCGGAGCCGTCGTCGCCGCCGCGCCAGGCCGGCGCGCGGGCCAGCAGCGTCTCGTAGGTGGCGACCGCCGCCGGCAGGTCGCTGACCAGGACGACGAGATGATCGATCGCAGTGATCATGGACATTCCCCCGCAAGCACAGCACCCCGAGCCGTGATTTGCTGCCCGATGCTATCGGGTTCAGCGCGTCGGTTCATCGGCGCGCAATCCCCGCACGATAACGAGGTCATGCCGGCGACGTTGCCACCGGACGATCCGTGCGCCGCCTGCGTGCATGCGACTGCCATCCTCGCCTCCCTGATCGCGCCTGCCCGGAACCCGGCGGCATGCGCGCCGTTGTGACTGGATTTTCGGCGAAATCGCTGTCGTATCAGTTGTGACCCTGCGGAAAATTTTAGCGAATGCGGCGCGAGCCGCAATGCTATGCTGACCGCGCCGGAACTGGTCGCAGCCTCGGGACTCTCATGCACGCACTCTTCATCGGACAGACCTATATCGACGTCACCTTCATCACCGACCATCTGCCCACCGGCGACGAAAAGCACGTGGCATCCGACTACGCGGTGTCGTTCGGCGGCAACGCGGTGACCGCGGCGTTCTGCTGCGCCAAGCTCGGAATCGTGCCCGACCTGATCGCCACCATCGCCAACGACTGGCTGGGGCGGATGTTCATGGACATGAGCGCGAAATACGGCATCGAGATTCACCCGCGCAAGGTCGCCTCGTCGTCGCTGTCGTTCATCATGCCCAAAGACGGCAAGCGCGCTATCGTCCGCTGCCGCGACGACGAACACATCCACCCGTTTCCGCTGCTCAATCTCGGACCCTGCCGCGCCCTGCACGTCGACGGCCACCAGCCTGATGCCGCGATCCACTACGCAAAGCTGTGCCGCGAGGCCGGCATCCTGACCTCGCTCGACGGCGGCGGCCTGCGCACCAACACCCATGAGCTGTTGGAATTCATCGACATCGCGATCGTCGCCGAGCGACTGTGCGAACAGATGGACATGACGCCGGAGAAAATGCTCGACTATCTGAAATCGCGCGGCTGCCGGGTCGGCGGCATCACGCTCGGCGAGCGCGGATTGTACTGGTACGACGAAGCCGGCACGGTGCGGACCCTTCCGGCGCTGCCGATCCCGCGCGAACGGGTGATCGACACCAACGGCGCCGGCGACGTGTTTCACGGCGCCTACGTGTTCTCGTATCTCAACAACCCGGCGCAGAGCTGGCAGCACCACTTCGAATTCGCCCGCGCCGCCTCGACCTACAAGATCCAGCGCCTCGGCAACGAAGCCGGGCTGCCGACGGTCGCGGATATCGAAGCCGTCATGCGCGAGTTCGTGGCGGCGGCGTGAAGCCCAGGGCTGTCATTGCGAGCGAAGCGAAGCAATCCAGCTCAGTGCACGGGGCCTCTGGATTGCTTCGTCGCTGCGCTCCTCGCAACGACGCGGTTTGGTCTCTGCCCTACGCTGCCGCCTTCTTCAGGTCGAAGCCGAGATCGGCCGCCTGCTCGGGCGTCACGGATTTGTCGAGCGGCAGGATCTTGCGGCCGAACACGTGGTCGGCGGCGCGGTTGACGGACTCGATGCCGATCAGCTTGCCGGCCTTGTAGCAGAACGCCGAGAACGACCGCTCGGCGACGCTGCCGCGGATCACCACTTGATCGAAGCCGGCGGTGAGGCCGACGATCTGCAGCTTGTCGTCGCCCTGATCGGACCAGAACCACGGATAGCCGTCATACGGCTTGGCGTCGCCGGTCAACCGCGCGGCGACGCAGCGCGCCTGATCGGTGGCGTTCTGCACCGACTCCACCCGCATGGTCTCGCCGAACCGGACGCTGTCGAACAGCGCGCAGTCGCCGATCGCCGAGATGTGCGGGTCGCTGGTGAGAAGCTGCTGGTCGACGATGATGCCGGCCGCGGTCGGCAGACCGGCGGCGGCGGCGATCTCGACGTTCGGAATGACGCCGACGCCGACCACCACGAGATCGCAGGGCAATGTGTGACCGTTGCTCAGGACGACGCCGGTGACACGGCTGCCCTCGGCCGCGATTTCGGTGGCGCGGACGCCGTAGTGCATCCGGATGCCGGCCTCGGTGTGGCGGTCGTGGAAGTAACTGGAGATCTCCGGCGTCACCACGCGCGCCATCACCCGCGGCGCCAGTTCGACGACGTCGACCTCGAGCCCCTTGGCCCGCGCGGTGGCGGCGAATTCGAGACCGATGAAGCCGGCGCCGATCACCACGACATGCTTCCTGTCCGGCATCCGCTGCCGCAGCACTTCGCTCTCGTCGAGCGTACGTAAGTAAAGCACGTCCGGCAGCGACGCGTTGGGCACGTCGAGCATCCGGTTGCGCGCGCCGGTGGCGAGCACGAGGTGGCCGTACTCGATCGCGGTGCCGGAGGCGAGCAGTAGCTTGCGGCCCTCGCGATCGATCGACACCATCCGGTCGGAAATCAGCTCGATCGCCTGATCCTGGAAGAACTTTTCCGGGCGGAACATCAGCGAGTTCGGATCGCCGCCGCTCTTCAAGTAAGCCTTCGACAATGGCGGCCGCTGATACGGCAGGTGCTTCTCGTCGTTGATCAGCGCGATGCGCCCGGCGTATTTCGCCTGGCGCAGCGATACGGCGACCTGAAATCCGGCGTGTCCGGCTCCAGCAATCAAGACCGTGTCGTTCATTGTTGAGCTCGTCGTGTTGGGGAAACGGCGCGGCGGACGCGCGGGAGGTGGGGATCGACCCCAGCCTGTAGCATACTCGGCCACCGCAGGTCAGCAGGTTTGCCGGGCGGCACCGCCGCCGCGTCAGTAGATCGGCGGGCGCTCGTCGAGGATCGGTCCCTTCGGCTCGGACAGCTCGTCGAGCGGCACTGCATCGACCAGCAGCGGTCCACGCGAGCGGGTGACGGCCCCGACGCGCTCGATCTTGGCGAAGGCTGCCTGCAGGTCCGGCCGCGCCGCGGCGTTGTCGACACCGACCAGCAGCAGCGGTCCCGCGAGTTGCTGGGCTGTCGGTGCCGGCGCGGCAAGCCAACGGAACCGTTCGCCGCGCTGAACCACGCAGGTGCCGGTCGGCAGATAGAATTCCAGCCAGCCGGTGGTGCCGTAATCGTCGGTCAGCACGCAGCTCGCGCCGATCCGCCGCCGCACCTGGTCGATCTCCGCCACCATCTGCGGCACACCGACGCCGACCGAGCGCACCGTGGCGTCGCGGCGATAGCCGGTCAGCGCGCCGGTGTTGACCTGAACCACCACCAGCGCGAACAGCACCGCGCCGGTCGAAACCGCCCAGCGCCGGCACACCGTGACGACGCGCGCGATGCCCGGGGTCCAATGCGGATAGGCCGCCCCCACCGCCGCCGCGAGCGCGAATGCCGGATACAGCGGGCTGAGCCAGTTCGCCTCGACCCGGTCATGCAGCGCCTGCCAGGCGAAATACAGCGCGATCGTCCACACCGTCGCGGCGACCAGAACGCGCGAGGCCGCCGGCCCCGTGCTGCGCTTGCCGAGCGCAATCAGGCCCATCACCCCGAGCACGAACACGAACGGCGTCGCCAGCACGAACTGGGTCGGGATCAGCTCGGCGAGGAAATGCGGCTCGAACCCGCCGAGCTTGGCGCGGCCGAGCTGTTTGACGAAGGAAATCCAGTCGTGCTGCGCGTTCCAGATCACCACCGGCGAGAACAGCGCGAAAGCGATCACGCCGCCGAGATACGGCCACGGCGACAGCAGCCAGCGCCGCATCGCCGGCACCCACAATAGCCAGATCAGGATCGCCGGACCAAAGAACAGCGCGGTGTATTTCGACAGCAGCGCCAGCCCAACCGCGACGCCGACGGCGAGCCACCAAACGCCCCTGCCCGTCGCAGCGACTTGCGCCAGCGCCAGCAGCACGAAACTCGATGCCACCAAAAGCGGCGCATCCGGCGTGACGATGGTGGTGCCGGCCGATACCATCATGGTGGCATTGAGCAACACCGTCGCGGTCGCGGCGATCTCGGTATCGTCGAACAACAGGATCGCGGCTCGCCACACCGCCCAGCTCATCGGCAGCGCCAGCAGGATCGACACCAGGCGGACGCCGAGTTCGGTATCGCCGGCGATCAGCGTGCCGAGCTTGATCACCACCGCGACCATCGGCGGGTGGTCGAAATAGCTGAGCGCGAGATTCTTCGACCAGGTCCAGTAATACGCCTCGTCGAAGGTCAGCGGCGTCACCGCCGCGGCCACCAGCCGGAGCACGACCAGCCCGACGACGACCAGGATCGTGGCGACGTGAAGTCGCCGTATCGCATCGGTCATCGTTTACGCCAGACGAACAGGCCGGACATCGCGTAGTTCCACACCACGCCCATCACCGCGCCGGCCGCGCCGGCCAGCCACCAGGTGACGTGCTCATTGTAGACCGCGAAGGCGACGCCGACATTGGCGAGCAGACCGACGCCGCACACCAGATAGAACAGCAACAGGCCGCGCAGGATCGCGAAGCCTTTGAGCCGCTGGTCGCGATAGGTCAGGAAATTGTTGAGGATGAAGTTGCTGGTCATCGCCACCAGCGCGGCGGCGCCCTGCGCCTCGGCGAACGGCTGTTCGAACACCTTCAGCACGACGAACAACGTGACGAAGTGCACCACCACGCCGGTCGAGCCGACCAGCGCGAACAGGATGAAGCGCAGCGACAGCACGTCGTGGCTGAATTTCGCCAGCACCAGGCCGAGGAAGTCGAGCGCCACCATCGAGTCGAGCTTGCTCTCGCCGTGCAGCCGCGAGCCGAAGGTGAACGGCACCTCGACGATGCGCAGGCTGCCGCGCGCGGTCGCGATGACGTCGAGCAGGATCTTGAAGCCCTGGGTCGAAAGCTGCGGCGCGAGCTGTTCAAAGCGGTCGCGCCGGATCATGAAGAAGCCGCTCATCGGGTCGGCGACCTCGATCTTCAGCGCCTTCTGGGCAACCTGGGTCGCGAACGCACTGATTCCGGCGCGCTGCTTGTTGAAGCTGTCGGCGCTGCCGCCCTCGATGTAGCGGCTGCCGATCACGAGGTCGGCGGCATTGCTCTCCAGCAGCGACAGCATCTTGGTGAGCTGGGTCTCGTCGTGCTGCAGGTCGGCGTCCATCACCGCTGCGAACGGCGCGCCGGACGCGAGAATACCTTCGATGCAGGCACCCGACAGGCCGCGACGACCGATCCGGCGCAGGCAGCGCACGCGGGAGTCGCGCTGCGCCATGTCGCGGACGACCTCCCAGGTGCCGTCGGGAGAATTGTCGTCGACGAAGACGACCTCCCACGCCATGCCAGCGAGTGCCGTCTCCAGTTTACGGAACAGCAGCTCGACATTGTCGCGTTCATTGAAGGTCGGGACGACCACGGAGAGCTGCAGCGGAAGCGCAGCAGGCTGGGTACGGGTCGCAACTGCGGCAGGGCTGGCATCGATCATGGGGCCATGCCTATAGCGATCGTGCCCGGCGATGCCAAGGCGAGCACCGGCCGATCGGGATCAGAAATGTAGGGAAATCGGGTGGATCCGGCGCCCAAAAAGGTCAACGACCACGAACAACAGGTGCGCGTACATCCGGCGCTCCCTACCATTCTGTGGTCGTCTCGGCGCCGAAGCCTCCAGATCGGAGTATCGACGTCGCCGTTGCAACCAAGATAGGAACGGCTGCAGCATTCGCAAGGGGGGCAAGATGAAGAAAGCTCGGACAGGCGAGATCCGGATCGGCATCGGCGGCTGGACCTTCGAGCCGTGGCGCGGCGTATTCTATCCGCCCAAGCTGCCGCAGCGGAGAGAACTGGAATACGCCGCCTCGAAGCTGACCTCGATCGAAATCAACGGCACGTTTTACGGCTCGCAGAAGCCGGAAAGCTTCCGCAAATGGGCCAGCGAGGTCCCGGACGGCTTCGTGTTCTCGCTGAAGGGGCCGCGGTTTGCGACCAACCGCAAGGTGCTGGCGGAAGCCGGCGACAGCATCGAACGATTCTACCATTCGGGCGTGCTCGAGCTCGGCGACCGGCTCGGCCCGGTGCTGTGGCAGTTCGCACCGACCAAGAAGTTCGACGAAGCCGATTTCGGCGCCTTTCTCGACCTGCTGCCGCGCACGCTCGACGGCCGCGCGTTGCGTCATGTCGTCGAAGTCAGGCATGACAGTTTCAAGACGCCGGCCTTCATTGCATTGCTGCGCCGGCACGGCATTCCGGTGGTGTACTCCGAGCACGCGAACTATCCGGAAATCGCCGACATCACCGGCGATTTCGTTTATGCGCGGCTGCAGAAGGGCAAGGACGACATCGCGACCGGCTACGCGCCGAAGGCGCTGTCGGCGTGGGCCCAGCGGCTGCAGCTCTGGGCGGGCGGCGGCGAGCCCGACGATCTGCCGAAGGTCGACGCCACCGGTGCAAAGCCGCAGAAGCGCGACGTGTTTGCCTATGTGATCCACGAAGGCAAGGTGCGGGCGCCCGCCGCCGCGATGGAACTGATCAAGCTGATCGGCTAGACGGCGCACGACACGCGCATGTGAGCGGGGATGACGCGCGACATTGCGTCACCGCAAGGCCTTGTTGCCGATCAATCGGATAGCTGGGCGCCGCGGGCTAGACTCCCGCGCATGGACTATCTCAACAAAAGGATCCGTTGTCGGATGGACAAGATCGACTTCATGAACGGACAGATCAAGGCGCTGGTCAACTTCGCCAATGCGCTGATCAAGTCGCATCCATCGCCCACCATCCTGCGCCACCACTTCGAGACCGAAGCGCGTGACGCCCCGAACGCACCACAGGGCCTATCCCTGTCCGAGCCCTACATCGACGGCATGGCCGATATCAACCGGCAGCTCGCGGTCGAACTCGAATACGCGATCGCGCGTCGCGACCAGCACGAACCGCAGCCGGACTGACCGCGTCGCTGTCGGCAGCGCGCTGGACATTTTCCACAACTTTCGATTTAATATCTGAATAGTGACGCGTAAGAGTTGCTTATTCAGGTAGTGTGGCAATGCGTTGCGTCGGGTGGGTGGGCGCAGTCAGTTTGGTCGCGATCTCGTTCGCCGCGGCCAGTGGCGCATGCGCGGAAGACTTCGATCCCGCCGTCGACGCTTCGGAATTCGAACGGCGGTCGTCAGCGGCCAATGTCGCTACGCCGTTCGGCCTGCCGGCCTCGGACACAGCATGGTTCGACCCGACCGACGATGAAGGCTTGTTCGGCGATCTGCCTGCGGCGACGACCCTGCCACCCTTGACCGATTTTTCCAGCGACCGGCTGACCGGCGGACGAGCGCCGCCGGGATTGCTGTTCGGCGGCTACGATCTCTGGCGCAATGGCGTCTCGCTCTACGGAGGCTTCGAATGGTCCGCGGACGCAGCGGCCGAATCCGGCCCCGTGTTCCGGTTGTTCGTTTCGGAAGCGCTCGAGCGCTATCAGTCGGCCCGCTTCATTTACGTGAGCGACGTCTCGCGAGCCTCGCTCCTGGCCGGCTGGCGTTTCAAATTCGGCGCTTTCGAACTGAAGGTGCTGGCTGGTCCCGATCTCGAGCATCGCGCCTCGACGCCGGACATCCGCGACAAGCGCTGGCGCGGCAGTCATGGCGGCGTCCGCGTCGCGCTGGAAGGCTGGGCCGAGCCGACACCGGAAACCATGCTGGCATGCTCGTTCTACGCCACCACCGTCGCGCGCAGCTACGGCGCCCGGCTGGCCGCCGGTTGGCGCATGCTCGACAGGTTCTGGCTGGGACCGGAAATGTCGGGTTCATCCGACGAGTTCAGCCGACAGACCAGGATCGGGCTGCATCTCAGCGGGCTGCAACTCGCCGCGCTGGAATGGTCGGCCGCCGCCGGCTACGTCCGCGACAGTTTCGGCCGCGACGGCATTTACACCCGGCTCGGCGCCGCGTTGCGACAATAGAGTCTCTCCCAGGCTCACCGCGAAAATGCCTGGGCGCCTGCGTCCCAGGGACGGTCGCCCTCGACCGCGCTGGCACCGATTTCCCAGCCCGGACCGCCCCACAACACATCCACCGTCCACAATTTGTCGTCGCGATCACGAATGAAGAACAGGTTCGGCGCCGCGTTGATCAGCAGCGCGCCGCTTTCGCCGTTCGGCTGCAGGCTGAGCAGACACCACAATTCGCCGAGGGTGGTTTCGCGACGATCACCGAGCCAGGCGACGATTTCGCTGCCGCGCGCCGCCCGGCGCAGCTGAAACGGCTGCAACAGCGCCCGAGCGGGCGCCGGCTCCACCTTGTCGAGAAACCGCTGCCTGAAGGTTGCGCCGAGCCAGCTGATCGCCACCGACGACCGCAATGCGGCACTCTCACGGAAGTGGTTCGCGGCGACGAACCGTTCGGTGTCGACCGAGGCCGTGGTCGACGGCTCGACGGCGTCCGAAGGCGGGGTCGGCGGGCAGCTTCGCGCCGGCTCCGGTCGCAACAGTTCGGCCCCCGGGCGCACCCCCGGCTGCGCCGTCTGCGCGTGTGCGGCGGTGGCCAGGGTGATGACGGTGGCAGCGACGATCGAACGAGTGAGCAGCGACATTCCGCGTCTCCGGTTACTTTCCGGAAACCACGGTAGACCGCGCCGCTGCCCTGTAAATACTTTGCTTAACGATTGGTTAAGGATAACAATTCAGTAAAAACGTAATCAATATTGACACGTATACTTCTAAATACTTCCGGCTTGCAACAGCCCGCGCCGCTTCGACCGTCGCAGCAGGAAACCCAGTGATCTCAAGCTGTTTTGTCGGCAACAAAGATCGCGGCGACGATCGAAGCGGCGTCATCCGCACCGCGACGAGGCTCGTCGGACGGCGGCGCCACTCAGCGACCCGCAAGGCGCCCCCTGTGGAAAAGCCAGGACACGATCAGTCGAGGGTGCGGCGGAATCGCGTCACCGCGATCGTCATCGCCACCAGCATCAACACCAGCAGCGCGACCGCGTCGTATTGCAGGTTCTCCAGCGACGACCCCTTCAGCATGATCGAGCGGACGATGCGCAGGTAGTGCGTCAGCGGCAGGCACTCGCCGATGTATTGCGCCCAGATCGGCATCCCGGCGAACGGAAACATGAAGCCGGACAGCAGGATCGACGGCAGAAAGAACATCATCGAGGCCTGCATCGCCTGGAGCTGGTTCTGCACCAGCGTCGAGAAGGTGTAGCCGATCGCCAGATTGGTGGTGATGAACAGCGTCGACAGCAGCGCCAGCATCGCCAGGCTGCCTTGCAGCGGCACGCCGAACAGCAGCACGCCGATGCCGAGGATCAGCGATGCCTGGATGAAGCCGACGCCGACGTAAGGCAGGATCTTGCCGAGCATCACCTCGACCGGGGTGATCGGCATCGACAGCAGGTTCTCCATCGTGCCGCGCTCGATCTCGCGGGTCACCGACAGCGCGGTGAAGATCAGCATGGTCATTGTCAGAATGGTGCCGACCAGACCGGGCACGATGTTGAGCCGCGACGACGCGGCCGGATTGTAGCGGGCATGGGCGCGGATTTCGAACGGCGGATCGGCGGGATCGCCGGCGACGCGGTCGTGAACCAGTGCGTTCTGCACGATCTGACCGAGCGCCGACAGCGCCGAACCGGCGGCGACCGGATCGGTGGCGTCGGCCGCGACCAGGATCGCCGGCTTCTCGCCGCGCCGTACCGCGCGCTCGAACCCGCGCGGGATTTCGACGCCGAACAGCACGCGGCCCGACAGCAACAGATCGTCGAACTCGGCGACGCTGTGGACCTCGCGGGTGAACTTGAAGTAAGCGGTGTTCTCCAGCGCCTTCAGGATCGAGCGGCCGAGGTCGGAATCCTCCTGCAGCAGCACCGCGGTCGGCAGATGCCGCGGCGTGGTATTGATGGCATAGCCGAACAGCAGGAGCTGCATCACCGGGATCACCACGATCATCGCGAAGGTGAGCCGGTCGCGCTTGAGCTGGATCAGCTCCTTGACCAGCATCGCATAGGTGCGGCGCAGGAAGCCGAACCGCCGCTCCTTGATCGGCGCGTTGGGCTTCGCCGCATCTGTCCCGTCCGCGGTCATTGGAAGTTGTCCTTCGACCGGCTCATCAGCTCGATGAACACGTCCTCGAGCGACGGTGCGCCGTGCTGCCAAGCCTGCCGCGGATCGCTGCGATACGGCGCCAGCGTCTGCTCGAGCGCAGCCTGGTCGCGGCCGGAAACGTGCAGGCTGGTGCCGAACGGTGCCACCATGTCGACGCCGGGCTTGCCGGCGAGTTCGTGCGCCAACGCCCCGAGACCTTCGCCGGTGGCGACCCAGGTGGTGAGTTGCGATCCGGCGATCACCTGGTCGACGGTGCCGTGCGCCAGCAGATGGCCGTAGGCGATATAGGCGATCTCGTGACAGCGCTCGGCTTCGTCCATGTAGTGAGTCGAGACCAGCACGGTGAGGCCTTCGGCGGCGAGCGCGTGGATCTCGTTCCAGAAATCGCGGCGCGCCTTGGGATCGACGCCGGCGGTCGGCTCGTCGAGCAGCAGCAATTGCGGGTTCGGCAGCGTGCAGGCGCCGAGCGCGAGCCGCTGCTTCCAGCCTCCGGACAGTTCGCCGGCGAGTTGCTCCTCGCGCCCCGACAGCCCGAGCCGCTTGATCATCTCCCGCGCCGCGCCGCGCGCATCGGGCACGCCGTACAGCCGGGCGACGAATTCGAGATTCTCCCGTACCGACAGATCCTGATACAGGCTGAAGCGCTGCGTCATGTAGCCGACCCGGCGCTTGATCTTGGCCGCCTCGGTGCGGATGTCGAAACCGAGGCAGGTGCCCTCGCCGCGATCCGGCGTCAGCAGCCCGCACAGCATGCGGATGGTGGTGGTCTTGCCGGAGCCGTTGGGGCCGAGGAAGCCGTAGATCGAGCCGCGCTTCACCTGCATCGACAGGTCGTGCACCACCTCGCGGCCGTTGAACGACTTGGTCAGGCCACGGACATCGATCGCGATGTCGGCGGCATCGGCGGCGATGGCCGGCGCGCCGGTCATGACCGGCCGGCCGCCACCGGCGAAGCCGTGGCCTTGGGTGTGACATACACACTGACCGGCTGGCCGACCCGCAGGCTCGCCGGCTTGTTCGGCCGCGCCTGGATCAGATAGACGAGCTTGTTGCGCTCATCGAGACTGTAGATCACCGGCGGGGTGTATTCGGCGGTGGTCGAGATGAAGTAGATCTCGGCCGACAGGTCGGGCGCGCAGTTGTCGCACGTAACCCGCACCTTGTCGCCGATCGCCAGCTTCGGCAGTTCCGGCTCCGGCACATAGAATCGGATCTTCATGTTGCCCGGCGGCAGGATCGACAGCACCGGCTTCTGCGCCGCCACCATCTCGCCCTCGCGGAAGTAGATCTGCTGCACCGTGCCGGTGACCGGCGAACGGATTTCGCGGCGCGCCAGCCGTGTCTTCGAGGTCTCGACCCGCGCCTCGGCCACCCGCAGCGTCGAGATCGCGGCGTCGAGATTGGCCTGGGTGCCGGAGCCGGTCTTCGACAGCGACTGGGCGCGATCGAAGGTCTGCTTGGCGTTGGCGAGCGTCGCCATATTCTGATTGAGATCGGCCTGCTGCAGATCGTCGTCGAGCGTGTAGATCAGCTCGCCCTTTCTCGCCTCGTCGCCTTCGCGCACGGTGAGCTGGGTGATGCGGCCGGGCTCGTCGGGGCTGACGAAAATCAGATCGGCCTCGACCCACCCCTGATAGCCGGGGTCGCTGCCTTGGCCGCAGCTTGCGAGCGCCAGCGTGAGGAGCATCGCGGCGCAGCCGCGCAGCACGAGCGAGGGGCGCGTCATGGCGCGGTCCTTTCTCCGAAGATCAGATCGAGATGCGCGCGCAGCATCGCCTGCACGTCGAGCGGCGCGAACCGGCCGAACAGGCCCTGCCAGATCACGGACAGCACCACCGGTGCGACCGCGAGCTGCGGGAACTGGGCCAGAGACGCAGCATGGATTTCGCCGCGGGCGACGCCGAGCTCCAGGATGCGGCGAATGCCGGCGACGCCGGGCTCGACCACGTTGCGGTAGTGGAATTCCGCCAGCGACGGAAACCGCGTGCCTTCCGCCATCACCAGCCGCAGGATGTCGCCGCGCCGAGTCTGCGCCACGTCGCGCAAGAAGGTTTCGGCGAATGTCTCCAGCATCTGCCGCGCCGAGACGCCGGGCGCGGGCTGCGACGTCAGCCGCTGCATCGTCGGCACCAGCGCCGTGCGCACCAGTTCCTGGAACATCGCTTCCTTGTCGGTGAAGTGCAGATAGATCGTGCCCTTGGCGACGCCGGCGCGCTTGGCGACGTCGTCGATCCGGGTCGCCGCGAAACCACGCGCGGTGAACTCGTCGAGCGCGGCGTCGACGATCGCGGCCCGCCGTTCCGCCGCCTTGGCGGCACGGGTCGACGGGGCATCCCTGCCCGCGGTCGCAGACGACTTGGTCGGCGGCGACGAGGCGCGAGCCCCGCCCACGCGCTTCGCTGGTGGCCGAACGGAGGTTGGCAAATCTGACGATCCACGCTTCATATTTCTATTATGACTGACTGGTCAGTCATAATCAAGATGGATTGGAACTGATCGGCGGAGGGCGACATGATGATCAGGCGCTGACCCGGTTTCGGCCACCGCGCTTGGCGCGATACAGCGACTGGTCGGCGCGCTGGATCGCATCGGCCAACGTCTCGGCAGGCACCGCGGGGGCGATACCGACACTGATGGTGACGATGCCGGCTTCGCCGAGGCCGGGATGCGGGATCTTCAGCGCGCTGACCGCCCGGCACAGCCGTTCGGCGGTCTCGTACAATTCGGCGTCGTCGAGCCCGGGCAGCACCACGGCAAACTCTTCGCCGCCGTAGCGCACCAGGACGTCGCAGGCGCGCAGGTTGCGGCGGATCGCGGCGACGATCCGCCGCAGGCAGCGATCGCCCGCGGCGTGGCCGCCGTAATCATTGAACAGCTTGAAGTGATCGACATCGATCATCAGCACGCCTTGGCCGAGCGACGGCACGATCGAGGCAGCCTCCTGCTCGATCAGGTCGTCGAGATAGCGCCGGTTGAACGCGCCGGTCAGCGGGTCGGTGGCCGACAGCCGCTCCAGCGCGGCATTGGCCTGGCGCAGATCGCGCTTGAGCTGCGCATCGCTGCGGCGGATCGCCTCCAATTCGGCGATCTGGGTATCTTTGCGTTTGCGGGCGCGCAGCGCGATCACGCAGGTGATGAGAGACAGCCCGACCAGATCGATGTTGGTCCACGCCGGTGGCCAGCGCAGGCCGGAGATGGTGATCACGATGTACAACACCGTGGCGGTGACGGTCATGATCTTGGTGGCCGGCCAGGACAGCGCTGAGACCAGCGCACCGGCGAAGACGACGAACAGCGCCGCCATCATGTAGCGTCCTGCGAACGGCTCCGGCGCGAACTGGCCGATCGCCGTCACCGACAGCGCGAACGCCACCACGGCCGTGGCCTGCACAGCCGATTGCATGGCGCGGTCGTCCGGACGCCGGTTCAGCACGAGCGCGAGCAGCACCAGCGGCGTGACCAGCAGCAGCCGCAGCCCCACCGCAAACGCCAGATGCGGCGCATCGAGCACCGCGAAATCGATGGAAAGCGCGGCAAGGTTGACCAGCAGTGTCCCGATCAGAAATCGCCGCCGAGCACCGGCGCCGCGCATCGGATGTGCGGTCGCCGGCGTGTCGGAGGTCCGGCGGTCATGGAAAATGGGAAACTGGTTGGTCACGCTCGCGTCCGTGGATTCGGCGGAGTCGCCGTATCCCTCATTGCGCCCTGAGCGGCTTACGCCGCGTTGATGTCGCTCCACGCCCCGCGGTTTCCGCGCGCGATGCCTAACGCCCGGCTAAACCGCGCCCGACGAGGCGAACGATCGGGAACGCCTGACAGCAATTGGGATTGTCCTCACAGAACATCCAGGGAGAGCACACATGTCCACCGAATGGCTGTGGGGAATCGGAATTATCGTACTCGGCATCGCGATCGCCTACGCGCTGATGCGGAACCGGACCCGCAGCGCGGCCGAGAAGCGCACCACCGAACGGGTCACCAAGGAGAATTATCGCGCCGAGGACGTCAAGGAAGGCGTACGGCCGATGCCGGAATAGCGCCCGAGTCAGGCGTGGAACTTGAGGCCGTCGAGGATCTTGTCGACCACCTTGCGATCGGCCCGGACGGCGAGGCCGACCAGCGGCAGATCGGCGCGCGCGACGGCTTTGACTGCCTCGCGATTGGCGGCGTCGTGTGTGGTCTTGAACATCGCCTCGGTATAGATCGCCGGCTTGACGTTGCGGGCGAGAGCGCGCTCCAGCGCGCGTGACAGCCCCGGGCCGTCGGTTCCGTACACCAGGATCGGCTGTCCGATCAGCGGATGATAGGGCGTGCCGCTGCCGTCCTCGTAGGCGTCACCGATGCATTCCGGAAATGCCGCAGCGATTCCAGACGTGAGAAACGCCGCGACGTTGAGCTTTTGCCAAGCTTCGAGATCGATGCGGATCACGAGCGCAATCTTGGTGTCGAACTGCATGCCGTGCTGATAGCGCGGCCTGCAGCAGCTGTCAGCTCACGATCATCTCAGGACCGGATCGCTCAGCCCTTGGCGTCGCAGGCCCAGGCGCGGATCACGCATTCCTTACCGCCATATTCGTAGCAGCGACGGGTCGCGGCGTTGAGCGATGAAGAAATCTTCGACTCGACCGCGTAGCCGTGCGCGCCGCACGGATTGCTCATGTCGATCGACAGCGCCGCGCAGGCACGCCGCATCGTCAGCGTGGTGCATTCGCCCTTGCAGCGCTTGCGCGCGGCGGCGATCGCCGCCTCCTCGGCCGGATAGTCGTAGGCTTGACCATAGGCGCCGCATTTCCCGACCGCCAAGGCGCCGGCCGCCTGCGCCGGCTCGAGCACACAGAAGCAGGCCGTCCAAACGACGGCAGTCAGCGCGGCTTTGCGCCACGCGGCAATCGGCGATCCCAACGTCCCCTCCCCCGAGGTCCAACCTGGTTCCAAACTACCCGTGAGGGCGTTTCAACTTGGTGAACGATCCGCAAACCGTGCATCGGCCGATCGCGCACGATCACCGCGCCGAACCGCGGCGGGCCAGAAACTGCGCGAGCCGCGGTTCGAGCTCGCCAACGGCGAAGCTGAGGTGAAACAGCCGCCGCTCCAGCGCCAACCCGTCGGCGAGCCCGACCGATACGGCGCGATCGACCGCCTGTTTGGCGAATCGCACCGCATGGATCGGATGCGCCGCGATTTGCGCCGCAGCCTCGCATGCGGCGGCGCGGGCCGTGCCATCCTCGACCACCCGGCTGATCAGCCCGATCCGCTCCGCTTCGGCCGCGGAAATCAGCCGGCCGGTGAGCACCAGATCCATCGCGCGGGCGCGGCCGACCGCGCGGGCCAGCCTTTGCGTGCCGCCACCGCCCGACAACGTACCGAGCGCGATCTCGGGATGGCCGAATCTGGCGCCGGCGCCGGCGATCACCAGATCGCACATCTCGATCAGCTCGCAGCCGCCGCCGATCGCGTAGGCTTCGACCGCCGCGATCAGCGGCTTGGTGCACGACGCCAGACGGTCGCAGCAGCCGGAAAAATCCTCGGCGAGCGCCGTCGCCAGATCGATGCCGTGCATGTCGGCGATGTCGGCGCCAGCGCAGAACACCTCGCGCCCGGTGAGCACGATCGACGCGACCGCCGCGTCGCGCTCCAGCGTCTCCAGCGCCGCGGCCAGATCGGCGATCATTGGCCGCGACAGAGCGTTGCGCGCCTCCGGCCGATTCAGCGTGACGACGCCGACGGCGTCGTTGCGTTCGATCTCCACCCCCACACCGGTTCTCCTGGTTCCTGTCGTGTCGCCGACAAATCTAGCCAACGCCGGGTTAGTTGGTAAAATCGATCGGTCATGAAGATTGATTGGATTTTCCAATGAATGTGCAGCACCTGCGCTATTTCCTCGCCGTGATGCAGGCGGGTTCGGTGTCGCGCGCCGCCGGTGAGCTCGGCATCACCCAGCCGACGCTGTCGCAGGCGCTGAAGGGACTGGAGCGCGAATTCGGCGCACCGCTGTTCGCGCCCGACGGCCGCGGCATCCGCGCGCTGCCGAGCGCCAAGCGGCTCGAAGCCAAGGTGCGCACGGCTTTGCAGACGCTGGCGGAGGCCAAGCGCGAACTGACCAGCCCGGCACCGGCGCGACTGAAGCTCGGCGTCCTGCCGAGCATCGCTGCTGATTGGCTGCCGAAGCTGCTGCCCGCCGACGACGGTGTGATCGAACTGATCGAAGCGCCGGCCGACGAGCTCGAGAAGCTGGTGGCGAGCGGCGGGCTCGATCTGGCGCTCTCGATCGCACCTCATCGCAATCTGCACCGCAAGCTGCTCCTCAGCGAGCCGTTCCAGCTGTTCGTCGGACCCGATCATCCGTGGTCTGGCCGCCGGACCGTGGCGCTCGCCGAATTGAACGGTCAGCCTTTCGTGCTGCGGCAGGGTTGCGAACGCGTCGGCACCGGCCGCCGGCTGCTCAGCACTGCGGGCGTGCGGTTTCGCATCGTCGCCAAGACACGGCAGGAATCCACCGCCGCCGCGCTGGTCGCCGCGGGGCTCGGCTGCACGCTGGCCCCGGCAAGCTGGGGCGACGCGAACGTGCGAGCACTCGATGTCGGCGGACTGACGCTGCAACGCGACGTCTCGCTGATCTGGAAACAGGCCACCGGGGCCAAGGCCGCAGCGAAGCTGGCGGCGCGGTTACAGGTCCGAGCCTGACGCGCAGTCGATCAGCCGCGCCGCGCCTGATCGAGCGCCTGCGGGGTGTCGATGTCGAGAAACGCCGCCTCGCCTTCAACCGGCACTTCGGCCACCGCTTCGCCGTGCTTGGCGATCAGGTGGCGAGCGCCGACATCGCCGCCGAGCGTCATCAGTTCGGCGAAGAACCGCCGCGACCACAGCACCGGATTGCCGCGGCGCCCTTCCGCGACCGGCACCACGATCAGCGCGCCGCGATCCGGATCGAACGCGGCGATCATCCGGTCGATCAAGGCCGCGTCGATCAACGGCATGTCGCCGAGACAGACGATCGCGCCGTCGGCATCCTCGCCCAGCGCCGCGATGCCGGCCTTCACCGACGACGCGATGCCTTGGGCGAAATCCGGATTGTGCACGAAGGTGAGATCGAGCCCGTGCAGCGCCGCTTCGACCTCGCCCGCCTGATGGCCGGTGACGACGATGGTACGCCGCGCCTGCGAGGCCAGCGCCTGCTCGGCGACGATCCGCACCAGCGGCTTGCCGTTGAGGTCGGCCAGCAGCTTGTTCGGCCCGCCCATCCGCGTGCCGCGCCCCGCGGCCAGCACGATCGCCGCGACGTTGCGGCCGCTCTCGGCGACCGGCACGCGCGGCTGCGGCCGGGTCACGATTTCCATCAACAGACCGCCGACCCCCATTGCGGTGATGTCGGCACGGGTGACGCTCAGTCCGGCAAGCAGCCGCATCAGCACCCAGTCGAAGCCGTTCTCGACCGGCGACCGCGCGCAGCCCGGCGCGCCCAGCACCGGCACGCCGGAGACCGAGCCGACCAGCAGCAGATTGCCCGGATCCACCGGCATGCCGAAATGCGCGATGCTGCCGCCGACCGCACCGATCGCCGCCGGGATGACGTCGCGGCGGTCGGCGATCGCCGAGGCGCCGAACACGATCACCATCTCGGCGCCGAGCCCAAGTAGTTCCTTGATCGCGGCCGACAGCGCGGCCTCCTCGTGCGCGACGCGCCGATCGGCGATGATCTCGGCGCCGGCCGGCGCCAGCCGTTCGGCCGTGACACGGAGCGTCTTCTCGATCACCTTCGGGGCGAGGCCCGGAAGCAGCGTCGACACCACACCGACGCGCTGGATCACGTAAGGCGCCACGCGTAGTGCGCTGCCTTGTGCGGCCGCCACCGCGGCGTCGCGCAGCCGGCCCTCGACGCCGAACGGGATCAACTTGACGGTGGCGACCATCTCGCCCTCGACCACCGGCTTGAACGCCGGCAGCGTCGCCAACGTAATCGCTTCGTCGACCGCATTGATGCGATCGACTGCGGCGCGATCGATCACCAGCACCCCGGTCCGCGCCGCGAACAGATTGGCACGGCCGGTGAAGGCGCGCTCGACATTGACGCCGTCGCCGGCAACCGCGCCGGCCACATTCGCCGCCGCGACATCCTCCGAGACGTCGCCGGGTTCGAGCTGCACCACCACGATTTCGGCGATGCCTGCCTGCTGCAGCGCCGCGACTTCGGCCGGACCGATCGTGGTGCCCTTCTTCAGCAGCAGATCGTTCTGCCGCAGCGAATGCACGGTGACGCCGCCGATCGCATCCGCCGGACGCCGCGGGCCGAACTTCATGCCGCAGCCGCCTTGGACGACGCCGGCAGCCGCAGCGTCGCGGTGATTTCCGCCATGATCGACACCGCGATCTCCGATGGCGACACCGCGCCGATCGCGAGACCGATCGGCGCATGAATCCGGCCGACGTCGGCGTCGGAGGCGCCCTGCTGCTTCAGCCGCTCCAGCCGCTTGGCGTGGGTCTTCTTCGAGCCGAGCGCGCCGATGTAGAAACAGTCGCGTGCGAAGGCGTGCAGCAGCGCCGGATCGTCGATCTTCGGATCGTGCGTCAGCGCCACGAACGCGGTGTAGTGATCGATGTTTAGCGGCGGCAGTGCGACGTCCGGCCATTCGGCGATCAGCGGCACGTCGGGAAAGCGCTCCGGGCTGGCGAACGCGGTGCGCGGATCCACCACGGTGACGTCGTAGCCGAGCGAGCGCGCCAGCGGCGCCAGCGCCTGGCTGATATGCACAGCGCCGACGATCACCAGCTTGGCGGTCGGCGCATGGACGTTGAGGAACAGTTTCTTGCCACCCGCCTCGATGCTCGCGCTCTTGCCCATGCGGAGCTGCTTGTCGAGTTCGGCGGCAAGCGGATCGGCGGCGATCTCGGCGGCCTTGACCAGCCGCTGTGCGCCGGTGGCAGTGTCGGTGACCACGATCGCCGGCCGCCGCGCGGCGCGCTCGGCGTTGAGTTGCTGCAGGATCTCGAACTTCACAGGCTACGCCCCACTTGCCTAAATCGCACATCAGAACCGAGCCGAAGACAACGGCCCTGGAAGTGAAACTCCCAATTTCATGGCGAACTAATCGACCTTCTCGACGAACACCCGGATGGTGCCGCCGCAGCTCAGCCCGACCTTCCAGGCGGTCTCGTCGGCGACGCCGAATTCCAGCAGCTTCGGCGTGCCGCTGTCGATCACGTCGAGCGCTTCGGTGACGACCGCGCCTTCGACGCAGCCGCCGGACACCGAGCCGAGAAAAGTGCCCTCGTCGTTGATCACCAGGCTGGAGCCGGCGGGACGCGGCGCCGATCCCCAGGTTTCGACAACGGTGGCGAGCGCCACGCCGCGGCCGGCTTTGCGCCAGGCTTCGGCGGCCCGCAGGATGTCTTCGTCGCGATCAAGCTGCATGGAGGCGTCTCCTCTTGCGTGGCTGCTGCCGCCGGTCAGGCGACGGATCGGATCGTACTGAAATGGTGCGGCGGCGGTGCCGACGACAGCGCCGCGATCAGCGTGTGCATCGAGGTCAGATTATGCACCGGACGGAATTCGTCAACGTGAGGTATCATCATTTTGATGCCCTGGGCGCGCGGCTCGAAACCGTCGTAGCGCAGCAGCGGATTGAGCCAGATCAGCCGCCGGCAGGAGCGATGCAGCCGGTCCATCTCGAACGCCAGCTTGGCGTCGCTTTCGCGCTCCAGCCCGTCGGAAATCAAGAGCACGATCGCGCCCTGGCCGAGCACCCGCCGCGCCCAAAGTTTGTTGAAGCTGTGCAGCGAGGTCGCGATCCGCGTGCCGCCGGCCCAGTCCTCGACCGAGGAGGTGCAGCTCGCCAACGCCTCGTCTGGATCGCGCTGGCGCAGCGCGCGAGTGACGTTTGTCAGCCGCGTGCCGAACAGGAAGGTCGAGACCCGCTTGCGATCGTCGGTGATGGCGTGGAGGAAGTGCAGGAACAGCCTTGTGTACTCGCTCATCGAGCCGGAGATATCGAGCAGCGCCACGATCGGCGCCGGCTTGTCGATCAGCCCGAGCTTCCTGATGTCGACGACCTCGCCGCCGGTCCGCAACGACGCGCGCAAGGTGCGGCGCAGGTCGAGCTTCAGGCCGCGACGATCCGGCCTCACTCTCCGGGTTCGCAGTTCGGCCTGCGGCAGCCGCATCCGCTCGATCGCGCGGGTCACCTCCGCAATCTCCGCCGCGCTCATCTGCGCAAAATCCTTCTTCTGCAGGATCTCCTTGTCGGAGACGGCGAGACGCAATTCCTGCTCCTCGGCCGAGGGCATGTCGCGCGTCGCGGCGGGCGCCATCGCCTCCTGCACCCGGCGCGAGGCCGGCGGCGGCTTCTTCTTGGCGGCGTCCGGCAGCGGGATCGAATCCAGCATGTGCTGCCAATCTTCGGCGGCGCGGAAGAACAGCGCGAACGCCTGGTCGAAGATCAACAGATGCTCGCGGCGCTTGACGAAAATCGCCTCCAGCGTGGCGTAGAGATCGTCGCGATGGCCGATCTCGATCAGCTGCAGCGCATCCAGCGCGTCGATCACCGCGCCCGGCCCGACCGGCACCCCCGCCGCCCGCAGCGCCCGCGCAAAGCCGACGACATTGTCCGCCATCTTGCCGGTCGGCGGATTGAGATGATCGATCATCGCGGTCGGGTTACGCTGCATCTGACAACAACCTATCCGTCTGTCATTCCGGGGCGCGCGCAGCGCGAACCCGGAATCTCGATCGACGTGCCCGTTTCAGATTCCGGGTTCGCGAGCTTCCGCTCGCGCCCCGGAATGACGAACCTTGGATCAGCGTCACAACCTCGCCGCTCGCGAGGCCTGCTCCCTCTCCCGCTTGCGGGAGAGGGCTGCGGTGAGGGCGACGCGAGCACGGTGCCCGTGGCAGCCCCTCACCCCAACCCTCTCCCCGCAAGAGCGGGGAGAGGGGGCGCGCTGCCGATGCGGCCAAGGTCGAGCTTCACAACGAATGCAAAGAGACTGACTACCTCTCGCTGATCGCGTCCTTGACCAGTTTCTGCACGGTGTCGCCCTGCATCCGGGCGATGTCGTCCTGATACTTGAGCAGCGCACCGAGGGTGTCGCCGACGACTTCCGCCGTGAGCGCGCGAGCGTCGAGTTCAGTCAACGCGGTGGCCCAGTCGAGCGTCTCGGCGACGCCAGGGGATTTGTAGAAATCCTGCTCGCGCAGCGCCTGGACGAAGTTGACCACCTGCTGCGACAGCTTGGCCGAGATCCCCGGCACGCGCGACTTCACGATCGCCAGCTCGCGCTCGGCGTTCGGATAGTCGACCCAGTGATACAGACAGCGCCGCTTCAGCGCATCGTGGATTTCGCGGGTGCGGTTGGAGGTGACGATCACAATCGGCGGCGCCGGCGCCTTGATGGTGCCGAACTCCGGAATCGTGACCTGGAAGTCGCTGAGCACTTCGAGCAAGTAAGCCTCGAACGCCTCGTCGGCGCGGTCGAGTTCGTCGATCAGCAGCACCGGCGCCCCCGCCGTGTCCGGCTCCAGCGCCTGCAGCAGCGGCCGCTTGATCAGGAAGCGCTCGGAGAAGATGTCGCTGGAGAGCTGGTCGCGGTCGGTGTCGCCGGCCGCTTCGGCGAGCCGGATCGCGATCATCTGCGCCGACGAGTTCCACTCGTACACCGCGGAGGCGATGTCGAGACCCTCGTAGCACTGCAGCCGGATCAGACGGCGGCCTAGAGCGGCCGACAGCACCTTGGCGATTTCGGTCTTGCCGACGCCGGCCTCGCCTTCGAGAAACAGCGGCCGGCCCATCCGCAGCGCCAGAAACACCACCGTCGCCAGCGACCGCTCGGCGAGATAGCCGCGGCTCGTCAGCAGTTCGAGCGTGGCGTCGACGGAGGCGGGAGGCGCGGGCGCGGTCATCGTCGGTCCGATCGCAGGCTCACGCCTTGCCGTTGGCGGCGTCGACCGCGCGCTTGGTGAGCACGCCGATCAGATGCGCGCGATATTCGGCGCTGCCGTGCAGATCGCTGTTCAGCCCATCGGCCGAGACGTGGAGGCCGTCGAGCGCCTTAGAGTTGAACCGCGCCTTCAGCGCCTCTTCGAACTGCGTGACGCGGAACACGCCATCGGCGCCGGCGCCGGTGACCGCGACCCGGACATCCGACGGACGGCGGGCGACGAACACGCCGACCAGCGCGTAGCGCGATGCCTGGTTGCGGAACTTGATGTAGGCGGCCTTTTTCGGCAGCGGAAACTGCACCTTGGTGATGATCTCGTCCGGCTCCAGCGCGGTCGCGTACATGCCCTGGAAGAACTCTTCGGCTTTCAGCTTGCGCTTGTTGGTGACCACGGTGGCGCCGAGCGCCAGCACGGCGGCCGGATAGTCCGCGGTCGGATCGTTGTTGGCGAGCGAGCCGCCGATCGTGCCCTTGTGGCGCACCGCCGGATCGCCGATCAGCGACGCCAGCTCGGCCAGCGCCGGGATCGCCTCGCCGACGATCGCCGAATTCGCCACCTCGGCATGGGTGGCGGTGGCGCCGATCACCAGCGAGCGGCCCTTCATCTCGATGCCGTCGAGGCCTTCGATGTGCGACAGGTCGACCAGATGCGGCGGCGCCGCGAGGCGCTGCTTCATCACCGGCAACAGCGTGTGACCGCCCGCGATCAGCTTGGCGTCCTCGTTCTTCAGCAGCAGATTGGCGGCTTGGCGAACGGTCCCGGGGCGGTGATATTTGAATTCGTACATTGCGCTTCCCTGAGCTTCCTGCGTCTCGTTGGGCGTGCCGCGCGGCCTCGTTGAAGCGGGCCGGCGCAGTGCCGGTCAGGTGCGGTCGGAGTTCGCCATCGCCTTGGCGCCGGCCGCGATCGACACCACGATGTTCTGATAGCCGGTGCAGCGGCAGAGATTGCCTTCGAGCTCTTCGCGAATCGTCTCGTCGGAGAGCTCGTGGCCCTTGCGATGCACCATATCGACCGCGGTCATGATCATGCCCGGGGTGCAGAAGCCGCATTGCAGGCCGTGATGCTCGCGAAAGGCTTCTTGCATCGGATGCAGCGGCGCGCCGTCGGCGGCGAGGCCTTCGATCGTGGTCACTTCGTGGCCGTCGGCCATCACCGCCAGCGTGGTGCAGGACTTCACCGCCTTGCCGTCGAGATGCACGACGCAGGCACCGCACTGCGAGGTGTCGCAGCCGACATGGGTGCCGGTCAGCCGCAGGTTCTCGCGCAGAAACTGCACCAGCAGCGTGCGCGGATCGACGTTCGCGGTCACGGGGTTGCCATTGACGATCAGGGAAATCTTGGCCATCGGCCCTCTCTTCAATGCGCACCGCCGCGTTGCACGGCGATCATTCGTCTTTTAGTTGTGTTTCTTGAACCGATCTTACGGGGCAAGCCCAGGATCGGCAACCGCGATCGGCTTCGGCCGCGCCGGACGCTCGGCCGTGTAATGACATCCGCGTGATCGGGCCCCGCGGCGCGGTCAGGCCGCGCCGTTGCCGTTCTGCACCGCCTTGGAGAAGTTGGCGAAGAACTCGTCGGCCAGCTTCTTGGCCGAGCCGTTGATCAGCCGCTGCCCGAGCTGCGCCAGCTTGCCGCCGATATGCGCTTCGACATCGTAGGACAAGAGCGTGCCGCCGTCCTTGTCGGACAGGCCGACGGTGGCGCCGCCCTTGGCGAAGCCGGCGACACCGCCCTCGCCTTCACCGGTGATCTTGTAGCCGTTCGGGGGATCGAGATCGGACAGCGTCACCTTGCCCTTGAAGCGGGCCGACACCGGGCCGACCTTCAACTTGGCGACGGCGCGAAAACCACTGTCGTCCTCGGTCTTTTCCAATTCCTCGCATCCGGGAATGCAGACCTTCAGCACTTCCGGATCGTTGAGCTTGCTCCACACCAAATCTTTCGGCGCGTCCAGTTGGACTTCGCCGTTCATCGTCATGGCCATGGATATTTCCTCCCGGATCGGCGGCCGCCTCGGACAGCGGCATTGCGACTACTTAAGCATGCCGGACGGCAAAGAAAAAGTATCGCGACACCGCCCCAAGTGGCCGGCATCGATAACAGTTATGCGCCTGGTGAGATAGGTCACGCCCGGCCCGAGCGCCAGCGTCAAGCAATCACGACGGCAAAATCAAGATCAGGAGCGCTGCGCCGCGGCCGGATAGTTCGGTTGAAACGCCGCCGCGCTGCGACTCGGTGCAGCCGCAGATCGAGCCTGAGGCTCGACCAGCATCAGGATCGCGGTGCCGAGAAACAGCAGAAGTTCGGTGGCGTGCAGCCGCATCGCTTCCGGCTCGGCGACCTGCGAGGCCATCACCATGCTGGCGAACGAGATCACGCTGCCCAGCGTCAGCGCGAACGCCAGCGCCTCGTTGCAGCCGCCCGACAGACGAATCGACGGCCGCGTCAGCAGGGCGGAAAACACCAGCAGGAAGCCGGCGACCGTCACCTTGGCCAGCGCCAGCAGCCAGGCCATCCGAACCGTCGCCATTGCGCTGAGATGCAGATGATCGCTGATAAAGATCGCCACGGAGATGTTGGGCCGGTCGTAAAGCGCATGGATCGGCGAGACGAACAGCCGATACGCCACGATCAGCCAGGTCGGCGCGATATAGGCCGCGAGCAGAACTCCGTTCGCCGAGCTGATCCGCCAATCCGTCTTCATCGCCGTGCCCCATCACCCAGCGCGCCGAATCCAATGGCGTGCCTGCCAAAGCTAACCCCAGGTTAACGACAACCGGCAACGGAAACGCTTTGTTAACCTTAACGACCGTTTCCTGCTGTGGATGACGCAGCGGTCCGCGACTTCGGCATCATTCGGCACGAAATTTGCGTTGGCGTGCGCGTGAAGGTGGTGGAGCCGATGACCTTACAGACATGGGAAGGGACGACGACGAGGGACAGCGCTTCGCGCAGTCGCACCGGCTCGCCGCCGTCCCTGCGCAGCCGCCGCCGGACCACGTTCGCGACGATCGCTCAGGGCCTTCGGCGCAGCGGAAGTGTCCCGGATGGAACCGATATCAGCACCGCCGCCGTCCACAGGGCAGAAGGTTGTAAGCAGGCGCTGTTGCCGCGATCGCGACCCACTGTTAGAAAATTACCAAGCGAAGCGACGTTCCGGCTGCCGGGGCCCTCGCCGCGTCGTTTGTGCAGTGCGGGCGCGATCTTCCCAGCGGTGCCGTTCGCGTTGCAATCGACGGTCTTTCGAGTTCCGATCTTTCGAGTCCTCTGACGACGGCAGCGCATGGACTATTTCGCCCAGCAGCTCATCAACGGCCTCGTGCTCGGCTCGATCTACGGCCTGATCGCGATCGGCTACACGATGGTCTACGGCATCGTCGGCATGATCAATTTCGCCCATGGCGACATCTTCATGATCGGCGGCTTCATCGCCCTCATCAGCTTCCTGATCCTGGTGTCGTTCGGCCTCACCTTCGTGCCGCTGATCCTGCTGGTGGTGCTGTTGGTGTCGATGGCGATCACCGCGCTGTACGGCTGGACGGTCGAACGCATCGCCTATCGCCCCTTGCGGCATTCGTTCCGCCTCGCCCCGATGCTGTCGGCGATCGGCATGTCGTTCGTGCTGATGAACTACGCCCAGGTGTCGCAGGGCGCCCGCGTCAAGCCGGTGCCGCCGATCATCACCGGCGGCTACACTCTGCACGAGAGCGCCGACGGCTTCAACGTCCAGCTCTCCAACGTCCAGATCCTGGTGGTGGTCACGACGGTCATTCTGCTCGGCATCTTCACCTGGCTGGTGGCGAAGACAAGGCTCGGTCGCGACATGCGGGCCTGCGAGCAGGACCAAACCATGGCGGCGCTGCTCGGCGTCGACGTCGACCGCACCATCTCGATGACCTTCGTGATCGGCGCCGCGCTCGCCTCGGTCGCGGGCATGATGTACCTGCTGTATTACGGGCTGGTCGACTTCTTCATGGGATTCATCGCCGGCATCAAGGCGTTCACTGCGGCCGTGCTCGGCGGCATCGGCTCGCTGCCCGGCGCGATGCTCGGCGGCCTGCTGATCGGCCTGATCGAGACCTTCTGGTCGGCGTATTTCTCGGTCGAGTACAAGGACGTCGCGGCGTTCTCGATCCTGATCATCGTGCTGATCTTCATGCCGACCGGCCTGCTCGGCCGGCCGGAAGTCGAAAAAGTCTGAGCGGGCGACGACGTGGCAAAACCCGCGCACGCCGCCGTGACCTCCGCCGCCACCGCCGAGATCGGTGCGGCGTTCATCTTCAAGAAAGCCCTGATCAGCGCCCTGGTGGCGCTGGTTTTGTTTTCGCTGATGATCGGAGTCCGCACCGAAGCCGGCCCCGAGGGCGGCCTGATCTATTGGACGCGGTTCGGCGACCTCGCCGGAATGGTCGGCGGCGTATTCGTCGGCTCGATCGTGGTCGAGCTGCTGCGGATGTGGTGGGGACCGGTCGACACCGCGAAGATGATGCCGGCGGGCGCGCGCAAGACGCTCGGCCTCGCCGGCCGCATCGTCGGCCCGGCGCTGCTGATCTTCACCGTGCTGGTGCCGGTGATCTTCTACAATCAGCGCTACATTCTCGACCTCGGCATCCTGGTGCTGACCTATGTGATGCTCGGCTGGGGACTGAACATCGTGGTCGGCCTCGCCGGCCTGCTCGACCTCGGCTACGTCGCGTTCTACGCGGTCGGCGCCTATTCCTACGCGCTGCTCGCCACCAATTTCGGACTGTCGTTCTGGATCTGCCTGCCGCTCGCCGGCATCCTCGCGGCGTTCTGGGGCGTGCTGCTCGGCTTTCCGGTGCTGCGGCTGCGCGGCGACTATCTCGCCATCGTCACGCTCGCGTTCGGCGAGATCATCCGTCTCGTCATCATCAACTGGCAGGATCTCACCGGCGGCCCGAACGGTATCAGCGGCATTCCGCGTCCGACCGTGTTCGGCATTCCGCTGACGCCGGGACCGAACGGGTTGGCGGCGCAGCTCGGCATCCCGTTCTCGCCGACCCATCGGCTGGTGTTCCTGTTCTACCTGATCCTGATCCTGGCGCTGATCACCAACTGGGCCACGATCCGGCTGCGCCGGCTGCCGATCGGCCGCGCCTGGGAAGCGCTGCGCGAGGACGAAGTCGCCTGCCGCGCGCTCGGCATCAACACCACCACCACCAAGCTCACCGCCTTCGCCACCGGCGCGATGTTCGGCGGCTTCGCCGGCGCGTTCTTCGCGACGAGGCAGGGTTTCATCTCGCCGGAATCCTTCACCTTCCAGGAATCGGCGCTGGTGCTGGCGATCGTCGTGCTCGGCGGCATGGGCTCGCAGCTCGGCGTCGCGCTCGCCGCGGTGGCGCTGATCGGCGGCTTCGAGCTGTTCCGCGGCCTCGATCAGTTCCGCATGCTGGTGTTCGGCATGGCGATGGTGCTGCTGATGATCTGGCGGCCGCGCGGGCTGATCGGCCACCGCGCGCCGACCGTGTATCTGCAGCACAAGCAGGCGATCTCGTCCGACCTCGTCAAGGAAGGCCACGGATGAGCGGCGCACCCGAAATCCTCCAGGTCGACCGCCTGACCATGCAATTCGGCGGCATCATCGCCGTCAACGAGCTGAGCTTCACCGCGCAGCAGGGCCGGATCACCGCGCTGATCGGCCCGAACGGCGCCGGCAAGACCACGGTGTTCAACTGCATCACCGGCTTCTACAAGCCGACCGCCGGGCGGATCAGCCTCGCCCATGGCGACGGCTCGAATTATCGGCTCGACCGGCTCGGCGACTTTCGCATCACCAAGATCGCCAAGGTCGCACGCACCTTCCAGAACATTCGGCTGTTTCCCGGCATGACCGCGCTGGAGAACCTGATGGTGGCGCAGCACAACACGCTGATGCGCGCCTCCGGCCTGACCTTTCTCGGCCTGTTCGGCGCGCCGTCCTGGCGCGCGGCGGAGAAGCAGGCGATCGACCGCGCCCGGTTCTGGCTCGACCAGATCGGGCTGCTGGCACGGGCCGACGATGCCGCCGGCAACCTGCCCTACGGCGATCAGCGCCGGCTGGAGATCGCGCGGGCGATGTGCACCGAGCCGGTGCTGCTGTGCCTCGACGAGCCGGCCGCCGGACTGAACGCGCGCGAGAGCGCCAGCCTCGGCGAACTGTTGCTGTCGATCCGCGACGACCGCGGCACCTCGATCCTGCTGATCGAACACGACATGAGCGTGGTGATGGAAATCTCCGACCACGTCGTCGTGCTCGATTACGGCGTCAAGATCGCCGACGGCACGCCGGCCGAGATCCGCGACGACCCCCGCGTGATCGCCGCCTATCTGGGCGTCGAGGACGAAGAAGTCGAAGCCGTCGAGCAGGAGCTCGGGCTGTGAGGTCGATGCTATATAGTCCGTCGTCATGCCCGGGCTTGACCCGGCCATCCACGGAAGCCAGCACGGCCTCGCCTGTGGCCGTGGATGGCCGGGTCAAGCCCGGCCATGACGAAGGTAAGCGTGGCGAGGCCGCGCGATGACAAACACCTCGTCCGCCCCCCTGCTCCGCATCGAAAACCTCCGCGCCGCCTACGGCAAGATCGAGGCGCTGAAGGGCGTCGATCTCGCTATCGGCTCCGGCGAGATCGTGGCGCTGATCGGCGCCAACGGCGCCGGCAAGTCGACGCTGATGATGTCGATCTTCGGCAAGCCACGCGCCAAGGCCGGCCGCATCGTGTTCGACGGCGTCGACATCACCGCGACCCCGACCCACCAGATCGCGCGGATGAGCATCGCGCAATCGCCGGAGGGCCGCCGCATCTTCCCGCGGATGAGCGTCGCCGAAAATCTGCAGATGGGCGCCGACGCCGGCCACGGCAGCGACGACGAGCGCGCCGCCACGCTGGAGCGGGTACTGACGCTGTTCCCGCGGCTGCGCGCACGCTTCAGCCAACGCGGCGGAACGCTGTCCGGCGGCGAACAGCAGATGCTGGCGATCGGCCGCGCGCTGATGAGCCGGCCGCGGCTGCTGCTGCTCGACGAGCCGTCGCTCGGCCTCGCGCCGCTGATCACCCGGCAGATCTTCGAGGCGATCCGCACCCTCAACAGACAGGACGGCCTGACGGTCCTGATCGTCGAGCAGAACGCCAATCACGCGCTGAAGCTGGCGCATCGCGGCTACGTGCTGGTCAACGGGCTGATCACCATGAGTGGCTCCGGTGCCGACTTACTGGCGCGCCCCGAGGTGCGAGCCGCTTACCTCGAAGGCGGCCGCAAGGTGTGAGGTCATCCTCGCCGATCACGCCGCCCCTGCGGCAGACTGCGGCAATCGGTGCCGGCACCGCCGTATTTTGTCGATGACTTGTTTCGAAAATCGGCCAACAATGCCGCCGGTTTTCGCGCTTCGGACGATCCGCGGCGCCGCGTTTCGTGTGCAAATCCATCGCAAGGATCAATCGATGACATTCAAGCTTCTCGGTTTGGCAATCGGCGCCTCCCTGGCGCTCTCGTCCGCCGCGCTGGCCCAGGATCTCAAGGTTTCGGTCGCGGGTCCGATGACCGGCGCCGAATCCGCGTTCGGCCGTCAGCTCAAGAATGGCGCCGAACAGGCGGTGGTCGACCTCAACGCCAAGGGCGGCCTGCTCGGCAAGAAGCTGGTGCTGGACGTCGAGGACGACGCCTGCGATCCCAAGCAGGCCCGCTCGGTCGCCGAGAAGATCGCCGGCGACGGCATCCCGTTCGTCGCCGGGCATTTTTGCTCGTCGTCGTCGATCCCGGCGTCGGAAGCCTACGCCGACGGCAACGTGCTGCAGATCACCCCGGCCTCGACCAACCCGCTGTTCACCGAGCGCAAGCTGTGGAACGTGCTGCGCGTCTGCGGCCGCGACGATCAGCAGGGCCTGGTCGCCGCCGAGTACATCGCCAAGAATTTCAAGGGCAAGAACGTCGCGATCCTCAACGACAAGACCACCTACGGCAAGGGGCTCGCCGACGAGACCAAGAAGGCGCTCAACAAGGCCGGCTTCAAGGAGAAGATGTTCGAGTCCTACAACAAGGGCGACAACGACTTCAATTCGATCGTGTCGCGGCTGAAGCGCGACGGCATCGATCTGGTGTACATCGGCGGCTATCACCGCGAGGCCGGCCTGATCCTGCGCCAGATGCGCGACCAGGGCCTCAGCACGGTGATGATGGCCGGCGACGCGATGAACGACAAGGAATTCGCCTCGATCACCGGTCCGCTCGCGGAAGGCACGCTGTTCACCTTCGGCCCCGACCCCCGCAACAAGCCGACCGCCAAGCAGATCGTCGAAACCTTCAAGGGTAAGGGCATCGATCCGGAAGGCTACACGCTGTACACCTACGCGGCGTTCCAGGTGTGGTCGCAGGCGGTCGAAAAGGCGAAGTCGACCGACCCGAAGAAGGTGATCGACACCATCAAGGCCGGCGAGTGGGACACCGTGCTCGGCAAGATGGCGTTCGACGCCAAGGGCGACATCAAGGCGATCGACTACGTCGTCTACAAATGGGACGCCAAGGGCAGCTACGCGGAGATCAATCCTTAAGCTAATCGAGGGGGTGTGAGGCGAAGTCCTCACATCCCTGACAGCGTCATGCGCGGGCTTGACCCGCGCATCCATCCGCAAACAAAGAAGCCCACGCCGCATCGCCTTTCGCGAAGATGATGGATTGCCGGGTCGAGCCGGGCATTGACGTGGTTGGTAAGTAGACCCGTCCCCCAAGGCAAACGTCATGCGCGGGCCTGCCCCGCGCATCCATCAACGAACGATTTCGTCGTAAAGATCATCCCAGTCTGGATTGCCGCGGACGATCAGGTCGATCTTCCATTCGCGCGGCCAGTGTTTGATGTTCTTCTCGCGCTGAATGGCGGCAATGATGCTGTCGTGCGCTTCGAAATAGACGAGACGCTTGACCCCGTATTTGCGGGTAAAGCCTTCGACTTGCCCTTCACGATGCTCAAAGGTGCGGCGGACGAGATCGTTGGTCACGCCGACATACAGCGTGCCACCCGGAGCACTGGCAAGGATGTACACCCAATAGGCCATGCCGACTCTCCAACGAGAGCCTTCGCTGAACCACTTTATCATCCAAGAGGATGGATTGCCGGGTCAAGCCCGGCAATGACGCCGAGAAAAGATTACCGCTGTCATCCGTTCTCGGCCAAAACCGCGATCACTTGCACAGCGTCATGCGCGGGCTCGACCCGCGCATCCATCCGAGCGCGAACGCGCTTACACAAAGGAATTGCAAGGGTGATGGACTCCGGTGCGAGCCCAGCGATGATGAGTGGTTTGGGTCCGATGCCCGGCAGCGACCAGGACGCCTACCCGATATTCCCCAACGCCGGGAAGGTGTTCAGCAGCCAGATGCTGACGTCGCTGATCGCGCCGGTGAGGAAGCCGATGCCGGTGAGGACCATCAGCACGCCCATCGCGCGCTCGACGGTGGCGAGGTGTTTCTTCATGCGGGCGAACAGACCGGAGAACTGTTCGACCATCAGCGCGGCGAGCAGGAACGGGACGCCGAGGCCGAGCGAATACACCGCCAGCAGGCCGGCTCCCTTGGCCACCGTCGCTTCGGCGGCAGCCACAGACAGGATCGCGGCCAGGATCGGACCGATGCACGGCGTCCAGCCGAACGCGAACGCCAGCCCCATCACGTAGGCGCCCCACAGCCCGACCGGCTTCGGGATCGGCAGCCGCCCTTCCCGCATCAGGATGTTGATCCGCGTCAGGCCCAAAAAGTGCAGGCCCATCAGGATGATGACGATGCCGGCGACGATTGCGAGTTCCGCCGACCAGGCGCGGATCAGTCCGCCGACCAGGCTGGCGCTGGCGCCGAGCGCGACGAACACGGTGGAGAAGCCGAGCACGAACATCGCCGCCGAGATCATCACCGCACGCTTCGACGTGCGCTCGGTTTCGTCGGCGGCGACGTGCTCGATGGTCGCCCCGGTCAGATAGATCAGGTACGGCGGCACCAGCGGCAATACGCAGGGCGACAGAAAGCTGACCAGACCGGCGATCAGGGCGGCGGGGATCGAGACGTCGTGGATCATGGCCGGCTACATGCACCCGCGCTTCGCACAGGCGCAAGCCGCTGAATCAAGGTTCCGCGCCTTGTGATCGCGGCGTGAGGGATTGCTTCGACCAATTGTTTATGCCGACAGTGTTTCCCCTTCAGCCACCGCCACATGGGTCCATTTTGCGCAACCTGATCACCGATGTCGCCGGCGTCCGCGTCGGCCATGCCCACGACGACAAGCTCGCCTCCGGCGTCACCGCCATCCTGTTCGACAAGCCGGCGGTCGCCTCGATCGACGTCCGCGGCGGCGGTCCCGGAATTCGCGACGGCGTTCTGCTGGAGCCGGTCAACACCGTCGAGCAGGTCGACGGCTTCACGCTGTCGGGCGGCTCGGCGTTCGGGCTCGATGCCGGCGGTGGCGCGCAGGCCTGGCTCGCCGAGCGCGGACGCGGCTTCGCGATCGGCGACGCCACGATCCCGATCGTGCCGGGTGCGGTGGTGTTCGACATGATCAACGGCGGCGACAAGGCCTGGGGCCGGTTCTCGCCGTATCGTGACCTCGGCTACGCCGCGGCGGACGCCGCCGGCGACAGCTTCGCGCTCGGCAGCGTCGGCGCCGGCCTCGGCGCCACCACCGCGACGCTCAAAGGCGGTCTCGGTTCGGCCTCGGCGACGACGCCGGCCGGGGTCACCGTCGGCGCCATCGCGGTGGTCAACGCGATCGGCAGCGCCACGATCGGCGACGGCCCGTGGTTCTGGTCGGCGCCGTTCGAAACGGGCGACGAATTCGGCGGGCTCGGGATGCCGAGCAGCTTCACGCCCGACATGCTGCAGGTGCGGCTGAAAGGCGCGGCAGCAGCGAGCGCGATCGAGAACACCACGCTGGTCGCGGTGGTGACCGATGCTGCGCTCACCAAGACCCAGGTCAAGCGGCTGGCGATGCTGGCGCAGACCGGGTTCGCCCGCGCGATCTATCCGGTGCACGCGCCGCTCGACGGCGACGTGGTGTTCGCCGCGGCGACCGGGGTCAAGCCGGTCGAACCGCTCGCCGGCCTCACCGAACTCGGCACCATTGCGGCCAACGCGGTGGCGCGGGCGATCGCACGCGGCGTCTATGAGGCCACTGCACTGCCGTTCAAGGACGCGCAGCCGGCGTGGCGCGATCGGTTCAGGCGCTGACCGACAGCGACGAGCCCGAAGCCGCCTGGATCAGCGAGGCCTGGCGCTGGATCAGCTGCTCGACGAAATTGTAGGACGAGGTCGCGCCGCTCGACGACGAGCCGGTCGCCGCCGAGGTCATCGTCACCTTGGTGCCGTCCGCATAGCTGATCGAAGTGGTCACGCTGCCGTCCGAATTGGCCGCACTGGTCGAGGACGAGCCGGACAACGCTTGCAGCAACGGATCGCTCGAACCGCCGCCGCGGCCGGACTTGCGGGCTTCCTCGCTGCTACGATCGTGTTGCTTGCGCGGCATCAACGCCGAAGCCAGTTCCTCGGCGGTGACCGAACCGTCGCCGTCACTGTCGAGCTTGGAGAACACCTTGTCGGCGTTCTCGAGGTTGGTACCGCCGGCGCCGAGCGCTTCTTCGAACTCACCCTTGGTGATGGCGCCGTTGCCGTCGCCGTCGATCTGCTTGAACAGATCCTGCAGCGCGGCCTCGCGGCTCTTGGATGCGGTCGCACTGGAGCTGGTCGATTGCCGGCTTTGGGCATCGAGCAGCGCCTGCATCGTCTGCGTCGACAACCCGCTGGACGGAAACGCGCCGCTGCCGCTGGAGGGCAGGCCCGGGAACGACGACGTGCTCGCGCTACTGCTCGAGCTCTCGAACGGATTGGTGAAGCCGGTGCCCTTCGTCGAGGATTTCGACGTCGCCGCGCTGAGCGTGTTGAGCAGTCCGGACAGCGCGCCGAGCGCACCAAGGGCAGGCAGCATCACAGAAACTCCGCATTACACCGCTGGCCGCGGCCGGCAACTTCGCACGGATCATTCCGAGCTTTGCTGCAGCAATCGCCGTGCCAGCCTCGAAATGCCCGAAAATGCTGGGTTTTCGGTTTTCGGCACCGCCACCGGGCCGGCATTTTCTGCCCTCTCCGGCACAACCTGCCGGGCGCGTTCGGCCGATGTTGCGCTCTCGATTTGCGAGGAACCGGCGCGGCGTGGTAGCGAAGCCGATCCAATCACACGCACCCGGAAGCCCCGATGTCCTCCTTCGCGCACCGTCCGCTCGCCATCGCGCCCTCGATCCTCGCGTCGGATTTTTCCAAGCTCGGCGAAGAGGTCCGCGCGGTCGATACCGCCGGCTGCGACTGGATCCATCTCGACGTGATGGACGGCCATTTCGTGCCGAACATTTCCTACGGCCCGGACGTGATCAAGGCGATGCGGCCGCACACCAAGAAGATCTTCGACGCCCATCTGATGATCGCGCCGTGCGATCCGTATCTCGAAGCCTTCGCCAAGGCGGGCTGCGACCACATCACCGTGCACGCCGAAGCCGGCCCGCATCTGCACCGCTCGCTGCAGGCGATCCGCGGCCTCGGCAAGAAGGCCGGCGTCTCGCTCAATCCGGGCACGCATCCGAGCGCGATCGAATACGTGCTCGACGACATCGATCTGGTGCTGGTGATGTCGGTGAACCCCGGCTTCGGCGGCCAGGCGTTCATCCCGAGCGCAGTTCAGAAGATCCGCCAGATCCGCGCCATGGTCGGCGACCGCCCGATCGACATCGAAGTCGACGGCGGCGTCTCCGACAAGGTCGCCGGCGAACTCGCCGCCGCGGGCGCGAATGCGTTCGTGGCCGGCAGCGCGGTGTTCAAGGGCGGCACGCTGGAGGCTTACAAGGCGAATATCGCGGGGATCAGGAATGCGGCGATGAGCGCGCGGGGGGAAGTAGTTTAAAAGGAGCGTACACTTTCGGACATTTCCCTCCTCATTAGCCGATAGACGTCAGCTTTGTTCAGTAACCCGAGTAACGGATTCAAGCATATTTCATTAGGCTGCGCGCAAGATGTCCTACTCTTGGATCGCATCTTTCTTCACAGCAATGCGCAACACGGACTGGACGGCCCTTCATATTAAGAGTCGTCCAGAGGCGAGAAAATTCAACTGGGATGGCACGAGCATTAGCGACCACCTCAGTGAAGCCGATTGGAAGTCTCTCGACCAAGAGATTACCGAGCAACTTAAGCTGAAGAATGATCGAGGTGTAGCAATCACGTTTGCCTCGATGCTCGAAGATCGGCTACGATGGCTTATTGAGACCCAATTTATCGAGAACCTTTCTGAGAAACGAAAGGCAAGCCTGTTCAAGGGACAAGGACCGCTATCGACTTTTTCGGCAAAGACCGAAGTTGCTTTCGCTCTAGGCCTGGTGAAACCAGAAGTTCGAGATCAACTGATCATTATTGCGCAAATTCGGAACAAGTTTGCTCACGGCTTTAAAAGCGTTCGATTTACGGACACCAACATTAGCGAGCTCTGCAAAAGACTCAAAACATTCGATCCCCCCTCTTCCGAGGCAAAGGCCGACTTGCGCGAAGTATACGGATTGGCCTGCCTTGTATGCATGGTAGCCCTGTTTGCTACTGGGCAATTGGCATTGGCATCTCGTGGAGTCGCTCCATTCGGTGAGCAGTCAAGCAAGTAGCCGGCATAAACGAAGGGATATGCAGAGCTGACGCCACTTTCCGGACGTTGCTGCGCTCATCTGGCTGCCCTCGGCAATATCAACGCCGTCATTGCCGGGCTTGCCCCCAGCAATCCATCATTCTCCGCAATATAGCACGCTTGCGCGCGATGGATGCGCGGGTCGAGCCCGCGCACGACGGGAGTGAGTTTGGCAGCCACTGCGCCACATAATCCGTCCTCCCTTGCAGCTGCTACACCCTCTCGTTCGTCATTCCGGGCGCGCCAACGGGTCCGGCCTCCGGCCGGCCCGATGAAAGGCTCCGCGCGAGCCCGGAATGACGCGGTGAGAAGCGGGGACCGCCCAATCGCGGGATTCGAGTTTCGCGCAGCCGGGCCGCAAGCCCCGCGGCTCGGCGCCCCCCGCCCGTCCCACTCCCTCCCCGTCCCTAGCCCCTGCCCCGCCGATCTGCTAAAGCGCGGCGTAATCCCCAAAACCCACGAGTTTGCGATGATCCCGCGTTATACCCGTCCGGAAATGGCTGCCATTTGGGAGCCGCTGACCCGCTTCAAGATCTGGTTCGAGATCGAGGCCCATGCCTCCGACGCGCAGGCTGCGCTTGGCGTGATCCCGAAGGAGGCCGCCGAAGCGATCTGGAAGGGCGGCAAGGACGCCGCGTTCGACGTGGCGCGGATCGACGAGATCGAGCGCGAGGTCAAGCACGACGTCATCGCCTTCCTGACCCATCTGGCCGAATTCGTCGGGCCGATGTCGCGGTTCGTGCACCAGGGCATGACCTCGTCGGACGTGCTCGACACCTGCTTCAACGTCCAGCTCACCCGCGCCGCCGACATCCTGCTGGCCGACCTCGACCGCGTGCTGGCGGCGCTGAAGGCCCGCGCCTTCGAGCATCGGATGACGCCGTCGATCGGCCGCTCGCACGGTATCCACGCCGAGCCGGTGACGTTCGGCCTGAAGATGGCCTACGCCTATGCCGAATTCTCGCGCGCCAAAGAACGCCTGATCGCCGCCCGCAAGGAGGTCGCGACTTGCGCGATCTCCGGCTCGGTCGGCACCTTCGCGCATATCGATCCGCGGGTCGAAGAGCACGTCGCCAAAGCGATGGGCCTCGCGGTCGAACCGGTGTCGACCCAGGTGATCCCGCGCGACCGCCACGCGATGTTCTTCGCGGTGCTCGGCGTGATCGCCTCGTCGATGGAGCGGCTCGCCACCGAGATCCGCCATCTGCAGCGCACCGAAGTGCTCGAGGCCGAGGAGTATTTCTCGGAAGGCCAGAAGGGCTCCTCGTCGATGCCGCACAAGCGCAACCCGGTGCTGACCGAGAACCTCACCGGCCTCGCCCGCATGGTCCGCGCCTATGTGATGCCGGCGATGGAGAACGTGGTGCTGTGGCACGAGCGCGATATCTCGCACTCCTCGGCCGAGCGGATGCTGGCGCCCGACGCCACCGTGACGCTGGACTTCGCGCTCAACCGCCTCGCCGGCGTGATCGAGAAGCTGGTGGTGTATCCGGAGAACATGACCAAAAACCTCGACCGCCTCGGCGGCCTGGTGCATTCGCAGCGGCTGCTCACCGCGCTGACCCAGAAGGGCTGCTCGCGCGAGGAGAGCTACAAGCTGGTCCAGCGCAACGCGATGCCGGTGTGGCGCGGCGAAGGCGACTTCCTGTCGCTGCTGAAGAACGACCCGGACATGAAGAAGTACATGACCGACGCCGAAATCGAAGAGCAGTTCGACCTCGGCTATCACCACAAGCACGTCGACACCATCTTCAAGCGGGTGTTCGGCGAGAGCTGATAATCGCCACCGAAACGGCGTAGCGCAAAAAAGCCCCCGGTTCGCGGGGGCTTTTTCATGGCTGCGGCAAGCCCGATCCGTACGAAACCGGCCGCCGGCTCGAGCGCGGAGCTTGGGTTCAGACTCACCACAAATCATGCCCGGCCTTGTGCCGGGTATCCACGTCTTCAGACCGATGTGCAAGAAAGGCGTGGATGGCCGGGACAAGGCCCGGCCATGACGAAGATCACCAAAGAGCTGCCGCTCAGGCCGCCTTGGCAAAGTGCTGGGCGAGGCCGGCGAACAGGCCGCGGCCGTCGGTGCAGCCCATGATGGCTTCGACGTGGTTTTCCGGATGCGGCATCATGCCGAGCACGTTGCCGCGCTCGGAGACGATGCCGGCGATCGAGGCGGCGGCGCCGTTGATGTTTGAGCTCTCGCCGATCTCGCCTTCCGGCGAGCAGTAGCGATACAGCACCCGGCCGTCGCCCTCGAGCCGCTTCACGGTGTCTTCGTCGGCTTCGTAATTGCCCTCGCCGTGCGCCACCGGCACCTTGATCACCTGGCCGGCGGTGTAGCCGCGGGTGAACGGAGTGTCGTTGCGTTCGACGCGCAGATGCACGTCACGGCAGATGAATTTCAGCCGCGCGTTGCGCATCAGCACGCCCGGCAGCAGGCCGGATTCGCACAGGATCTGGAAGCCGTTGCAGACGCCGAGCACCAAGCCGCCATCGGCGGCGAACTTGCGCACCGCGTCCATCACCGGCGCCCGCGCCGCGATCGCGCCGCAGCGCAAGTAATCGCCATAGGAGAAGCCGCCGGGGACGACGACGAGGTCGGTGCCCTTCGGCAGCTCGGTTTCGGCGTGCCACACCATCGCGGCATCGTTGCCGGAGGCGAGCTTCAGCGCGCGCGCCATGTCGCGCTCGCGATTGATGCCGGGGAAGACGAGGACGGCGGATTTCATGCAATTTCCGATTTCGCGTAGAGCGGGCCTGGGACGATCTCGTCCACTGCTATTTGTCAGGTCGACATCGTCGGTGCGTCATTCAGTTCGAGACGGCGCTCAATGTGTTCGAGCCGGTCATCGTAGCGGCCGAGAATTGCGTACACGTTCTGGACGTCCTGTTGCATGGAAATCAAATAGCCACGCATCGCGTTCATTTCGGACTTCAGGTCATCGACCTTGTGGTCGACTTTGTCCAATCGCTGCTGAACCTGCTTCAGCACCTCGAAAATCAACTCATTGCTCACGTCAGCCATGACCTGATCCTCTGAACTTCGACTTAGCCCAGCACCTCGACGCGATAATTCTCGATCACGGTGTTGGCCAGCAGCTTGTCGGCGGCATCCTTGAGGGCGGCTTCGGCCTTGGCCTTGTCGGCGGCGCCGTCGAGCTCGATGTCGAACACCTTGCCCTGGCGCACGCTGGCGATGCCGGCGACGCCGAGCGACTTCAGCGCGCCCTCGATCGCCTTGCCCTGCGGATCCAGGATGCCGTTCTTCAAGGTAACAGTTACCCGTGCCTTCATGGTCGCCTCGATGATCCCCTCGTCATGCCGGGCGCAAGCCTCGCCCCATCCGTCATTCCGGGGCGCTCGCACAGCGAGCGAGCCCGGAATCTCGATCGCTCTATCACTTCTGAATTCCGGGTTCGCCGCTGCGCGGCGCCCCGGAATGACGTCGATGGCGTGCTCAGCGCGCCCGAACGACGTCAGCCCTTCACCAGCACCGGGCCGGAGCCGATCGGGCGCTCGTTTTCCATCAGGATGCCGAGCCGCTTGGCGACTTCGGTGTAGGCCTCCAGCAGGCCGCCGAGGTCGCGGCGGAAGCGGTCCTTGTCGAGCTTCTCGTTCGACTTGATGTCCCACAGCCGGCACGAATCCGGCGAGATCTCGTCGGCCACGATGATACGCATCATCTCGGCCTCGAACAGCCGGCCGCACTCCATCTTGAAGTCGACCAGGCGGATGCCGATGCCGAGGAACAGGCCGGTGAGGAAATCATTGACGCGGATCGCCAGCGCCATGATGTCGTCGATCTCCTGCGGCGTCGCCCAGCCGAACGCGGTGATGTGCTCTTCCGAGACCATCGGGTCGTTGAGCTGGTCGTTCTTGTAGTAGAACTCGATGATCGAACGCGGCAGCTGGGTGCCCTCTTCGATCCCGAGCCGCTGCGACAGGCTGCCGGCGGCGACGTTGCGCACCACCACCTCGAGCGGCACGATCTCGACCTCGCGGATCAGCTGCTCGCGCATGTTCAGCCGGCGGATGAAATGGGTCGGCACCCCGATGTCGTTGAGGTGCTGAAACAGGTACTCGGAGATCCGGTTGTTGAGGACGCCCTTGCCCTCGATCACCTGATGCTTCTTGGCATTGAACGCGGTGGCGTCGTCCTTGAAGTGCTGAATCAGCGTTCCGGGTTCCGGACCTTCATACAGCACCTTGGCCTTGCCTTCGTAAATGCGACGTCGCCGGCTCATGGGGATGTACCGTGTTTTGTTGAAATCCATCGGGTGGTGGGCTCCGTCTGACGAAAGCGGCCCACGGCGGAGCTGCCGAACAGGCCAGGAATAGGAAACAGAACGAGAACCCAGCCTCGCTGCAACCTAGCTGATTGGCCCCCCCGATACAATCGATCCGGCCGGGTGGCCCGGGAGTTTTACCCCTCGCTGTGCGCCATTGTGGCAGTTGTCTTAACGGGCGGCTCTGGATATCTAGGCATCGAACCCGCCCACCGCAAACCGGCCGCTCTGCCGGATCAAGATCGGAACATCAGACATGACCACGTTCGACAAGCGCGAGGAAGGCTTCGAGAGGAAGTTCGCGCTCGACGAGGAGCAGAAGTTCAAGGCCGAGGCGCGCCGCGACAAGCTGCTCGGCCTCTGGGTCGCCGACAAGCTCGGCCTGTCCGGCGACGCCGCCGCCGCCTACGCCAAAGAGGTGGTGATCGCCGACCTGGAAGAGGCCGGCGACGACGACGTGGTGCGCAAGGTCACCAAGGACCTCACCGACAAGGGCATCAACCTGCCGGAGACCGAACTGCGCGCCAAGATGGCCGAGTTCTATGCCCAAGCGGTGCAAGAGGTGAAGGCCGGAACCTGAGGTTCCCCCTAGCCGCCACCGCGGCCACCTGATTGCTTGATCGAATTTCAAATGCCCGGGCCTGTCCCGGGCATTCGTGTTTTCGGCGCCGGGCGCCGGGCCAAGCACGGCCGATGGTGTCCCGCTCTGCGACAGCCGGCCCAGCTCGGATTAACGTTCGGCACGCAGACGGAACAAAGCGGCGACGAATCGCTGCGAATCGGCGCTGCCGGCCCGGCTGGCCCTGCAGCTTGTGCGTCCGAATTCCGGCTCCCACCAAGGCTGGAACCCACCCCTTACCCAGGGCCGATGAAACGGCGCGGAAGAGTTAACATCCCGGATCGAAACCATCTGGACGCGGCGCGCGAGCGCGGCGGCGCGACAGCGGCCCTGCAGTCGCCCGCCGGTAGCCCGCACGAGCGCGGCGGATGCAGCCCCACCCAAAGACCACATCCGGATCTGGCGCCGCTCGTCCGGCTGCGCTGGGTCGCGATGTCCACGGCTTGCCGGCGGCCCAATTTCTAGGTATATATTCTTATAATAGTTTCATGCCACGCTTTGACTGGAGCCCAACATGCCCTTCCCGGTTTTTCGCTCCCCCATTCGTGTGATCGCCTCCTCCATCGACCGGCCGGTTCTGGCGACGCTGGACGACGGGCCGCCGCCGGTCCCGGGCGGCCGCCCGAAAGGCTGCAAGCGGCTGCACACCAATGCCAAGGTCGCCCATGTGCGCCGTCTGATCGAACAGACCTCGTTCACCTACAAGGAGATCGAGGCGAAGACCGGCGTCAGCGCCGGCACCGTCGGGCGCTGGACGCGCGAGTTCAACTGGACGCGTCACCCATTGGCGCCGCGCGCCAGCGACACCGTGCCGACCGAGCGCGCCGGCCGCCGGCTGAAGCTGCGGATGCTCAGCGGCAAACTGCAGCAGCTCGCCGAGCGCTACGCCGACGAGCTGTGGCGGGCGCCGTCGGTCGATCTCAACCGGCTGATCGAGGCCATGGAGGTGCTGAAAATGGCGCGGCTCACCCAGAAAGGTCGCGGCCGCCCCGGCAAACCCGGCCCGGCGCCCCGCACAGAAGAGGACTGGCTCGACCGCGAGCCCGCGATCCGCAAAGCCTTGACCGACATGCGTCACAACGGCGTCTTCACCACCTGCATCCCCGCCGAAGCCATGGCGCTGCTGGACGACGCCTACACCCCGCCGAAGCGCGAGGTGGTGCGGCGGGGGCCGAGGAGGAGGAAGTAGGCGGGGCAATCAGCGGCGGATTCGCCGGTGAAAACTCGCAGTCGCCACAGCATCACCCTCCCCCTTGCGGGGAGGGTCGATCGGCGAAGCGCAGCGAAGCCGGTCGGGGTGGGGGTGCCGCGAGTCACAGCGCCCGTCGTGCCTGCACCCGGCCCGGCGGCGAGAAGACCTGGCCCGGAAGAGATCTCCGGCTCCGTGAACCTGTTCGGTGAGGCGAGCAGGATGTCTTGATCGCGACCGAGCAGACGGTAGCAATCGAAGACTCGCGTAGTCAGCGTGGCGAATGGCAGCTCAATCATCCGCCCTTCAGTTCACCCCGGGGACACAATATACTTCGCTATTGCGCCCCCCGTTCACGCCGCCACTACGCTGATCCGCGCCGCCGCGCGCGAGCGCGGCTTTTTGCGGATGACGATCTCGACGTCCTGATCGAGCGCGTTGAGCAACGTCATCAGCCGCTCGACCGAAAAGCCTTCCAGTTTGTAGTTGCGCAGGGCCGAAACCTTGGGCTGGTTGATCCCGAGCCGCGCGGCAGCGGCGGCTTGGCTCAGGCGAGCGCGATCGATCACCACGTTCAAAGCGTAGGCGAGCCTGAGCTTGGTCTGCCTCTCCTCCGCGTCGGCCATGCCCAGGTCCGCAAACACATTGCCGCTGCCGCGGGTGATCTCGGCTGCCGCGCTCCTGCCGATGCTCTTCCTCGCCATGACCAACCTTCATCGTGATGTTGAGCAGTCCTGAGCCGCCGAGCCATGAATTGACCTTCACCGCACGCAGTCGGGGTCGGCAGCCATGCTATATGGATCGGTTGCCGATCGCAGCCATTACTTCCCCGCAAACAACCCGTTCAGCTCTGCGCCCTTGGTCGCCCCGGCGAACGCCGTGAACGTGCCCTGCTCGGCGATCTCGCGCGCGGCGCCAAGGAAGCCGGCCCAGCCGCAGCGCGCCAGCGAGCCGCCGACGCTGATGCGGCGGACGCCGAGGTCGGCGAGCATCGGCACCGTCATGCTCGGCTGCGCGATCAGCACGTTGAGGGGCTTCGGCGCCACCGCCTTCACCAGCGTGGTGATCTCGGCCTCGGTAGTGATGCCCGGCGCGTACAGGCAATCGGCGCCGGCCTCGGCGAACGCCACCAGCCGCGCGGTGGTCTTTTTGAGATCGCGCTCGCCCTTGAAGAAACCCTCGCAGCGCGCCACCAGCACGACGTCCTCAGCCGACGCGTCGATCGCCACCCGGGCCGCCTTGATCCGCTCGGCGGCGAGCACATCGTCGTAGAACGGCTGCGCCGGATCGGAGGTGGTGTTCTCGATCGACAGTCCGGCGATGCCGGTGGCAATCGCGCGTGTCACATTGGCGGCAACGCCCTCCGGGCTATCGGCAAAGCCGTTCTCGAAATCGGCATTGACCGGCAGATCGACCGCCGCGCATAGCGTGGTCAGATGCGCCAGCACGTCGTCGCAGCTCACCTGATTGTCCGCACGTCCCGCCGACCACGCAAAGCCGGCACTGGTCGAGGCCAGCGCCTGAAACCCGAGCGACGCCAGCGCCCGCGCCGAGCCGACATCCCACGGATTCGGCAGCACGAAACAGCCGGTCTCGTGCAGCTTGCGAAACGTGGCGCGCTTGGCGGCGGTGCTGATCATCGGCGATCTCCCTGTGATGGTGGCTGTTGTTGGCGGGACGCTAGCACGGGGCCGACCGCGGCGTCGAAGCCGCCGATGACAGCCGAAGTGTCCCACCCTGCGACAGCCGCCACCGCACACCTTAACGTTCCGAACGCAGCCGGAACAAAGCGGCGACGAATCACAGCGAATCGGGCCGGGCGGGAAGCGGCGCCCTGCATGTCGCGCAGAGGCCAGCGCCACCACACCAGGGATGGACCTGCGTCAGCGCTGGACGAAGGCAGCGAAGGCAAAGAACGTTAACGGCGGGACACCGCCAAGCACGCCCGCTGCTCCGGACAGCAGACCGAAGAGGCGGCCCTACAGACCATCCCCAATCGCAATCGAATAGAGGGCGTACTGGACCGAAGGTAACATATATGTTACCCTTGGTTATGCTGGACATTCGCTACTATTCGGCGGATCGGGAAAGCCCATTCGCGGATTGGCTCGACGGGCTCGACGTCATGGCAGCCGCCAAGGTGACGACCGCCGTGGCGCGGCTGTCCCTCGGCAACCTCTCCAACGTCAAGTCGGTCGGCGAAGGCGTCCTCGAAACCAAGATCGATTTCGGGCCGGGCTATCGGATCTATTTCGGGCGTGACGGCGATACGTTGGTCATTCTGCTTTGCGGTGGCACCAAGAAGCGACAACGCAGCGATATCGCGCGAGCCACCGTGTATTGGCGCGACTACAAGCAGAACAAGAAGCGGCGGTCAGGACTGAGCAATGGCTAATACGAAGAGCTTCAAAGAGTTGGTGCAGAACCGCGTCGCGAAGGACCCGGCATTCGCCGACGCCCTGTTGCGCGAAGCGATCGAGGTGATGCTCAAGGGCGATATCGAGACCGGAAAAGCCGTCCTGCGCGACTACATCAAGGCCACCGTCGGCTTCGAACAACTCGGCGCCGCGACTGATCTGCCGCCCAAAAGCCTGATCCGGATGTTCGGCCCCAGCGGCAACCCGCAGGCGAAGAACCTGTTCAGCGTGATCGGCTATCTGCAGGATCGCGCGGGGTTGGAGCTGAAGGTGAGCAAGGCACGGCGGGCTTGAGCCGACTGCGTCGAACCGCTGATGCGGAGACAACGCCCATGAGCGAACAAAGGTTCGATAGCGTCTGGGATGCGTTGGAAGATTTTCCTGCAGACGCCGCCAACATGAAGGCGTCGATCGGCACTGATCATCGCGATCCGCGAAGTAGTCGACGATTGGAAGCTCGCGCAAGCCGAAGCAGCCAAACGCCTCGGCGTGACGCTGCCGCGGATGAATGATCTGCTCCGCGGACGGATCGACAAATTCAGCCTCGACGCCCTGATGCTGCTGGCGACGGCGGCGCGGCCGACAGTGGAATGGCGCGTGGTGAAGCCAGCGGCGTGACAAATAATTGCGGACGGTAGCCTGCATGAGCGAAGCGATATGCAGGAGATACCAAACGTCCCGGGTATCGCTGCGCTCACCCGGGCTACGCTCGCTGAGACGGATGAAAGCAGTCATCAGCCCTCCCTCAAACGGCAATTTGCTTCACTATTGTGCCCGATGGGCTCCGAGCGTCACTTTTTGCAAGGCCACGCCCGACTGAATGCCTCCGAAGTTAACAGAGCAGCTGTCTTATGACGCACACCAGGGTGATCGTTCAAAAAGACGCAAAGAACATCGGTAGCCTGAACGATAGTAACGTTGTTCGGCATACAGTACTCCATCATTCCTACTATTATCGCAGCAAGCTTCTTCGCTGCCCGCTCTTCACGTATTGTGACTTCCGACATGCTGTAAGCCACCGTTCCGGCGTCAACAAGTGCGCGAGCAGCGAAACCAGTCACATACCCTTTGACAAACGTCTTGTCGGCAGTACAAGCCGAAAACAGAAGATTACCTGTAATGTCAGCACGTGCTGCGGACGGAACGCTAAGCAATACTAGCAAGGCGAAAGCGCAGGCCATAGAGGAACGCGAGAGTGAATCTTGGTCTCTCATATTATTTCTCTCATAACGATCTGCGCCTGAAACGTAAGCTATAAAGGCAGAAGCAACGCCGAAGCGACGCACGCATTCAAACAGCGCAATCACAAGAAGCATGTGGACGGCAACCTAGTGCGCTACAGAGCCTTCCCCAATGCGCAGATATTCGAGCGCATTTTTACGCTAATCGGCTATTTTGACACCATAGAAATATGCTCGGCCTCCGCTATCCGACGCTAAGGATCTCCAACTCCTGCGCCCCCTTCCCCACAACGTCGCCGACGCTCTTGCCCATCAGCAGCCGTGCGACCGGTGACACGAATGAAATCGTGCCCTGCTTCGGATCGGCTTCGTCTTCGCCGACGATGCGGTAGGTTTGGACGCGGCCGTCGGCGCGGCGGAAGGTGACGGTGGAGCCGAACGCGATCTCGTCGGCCGAGGGCGGATCGGGCATCACCTGTGCGCTACGCACCCGAGCTGCGTAGTAACGGGCGTCGCGCAGCGGGATGGCTTCGGCGCGGCGGCGTTCGTTGACGTCCTCGATCGCACCAGCAGCTTCGAGCGCGGCGCGCGCCTCGGCTAACTGCGCCTCCAGCGCCGCCAAGCCCGCTGTGGTGACGAGGTTCGGATGCGGCGAGATCGGACGATCCGGCAGCACGGTCTCCGAGGCGGTCTCGGCACTGTCTTCCTTGGTGAAAGCGACGCTCAAGTTGAACTCCATTGACGGTCGCCGGAGGGTGACCTGGCGCAACGACACAGCGCTCCTCAATCAAGAGGGGCGGACCAATTCGGCAAACTCCCACCAGTGGATCTTGTTCGACATCCAATTCCAATCCGCCATCGGCGAGGTCGATGGCAGCACATAGATCGATGTCGTTCCGATGCACTCCTCATACCGCCCGAGGCCGACCCTGCGGCCGAGGAACCGCTTCGCAGCTTCCAGACTGGTGAAGGCGAGAAAGTCGGGACGGTTCTCTTCGATCTTATGTCTGAGAACCACCCGATGTTCCGGCCGCGGCCGGACCTCATGATCGCTTCCGGCCACATCCTTGCACAGGTCCGTCAGGCCGATGCCGTATGTCGTCACCTCGCGAAACTCGTGCGGCGCCAGCTTTCGATCCGTGAGGCCCGTCTCGCTGAGGACGCTCCAGAACTTGTTCCGGCCGTGCGCATAATAGCTTTGCGCTTTCTCCGACGCACGGCCGGCGGCGGTGCCGCAGAACACCACTCTGAGCCCGCGCTGCAGAACATCAGGCAAGATGACCTTGGGCAAGCTCTCCAGACCTTGCTGGCGCGCCTCCACTCAGTTCGCCCGCGTCCAGGTCGAAGATTTGCAGATCAGGCCGCCCATCGCGCAGCCCTGGGTGGTCAGCGTGCCGCCGGAGAGATTCATCTTGCCGGTGTAGGTCTTGCCGTCCTCGGGATTGAAGGCGCTGCCGGCCCAGGCGTTCGGCCCGGTGGGCTTCATGTCGAAGAACACCTTCTGGCCGACCTTGGCGGGAGTCTCGACGCCCGGCTTGATCCACACCAGCGTGCCGCAGACCGCGCCGCCGCACGGCGCGAACTTGACCTTGGAGGCGCCGGTATCGCGCAGCCAGGTGCCGGCGACGTCGTCGGCCCGCGCGCCTGCAGTCGCTGCGATCGCGGCCAGCAGGCCGAGGCCGGTGAGCCATCCCGCGCGGCGCATTGTCAGTGTCGTGGTCATGTCCCCTCCCGCTTCCTTGCAATGCGGCGAGCCGCCGCTTGGCACGAAGCGAATCTCAGCCGGGGCGTGAAGTCAATCAGGCGCGCGCCAGCGCCGTCTCCAGCCGCGCCAGCACCGCGGCGATGTCGGCGGTGATCTCGGCCGCCTCGATCCACACCACCCGATAGTCGCGCTCTGCCAGCCACTCTTTACGCGCGGCGCGGTCGTTCGCGACCATCTCGCCCTCTCCCGGATGGATCAGTTCGATCGCGACGCGGCGGGTGAAGGACACGAAATCCGGGATGTGACGGCCGACCGGGGTCTGGCGCTTGAAGTTACCGGCAAAGCGGCGGTCGGTGCGCAGCTTCTCCCACAACAGCCGCTCGGCGTCGGTGGGATTGCGGCGCAGCAGCCGCGCCAGCCCGCGCAGCGAGCCGCCCTCGGCCTCCGCGCCGCCGGCCGCGCGTTCGGCGAGCAGCGCGCGCAGCCGCGTCGCCTGCTCGCCGTCGAGCACGCCGCCCTTGGCCGGGCCCTTGCGGCCGTCGGCGATCGCCATCACCACGCCGTGCAGCGTGTGCATGTCCTGCTTGCTCGGCTCCATCCGGGTGAAGATGTTGCGCAGGTTCACCAGCATGGTGTCGCGCTTCTCCGGCGGGCGGAGGAATTCGACGCGGTCGAGCTCGGCGACCAGATTGGAAAAGAACGCGTCGATCTGATGCTGCGAGGCGCGCGGGGAGCGCTCCGGCATCTCGTAGGGCAGCGCGTTGTGGGTAGCGTGCTTGAACCACTCGTAGCCCATCAGCAGCACCGCCTGGGCCAGGTTCAGCGAGGCGAACGCCGGGTTGACCGGGAAGGTGACGATGCGGTTGGCGAGCGCGACCTCGTCGTTCTCCAGCCCATGGCGCTCGCGGCCGAACAGGATACCGGTGGTACCGCCGGAGGCGGTCTCGGCGACGATCTCTTGCGCAGCGGCTTCCGGCCCGCGCACCGGCTTGGCCTGGTCGTGGGCACGCGCGGTGGTGGCGAACAACAGCGTACAGTCCTTCACCGCCTCGGCGACGCTGTCGAAAAGCTCGACCGCGTTCAGGATGTGGTCGGCGCCGGCGGCCGAGCGCTGGGCGGCGATGTTCGGCCAGCCGTCGCGCGGCTTCACCAGCCGCAGCCGGGTCAGCCCGAAATTGCCCATCGCGCGCGCGCACATTCCGATGTTCTCGCCCAATTGGGGCTCGACCAGAATCACCACCGGGCCGTCGAGCGCGGCCGGGGGCTTGGATCGGACGGTGCCGGAACCGGACATGGGCATGATCTTTCAAAACGGGCGGCCTCGGAGTGATCCGAGGCCGCGCCGGAGGAAATGGGGAAAGCCGCGGCGGGCGGGCCGGACGCCGGCGGCCGCCGCGCCCTTCCGTTGCCAAGGCGGCGGCGATTTCTCAAGCAAATAGTGGATTTGCCGGCCGGTTTGAACCGGTGTGAAGTACGCTTGACGCAGCGGGCGCCCACCCCGCCACCGGCCGCAGTGGTGCCCGGGGCCCCGGTGGTCCCGAGCCATGCGCGAACGCGCTGCGAATCCGTCCAAATTGCTTCCGCAATCGCCTTTCGGCCCGTCCGGCGCGGTGCTATAGCGGGCGCGGCTTTAGTCCAATTCCCGCCCCTTTAAGCGCAGAATCACAAGAAGGCCCGATCCCGCATGGCGAAAATCAAGGTGACCAACCCAGTCGTCGAACTCGACGGCGATGAAATGACCCGCATCATATGGCAGATGATCAAGGACAAGCTGATCACGCCGTTCCTCGACGTGGAACTGATGTATTTCGACCTGGGGATGGAACACCGCGACGCGACCGACGACCAGGTCACCATCGATGCGGCGAATGCGATCAAGCAGGTCGGCGTCGGCGTGAAGTGCGCCACCATCACTCCGGACGAAGCGCGAGTGAAGGAATTCGGCCTCAAGAGCATGTGGAAGTCGCCGAACGGCACCATCCGCAACATCCTCGGCGGCGTGATCTTCCGCGAGCCGATCATCTGCAACAACGTGCCGCGGCTGGTGCCGGGCTGGACCAAGCCGATCGTGATCGGCCGTCACGCCTACGGCGATCAGTATCGCGCGACCGACATCAAATTCCCCGGCCCGGGCACGCTGACGATGAAGTTCGTCGGCGAAGACGGCTCGGTGATCGAGCGCGAAGTGTTCAAGGCGCCCGGCGCCGGCGTCGCGATGTCGATGTACAACCTCGACGAATCGATCAAGGACTTCGCCCGCGCCTCGCTGAACTACGGCCTGATCCGCAACTATCCGGTCTACCTGTCGACCAAGAACACCATCATGAAGGTGTACGACGGCCGCTTCAAAGACATCTTCCAGGAGATCTTCGACAACGAGTTCAAGGCCGAGTACGACGCCAAGGGCCTGACCTACGAGCATCGCCTGATCGACGACATGGTCGCGTCGGCGCTGAAGTGGTCGGGCGGCTACGTCTGGGCCTGTAAGAACTACGACGGCGATGTCCAGTCCGACACCGTGGCGCAGGGCTACGGCTCGCTCGGCCTGATGACTTCGGTGCTGATGACGCCGGACGGCAAGACGGTGGAAGCCGAAGCCGCGCACGGCACCGTCACCCGGCACTATCGCGAACACCAAAAGGGCAAGGCGACGTCGACCAACTCGATCGCCTCGATCTTCGCCTGGACCCGCGGCCTCGCGCATCGCGCCAAGCTGGACAGCAACGAAGAACTCGCCCGCTTCGCCGACACGCTGGAGAAGGTCTGCGTGCAGACCGTCGAAGCCGGCTTCATGACCAAGGACCTCGCGCTCCTGGTCGGCGCCGATCAGCGCTGGCTGTCGACCGAGGGCTTCCTCGACAAGGTCGCGCAGAACCTGCACAAGGCGATGGATACCAAGGCCGCCTGATCAGGCGCAGCGACTCAAAACGAAAGGCGCGGGATCGCTTCCTGCGCCTTTTTCTTTGCTGCGACGATCGGTTTGAAGTTTGCCGCATCAATCTCGCAGACATACAAAAGCCAGGCCACGCTGATGACTTCACTGCTGACCTTCTGCGCCGCTGCGCTGATGGAGATCGCCGGGTGCTTCGCGTTCTGGGCGTGGCTGCGGCTGGACAAGTCACCGCTGTGGCTGATCCCCGGCATGCTCGCATTGGCGCTGTTCGCTTACTTGCTGACGCTGGCCGACAGTCCGCTGGCCGGCCGCGCCTACGCGGCCTATGGCGGCATCTACATCACCAGCGCGCTGGCCTGGGGTTGGGCGATGGAAGGCAACCGCCCCGACCTGTGGGACGTGATCGGCGCTGCGATCTGCCTGGTTGGCATGAGTGTGATCCTGTTCGGACCGCGCTCGCTGCCGGCGTAGGCCGATCCGCGACCGTGACGCGAACGGTGCCGCCGGCGCCGGGTGCAGCACCCCATCAGCGCCAAGTCCGCTCGGCTACCTTCGAGCTTTTCTCGAAATCCGCACCATCTTGCCCCGGTGCCGGCCCCCTGCTTCGGTGTCATAGTGTTCCTCCTCGTCACCAGCGGAGTTCAACGGCCGAAGCATGACATTGGAGCACAGGTGGACCGGCGCGATCTCGCAGCTCGATCTGGCCAGCGGCGTGCTGCAGCAGCCGGACGGCGACTGGGTCGACGAACAGCTGCATCACGGCACCAAGGTGGTCGTGGTCCTGCGCGGCGCTATGCGGGCGCGAATCGACGGCTGCGGCGGCGAAGTCAGCATCGCCGGCCCCACGGTGTGCCTGATCCGATCGCCGGCCGACGCCTCCGGCCGTCAGATGGTGATGGCCGACGAGCCGTTGCACTACGTGATGGTCAAGGCGGCATTCGAACCGAGCGGAGCGGGCGGCGGCCGCAACGATCCGTTCGCATCGCAGCTTGCGACCGATCGCCCGAGCCTGCAGCACATCGCCGCGCCGCGCGCGCTGCAGGCGCTGTGCACGCAGCTCGAAGTGTGCCCGTTCGTCGGCGCGGCGCGAGAACTGTTTCTGTCGGCGAAGGCGCTCGAGATCCTGGCTTTGGCCTGCGACGCGGTCGAGACCAGATCCAGCGTCGAGACGCTGCGGCCGTCGCTCGGCGACATCGAGCGGTTGAAGAAGGCGCGCGCCATTCTGCTGGAAAGGCTCGGATCCCCTCCGAATCTGCCCGCCCTGGCGGCGGCGGTGGGCCTCAATACCCGCAAGCTGACGGACGGTTTCCAGGCGGCGTTCGGAACCACCGTGAACGACTTCCTGCAGGATGCCCGCTTGAACGAAGCGTACCGGCTGCTGTCGAGCGGCGCCACCAACGTCTCGGAGGCAGCGCATCGCGTCGGCTACACGCCCGCGTACTTCTCGGCGGTGTTCCGAAAGCGCTTCGGGATTTCGCCGCGCGACCTGCTGTAATTCCGCTCTGCGACCGTTCGGCCGCGCCGCGATCGTAGAACGTTTGTAATCGTAAGAATTCGTTCGGATATCAAAAGTCCGGCGGCTTGCCGCATTCCTCGCAGTCGCGCTTCTGTGCCGCGTCCTGGAGGAATATCACGATGACGACACCCCCGCGTTCTGCCGAACTAATCGACACACGACAGCCGGCATTGCGGCGAGGCCGCAGATTGGCCGCAACGCTGCCGATGAGTGCATTGCTCCTGATCGGTGCGGCGACTGACGACGCGCGGGCTCAGGCCGTAGCACCGGCGCCCTCCTCCCCGGCGGCGAGCGCACTGCCTCCGGTGGTCGTCAGCGCTCCGAAGCGGAGCAAGCCGAAGCGGACCGCCGCACGACCGGCCGCGACCGTCGCGCCCGCAACGCCTCCCCGCCAGACGTCACGCCCAAGCACCGCACGCGACGCGGACGGCCCCGGCTTCGTCGCGCGGACCAGCACGACGGGAACCAAGACCGATACGCCGCTGATCGAAACGCCGCAGTCGGTCTCGGTGATCAACCGCCAGCAGATGGACGCGCAGAACGTGCAGTCGGTCACCGACGCGCTGCGCTACTCGGCCGGCGTCGTCGTAACCACGCCGGCGATCTCGCAGCGTTTCGACAATTTCAGCATTCGCGGCTTCGATGCCAGCAGCACGGGAATCCTACGCGACGGCCTGCGCGGCACCACCGCCCAAGCCTGGCCGAAGACCGAGCCTTACGGCCTCGAGCGGGTCGAAGTGCTGCGCGGGCCGAGCTCGGTGCTGTATGGCCAGAACGCGCCGGGCGGGCTGGCCAACCTCGTCACCAAGCGGCCGCTCGATACGCCGTTTCACGAAGTAATGCTTCAAGGCGGCAGCTTCGACCGGCTGCAGGGACAGTTCGATCTCAGCGGACCGATCGACAAGGACGGCCAGTTTCTGTACCGGCTGACCGGACTGGCGCGCGACAGCAATACGCAGTTCAAGGCGATCCCGGACGACAAGCTGTTCATCGCACCGGCGTTCACCTGGCGGCCGGATATCGACACCACGCTGACCATCCTGACCGACTACAGCCACGAGAAGTTCGGTCCGCCGCGCCCGTACATTCCGATCCAGGGCACGCTGCTTCCGAACAAGAACGGGCAATTGCCGCGCAACCAGTTCCTCGACCAGCCCGGCCTCGACAACGATCGCACGCAATACTCGGCCGGCTATCTGTTCGAACGTCACCTCGACGACACCTTCACGATGCGCTCGAATTTCCGCTACGGCCACGTCGACCTTTTGACCAACACCGCGTCGGGCATGAGTCTTGCCGCCGACCAGCGGACGCTCAATCGCGCGCTGTACCAATTCCGCATCGTCGGCGACACCTACGCGTCGGACAACCAGATCCAGGCCGACTGGTGGATGGGCTCGACGCAGTTCGTGTCGCTCGCCGGTGTCGACTATCGCCGTTCGACCGAGGATTACTACCTCAACAGCGGCCGCGCTCCGTCGATCGACATCTTCAATCCGGTCTACGACCAGCCGATCGGCGCCGCAACCGCGCCGATGGCCTCGACGTGGCAGACCTCCGACCAGGTCGGAATCTACGGACAGCAGCAGATCAAGTTCGATGGACGTTGGGTGCTGAGCCTCGGCGGCCGGCAGGACTGGTCGAACACCGCCACGGACAACCGCCTGAAGGGCTCGACCGCGACGCAGGACGACAAGGCGTTCACCTATCGGGCCGGGCTGGTCTATCTCAGCGACGTCGGCCTCGCGCCTTACATCGGCTACTCGACCTCGTTCAGCCCGGTGCTCGGGACCGACTTCTACGGCCAACCCTACAAGCCGACCACCGGGCGGCAGGCGGAGATCGGCGTCAAGTTCCAGCCGGCCGGGGCAACCAGCTTCGTCACCATGTCGGTGTTCGATCTCTATCAGGAGAACGTGCAGACCACCGACCCGAACAATTCGCTCAACCGCCTTCAGGTCGGCGAGGTGCGTTCACGCGGATTCGAGCTTCAGGGTGTCGCCAATCCGATCGCCGGCCTGAATCTCGTGGCCTCCTACACCCATGCCGATCTCACCGTGACCAAGAGCAACACCGCGGCAGAGCTCGGCAACCGTCCGACCGGGCTGCCGGCGGACACCGCGTCGTTGTGGGGCGACTACACGTTCCAGAGCGGCCCGCTGGCCGGCTTCGGCGCAGGTTTCGGCATGCGCTATGTGGGCGAGAGCTTCGCGGATTCCGCCAACACCATCGGCGTGCCCTCCTACGTGCTGTTCGACGCCGCACTTCACTACGATCTCGGCCAGCTTCACCGCGATCTGAAGGGGATGCGGCTCGCCGTCAACGCCACCAACCTCACCAACAAGCAATACTACGTGAGCTGCTCGACCACGAGCTGCAACGCTGGCTTCGACCGCTCGGTCATCGCCGGCCTTCGCTACCGGTGGTGAACCGTTCAGGAGACCAGACGATGCGCTTCATGACTCATCTGGCCCGAGCCGCGATCGTCGCGGCGTGGGCGGCGACGACGCCCTGCCCCGCTTCAGCGCACGAGCTCCGGCCCGGCCTGACGCAAACCGCCGTCACCTATCGCGGCGAACATCGCTGGGCCTGGCGATCGGAGGACGGAGAGACCGGCACCTTGCGCCTCGGCTTCACCGCACTGCCGAGCGGCGACTATCTGGTCGCCGGCTCGCTGCTGCTCGACGATGCCGAACTCGGAGCCAGCGGCTCCGCCCGGTGGCGGGGCGACCGCCTGATCGTCGACCTCATGGTGAGTGGCGGGGTGCGCGCGCAGGCTCCGGACGAAGCCAAGCAGCGGCTGTTCGCGAAGGGCGAGGTGCCGAAGCAGATCGACTCGGCCGGCTTCGCCAGCTTTCGTGCCGAACTGTCGACGGCCCTCGACGGCGTCAGCCAGCAATATCAGACCAACGTGCTCACCGGCGGCAAGGTGCAGGGGCCGATCTACCGTAACGGCGTGTTGAAGCTGCTGTCGCAGTGACGAAGCGCCCCGATCACGCCGTGCGGCGGCTGTCGGCTCGCCGCATCTTGCGCGTACTGCATCTTTCGCTCGCGCTGATCGCCGGCACCGGCCTCGCTCTGATCGGCGCGAGCGGCGCGCTGCTGGTCTTGAAGGAGCCGCTGGTCGCGTTCGAGGTCGGGCGGGAGATCGTCAAGCCGCCGCGCATCGCGGGGCAACCGGACGCCACCGCGGACCGGTGGATCGAGCGAACGAGCGAGCGCTATCCCGAGCTGAAGGTGATCGGGGCCAACGCGCCGGGCGCGGGATTTCTGCCCGGCGACGCGGCGATCGTATTCGGTCGTCTGCCGCCGGGCGATCTTGGCGTCGTGTTCGTGCATCCGCAGAGCGGCGAACCGCTCGGGCTGTTCGCGTTCGACCGCTCGTGGTTCGCCGCAGTGGTGAATCTGCATCGTCGGTTGCTGCTGCCGGGCCCCTTGGGCGCCAGCGTGGTCGGCTGGTGCGGCATCGGCCTGGCGCTGTCGCTGCTGTCGGGGGCGTATCTGTGGTGGCCGCGGCAGCGCAAATGGTGGCGGTCGTTGTGGATCGGCGCCTCCGTCGCCGGACGGCGCCGCCTGATCGAATGGCACGGCGTGTCGGCCGCTTATCTGCTGGCGCCGATGCTGGTGCTGGCGACGACGGGACTGGCGCTGACCAAGCCGCGGTGGTTGGGACTGCCGGCTGCTGCGCCGGCCGGGCCGAGTCTTCGGACACCGGCCACCATCTGTCCGGCAGGCAGCGACCTTCGCGCGGCGCTGGCAGCCGCGGCGCTGGCCGAGCCGGGCGCCCACATCGTCGGCGTCGTCCTGCCGCGAGGACCGGCCGGCGCGTATCGGATCAGGTCACGGACACCGGCGTCCATCCACAACGAGCTCACCATGGATGTGCGGACGGGATGTGCCACGCCGATCGTCGAGGCGGTCGCCGCCGACTCGGCGTTGCGGCGGGACTGGCTCAACCCGCTCCACGCCGATCTGCGGCTCGGTGTGGCCGGACAGGTGGCGGTGTTCCTGTGCGGAATTGCGCTTCCGGTGCTGTATGCCACCGGGCTCTGGCTGTGGATCGCGCGGCGGCGGCGGCGCGGCTGAGTAGCGCCTGCACGGCAAGCGCCGCAGCCTCGTCAGGCCGGCGCGCCTGCGGTGGTACCGGCATCGCCGACGCCGAGCCTGGCGATCATCGCCCGGGCGATTTCGTCTTCGCCCATGATCACCAGCGTGGCGCCGTTGCTTTTCAGATGTGTAACCTCCTCGGCCGAATGCGCCCGGGCGATGATCTGCAGGCCGGGATTGGCCGCACGCGCCTTGGCGACGATCTGGCCGCCTTCGAACGCGTTGGGAATCGCCACCAGCAGACCGCGGGCGTGGGCGACGTCGGCCTCGTCGAGGATCTCCTGGGCGGCGGCGTTGCCGTTGATCGCAGTGATGCCCTCCCGCTGCAGCCGCACCGCCTGCTCGTCGTCGTTCTCGATCACCACCACCTCGATGCCGGCGCGGCGTAGCGCGGCGCTGACGTTGGAGCCGACACGGCCGTGGCCGACCAGCACGATGTGGCCACGCGGCGGCGCGGGCGCTGCTGCGGCAGCGACAGCAGCAGCGGCCTGCTTGACGACTTCGGCCGCTACCGCGGCCCGCGCGCTGAAGCGATCGAGCAGAACGAACATCAGGGGGTTGAGCATGATCGACACGATCGCGCCGGCCAGCACCAGGTCGCGGCCACGCTCCGGCATCAGGCCGAGGGCGACGCCGAGCCCAGCCAAGATGAACGAGAATTCGCCGATCTGCGCCAGTGATGCGGAGATCGTCAGCGCCGTCATGTTGGGATGGCCGAACAGCCGCACGATCAGGAACGCCGCAATCGACTTGCCGAACACGATGATCAGCACGGTGACGAGGAGCGGCAGCGGCTCGCGCACCACGATCGCCGGGTCGACCAGCATGCCGACCGACACGAAGAACAACACCGCGAAGGCGTCGCGCAGCGGCAGGGTCTCGTTGGCAGCGCGCTGGCTCAACTCGGATTCCGACAGAATCATGCCGGCGAAGAACGCGCCCAGCGCGAACGACACATCGAACAGGATCGCCGCACCGAATGCGACCCCGAGCGAGATCGCCAGCACCGCCAGGCGGAACAGCTCGCGCGACCCGGTGTGCGCCACGTAGTGCAGCATCCACGGAATCACGCGGCGGCCGACCAGCAGCATGAAGGCCATGAAGGCCGCGACCTTGCCGAGCGTGAGAAGCACCGGCCACAGCACCGACTGCCAGTCTGCGCCGTTCGCCTCGCCCTTGAGCATGCCGGCGACCGCCGGCAGCAGCACCAGCGTCAGCACCATGGCGATGTCTTCGACGATCAGCCAGCCGACCGCGATCCGGCCGCGTTCGCTGTCGACCAGGCGACGCTCCTGCAGTGCGCGCAACAGCACCACCGTACTCGCCACCGACAACGCCAGGCCGAACACCAAGCCGGCACCGAACGGCCAGCCCAGCGCATGGCCGAGCCCGGCGCCCAGCACTGTGGCGGCGCCGATCTGCACCACCGCGCCGGGAATCGCAATCGCCCTGACTTCCAGCAGATCTTTCAGCGAAAAGTGCAGGCCGACGCCGAACATCAGCAGGATGACGCCGATCTCGGCCAATTCATTGGCCAGGCTCTGGTCGGCGACATAGCCCGGGGTGAACGGCCCGATCACGACACCGGCAAGCAGATAACCGACCAGCGGCGATATCTTCAGCCGCTGCGCGACCACTCCGAAGGCGAACGCCAGCACCAAACCGGCCACAATGGTAGAAATCAGGGGGGTGTTATGCTCCATCCTGGTGTTGTGCGGCATGACGCCGCGACTTTCCACCCGGAGATGGGCTACCGATCGCCGCAGTGCACGCAGCGGCCGCGAATACTCTTGGGCGGGGCATCGAATCGCGATCTATTGCCGCAGCCTTGGGCGGGTTGATCCATATCGTCGCGGTCCTGCCGACCGACGTGATTGAAAGAACGATGGCAGTCGAAAACGGTGTCGGAGTGTACCGCGAAGCCCTGGTGTTTCTCGGGACCGCAGGCGTATTGATTCCGGTGATGACGCGGTTTCGCGTCTCCCCAGTGCTCGGCTTCCTGGTTGCCGGGCTGGTGCTCGGCCCGCACAGCCTCGGCCGGATCGGCGCGGACGTGCACTGGCTGAGCTACGTCACCATCACGTCGCAGGATGCGGTCGACCGGCTCGCCGAGCTCGGCGTCGCCTTCCTGCTGTTCACCATCGGCCTCGAACTGTCGTTCGACCGGCTGTGGACGATGCGAAAGCTGGTGTTCGGCCTCGGCATGTCGCAGGTGGTGCTGACCACCGCGGCGATCAGCGGTATCGCCCTCGCATTCGGCAACACGGTGGAATCCAGCCTGGTGATCGGCGCCTGTCTGGCGCTGTCATCGACTGCGATCGTGCTGCAGCTCTTGGCCGAGCAGAAGCGGCTGGCCACCGTCGCCGGGCGCAGCATCTTCGCGGTGCTGCTGGCGCAGGATCTCGCGGTGGTGCCGATCCTGTTCCTGATCGTGGTGTTCGGCAAGGCCGGCGCCGCGGCCGGCGACGCGTCGATCGGGACCGGTCAGGTTTGGTTCGGCCTTTTGATGGCGCTGGTGCAGGCGGCAGCGGCGATCCTGCTGATCGTCGGCTTCGGCCGGCTGGTGCTGCGGCGACTGTTTCGGCTGGTGGCGTCGACCAACAACCGCGAACTGTTCATGGCGACGATCCTGTTCGTGGTGGTCGGCACCTCGCTGGTGACCCACGTCGCAGGACTGTCGATGGCGCTCGGCGCGTTCCTGGCCGGCCTGGTGCTGGCGGAGACCGAATTCCGGCGCCAGGTCGAGGTCGACATCGAGCCGTTCAAGGGGATGCTGCTCGGGTTGTTCTTCATCTCGGTCGGGATGCGGATCGATCTGGCCGAAGTCGCGCGCTATCCAATGATGGTCGCCACCTCGGTGATCGGCATGACCGTGCTGAAGGCGGCGGTGATTGCCGGGCTGACCTGGGTGTTCCGCCTGTCGCGCCCGGTGATCGCCGAAGCCAGCCTGCTGCTCGCCGGCGGCGGCGAATTCGCCTTCCTGGTGCTCGGGCTTGCCAGTTCGAGCGGTCTGGTCACCCGCGAGGTCGAGCAGTTCATGCTGCTGGTGTCGTCCGGCACCATGTTGATGACGCCTTATCTGGCGCGGCTCAGCCGCAAGGCCAGCGCCCACGCCGGCAACGCGGTCGCGGTGGCCGCCGGCCACACCGACCCCACGCCCGGCGATACCCCGGGCATCATCCTGGTCGGCTACGGCCGGGTCGGCCGGATCGTCGGCGACATCTTGAACAAACAGGGCAAGCCGTTCATCGGCATCGACGTCGACGCGGAAGCGGTGGCACGGGCGAGAAAGGCCGGCGTCAATGTCGTCTATGGCGATGCCACGCAGCGCGCCTTCCTGCGCAAATGCGGTCTCGGTGACGCCCCGGCGGTGGTTGTGACGATGCACGACGCCGCCGCGGCCGAACACGTCGTCGCCGCCGCCCGTGCCGAACGCGCCGACCTGCCGATCATCGTGCGCGCCCGCGACGCCGATCATGCCACGAGGCTGTTCAAGCTCGGCGCTACCGAAGTGATCCGCGAAGTGCTGGAGGCGAGTTTCGAGATCGCCTCGACCGTGCTGCAGTCGCTCGGCGTGCCGACCGGCAAGGTGATCGCCCTGATCCACGAGGAGCGCGACATCCGGAAGAAGCGCGTGCGCGAGGGCGTGGCGGCGGATTAACGGCGTCGTCGTTCCGGGACGCGCGCGGCGCGAGCCCGGAATGACGCCTCGCACATGCACGCTCCCCGTCATTCCGGACGCCGCGCAGCGGCGATCCGGAATCTGGAGGTTGTTGTGCTCGGTGCCAGACACGACCGAGATTCCGGGTTCGCGAGCTGCCGCTCGCGCCCCGGAATGACGAGGTGAAGCTGTTACTTCGGCGGCGCGCGGCGGAAGTGGTAGCGGTAGAGCTCCTGGTCGAAGCCAAGGCCGGCATAGAGCGCGCGGCCGGCGGTGTTGTCGGTTACGACCTGCAGGCAGGCGCCGGTGGCGCCTTGGCCGGACGCCCAGCCGAGCAGCGCGGTCATCAGGCGCTTGCCGAGGCCTTGGCCGCGCAACGCTTCGTCGACCACCACCGACTCGATCACCACCAGATCGCTGTGCAGCACGCCGTACGCGGTTGCGACGATATGGCCGTCCCTGCGGAGCGCGACAAAGCCTGTCGGCAGCGCGATGGCATCGACGACGCGGGCATAGACGGACGCATGCGATGGCGACTGCGCCTGCAGCCGCGCGATCGCGGCCAGCCATTCGGCATCGGCGCGCGGAGCAATCGTGACATCCGGCGGCGCGGCAGCGAAGCTCTCAGGCGCTAGATCGCGATACAGCGTGCAGGCCTCGCCTTCGGCCGCAAAGCCGCGGGCGTCGAGCTCGCGCTCGACCTGTGGCGGCAGCAGCGACACCAGCCGCACGATCAGCGGCAATCCCTGCGCGCGATAGAGACGATCGAACGCCTCGAGCTGCGGCGCGATCGTGCCGACGCCTGCATGCAGCGGATTGGCGGAATTGATCCGGCGCGACACGCCGTCACCGAACCGCAGCAGCCAGTCGCCGACCAGCGCGCTGCGCAAGCTCGGCCACGCGTTGTGGCAGGCCTGTTCGACCTGCCACACCAACTTACTCATCGTCATCATTTGCCTTCGGGGGATGATCGACTACAATCAACCTCATCAAAATCACCAGCGAAATCAACGATGCGACTGGTCTATTTGGACGAAGCGGGGATTTCAAACGAGGCTCAGGAGCCATTTCTCGTCGTTGCCGGGGTAATCATAGACCCAGATCGAACATGGAGAAGACTCGAAGATCACTTCTCAATGATGTCAAAGAAATACTTCCGCCATCATGACGGCCCCCCAATAGTATTCCACGCAAAGGACATTTGGCACGGAAACGGCTTATTTCCACGAAATGAGTGGCCTCTTACAAAAAGAACCAAACTGCTGGGCGAATTGGCCGAAATTCCTGCGTCCTTTGGGCTGCCAATCGTTGTTGGATATGTAAACAGAACGGAATTTCGAAAGTCATTACTGAAGAATACCCCTAACATGCCCGATAAGGACATTAGGTCCTTGACCTTCGCAAGGGCATTCTTCGCGACCATCCTAAGAATTGAAAGATGGATGCAAGAAAACACACAAGAAGTAGCGCTTCTCATTGCTGAAGATTCGACCGACATTAGACGACAGGTCAAAGAACTCCACAAACTATACACGGACCGCTCTTGGCTGGACCTGCCGGCAACCGCATTTCAATCGAAGCACATCGTCGACTCGATTCACTTTGCAAAGAAGGACGAGTCGCTCCTTCTACAGATTGCCGACCACTGCGCATTTATCATGAAACGGAAATTGATGAAGAAGCAAGATGCGCAAAAGCTCTACGCAAAGATTAAGTCGCAGGTGGTTTTACGACGGACGGAGGCCACGGGATTAGCTAAGCGAGTGACGGCGACAGAAATTGAGCTCATCAAGACGCCGGGTGAACTCTTGCTCGGCGATTCGACGAAGCTGCTTGAGGCTTTTGATGCAGTAGCTCTGGGCGCTCAATCTGGCCTAGGTAAAGATAATCTGCTGCCCAGTCTGCGAATTCTACGAGAAGCGCAGAATCAAGCCTTATCGACAAAAGAGGGTCGTCAGTACTTAGATGCCCGACCCAGTCTAAAACAGCGTATGGCTCGCCTTCATAGTCGAACATCAGATCAGTGATCGTTAGAGAACGACGACCATCGCCGCCCACAAGAAGCAGTACGCGATCAACCCCCTCATTTGGCGATTCCGACCGTAGAAACTTCGGAGGAAAATGCCCAAAGTGGCGTCGCCGCGAAACCTTCGAGGACTTCATTTTCACCGAGCCCCTCATCGAACTGATCATCAGATAGCTATAGGCACTTCCTTCTCAGCCGCCGAGGGCGGCTGCGATCGCTTCCAGCGCGGCGCCGGCCTTGGAACCGTCGGGACCGCCGGCCTGCGCCATGTCGGGCTTGCCGCCACCGCCCTTGCCGCCGAGCACTTCGGACGCCTTGCGGACCAGATCGACCGCCGAGAACCGCGACACCAGGTCGGGCGTGACGCCGACTACGATCGAGCCCTTGCCGTCTTCAGAGGTCGCCACCAGCGCGATCACGCCGGAGCCGATCTGCTTCTTGCCCTGGTCGACCAGGCCCTTGAGATCCTTGATCTCGATGCCCTGGACCGCGCGCGCCATCAGCTTGATGCCGCCGATGTCGCGCACGTCGGAGGCGACGCCGTCTCCGGACGCCGAGCCGCCCATCGCCAGCTTCTTGCGCACCTCGGAGAGTTCGCGCTCGAGCTTCTTGCGCTCGTCCATCAGCGCGGTAATCCGCGCCGGCATGTCGTCGAGCGTGGTCCGCAATTCGGACGCAGCGAGCTTGGCGGTGGAGATCGCCGCATTGGCGTTGTGCCGCGCCGCGCGCCCGGTCAGCGCCTCGATGCGGCGGACGCCGGACGCCACCGCGCTCTCGGCAGTGATCGACACCAGGCCGATGTCGCCGGTACGCTTGACGTGAGTGCCGCCGCACAGTTCGACCGACCAGCCGAGCGCGTTGGAGCCGTGCTCACGCGCGGCCTTGCCCATCGACACCACGCGAACCTCGTCGCCGTACTTCTCGCCGAACAGCGCACGAGCGCCGGCCTCGCGCGCGTCGTCCACCGCCATCAGCCGGGTGACCACCTCGTCGTTTTCCAGCACGATGTCGTTCGCGATGTCCTCGACCTTGCGCAGCTCGTCCTGCGTGATCGGCTTCTGATGCACGAAGTCGAAGCGCAGACGGTCGGGTGCGACCAGCGAGCCCTTCTGCGCGATGTGATCGCCGAGCACCTGGCGCAGCGCCTCGTGCAGCAGATGCGTCGCCGAGTGATTGGCGCGGATCGCCGAACGGCGGGCGTGATCGACATCGAGCGCCAGCGCGTCGCCGAGCTTGATCGTCCCCTGCTCGACCGTGCCGAAATGCACGAACAGATCGCCGGCCTTCTTCATCGTGTCGGTGACGACGAAGCGAACGCCTTCGGCGCTGAGCACACCAGTGTCGCCGACCTGACCGCCCGACTCCGCATAGAACGGCGTCTGGTTCGTCACGATCGCAGCCGCGTCGCCGGCCTGCAACGCGTCGACTTCGGCCCCATCCTTGACCAGCGCGGTGACCACGCCCTCGGCAGTCTCGGTGTCGTAACCGAGGAACTCGGTGGCGCCGAATTTCTCACGCAGCGAGAACCACACCGCCTCGGTCGCGGCTTCGCCCGAGCCCGCCCACGAGGCGCGGGCCTTGGCGCGCTGGCGGTCCATCGCGTCGGTGAACGAGGCGATGTCGACATTGATGCCCCGGTTGCGCAGCGCGTCCTGGGTCAGGTCGAGCGGGAAGCCGTAGGTGTCATACAGCGTGAACGCGGTCTCGCCGTCGAACATGTCGCCCTTGTTCAGGCCGGCGCTCTTCTCGTCGAGGATCGCGAGGCCGCGGTCGAGCGTCTTGCGGAAGCGGGTCTCTTCCAGCCGCATCGTCTCTTCGATCATCGCCTCGGCGCGGACCAGCTCCGGATAGGCCTGGCCCATCTCGCGCACCAGCGCCCACACCAGCCGCCACATCAGCGGCTCGCTGGCACCGAGCAGCTGGGCGTGACGCATCGCGCGGCGCATGATCCGGCGCAGCACGTAGCCCCGGCCTTCGTTCGACGGCAGCACGCCGTCGGCAATCAGGAACGACGACGAACGGAGGTGGTCGGCGATGACGCGGAACGACGCGGCGTCCTGCTCGGTCGGGCCGCGGCCGAGCGCCGACGCGGTCGCGTCGATCAGGCTGCGGAACAGGTCGGTGTCGAACACGCTGTCGACGCCCTGCAGGATCGAAGCCATGCGCTCCAGGCCCATGCCGGTGTCGATCGACGGCCGCGGCAGGTCCACGCGCTCGTCCTTCGTCACCTGGTCGTACTGCATGAACACCAGATTCCAGAATTCCAGGAATCGGTCGCCGTCCTCGTCCGGCGAGCCGGGCGGACCGCCGAAGATGTGCTCGCCGCGATCGATGAAGATCTCCGAGCACGGGCCGCACGGACCGGTGTCGCCCATCGCCCAGAAGTTGTCGGAGGTCGGAATCCGGATGATACGGTCGTCGGAGAAGCCGGCGATCTTCTTCCAGTAGCCGGCCGCCTCGTCGTCGGTGTGATAGACGGTGACCAGAAGCTGGTTCTTGTTCAGGCCGAAATCGCGGGTGATCAGCTCCCAGGCGAGTTCGATCGCGCGTTCCTTGAAGTAATCGCCGAACGAGAAGTTGCCGAGCATTTCGAAGAAGGTGAGATGGCGGGCGGTGTAGCCGACATTGTCGAGGTCGTTGTGCTTGCCGCCGGCACGCACGCATTTCTGCGAGGTGGTGGCGCGCTGATACGGGCGTTTCTCCAGCCCGGTGAACACGTTCTTGAACTGCACCATGCCGGCATTGGTGAACATCAGGGTCGGGTCGTTGCGCGGCACCAGCGGCGACGACGACACGATCTCGTGGCCGTTCTTGGCGAAGTAGTTCAGAAACGTAGACCGAATTTCGTTAACGCCGCTCATGTTCGTCCAATCACCCGGAATGCCCGCGAAACGCCCGCCGAACCCACCTCTTCCGGTGTCATGCCTTTTAGACGCGGGGGCGCGCGCTGTCTAGAAAGTGGGCATGGATTCAGGTGTTTGCCAGCCGGCGGGCGCGCTGCCACGGGCGTTTACGAAGACCCGTTGATAGCTCGCTGCGCCGCGTTGACAGCCTTGCTGAAGCCGTGTTTGTGTCCTACCTACCTAAGACTAAGTCGCGTCGGGAGAGATCGGCCCCATTCTTCAGTGGAGGGGGCCGGCGCCGAAGGAGCAACCGCCCCGGAAACTCTCAGGCAAACGGACCGCGCGGCTGGATGACATCTGGAAAGAGACCCTGCCGGGCAATCCCGGGACGGGTCCGCCGACGGGATAATGCTCTCAGGCACAGCGACAGATGGGGCTTCGAATGGTGACGAGAAATCGGTCTCGGGAACCTTGGGAGCCTGGACATGCTGGCGGGTGACGACACCCAATCCTTGAAACGTACGCCGCTCTATGCGCTGCATCTGGCCCGCGGCGGCAAGATGGTGCCCTTTGCCGGCTACGACATGCCGGTACAGTACCCGCCAGGCGTGCTGAAGGAACATCTCCACACCCGCGCAGCCGCCGGCCTGTTCGACGTCTCGCATATGGGTCAGATCGAGCTGCGGGCAAAGTCCGGCAGGCTCGAAGACGCCGCCCACGCGCTGGAAAGGCTGATCCCGCAGGACATCTTGGCGCTGCCTCCCGGCCGCCAGCGCTATGCGCAATTCACCAATGAAACCGGCGGGATTCTCGACGACCTGATGGTCACCAATCTCGGCGACCGGCTGTTTCTGGTGGTCAACGCCGCTTGCAAGGCCGAGGACGAGGCGCACCTGCGCGCGCATTTGTCGGACACCTGCGAGGTCACTGCGCTGACCGATCGCGCGCTGATCGCGCTGCAGGGTCCAAAGGCCGAAGCCGCGCTGGCGAAATTCTGTGCAGACGTCACCACGATGAAGTTCATGGATGTCGCCGAGCTGAGCCTCGACGGCCTTGCCTGCATCGTGTCGCGCTCCGGCTACACCGGCGAAGACGGCTTCGAGATCTCGGTGCCCGCCGACGGCGCCGAACGGCTTGCGGCCGCGCTGCTCGACAACCCGGACGTGCTGCCGATCGGGCTCGGTGCCCGCGACAGCCTGCGCCTGGAGGCTGGGCTGTGCCTGTACGGCCACGATATCGACACCACGACGACGCCGGTCGAAGCGGCGTTGAGCTGGTCGATCCAAAAGAGCCGGCGCAATGGCGGTGCCCGTTCTGGCGGCTTCGCCGGCGCGTCGGCGATTCTCAGCCAGCTCGATGGCGGCACCGCGCGGCTGCGCGTTGGATTGCGGCCCGAGGGCCGCGCCCCGGTGCGTGAAAACGCGCCGCTGTTCGCCAGCGCCGATTCGGCCGAGCCGGTCGGCACGGTCACCTCCGGCGGCTTCGGGCCGAGCCTGAATGCACCGGTGGCGATGGGCTATCTGCCGTCTGCGCTGGCCAGGCGCGGCACCGTCGTTTTCGCCGAAGTACGCGGCCAGCGTCTGCCGCTGCGCGTCGCCGCCATGCCGTTCGTTCCGAACACCTACAAGCGCTGAGGACTTGTCATGACCACGCTCTACACCCCCGATCATGAATGGCTGAAGATCGAGGGCGACGTCGCCACGATCGGCATCACCGACTACGCCCAGGAACAGCTCGGCGACGTGGTTTTTGTCGAGCTGCCGAAAGTCGGCCGCGCCGTGAAGAAAGCTGAAGCCGCCGCCGTGGTCGAGTCGGTGAAGGCGGCCTCTGACGTCTACGCGCCGATCACTGGTGAAGTGCTCGAAGTCAACGAGACGCTCGGCACCGAGCCCGGCCTGGTGAATTCCGACGCCGGCGGCGCTGCGTGGTTCTTCAAGCTGAAGATCGCCGACAAGAGTGAACTCGACGGTCTGATGGACGAGGCGGCCTATAAGGCCCACACGGCTTAGTCGTCATGCCCGGCCTTGTGCCGGGCATCCACGTCTTGAGACGTGGTGATCGATGCAAGACGTGGATGGCCGGGACGAGCCCGGCCATGACGAGTTGATGATCGCTTGAACACTGAAGAAGCCGCAGAGCATGCCAAGGGCACTCAGTTCGGCTTCACGACGCAGGAGCCTCGCATGCCGCATCGCCGACCGATCGACGCCGCCAACGACTTCGTGCGTCGGCATATCGGGCCCTCGCCGCAGGACATCGCGGCGATGCTGGCGACCGCCAGCGCCGGCAGCCTAGAGCAGCTCGTCGCCGAGACGCTGCCTTATGCGATCCGGCATCGCGAGCCGCTGAAGCTCGGCGCACCGCTGACCGAGAGCGAGGCGCTGGCGCATATGAGCGAACTCGCCGCGCAGAACCAAGTCTTCACCTCGCTGATCGGCCAGGGCTATTACGGCACCATCCTGCCGACCGTGATCCAACGCAATATTCTGGAAAACCCCGCCTGGTACACGGCCTACACGCCGTATCAACCGGAGATCAGCCAGGGCCGGCTGGAAGCGTTGTTCAACTTCCAGACGATGATCTGCGACCTCACCGGGCTCGACGTCGCCAACGCCTCACTGCTCGACGAGGGCACCGCCGCAGCGGAAGCAATGGCGCTCGCCGAACGCGCGGCGGCCAAGAACACCAAGGCGTTCTTCGTCGATGCCGACACTCATCCGCAGACCATCGCGGTGCTACGCACCCGCGCCGAGCCGCTCGGCTGGACCATCATCGTCGGCGATCCGGAGACCGAACTGGAAGGCGCCGACGTGTTCGGCGCGCTGCTGCAATATCCCGGCTCGTCGGGGCGTTTGAGCGATCCCCGCGCGGTGATCGCGGCGCTGCGCCAAAAGGGCGCGCTGGCCGTGGTCTCCGCCGATCTGCTTGCGCTGACGCTGATCACTCCGCCCGGTGAACTCGGCGCCGACATCGCGATCGGCTCGGCGCAGCGCTTCGGGGTGCCGATGGGCTATGGCGGACCGCATGCCGGCTATATGGCGGTGCGCGACAGCCTGAAGCGCAGCCTGCCCGGCCGGATCGTCGGGCTGTCGATCGACAGCCACGGCCAGCCGGCCTACCGGCTGGCGCTGCAGACCCGCGAACAGCACATCCGCCGCGAAAAGGCGACCTCCAACATCTGCACCGCGCAGGTGCTGCTGGCGGTGATCAACGCGATGTACGCGGTGTATCACGGTCCCGACGGCCTAGCCGCGATCGCGCGTCGCGTCCACCGGCGCACCGCGGTGCTGGCGGCCGGCCTGAAGCAGCTCGGCTTCGCGCCCACCCACGACAGCTACTTCGACACGCTGACCATCGAGGTCGGCGACCGCCGTGACGGCATCGTGGCGCGCGCAGAAGCCGACAGGATCAACCTGCGGATCAACACCACCTCGCTCGGCATTTCGCTCGACGAGACCACCACGCCGGCGATTGTCGAGGCGCTCTGGCGGGCGTTCGGCGGATCGCTGGACTACGCCGCGGTTGAACACGCGACGGGCGAAGCGCTCGGCACCGCGCTGCCGGCGACGCTGAAGCGGACAAGTGATTATCTGACGCAAGCCGCGTTTCAGGACTATCGCTCCGAAACCGAACTGCTGCGCTACATGCGCAAGCTGTCCGACCGCGATCTCGCGCTCGACCGCGCGATGATTCCGCTCGGCTCCTGCACCATGAAGCTGAACGCCACCACCGAGATGATGCCGCTGACCTGGCCCGCATTCGGCAGCCTGCATCCGTTCGTGCCGAAGTCCCAGGCGGCCGGCTATCACGCACTGTTCGCGCGGCTGGAAAGCTGGCTGGCCGAGATTACCGGCTACGATGCGGTGTCGCTGCAGCCGAATTCCGGCGCGCAGGGCGAATATGCCGGGCTGCTGGCGATCCGCGGCTATCACCTGTCGCGCGGCGAACCGCACCGCAAGATCTGCCTGATCCCGTCCTCCGCGCACGGCACCAATCCGGCGTCCGCCGCGATGGCCGGCATGGACGTGGTGGTGGTGGCCTGTAACGCCCATGGCGACGTCGACGTTGACGACCTGCGCGCCAAGGCCGAGGCGCATTCGGCCAACCTCGCCGCGGTGATGATCACCTATCCGTCGACCCACGGCGTGTTCGAGGAACACATCCGCGACATCTGCGACATCGTCCACGCCCATGGCGGCCAGGTGTATCTCGACGGCGCCAATCTCAACGCGCAGGTCGGCCTCGCCCGGCCCGGCGATTACGGCGCCGACGTCAGCCATCTCAATCTGCACAAGACGTTCTGCATTCCGCACGGCGGCGGCGGTCCGGGCATGGGCCCGATCGGCGTGCGCGCGCATCTGGCGCCGTTCCTGCCCGGCCATCCGGCCGAGGGCGAGCCGACCTCGGGCGTCCTGCACGGCGGCGGCACAGTGTCGGCGGCGCCGTGGGGCTCGGCGTCGATCCTGACGATCTCCTACATCTACATCCTGATGATGGGCGCATCGGGGCTGAAGCGCGCCACCGAGATCGCGATTCTCAACGCCAATTACATCGCAGCAAAGCTGCAGCCGCATTTTCCGGTGCTGTATCGCAACCAGCGCGGACGGGTTGCGCACGAATGCATCGTCGATCCGCGGGCGCTCAAAACCAGCGCCGGGGTCACCGTCGACGACATCGCCAAGCGGCTGATCGACTACGGCTTCCACGCCCCGACGATGAGCTTCCCGGTGCCGGGCACGCTGATGATCGAGCCGACCGAGTCGGAATCGAAGGCCGAGATCGACCGCTTCTGCGACGCCATGATCGCGATCCGCCGCGAGATCGCGCAGGTCGAGGACGGCCGCTATCCGATCGAGCAGTCGCCGCTGCGCCACGCCCCCCATACCGCGCACGACGTCACCGCGGCGGAATGGACGCGGCCCTATTCGCGCACCGAAGGCTGCTTTCCGGCGCCGAATTCGCGCACCGACAAATATTGGAGCCCGGTCGGCCGGGTCGACAACGTCTATGGCGACCGCAACCTGATCTGCTCGTGTCCGCCGGTCGAAGACTACGCGCTGGCGGCGGACTACGCGCGAGCCGCGGAGTAGTAAGATCGGTCTTTGAATAGGCAGCATCGCCACGCTGAGGACGTCATCGCCGGGCTCGATCCGCCGATCCATCTTCTTCGCAACTTGCCTCGGTTCATCGCGCTGCGCGCGCTATGGATGCGCGGGTCGAGCCCGGCGATGACGTCTGTTTGAGAACAGCGTTTCAGCACAGCATCTTCAGTCTCCAGCAGCAATCAAGCCGTCCCAAAACGGATGCGGCGAGCGCAACGGGCTCCCGGCAACATGGAGCGCTGCACTCGCCGTCTTGAGTTCGCGTCGAAGGCTCGGACCAGACAAAGCCGGACGTGCGGCCGCCCGGCCTTGTGCGGCTTATTCCTCGACCGGCTCCTCGCCGTCGGAATCGCTCTCCGGAGAGCCGGCGAGAATCTGCTCGGCGATCAGCCCGGAGTTCTGCCGGATCGCCGCCTCGATCTTGGCGGTCATGTCCGGGTTGGCGCGCAGAAACGCCTTGGCGTTCTCGCGACCCTGACCGAGCCGCTGGCTGTCGTGCGAGAACCAGGCACCCGACTTCTCGACGATTCCGGCCTTGACGCCGAGGTCGAGGATTTCGCCCATCTTGGACACACCCTCGCCGTACATGATGTCGAACTCGACCTGCTTGAACGGCGGTGCCAGCTTGTTCTTCACCACCTTGACGCGGGTCTGATTGCCGACCACCTCGTCGCGCTCCTTGATCTGACCGATGCGGCGGATGTCGAGTCGGACCGAGGCGTAGAACTTCAGCGCGTTGCCGCCGGTGGTGGTCTCCGGCGAGCCGTACATCACGCCGATCTTCATCCGGATCTGGTTGATGAAGATCACCATGGTGTTGGACTTGTTGATCGACGCGGTGAGCTTGCGCAGCGCCTGACTCATCAAGCGTGCCTGCAGGCCGGGCAGCGCGTCGCCCATCTCGCCCTCGAGTTCGGCGCGCGGCACCAGCGCCGCCACCGAATCGACGATCAGCACGTCGATCGCGCCGGAGCGCACCAGCGTATCGGCGATCTCCAGCGCCTGCTCGCCGTGGTCGGGCTGCGAGATCAGCAGGTCGTCGACATTGACGCCGAGCTTGCGGGCATAGACCGGATCGAGCGCGTGTTCGGCGTCGACAAACGCGCAAATGCCGCCCTTCTTCTGGGCTTCCGCGACGCAATGCAGCGCCAGCGTGGTCTTGCCGGAGGATTCCGGCCCGTAGATCTCGACGATCCGCCCCTTCGGCAGGCCGCCGACGCCGAGCGCGATGTCGAGCCCGAGCGAGCCCGACGAGATCGTCTCGATGTCCATCGAGCGATCGTTTTTGCCGAGCTTCATCACCGAGCCCTTGCCGAACTGACGTTCGATCTGGGACAGCGCGGCGGAGAGCGCCTTGGATTTGTCCATGGAAGAACCTTCGACGATACGCAATGCGGTGGGGGCAGCCATCAACGTGCTCCTTATGGACGGATTCGCCAAGCGGACAAACAGGCGCCGGTCTCAGCCGGCACAATCACTGTACCCTTTTTGTTCTCAGTTCGCAATATGTTCTTTTTTGCGCGCAGCCTAGATTGGGGGGGAGGACCCGCATGTCGCCCGACGCCTTCAGCCTTTCTCAACCATCCTTCGCCACAACTAATTGGATGGACAGCCTTCTCGCCACTCCCAAGATCCCGGACAAGGTCCGGGTGCTGTGCAGCCGCTGCCGGGTGCCGTTCCGGGAGAAGATCAAGAACATGAGGGACGGGTTTCAGACCCAGTGCCCGAACTGCAACCGGCTGATCACCTTCTCCAGCGATTCGGCCGATCTCGGCGTGCAGCGGGCAATGACCGAGGCGCGGCGGATCCGCAACGGGGCCGCGGCGTCGGCGGTTTACCGGAGCGACGCGGAGCGGCTGTGAACGCCGCCACTCCGACTCAGCGCAGGTTCTGGATGCCCCACATCACCAGCAGCATCGCCGGGACGCAAAGTGCGGCGTAGATTGCCCACTTGGCGAGGCCGGCGCCGATGCGGCGTTTGAAGGCACCGAGCAGCCGATAGGTCGCGACGATCCAAGGCAGGATGATTCCGACCGCGACGGCATCGACCACGTACCAAAAGCTCATCTCTCGATCGTCCTGTGAAGTGACCGTCCGCCAAGCTTTACCGTAGCCGAACCACCTCACCATCCATTCCTTCGGATGAGACCGACGCGCCGGCCGACACGTCAGCGCAGCGTCCGGATTTTCCTGACACCACGTCGTCTTCACCTGCAACTTTCGGACAGGTTTTCAGATCGACAGGCATTTTCTTGCGGACTAGTTTGACCATGCCATCCAGTTCCACGGGAGACCGGAAGCGCCGGACGCACGCGTCGCGATGGCCGCTGCGTCCAACGGGAGCAACGAACAGGAGCACGTCTTGGACAACTTCATCCGCGACGAGAACCTGAAATTATATCGCCGGCTGCTGTCGGAAACCCACGACGAAGACCGCCGGCGGGTTCTGAAACAGTTGATCGCTCAGCTCACCGAGCGTGATCGACGCAGTAGCTTGGGCGGTTCATAACCCGACGGTATTTGATCTCACGCATAGGCAACGCCAAATCCGCGCCGTTAGCCTGATGGCCGTCATTGCCGAGCTTTCTAGAGGTGGGGAGTTTCGACCTTGACCGGAGCCCCGGACACGGCCTCGTTCGGGGCTCCTCGATCTTTGGGACCAAACCGATGCATCGGCAGGTCGGCACGGCAGCGACCAATGCCAACGGATGCGGCGGCGCCGTTGGTGCCACGCCGATGGTGCCGCGCCGATTCCGCATCGGCCGTACGGTCCCAGTGGCGCATCGACGCCATCCGGCAAGCGCCGCGCACCGGCGGCATCGAGCAGCGGGATCGCGTCGGCCAGGTCGGTTTCAATCGAGGCCGAACATGCGCTAGGATTCCGTCGAGCGGCGTCCGGTTCGCCCGCTGTCAGATTCGTCATCGGCCGAGTGCCGCCCAACACCTGGATCAACCAACAAGGAGAGAGGAATGCGCCGGCAGGCCATGCACAGATTTCGGATGGGCACGCTGATCGCACTGGCAGGCGCGGCCATCGCGCTGGCCGGGTGCGGCGAAGGTAGCCGCGGTCCGCAAGGTGAACCGGGGCCGCAAGGTCCTGCTGGCCCGGCCGGTCCAGCCGGCCCGGCGGGCAAAGACGGCGCGTCGATCTCCAGCATCCGCACGGTGTCGTCGACGAGTTGTTCGGCCAATGGATGCCCGACCGCCTGCGAAGCCAACGAGACGCTGGTATCGGCGCTGTGCGTCGGCAACGGCTCGGCCCGGTTCAGCGACAATATCTCGGTCGAGGGCGGCGTGATGACCGCACGCTGCGGCCCCAGCTCGGTACGGATCGAGGTGAGCTGCGCCCGCAAGTAACTCACTCGCCAAATCACCAGGTGAGCAATACAGCACAGGCCGCACGGCATCCCACGCCGGCGGCCTTTTGCTTTTGAGGATCAGAGATTTGGTGGTCTGGCTCTCGTTAGACACCGAGGGCCTGTACCAGATTAAGCTTGCGCCCGATTCATCTGCAATTTACCGGTAAAATGGTACGTTAATTGATCTAGATCAAGCGCCCGAACGGCCAAGCCCGGCAATTCGTCTACAGAACTTAAGGCGGAACCGGCCTTCCAATGGCGCATGTGCTTTATCAGTGTCCCCGGACCGGGATGAAGGTCCAGGCTTGGCTGCAGGAAGACCCCGGAAGCTCGGCGCAGACCACCTTCGAGCTGGTGCACTGTCCGGCCTGTGCGCAGATGCACTTCGTCGACCGCCGCACCGGCGGCCTGCTCGGCGACAAGAACAAGTCGAAATAATCGATTGGCTCCGGAGTTCGATCACTCCGGCTTGCGGGCGAGTTCCACCGCCAGCGGACGGTCGGGCAGCACCGCGTTGCGCAGCGTCGGATGCACTTCGATGCGGCCGTTGTAGTCGATGAAGCCAGCCTTGCGGAACTTGTTCATGAAGTAGCTTACGCGGGAGCGCGTGGTGCCGATCATCTCCGCCAACGTCTCCTGGCTGATCTCGATCGGTACCGGCCGGGAATCCTCGACCGCGTCGGCCAGCAGCAGCAGCAATCGAGCCAACCGCTTCTCGCTGTTGTTGAACAACTGATCGATCAAGTCGTCCTCGACCCGCGAGTTGCGGGCGACAAGGTGGCGGGTAAACAGCTCGCACATCGCCGGTTCGCGCTGCAGCGTCGTCATCATGGTGGCGTTGGTGATGGTTGTGACGGTACATTCTTCCAGCGCAATAGCGGTCGTGCGGCGGCGTTGATCGAGCAGCCCGCTTTCGCCGAAGAACTGTCCAGGTTGGAGGATGGCGACGACTGCGCCTTTGCCCTGCTCCGACATCACCGACAATTTGATGCGGCCGTGCTGGATGTACATCACGCAGTCGGCGGCTTCGTCTTGCGTGAAAATGGTCTGGTTGGTTCGGAATTGCAGAACGGTGCGCCCCGTACCTGCATTGCGAAGAAAGACCTTTGGATCGAACGGCACCTCGCTTGACGACACGTGATATCCTGCGAACGAAAACGAATGATTCAGCCGGAGCCGGCGCGCAGCAAGTCGCGCACGCCGGGGTTCCGTCCGCGCATCATCCTCAAATCGCAGAAAAAATCTGTGCCGTTTTGACCACCTGCCTATCGCGGCGGCAGCGGCCGTCAGACGAGCTTAATTGGCCTGAGGGGCCTTGCGCTTGGCCTTGGGCGGGCTCGCTTCGGCACCGCGGACGCCGCCCCAGGGGTCGTTGGGCGCCTGGGCATCCGGGATCTTACGCAGTGATTCCTGATAGGCCTTCTGCCGGATCGCGTCCTGGGCCTTCTCTTCAGGCGATTTGTGCTGGATTTCCGGTACCAGATTGACGTGCGGCCCCTCGCTCTGGGCAAAGGCCGGACCGGCCAGCAGGGCCAGGACGGCGGCGCCGTGCAGAATCTTCATCGCAAACTCCCTCTCGCCGCAGGCCGCGCCCGGCAGCCGCGCTACAGGCGATCGGACCGACAGGACTTCGGCGATTGCCAGTCCTCCCAGATCGGACCGCATTTGGTGCACCCATTGAGCATGATCGCCGCGACCACCAGGCCGACCACCAACGCCACTCGTCTGACCATCGTGCCCCCTTCGGATGTCGCCGAACTTAAGGGATCGACGGTGTCGTTTTCAAGCCGTGCCGAATCGGGTGGGATGCTGCGAAACGTCGCGAAACACGCGGATAATCAACGGGTCAGGGAGAGACGCATGGCAGGGCAGCAGACGGCGGAGTTCGGCCTCGACGAGGCGCAGCGGATGCTGCGGGAGGCGTTCGCGCCCTGGGTGCTGGAGCTCGGCCTGTCGGTCGAGAGGCTCGAGCTCGATCCGCCGGCCGCCAGCCCTGCCGACTGGCAACCCGGCGCCACCCTGCGGATGGCGTTTTCCGAGCGGCTGTGCCGCAGCGGCGGCGTAGTCTGCGGCCAGGCGCTGATGGCGCTGGCCGACACCGCGATGGTCTTCGCGGTCTGCGCCGGCAACCGCGGTTTCCGGCCGATGACCACGGTCGATCAGACCACGCATTTCCTGAAAGCGGTGGCCTCGACCGACGTGATCGCCGACGCCCGCCTGGTCCGGCTCGGCCGCACCATGAGCTTCGGCCGGGTCACGCTGCTGGGTGCCGCCGACCGCAAGCCTGTGGCGATGGTATCGAGCGCGTTCGCGATGCTGTGAGCGCGCGGGCGCCGGCTCCGGGTGCTTTCCCGGGCCGGCCTCGCGATTTGTCGGAACCGGCGCTTCAGTAACGGCCGCGGCTCGGACCATAACTGCCGCCGCCGCGGCTCGGGCCACCGCCATAGCCGCCGCGGAAGCCGCCGCCGAACTGGATCACCGGCCCCGGCGGCACCGCGTAGATCGGCGGCCGGCGAACCTCCACGACGTCGTCGTCCTCTTCCTCGACATAGACCCGGCTGCGCGACGCCTTCTTGCCGCCGCGCTTGGGCGGGTCGTCGCGTTCGGCCCGGCTCTTGGTCTTTTTCACGTCGGTCTTCTTCGGTTCGACCTTCTGCAGCGCCGGCGGTGTCGGTCCGCACGGGCAGGTCAGCGCCGCCGCGGCGGCCACCGGGGTGGCGAGTGCGGCCGTCGGCACGGCGACCGCGGTGTCCGGCCGGTTGCGCAGCCGTTCGGCGAGCTTGCGTGCGGTCGCGGTCAGATCGCTGGCGGGATACTCGGCCAGGAACGCGGTGTAGGCCGAGCCGGTGTTGACGAGCACCGCCCGGTTCCAGGCCTGCATCCGGCGATGGCGGTCGAGCCAGCGTTTGGCATCCGGCGCGAACGGCGGCTCGGCGTACAGCGACACGAACGCCTCGTAAGCGTCGGCGGAGCCATCGGAGACGATCAGCGCGTTGGCCTGATCGACCGGCTTGCCCTTCAGAAAGCCGCGCCATTCCTCGACCGTGCGCGGCTTCGGCGCCTCACTGTCGCTGGGCGCCGCGGCGGTCACGGTGAAGAACTGGAAGTCGTCGACCAATGAGGAGCTCTCCCACGGCGTCTGGCGGCCCTCGGTCGCCTGATTGACCGCGAGCCGCACCCGCTTGAGGGTATCCTCGATCTTCAGTCCATTCTCGCGCCCGGCCTTCAACAACGCGGTGGTGTACGGACTGTTGGTGCCATTGCCGTCCTCGGCCTCGGCGCCCGGCGACGTCGAATACGACAGCAGAGTGCCCGGCGCGCCGGACTTGGTATCGACCAGTGCCAGCCCCTGGCCGGTGGTCTTGTTGATGCTCGGGAACGGATTGTTGCGGCAGGCATCGAGCATGATGATCCGGGTCTTGCTCGGCACCGAGCTCAGCGTGTTGAGCACGTCGTTGAGCCGCACTGCCTGCAGCGGAATATCGGCCTCACGCTTGGGATCGACGTCGACCGGGATCAGATAGTTCTCGCCGTCGACCTGGATGCCGTGGCCGGCGTAGAACATCAGCGCCACGGTGTCGGGCCCCTTGGATGCGACCGCCGCGGCGAAATCACCGAGCTTGGCACGCAGCTCGTTCTGGCCGAGATCGGTGGCTTCGATCACCTCGAAGCCGGCATCGCCCAGCAGGGTTCCGATCGCCTTGGCATCGTTCACCGGATTGGGCAGCGGCGGCACCGCCCGATAGGCCGACTGTCCTATCACCAGCGCGACCCGGGTTTCCGCCGCGACCGCAGCGGCTCCAAACAGCACCGTCGCGGCCAGCGCCGCGGTTGTCAGCATCGCGCGTCGCATGGCGCCTCCTTGTCCAGCCGATATCGGCTTTTGGTCGCCCGCGCGGGCATTCGGGTTCAGCGCCGCGACGTGGCAAATCGACACCCGCGCCGCACGCCGGGAAAGCTGCGGTTAACACTATCGGCAGATTGCGCCTCGGACGCCAAGGCGATGTTGAGGGTGCGCGGTTAGGCTGAGGATCCGCGCGCCGCTCTCGAGCGATCGGCGCGCCCCACAGCGCAGGACCGACAGCTTTGGCCGACACCTTCCCCGCCACGCCCCTGGCGCATCGCCGTTCCGGCGCCGCGACGCGGCCGGCACAGCCGGGCGTACTGCCGGGCGTCGCGGCAATCGACCAAGCGGCCTGGTGTGATCTGGCGACACGGGTGATCGAACCGAACGGTTACTACCTGCCGGACTGGGTGATTGCAGCGAATGGCGATCATGCCGCACCGCGTGCGCTGACCGCGCACGATTCCGTCGGCCGGCTGATCGGCCTCGTCCCGGTGATCTCGTGCTGGCGCGCGTTCCGCCTGCCGCTGCCGGCACTGGTGTCGGCCGATCCGTTCCGTTCGCTGGACACGCCATTGCTCGATCGAGACGCCGCTGACGACGCCGCTGCGAAACTGCTGGCGCAGGCTCGCGCCACCGGTGACCGCGCGCTGGTGCTGCGCGACGTCGCCCGCGACGGCCAAGCGGTGGCGGCCTTCACCCGCGCGCTCGCCGCGGACGGCCTTCGCCCGCGGCTGATCCGCGGCTGGACCCGCGCCAGCCTCGACGCCACGCGGGACGCCGAAGAGCTGCTGCGTGATGGCCTCGGCGCCAAGAAGCTCAAGGAGTTGCGCCGGCTGGAACGGCGTCTCGGCGAACACGGCGAGGTGCGGTTCGCCGTCGCCCGCAGCGCGGACGAGGCGGCACATGCCTTCGACGTGTTTCTCGCCCTGGAAGACAGCGGCTGGAAGGGCCGCGGCGGCAGCTCGCTGAAGCGGCAGCCGGAACTGGCCGCCCGGTTGCGCAGCGCCGCTGTCGCGCTGGCCTCGCGCGGTCAATGCGAAGTGATCACATTGTCGGCCGGCACGACGCCGGTCGCAGCCGGCATCGTGCTGCGCCACGGCGACTGGGCCTATTTCTTCAAGCTCGGGATCGACGAGAGTTTTGCGCGCTGTTCGCCCGGCGTGCTGCTGACCCTGGCGCTGACGCGGCATCTGTGCGCCGATCCGCAGATCAGCTTCGCCGACTCCACCGCCAGCGCCCGGCATCCGATGATCGATCCGATCTGGCGCGGCCGGTTCGCGGTCGGCGATCTGGTGCTGCCGCTGCGCAAGCGCGATCCGCTGTTCGCACCGATCGTCGCGGCGCTGACGGCGCGCGACCGGTTGCGGCACGTCGCCAAGCGGCTGCTGAAACGCTGATTACTCCGCGGCTTCGGCGTTGAGCTCCGCCGACAGCTTGCGGATGGCGCGGGCGATCAGCGCCGGCTCCTGCGCGCCGGACACCGCGTATTGATGCATGAACACGTAGGTCGGCACGCCGGAGATGCCTTTCTCGGCGGCTTCCTGCGCCTGCGCCGAGACGTCCTCGACGTCCTGATCGGTGGCGAGCCGGGCGCGGATGTCGTCCGCATCGAGCCCGCATTCCGCCGCGGCCTGCACCAGCACCTCGGGGTCAGTGAGATCGCCGCCGTCGCGGAAGTACAATTCCATCAGGCGCTGCTTCATCGCCGGCCCCTGCCCGATCGCGTTCGCCCAATGGATCAGGCGATGGCAATCGATCGTATTCGGCTGCCGCTGCACCCGCTCGGGATGATACTCCAGACCTTCCTGCGCGGCGGCCTCGGCGATCCGGCCGGCGATTTCCTTGTAGCGCTCCGGCGATCCGAATTTCTTGGTCAGATACTCGTCGCGGCCAATGCCCTCGCGCGGCACCCAGGGATTGAGGAAGAACGGCCGGTAGGTCAGCTCGACCGGCACCTCCGGCGCCAATGCGATCGCCTGTTCGATGCGCTTCTTGCCGATGTAGCACCACGGGCAGACGACGTCGGACACTACGTCGATCGTCAGCGGCTTCAGCGTACTCATCGGCGTCTCCTCGTTGTCGTTTCCGGCACCCTCCCACACAGATGGGGCGCAGGCAACGCCCGACAAGGCGGATCAGAGCCGCTCGGCGAGCTCGCGCAATCGCGCCCCTGTGATCGCATCGGCGGGGAAGAAGGTCTCGATCGCGATCTCCGACAGCGTGACGTCGATCGGGGTGCCGAACACCATGGTGGTGGAGATGAAGCTCAGCACTGCATCGCCGAGCTGCAGGCGAAACGGCACCGCGACCGCATCCGGCGCGATTGGCGCGGCACGCGCCGGCACCGGATAGGTTTTCAGTTCCTCGTACAGCGCGATCAGCTTGGGGTCGGCGCTGGTCTCGCATTGCGCGTGCAACCGCTCCAAGAGATGCGCGCACCATTCGCCGAGATTGGCGGTGCGCGCCGCCAGACCTTCCGGATGGAACGACAGCCGCAGCACGTTGAGCGGTGGCGCCAACAGATGCGATGCGACGCCCTCCAGCATCGGCGCCACCATGCGGTTGGCGGAAACCAGGTTCCAATGACGATCGACCGCCAGCGCCGGGTTCGGTTCGTGCGCGGCGAGCACCTGATCGACCGCGGCCCGCACCGAGGCAAGGGCCGGATCGTCCAGCGAGCGCTGCGGGAACGCCGGCGCGAAACCGGCCGCGACCAAGAGCACGTTGCGTTCACGCAGCGGCACGTCGAGCCGTTCGGCGAGCCGCAGCACCATCTCGCGCGACGGCGAAGCCCGGCCGGTCTCGACGAACGACAAATGCCGCGCCGAGATTTCCGCGTCGAGCGCGAGATCGAGCTGACTGAGCCGGCGGCGCTGCCGCCATTGCCGCAAGTAATCGCCGATCCGGACCGGCTGCGCGCCGACGGCGGCATTGATCGAAGACACGTTGGTGTTCATGCGCGAAGGCTAACACGCGCGCCGCACAGCATCCATGACCTCCGAGGTAAGGCATTTCTGACCCGTCAGGTAATCGAATCGGATCGCGCCGCCCGGCATCCTTCGCAGCGTCGCTGCAAACCGAAGGAGATATTCCATGATGCGAGCTTCGATGATCCGCCCGTCTGCGCTGCTGCGCCGCGCTCTCCAGGCCGACGCACTCGTCAGCGGCGCGATGGCGCTGCTGCTGACCCTTGCGGCCGGCACGCTGTCCCGCCTGCTCGCCCTGCCGGAACCGCTGCTGCTGGACACCGGACTGTTCCTGATCGGCTACGCCGCCCTGGTCGGCTGGCTCGGCACCCGCGCCGTGCTGCCGCGCACGATGGTGCTGATTGTGATTGCCGGCAACGCGCTGTGGACGCTCGGCAGCGTGGCCCTGCTGCTCAGCGGGCCAGTAGCCCCGAACGCCCTCGGCATCGCCTTCGTGCTGGTGCAGGCGACAGCGGTCGGGATCTTCGCCGAGTTGCAGTTCATCGGGCTGAGGCGGAGCGAGGCAGCCGTTGCCGCATAAGCACTAACGCTCCGCTCGTCATTGCGAGCGAAGCGAAGCAATCCAGCTTCGGGCACGGGTCTGGATTGCTTCGTCGGCTTCGCCTCCTCGCAATGACGCGATGAGAGGCGATGCCGACGATCAGGCGGCCTTGGACTTGCTGTTGGATTGGCTCGCAGACGTCTTGCGCGACGACGTGGCCTTTGCCGACTTGGCCGCTTTGGTCTTGCCGGCTTTTGCGGTCACCACCTTGGTCTTCGCTGCCTTGCTGGTGCCCTTCGACTTCACCTTCGTCTTAGCCTTCACCGCTTTCGGCGCCTTCGATTTGGCGACCTTCTCCGGCTTCGACGGCTTTTCCGGCTTCGCCTTGCCGGTTGCCTTCGCGGCCTTGCGGGCGGCCTTCTCGGCTTCGGCTTGCGCCTTGCGCTCGGCCTTCAGCTTCAGCTTGGCCTTTTCGGCCCTGGCTTCGGCGGCCTTCTTCTTGCGCTTCTTTTCGCAGGACGCGCATTTGCAGCCGATCGGCTTCAGATAGGCTTTGAAGTAGTCGGTGCCGTAGTCGTAGTTGATCTCTTCGCCCGGCTCGATGTTCTTGACGGCGCGGATGATCACCCGCTTCTTGCGCGGATTGACGTCGGACTCCGCGTTCGGCTTGCAGGCGTGATTGATGTAGCGGGCGACGTTCTTGCGGATCGAACCGTCGATGGTCCAGCGATTGTTCAGCTCGAACAGATATTTGTTCTCGATGCCCTCGTGCTTCTTGTTGCGCGAATCGAGCAGCGGTCCGACGTAGCGGATGATCTTGGCGCCCTTCTTGATCGGCTTGACGGCGAACAGTCCGAGCCCGGTCTTGGAGCGGCCGACACGGTAATGGTCTTTCGACAACAGGGGCATGGTTCTTCGTTTCGAACGCGGCTAAAGGACACACGAAGGCGTCGTTCTAGAGCGATTCCGCGACGAATGGCAGTGCTTTCCCGGACTCGGGCTCGAACCTTCCCCAGCCGAGCGGCGTCGAACCGACGAGATATGTGATGCGAGGCTTGCCGATGCGACTGCCCTCTGCTCTCGCCCTGCCGCTCCTCCTCGCCGCCCTGCCGGCACTCGATACGCCGGCCCGGGCCGACGGCGCGACCAGCGTCTACAGCTCGACCGCGCCGAAATCCTGCCGCATCGTGCGGCCAGCCGGGAAGGACGAAGACGCCGGCGAGTGGCTCTGCCCGGGCCAGGACGGGCTGGTGGTGGTGGTGGCGGAGATCGATCTGCGCCAGACCGTCACCGTCGGCCGCAACCGAAAGGATGCCAACGACCAACCGGCGGCCAGCGCCTCGTTCGGCCCGTTCAACTCCACCACCGATACGGTCGAATGGCGGCTCGACGGAACCGGCAAGCCGTTCGCGATCATCCAGCGCTGGCACCTTGCCGACAACGACGATGTCGGCAAGGCCGGCCGGCCCAACACCAAGCAGATGCTGGTGGTGACGCGGCTGCCGCCGGGCCCGGTGTGCCATGTCGCCTATGTCGACGTCGCCGCCAACCGCAACGCCAACGAGCTGGCGCGGCAGGCCGCCGACGAGCTGGCGCGCGGCTTTGCCTGCGGCAAGGACAAGCCCAGGCCGTTCGGCACAGCCGGCCGGGCCACCGCGCTGGCCGCGCCAAACTGAACTCGTTCTAAAGTTGGGGTCCGGCCCTTGCCGCCGGGCCGCCGCGGTTTACTTCCCCAGACGGGGCCCGCACAATCGTGGGGCCGATGTCGCGCCGCCGTGGCTGGCCGCCAGCGGCGCGAGCTGGAGAGACGTGCAATGAAGGCGGTGTTCGCCAAGCTCGGCAGCGACTTCTTCTCCACCATCATCTTCGTGGTGCTGTATTTCTCCACCGGTAACGTCGCCCTGGCGACGATCGTCGCGGTGCTCGGCGCGGCGGCGCAATTCGCCTATGCGCGGATCAAGGGCCTGCGGCTCGATGTGATGGCCTATGCCAGCGTCGCGATGGTGGTGGTGCTCGGCGGCGCGACGCTGCTGACCGACGACCCGTTCTTCATGCTGATCAAACCGAGCATCGGCCATATCGCGGTCGGCGTGCTGATGCTGCGCCGCGACTGGATGGCCCGCTATGTGACGCCGAGGATCGCTTCCGCGATTCCGGACTATGTGCGGATCGCCGGTTATCTGTGGGCGGCGCTGATGCTGCTGCTCGGCGCCGGGGTGATCGCCGCGGCGCTGACCGGCGACATCAAGCTCTGGACGTTCTACGTCATGGTGATCGCGCCGGCCTTCAAGGTGGCGGCGGTCGCCGCGCAGTATCTGGTGTTCCGGATGGCGATCCGCAGCCGCCAGCGGCCCGCGGACGCACAGCCGGCCGCCGAACCGATCACCGCCGAGCCGTAGCGCGGCTCCAAAAGCCGGCCTTTCACATCCGCGGTGCGTCGGCCTGCGCCAGCGGACCCTCGTCGGTCGGCTCGATGCGCGCCGAAGCGGGCTCGTAGCGGCCGTCGCCATCATAGACGACCAAGATGCCGCCGATCCCGTCGTCCAGCGCCGAGGTGGTGAACGTGGCGAGGCCGGTGCGATCGAGCGGGACGTGTGCCGCGATCACGCGCTCGCCGTCGCGGAAGCTGACTGCGCCGCTCGGAACGCCTTGCGCGCCGGTGACCGCTGCGGTGAGTGTCACCACTGCGCCGGGTGGCGGCGCCCGGTGCGACGACGACAGGATGAGGCGTGGAGTCGCCCGGACATCCAGCGCGACTTCGGCCGACTGGCTCGGCAGCACGATCAGCGGCAGCCGGCTGGCGCTGCCGGCGTAATCGGCACGCAGCAGATGCCGGCCCGGCGCCAGCCGCTCCACGGTCAGGCTCGGCCGGCCGGCGTCGGTCCAGCCCAGCACCGTGCTGGTGGTGAGATCGTAGAACACGATGCGGCCATCGGCGACGCCGTGGCCGAAGCCGGTGGTGACGGTGGCGCTGAGCAGGAACCGGCCCGGGCTCGAAGGCAGCGCAGCGACTTCGAGCCGGGTCGCGGTGGTTTCGGACACAACTTCGACCTGCGCGACCGCAGGAGCGCCGCCGACCGTCGCCAGCAGCAGCGCGGCAAACGCCAGCGCGCGAATTGCAAATGACAAACGCATGTCGGGTCTCCACCATCAACGCGTGGGAAACCTCGAGGCGTCCTCCAAACTTGACATAGGATAGCACACCGATTGCACTGCACCACAGGTATCTGCATGCAGGGTCGGCAGAGCAGGACACCGCCCGCAAACCGTCGCGGCCCCTGGCCGCAGCCATGCCGCACCTTCGGGCTTGTTCGCGGCTCCCGGGCCATACTAAGAGGGGCGGCCCGGTGAACTCACGAGGGCCGGGACCAAGGGGAGAAACACATGGCAGTCGACGGAAACTGGAAACTCACCATGAGCACGCCGATGGGCGAGCGGCAGGCCGACCTGACGCTGAAGGCCGACGGCGGCACGCTCACCGGCACGCAATCCGCCGACGGCGATGCCGGCGAGATCTTCGACGGCACCGTGAACGGCGACGACGTCGCCTGGAAGCTGTCGATCACCAATCCGATGCCGCTGACGCTGAGCTACACCGGCAAGGTGAGCGGCGACAGCATCTCCGGCGAGATGGGCATCGGCCCGATGGGCTCGTTCCCCTTCACCGGAACGCGGGCGTAAGGCGCCCCGCCTCCGCGGCAGCGCCCCTGCCCCAAGCGGTCATTCCGGGGCGCTCGCGCCAGCGAGCGAGCCCGGAATCCCGAGATGTTCTGCGTTGAACCGGTCGAGGGCCCTGAACGGCGAGATTCCGGGTTCGCTCACTTCGTGAGCGCCCCGGAATGACGGAGCGAAGTTCGATCATCCGCTCAGGAAGCTGTCCGAGTGCGGTCGTGCTAACAGCTCGTCTTTGACAGCCTCGGCGAACGGCTCCCACGTCGACAAGGCGATACTCTCTGAGAGCACCCCTCAGATCGCGAGCATCAAACGAGGCCGACCATAATTTGGAGCGGCCCCATCATCGTTTACAATCACGTACCGCCAAACCGACATGCCTCGCTCCTGCATTCAGCCCGCCATCAACCCAAGGCTGCTGAATAGTCGGTAGAGACGCAATACGACGTTCGCTTTTCAAGGGGTTTGCTGACGTACGATATCCTGAGCGACAGCATCTCTGGCGAAATGGGCATCGGCCCGATGGGCTCGTTCCCGTTCACCGGAACGAAGGCGTAAGGCGCCCCGCCTGCGCGGCAGCGCCCCTGCCCCAGGCAGTCATTCCGGGGCGCTCGCGTCAGCGAGCGAGCCCGGAATCCCGAAGTGATTAGACACCTGATCGCAACGACTTCCGGATTCCGGGTTCGCTCACGTCGTGAGCGCCCCGGAATGACGGTGCGCGTGGCCCGCGCGCGGAGGGACGGTGCGCGTGGTGGGCGCGCGGAGACGCCTCACCCCAGATTCAGTTCCTTGAAGAAGTCGTTGCCCTTGTCGTCGACGATGATGAAGGCCGGGAAGTCGACGACGTCGATCTTCCAGATCGCCTCCATGCCGAGCTCGGGATATTCCAGCACCTCGACCTTCTTGATGCAGTGCTCGGCGAGGTTCGCCGCGGCGCCGCCGATCGAGCCGAGATAGAACCCGCCGTACTTCTTGCAGGCCTCGCGCACCGCCGGCGCGCGGTTGCCCTTGGCGACCATCACCATCGAGCCGCCGGCCGCCTGGAACTGATCGACGAACGAGTCCATTCGCCCCGCCGTGGTCGGACCGAACGCGCCGGAGGCGTAGCCGTCGGGCGTCTTGGCCGGGCCGGCGTAGTACACCGGGTGGTTCTTGAAGTAGTCCGGCAGCGGCTCGCCCTTCTCCAGCCGGTCACGCAGCTTGGCGTGGGCGGCGTCGCGCGCCACGATCATGGTGCCGGTCAGCGACAGCCGGGTCTTGGTCGGATACTTGGTCAGCGTGGCGAGGATGTCCTTCATCGGCTGGTCGAGGTCGATCTTGACCACCTCGTCGCCGAGCGCCTGCTCGACCTCGGGCAGATACTGCGCCGGATTGTGCTCCAGCTCCTCCAGATACACGCCGTCCCTGGTGATCTTGCCGAGCATCTGCCGGTCGGCCGAGCACGACACGCCGAGCCCGATCGGCAGCGAGGCGCCATGGCGCGGCAGCCGGATGACGCGGACGTCGTGGCAGAAATACTTGCCGCCGAACTGCGCGCCGACGCCGAGGCTCTGCGTCATCTTGTGGATGTCCTGCTCCATCTCGACGTCGCGGAACGCGTTGCCGAGTTCGGAGCCGTGGGTCGGCAGCGCATCGAGATAGCGCGCGGACGCGAGCTTCACGGTCTTCATCGTGGTCTCGACCGAGGTGCCGCCGATCACGATGGCGAGGTGATAGGGCGGGCACGCCGCGGTGCCGAGCGTCATGATCTTCTCTTTCAGGAACGCCAGCAGCCGGTCGCGCGTCAGCAGCGACGGCGTCGCCTGGAACAGGAAGCTCTTGTTGGCCGAGCCGCCGCCCTTGGCCATGAACATGAACTTGTAGGCGTCGTCGCCCTCGGCGTAGATCTCGCACTGCGCCGGCATGTTGTTGGCGGTGTTCTTCTCCTCGAACATCGACAGCGGCGCGACCTGCGAGTAGCGCAAATTGCGGCGCAAGTAAGCGTCGCGCGCGCCTTCCGACAGCGCCGCTTCATCGTCGCCGTCGGTGATGACGTTCGCGCCCTTCTTGCCCATGATGATCGCGGTGCCGGTGTCCTGGCACATCGGCAGCACGCCGCCGGCGGCGATGTTGGCGTTCTTCAGAAAATCCAGCGCGACGAACTTGTCGTTCGGGCTGGCCTCCGGATCGTCCAGGATGGCGCGGAGCTGCTTCAGGTGCCCCGGCCGGAGATAATGATTGATCTCGCCGAACGCCGCCTCGCTCAGCGCCCGCAGCGCCTCGCGCTCCACCACCAGCATGTCGCGCCCGAGCACCTTCTCGACCCGCACGCCCTCCGACGTGATCTTGCGATAGACGGTGTCGTCCTTGCCCAGCGGGAACAGCGGGGTGTGCCTGTAGGGCGGAACCGGGGTGGCGGCGGACGGAATCGGCGTGGGAGCGTTCATGGACAGGGCCTCGAATGGGGAAATTCGCGGCCCTGTCTAGGCGGTTTCGGCGGGATTTTGAAGGGTTCAAAACGGGAGGGAGGGGAGCAGGCCAGCCGTCGCCCGGCTAAACTACCGTCGTCCCTCCTGCTTCTCCGCATAGGCGTCGACCAGCGCACGGATCATCCGCTGATACGGCACGTTCTGCTTCGCCGCGGCACGCTTGAAGAAATCGACCGAGCGCTGAGACAGGCTGAGGGTCACCTTGACGTTGGCTTCGCGCAACACGAGCTGATCCGGCGGCGGCAGGAAATCGTCGACGACGCGAACGCGGCCGATCTCTCCCTTGCTATATTTGACCGTTGATTTCTTCATAGGTCGCCTTTCCCTTTCGCCAATAGCCGGCGCCGAAGATCCGGATCTGATCGCCGCGCCACGTGAAACGCACCGTGAGAATTCCGGGTCCCACTCTCCCGAAACAGAAATAGCGCTGCTCGGTCTGGCTGTGACCGAGGTCTTCGGCGATCACGCGCGATGGATCGAGGAATGCGAGCTGAGCCTCTGCGAAGCCGACGCCATGCTTGGCGCGATTGAGCCTGTCCTTGGTGACGTCCCACTCGAAGCTCGTCATCGGCCGACCGCCACGCTGGTATGGCTATGTTACCATACTTTTGTACGGCCTCAACAGCGTCCATCAAGCGCAGCAGTCAGCAGAAGGTGGGGCAGTTTGCATTTCCGCCGCCCTCCGCTATGAGACTTCGCCCCGAACTGATCGCGGAGGGTTTGATGATCGCATTTGCCGACCGCTCGTTCCGCTTGCCTGACCGCGCCGCGTGGCTCGCCGGGTTTGCCGTCGCGGTGATGTCGCTAGCCGCCTCGCCGGCCCGGGCCGACCGCTGCGACGACCTCGCCGGCACGCTGAAGGCGCAGATCGCCGGGGTCGCGGTCGGCAAGACCGCCGCCAATACGATCTATCTGTCGCATCCGGCCGCGAAGGCGCTGCGGCTGGGGTGCCCGAGCCGGACGGTGAAGAACGAGGTTTTCGGCGAGGCGCCGTCGCGGAAGCCGTCGCCGGCATTCGTCGAGCTGATCGCCAGCGCCGCCGCGATCGTGTTCACCATCCCGAAGCAGGACACGCTGCGCGGGGTGAAGCGCTGCTTCGGACGGGTCGGCATCCTGCGCGGCAACGACATCAAGACCCGGTTCCGCCGGCTCGACATGCGCTGCGCCCGGACCAAGACCGCCGCCTCGATCTCGATTTCCCGCGACAGCAGCGAATAGCGCGGCCGGCAAGCGGCGGCGCGCCATCGCGCTGGTACGATCCCGAGGCCGGCACCGCGCGTCCGATCGCCCCGCAACCGCAGCTCGTTGTTCTTGCGGGCGTTCTCCGCGCGGCTTCGCGCCGGCACGCCGGGCGCACGGCATTTGAGGCAAATGCCGGCACCGGCCTGCGCGCAACGTTCACCGGCTCGCGCGATCCTGCGCCTGATCCGGCGGGAACGGGATTCACATGCGTGGCGCCGTGGCCGCCACAGTCCCATCTCTCCGGGGGACGTTGGCCAACACGAGGAAAGACTGATGGACAGCATTTCGAGCGTGTCGTCGACCCAGGTCACCAAACCGACGACGCAGGCGAGCCCTCCACCGCCGCCTCCGCCGCCGAAGGACGACAACGACACGACCAGCATCCAGCCGCCGAAGGCGGCGCTGCCGCCCGGTCAGGGCACGCGCGTCGACCAGATCGCGTAGCTGCGCGGCGCAGCGAACTCCGACACGACGACTGGCCCCGCCTCGCGCGGGGCTTTGTCGTCGGCGCGGCGAGTCCGGCCGGGCTATCGCCGATAGGCCGCGCTCTGCTAGACTCCGCCGGCGCGACCAGCGGAGTGTCCTCATGAGCGGCGTCAAAGTCCTGACTGGCGGCTGCCATTGCGGCCTGGTGCGGTTCGAATGCACCACCGACCTGGCGATGGTCACGGCGTGCAACTGCTCGATCTGCACCAAGAAGGGGCTGCACTTCACCTTCCTGCCGCCGAAAAGCTTTCAGCTCCGCGCCGGGGCGGAGAGCCTGAAGGAGTATTTGTTCAACAAGCGCGCGATCAGCCACCAGCTCTGCGGCGAATGCGGCGTCGAGGTGTTCGCGCGCGGCACCAAGCCGGACGGCTCCGAAGTGGTCGCTCTCAACGTCTCCTGCATCGACGGCATCGAGCTGTCGCAACTGACGATGACGCCGATCGACGGCCGGCACAGGTAGGCTCGCGCAACTCCACCGGCGTCATTCCGGGGCGCGCGTGAAACGCGCGAACCCGGAATCTCGAAGTTGTTGTGCTCGGGTCAGATTCCGGGTTCGCGCCTGTCGGCGCGCCCCGGAATGACTTGGGGGAGAGATCGAGCGCCACCCGACAAGCTATTACTTATCCAGCTCCTTGTAGTGCCGGAAGATGCCGTCTTGGTTGAACGGGATGCGGCGGTCGCTGGCGAGGTAGGCGGCGATGTTCGGGCGTTCGGCGATGCGGTCGCGGAGTGCGACCAGCTTGGGGATGTCGCGCTCGAACCGCTTCATGTGCTTCGGAAACGCGTAGCGCAGGCCCTCGACGATCTGGAACAGCGACAGGTCGGCATAGCTCAGCTTGCGCCCGGTGAGATACGCGCCGCCACCGCCGGCGATCAGGCGTTCGAAGTAGCCGAGGAATTTCGGCGCGCGGTTGTCCCAGAACTCGGCGGTCCGCTTCTTCGCCGGCTTCCGCTGGTCGTCGTAATACAGCATGGTGCCGATCGGATGGTGGGTGTCGTGCACCTCCTGCACCAGATCGGCGATGGTGAGCTGGAGCTGATGCACCCACAGCCGGCCCGCCTCGCCGGCGGGCGCAAGGCCGTGGCGGCCACCGAGATACAGCAGGATGTTGGCGGTCTGGCCGATGGTCAGCTTGCCGGCCTTCAGGAACGGCGGCGCGAATGGCGGTGTGCCCTGCTCGGCCTGCATCAGCTTCATCATCGTCGCCATGCCGGCCTTGCTGCGACGGGCGGCATCGACATAGCCGGCGCCGGCCTCTTCCAGCGCCAGCCGCACGAACTCGCCGCGCCCCTGGATGGTCGGCCAGTAGTACAAGTCATAAGCCATCGGCTCGGTCCCCTGTGGTGATCGCGCGCGGCCCTTTCGCAAAGGCAGCCCCCACAGGCTAACAAAAAAGCGCCGCGGAAGGTCCGCGGCGCTTCGATGACGGGTCGCTCCGGCGAAGGAGCGTCAGTTGGTCTGCTGGATCGCCGCCAGTTCCCAGTTCGCGCCGGGACGCCGGGTGAAGGTCCAGATCTCGGTCGCCTCGATCGGCGTCTCGCTGCCGGCAACCAGACGGTCGGTGCCGCGCTCCAGGGTCTTGTCGACCAGCGAGAACCGCATCGCCACGGTTGCGAAGTCGGTTTCGCCTTCGCGCCAGGCTTCGGCGAGATCGCCCTGCAGCAGCTTCACATCCGACACCTTGTTGATGTCGTTGGCGGCCTTGTTCTCCTCCAGGTCCTTGGCGAAGTACGACGCCATTTCCGGAGTGGCGAGCTGGCGCAGCCGGTCGATGTCCTCGTTCGACCAGGCGGCTTGCACCTCGCCGAGCAGCCGCTCGAACGCCTCGTAGTCGTCCGGCTTGATCTCCAGCGGACGGTCGTTGCCGGCACCGCCGCCGAAGCCGAACCCGCTCCGATAGGCGGGCTGCGGCCCCTGATTGGCCGGCTGGTCCATGGCGTGAGCGCCGTCGGGCAGCGGACCCTGGCCGGCCGCCGGACCCGCAGCATAGGCCGCCTGCGGGTTCTTGCGGCGCTGCCACCAGCCCCAGGCCAGACGCGCCAGGATCACGACCAGCACGACCTGCAGCACCAGCCCGATGATCGAGGCGAAGCTGCCGAGACCCGACAGGAAGCCGCCGCCGAACAGCATGCCGAGCAGGCCGGCACCGAGGAAGCCGGCGGCGAGGCCGCCGAGCATGCCCATGCCCGGACGGTTGAAGAAACCGCCCTTGTTGGCGGCGCCTGCGGCCGGCGCGTTCATGCCGGGGCTGCCCGGCTGGCTGTAGGTGCGGTTGAACGGCTGAGCGGCGCCCGGCGCGGTGTTGGTGCTCGGCGGCGCTGCGAAGCTGCGCGAACCGCGCGAGCCCATGCTGCCGCTGCGGCCGGCCCGGGCGTCGGCTTCGGACGACAGCACCATCGCCATCGGCAGGGCCAAAGCCATGGTCACGGCAAGAGCAGCGACAACGCCGCGCATGCGATGCAAGAAATTCATGTCACTCCCTCAATCCCCGGCAGGGGGAAACGCTGTTAAAATGGGCAGTAGCCGCCAAAAGGGAAGCGGTCCTGACGCCGCAGGCGGCTTCGGGGCCTGCGGCTCTCGGTCGCGGTACGCATGCGCCGATCGGTGGCCGGCCTGTTGTGCGGTGCGGCGCAGCGAACGGTCGCAGCAGACGGCTGCAGCGTGTCCGTGGCCAGCCGACACGGCCGCAACAAGGCATTCAACGGCCGTCAAACCAGGATTTCCACTGCGGCACCGCGGTGGCGAAGGTCCCGCGGTGGCTGGTCGGCCCGGTGGAAATCGCCTGAACCAGCTGATTTCCGTTTCCGATCGCGTGCTGATAGGTCGCGGCCAGCCGTCCCAGGCCGACGCTGATCGCCTCGTCGCTCTCACCATAATAGTTGCGCACCGGGGTCTTGATGATCCAGCGATACGCCGTGGTTTCGGCGACCAGCCGGCCGTAGGCCGACGCGGCGAAGTACTGCGAATCGAAATATTCGGGGCGGACCAGCTTGTGCAGGTCGGTCGGAACGTCGGCGGCGTCGAACGGCTGCCGCTCGTAGGCCTTGCGCGATATGTCGTAATACGCGTCGTTGATCAGCGACCGGGCGAGCCCCGGCACGCCATAGTAGTTCTCGAACGAAAACGACGACAGGATGAACAACGTCGTCACCCAGGAGGCGTCGTTCTTGCGCGGAAAGCTGAGAAAGCCGTTCAACGCGACGGACACGTCGACCGGCGCGCTCGCTGTCGCAGCGCCCTGAACCGGCACGCCCGAGGCTTCCAGCTTCTCCAGCATCGCCATCGTGACGAACCCGCCTTGCGACCAGCCCGCCAGGAACAGCTTGCTGTCGGCCAGCTTCATCTGCGCGAGCACCGCCCGGCTCGCCAGCAGCATGTCATAGGTGGCCTGCTGATGGCTGCGTTTGACCATGTAGCCTTCGGGCTCGTCGGAGGCGCCCATGCCGAAATAGTCGGCGCCGATCAGGATGTATCCCTGCCCGGCGAACTGGGCGATCATCAGCTCGGTCTCGGGCGATTGTTCGGGAAACGACGGCACCTCCTTCTTCCCGTACACGGTGCCGTGCTGATACGAGATCATCGGCAGCGCGGTCCCGCCGGTCTCCGGTACGGCGAGCAGCCCGGTCGCGACGATCGGCTTGTTGCCACGTTCCGGAACGACCGACGAATAGGTCACGCGGTAGAGCCTGACCGCGTTGCGCGGAGGGCTGTAGGTCACCGACACGCCGGAAAATTTCGGAGTGTCGGCCTGCAGGATCCGGTTCAGCCGGTCGACATCCCAGCGATCGAGATAGACGTAGCTGACGCCGGAAGTCACCTCGATCGGATCGGCCGGCGAGGCCGCAACTGCGGTTTCAAATCCCGTGCTGACCAGCAGCACGAACGCCATGGTGACGGTTCGCCATGCACTCACCATCGTTCTCCGGGCTTGGCGCCCCTCCCGGGAGCGCGCGGATCAGCGGGATTGATACGCACTCCTAAGTCTTCGACTGTGAAGATTGTATTGCTGGCGTATCGAGGCGATCGTCACCGCGATGGCCGGTCGCGCCGGGTCGACGACGCCGCTGCGCCGCGGGCCTGCGAACCGGCGCCCGCGCTTCAATTCGACTCCATCGTTTCCTTCACCTTGGCGACCAGCGCGCTGAGCGCGAACGGTTTGGCCAGGAAGGCGAATTGCTCGTTGTCCGGCAGGCTCTTTTCGAACGCGTCCTCGGCGTAGCCGGACACGAAGATGATCTTCAGTTCAGGGTTGCGGCCGCGCATCGCCTTCAGCAGCGTCGGACCGTCCATCTCCGGCATCACCACGTCGGAGACGACGAGGTCGACTTCGCCGCCATGCGCGTCGAACTCCTCCAACGCCTCGACGCCATTCGAGGCTTCGATCACCTGATAGCCGCGCGAGCGCAAGCCGCGGGCGTTGAGCGAGCGCAGCCCCTCCTCGTCTTCGACCAGCAGAATGGTGCCCTGCCCGGTCAGGTCGGCGCGCGGCTTGGCTGCGGCCGGCGTCGCCTCGGGCGCAGCGCCGCCAGCGGCGTGTGCCTCCGGCTGGGGCTCGGCCGCCGCTTCATGACGCGGCAAATAGATGCGGAACGTGGTGCCCTTGCCGATTTCCGAATCGACATACACGAAGCCGCCGGTCTGCTTGATGATACCGTACACCGTCGACAGTCCGAGCCCGGTGCCCTTGCCGACCTCCTTGGTCGAGAAGAACGGCTCGAAGATCTTGTCGACGATCTCCGGCGGGATGCCGGTTCCGGTGTCGGAGACTTCGACGCAGACATAGTCGGCTGCCGGCATGCCGTTGTGGCCTAGTTGCGAGGCCGCGGATGCCGTGACGTTGGCGGTGCGGATCGTCAGCTTGCCGCCGTCCGGCATCGCGTCGCGGGCATTGACGGCGAGATTGACGATCACCTGCTCGAATTGCGAGACGTCGGCCTTGGTCCGCCACAGATCGCGGCCGTGCTGCATCTCCAGCGAGATCTTCTCGCCGATCAGCCGCTTCAGCAGCCGGTCGATGTCGGTCAGCGCCTCGCCGAGGTCGAGCACCTGCGGGCGCAGCGTCTGCTTGCGCGAGAACGCCAGGAGCTGCCGCACCAGGGTCGCGGCGCGGGTGGCGTTCTGCTTGATCTGCATGATGTCCTGGAACGACGGATCGGTCGGCTTGTGCGCGTTCAGAAGGAAGTCGTTGGCCATCATGATGGCCGACAGCACGTTGTTGAAGTCGTGCGCTATGCCGCCGGCGAGCTGGCCGATGGTGTCCATCTTCTGCGCCTGGTTGACCTGGTTCTCCAGCGCGCGGCGCTCGGTGGTCTCCAGCATGTGGACGATCGCCGCCTCGTTGTCGGTCTCGTCGGCCACCGCAGTGACGAAGAACTGGCCCCAACGCTCCTTGGCGCTGTCGAGCATCACCTCGACCGGCGCGATGTCGGCCTGGCCCTTGGCAGCCTGCTCGATCGCGCCCGCCAGCACCGCGCGATCGCGCGCCGAGGCCGCCGCGAGGATCGATTTCGACGCCGCGGCGCCGGCTGGATCGAGGCTCTGCGCCAGCTTGGCGAGCCTGGCATTGGCCCGCACCACCGCTCCGGCTTTGTCGACGGTCGCGATCGCCATCGGCGTCTGATCGAAGAACCGCATGAAGCGGATCTCGGCGGCGCGCTGCGGATCGAGCCGATCGTCGCGGGCGCGGCTGATCACCAGCGTGCGCGATGGCCCGGGGGTGCCGTCGGCGCCGAACGCCAGCTTGTGATACAGGCGGACCGGCACGGTCTGGCCGCCGCGCTTCTTCAGGTCGATGTCGAACACTTCGGTCTTCACCTTGCCCGGTTCGGGCACGATCGAGGTGAGCAGCGCGGCACCGTCGCCGGAGACCACGTCGGACAGCTTCAGGCCGCCGGAGCCGATCTCGGCGAGGTCGTGGTCGAGCCAGTTGGCCAGCGTGGCGTTGACGTAGACCAGATTGCCCGCCGGATTGACCGAGAAGAACCCGCAAGGGGCATGGTCGAGATATTCGATGGCGTGCTGCAGGGTCTGGAACACGTCCTCCTGGCGCTCGCGGTCGCGGGTGATGTCGGCGATCGACCACACCGTCTGCCGCGCTTCGCGCTTGCTGGTGCCGAGCGGGCGCACCCGCAGCCGCATCCAGCGGCCCTGGCTGCCGTCGGCGCCGGCGACCCGCACCTCCTCCTGCAGCCGCCGGCCCTCGCGCGCCGCCTTGAGCAGCCGGAACACCGCCTCGGAGACGTCGGGATTGCCGATGAACACCCGCTCCACCGGGCGGACGTCCTGCATCGCCGCCGCTCCGGTCAGCGCCAGATAGGTCGAATTGGCATAGACGACGTGGCCGCCGGCGTCGGTCACCGCGATGCCGTCGAAGGCGTTTTCGGGGATCGCGCGCAGGATCGGGTCCTCGGCGGCGCGGTCGGCAAAGCCGATGATGCCGGCCGCGAAGGCGAACAGCATGAACAGCCCGACCATCGCCAGCAGCGCCAACAGGCCGAGGATATAAGGCTGCGCCTCGGTGCGGCCGAGCGTCATGAACGCCACGGCCGCCGCCACGATGGCGCCGGCGAGCAGCAGCACCAGCGCGATGCTGCCGCCGCGGCGAGCCGGCTCCGGCGATGCCGGCTGCGGCTCCGACGGAGCCTGATGGTCGTTGATGGTCATGGTCACCGAACCGGTCCCTCGCCCGCCAGGCACCCGGCGGCGCGGCTCCACCTGCCTGAATCGCGGCCGGAAACGCAAGTACATCCTCTGCCCAACCGCTTCCCGGCGACGCCGCAGCGGTTTCGGAGGGCCGCGCTGCGTGGGCGGCGTGCCGCTTCGCCCGACCTTTGCGGCCCGATCATCGTCCGTCTCAATTGCTGCGGCCGGACCAGGCCCGCTTCAGGTTCATCACATAGCCGATCACCTCGGCGACGGCCTGGTAGTGCTCGACCGGGATCTCGTCCTCGATCTCGACGGTGGCGTACAGCGCGCGCGCCAGCGGCACGTTCTCGACGATCGGCACGTCGTGCTCCTTCGCCACTTCCCGGATCTTGAGCGCCACCGCGTCGACGCCCTTGGCGACGCAGATCGGCGCCGACATGCCGCGCTCGTATTTCAGCGCCACCGAAAAGTGGGTCGGGTTGGTGATCACCACCGAGGCGCCCGGCACCGCCGCCATCATTCGCGTCTTCATCCGCTGATAGCGCAGTTGCCGCAGCCGGCCCTTGATGTGGGGATCGCCTTCGGACTGCTTGAACTCGTCCTTGATCTCCTGCAGCGACATCTTCTGCCGCTCATGCCACTGCCGATACTGGAAAAAGTAGTCGCCGACCGCGACGAAAGCCAGCATCGCCACCACCGCGCCGAGCAGCTTCAGCGTCAATGCCACGGTGACGCCGAGCAGCGAGGCGACGTCCATCGTCAGCAGCGCGTCGAGGCGGTCGTGCTCCGGATACAGCACCGCGACCATCACGACGCCGAGCGCCACCACCTTGAAAAGGCCCTTGAGGAAGTTCGCCAGCGCCTGCTTGCCGAACAGCCGCTTGGCGCCTTCGAGCGGCGACAGCTTGCTGAATTTCGGCGTCAGCGACTCGGCCGAGAACACCAGGCGATGCTGGATCATATTGCCGGCGATCGCCACCAGCATCAGCATCAACAGCGGAATGCCGACCGCCGCCAGCGTCGCGTAGGACAGGCTCTTGGCAAGGGCGATCAAGCCGTCGCCGTCGACCCGCAGCATCCAGGACTTTTCGATCAAATTGCGCAACGGGGCGAGGATGCCGACCCCGATCGACTCGTGAAACGACGACAGCACCAGCGTCGCGCCGGCCATCAGGAACCAGGTGCCGACCTCCTGGCTCTTGACGACGTCGCCGCGCTTGAGCGCATCGTCGAGTTTCTTTTGTGTCGGCTCTTCTGTTTTCTCGTCGCTGTCCTCGGACATCGTTCAGCTCCGAACGACGCCGAGCGTCAGCGTGGCATCAGATCGTGCATCACGCCGCCGAAATACCCGAGGAAGGCGCCCATCATCGTGGTCAGCACCACCGCGAGCACGATGAAGCCGATCACGATCGACAGCGGTACGCCGACGAAATACACCTGCATCTGCGGCATCAGCCGCGCCAGCACGCCGAGGCCGATGTTGAACACCAGGCCGAACACCAGGAACGGCGCCGACAATTGCAGGCCGAGCTTGAAGGCGGCGGCAAACGCCTTGGTGGCCAGCGCCGCGACGTCGCCGGTGTTGAGCAGTTCGCCCGGCGCAAACACCTTGTAGCTGTCGCTCAGCGCCTGGATCACCAGAAAATGCATGTCGGTGGCGAGCAGCAGCGTCACGCCGAGCAACGTCAGAAAATTGCCGACCAGAACGCCCTGCTGGCCCTGGGTCGGATCGACCGCCGACACGAAGCCCAGTCCGAGCTGCTGCGCGATCACCGCGCCGGCGACCTGGAGCGCCGACAGCGTCACCCGCGCAGTGGCGCCGAGCACGATGCCGACCGCGATCTCCTGCAGCAACAGCACCAGCATCGGCGTCAGCGACGACATGTCGACCTGATAGGCCGAGCGGTGCAGCGGCAGCATGATCAGCGTCAGCAGCAGCGCGATCGACAGCTTGATACGGGTCGGAATGTTGCTCTCGCCGAGCGCGGGCATCAGCATCACCATCGCGCCGATGCGGGCGAACACCAGCATGAAGGCGGCGGCGAGCGCCGGCAGGAACGTCAGGTCGATGCGCATCGCGGCAATCTGGCTCGGAGCGGCGCACGCCGGCCTTGTCCACGCGACCGCCGCCCATGGGGACGACGGTGGACACGACCGGCGACGCGGCGCGGGCTCCGATCATGCGTCAACCGCCGATGATTCGCGACGAGATCCGGAGCATCTGCGAATACAGCGCGTCGGCCATGAACGGTAGCGCCAGCACCAGCGTGAGGAACATCGCCAGGATTTTCGGCACGAACACCAGGGTCTGTTCCTGGATCTGCGTCAGGGCCTGCACCAGCGACACCGCGACGCCGACCACCAGGCCGACCACCATCAGCGGCGCCGACACCACCACGATGGTCCAGATCGCATCGCGGGCGACGTCGAGGGTCTCGGGGCCGGTCATTTCGCTATTCCTTTGGATTTGCCCGTCATGGCCGGGCTCGTCCCGGCCATCCACGTCTTGTTCGCGGCGCCGTCGGTGCGGCGTGGATGCCCGGCACAAGGCCGGGCATGACGACGATGAACGACCGTCGCGCCCGCTTCGCGGATCAGATCGGCATCCGCATGATTTCTTCGTAGGACTGGATCACCCGGTCACGCACCGACACCAGCGTCGACACCGCGACATCGGTTTCGGCAACCGCAGTCACCACGTCCATGACGTTGGATTTGCCGGACGCCATCGCCATCGACTGAGCGTCGGACTTGCGGCCGGAATCGAGCACGCTGTCCATCGCCTGTTTGACCAGATTGCCGAACGACGGGGCATCCTGGCCCGCTTTGTCGGCGCCCGTCGGCTTGGCCAGACGGGCGAGGCTCGCATAGGCATTTGCTGCGGAAATCGGGGAGGCCATGAGTCACTGTCCTGGTGCGATGCTGAAGAGGCGGATCAGGATTTGAGAATGTCGAGGGTGCGCTGGATCATCCGCCGGGTCGCGCTGATGACGTTGAGGTTGGCCTCGTAGGACCGCTGCGCATCGCGCATGTCGGTCATTTCGATCACCGGATTGACGTTGGGATACTTGACGTTGCCGTTGGCGTCGGCGGCCGGATTGGTCGGCTCGTATTTGACGCGAAACGCCGAGGTATCCGGCTTGACCCGGCCGAGCGCCACCACCCGGGCGTCGAGCGAACGGTCGAGCGCCGAGGTGAAGGTCGGCACCTTGCGGCGATACGGATCGCCGCCCGGGGCCTGCGCGGTCGAATCGGCGTTGGCGATGTTTTCCGAGATCACCCGCATCCGGCCGGCCTGGGCACGCAGGCCGGAGGTCGCAATTGCCATCGACCTCGAGAAGTCCATTGCATCGTCAGCCATCGTCGTTCTCCGCTTGGCCCGAATCAGCGCTTGCCGAGGGCGGTTTTCAGGACGCCAAGACTGCGGCTGTAGAGCGCGGTGGCGGCGGCGTAGCCGCCCTGGTTGGACGACAATTTGAGCATTTCGTCCTCGAGATTGACGGCGTTGCCGGTCGGACGGGTCTGGATGCCGCCCTTCCGATCCGGCGAAAAACTCTCGGTTCCACCCGACGCCGCGATATGAGTGGCGCTTGTCCGCATCATGGGGAGCGAGCCTACCGGGGATCCAGCAGCGGGCCGGCCGGTCGGATCGAAGGTCGGCTCGACGAGATCTCGGGGCTTGAAGCCGGGCGTGTCGGAATTTGCGATGTTGTCCGCCAGCACGCGTTGCCGCTCCTGATGCCATTGCATCCGGGTACGCAGCGCCGCCAGTGTGGGAAGATCATTGATCGGCATGACGGCCTCCACCCCGGTCTTGCCGCTACGCGAATCCGCCGGGTAGGCAGAATTTGCCGCCCCTATGGTTAACGACTGGTTAAGAGATTCCGGAGGCCGCCGGCCCAACGCGACGACGGCAGCCGCGCTCGCTCAAAATCGGGGCTTGGCCGGCATGATTCGTGGATTGTGAGAAAAATCGGATGGCAGTTCTTGCCGGGGATTATTAAGAAGGATCGAAGCGGTCCGCCGCGCGCCACCGCAACTGGTCGCGTTCGCACTCCGGAAAGGGCGCTTCCGGGTTGTGCCGGAGCGCCAGCGTTGTTTGCCGGGGATACAGCATGTCATCGCAGCCATTGATGTTCTTTCTCGCATTTCTGGCCGTTCTGGCGCTGATCGGTGCCGCCGCCTGGCTGGTGCGCCGGTTCGCCGGCAATCGGCTCGGCACCAATGCCAGCCGAGGCCGCATGCCGAGGCTGGCGGTGATCGACGCCGCCGCCGTCGACGGCCGCCGGCGGCTGGTGCTGGTCCGCCGGGACAATGTCGAGCATCTGCTGATGATCGGCGGGCCCAGCGACATCGTGATCGAGCCGAACATCGTCCGCGCCAGCCCGTCGCGCGATCAGTTGCCGACCCGGGGCGGCGTCGAGCCGCGTCTGGCGCCTCCGGAGCCGGGGCAATGGGACGACAGCGCCGAGCCGCCGCAACCGGAACTGCCGCCGATTCCGACGCGGCCGTCGCGACCAGCGTTCGCCGAGGAGCCGCGTCGCGCGCCGCCGGCGATGCCCGAGCGGCGTCCGGCCGATCCGTTCGCCGGCCTGGTGCCGGAACCGATCGCCCGCCCCGAACCGCCGATGCCGCCGCTGCCGCGTGCAGAACCGCCGATGCCGCCGATGCAGCGGGCGGAGCCGCCAATGCAGCGGGCAGAGCCGCCAATCATGAGGGCGGAGCCGCCGATCATGAGGGCCGATCCCCCGATCATGCGTCCGGAGCCACCGCGGCCTGAGCCTCGAATCGACCCGGTGCCGCGCCCGGAGCCTCGGATCGATCCGGCGCCCCGCCCGCGCGCCGAACCGGCGATGACGCGGCCGCCGCGTCCCGAACCCAAACCGGCGCCCGCGCCTCGCATGGAACGTCCGACGCCTCCTGCGCCCCAGATGTCTGCAGCTCCGCCATCTGCGCCGGCCGCCGCCGCGCCGGCGGCGTCAGCCTCCGCGGCGCTCTCCGCCGCCGACCAGAATCTCGCCGAGATGGCGACCCGGCTCGAGGCCGCGCTGCGCCGGCCGCCCACCGCTCCCGAGCCGGCGCCGCCGGTCGCACCCGAGGCACCGTCCCTGCCGCCGCGCGCCGCCGAACCGGCTGCTGAAGAGCCGCCTGCCGCCAGCGCGGCACCGGCCGCCGGCAAGACCGGCTTCGAAAGCCTCGAAGACGAGATGGCGGCGCTGCTCGGCCGCCCGAAGTCGCCTTCGTGAGCGCCTCGGCAGGCCCGCGTAGAGTTTTCATTGGTTTTCTGGTTCTGATCGTCGCGCTGCTCGCGGCGATCGCGCCTGCGTCGGCTCAGGACATCAGTATCAACCTCGGCGGCCAGGGCAGCCCCGGCGTGACCGAGCGTGCGATCCAGTTGATCGCGCTGCTCACGGTGCTGTCGATCGCGCCGTCGATCCTGATCATGATGACGTCGTTCACCCGGATCGTGGTGGTGCTGTCGCTGCTGCGCACCGCGCTCGGCACCGCAACCGCGCCGCCGAACGCCGTGATCATCGCGCTGGCGCTGTTCCTCACCGCCTTCGTGATGGGACCGACGCTGCAGAAGGCCTATGACGACGGCATCAAGCCGCTGATCGCCAACGAGATCGGCGTCGACGACGCGCTGGTGCGGGCGTCGGGACCGATGCGGGTATTCATGCAGAAGAACGTCCGCGAGAAGGACCTGAAGCTGTTTCTCGACCTGTCCGGCGAACCGCCGCCGGCGACGCCGGAGGAACTGTCGCTGCGCATCCTGATGCCGGCGTTCCTGATCTCGGAGCTGAAGCGCGCGTTCGAGATCGGCTTCCTGCTGTTCCTGCCCTTCCTGATCATCGACCTGGTGGTCGCCTCGATCCTGATGTCGATGGGCATGATGATGTTGCCACCGGTCGTGGTGTCGCTGCCGTTCAAGCTGATCTTCTTCGTGCTGGTCGACGGCTGGTCGCTGGTCGCAGGCAGCTTGGTGCAGAGCTACACCGGCGGCGGGTAGTTCGGCGACGGGCCGACGACGGAGAACCACTGGCATCGGCATTCGCGCGCTGGCACGAGCGCCTCTGAATGACGGGCGGCGCTGTCAAAGCCAGTGAAAGCCTTAAAGCCAGTGAAAGCCTTTGGCCATCAGGCCGGCGATCCCTAGATGTGGAGCCTCAACAGGTTGTCCTCGGACAGGCCGAGGCGGCTGATGGGTATTTGTGACTTTATGCCGCCGTGGGGCCGGTGCCAATTGTATCGA
>NZ_UFQQ01000015.1 GCF_900218015.1 Rhodopseudomonas pentothenatexigens | reverse complement strand
GCAACACCGACAGAGGCGCCCGCACCGGGTTACGGCGAGATGATCGGCCGGGAATCTACCGAGCGGCCTCTGTCGTGCTGACTATGCACCAGCACCTCGCAGATACAGGAATCTCGTCGTTCGAGGCACCTTCGGTCGCACAATAACCACGGGATTCCGGGTTCGCTCACTTCGTGAGCGCCCCGGAATGACCGTACGTTGTGACGCTTTGCTCTCGGCCCTACCGGCCCGATGTCTCGATCGCGTCGGCGATCGCGATGGTCTTCCTGGCGATCTCGGCGTGCAGCCGTTCGACCATGCGGCCGTCGAGCTGAATGGCGCCGCGGCCCTGGTTGTCGGGGTGGTCGAACGCCGCGAGGATCTTGCGGGCCTGTGCGACGTCTTCGGCCGGCGGCGTGAAGGCGGCGTTGCAGGCGTCGATCTGGCCGGGATGGATCAGGGTCTTGCCGTCGAAGCCGAGGTCGCGGGCCTGGGCGCATTCCTCGGCGAGGCCATCGACATTGCCGATGTCGCTGTAGGGGCCGTCGAGCGCGATCAGGCCGTGCACCCGGGCGGCAAGCACGCATTTCGTGATCATCGGCAGCATGGTGGAGCGGCCGGGGAGCATCCGGATGCCGGTCTCGCGCGAAATATCGTTCGGGCCGAACACGAAGCCGTCGAGCCGCGACTTCGGGTCGTGTTTCTGCGCCGCCAGCTCCTCGGCGTGCAGCACGCCGCGCGCGGTCTCGATCATGATCCAGACCCGGATCGCCGGATCGGCGCCGAGCTCGGCGAGCTTGTTGCCGACGGTGGCGATGTCTTCGACGGTCGAGACCTTCGGCACCAAGATGCCGTCCGGGCTGGCCTTCGCCGCCATCGCCAGGTCGTCCTGCCACCACGCCGTGTCCAGTGCGTTGATCCGCACCAGGATCTCGCGCTTGCCGTAGCCCTTGGCGGCCACTGCCGCGGCGATCTGGTCGCGCGCCGTGTCCTTGGCGTCCGGCGCCACCGCGTCTTCGAGGTCGAGGATCAGGCCGTCGGCGGGCAGCAGCCGAGCTTTTTCGAGCGCTCGCGCGTTCGATCCCGGCATGAACAGCAGGCTGCGGCGCGGTCGGATCATGGTTCCCCCTGACGAAACGAAAATCGCCCGAGGCGATAGCATCCCGGCCGCCGGGCCGGAAGGCTTGTTCGCGGCCGCATCCTGTGATTATCGGTGCGGGATCAGGCGCGCGCGTATCCTGGTCGCACCATCCCGCTCGCATACGCGCTGATGTTCCAACTCATGGAGAGACCGCGCCGATGACCTCTTTTCCGACGTCCCTGATCTCGGGTTACGAAGCGTTCCGAAACCAGCGGCTGCCGACCGAGCAGAGCCGCTATCGCGAACTCTCGGAGCGCGGTCAGTCGCCGGAAGTGATGGTGATCGGCTGCTGCGACTCGCGGGTGTCGCCGGAGGTGATCTTCGACGCCGGCCCGGGCGAGATCTTCGTGGTCCGCAACGTCGCCAATCTGGTGCCGGTATACGAGCCCGATGGCGGCGCCCACGGCGTGTCCGCGGCGCTGGAATTCGCCGTGCAGGTGCTGAAGGTGAAGCACATCGTGGTGCTCGGGCACGCCCAATGCGGCGGCATCAAAGCCTTCACCGACAAGACCCCGCCGCTGACCGAGAGCGACTTCATCGGCCGCTGGATGCAGATGTTCACCAAGCCGGGCGAGGTGGTCGAGCAGCGCGACCATGAGAGCGTGCAGGAGTTCCGCACCCGGATCGAGAAGGCCGCGGTGTTCCGCAGCCTCGAAAACCTGATGACCTTCCCGTGCATCAAGATCCTGGTCGAGCGCGGCAAGCTGCAACTCCACGGCGCCTATTTCGGCGTCGCCGACGGCGAGCTGTATGTACTCGAACAAGACAGCAAGCAGTTTGTGCCCGCCTTGAAGGTGCTGTGAGACGGAAGGACGTCAGTAAGGCCCGTTGTGGCGCGTCGGAACGGAGCATGAACCTCGTGCGTTGACCGGCAAACGCACGAGGTTCTGCCATGGACAATCCGAAAATCGCGACCGGCTCCAACACCGAGAAGGACCCCGACGATTGGGTCAGCGGCGACGAGCCGATGACCGGCGCACAGGCGTCGTACTTGAAGACGCTGAGCGAGCAGGCGCATCAGCCGGATGCCTATCAGGACGGGCTGAGCAAAGCCGAAGCTTCGAAACGCATCGACGCACTACGCGAGAAGGCCGGCGTGGCGAAGTGATGGCAGGGATCGCCATGGGCGGGGTTCGCGGATGGGGCTTGGTCGGAAGCGGCGTCAACGATGGACGGCTAATGTCCGCCCTTATCGCCGGCGTGGCCGCCCCAGCGGTCGGACAGCGCCATGATCAGGGTCGAGACCACGAACACCAGATGGATGCCGACCAGCCAGGCGAGCTTGGTGGTGTCGTAGCCGGTATCGAGGTTCATGAATGCCTTCAGCACCTGAATCGCCGAGATCGCGACGATCGAGGCGAGCAGCTTCTGCTTCAGCCCGGCGAAGTCGACGCGCGTCATCCATTCCGGCCAGTCGGGATGGTCGCCCGGATCGATCCGTGAGACGAAGTTCTCGTAGCCGGAAAACACCACGATCAGCACCAGATTGCCGGTCAGCGACACGTCGATCAGGCTGAGCACGCCGAGGATGATGTCGGACTCCTTGGCGAGGGTGGCGTGCAGGATCAGTTCGCCGAGCAGCACCACGAATTTGTACAGCAGCACCAGCAGGCTGATCACCAGGCCGAAATAGAACGGCGCCATCAGCCAGCGGCTGTTGAACAGCACGGTCTCGAAGCCGCGTTCGACGCGCTTGGCGGCGGAGGTGGGCGTCGGCGATGGGGGCTGGTCGGTCATGGCGTGGCCGTCGGCGGTGGAGCTCGCGTCAGCTTAACGCGCCGGCGCGATTTCGTCAGTACCGTTGCGCACCATGAAAGCAGATGACCGGGGACGAGCCCCGGCCATCGCAAGATCCGTGGGGCGGCAGAGGCGCGTCGCGCCGTGCCCACCCGTCACATGGCTCGGTCGTGCGTGGGCACGTGCTACGCGCTCTGCCCACACTGCCGAGTTGATGACTACGCCGCTTTCTTCTTGGCGGTGATCAGCTTGCGGTTGATCAGCACTTCGGCGATCTGGATCGCGTTCAGCGCCGCGCCCTTGCGGAGATTGTCGGACACGCACCACAGCACCAGGCCGTTCTCCACCGTCGCGTCCTCGCGGATGCGGCTGATGTAGGTGGCATCCTCGCCGGCGGCTTCGTACGGCGTGACGTAGCCGCCCGGCTCGTGCTTGTCGATCACCAGGCAGCCCGGCGCCTTGCGCAGGATCTCGCGCGCTTCGTCGGCGGTGATCGGGTTCTCGAACTCGATATTGACCGCTTCGGAATGGCTGACGAACACCGGCACCCGCACGCAGGTCGCGGTCAGTTTGATCTTGGGGTCGAGAATCTTCTTGGTCTCGGCCATCATCTTCCACTCTTCCTTGGTAAAGCCGTCTTCCATGAAGACGTCGATCTGCGGGATGAGATTGAAGGCGATCCGCTTGGGGAATTTCTTATTCACCAGCTCGTCGTTGGTGTAGACGGCCTTGGTCTGCGAGAACAGTTCGTCCATCGCATCCTTTCCGGCCCCCGACACCGACTGATAGGTCGACACCACCACCCGCTTGATCTTGGCGTGGTCGTGCAGAGGCTTCAGCGCCACCACGAGCTGCGCGGTCGAGCAGTTCGGATTGGCGATGATGTTCTTCTTGGTGAAGCCGGCGGCGGCCGCGGCGTTCACTTCCGGCACGATCAGCGGCACGTCCGGGTCCATCCGCCACGCGCTGGAGTTGTCGATCACCACCGCGCCCTGCGCGCCGATCTTCGGCGACCATTCGGTCGACACGGCTCCGCCGGCCGACATCAGGCAGATGTCGACGTCGCTGAAGTCGTAGTGCTCGAGCGCCTTGCATTTCAGGGTCTTGTCGCCGTAGCTCACCTCGACGCCGACCGAGCGACGCGATGCCAGCGCCACCACCTCGTCGGCCGGGAACTTGCGTTCGTCCAGAATGGCGAGCATCTCACGCCCGACATTGCCGGTCGCACCCACTACTGCGACTTTGTAACCCATCGTTCACTCTCCGAAGGAATTTGCTCCGCTGCGGCAGGCCGCAACAAGGAGAAGTCAGCGCTTCTATGCGAGAAACGCCGCGGACACAACGTAGTACCCATTCGAGCCCGCGCAATGCGAAGCAACCCGGCCCTCCGCGCTGCCGCCTCCCGCTCCCGGATTGATCCGGCGCTGGCCGGCTTCGCCGCCGAATGCCGGGACACGATATTGCGGATGCTGGCCTATGTCGGGGCGCTGGCGCTGATCGGGATCGTGGTGTTCTACGCCGCCAATCCGCTGACCGACGCAGCGATCACCGCCGCCACCATTGCACCGACCGCTCCGGGATGGAGCGTCGCCGATCGCTCGTCCCCGGCCTTCGCCGTCAGCCAACTCGACTGGCCGGGAAAATCCGAAACCCACGAGGTGCTTCGGCATCCTGACGGCGGCCGCAAGGACATCGTGCGGATCGCCGCGCCGGGCGAACCGGCGGCGGCCGAAATCGAAATCTACCGGGCCGGCGGCGAGACGACGCGAACGACCGCGGAAGCCGAACTGGTCGCCCGGATGGACCCGGGCGGAACGGCGGCAGTCGAGACCGCCGGGGTGATCGACAGTAAATTCGGCCCGGTGCCCCTTTTCAGCCTGACCGGCGGCGACGCCCCAGCCGGCGCCTGCCTCGGCTTCGTCAAGCCGATCGCGGCCGCGAAGTTGCGGATCTCCGGCTTCTCCTGCCGCGGCGACACGCGTCCGGAGCGCCGCGCCGCGATCGCCTGCATGCTCGACCGGCTGGTGCTGCTGTCGGCCGGCGGCGACGCCGCCATCGCCGACGTGTTTGCCCGGGCCGAGCTGCGTCGCGGCGGCTGCGACCGCGCCGCCCGGCCGTCCGTCGCAGCCGACTGGATTTCTTCCGCGAACGACCCGGCGCTGCGAGGCCGGCTGTCGCTCAATTGATTGGCTCAATTGATTGCATGGGGTGCCGCGATGAGTGATCAGATCCGGGCGACCATCGGCTACGCCGGGACTGCGATCCGCTATGCCTTCCTGCTGGTTGGCACCCTGTTCTTCGGGATCGTGGCGCTGGCGGTGTGGCGCGGCTGGAGCGTGGTGTCGAGCATCGTTCCGATGGCGGCGGAGCCGGTGCAGGTTGCGGTGCCGGAGCTGGCGCGGTTGAAGCCGAGCAGCAAGGCCTGGAAATCCGGTCTCGGCTGGCAGCAGGAGGTGCAGTACGGTCGGATCTACGACCGCGACACCGACTTCCGCCTGCTGGTGACGATGCCGTCGCAGACCGTGCAGAATCTGTCCTCGGCGTCGTTCTATCAGCTCCCCGACATCCGCGAGTTCGCGCGCGCCCGCTACGCCTATCCGGCGATGCATTACGATCTCGAGACGCGGTTCGGGCCGGTCCGCGCCGCCCATTTCGAGGCGGAGGTCGACGGCCGGACCAAGCTCTGCATGGGTTTCGCCAGCCGGTTCGACACCGGCAGCTTCACCTATCGCGGCTGGTTCTGCGAGGCCAACGGCGCCCGGCCGAGCCCGTCGGCGCTCGCCTGCATGCTCGACCGGATCGTCATCAAAGGCCGATTGCCCTCGGCCGAGGCCCAGGCCTTCGTCGAAACCATGGTCCGTCGCCCGGGCCGCTGCTCGGCCGATCCGGTGTCGCAGACCGTCGATACCCGGCCGGCGCGGCCGCCGCGGCGGCTCTGAGCGGCCCCGGCACCGATTCGCAAGCGGCGGTTAACGCGCTGGACTTCATGCAACATTTTGGCACGCCGGAGATTGAAGGATTGTCAGGCGGTGTTGCCGGATTGACCTTGTGGCGGCCCCGCGCCGGCGGCTACAAAGGGCCTGACTCGAAATGTGCCTGCCGATGGGGACTCCGATGCTCGTGAAATCCACTGCCGCCAGACTGTTGCCGGTGCTGCTCGCGGCAGCCGCCGTCGCCGTGATCGGCGCCAGCACTGCCGATGCCGCGCCGAAGAAGCGGGGGTACACCTCAGACCAGATCCGCTACGGCGCCCGCGGCCCGAACCGGGTCTATCAGGCCGGCCCGCGCACCCGGGTTTACGTCACCAAGCGATCCTGGCTCGATGCCGGCACCGAAGTGCAGCCGGGCGAGCGCCACTTCTCCGACTATGCCTTCCCGCCGGGCTATTCGTTCGCCCGCGAGAACGGCCAGCGCCCGATCGATCGCCAGCCGCTCAACCCGGCCTCCGATCTCGGCGGCTATCCGACCGGATTCCCGCTGTACTGATCCGGCCGCGGCACCTTCCGCCGGCTGTCACCACCCCAGAAACGACTACGCCCGCCGATCCGGCGGGCGTTTGTGTTTCCTGCTGCAACGTCGCCGCCGGGCTCCCCGGCGGTCCATCGCATACTCGGGAGAGCGGGTTCGCGAGGCAAGCCCGCGAGCGCCGGCGTCAGCCGTGCAGCGCCTGCAGTTCGGCGACGATCGCTTCGCCCATCTGCGAGGTCGACACCACCGTGGTGCCTTCGCTCTTGATGTCGGCGGTGCGCAAGCCCTTGGCCAGCACCACGGCGATCGCGGCGTCGAGCTTGTCGGCGAGGGCGCCCATGTCGAGCGAATAGCGCAGCGCCATGCCGAACGAGGCCAGCATCGCCACCGGGTTGGCCATGCCCTTGCCGGCGATGTCCGGGGCCGAGCCGTGCACCGGCTCGTACATCGATTTGCGCTTGCCGGTCTTGGTGTCGATCTCGCCGAGCGAGGCCGACGGCAGCATGCCGAGCGAGCCGGTCAGCATCGCGGCGATGTCGCTCAGCATGTCGCCGAACAGATTGTCGGTGACGATGACGTCGAACTGCTTCGGCCACTTGACGAGGTTCATGCCGCCCGAATCGGCGAGCTGATGCTCGAGCTGGACGTCCTTGTATTCGCGGTCGTGCACGGCGGTGATCACCTCGTTCCAGAGCACGCCCGTCTTCATGACGTTGCGTTTCTCCATCGAGGTCACCTTGTTGCGGCGCTTGCGGGCGAGGTCGAAGGCGACCCGGCCGATCCGCTCGATCTCGTAGGTGTCGTACACCTGGGTGTCGACCGCGCGTTTCTGGCCGTTGCCGAGATCGGTGATGGTCTTCGGCTCGCCGAAATACACGCCGCCCGTCAACTCGCGCACGATCATGATGTCGAGGCCTTCGACCACGTCGCGCTTGAGGCTCGAGGAATCCGCCAGCGCCGGATAGCACACCGCGGGCCGCAGATTGGCGAACAGGCCGAGATCCTTGCGAAGCCGCAGCAGGCCGGCTTCAGGGCGGGCGTCGTACGGCACGCCGTCCCACTTCGGGCCGCCGACCGCGCCGAAGATCACCGCGTCGGAAGCCTGCGCCAGCGCCATGGTGGCGTCGGTGATCGCCACCTTGTCGGCGTCATAGGCGGCGCCGCCGACCAGGCCGTGCTCGGTCTCGAAGCTGGCGACGCCGGCCTGGTTGAGCCAGTCGATCAGCCGGCTGACCTCGGCCATCACTTCGGTGCCGATGCCGTCGCCGGGGAGAAGAAGCAGTTTGTGCGTTGCCATGATCGGGTCCTTGCAAGCGTCATCGCCGGGCTCGACCCGGCGATCCATCGTTTCGAGAAGGATGGATGCCCGGGTCGAGCCCGGGCATGACAGGAAGAAATGAATTCGTGGGGCCGAGTGCTAGATCGCCGGTGCCGGCTTGGCAAGACAGTGTTGCCGCGGCAGCGTGTTGCGGGTGGGGCGCATTCGCTGTCACAATGACCGCGCCGGAGACCCATCCTTGACTCTGCTCGACCGCACCGAGGCGGCGCCCGCTCATCCCGCGCGCCTGATCCTGATCCTGTCGCTCGCCCCGACCGTAGGGCTCGGGATCGGCCGCTTCGCCTATTCGCTGCTGCTGCCGGACATGCGCGACAGCCTCGGCTGGTCGTATTCGGCGGCCGGATTCATGAACACCATCAACGCCGCCGGCTATCTCGTCGGCGCGCTGGTGACCTCCCGGCTGGTCGCCCGGTTCGGTATGGCGGCGATCGTCCGCGCCGGCACTCTGGCCTGCGTCGCCTCGCTGGCGCTGTGCGCGCTGTCGGGCAATTTCGTGCTGCTCTCCGCCGCCCGGCTGATCGCCGGGATCGGCGCGGCGCTCGCCTTCGTGGCCGGCGGCGCGCTCGCCACCACCATCGCCCAGGCGCAGCCGGCGCGGTCGGCGTTTCTGCTCAGCCTGTTCTATGCCGGCCCCGGCATCGGCATCCTGTCATCGGGGCTGATCGCGCCGTTTCTCCTGCAGGCGGCCGGCCCCGGCTCGTGGTGGCTGGGATGGCTGGTGCTCGCCGCGCTGTCGGCCGCGATGACGCTGCCGGTGCTGCTGGCGCCGATCGGGGTCGATGCCGGGCTCGGCGGCGGCCGTGTCGCGCCGTTCAAGGTTCTGCCGGTGCTGATCTATCTGGCCGGCTACTTCATGTTCGGCGCCGGCTACATCGCCTACATGACGTTCATGGTCGCCTATGTGCGCGATGCCGGAGGCGGCGCCGCGGCACAGAGCGCGTTCTGGTGCCTGATCGGGATCAGCGCCTTCGTCACGCCCTGGGTGTGGCGCCGGGTGATGGCGCTGCATCGCGGCGGGCTGTCGACCACCATCATCCTGGCGGTCAATGCGGTCGGCGCAGCTCTGCCGCTGTTCAGCCTGTCGCCGTTGATGCTGGCGACCTCGGCGCTGGTGTTCGGGGTGTCGTTCTTCGCGGTGGTGGCCTCGACCACCGCCTTCGTCCGCTTCAACTATCCGCAGGCGGCCTGGCCGGGTGCGATCGCCGCGATGACGATCTCGTTCGGGATCGGCCAGACCCTCGGCCCGCTGGTGGTCGGCGCCATCACCGATGCGATCGGCAGCCTGTCATCCGCGCTCGCCGTCTCCGCCGCAACGCTGGCGCTCGGCGCCGCGCTGTCGGCGTTCCAGCGGCCGCTGCGCCACGACTAGTTCGGTGCCTGCGCGGCCAGCCGCGCATTGCGCACGTCGGTCGCCTCCCAGACCATGCGCTTACCACGTTCGCGGCCGAGCAGTTCGATTGGATCGTGATTGTCGATGTGGCCGAACTGGCCCTTGTACACGCTGTAGCCGCACAGCTCCTGCAGGCGCCGCGGAAACCGCTGCGCGATCTGCCGCGGAATCCCGAGCTGCAGGTTCTCCTGCTGCCGCATCCACCCCCAGCAATAGGCGCAGGAGAACGCGAAGCGACGCGCCTCCGAGGTGTTGGCGCCGCCGCCGTGCCACAGCGCGCTGTCGAACAGCATCACGCTCCCGGCCGGCATCGTGGCGGTGACCGCGTCGTAGTCCTGGCCGTAGACCGGCGACGACTCGTACTTGTGGCTGGCGGGAACGATCCGGGTCGCGCCGTTGGCCGCGGTGAAGTCGGACAGCGCCCAGATCGCGTTCAGCGTGATCGGAATATGCGGCCGCTGCAGCGGAATCAGCTGGGTGTCCTCGTGGATCGGCTGCGCCTCCTGCCCCGGCCCGAGCACCAGCGAGCAGAACGACGACAGCAGGCACTCTTTGTCGAGCACGGCTTCGACGATCGGCAGCACGGCGCCGTGCAGCGGCACCTGCCAGAACACCTCGTCATAGGTGAGCAGGTTGTTGACCCGCAGCGTCTTGAAGCCTTCGAACGAGGTCTTGGCACAACCGAGCTGATGCTCGCGCTCGATTCTTTCGACCGCACCGATCAGCGCCGCGACCAGTTCCGGATCGACGGCGCGCTCGATCACGGTGTAGCCGTCGTCGCGGATGCGCCGGGCATGCGCGGTGATTTCAGCATCGCTGAGCATCGATCGTCCTCCCTGGCCGGCGCTGTCGGCGCGCCGTTTTGCCAGCATAAGAGGAAATCCGCCGCGCTGTCAGCAGGGCCGCTTCAGGCGTCGGCTTGCCGGATCTTCCAGAAGCCGAGCACGCGCTGTGCCGTCGACGGTGCCAGCCGCTCGAAATTGTGCTGCGCTTCTTCGACGTCCGGGCAAGCGGCCGACCGGTCCGGTCCGAGCCGCAGCCCGATCAACGCCCGCACGGTCGCCCAGCCGAATCCGAGCGCCTTGCCGAGGATCAGCACCGGGTCGTGGCGTTCGCCGGACATCAGTTGGTCGAGCGTCGAGATCCGCGTGCCGGTCATGGCCGACAGCGCCGCGACGGCGTCCTCGTATTGATGCGCCCTGGCGAACCCGAGCACCGTGGCTTCGTTGAGTTCGCCCTTGTTGTGCAGGCTCACCACCAGACGCTGCGCCGCGCCGAAATCGCGCTGAACTGCCGGCTGCCGGGACTCGCCGGCGAGTTCGCGCATCGCCCGGTTGATCGCGATCCGGGCGCTCGGCCGGGCCGTTTCGAACAGCCGCCGGCGCACCAGATCGCTCGAGCACGCCAAGAGGTCCTTCAGTCGCGGCGGCGACAGATCATCCCGCGCGCCGACCGCGATCGCCAGGACGCCGTCCTGGGCGGCGCGGCGGATCAGGCCGTTGAAGCCGGTGGCGGAGAACTCGGCACCGGCGTTGCCGGCGACCTTGCGCACCACGTCGCGATCGCCGCGACGTACGATCACGTCGGTGACCGGAGGCGAGATGCTGGGGCGCTCGGAGATCGCCAGCAGATGGGTCTGGCCGCGCAGCCGGGCGAGCTCGACCAAGGTGGCGTCGTCGATCATCATCGATCGCCGCAGCAACGGCCCGGCGATGCCGATGTCCTCGTCGTGGACCAATTGCCGGACCAGCTCCGGCGGCGCATTGGCTATCTCGGAGAACCGCCGTGCCAATTCGCTGCGGACTTCGACGTCGATCTCCGGCACCAGCGTCAGCAGGATGCCGTCGAACAGCGCGACATGATCGGGCCGGAAGCTTTCGGCGCCGCGGACGTACAGGTCGGAAATCCGGCGCACCGCGTCGGCGCGGCGGACGGGGTCACCCTGCCTGACGATGTCGTCGAGTTCCGGGAGCAGAGAATTGGCGGCAGACATCCATTGTTCTCGCGGCGGGCCGCATCGGCGGGCCGGAACCTAAAGGGCTGGCGTGAACGAAGCGTTGAGCCGCCCAGTGGCATTTGCGGTCGGCGGCGAAGCGCGGGCTCGCCCACGCGCCGGACGGCTCTTGTCGCTGAGGAGAAAAAGCGCTATATCGGCGCTAGTTCGAAATTCTCATACGATCCGTATCGAGAGTGGGCCCTCCGGGACCCGCTCTTTTTTATTACCTGGATCGTAGCACGTGGACCGCCGCACCTCCGGGCGCGATGCCTCCATTCACCACCATGATACCGTTTACCGGCGAGACCTTAGTAACGCTTTGACCCAGGACATGACCGAGCCGACCCCTGCCGTTCCGGAGACCGATGACTTGGCCGAACCGCGCCTGGTGATCGAGCCCGGCGTCGCGGCACGGTTCTGTGCAGTCGCCGAGCCGGTATTGATGGCAATGGGTTACCGCCTGGTCCGAATCAAGGTGTCGGGCGAAGCCGGCTGCACGGTGCAGATCATGGCGGAGCGGCCCGACGGCACCATGTTGATCGACGATTGCGAAGCGGTATCGCGGGCGCTGTCGCCGGTGCTCGACGTCGCCGACCCGATCGAGCGTGCCTATCGGCTGGAGATTTCGTCACCCGGGATCGACCGCCCGCTGGTGCGACGCTCGGATTTCGCCCGCTATGCCGGGCACTTGGTCAAGATCGAAATGGCCGTGGCGCACCAGGGCCGGAAGCGATTTCGTGGCCTGCTCGACGGCGTCGAGGGCGACGCGGTGCGGATCCAGCGCGACGAAGCCCCCAAGGGCGAGGACCCGCTGGTGCTGCTGCCGATGCACGACATCGGCGACGCCCGGCTGGTGCTGACCGACGAACTGATCGCCGAATCGATGCGCCGCGGCAAGCAGGCCGAACGTGACCTGAAGCAGAGCCTCGGGCTGGCTCCGGAGCCGCCGCCGCACGCCAAGCGTAGCGATCCGAAAAAGAGCAACGCACCGAAGCCGAAGGCGAAAGCCGCCAAGGCGGCCAAGAAGCCGCTGCCGCAGAACACCAAGCAACACCGCCTCGCCGCCGACAGAGCGCGGCGCGGCGAGATCGACACCTCTGAGGGAGACTGACCATGGCCGTCAGCGCCAATAGGCTGGAACTGCTGCAGATCGCCGATGCGGTGGCTCGCGAAAAAACCATCGACCGCGGCATCGTGATCGCGGCGATGGAAGACGCGATCGCCAAGGCGGCGCGCGCCCGCTACGGCTCGGAGACCGACGTTCACGCCGAGATCGACCCGAAGAAGGGCGAGTTGCGGCTGTCGCGCCATATGCTGGTGGTCGAGCAGGTCGAAAACCCCGCCAACCAGATCTCGCTGAAGGACGCGCAGCGCGCCAATCCGGGTGCGCAGATCGGCGATACCATCGCCGACACCCTGCCGCCCTTGGAATACGGCCGTATCGCCGCCCAGTCGGCCAAGCAGGTGATCGTGCAGAAAGTGCGCGAGGCCGAGCGCGACCGGCAATACGCCGAGTTCAAGGACCGCATCGGCGACATCGTCAACGGCGTCGTCAAGCGCGTCGAATACGGCAGCGTGATCGTCGACCTCGGCCGCGGTGAGGCGATCATCCGCCGCGACGAGATGCTGCCGCGCGAGTCGTTCCGCAACGGCGACCGCGTCCGTGCCTACGTGTTCGACGTCCGCCGCGAGACCCGCGGCCCGCAGATCTTCCTGTCGCGCACCCATCCGCAGTTCATGGCGAAGCTGTTCGCGCAGGAAGTGCCGGAAATTTACGACGGCATCGTCGAGATCAAGGCGGTGGCCCGTGATCCGGGTTCGCGCGCCAAGATCGGCGTGGTATCACGCGACTCCTCGGTCGACCCGGTCGGCGCCTGCGTCGGTATGCGCGGCTCGCGCGTGCAGGCGGTGGTGAACGAGCTGCAGGGCGAGAAGATCGACATCATCCCGTGGTCGCCGGACATCGCCACTTTCGTGGTCAACGCATTGGCTCCCGCCGAGGTCTCCAAGGTCGTGATCGACGAAGACCGCGAGCGGATCGAGGTTGTGGTTCCGGACACCAATAACCAACTATCCCTTGCGATCGGTCGTCGCGGCCAGAATGTGCGACTCGCTTCTCAGCTCACCGGTTGGGACATCGACATCCTGACCGAGAGCGAAGAATCCGAGCGCCGCCAAGCCGATTTCGAGAAGACCACCCGGGCCTTCATGGATGCGCTGAACGTCGACGAGGTCGTCGGCCAGCTGCTCGCCTCGGAAGGTTTCACGTCCGTCGAAGAGCTCGCGCTGGTCGACAGCCGCGAGCTGGCGTCGATCGAAGGTTTCGACGAGGAAACCGCCGCCGAGCTGCAGACCCGGGCGCGTGAATATCTCGACCGCGTCGAGTCGGAACTCGAGGCCCGGCGTACGGAACTCGGGGTCGAGGACGCGCTCAAGGACGTCCCCGGCGTCACCTTGAAGATGCTGGTGAAATTCGGCGAGAACGACGTCAAGACGGTCGAGGATCTGGCCGGCTGCGCCACCGACGATCTGGTCGGCTGGACCGAGCGCAAGGACGGCGCCGAGCCGGTGAAGTATCCGGGCATCCTCGACGGCATGGAGCTGTCGCGCGAGGAGGCCGAGCACCTGATCATGCAGGCCCGCGTCAAGGCCGGCTGGATCGACGAGTCGGAGCTCGCCTCCGGCGACGAACCCGTGGACGAAGCGTCCGAAGCCGAAGCGGAGTGATCTGCGATGGCTCGTGACCCGAATCCGCGCAGCACGTGAGATGAAAGGCCTGCTGCACCCATGCTTGCTGCCTTACCCGGCGCAGATCTCGACGACGGACCGCGGGCCAAGGCGCCCGCGACCGAGCGGATGTGTGCGGTCACGCGGCAGGTGCGGCCGACCGGAGAACTGATCCGGTTCGTCGTCGGCCCGACCGGCGAGGTGGTGGCCGATCTGAAGCGCAAGCTGCCGGGTCGCGGCCTGTGGGTGACGGCGTCACGGGAGCTGGTGACGCAGGCGGTCCGCCGCCGCGTCTTCGCCAAAGGTTTCAAGCGCGACGTCAAGGCGCCGACAGACCTGGCCGACGCGATCGAGCGACTGCTGGTGCGGTCGGCCCAGGATGCGCTGGCGATCGCCGCCAAGGCCGGCCAGGTGGTCAGCGGGTTCGGCAAGGTCGAGGCCGCGCTGAAGAGCCGCGAGGCGGTCGCGGTGGTCCACGCCGCCGACGGCGCCGCTGATGGAATTCGAAAGCTGGACGGGCTTTGTCGGCAAATCGACGGAGATGCGACCGCGGGCCGCAAATTTCCGCGCATCGCCGCGCTCAGCTCTGCAGAATTGGATTTGGCATTAGGCCGGTCAAATGTGATACATGCTGCCCTGCTTGCGGGCCCGGCCGGACAAACATTCCTGTCGCGCTGCCAGATACTGGTCCGATACCGGCTGGCGGGCGACGGCGATGCCGATGTGGCCACGGCAGGAACGCCGATCGACACGCCGAAAGACGCTGCTGACCAAGACGCCGCTGACGAAGTCCGTGCGAACGCGCACAACGTTGAGAGATTGGGACTACTGAATGGTTGATACGAAAACTCCTGGCGACAAGACTCTGACGATGCCGACCAAGACTTTGACGCTGAAGCCGCGCGTCGAGCAGGGCGTCGTGCGCCAGAGCTTCAGCCACGGCCGTAGCAAGCAGGTGGTGGTCGAAAAGCGCGGCAAGCGCCGCATTGGCGGCGACGAGCCGGCTGCGCCCGCGGCGCCTGAAGTCGCGAAGAAGCCCGCGCCGGCACCGGCCGCGCCGAGCCGGCAGCAGCCGTCGCGCCCAGCGCCGCAGCAGTCGCGCAGCGGTATGGTCCTGCGCACCCTGACCGAGGACGAGCGCACCGCCCGCGCCACTGCGCTGGCCGACGCCCGCGTGCGCGAGGTCGAGGAGCGCAAGCAGGCGGAAATCGAAGCGCAGCGCCGCGCCGAGCAGGAAAAGATCGAGAAGGCCGAGCGCGAGGCCGCAGAGGCGCGTCGCAAGGCCGAGGAAGAGCGTCACCGCCAGGAAGACGAAGCCAAGCGCAAGGCCGAGACCGAAGCCAAGAAGCGGTTCGGCGATGCCGAGCCGGCCAGGAAGCCGGCAGAGACCACCGCGGCCGCTCCGGCGCGACCGGCGACGACGACGACTGCACGGACGCCCGCTCCGGCGGGCCGTCCCCCGGCGGTCGCGGCCGAAGCCGGCGACGACGACGAAGCTCCGCGGATGATCCGCCGTCCCGGCGGTCCTGCCCGTCCGGCGCCGCCGCCGAAGCAGCCGGCCGCCAAGCCCGGCGCGTCGAAGCAGCGCGGTCGTCTGACCGTCGTCACCGCGCTCAATGCCGACGACGTGCGCGAACGTTCGATCGCCTCGTTCCGCCGCCGCACCCAGCGGCTCAAGGGCCACGCCTCGAACGAGCCGAAAGAAAAGTTGGTGCGTGAAGTCGTCATCCCCGAAGTGATCGCGATCCAGGAACTCGCGAACCGCATGTCGGAACGTGCGGTCGACGTGATCCGCCTGCTGATGAAGCAGGGCGCGATGCACAAGATCACCGACGTGATCGATGCCGACACCGCGCAGCTGATCGCCGAAGAGCTCGGCCACAGCGTCAAGCGCGTCGCGGCGTCCGACGTTGAAGAGGGTCTGTTCGACGTCGTCGACGACACCACCGACACCGAACCGCGTTCGCCGGTGGTGACCGTGATGGGCCACGTCGACCACGGCAAGACCTCGCTGCTCGACGCGCTGCGCCACGCCAACGTGGTGTCGGGCGAAGCCGGCGGCATCACCCAGCACATCGGCGCCTATCAGGTGACTTCGCCCGAGACCGGCACCAAGATCACCTTCATCGACACCCCCGGCCACGCCGCGTTCACCGCGATGCGCGCCCGCGGCGCCAAGGTGACCGACATCGTGGTGCTGGTGGTCGCCGCCGACGACGGCGTGATGCCGCAGACCATCGAGGCGATCAATCACGCCAAGGCGGCCGGCGTGCCGATCATCGTGGCGATCAACAAGATCGACAAGCCGGACGCCAAGCCGGACCGGGTCCGCACCGACCTGCTGCAGCACAACGTCCAGGTCGAATCGATGGGCGGCGACGTCGTCGACGTCGAGGTTTCGGCCAAGAACAAGATCAACCTCGACAAGCTGCTCGAGATGATCGCGCTGCAGGCCGAAATCCTCGATCTGAAGACCAACACCACCCGCCCGGCCGAGGGCACCGTGATCGAAGCCAAGCTCGATCGCGGCCGTGGTCCGGTCGCCACCGTGCTGGTGCAGCGCGGTACCCTCAAGGTCGGCGACATCATCGTGGCCGGCGCCGAGATGGGCCGCGTCCGCGCGCTGATTTCGGATCAGGGTGAGACCGTGCAGGAAGCCGGTCCGTCGGTGCCGGTCGAAGTGCTCGGCTTCAACGGCCCGCCGGAGGCCGGCGACCGCCTCGCGGTGGTCGAGAACGAAGCCCGGGCCCGCGAGATCACCGACTATCGCGCCCATCAGAAGCGCGAAAAGTCCGCGGCGACGGCGACCGGCATGCGCGGCTCGCTCGAGCAGATGATGAGCCAGCTCAAGACCACCGGCCGCAAGGACTTCCCGCTGATCGTCAAGGCGGACGTGCAGGGCTCGCTCGAAGCGATCCTCGGCTCGCTGGAGAAGCTCGGCACCGACGAGGTCGCCGCGCGCATCCTGCACGCCGGCGTCGGCGGCATCAGCGAGAGCGACGTGACGCTGGCCGAAGGCTTCAACGCCGTGATCCTCGGCTTCTCGGTGCGCGCCAACAAGGAAGCCGCTGCGGCCGCCAAGCGCAACGGCATCGAGATCCGCTACTACAACATCATCTACGATCTGGTGGACGACATTAAGAAGGCGATGAGCGGTCTGCTCGCGCCGACCCTGCGCGAGACCATGCTGGGCAACGCCCAGATCCTGGAGATCTTCAACATCTCCAAGGTCGGCAAGGTCGCCGGCTGCCGTGTCACCGACGGCACCGTCGAGCGCGGCGCCAATGTCCGCCTGATCCGCGACAATGTCGTGGTGCACGAAGGCAAGCTGTCGACCTTGAAGCGGTTCAAGGACGAAGTGAAGGAAGTCGTCGCCGGCCAGGAATGCGGCATGGCGTTCGAGAACTACACCGACATGCGGGCCGGCGACGTCATCGAGTGCTACCGCGTCGAGACCATTCAGCGCTCGCTGTAAGTCCGATTCTTACAGTCGAGCACTGACAGCTCGTCCTTCGAGACGCCCGGCTGCGCCGTTCGCGCGCCGCCGGGCTGCTCGGGACGAGAAACAGGACCTGATCCCAGGTGATCAGAGTCGAGCCAACCGCAACCCTCATGGCGAGGAGCGCAGTCGATCCGACTGCGCGTCTCGAGCCGTGAGTTCATTGGAATCCGAGTCATGTCTCGCCATCATCAGAAGAGTTCCCCGCCCGGCGGCTCGACCCGCTCATTGCGCGTCGGCGAGCTGATCCGCCACGCCGTCGCCGAGATCCTCACCCAGGGCGGGGTGCACGACCCGGTGCTCGAGACTCACCTGGTTACCGTGCCCGAGGTGCGGATGTCACCCGACCTCAAGCTCGCGACCATCTACGTGATGCCGCTCGGCGGCCGAGACGAACAGCTCGTGCTCGACGCGCTCGAGCATCACAAGCGCTTCCTGCGCGGTGAAATCGCCCACCGCGTCAATTTGAAATTCGCCCCCGAACTCCGCTTCCGCATCGACGAACGTTTCGCCGAGGCCGAGCGGATCGACAAACTGCTGCGCTCGCCGGCAGTCCAGAAAGACCTCGAATCAGATTCGGACCAGAATTGATGACCGTGACCACCCCCGACGCCCTGCTCGCCCCGCACGACGCGCAGCACGCCGGCGCCGCCGATGCTCCGCCCGCAGCCGCCCGCAAGCCGCGCGACAACAACGATCCGCGCAACGCCGCGCGTGGCGGCGGCAACGGCAAACAGCCGCGCCGCGACAAGCGCGACGTCCACGGCTGGGTGGTGCTCGACAAGCCGATCGGCATGACCTCGACCCAGGCGGTGGCCGTCGTGAAGCGGCTGTTCTCGGCCAAGCGCGCCGGCCACGCCGGCACGCTCGACCCGCTGGCGTCCGGCGGACTGCCGATCGCGATGGGCGAGGCGACCAAGACCGTGCCGTTCGTGATGGACGGTCGCAAGCGCTACCGGTTCACCGTGGCCTGGGGTGAGGAGCGGGATACCGACGATACCGAGGGCCGGGCCGTCGCAACCAGCCCGGATCGGCCGACCGCCGCGGCGGTCATGGCGCTATTGCCGCAGTTTACCGGCGTAATCGAGCAGATCCCGCCGCAGTATTCGGCGGTCAAGATCCAGGGCGAGCGCGCCTACGACTTGGCGCGCGACGGCGAAGTCGTCCCGCTGGCCCCGCGGCCGGTCGAAATTCACGAATTAACCCTTGTGGATCATGGCGATGATGGCCGCTCTGTGTTCGAGGCGGAGTGCGGCAAGGGCACCTATGTGCGGGCGCTCGCCCGGGACATGGGCCGGCTGCTCGGCTGCTACGGCCATATCTGCGCGCTGCGCCGCACCGTGGTCGGGCCGTTCGACGAGGCGGACATGATTCCGCTGGAAGAATTGCAGGCTTTGTGCGATAGAGCCGCGTCCGGCGAGGGTAGCCTCGCCGACGCGCTACTGCCCGTTGAGACCGCGCTGGACGACATCCCGGCACTGGCCGTCACTCGGGCTGATGCGGCAAGGCTCCATCGGGGTCAGGCCGTTTTGTTGCGCGGACGGGATGCGCCTCATTGTAGCGGCACAGTCTATGTCACGGTGGCAGGCCGGCTTCTGGCCCTCGCCGAACTCGGCAATGGCGAGCTCATCCCCAAGCGCGTGTTCAACCTCACCGGGCTGACTGCCAGCTCGGCCGTTCGCAAGGAAAGTATCTGACGATGTCGATTACCGCAGAACGCAAAGCGGAAGTCATCAAGTCCAGCGCCACCAAGACCGGTGATACCGGCTCGCCCGAGGTCCAGGTCGCGATCCTGTCGGAGCGCATCAACAACCTGACCGCGCACTTCAAGACCCACACCAAGGACAATCACTCCCGTCGTGGGCTGTTGAAGCTGGTGTCGACGCGCCGTTCGCTTCTCGACTACATCAAGAAGAAGGACGAAGCGCGCTACAAGGCGCTGCTCGAGAAGCACGGCATCCGTCGCTGATCGATCGCGTCCGCCGGCTTTGGTCTGGAAGCGGTGCGCCGCTTCCAATTCGCCGCGCCGGCCGAACCACCACAAGGGAGCGCACAGTTCGCCCCTTGTGTTTCGCTCAGCCGCATCCGGCGGCTGGGCCGTCAACGGGCCCAAGGCCCGCTCCGCGGGGCCGGCGACCAAAGGTGGTCGCGATCCCGCACCCGGGAGGACCGAGCGCCATTCCCACCTTAAGACCATGGCAGGATCGCCGGACGCTGTGCACGCTTCGCTGCCAGCGTCCGGCCATCTTGGCATGGTCTTTTGGTATCTGGCGTCCGGTCGGCTCGGCATCCGCATGAAAGAAGGATCCGATGTTCAATCAGCATTCCGTCGAAATCGATTGGGGTGGCCGTCCCCTCAAACTTGAAACCGGCAAGATCGCCCGTCAGGCCGACGGTGCCGTCGTCGCCACCTACGGCGAGACCGTGGTGCTCGCCACCGTGGTGGCCGCCAAGGCGCCGCGCGAAGGCGTCGACTTCCTTCCCCTCACCGTCGACTACCAGGAGAAGGCCTACGCGGCCGGCCGTATTCCCGGCGGCTATTTCAAGCGTGAAGGCCGTCCGACCGAAAAGGAGACGCTGGTCTCCCGCCTGATCGACCGCCCGATCCGTCCGCTGTTCGCCGACGGCTGGCGCAACGAAACCCAGGTGATCGTCACCGTTCTCAGCCACGACATGGAGAACGATCCCGACGTGCTGTCGATGGTCGCCGCCTCCGCGGCGCTGACGCTGTCCGGCGTGCCGTTCCGGGGCCCGATCGGCGCCGCCCGGGTCGGCTTCATCAACGACGAATACGTGCTCAACCCGGTGCTCGACGAGATGGCCGAGACCCAGCTCGAGCTGGTGGTCGCCGGCACCGCCGACGCGGTGCTGATGGTCGAATCCGAGGCCAAGGAGCTGTCGGAAGAGATCATGCTCGGCGCCGTGATGTTCGGTCACCGCCACTTCCAGCCGGTGATCGACGCGATCATCGAGCTCGCCGAAAAGGCCGCCAAGGAGCCGCGCGAGCTGATCGAGATCGACAATTCGGCGATCGAGAAGGAAATGCTCGGCCTGGTCGAGCAGGAGCTGCGCGCCGCCTACGCCATTCCGGTCAAGCAGGACCGCTACGCCGCGGTCGGCAAGGTCAAGGAGAAGGCGATCGCGCACTTCTTCCCGGAAGGCCAGGAGCCGCAATACGACAAGCTCCGCATCGCCGGCGTGTTCAAAGAACTCGAGGCCAAGATCGTTCGCTGGAACATCCTCGACACCGGCAAGCGCATCGACGGCCGTGACAGCAAGACCGTGCGCAACATCCTGGCGCAGGTCGGCGTGCTGCCGCGCACCCACGGGTCGGCGTTGTTCACCCGCGGTGAAACTCAGGCGCTGGTGGTCACCACGCTCGGCACCGGCGAAGACGAGCAGTACGTCGACTCGCTGGCCGGAACGTACAAAGAGACGTTCCTACTGCACTACAACTTCCCGCCCTACTCGGTCGGCGAGACCGGCCGCCTCGGCGGCACCAAGCGCCGCGAGATCGGCCACGGCAAGCTGGCGTGGCGCGCGATCCATCCGGTGCTGCCGCCGCATCACGAATTCCCTTACACCATCCGCGTCGTCTCGGAGGTCACCGAGTCGAACGGCTCGTCGTCGATGGCGACGGTGTGCGGTTCGTCGCTGGCGCTGATGGATGCCGGCGTGCCGTTGAAGCGGCCGACCGCGGGCATCGCGATGGGTCTGATCCTGGAAGGCGAGCGGTTCGCGGTGCTCTCCGACATTCTGGGTGACGAAGATCATCTCGGCGACATGGACTTCAAGGTCGCCGGCACCGAGGTAGGCATCACCTCGCTGCAGATGGACATCAAGATCGCCGGCATCACCGAAGAGATCATGAAGGTGGCGCTCGGCCAGGCCAAGGACGGCCGCATCCACATCCTGGGTGAGATGTCCAAGGCGCTCGACCGCGCCCGCGCCGAGCTCGGCGAGCACGCGCCGCGCATCGAGACCTTCAAGATCCCGACCGACAAGATCCGCGAAGTGATCGGCACCGGCGGCAAGGTGATCCGCGAGATCGTCGAAAAGACCGGCGCCAAGGTCAACATCGAGGACGACGGCACCGTCAAGGTCGCGTCGTCGGACGGCGAGTCGATCAAGGCCGCCATCAAGTGGATCAAGTCGATCGCGTCCGATCCGGAAGTCGGCGAGATCTACGAAGGCACCGTGGTCAAGGTGATGGAGTTCGGCGCCTTCGTGAATTTCTTCGGCGCCAAGGACGGTTTGGTGCACATCAGCCAGCTCGCCGCCGGCCGCGTGCAGAAGACCTCGGACGTCGTCAAGGAAGGCGACAAGGTCAAGGTCAAGCTGCTCGGCTTCGACGACCGCGGCAAGACCCGGCTGTCGATGAAGGTGGTCGACCAGACCACCGGCGAAGACCTCGAGGCCAAGCAGAAGGCGGAGGGCGAAGCCCCGGCCCAGGCCGCCGGCGAGTAGTTCCTCTGCCGAGCGGATCGGCAAGAGACCAGGAGGGCGGCCGTCAGGCCGCCCTTCTTGTTTGTCGTGCGATCGACGCGACTGGTAACGACCCGATGCGTCGCTTTGCCACGTAGATGCCGATGCAGCCGAACGTGCGAGCGCACCTCGTAGTCCTCCCAGGGCGCGCCACACTTATGACGTGCATCATCTGATCCTTTCGGCCTCAATCAATCCCCAGGGTTGAGTAGCCTCATCGGTTTCGTCCGCCGAATGCCGCAATTACTTAATTCGAGAAAATTCCCATTCACAAACTGAGCGGCAGTAGACCAAACGGAGCTAGTCGAACGTTAAATTTCTGATGGGAGATTGCCGGCCTGAGCAGTGAGCCGGCACGTTCGGATGATCGACCCGGCGGCATGTTACTTCGCTGCACCGAAGCCGAGGTTCTCCTGAAATGTTTCCATTTTCCAAGCGCCGCGCATTCGATGCCGATAAGGCGATGGTCGCCGCAATCAATCGCTCTCAGGCGGTGATCGAGTTCGATCTCGACGGCAACGTCATCGACGCCAACGAGAACTTTCTGAATACGCTCGGCTATGCGCTGTCGGAGATAAAAGGCAAGCACCACCGAATGTTCGTCGATCCGGCCGAGCACGACAGTGCCGCCTATCGGGACTTCTGGACGGCGCTCCGCTCGGGACAGTTCCAGGCCGGCGAGTTCCATCGGATCGGAAAGGACGGCCGGGACGTCTGGATTCAAGCGTCCTACAATCCGATCCTCGACAAGGACGGCAAGCCGTGCGGCATCGTGAAGTTCGCTGCCGACATCACCGCGGCGAAGACGCATTCACTGGAGGAGGCCGGTAAGCTGACGGCGATCGGCCGCGCCCAGGCGGTGATCGAATTCGCCATGGACGGCACCATCCTCACCGCCAATGACAATTTTCTCTCCGCGATGGGCTACTCGCTCGCCGAGATCAAGGGCAAGCATCACAGCATGTTCGTCGAGCCGTCGGTACGCGACAGCCGCGACTATCGCGAGTTCTGGGCGCGGCTCAATCGCGGCGAATACTTTCCCGGCGAGTTCAAACGGATCGGCAAGGGCGGCAAGGAGATCTGGATCCTCGCCTCCTACAATCCGATCCTCGATGGCCGCGGCAAGCCGTTCAAGGTCGTGAAGTACGCCACCGACGTCACCGCACAGAAGCTGACGACCGCGGACATTTCCGGACAGATCGATGCGATTCGTAAATCCCAGGCGGTGATCGAATTCGGTATCGACGGGACGATCCTGGACGCCAACGACAACTTCCTGCACGCGCTCGGCTATACGCTTGCCGAGATCAAAGGGCGGCATCACAGCATGTTCGTCGAACCGCACGAGCGCGAGAGCGCCGCGTATCGGGCGTTCTGGGCCGCGCTCGGCCGCGGCGATTATCAGGCGGGCGAATACAAGCGGATCGGCAAGGGCGGCAGGGAAGTCTGGATCCAGGCGTCCTACAACCCGATCCTCGATCTCAACGGGCGGCCTTTCAAGGTCGTCAAATACGCGACCGATACCACCCGTCAGGTGCTCACCCGGCTCGGCAACGAACGCGTCCGGGCGATGATGGAATCGGTCGCCGCCGGTGCAGAAGAATTGAACGCCTCGGTGCGCGAAATCTCCGAAGCGATGACCAAGTCGCGTGACACCGCGATGAACGCCGTCGGCGAGGTCGATGCTGCCGATTCCCAGGCCAATCAGCTCAACAACGCCGCCCAGGCGATGAGCGGCATCGTCGAACTGATCAATCACATCACCGGCCAGATCAACCTGCTGGCGCTCAACGCCACCATCGAGTCGGCCCGTGCCGGTGAGGCCGGGCGCGGCTTCGCGGTCGTGGCCGCGGAGGTGAAGAATCTCGCCAACCAGGCCAAGCAGGCGACCGACAGGATCGGTACCGAGATCGGCAACCTCACCGGAATCTCCGGCGACGTCGTCGGCGCGCTCGGCAAGATCAAGACCGCGATCCAGAACGTCAGCGAGTACGTCAGTTCCACCGCCGCCGCGGTCGAAGAGCAGAGCACGGTGACCAGCGAGATGTCGTCCAGCATGCAGCGCGCCGCGGCCGAAGCCGCCGCGATCGCGGCCGGCTGAGCGAACAGCTCAGGCGACCGCCGTCTCGGCCGGCCCGGGACCGCCGATCCCCTGCTTCACCACGTCGCCGAACGATTCGAAATCCCCGCGGCGGGGTGAGGTCTTGCGGAACACGAGGCCGACGCTGCGGCCCGGTTGCGGGCGGCGCAGCCGCAGAAACTTCACCCGCGAATCGCGGCGTTCGACCTCGGCGGCGATCTGCGGAATCAGCGTGATGCCATAGCCGCCGGCGACCATCTGGATCACCGTGGTGAGGCTCGAGGCACCGAAGCTGGCGGTGCCGGCCCCGCCCATCTGGATGCCGCGGTTGCGCGCGGTGGCGCAGAACGCCAGCGCCTGGTCGCGCAGGCAGTGACCATCCTCCAGCAGAATCAGCCGTGACTGGTCGATCTCCTCGACGCCGATCGGGTGGTTTTCCGGGCGCGGATCGTTAGCGGGGACCGCGAGCAGGAACGGGTCGTCGAACAGCGGCAGCGCGTCGAGGTCGGAATGACCGGTGGGCAGCGCCAGCAATGCGGCGTCGAGCACGCCGCTGACCACGTCGGCGACCAGCTGCCGGGTCTGGCTTTCGCGTAGTTCCAGCCGCAGTTCGGGGAAGCGCTGCTGCAGCAGCGGCAGTACTTTCGGTAGCAGATACGGCGCCAGCGACGGGATCACCCCGAGGCTGAGCCGGCCGGTGAGCGGCCTGGCGCGGTGGCGGGCGAAATCGACCAGGTCCCGGGTCGCCGCCAGCACTTCTTCGGCACGGCGGGCGATCTCCCGGCCGACATCGGTGAGGAACACCTCGCCCGGGCGGCGTTCCACCACTTTGACCCCGAGCGTCCGCTCCAGTTCGGCGATCTGCATCGACAGCGCCGGTTGGGTCACCGAGCAGGCATCGGCGGCGCGGCCGAAATGGCCGTGCCGGGCCAGGGCCGACAGATAGCGAAGTTGCCGCAGGGAGATCATGCGATCAGTTTATCTGATCGTAAGACAAAATCAATTCGACTGGACCTGATCGTAGAACTGCTCCAAGGTCGTGTCGCCGGCTTCCGGAACACAATCTCCGGACGCAACCCGGCCAACACAACACATTCACCCCAGGACGTGACGCCGCGGGAGATCCCCGCACCCGCGGCGTCTTCAGGCTCAATCGCGGCACGGCCGGCGTCATGAAAGCTTCCAAAGACGCCACCACACTGAGCTGCGAAGAAACTGCAACGCGAGATCGGAGAGACACCATGGATGCAAAGACGGACGACAAGGGCGCAGGCAAGTGCCCGTTCACGGGCGGCAGCCGCGGCCACCGCAACCGCGACTGGTGGCCGGATCAGCTCGACGTTTCGGTGCTGCACAACAATTCGAAGAAGTCCGACCCGATGGGCGCGGCGTTCGACTACGCCGAGGAATTCAAGAAGCTCGATCTGGAAGCCGTGAAGAAGGACCTTCACGCGCTGATGACCGATTCGCAGGAATGGTGGCCGGCCGACTTCGGCCACTATGGCGGCCTGTTCATCCGCATGGCCTGGCACTCGGCCGGTACCTACCGCATCACCGACGGCCGTGGCGGCGCCGGCGCCGGCCAGCAGCGCTTCGCGCCGCTGAATTCGTGGCCGGACAATGCCAATCTCGACAAGGCCCGCCGGCTGCTGTGGCCGATCAAGCAGAAATACGGCCGCAAGATCTCCTGGGCCGACCTGATGGTGCTGACCGGCAACGTCGCGCTGGAATCGATGGGCTTCAAGACCTTCGGCTTCGCCGGCGGCCGCGCCGACGTCTGGGAGCCGGAAGAGCTGTATTGGGGCCCTGAGGGCACCTGGCTGGGCGACGAGCGCTATTCGGGCGAGCGCCAGCTCTCCGAGCCGCTCGGCGCCGTGCAGATGGGCCTGATCTACGTCAACCCCGAAGGCCCCAACGGTAACCCCGACCCGGTCGCCGCCGCCAAGGACATCCGTGAGACGTTCTATCGGATGGCGATGAACGACGAAGAAACCGTGGCGCTGATCGCCGGCGGTCACACCTTCGGCAAGACTCACGGCGCCGGCGACCCGTCGCTGATCGGACCGGCTCCGGAAGGCGGGCTGCTCGAGGAGCAGGGCCTCGGCTGGACCAGCAAGTTCGGCACCGGCTTCGGCGCCGACGCGATCACCGGCGGTCCGGAAGTGATCTGGACCACCACGCCGACCAAGTGGAGCAACAACTTCTTCTGGAATCTGTTCGGCTACGAGTGGGAGCTGGAGCAGAGCCCGGCCGGCGCCAAGCAGTGGCGCGCCAAGGGCGCGGGCGCGACCATTCCGGATCCGTTCGATCCGGAGAAGAAGCACGTGCCGAAGATGCTGACCACCGACCTGTCGCTGCGCTTCGATCCGATCTACGAAAAGATCTCGCGCCGCTTCATGGAGCATCCCGATCAGTTCGCCGACGCCTTCGCCCGCGCCTGGTTCAAGCTGACCCATCGCGACATGGGACCGCGGGTGCGCTACCTCGGCCCCGAAGTGCCGAAGGAAGAACTGATCTGGCAGGATCCGATCCCGGCGGTCGATCACGAGCTGGTCAGCGACGCCGATATTGAATCGCTGAAGGCGAAGATCCTCGGCTCCGGCCTGTCGGTGGCGCAGCTGGTCTCGACCGCGTGGGCGTCGGCCTCGACCTTCCGCGGCTCCGACAAGCGCGGCGGCGCCAACGGCGCGCGCATCCGGCTGGCTCCGCAGAAGGACTGGGAGGTCAACCATCCGGCCGAGCTGGCGCAAGTGCTCGGCAAGCTCGAGGCGATCCAGAGCGAGTTCAACGGGGCTCAGCAGGACGGCAAGAAAATCTCGCTCGCCGACCTGATCGTGCTCGGCGGCGCGGCGGCTGTCGAGAAGGCAGCCAAGGATGCCGGCACCACCGTCAAGGTGCCGTTCACGCCGGGCCGGATGGACGCGTCGGCCGAGCAGACCGACGCCGAATCGTTCAAGGTACTGGAGCCGCGGGCCGACGGCTTCCGCAACTACATCAACACCAAGCGGCACCAGTTCATGCATCCGGAAGAGGCGCTGGTCGACAGGGCCCAGCTCCTCACCCTCACGGGTCCGGAACTGACGGTTCTGGTCGGCGGCCTGCGCGTGCTCGGTGCCAACTACGAACACGCCACCCACGGCGTGTTCACCGAGCGGCCCGAGAAGCTGACCAACGACTTCTTCGTCAACCTGCTCGACATGGGCACCAAGTGGACCAAGTCGGACGGCGAGGTCGAAATCTACGAAGGCCGCGACCGCAAGACCAACGAGCTGCGTTGGACCGGTACGCGCGTCGACCTGATCTTCGGCTCGCATTCCCAGCTCCGCGCCTTCGCCGAGGTCTACGCCTGCGCCGACTCGCAGGAGAAGTTCGTCAAGGACTTCGTCGCCGCCTGGACCAAGGTGATGAACGCGGACCGGTTCGACATCGTCGCAAGCAAGCAGGCGGCCTGATCGCCGCCGACGCAGTACTCAGCGAGTAGCAAGGGCGGCCTCCGGGCCGCCCTTTTGCATGTGAGCGAGGGATTGCAGAGACAGGCGAGAGGTTACTCGCCCGCCTTGTCGTCGGCCTTGAGCGCGCTCGGCTTCGGCATCAGCACGATGTTGTAGCCGGAATCGACGTAGTGGGTTTCGCCGGTGACGCCGCCGGACAGGTCCGACAGCAGATACAGCGCCGATCCGCCGAGTTCTTCCAGCGTCACGCCGCGGCCGAGCGGCGAGTGCTTTTCCATGAAGCCGAACATCGCGCGCGAATCGCCGATGCCGGCGCCGGCCAGGGTCCGCACCGGGCCGGCCGATACCGCGTTGACGCGAATCCCCTTCGGGCCGAGATCGCAGGCGAGATAGCGCACGCTCGCTTCCAGCGCCGCTTTGGCGAGACCCATCACGTTGTAGTTCGGCATCGCGCGCTCGGACGCACCGAAGGTCAACGTGATCATCGCGCCGCCGTCCGGCATCAGCACCGCGGCGCGCTTTGCGACCTCGGTGAACGAGAAGCAGGAGATCACCATGGTGCGGGAGAAATTGGCGCGGCTGGTGTCGATGTACTCGCCACGCAGCTCGTTCTTGTCGGAGAAGCCGATGGCGTGGATCACGAAGTCGAGCTTGCCCCATTTGTGCTTCAGCGTGTCGAACACCGCATCGACACTGGCGATGTCCTCGACGTCGCAGGGCAGCACCAGGTCGGAATTCAGCGACTGCGCCAGCGGCTTGACCCGGCGCGCCAGCGCCTCGCCCTGATAGGTGAAGGCAAGCTCGGCCCCGTGCGCCGCCAGCGTCTTCGCCATCCCCCAGGCGATCGAATGGTCGTTGGCGACGCCCATGATCAGCCCGCGCTTACCCTGCATCAGTTGTTGCATGTCGTTATTCCCCTCTGCGTCATGGCCGGGCTCGTCCCGGGCATCCACGACCCGCGGCTCAACCGTGCTTCGAAAACGTGGATGGCCGGGACAAGCCCGGCCATGACGATCGTCCTAACACTTCGATTGTCCGGCATCAGCACGCCGAACACGGCCGGTCACGCATCCAGCCGCTTGAACACCAGCGTCGCGTTGGTACCGCCGAAGCCGAAGGAGTTCGACAGCACGGCGCTGAGCTTGGCGTTGTCGATGCGCTTGCGCACGATCGGCATGTCGGCGAAAGCCCGATCGAGTTCGGTGATGTGTGCGCTCTCGCAGATGAAGCCGTTCTGCATCATCAGCAGGGAGTAGATCGCCTCCTGCACGCCGGTGGCGCCCAGCGAGTGGCCGGTCAGCGCCTTGGTGGCGGAGATCGGCGGGCACTTGTCGCCGGTTCCGAACACGTTGCGGATCGCGGCGATTTCCGGCGGGTCGCCGGCCGGGGTCGAGGTCGCGTGCGGATTGATGTAGTCGATCTTGATGCCGCCGGTGGTCGCCAGCGCCATCTGCATGCAGCGCTCGGCGCCCTCGCCCGACGGCGCCACCATGTCGTAGCCGTCGCTGGTCGCGCCGTAGCCGATGATCTCGCCGTAGATCTTGGCGCCGCGCGCCTTGGCGTGTTCGAGCTCTTCCAGCACCAGCACGCCGGCGCCGCCGGCGATCACGAAGCCGTCGCGGCTGACGTCATAGGGCCGCGATGCCGTCGCCGGGGTGTCGTTGTACTTGGAGCTCATCGCCCCCATCGCGTCGAACAGCACCGACAGCGACCAGTCGAGCTCTTCGCAACCGCCGGCGAACACGACGTCCTGCTTGCCCCACTGGATCAGCTCGTAGGCGTTGCCGATGCAGTGGTTGGAGGTCGCGCAGGCCGACGAGATCGAATAATTGACGCCCTTGATCTTGAACCAGGTCGCAAGCGTGGCCGACGCGGTCGAGCTCATCGCTTTGGGCACCGCGAACGGGCCGACGCGCTTCGGTCCCTTGCTGCGGGTGATGTCCGCGGCTTCGACGATGGTGCGCGCGGACGGGCCGCCCGACCCCATCACGATGCCGGTGCGCGGATTGGAGATCTCGGTTTCCTCCAAACCCGAATCAGCGATCGCCTGTTCCATCGCGACGTGATTCCACGCCGCGCCTTCGCCGAGGAAGCGCATCGCGCGACGGTCGACCACATCGGCCGGATTGAGCGTCGGCGCACCCTGAACTTGCGAGCGGAATCCCAGCTCGGCATGCTTCTCGGCGCGCGAAATGCCCGACTTGGCGTCGTGCAGGCTCGCCAGAACCTCCTGGGTGTTGTTTCCAATCGACGAGACGATCCCCATCCCGGTCACAACAACACGTCTCATATGATCGCCTCGTTCATTCCATGGTCGTCGCGGACGGCAACGCGCCGATCGCAGTCTTCTAAACCTCAGCCGCCGACCGGCTGCGCCGTCTGCTTGAACAGACCGACTTTCAGGTCCTTTGCGCGGTAGATGATCTCGTCGTCGGCCGAAAGCCAACCATCGGCAATGCCGAGCCACAGCTTCGAGCGCATCACCCGCTTGATGTCGACATTGTAAACGATCTTGCGGATATGCGGCAGCACTTGGCCGGTGAACTTTAGTTCCCCGAGGCCGAGCGCGCGACCGGGACCTTCGCCACCAACCCAACCGAGGAAGAACCCGACCATCTGCCACATCGCATCGAGCCCCAGACACCCCGGCATCACCGGATCGTTCTTGAAATGGCATGCGAAGAACCAGAGATCCGGATTGACGTCGAGTTCGGCACGAACGTGACCCTTGCCGAATTCGCCGCCGTCCTCGGTGATGGTGGTGATACGGTCGAACATCAGCATCGGGGGCAGCGGAAGCTGCGCATTTCCGGGACCGAACAATTCACCACGGCCGCAGGCCAGCAGGTCTTCGTATTCGTAGCTGGAGCGACGGTCCCGCATGCGACGATGCCTTCTTCAAATTGGATCGAGAGGATTTGGCTACCCGCGCGGCGGAGTCCGGCAGCGGGAGCTGGGCGCGCTCTGGGAGCGCGCGGGGTCTGTAACATAGGCATATTGCCCCGCCTAGCGGCACCTCCGTGATCCTACTTAAGCAAAACGACGGAACAGCGCCAGTTGCGAGACGCTTGCACGACCAAGGAATGCTTCCTATAATCACAGGATGCAGTGCAAATAGTAGCGCAGCAGGGGTATGCAATCGTGGACATCGGCGAGCACGTGGCATTTTTGCGAGAGGAACCGGTTCAGGAGGCTCATTCGCATGCCGAGCCGCGGCTGAACGGTTGTCCCTGGCACGACGTCAACGAAATGTTGCAGTCGGTGGGCCTGCGTCCGACCCGGCAGCGCATGGCGCTCGGGTGGCTGCTGTTCGGGAAGGGCGACCGCCACCTGACGGCCGAAATGCTGTACGAGGAAGCCAGTCAGGCGAAGGTCCCGGTGTCGCTGGCGACCGTTTACAACACTTTGAATCAGCTCACCGAAGTCGGTCTGCTGCGGCAGGTCAGCGTCGACGGCACCAAGACCTATTTCGACACCAACGTGTCGGCGCATCAGCACTTCTATCTCGAGAACAATCACGAGCTGATCGACATCCCCAACGCGGAGCTCGAGCTGAAGGCGACGCCCGACGTTCCCGACGGATATGAGATCGCGCGGGTCGATGTCGTGGTGCGTCTGCGGAAGAAGGGCTGACGTTTCTTCGAGCTATTCTTGGTGACGAATTCAGCCCGAGAGCCGCATGCTCCCGGGCTTTTTCGCGCCCGATCGAGGACCGATCGCCCCACCGGGTCAATTCACCTGCTCGTCGGCGTAAACGCCCCATAGTTGCAGCTTCTCGATCCAGCCGTCGAAGCCGTTGCCGACGATCCGGCACCATTTCATGTCGCAGCGTTTGACCTGCGCCACGACACCGGCCTGCAGCCGGGCGACCACCGCGCTGGCGGAGCTGGCGCTTTCGTAAAGCGGCGCCAATTCGTCCCTGTCCTTCATGATCACAACTGCCGTACGGCGGCCCGACAGCAGCGAGTGATACACCCAGCCTTCGGCGCCCTCGGAGTCACGGACACGGCGCCAGTTCTCGAACTCGGCGGTGACTTCGACCGGCAATCCGGCGCGGGTGTAGACCCAGGCGACGTCGTTGTCCTTGGTTGGCCCGACCCGGACGTTGACGTGATCCGACTTAAGGCTGACGTATCGCGGCACCGGCAGTCCGCTTGCGGACAATGGCGACTCCTTGCCGGCGTGCGCTAAGGTCGCAGCATAGATCATCGCAGCTGCGAACGTCGTTGCCGCCATCAGGTATTTCATCGTCATCGACACGCCTCTTCGTCGCGTAATTTGCGGCGCGTCCGTCGCCGGCGAAACCCAGGGTCCTTGTCTTGGCGCGGTCTTCTGCTAGAGAAGGCCGGAAGGCATCCGGTAACCCAAGGAACGGGAAGGGACCTCACGGTCGGGACCGGCCCCTGTGGTCGCGCTGCTGCGGGAGTGTCGAACAGCTGAGTTAACGGGGGCTAAAAGATCTCGTTGAGCTCGTCAGAGAGCGTTGGAATGTCGCTTAAGAAAAAGCCTCTGGTCGTCGTCACCCGCAAGCTTCCGGACTCGATTGAAACCCGGATGCGCGAGCTGTTCGACGCCCGGCTGAACCTCGACGATATTCCGATGACCGCCGAGCAGCTCGCCGAAGCGGCGCGTACTGCCGACGTGCTGGTACCAACGGTAACCGACGAGATTACCGCCGAGATGCTGAATCAGCCCGACTGCCCGCTGCGGCTGATCGCGCATTTCGGCAACGGCATCGACAATATCGACGTCGCCGCAGCGCATGCGCGCGGCATCACCGTGACCAATACGCCGAAAGTCCTGACGGAAGATACCGCCGACATGACCATGGCGCTGATTCTCGCGGTGCCGCGGCGGCTGATCGAGGGCGCCGCGCTGCTGATGGAAGGCGGCGATTGGCCCGGCTGGTCGCCGACCTGGATGCTCGGCCGCAGGCTCGGCGGCAAGCGGCTCGGCATCATCGGCATGGGCCGGATCGGCCAGGCGGTGGCCCGCCGCGCCCGCGCCTTCGGCCTGCAAATCCACTATCACAACCGCAAGCCGGTGGCACCGCGCATCGCCGACGAACTCGGCGCGACCTACTGGGACTCGCTGGACCAGATGCTGGCGCGGATGGACATCATCTCGGTGAACTGTCCGCACACCCCGGCGACCTTCCATCTGCTGTCGGCACGTCGCCTCAAACTGATCCGCAAGGACGCCTTCATCGTCAACACCGCGCGCGGTGAGGTGATCGACGAGGAGACGCTGACCAAGCTGATCGAGAGCGGGGACATCGCGGGCGCCGGCCTCGATGTCTACGAGCACGAGCCTGCGGTCAATCCGAAGCTGGTACGGCTGGCCAAGCAGGGCAAGGTGGTGCTGCTGCCGCACATGGGCTCGGCCACCATCGAGGGCCGGGTCGAGATGGGCGAGAAGGTGATCATCAACATCCGCACCTTCCTCGACAACCACAAGCCCCCGGATCGCGTCCTGCCCGGGATGCTGTAGTTACGCCGCGTTTCAGGTCCGCTGCGGCGGATGGTCTCGCGCGCCGGTTCCGCCCACGCCTTTTCCCTGACCGTTTCGCACACTACCTTCGTTGAGAACGACGAGGGAGTGCGCTCGAGTGAGCATCGCCGCGATCGACCACAGGCCGAAATCCCGCGCGCCGCTGATCCCGCCGACGCCGCCGCGCGCGCCGGACGATCTGTCGGCGCTCGGCCGGCTCGCTGCGATCCGCCACAATGCGATCGCGAGCTGGGGCGACCGGGCCTACCAGGACGATGTCGTCAGGGGCCGGTTCTTCACCCACGCCAGCTACATTCTCAATACGCCGGATGCGATCCGGCACGTGCTGATCGACAACGCCGACAATTATCGACGGACCGCGACCGGCATCCGGGTGCTGCGGCCGATGCTCGGCGAAGGACTGCTGCTCGCCGAGGGGCGGGCATGGAAGCATCAGCGGCGGACGTTGGCGCCCGCATTCACGCCGCGCGCGGTCGCCACGCTGATCCCGCACATGCTGTCCGCGACCGATGAAACCGTCGCCAGCCTGCGCCGCAACCTCGGTTCACCGGTGGACCTGCGCGAGGCCATGCAGCATCTCGCTCTGGAGATCGCTGGCAGGACGATGTTTTCGTTCGAAATGGGCACCCATGGTCAGGCGCTCCGCGGCTTCGTGGTCGACTACGGCACCCGGCTGGCGAGCCCGCGCTTCCTCGATCTGCTGCTGCCGCTCGGCTGGCCGACCCCGCAGGATATTTCGCGCGCGCGATTTCGCAGGCGCTGGACCAGGTTCATCGGCGAGCTGATCGCAGCACGACGCACGGCGGGCAAGCCGGAAGGCGCGCCGCCGCGCGATCTGTTCGAGCTGATGCTCGCCGCGCGCGATCCTGAAACCGGCGAGGCATTTTCCGACGATCAGCTCGGCGATCAGGTCGCCACCATGATCCTGGCCGGGCACGAAACCACGGCGACCGCGCTGTTCTGGGCGTTGTATCTGCTGGCGATGGACGGCGAAGCGCAGGACCGGATCGCCGCGGAGGTGCACCGGCTCGGCTCCGACGTGGTGGAGATCGAGCGTCTGCCGTTCACCCGCGCGGTCCTCGAGGAGACGCTGCGGCTATATCCGCCGGCGTTCCTGATCGTCCGCGAAGCGGCCGGACCAGATCACGTCGCGGGCTTCCCGGTGCGCAAGCACGACGTCATGCTGATCGCGCCCTGGTTGCTGCATCGGCATGAGAAACTCTGGAGCGACCCCGGCACTTTCGTGCCGGAGCGCTTCCTGCCGGGAGCGTCGCCACCGGACAGGTTCGCCTATTTGCCGTTCGGCGTCGGCCCGCGCGTTTGCATCGGTGCACACTTCGCGCTGGTGGAGGCGACGCTGGCGTTGGCGAAGATCGTCGGCGCCTTCCACGTCGAACTGATCGACCGCGATCCGGTGCTTCCGATCGGGGTCGTCACCACCCAGCCCGATCACTCGCCGCCGTTCCGACTGACGTCGCGGTGACGGAGCGCAGCTAACATTGCAAAACAGTCATGGAACTCCGCGGAACCGCGCCAGGATTGCGAGCGTTCCCATTCAAAGCCATACAGCGACGAGCCGTCGCCCCGATCGAAAGACCAGAGCCGATGCTGGACAGACTGCGCCAATTCATCACCGACGTCGTCGCTCCGAGCGCACCGGAAGAGCTGACGCTCGACGATGGCGGATACCGCCTGGCTGCGACCGCCCTGCTGATCCATGTCATCTCGATCGACGGCGATCCCTCCGAGGTCGAGAAGCGGAAACTGCATGCATTGCTCGAACAGCGCTTCGGCCTCGATGCGGCGACTGCAAACCGGCTGATCGCCTCGGCCACATTGGTCGAGGGTGAAGCCGTCGACCTTTACCATTTCACCAGCGTGATCATGCGTTCGGTCAACGAGCAAGGCCGCCTCCGCATCGTGGAAATGATGTGGGAGCTGGTGTTCGCCGACGGTGCCGTCACCGAGTTCGAGGAGAACGTGGTGTGGCGGGCGGCCGATCTGCTGGCGGTTTCCACCCGCGACCGGGTCAACCTGCGCCAGAAAGTCGCTGCGGCGAACAACATGCAGTCGATCCCCGAGATCGACCCTGCCAACTAACCAAGGCTCGTCAGCGGACGCACGGCCGGCTTCTTCGCGCGTCCGTTCGATCCATGTGTGCGATCGGCCAAGGTCGCGGCGCATGGGTCTTGCACGCTGCTTGCTTCCCGCATAAGGCGTTAGCTGTTCCTTGGGCCCGTTCGGCCAATCTGAAACAAGAGTTCTTGTCGTGACTGAACGTGTGACTTTGATTACGGGCGCGTCGGCCGGAATCGGTGCCGATTTGGCGCGAATTTTTGCAGATAATGCCCATCGGGTAGCCTTGGTGGCGCGACGTGGCGAGAGGCTCGAGGCGTTGGCCGCCGAGATCCGCAGCAAGGGCGGTCGCGATCCGATCGTGATCGCCTGCGACCTCGGCAGGCCGGACGCCGCCGAGCAGATCGTCGCGGCCCTCGCCGAGGCCGGCGTGGAGGTCGAGTATCTCGTCAACAATGCCGGCTACGGACTGTTCGGCCGGGCGGCGGAGATGGACCGCGAGGGACAGCTCGGCATCATCGACGTCAACATCCGGGCTTTGACCGACCTGACACTGCGGTTCGCAGACAGCGTCGCCCGCCTGCGCGGCGGCATTCTGAACGTCGCCTCGATCGCCGGATTCCTGCCTGGACCGGGCATGGCGGTGTACTACGCCTCCAAGGCGTTCGTCCTGTCGTTCACCGAAGCGTTGCATCAGGAGCTCGGTGCCAAGGGCGTTCGTGTCACCGCGCTGTGCCCGGGACCGGTACCGACTGAATTCCAGGAGCGGGCTGGCTTCGAGCCGGGCTTCGATTCGGCGGTACTCAACGTCTCCCCGGCGGAGGTCGCACGGCAGGCCTATCAGGGACTGATGAACAACAAGCGGCTGGTGCTGCCGGGCGTGGGCGTCAAGATCGTGCCGTTCCTGCTGCGGCTGTTCCCGCGCGGGTTCATTGCCGCCGCGGTGGGTGGTTTTCAGCTGCGCCGCCGCTGAACCCTCGTGCGCCTGGTCGGCGCGGGGGCCACATTCTGGCCCGGAGCTTGCTTTACTGAATTGTCATCTTGTGTCGAACAACTTGTTCGGCGGTGTGACAATCCTGTTCGGCGTAGCTCTGGACTGACCCTTCCATGCATCTGCGACTGACCGATTTCGAACGGGTGGCCTCGCCCGCCCTTCAGCCCGCCAATACCAACGATCCGAGGCCGGTGCTGATCGTTCTGCACCAGGAAACTTCGACCCCCGGCCGGGTCGGCAATGCCCTCCGTTCGCTCGGCCATTCGCTGGACGTACGCCGCCCGCGGTTCGGCGACCCGCTTCCCGATTCGCTCGACGACCATGCCGGCGCAGTGCTGTTCGGCGGTCCGATGAGCGCCAACGATCCGGACGACTACATCCGGCGCGAAATCGACTGGATCGCCGTGCCGCTGAAGGAGCGGCGGCCGTTTCTCGGCATCTGCCTCGGCGCCCAGATGCTGGCGAAGCAGCTCGGCGCCCGGGTCGCGCCGCATGCCCACGGCCGCGCCGAAGTGGGTTATTACGACATCCATCCCACGGCCGCAGGCCGGGCGATGTGCGCGCAGTGGCCGCGCCAAGTCTATCACTGGCACGTCGAGGGCTTCGAGCTGCCGGCCGGCGCCGAACTGCTGGCGGAAGGCGGCGACTTCCCGGTCCAGGCGATCCGCAGCGACACCGCCTACGGCTTCCAGTTTCACCCCGACGTCACCTGGGCGATGATGCATCGCTGGACCACCAAGGGCCACGAGCGGCTGGAATTGCCCGGCGCACGGCCGCGGCGCGAGCATTTCGCCGACCGCGCGGTGCACGATCTGGCCGAGCGGATCTGGCTGGCGCATTTCCTCGACCACTGGCTGGCGCGCGCACCGCTCGGCGAGCCGGTCACGGCGTTGCGCGAGGCCGCCGAATAGCGGTTGCGGTCATGCCGCAAACCCGCTTCCCTCGCAGCCGATCCGATTGCTAATCTCGCCGTCAAGCTTCGGCAGCCACGACCGGAGCAGCAAGGGAGAGGGCATGACCAGCGAGGAATTCGCGCGGCTGCTGGAGAGTTTCACCCGCGCCGCGGAATCCGGCGACGGCGCACGGTTCGCCAGCCATTTCACCGAAGACGCGGTGTATCACGACTACATCTACGGCCCGCACACCGGCCGCGCAGCGATCGCCGAGATGATGCAGGAGCTGTTTCATCGCGACGCCGCCGATTATCGGTGGGAGATGTTCGATCCGGTCTGCAACGGCGACCTCGGCTACGCCTGGTCGCTGTCGAGCTTCACATCCACCGTTCCCGAGTTCAAAGGCCAGCGCGTGGTGATCGACGGCATGAGCCGTTTCGTGCTGCGCGGCGGGCTGATCGCGGAGTACCGCGAATCTGTCAATGGCGGCGTGGCGATGGCGCAGCTCGGCGTCGCGCCCGAGCGGATGGCCAAAGTGTTCCGCAAATGGAGCGGCTGGCTGCAGCAGCGACCCGAAACCCAGGACTATCTGGCCCGGCCCAGGGGCTCGGGCCGCACCTGAGATCGGTCGCCCACGGCGGGCGACAACGCGCCCGACGCTAGTCGCGCGCCAAACAACAATCAACAATGGGAGAAACGCCGTTGAGCTACCAGGACATCCTCTATGACGTCGCCGACCGGATCGCGACCATCACGCTGAACCGGCCGGACCGCATGAATGCATGGACGCCGGTGATGGAGCGCGAGGTCCGAGCCGCGATGCAGCAGGCGGCCGAGGACGGCGAGGTCCGCGTCATCGTGCTGACCGGCGCGGGCCGCGGATTCTGCGCCGGCGCCGACATGCAGGTGCTGCAGAACATCGATCCCTCCGACGTCCGCCGCGCCGCCGACCTGCCGCCGTTCGACATGAACCGCCGCGCCGACTGGCAGACCCGCTACGCGTTCTATCCGTCGATTCCCAAGCCGATCATCGGCATGCTCAACGGCGCCACCGCCGGCATCGGGCTGGTGCACGCGCTGTATTGCGACGTCCGCTTCGCCGCCGACTCCGCGGTGTTCACCACCGCCTTCGCGCGCCGCGGCCTGATCGCCGAGCACGGCATTTCCTGGATGCTGCCGCGGATCGTCGGCCATGCCAATGCGCTCGATCTATTGCTGTCGGCGCGACGGGTTTCGGCCGACGAAGCACTGCGGATGGGGCTGGTGAACCGGCTGTATCCGGCCGATCAGCTCCGCGAGCAGACCTACGCTTACGCCCGCGACCTCGCCGACAATGTCGCGCCGAAGTCGATGCAGGTGATCAAGCGGCAGCTCTACGAGGTGCCGTTCCAGACCCTGGCGGAAGCGACGATCGAGGCCAATCGCGAGATGGCGATTTCGCTCGCCAGCGCCGATTTCAAGGAAGGCGTCGCCAGCTTCGTCGAAAAGCGCCCGCCGCGTTTCAGCAGCGTGTGATCGTCAGGAAAGGCCGGGCGTCCCCAGGGGCGCTCGGCAGCCAACCTCATATGGCGGGCGTCTGACCAAAGACGAGGCGCAGAAAATCAGCAGCGGTCCTCGCGAAGACCGCTTGTTCGTCCGAATTTCTTGGAAAACTACTGGGACCGTGTCGCGAAGGTCGCCAACTTCCGTCTTGGTTTCGGGAAGTTGGTGGAGCCAGGCGGGATCGAACCGCCGACCTCATCATTGCGAACGATGCGCTCTCCCAGCTGAGCTATGGCCCCTTGCGCGGTCAGGACAAGTCGTCCCGGCCAGCGAACGCCGCCATTTACAGTGCAGGTTGTGGCCAAGTCAAGAACGACAGGACGGATCGAAATCGGCCCGCCGCGGCTTTATTGCCGCCGAGTTCCCTTGTTTGGACGGGGGTGAACCGATATCTACGGCTCGAGCCTTCCGCGACCGAAACCGCGAGTTTTCCCCCGTCATGCGCGCCATTCTCGACATCGTTCTCATCATCCTCGATCTCTACATCTGGCTGCTGATCGCCTCCGCGATCCTGTCCTGGCTGATCGCCTTCAACGTTGTGAACACGCGCAACCAGTTCGTCGGCGCGGTGTCCGAGTTCCTGTACCGAATCACCGAGCCGCTTCTGGCGCCGATCCGCAATCTGCTGCCGTCGCTCGGCGGCCTCGATATCTCGCCGATCATCCTGATCCTGCTGATCATGTTCCTGCAGCGGGTGATCACCTATTACATCTACCCGGCGGTGTTCTGACTGCGCTGACGCAGCGGCGGGGGCGCCCGGCATGGCGGAGGCTTGGCGGTATTCGGCTCAGGGCGTCGCGGTGGCGGTGCGGGTCACCCCACGCGGCGGCCGTGACGACATTGATGGGCTGGAAACGCTGTCGGACGGCCGGCCGGTGGTCAAAGTGCGGGTTCGGGCCATCGCCGATGGCGGCGAGGCCAACCGGGCGGTGACGGAGCTGCTGGCCAGGGCGGTCGGCGTGCCGAAGCGCAATGTGAGGCTGCTGTCGGGCGCGACCTCGCGGCAGAAGCAGATCGCGATCGACGGCGATCCAAAACAGCTCGGCGAAACATTGCGCCGCCTGGTTGCGGCCAAACCCGCCGAATGAACAAGCAGGGAGGCCCGCGAGGGCGATCCACCATTCGCCTCTCCGTTCGGGGAGGCGTTGTCATTTCGATGCGGACGCATCGGCTGGGACAGGCAAAGAGGACGACATGACAGCCCGGATCATCGATGGAAAAATCATCTCGGCCGAGCTACGCGCCCGCGTCGCCGCGGAAGTCGCGCGGCTGAAGACCGAGCACGGCATCACGCCGGGCCTGGCGGTGGTGCTGGTCGGCAACGACCCCGCCTCCGAGGTCTATGTCCGCAGTAAGCACAAGCAGACCCAGGAGGCCGGCATGGCCTCGTTCGAGCACCGGCTGCCCGCCGACGTGCCGCAGGCCGAGCTGATGGCGTTGATCGCAAAGCTCAATGCCGATCCGGCGGTGCACGGCATTCTGGTGCAATTGCCGCTGCCCAAGGGCCTCGACAGCAACGCGGTGATCGACGCCATCGATCCAGCCAAGGATGTCGACGGCCTCAACCCGACCAATGCGGGCCGGCTCGCCTCCGGCCTGTTCGCGCTGACGCCGTGCACCCCGCTCGGCAGCATCATCATGGCCAAAACCGTGCACGCCTCGCTCGAGGGCATGAACGCGCTGGTGATCGGCCGGTCCAATCTGGTCGGCAAGCCGCTGGTGCAGTTGCTGCTGAACGAGAACGCCACGGTGACGATCGCGCATTCGCGCACCCGCGACCTGCCGGCGCTGTGCCGCCAGGCCGATCTGGTGTTCGCCGCGGTCGGCAAGGCCGAGATGGTGAAGGGCGACTGGATCAAGCCGGGCGCCACAGTGATCGACGTCGGCATCAACCGGACCCCGGGCAAGGACGGCGGCAAGGACAAGCTGCTCGGCGACGTCGCGTTCGCCGAGGCCAAGGAGGTCGCCGGCGCGATTACGCCGGTCCCCGGCGGCGTCGGCCTGATGACGGTCGCCTGCCTTTTGGTCAACACCGTCCGCGCCGCCTGCGCGATCCACGGCCTGCCCAAGCCGGCGGTTTAATTCACCACCGTCGTCATGCTGAGGTGCTCGCCCGAAGGGCGAGCCTCGAAGGATGACGTCGCGCGGGTGGTTAGTCGTCCGTGAGTTTTCGCGGCTCGGATTGACTTAGGCATATTGGGCCGCGCCGATGCCGCGACAGCATCACCAGCAGGGCATCACCAGCAGGGCATCGCCGTTGCCGAAGCGGCTGATCGCCGGGCTTGCCGCACCGTTGCCGATGCGGCCCAATCTAACCGACTCGTTCAGTTCTCACGCAGCCTGCTCGCGCCGGCCTTCCCGCAAAATCGAATACTTGCCCGTGACTGATCTAATCGCAAATCATGGGCTTCCGAACGGTTCACGGACGACTGGGTTAGTCTAATCGTCGCCGTTCACAGTCGTTCGAAACGCAGATAGTTGGCGCGCCGTCCCTCGCGCTCGGCTTTGCGGCCGTAGCGCGTCATCGTGTAGTTCGGCCACGGCTTGCGCCAATCGTCGGCCCGCTCGGCCAACCAGTCGAAACCGGGCGCGCGGAGCAGATGCGCCAGGGTCCATGCGTTGTAGCCGTCGATGTCGCTGACGAAACGGAATTCGCCGTGTGGCGCCAACGCGCGGGCCATCGCCGAAACGGTGGCGTCCTGGACGAAGCGGCGCTTCCAGTGCCGTCGCTTCGGCCATGGATCGGGATGGATCAGATCGATCCGCGCCAGCGAGCCGGCCGGCACCCAGGCCAGCAGTTCGGATGCGTCGCCGGCGAACAGACGGATGTTGCCGATGTTCTCCGCCTCGATCCGTGCCAGGATCTTGGCCATCCCGTTGACGTAAGGTTCGGCGCCGATGAACCCGGTGTTCGGATGCGCCAGGGCTTCGGCAAGCAGATGCTCGCCGCCGCCGAACCCGATTTCGAGACGAACGAGCTCGACCGCCGAGTCAAACAGCGTAGTAAGCGAGTCGGGAGCCGGACCGTCGATCCGCAGCGACAGATGCGGCAGCAGGTGCTCGATCAGGTCGGCCTGATGAGCACGCAGCTTGTGGCCCTTGCGACGGCCGAAGAACGATCCTTGGCGGTGCATCGCGACGTCACCATCGCGATCATCGGAATCCGGCGCAGAGTCAGGGTGATCAATATTGAACATCAAGCGACGGCGCTCATGCTTCCTCGGCCGGTGTCCTGCCGAAGACAGGACTGCCATTGTCAGACCGTGAACGAAAAACCGGCCTCGCCTCGAGAAGCTATCACAGCGGAAGCCGGCGCGACGAAGGCCGATCGATCAGTTGGTCTCGTCCGCTTCGCGTGCGGCGATCCGTTCGACGAGATCGACGATGCTGCGACGGAGCTTGGCATCGGTGATCTTGGTGAAGGCGCGGGTAAGCGCCAGACCTTCGGAAGTCGCGAGGAAGTCGGACACGTATGAGGGCGACGGCGCCTCACTGAAGCCGTTGCCGTTGGCGAGGCCGCCGCTCGGGCCGCCTTCGAACAAGAAGGACACCGGGACCTGCAGGACTTCAGCGATCTGCTGAATGCGGCTGGCGCCGACGCGGTTGGTGCCCTTTTCGTATTTCTGCACTTGCTGAAAAGTCAGACCCAGCGCTTCGCCGAGTTTTTCCTGACTCATGCCCAGCATGATGCGTCGCATGCGCACACGGCTGCCGACGTATTTGTCAACAGGATTGGGCGCTTTAGTCGACATCTCACTCACTCCTCAGGCACGTGCATACGCCAACAGTTAGCGTATGAGGGTTGGAATACGCCTCAAATATCGGAGTCGTCAAATGTCTTTGGAATCCGACGCGGATTCGGCGTTAATTTACGCCGAGAGAAATTCGCCGGCTCTACGAGTGCGAATTTTCTCCAACTTAATCTCTGGTTGCGTCGCTGAGTCGCGTATTATCACGAGCCCGGCTGGCGCTTTCGTAATAGTACAAGCATCATCACTAACGCAACCAGCACGGCCGCGGGAAGCTCGCCGACCCGCGCATAGACGGTCGGCGAGACCGGCGTCGGCAGCCCCGAATCCAGCACCCCTTCGACACCGAGCCCGAGCTCCGCAACCACGCGACCGAGCGGGTCGATGACCGCCGAAATGCCGGTGTTCGCTGCGCGAACGAGGGGCAGGCCCTGCTCGACCGCGCGCATCCGCGCCTGCTGCAGATGTTGGTACGGACCGCTGGATATGCCGAACCAGCCGTCGTTTGTGAGATTCAGCATCCAGCCGGGACGGTTGTTGCCGATCGCGATCTCGTCGGGAAAGATCGCCTCGTAGCAGATCAGCGGCAGCACCGGGGGCGCATTGGGAAGGTCCAGATTGCGGCGTGCGACGCCGGACAAAAATCCGCCCTGCACCTTGGTGAGCTGGACGAAGCCGAGCTTCTCCATCAGATTCTGGTACGGCAGAAATTCGCCGAATGGGACCAGATGCAGTTTGTCGTAGACCGCCAGAATGCTGCCATCATCGTCGATCGCATAGATCGAATTGTAGGCGCGGGTAATTCGGCGGCCGGGCGGTAACTCCGGAGGCCGGACTGCTCCGGTCAGAAGAATCGTACCCTTCGGAAGCAGATCGGCGATCTGCGCCATCGCGTCCGCTTCACGCGTCAGGAAGAACGGAAACGCCGATTCCGGCCAGATCAGCAGCGATACGTCGCGCACACCGGTCGACTTCGGTCCGGTCGAGCGGTCCGACAACGACAGGTATTTCTGCATCACGTCCGCTTTGGCGGAATAGTTGAAGCGGGCGTCCTGCGGCAGGTTGGGCTGCATGATCCGCAGCCGGACATTGTCGACCAGCTTGGTCGGCGACAATTTGAGTCGAATGCCGCCATAAACCGCCATGACGGCCAGGACTGCCAGCGCGGCCACAGGCGCGGCCCACCGCTGACGCGCCTCGATGCCGCCATCGGCCAGCACCGCGGGTGAGGCGAAGATCGCCACCGCCAGCAGCGTCAGGCCCCAGATCCCGATCAGCGAGATGCTCTGCGCCAGCGCCAGCGGTTCAGTCAGCGCGTAGCCGAAGGCATTCCAGGGGAAGCCGGTCAGCAAATGACCCCGCAGCCATTCACTGATCGTCAGGCCGAGGGCGAGCGACAGCACGCGCAGACTGTCGGGGCGCCACAGCAGCCGCGCCAATGCGAAACCGAGCGCGGTGAACAGTGCCAGATAGGCCGGCAGCCCACATACCGCGACCGGCAGCAGCCAGCCGAAGGTGTCGGCGTCGACCAGAAATGCGTAGCCGATCCAATACAGGCCGGGGACGAAATAGCCGAAGCCGAACCACCAGCCGGCCATCGCAGCAGCCGGCACGCCGCGCCGCTTGCCGGCCGCCGCGCCGTCGATCAGCCATACCGCGACCGGGAAGGTGACGAACAGGATGGGCCAGACGTTGAACGGCGCCATCGCCAGCGAGGACAGCGCGCCGGCCACCAGCGCGATCGCCGCACGCTTCCAGCCCCACGCCAGGATGATGCCCGAGGCGATCCGGTTCAGAACACCCCGACGGTTCACGGCGAACCGGTCCCGTCGCCGGCCGATGAAGGAGGATTGGAGCCGGTTCCATCCACCGCGGAGGCGGCCGAATCCGGCGACGGTTCGCGGCGCCGGCTGTCGCGCGTGCGCGGCGCCGGGCGCTCCTTGCGCGGGCCGATCCGGAGCCGCTTCACGCGCCGTGGATCGGCGTCGAGCACTTCGAATTCGAACGTACCGGGTCCGGCGATCACTTCACCGCGCACCGGCAGCCGGCCGACGTGGTTGACGAGATAGCCGCCGAGCGTCTCGACGTCTTCGCCGGCCTCGCCGGTGACGAATTGATCACCGATCATCGCCCGGACGTCCTCAAGGCTGGCCTTCGCGTCGGCGATGAACGAGCCGTCGGCCTGGCGGACGATCGCCGGTGGTTCGGTGGAGTCGTGTTCGTCGTCGATCTCGCCGACGATCTGTTCGACGATGTCCTCGATCGATACCAGCCCGTCGGTGCCGCCGTACTCGTCGACCACCAGCGCCAGATGGATACGCGCCGCCTGCATCTGCGCGAGCAGATCGATGGCGCGCATCGACGGTGGCACGTACAGCAGCTTGCGGATGATGCCGGTTTCGGTCAGCGGCATCTTCAGATCGATGGCGCGTAGATCGAGCCCGGCCGGCAACGCCTTCTTGCGCTTGGCGACGGTGGCCGGCGGCACCTTGGCCTTGGCGGTCATGAACGCCACGAGATCGCGGATGTGGACGATGCCGACCGGATCATCGAGCGTCTCGTTGTAGACGACCAGCCGCGAATGCGCCGCGTCCTGAAACAGGCTGAGCAGTTCGCCGAGCTGAATGTCCTGCTTGATCGCGACGATGTCGGCGCGGTGCACCATCACGTCGGCGATGCGGCGATCGTGCAGCCCGAGGATGTTGCGCAGCATCGTGCGCTCGAGCGTCGAGAAGCCGGTATCGTCGGGCCGGCTGGTGTCGAGCACGACCTGCAGATCGTCGCGTACCGAGCCGGGCTTCCAGCCGAACAGCGAACGGATCGCGCGGATCAGCCAGTTGGTGCCGTGCGGCTGCAGCACTTCGCCCTGATGCACGACCGCGGGCAATTGGTTGCGCGCGGAGTCCGGCAACGAGGCTTGCGAACCGGTCTGCGATCTGTCGCCGTCGGGCATGTCAGCTCACCCGATCCTGGCCGGCATACGGATCCGGAATCCCGAGCCGCGCCAGAATTGCGCGCTCGGCGTCTTCCATCTCGTCGGCTTCCTGATCGGTTTCGTGGTCGTAGCCGACCAGATGCAGGAAGCCGTGTACGGCGAGGTGACTGAGGTGGTGATCGAACGATTTGCCTTCGTCGTCGGCCTCGCGGCGGACGGTCTGGTACGCGATCGCGATGTCGCCGAGCATCTTCGGCGCGCCAGCCGCCTGCGCCTCGGGTTGTGCGGCCGGAAACGACAGCACGTTGGTCGGCTTGTCCTTGCCGCGGAACGAGGCATTCAGCAGACGGATGTGATCGTCGTCGGTCAGCATCACCGCCAGCTCGGCGCCGCCGGTATCGGCATCGATCGCATCGGCGGCGGTTTCGATCGCGCGCAGCACGGTTGCTTCGGCCGATGCCTCGGCCTGCCAGCAATCGGCTTCGATAACGACTTCGGTGAAGGGACGAGCGGTGCGGGTCATCGGAGCAAAATTACTTCCTGGGGCCGCCCCGTTGCAATCAGGGCGACGCCCAGGGCGGGGCTGCGACATCACGACTTACCATTCGCCGGCGGTTGCGGCGCTCCTTCGTAGGCGGCGACGATCCGCGCAACCAGTTCGTGGCGGATCACATCCTCGGCTCTGAACTGTACCTGGGCAATGCCTTCGACCCCGGACAACAGCCGGACCGCTTCGGACAGCCCGGAAGTCTGGCCGTTCGGCAGGTCGACCTGGCTGGGATCGCCGGTGATGATCATCCGGCTGTTCTCGCCGAGCCTGGTGAGAAACATTTTCATCTGCATCGACGTGGTGTTCTGCGCCTCGTCGAGGATGATCGCCGCATTGGTCAGGGTGCGGCCGCGCATGAACGCCAGCGGCGCGATCTCGATTTCGCCGGACTGCAGCGCGCGTTCGACGATTCGCGCATCCATCAGATCGTACAGCGCGTCGTAGATCGGCCGTAAGTAAGGATCGACCTTCTCGCGCAGATCGCCGGGCAGAAAGCCGAGCCGTTCGCCGGCTTCGACCGCGGGCCGCGACAGGATGATGCGGTCGACTTCCTTGCGCTCGAACAGCTGCGCCGCATGCGCCACCGCCAGCCAGGTCTTGCCGGTGCCGGCCGGGCCGACGCCAAACACCAGCTCGTGGCGCTTCAGCGCGCGGATGTAGGAGTCCTGCGCGGCGGTGCGGGCGCGGACCGGGCGCTTGCGCAGGTTGATCGCCTCGAACGCGGTGGCAGACGGCTGCTTGGTGTCGAATTCGAACAGCGAGCCCTGGGCGATCACGGCGCGGATCGCGCCTTCGACGTCGCCCTGCACCAGATCGTGGCCCGACACTGCCTGGGCATACAGCGTTTCCAGCACGCGCCGCGCTGCGTCGCAGCCCTCGCGCGAGCCGCCGATGGTGATGTGGTTGCCGCGCGAATCCACCACCACGCTGAGCCTGCGCTCGATCTGAGCGAGGTTCTGGCCGTAGGGACCGACCAGAGCGGAGGCGGCACGGTTGTCGTCGAAATCGATGACGACCTGGGTTTCAGGCGGGTTCAAGCTGTCGCGATCGGGTTTGCGGCGGGAAACGAACGAAGACGATTCCGGTGCGCTTTTGACCAAGGGGGCTCAGGCTCCTGTGGCGGCCATCGCATCGGCCGGCCGGGAGGTTGCGGATGCGAGTTCGCCGAGCAGGCTGTAGCGTTCGAGGCTGTCGACGCGGACCGGCAGCACCTGTCCGATGATGCTGTCGGGCGCCATCACATGGGCGGGCTGCAGATAAGCGGTGCGGCCGACGATCTGGCCGGGCTTGCGGCCGGCGCGCTCGAACAGGACCTCCACGGTCCGGCCGATCGCGGCCTTGTTGAAGGCCGATTGCTGCTGGTCGATCAATTGCTGGAGCCGCTCCAACCGCTCGTCCATGACCGCTGCAGGCACCATCTCCGGCATGTCCGCCGCGGGCGTGCCGGGCCGCGGGGAGTATTTGAACGAATACGCCCCAGCGTAGCCGATTTGTGCGACAAGCGCGAGAGTCGCGGAAAAATCGCGTTCGGTTTCACCCGGGAAACCGACGATGAAGTCCGACGAGAAAGCGATCACTGCGGAAGCAGACCGGAACCGGTCGATCACGCGGCGATAATCGTCGGCGGTGTGCTTGCGGTTCATCGCCGCCAGGATCCGGTCCGAGCCGGACTGCACCGGCAGATGCACGAACGGCATCAGTGCCGGCAGATCCCGGTGCGCGGCGAGCAGGTCCTCGTCGACGTCGTTCGGATGGCTGGTCGAGTAGCGCAGCCGGACGATCCCCGGAATCTCGGCCAGTCGCCGCACCAGGCGCCCGAGCGACCAGGCGCGCCCGTCCGGCCCGTCGCCGTGATAAGCATTGACGTTCTGACCGATCAGCGTGATTTCGCGGACGCCGTTCTCGGCGAGCCGTTTGACGTCCTCGACGATCGCCGCCACCGGACGCGACATCTCGGCGCCGCGGGTGTAGGGCACCACGCAGAAGGTGCAGAATTTGTCGCAGCCTTCCTGGGCAGTGACGAATGCCGAAATTCCGCGGGCGCGGATGGCGTCCGGTGCCGGTTGCGGCAGCACGCCGAATTTGTCGTCGATCGGGAACTCGGTCTCCAGCGCGCGGCCGTCGCGGTCCGCCCGCGCCAGCAATTGCGGCAGGTTATGATAGCTCTGCGGGCCCACCACGACGTCGACTACCGGCGCACGGCGGATGATCTCCTCGCCCTCCGCCTGCGCCACGCAGCCCGCGACCGCAATCTGCATCCGCCGGCCGTGGCTGGCAGCCTCGTCGCGGGCGACGCGCAGCCGGCCGAGCTCGGAATAGACCTTCTCGGACGCCTTTTCGCGAATGTGGCAGGTGTTCAGGATCACCAGATCGGCATCGTCCACGTTCGCCGTCTCGACGAAGCCTTCCGGCGTCAGCGCATCCACCATGCGCTGGGCATCGTAGACATTCATCTGACAGCCGTATGACTTGATGTGCAGCTTGCGCGGCGGAGACATCGTGTGCGGGAGCCCGGAACAAAAAATGCGCGTCTGGCGCGCGCTGCTGACTTATAGGCGAAACCCGCCGAAATCCAGCCGGCGCCCGGTCAACTCTCTGGTGACGCCGTCGATTCATGTATTTCGCCAATGATTTCAGTTAATTGCCGCATATCGGCGAAGCACCGGAGGGCGCCGGCGCTGCGCAGCCGCGTGGCGACCTGAGGATCGCAATGGCTGCCGCCGTGAAAACCGAGCACGGTCATTCCCGCCGCCACCGCCCCCGTCACTCCCGGCACGCTGTCTTCGATCACGATGCAGCGCTCCGGTGCAGTGCCCATCCGTGCTGCAGCGTACAGAAAAAGGTCGGGGGCCGGTTTTCCGTGAGCGACCTGCTCGGCCGAGAACAGATTCGGTGCGAACCGGTCGAGCAGCCCGGCATGAGTCAGCGCCACCCTGATACGGTCCAGCGTGCCGCTCGACGCGACGCAGAATGGCCGATTCAACGAGTCGAGCGCATCGGCCACGAATGGAATCGGCTGCAGCGTGCCGGCGAAGCTGCGCAGCAGATCTTCGAGCAATTGGGTTTCGAGATCGTCGGCGAACCGCCGGCCGAGCTCGGCTTCGATTTCGCGTCGCGCCTCGCGGCCCGAGCGGCCCAGAAAGCGCGCGGCGACCTGCTCGGTGGTGATCGGATAGCCGAAGCGCGTCAGTGTCTCGGCATGGACGCGGCAGGAAATCAGTTCGCTGTCGACCAGAACGCCGTCGCAATCGAAGATGACGAGCTCGAAGGTCACATCCGCGGCCGGCTTGGAGTCCAACTAACAACGCCGCGAGCGGGACGGCTCGCGGCGGATCGGTGGCGGCAGGAGCGGCTGCGGCTCAGGACTTTTCGTCTTCGAGCGGTACGCAATACAACTCGAGCCGATGATCGACCAGCTTGTAGCCGAGCCGGCGGGCGATCTCCGCCTGCAGCTTCTCGATCTCTTCGTTGGTGAATTCGATCACCTTGCCGTCGCGCAGGTTGATCAGATGGTCGTGGTGGCTGTCGCGCATCTGCTCGTAGCGGGCGCGGCCTTCACGGAAGTCGTGGCGCTCGATGATGCCGGCGTCCTCAAACAGCTTCACGGTTCGGTACACCGTCGAGATCGAGATCTTGTCATCGATCGCGACGCAGCGCGTGTACAGCTCCTCGACGTCGGGGTGATCCTGCGACTCCGCGAGAACACGTGCGATGACGCGGCGCTGCTCCGTCATGCGCATGCCGGTGGCGGCACAGCGGGCTTCGATTTCGGTTGCCTTGGGTTCTGACATCGGCGTCAACGCGTTTGCTGGTGAATGACATTCTTAGGCATTGTTCTGCCACCGCGGGACGATCAGGACAAGTCGCGACGCATTATCAATGCGTTCAATTGTTCCCCGTTCGGCTGTCGGTAGTAGCGCTCGCGCCGCCCCACCACCTGAAAGCCGGTACGATCGTAGAGTCGTCGGGCCGGCTGGTTGTTCTCTTCCACTTCGAGAAACGCCGTGGCGACACCACGGCCGGCGAGATGGCCGAGGTGAGTGAGCAGCATTTCACGTGACAGACCGCGACCGCGATACGAGGCGGCGACCGCAATAGACAGGATTTCGGCTTCGTCCGCGCCGATCCGCGACGCAACAAAGCCGATGATTCGCCTGCCGACCCTTAGTCGGTGCACCAGGGTGTTACGCTCGCTGAGCAGGTCGGCGAGTTCCTGCTCGTCCCAGCCGCGATGAAACGACGCGGCATGCAACTCGGCGAGCTTCGGGGCGTCGCGCAGCGTCGCCGGCTCGACCACGGCGTCGGCGTAGCCCCAGAATTCGGCCAGCCAAGTCATCATTGATGGCACATACGGCAGCGCATCATGCGGCGGGCTGCGCCGATTGAGCGATCGGATCGATCTTGGGCTTGGCATCCGGCGGCCGCAGATAGAACGGTTTGGCGGGCGCGGCCTCCGGCGTTGCCGCTGCCCCGAGCCAGGCCAACCAGCCGATATCCGGGGCGGGCCGCTGATCGACCGCGAGCGGGGGCGGCGTCATAGCTGGCCAGCGCTCGGCGACGAGCTGCGCCGCGTTGCCGACCAGACGCAGCGCGCCATAGCGCGCAGCTTCCAGCGCTTCGGCGATCGGCGCCACCCGCGGCCGCACGATCATCGTGCCGTTGCCGCTGACGAGCTGATAGTAGACGTGGTCGTGACGCGCATCGATCGCCGACAGGATCGGTGTCTCGTCGGTTTCGCTGACCAGCGGCGCCGCGAAGGCCGACAGCGTGGTCAGCCCGACGACCGGCTTGGCGGCGGCGAGCGCAATGCCGCGGGCGGCCGATAGCCCGACCCGCAGCCCCGTGAAACTACCAGGGCCGGTGGTTACTGCGATGCGGTCGATGTCGAGGAAGCCGATTCCGGAGGCATCCATCACCCGGCCGAGCAGCGGCATCAGGGCTTCGGCATGGCCGCGCTGCATCGCCTGCGATTCGCCGGCGAGCAGCCGGTTGGCGTCGGTGTCCAGCACCGCCGCAGCGCAGGCATCGAGGGCGGTGTCGATGGCGAGGATCAGCATCTTGATAGCATATCAGCAGTGCGGTGCTTGCGTCATGTCCCGGCGAACCGGTCGACGGCTGTTCGAAGGAGGCGGCGTGGCGCGTGCGCCATGCCTAGTTTCGATGCGTGCCTGGCAGAGAGGCAGTCGCGCCTCAGGTCACCGGGCGAACCTCGACCACCTCGGGCACGAAGTGCTTCAACAGGTTCTGGATGCCGTGCTGCAACGTGGCGGTCGATGACGGGCAGCCGGCGCAGGCGCCGCGCATGTTGAGATAGACGATGCCGTCCTTGAAGCCGCGGAAGGTGATATCGCCGCCGTCATTGGCGACCGCCGGGCGCACCCGCGTCTCGATCAGATCCTTGATGATCTCGACCGTCTCGGCATCGTCGTCGGCGAAGAACTCGTCATCGTCGCCGTCGTCGCCGTCCGACTTGCCGTCGGCCAGGATCGGCGCCCCCGACATGTAGTGCTCCATGATGGCGCCGAGGATCGCGGGCTTAAGATGTTGCCACTCGCCCTTGTCCTTGGTGACGGTGACGAAGTCGGTGCCGTAGAACACCCCGCTGACGCCGTCGATATCGAACAGCCGCGCCGCGAGCGGCGAGCGCGCCGCTTCGGCCGGGCCGGTGAATTCCAGCGTCCCGCTGTCGAGCACGGTGCGGCCGGGAATGAACTTCAACGTGGCCGGATTGGGGGTCGGTTCGGTCTGAATGAACATCGAATATCTCCATCGTCGCCGGTTCAAGGCCGGTGCGCAGGGTGTCTCCTAGCAAATAGCCCCCGAAAACGCACGGTCAACCCGCGGCGTCTTCCGGAGGACGCCGAAGGTCTCTGACAACGCTCACGTTTTCGAGGGCGGCGGCTCGCTCATGCGAGCGCGTCGATGTCGTCGTCGGTCAGGTTGGACGCCACCATCATCACCGGCACCGGAAACGTGCCGAGATGGCGCACCATCGCCGACACGATCGGACCGGGGCCTTCGGGCCCGTCGCTGGCGGCGAGCACCAGCATGACGATGTCGACGTCCTGCTCGATCACTTTACGCACCTGGGCAATGGTGTCGCCCTCGCGGATCACCCGCTCCGGCGTGATCCCGGCGACGCCGTTGGCGCGGCCCGAGGCCCGGTCGAGCGCAAGCTCGGCGGTCTCGATCGCTTCGGCGCGCATCACGTCGGCGACGCCGAGCCATTGCTGATTCTTGTCGAGGATCTCGATCACCCGCAGCATCACCACGCCGCCGCCGACCCGCACCGCCCAGCGGCTGCCGTAATACACCGCGCGATCCCATTCGGCGGTGTCGTCGACGATCACCAGACATTTCGGCTTGTGGCCGGATTCGTAGCTCCGTCGCTGGCTGCTCAATGGTGCCCCCGGGTTCCCACGCGCGCGCCCGCGCCAACACGTCATGCTGCCATGGCGACAGCGGGGAGGACAAGGTGCCGCCACAGGCAAAGCCGTCATGCGCGGGCTTGACCCGCGCATCCATCCAATCTTGCAAGAGTCCTTTGAAGAAGATGGATGGCCGGGTCGAGCCCGGCCATGACGGGAGCGTGCGAAGCCTCAGCCCTTCTTGCGCACCATGCCCATGATGTCCTTCACGGCCATCATGGTTTCGGCGGCGATCGCGCGGGCGCGGTCGCTGCCGTCGGCGAGCACGGAATCCACGTAAGCGTGGTCGGCGGAGAGCCGCTTCATCTCGCCGGCGATCGGCGACAGCTTGGCGACGGCGAGATCGACCAGGCTGGATTTGAAAGACGAGAACTGCGCACCGCCGAACTCGGTCAGTATGTCGCCCTTGGGCTTACCGGCGAGCGCTGCGTAGATGCCGACCAGGTTATCGGCTTCGGGCCGGGCCTCCAGGCCCTTTTCTTCGCTCGGCAGCGGCTCCGGATCGGTCTTGGCCTTCTTGATCTTCTGCGCGATCGCGTCGGCATCGTCGGTCAGGTTGATGCGCGAGTAGTCCGACGGATCCGACTTCGACATCTTCTTGGTGCCGTCGCGCAGACTCATCACCCGGGTCGCCGGGCCGGTGATCACCGGCTCGGGCAGCGGGAAGTAACCATCGCCAAAGCCCTGCGCCGCGATCGAGGCCGCGAAGTCGTTGTTGAACTTCTGGGCGATGTCACGGGTCAGTTCGACGTGCTGCTTCTGATCCTCGCCGACCGGAACGTGGGTGGCGCGATACACCAGAATGTCCGCCGCCATCAGCACCGGATAGTCGTAAAGCCCGACCGAGACGTTCTCACGATCCTTGCCGGCCTTTTCTTTGAACTGGGTCATGCGGTTCAGCCAGCCGAGCCGCGCGATGCAGTTCAGCACCCAGGCCAGTTCCGAATGTTCCGCGACCTGGCTCTGGTTGAAGATGATCTGCTTCTTCGGGTCGATGCCGGACGCGATGAACGCCGCCGTCACCTCGCGGATGTTCTTGCGCAGTTCGTCCGGTCCGCCCCAGACCGCGACTGGGACGGTGATGGCGTGCAGGTCGACGACGCAGTAAACGCAATTGTGCGTCTCCTGCATCTTCACGAAGTTCACGATCGCGCCGAGGTAGTTGCCGAGATGCAGATTGCCGGTCGGCTGGATGCCGGAGAATACCCGCTGCGTGATGGCCATGATCGTGATTCCCGCACTTGGTCTGGAAAGGCGCCGTGAAGTGGCACAGCTCCGCTAGTCGCGCAAGCCGCGTGGCCGCCGCAGTGCGCGGAGCGCCCCGGCAGGGCGAATGACGCCCGCCAGCATCAAAATTGCGCCATAGACGATCAGGCCGCCGGCGATCAGCACAGCCAGCGCCGCGGCTTGGACCAAAGTGGCGCCTGCTGCCGTCGTCAGCACCAGACCGGCCGTCAGCCACAGCAGGGCGCCCATCGTTCCGGCGGCGAGCACGATCAGCACCAGTCGGCGCCGCGCCGGCGCATCGATGCTGATACCGAACCGCTGCGTGCCGCGCCCCAGCAGCAGAGCTGCGTTGCTCCAGGCGCCGAGGCTGATCGCAGCCGCCACGCCGGCGGCGCCGAACAGTCGGCCGAGCAGCACCGCGGTGGCAAGCGCGACCGCGATCGAGATCAGAGTCGCCATCAGTGGGGTACGGGTGTCCTCGCGGGCGAAGAACGCGGCCGACCAGTTCTTTGCCAGCACCTGCGCCGGCAGGCCGGCCGCCAGCACCGCCAGCGCCTGGGCGGTCGCGGCTGAATCCGCGGCGCTGAACGCGCCATGCTCGAACAACAGCCGCACGATCGGTTCTGCGAGCACGATCAGTCCGAAAGTCGCAGGCAGCGCCACCCCGACCGCCAGTTCCAGTCCGCGCGAGGCGGCGTCCGACAGCGCCGCGGCGTCGCCGCCGCGCACCGCGCGCGACAGTTCCGGCACCAGCACCGCGCCCATCGCGACGCCGACGATGCCGAGCGGCAGTTCGATCAGGCGGTTGGCGAAATACAGCCACGACACCGCCGCCGGCTGCGCGGAGGCGATGATCGCGCCGGCGACGATCAATAGTTGCGGGCCGGAATTGGCGACCATGCCGGGGATCGCCTTGGCAAGGAATGCCCGCATCGCGGCGTCGAACCCCGCCCGCAGCGGTGTCGCCAGCCGTTCGCCGCGGCCGTTGATCGCCAGGATCGAAAGCTGCAGCAGCCCGGCAACGCCGACCGTGGCCGACAGGATCAGGGCTGCGGTGGTGGGGTTGTCATGGCCGAGCAGCAGCACCGCGGTGACCACGATCAGCGACACGTTGAAGAGCAGCGGCGAGAACGCGGTGAGGCCGACTTTGCCCTGCGCGTTGAACAACCCCATCATCACCGCGACCGGCCCGGCGAACGCCAGATACGGCAGCATCAGCCGGGCGTCGCGCGTTGCCATCAGCAGCGCCGGCTGACCGACGAAACCCGGCGCCAGCATGGCGATCAGCAGCGGCATGAACACGCCGAGCAGGATCGCCAGCGCCAGTGTCGCCAGCGTGATGGTGCCGAGCAGCCGCCCGGCGAACGCTGCGGCCGCGGCAGCACCGTTGTGTTCGCGCACTTTCAGCCAGGCCGGCACCAGCGCGGCGTTGAGCGCGCCTTCGGTGAGCAGCCGCCGCGTCACATTGACGAGCTGAAACGCCAGCAGGAACGCATCCGCCACCACGCCGGCGCCGAGCAACGCCGCGACCAGCGCGTCGCGAACGAATCCCAACAAGCGTGACGACAGAGTCCCTGCGGAGACGGTGAGCAGCGGGCGGATCATCCCGGCCTTATAGCCGGATTGCCGGCGCAACGGCCTGGTGCGGCTCGGTTTAGTGGCCGATTGGTAAAAGGGGTGGCCCTGTTGGCCGGGAAGCGTCCTTACTCCCGCCGTCATGGCCGGGTCGAGCCGGCGCATGACGGCCTTGGGAACCGCCCTCGCTTGCCGCATCGCCGCCGAACGTGATAGGCCGGCGCGCCTTTCGCGCGGCCGGCGATGCACCGGCCCGACCCGCACAATCGCGGGATTTTTCTCATTTCTCCCCGCTATGGATCGAACTCGATGAGCTCAGCCCAATACGACGTCCTCGCCATCGGCAACGCGATCTTCGACGTGCTGGTCCGCACCGAAGAGGACTTCCTGGTCAAGCACGGCATGGCCAAGGGCGGCATGGCGCTGATCGACGAAGCCCGCGCCGCGGCGATCTACGCCGACATGGGCCAGGCCACCGAAATGTCCGGCGGCTCGGCCGCCAACACCATCGTCGGGCTGGCCTCGTTCGGAGCCCGCACTGCCTATCTCGGCAAGGTCAAGGACGACCAGATCGGCAAGCTGTACAGCCACGACATCCGCGCCGCGGGCGTCAGCTTCGACACCAAGCCGGCGACCGACGGCCCCGCGACCGGCTGCTCCTACATCCTGGTGACGCCGGACGGCCAGCGCACCATGAACACTTACCTCGGCGCCGCGCAGGATCTGTCGCCGGCCGATATCGACGAGGCCAAGATCGCCGCCTCGGCCATCACCTATCTGGAAGGCTATCTGTGGGATCCGCCGCAGGCCAAGGAAGCGTTCCTGAAGGCTTCGAAGATCGCCCACGGTGCCGGCCGCAAGGTGGCGCTGACGCTGTCGGATGCGTTCTGCGTCGACCGCTATCGCGGTGAATTCCTCGAGCTGATGCGCTCCAAGACCGTCGACCTGATCTTCGCCAACGAGGCCGAGCTGCATTCGCTGTATCAGACCTCGGATTTCGATGCGGCGCTGACCCAGCTCGCCCAGGACGTCGCGCTCGGCGTCGTCACCCGCAGCGAAAAGGGCTGCGCGGTGGTCGACAAGGACGGCGTCACCCTGGTGCCGGCGGCGTCGATCGAAAAGCTGGTCGACACCACCGGCGCCGGCGACCTGTTCGCCGCGGGCTTCCTGTTCGGCCTGGTCCGCAATCTCGGTTATGAAAACGCAGGCCGCCTCGGCGCGCTGGCAGCAGCCGAAGTGATCCAGCATATCGGTGCCCGGCCGCAGGTGTCGCTGAAGGAGCTGGCGCAGCAGCACGGGCTGGCGGTGTAAGTAAGTAGCGAGGCGTCGCCTCGCTAACCTCTCCCCGCGCGCGGGGAGAGGTCGGATCGACGCGAAGCGACGATCCGGGTGAGGGGGCGTTTCAACGCAGCCGAGACTCTGTGCTCGTGGCACCCCTCACCCCACCCCTCTCCCCGCAAGAGCGGGGCGAGGGAGCAGTCAGCATGCGCGGCGGCGCCGTGCGTTTTCAATCATGCCAGCTCACGCCGTCTTCGCCGCCTTCAGGCCGAGCTTGGCCTCGACCTTCTCGCGCATGATGAACTTCTGGATCTTGCCGGTCACCGTCATCGGGAATTCGTCGACGAACTCGATGTAGCGCGGGATCTTGTTGTGGGCGATCTGGCCCTGGCAGAACGCGCGGACGTCGTCGGCGGTCAGGGTTTCGCCGGGACGCGGGCGGACCCAGGCGCAGAGTTCTTCGCCGTAGCGGTCGTCGGCGACGCCGAAGATCTGGACGTCCTGGATCTTCGGGTGGCGATACAGGAATTCCTCGATCTCGCGCGGATACAGGTTCTCGCCGCCGCGGATCACCATGTCCTTGATCCGGCCCACGATGTTGCAAAAGCCTTCGTCATCGATCACCGCAAGATCGCCGGTGTGCATCCAGCCGGCGGCATCGAGCACGTCGGCGGTCTTTTCCGGCTCGTCCCAATAGCCCAGCATCACGCTGTAGCCGCGGGTGCAGAGTTCGCCGCGCTGGCCGCGCGGCACGATCTTGCCGTCGAGATCGACCACTTTCACCTCGACATGCGGATGGATGCGGCCGACGGTCGACACCCGCCGGTCCTCCGGATCGTCGACCGCGCTCTGGAAGCTGACCGGGCTGGTCTCGGTCATGCCATAGGCGATCGTCACTTCGCGCATGTTCATCGCATCGTTGACCCGGCGCATCACCTCGACCGGGCACGGCGCGCCGGCCATGATGCCGGTGCGCAGCGACGACAGGTCGAAGCCGGTGAAGTCCGGATGATCGAGTTCGGCGATGAACATCGTCGGCACGCCGTACAGCGCGGTGCACTTCTCACGCGACGCGGTCTGCAGCGTCACCAGCGGGTCGAAGCCTTCGCCGGGATACACCATGGCGGCACCGCAGGTGACCGAGGCGAGATTGCCCATCACCATGCCGAAGCAATGATACAGCGGCACCGGAATGCAGATGCGGTCCTGCTCGGTCAGCTTCATCGCGCGGCCGACGAAGTAACCGTTGTTGAGGATGTTGTGATGCGTCAGCGTCACGCCCTTGGGCGAACCGGTGGTGCCGCTGGTGAACTGAATGTTGACCGCGTCGTCGAACTGCAGCTCGCTCGTGAACGCGGCGATCTGATCGCGGTGCCGAGCGCCGCCCATGGCCGCGACTTCGTCGAATGCGATCGTCCCCGGCGCCTTCGGTCCGCCGATCTGGATCACGGTGCGCAGCTTCGGCAGCCTCGCGGATTGCAGCGCGCCGGGCGGTGAGGTCGCCAGTTCCGGGATCAGCGTGTTCAGCATCTCCATGTAGTGCGAGGTCTTGAACGCGGTGGCGGTGACCAGCGCCGCGCAGCCGACCTTGGCGAGCGCGAATTCCAGCTCGCTCAACCGATAAGCCGGATTGATGGTGACCAGGATCAGTCCTGCTTTGGCGGCGGCGAACTGCGTCAGCGTCCATTCCGGCCGGTTCATCGACCAGATGCCGATGCGGGCGCCCCGTTCCAGCCCGAGCGCAAGGAAGCCTGCCGCCAGCGCATCCACCCGTGCGGCGAATTCGCGCCAGGTCCAGCGGGTGTCGTGGCTGGGTGAGACCAGGGCCTCGCGATCCGGCCACAGCGCGGCGGCGCGATCGAGCGCCTGACCGATGGTGATGCCGAGAAGCGGCGCGTCGGAGACGCCGCAGACATAGCTGGGGGTCGATGGGGTCACGTCCTTGGTCCTCGCCTGTATCGCCCGGACGATGTCGAGCGCCGGGTCGTCGTCGTGTGGGCATATCGCCTCTTTTCACGAAGCATAGCGCCGCCGGCGGGGCTTTGCGACTCCGCCGGCGGCGCCAGAGATATCAGGCCGCCTGTTGGCCGGCACCGAGGCCGGCATAGATGCCGCGCTCGAAGGCGGCGAACGCCTCCAGGCACTTGGCATCGGCGAACGGCAACACCTGCATCAGGATCACGCCGCAGACGTCGCGTGCCGGATCGATCCAGTAATAGGTGTTGGCGAGGCCGGCCCAGGCCAGGCTGCCGGCGCTGCGGCCTTCGGGCGTGGCCTCGGTGTTGATCAGGAAGCTGAGGCCCCACTTCTTGTCCATCCCCGGATAGAGATCGACGTCGTTGGTGGCGAACGGGATCGCCGCGTTCAGCTTGGTGACGTTGAGATCGCCGATATGGTTCTGACCCATCAGCGCCACCGTCTCCGGCTTCAACACCTGATTGCCGCCGGCGCGGCCCTTGTCGAGGATCATCTGGGTGAACTTGAGATAGTCCGCCGCCGTGCCGTAAAGGCCGCCGCCGCCCATGTGGAATTCCGGCTCCTGCGCCACCTCGAACGGGATCGGCGACAGCGAGCCGTCCTCGCCGCGGGCGTGCACCGCAACCAGCCGCTGGCGCTGGGCGCCGCTGATCTTGAAGCCGGTGTCGGTCATGCCGAGCGGCGCAAACAGATGATCGCGCAAGTAAGCGTCGAGCTTGACGCCGCTCGCCGCCTCCACCGCCTTGCCGGCGAAATCGATGTTGATGCCGTATTCCCAGCGGGTGCCCGGATCGGAAGCGAGCGGGGTCTTCAGCGCCGCTTCCTGGCAGCCGATGATGCCGGGAATGCCGTGCCGCTCCATGTACTTCACCATGTCGGCATTCCACATGTCGTAGCAGAATCCGGCGGTGTGGGTGAGCAGGCGCCGCAGCGTGATCGGCGTTTTGGCGGGCCGCGTCTTCGGCGTGCCGTCGGCGTCGAAGCCGTCGAGCACCAGGGGCTCGGCGAGGTCGGGCAGCACTTTACCGATCGGCTCGTCGAGCGACAGCTTGCCCTGCTCGACCAGTTGCATCGCGGCCGCGGCGGTGATCGCCTTGGTCATCGACGCGATCCAGAACACGCTGTCGGCGGTCATCGCCGGCGGTTTCGACAGGTCGCGCTTGCCGAACGCACCCTGGTACAACACCTCGTGCGAATTGCCGGCGATCGCCACGACGCCCGGGATGTCCCCGTGCTCGCTCATCTGCCGCAAGCTCTGATCGATCTGGCTGCTGCTCTGCATCGTCGTCCTCCCTTGTCTGGTTGGCAGTTTTTGAAAGCGGCCGGATTGTTCACCCGGCGGCCCCGCGCGGCAAGCGGTATGGCCGGCCGTCGACAAAGTCTCGCAATTGCGAGCGGATGCCGGGAGGGTCGCTCGGAACGAACCGGGGCGCGTCGCGTTCACAAAGTCGCCGCAGTGTTGAACCTCTCGGCAATCACCATCGTCCAACTCGAAGTTGCGAAGCCTTCGCCCGGAGCACCGAGATGATCCCGACCTGGAGTGACTGGAAGCGCTATCCGCAGCCCGGCCGCAGCGACAACATCGAGGCGCCGATCAGTCCTGGGATCTACGAGGTGCGCTACGCGCAGACCGGCGCGCTCTATGGGTTCGAGGCCGTCGACAACCTCGCCGTGGCGCTGGCGCAGCTTCCCGTGAGATCGCGTGTGGGATCGTGGTTCGGCCGCCGCGCCGCACAGCCGTTTCCGGAGCTCGAATACCGCGTCTGCGCCACCACTTCCCGGGCGCATGCCCGGACCGCCGCCGAACGGATGATCAATCTGCGCAGCACCTGGATCGCCGGCGCGGCCTGACAATGTTGCGGCGCGGTCATTGTCCGCCGCGAGGCTGCGCCATGATGCGAAGGGCGATGCCGGCGTTGCGCTGTGTTGCGCGAGATCTGCGCCTATATTGACCGGCGACAGGGACCGTTCTGGGTCCCGCCTGCGATCCACCTGCAACGCCGGAGCATTCGATGTCCCCCACCGCCACCGCCCGCACCGCCGCTCAAGCCGCATCGCTGCGCGATCGTTTGAAGGACCCGTCGCTGCTGCGCGAGCAGTGCTACATCGACGGCGCCTGGACCGGCAGCGGGTCGATTGCGGTGACCAATCCGGCGACGGGCGGCGAAATCGGCCGGATTCCGAGCCTCGGAGCCACCGAGGCGACGGCGGCGATCGAAGCCGCCGAGCATGCGTTTCCGGCCTGGGCCAAGCTCACCGCCAAGCAGCGTTCCAACATTTTACGCAAATGGTTCGAGCTGATCGTCGCCAATCGCGAGGATCTGGCGCTGATCCTCACCAGCGAACAGGGCAAGCCGCTCACGGAAGCGCTCGGTGAAGTCGATATCGGCGCCGCCTATATCGAGTTCTTCGCCGAGGAGGCGCGTCGGGTGTATGGCGAGACCATTCCGACCCAGCGCCCCGACGCGCGGCTGATCGCGATCAAGCAGCCGATCGGGGTCTGCGCCGCGATCACGCCGTGGAATTTTCCGAACTCGATGATCACCCGCAAGGTCTCGCCGGCGCTGGCGGCCGGCTGCACCGTGGTGCTGAAACCGGCCGAAGAGACGCCGTTCTCGGCGCTGGCGCTGGCGGCGCTGGCCGAGAAGGCCGGCCTTCCGAAGGGCGTGTTCAACATCGTCACCGGCGATGCGCCGCCGATCGGCAAAGTGTTCTGCGAGCATCCGGCGGTGCGGTTCGTCGGCTTCACCGGGTCCACCGAAGTCGGCAAAATTCTCTACAAGCAGTCCGCCGTCGGGGTGAAGAAGCTCGGCCTCGAACTCGGCGGTAACGCTCCGTTCATCGTGTTCGACGATGCCGATATCGACGCCGCGGTCGAAGGCGCGATGGTGTCGAAATATCGCAACATGGGCCAGACCTGCGTCTGCGCCAATCGGCTCTACGTGCAGGACGGCGTCTACGATGCCTTCGTCGAGAAGCTCGCCGCCAAGGTCAAGGCGATGAAGGTCGGCAACGGCACCGAGCAGGGCGTGACCCAAGGGCCGCTGATCAACGATGCCGCGGTCGAGAAGACCGAGCGGCACATTGCAGACGCGCTGGCGAACGGCGCCAAGGTGATCACCGGCGGCAAACGCCACGCGCTCGGCGGCACCTTCTTCGAGCCGACCGTGCTGGCGGATGTCCGGCCCGACGCGCTGGTGGCCCATGAAGAAACCTTCGGGCCGCTGGCGCCGGTGTTCCGCTTCAAGGACGAGGCCGAAGTCGTCAAGCTCGCCAACGCCTCGCCGTTCGGCCTCGCCAGCTACTTCTACGCCCGCGATTTGGGGCGCGTCTGGCGGGTCGCCGAGGCGCTGGAGAGCGGCATGGTCGGCGTCAACACCGGACTGATCACCACCGAAGTCGCCCCGTTCGGCGGCGTCAAGGAGAGCGGCCTCGGCCGCGAAGGCTCGCATCACGGCATCGAAGAATATGTCGAGATCAAATACGTGATGATGGCCGGGATCTGAGAGGCGGCTTGGTCGGACGACGGCGCGCCGGATCACGCGCCGTCATCCGGCCTCGCTACTGGCCGAGCGGGATCGGCGGCTGCACCCGCGTCACCGCCGGCGGCGCCCAGCGGCCGGTCAGGGCTTCCTGCTTGGGCGCGTACATCCGCATCGTCAGGGTGAACGGTCCCTTCGGGGCCGGCAGCCAGTTGGATTCGTAGTCGGTGCCGGGGCTGGCGTTCTGGATCAAGAGGTCGAGCGAGCCGTCGGCATTGTGCTTCAGCGGCATCCAGCTACTCAGCGCCTGGCGCTGCAGCGGGTTGGGCACGGGGAAGCCGTCGGGATCGTACAGCGTCAGCGACCAGAACGCATCGACCGGCGGCGTCGCGCCTTTGCCGAAATGCAGCACGTAGTTGCTGGTGCCGTCGAGCGGCTTGCCGGCGTCGTCGACGAAGTTGACCGGATAGATCGCATCCTCCGGCACGTTGGCGCCGAGCCCGAACTGGGCGACGATGGCGCGCTTCAGGTAGTAATTGCCGTACACCCCCATGGTGTCGATGTTCATGCTCCAGCCATTGGTCACGCGGGCCATGGTCGGCATTTTCCAGCTCATCAGCTTCAAGGCTTCGGCCGGCGCCGCGGCGAACGCCTTGCGCACATGGGGATCGGCCTTGCCGAGATCGAAGCTCTTGCCCGGCTCCAGCCCGATCCGGCGCAGCCGCGCGATGATCGGCTGGTCGGTGATATGCGGCGGGTTCTGTTTCAGGAGCTCGGCCGCGTAGGCGAAAAACGGGCCGGCCGGCATGGCGTCGACCTGCTGCTTCGGCGGGGTCTTCATGTCGACCGCGGGATCGGGCACGAAGGCAGGCGGCGGCACCGGCGGCTTGCCCCACTGCGACAGCGGGGTCGCAGTGTAGCCGGCCTGGATCTGGTGCACCGCTGCGTAGTCCGCCGGCCCGTCGGTCTTGGTGCGGCCGATGATCCAGACGATCGGCGTCGGCGCCTCGATCCGCTGCATCCCGGCCGGCACCGTGCCGGTCCAGCCGGGTGGGGTGACGAGGAAATTCTGCGCGGCCGTTCCGGTCGTGCGCCAGCCGGGCGAGGCGAACACGTCGGTCCACATGTCCAGCATCGGCAGCAGATAGTAGCGGCCGTTCGTGTCGGGCGCCGTCACCACCATCGGCTCGCGCGACAGATCCAGCCAGGCGATCGAATACAGCGTGTCGAAATTCGGCCGGACCACCGTCTTGAAATCGGCCGGCGGATAGGCCGGCACGTTGACGAAGCTGTTCATCGGGCCTTTGCCGAATTCCTTGCCGGGCTCGATGTTGGTCGACTGCTTACGGGTGATATCCATCGTCAGCAGCGGATAGAAGTACAGATAGGCCTGCACGCCGATGGCATGGGCCTCCTCCTCGGTCACCGGTGCCTGCTGGGATCGCGCCGGAGCCACCGTCATCAGCAGCGCCGTCACGACGGCGAGCGCCGCCCGTGCATGCCGTGTCATGTCCTGATCCTCCCTCGTCGTCTTGCGAGTGGGGAAGGATGCTTGCGGAAGCGGTGCGTGTTCCTTGACTCACGTCAAGCGCAGCCGCGGCGGAGTACCGCTGCGCCGCGGTCCACGTAGTACTACGAGGGACGATTACTGCCGCAGCATGATCAGCGGATCGGCGCTGTCGGGCATCTTGCGCCATTGCGCGTTGTCGTCGGCTTCGAACCGCCAGGTCTCGCCGCTCGGCGCGACCAGCAGCATCGCGCCGTGATCCAGCCGCCACATCGTCGGGCCGAAGCCGGCGATCTGCGGGTCGCAGCGCGGTTTGAGGAAGGCCTGGAAGTTGTCGGCAGTCGCCTCGGTGTTGGTCAGCGTCAGGCCGCAGACCTGACGTCCGTTGCCGCGCACCATCGCCCAGTCGCCGATCATCTGGTCCATCGATTTGGCGAGCGAGCGGGCGGCGACCAGGTTCTGCAGGATGTAAATGCCCTCGCCGTCGCGGTGGCCTTCGAAAATCCCGCTCTCGACTTCGGTGAAATCGATCACCGGTTCGCCGTCGGCGGTCTCCAGCCGGACGATGTCCAGGCCCCTGACGTCCCAGGCGGCGATGTCCTTGGTGAACGGCAGGGTCTTGGCGCAATCCGGCTCCAGCGCCAGCTTATGCCCTTTGGCGGCGGGCTCTGACGACAGCGTGACGACGCAGGTCTTGCTGCGCTCGGTGGTCGCCAGCTCCCACTGGCCGACCATGTCCTTCTTCATCGTCGCCGCGTCCTGCGCCGCGGCGGCGGACGCGAGCAGCGCCGTGAAGATCGCCGTGCCGAACGCGCGCCACATCGTCAGCGGCCTTTCACCGGCGTTTCGGCCACCGGCGTCAGCGGCGGACGGCCCGAGAACCAGGCTTTCAGATTGTCGACCACGAGCTGGTTCATGGCGTTGCGGGTTACGATCGAAGCCGAACCGACATGCGGCAGCAGCACCACGTTGTCCATTGAGCGCAGCTCCTCGGGCACGTTCGGCTCGGCCGCGAACACGTCGAGCCCGGCCGCCAGGATCCTGCCGGATTTCAGCGCGGCGATCAGCGCGTCTTCGTCGATCACCGAGCCCCGCGCGACGTTGATCACCACGCCGCGCGGCCCCAGCGCGTCGAGCACCTCGGCATTGATCAGCTTGGCGGTGGCCGGGCCGCCCGGGGTGATCACCACCAGCGTGTCGACCTCCTTGGCCATCTCGATCAGGTTCGGATAGTGCTGATAGGCGACGCCGAGCGCCGGATTGCGCGAGTGATACACCACCGGCACCAGCGAGGCGTCGAGCCGGCGGGCGATCGCCTGGCCGATCCGTCCCATCCCGACCATGCCGACCTTGCGGTCGCGCAGCGAGCCGGTGCTGAGCGGATAGTCCTGGGTCTGCCACAGGCCGGCGCGGACATATTTGTCGGCGCGGATGAATTCGCGCAAGGTCGCGATCAGCAGCCCGAGCGCGGTATCGGCAACCTCCTCGGTGAGCACGTCGGGGGTGTTGGTGACGACGACGCCGTGCTGCGCCGCCCAGGCGGAATCGACGTGGTCGTAGCCGACCCCGAAACTCGCCACGATCTCCAGCTTCGGAAAACCCGCCAGCATCGCGGCGCCGGTCGGCACCAGTCCAGTGACCGCGATCCCGCGGATGCGGCCGCGGACCTCCTCGCTCACGCCGTCGAGTTCGTCCGCGCGCTCGCATTTGTGCAGCACATAGCCGTCGGGGAATCCCTGCTCGATTACCTCTTTGCGCGGACCGTAGATCAATAGATCGATCGGCTCCGACGCGCCCGTTTCCCCCGGCATCAATTATCCTTTCCCAGCGCGCTTTCGTGCCAGCGCCGCAGCAGCAGATGCGACAGCAGCGCCAGCAGCAGATAGATCACAATGCCTGCCGACGACAGCAACAGCAATGCCGCGAACATGCGCGGAATGTTGAGCCGGTATCCGGATTCGGCAATCCGGTAGGCGAGTCCGGAGCCGGCACCCGCCGAGCCCGCGGCGATCTCGGCCACCACGGCGCCGATCAGCGACAGCCCGCCCGCGATCCGCAGGCCGCCGAGAATATAGGGCAGCGCCGCCGGCAGCTTCAGCCGCAGCAGCGTCTGCCAGCGCGAGGCGCCGTACAGCCGGAACAGCCCGGCCAGATTGCGGTCGACCGAGTTCAGTCCCAGCGTGGTGTTGGCCAGCACCGGGAAGAACGCCACGATCCAGGCGCAGACGATCACCGCGGTTTCCTGCGGCAGATAGATCAGCAGCAGCGGCGCGATCGCGATCACCGGCGTCACCTGCAGCACCACCGCGTAGGGAAACAGCGAGTATTCCAGCAGCCGCGACTGGTTGAACAAGAGCGCCAGCACGATGCCGCCGACCGCGGCGGCGACGAAGCCTTCCAGCGTGGTCAGCAGCGTGGTCAGCAGCGAGCCGAACAGTACCGGCCAGTCCTGTATCAGCGTCGAGGCGACCAAGAGCGGCCCCGGCAGCACGTAAGCCGGGATCTGGTTGAGCCGCACCACCAGATCCCACGCCACAATCGTGAGGACCAGCACCACCATCGGTAGCGCAACGCGCAGACCGCCCCGGCTGCCGAGCGGCAACGACTCGTCGGGCGGCACCGGCGGGTCGCTCATGCGCGCGCCTCGGCGGCGATCGGCACGGCTTCGCTCGCCGATGCCAGCGCGCGCGACACGTCGCGGCAGCGCGCTGCATAGCCCGTGGAGAGTCGGAATTCTTCGCCGCGCGCCACCGGCGCATCGATCTCGAACGCGGCGGCGATCCGGCCCGGGCGGGGGGTCATCACCACCACGCGCTGCGACAGATAGACCGACTCGAACACCGAATGGGTGACGAACACCACGGTCATCTGCAAGTCGCGCCACAGCGCCAGCAGGTCGTCGTTGAGCCGGAACCGGGTGATCTCGTCGAGCGCGGCGAACGGCTCGTCCATCAGCAGCACCTCCGGCCGCGTCACCAGCGCCCGCGCCAGCGATGCCCGCATCTTCATGCCGCCGGACAGTTCGCGCGGAAACGCGTCGGCGAATTCGGCGAGGTCGACCCGCGCCAGTGCCTCGTCGACCCGTCGGTCGGCCTCGGCGCTCGCGACATGCGCCAGCTTCAGCGGCAGGGCGATGTTGCGGCGGACGCTGGCCCACGGCATCAGCGTCGGCTCCTGAAACACGAAACCGATCGGGTGCTCACCGGTCGCACGGCCGTCTGCAGCGGCGACCTCGACCCGGCCTGAAGACGGAGCGGCGAGGCCTGCGATTATCCGCAACGCCGTCGACTTGCCGCAGCCCGACGGCCCGAGCAGCGAGACGAATTCGCCGCGGCCGATCTCCAGATCGATCGGCCCGAGCGCGGTGGTGCCGCTACGATAAGTCTTGGTGACCGCGCGCAACCCGATCGCCGCCGTGCCGCGGCCGGAGACCGATGATGCGGTCGGCGGCGCCATCGGCTACTTCTGCTTCGGGCGCAGATCGACGCCGACGCCTTTGTTGATGAACTGCAGCGTGTAGGCTTTGCGGAAGTCCAGATTGCGCGGCACCACCCCGGCCCGCGCCATCTTGTCGAAGAACGAGGCGTAGCGCACGTCGTTCATCGCGCCGATGCCGCTCCTGATGGCGTCGCCGGAATCGACGATGCCGTATTCCTTCATCTTCTCGATCGAGTACGCCAGCATCTCGTCGGTCATTTCCGGATTGAGCTGCTTGATCATCGCATTGCCGGCGGCATTGTCGCCATACAGATAGTGATACCAGCCGACGATCGAGGCGTCGACGAAGCGCTGGATCATGTCGGGATTCTTGTCGATCAGGTCGCGGCGCGTTTCGATCAGCGTCGAGTAGCCGTTCAGCCCGTAGTCGGCGAGCAGCAGCACGTTGGGCTTGAACTTGGCGGCCTGCTCGACGGTGAACGGTTCGGAGGTGACGTAGCCCTGCATCGCGCTGCGGCGGTCGATGATGAACGGCTGCGGGTTGAAGGTGTAGGGCTTCACCCTGGCTTCGCTGAAGCCGTATTCGGACTTGAGCCATTGGAAGTAGCTGGCGATGCCTTCCTTGGAGACGAACAGCGTCAGCGGCTTCAGGTCGGCGATGGTCTCGACCCGCGACTCCGGGTGCGACACAAACACCTGCGGATCTTTCTGGAAGATCGCGGCGATCGCCACCACCGGCACGTTGTTGGCCACGGCGTCGAACGATTGCAGCGTATTCGCCGTCATGAAGAAATCGAGCTTGCCGGCGATCAGCAGCGTGCGGTTGTTGACGTTGGGGCCGCCCGGCACGATCGTCACATCGAGGCCGTAGGCCTTGTAGGTGCCGTCGGCGACCGCCTGGAAGAAGCCGCCGTGCTCGGCCTCGGCGACCCAGTTGGTGCCGAACGAGATCTTGTCGAAGCCGCCCTCGGGCACTTTGCGGACCGGCTGCACTTTCGGCGGCGCCGGCTTCTTAGGCGGCGGCGGAGGCGGCGGTTCGGGCTTCTCGACCGGCTTGGCGGGGGCCGGCGGCGGCGAGGCGATGGCCGGAAACGCCAGCGTGGCGGCCAACAGAATCCCGATTAACGCTCGCGGCAGGAAATCGGGGCTCATGGTTGGACTCCGTCGTTCATTTTGGCCCAAGATGCCGGCATCATGGGTGGCGCGGATTCGAGCGTTTCAGGATTGATAGCGAAACAATGCCGACATTTGAACCACTCCCTGTCCGGGTCACGTCCCGCCGATGACCGCGCTGCCGCCTCGTGACTGGTGCGCGATCCGCTGGCCGGAGATCGCCGATTCGCAACCCGAGCGCTGGATCGCGGTGCTGCCGCTGGCGGCGACCGAGCAGCACGGGCCGCATCTGCCGCTGTCGACCGACGTCGATATCGCCGAAGCCTATCTGGCGCGGGTGCACGAATTGTTGCCGGCGGAGCTCCCGGCGAGCTTCCTGCCGCTGCAGGCGATCGGACTGTCGACGGAACATCTGGCGTTTCCCGGCACGCTGACGCTGTCGGCGGAGACCGCGCTCCGCGTCTGGACCGAGATCGGTGACAGTATCGCCCGCGCCGGCGTGCGCAAGCTGGTGATGGTGACCAGCCATGGCGGCAACAGCGCGGCGATGGGTCTGGTGGCGCAGGAGCTGCGGGCGCGGCACCGGATGCTGGTGGTGACCACCGGCTGGGCGCGGTTCGGCGTGCCGGACGGACTGTTTGCCGCCGACGAGCTGCACCACGGCATTCACGGCGGCGCGGTCGAGACCTCGATCATGCTGGCGCACGCGCCGGCCCTGGTCCGCACCGACAGGCTCGCGGAGTTTCGTCCGGCCAGCCTCGCGATGGAGCAGCAGTATCGCTGGTTGTCGGCGCAACGGCCGGCGCCGTTCGCCTGGGCGGCCGAGGACCTGCACCCGGGCGGCGCGATCGGCGACGCCACCGCCGCGACCGCCGAGAAGGGGCGGCAGTTGCTCGATCACGGCGCCCGCGCGTTCTGCGAGCTGCTGGATGACGTCCACCGTTTCGATCTGGCCGCGCTCAACAACACGCCGCGCGTTTGAGCAGCGGTGCGAGCGACGCAAAGTCATCCAGAGCCGCATGCCGCGTCTGTGGCTTCGCTCCGCGCGATGACGGAGAACGAGCCTGGTCAGCAAACCGGCGCGAAGCTGTCGGCCCGGGCCATCGCCCAGGCCTGTTTGAAACGGGCATCGTCGGTGCCGTCCAGCAATTCGCCCGAACGCAGCGCCGGAAAGAGCTGCGCCAGCGACACCACGTCGGACGACGAGGTCCGCTGCGAGAAGTGATACGGGCGGATGTCGCGCGGATGGTCGAGACCGGCGGCCGCGACCAGCTCGCCCAGCGCCTGCAGCGTCGCATGGTGATAATTGTAAACCCGCTCCAGCTTGTGCGGCACCACCAGCGCGCGGTAGCGCGTCGGCTCCTGGGTGGTCACCCCGGTCGGGCAGCGGTCGGTGTGGCAGCTCAGCGACTGGATGCAGCCGAGCGCAAACATGAAGCCGCGCGCCGAGTTGCACCAGTCGGCGCCGAGCGCCATGGCGCGGGCCATGTCGAAGCCGGTGGCGATCTTGCCGGAGGCGCCGAGCTTGACGCGATCGCGTGCGCCGATCCCGATCAGCGCATTGTGCACGAAGCTGACGCCGTCGCGCATCGGCATGCCGAGGTGGTCCATGAACTCCAGCGGGGCGGCGCCGGTGCCGCCTTCCTTGCCGTCGACCACGATGAAATCCGGGTAGATCCCGGTGGCGAGCATCGCCTTGCAGATCGCCAGAAACTCCCAGGGATGGCCGACACAGAGCTTGAAGCCGGTCGGCTTGCCGCCGGCGAGGCGGCGCATCTCGGCGATGAACCGCATCATCTCGATCGGGGTCGAGAACGCCTTGTGGTAAGGCGGCGAGACACAGTCCTCGTCCATGCCGACGCCGCGGATCTGTGAGATCTCCTCGGAGATCTTGGCCATCGGCAGCACGCCGCCATGGCCCGGCTTGGCACCCTGGCTGACCTTCAGTTCGACCATCTTGATCTGATCGTCGGCGGCGACGCGGGCGAACGCCTCGGGATCGAAATTTCCGTCGCGGGTGCGGCAGCCGAAATAGCCGGAGCCGATCTCCCAGATCAGATCGCCGCCGGCCTCGCGGTGATAAGGGCTGACGCCGCCTTCTCCGGTGTCGTGCGCGAAGCCGCCCTTCCTGGCGCCGGCGTTGAGGGCGCGGATCGCGTTGGGACTCAACGCGCCGTAGCTCATCGCAGAGATGTTGAACACGGAGGCGGAATACGGCTTGGTGCAGTCCGGCCCGCCGATCGTGATCCGGAACGGCTCGGTGACGTGCGGTCGCGGCGCCATCGAATGGTGCAGCCATTCGTAGCCGTCGCCATAGACGTCCTTCTGGGTGCCGAACGGCCGCTTGTCGAGCTCCATCTTGGCCCGCTGATACACCAGCGCTCGGGTGTCGCGGCTGAACGGCTTGCCGTCCTTCTCGCTCTCGAAGAAGTACTGCCGCATCTCCGGGCGCATCTCTTCGAGCAGGAAGCGCAAATGCGCGGCGATCGGATAGTTGCGCAGCACCGCGTGGCTGGTCTGCAACAGATCATGAATGCCGAGCAGCGTCAGCGCGCCGAACACCAGGAGCGGCACCAGCACCACGCCGAACAGCGGCGTGTGAAAATCGATCGCCGCGATCGCGGCGAACAGCGCGGTGAGCACGGCGCAGACGGTGAGCACGATGTAGCGCGGCGAGAGCGGAAGTAGCAGCGTTTCCATGGAATCCCCGCGGGACCTGCAGGAGGGTGTCCGACCGGCCAAGCAGTAGGCAATCCGGTGCGGCGCACCGTGATCGGGCGCGCTGTATAGCACGGGCGCTGTGACGCGATAACCGGGACAGTCCCTTGGACGCGGTCATGATGGCGTCGCAATTGCCCATGGAGCCGGTGCGAAAGCCGCCTTTGGGTCCTGCTTGACATTTTCCTGCCCCAAAGCGATCCCCAGCGCGCCCGGCGGCCCCGCCGCGCGTGTCGATCACAGCCTGTTGACGAGAATTCCGATGCAATACGCCGATCGCGCGATCGTCCGGATCGTCAAAGCCTATTGCGACGCGCACCGCGTCGACGTCACGCTCGGGCTCGACGGCTGGCTGATCGTGCTGAGCAAAGGCGACGCCAGGCACTTCATCTATGGTTACGATTTCGGGCTGAACAGCTCGGTGACGCATCGCCTGGCCAACGACAAGGCGGCGACTGCCGACATCCTCGCCGCGGCGGGCATCGCCTGCGTTCCGCATCGGCTGTTCATGAATCACGAACACTTCAAATACGTGCCGAGCGGCGGCCATTGGTCGGCGATGCTGGAGATGCTGCGGGCCGATCCGGCGGGGCTGGTGCTGAAGCCGAACGAAGGCACCTGCGGCCATCTGGTGTTCAAGGCGACCGCCGAGCTGGAGCTCGAGCGCGCCGCGACCGCGATTTTCGCCGCCAACCAGAATCTGGCGATCGCGCCGTATTTCGACATCGCCCGCGAGGTGCGCGTGATCCTGCTCGATCGGGTGCCGCTGGTGGTTTACGAGAAGAAGCGCCCGGCGATCACTGGCGATGGCGTGCGCAGCGCATTGCAGCTTCTGCTCGACGCGGTGCCGGCGGACCGGCTCGGCGCCGTGCTGGCGAATCTGCCGGCGGGCCACGCCGCGCTGGATGCGGTGGTGCCGGCCGGCGCACAGTTCCCGCTCGACTGGCGCCACAATCTGGAATTCGGCGCCGAGCCCGAACTGATCGGCGATGGAGAGCTGCGCACCGCGTGCGTGGCGATCGCCGCCGAGGCCGCCGACGCGATCGGCCTCGGCTTCGGCGCCGTCGATGTGGTGTGGACCGCGCAAGGACCGCGCGTGCTGGAGATCAACTCCGGCGTGATGATCGAATCGCTCAGCCGCCGATTTCCGGACCTTGCCGAGCAGGTCTACACCCGGGCGCTCGACCGCGTGATGCAGGCATTGCCGGCTTAAAGGCGCAGCCTGCGCGCGCCGATTTCCTTTCGGCGCGGATCAACTAAGATCGCGTCGCGTCCGCATTCCCATCAAACAAACAAGGAAGCTCATGACCGCGACCGTCAACCGCCAGATCCTGCTGATCGAGAAGCCGAAGGAGAAACTCGGCCCGGAGCATTTCCGTCTGGCGGAATCGCCGATTCCCGAGCCGAAGGACGGCGAGGCGCTGGTCAAGGTCCGCTACATCTCGCTCGACGCCGCCAACCGTGCCTGGATGCAGGGCGCGACCTATCGGGCCGCGGTCGAGACCGACAGCGTGATGCCGGGCGGCAGCGTCGCCGAAGTGGTGAGTTCGAAGGCGCCGGGACTGGCGCCGGGCGATCTCGTGTTCGCCGACACCGGCTGGCAGGACTACGCGGCGCTGCCGGCCAAGCATCTTGCCAAGCTGCCCAAGGTCGAGCCGATGACGCATCTGCTCAGCGTCTACGGCATCGCCGGCCTGACCGCTTACTTCGGGCTGCTCGACATCGGCAAGCCGCGCGCCGGCGAGACCGTGGTGGTGTCGGCTGCGGCAGGATCAGTGGGCTCGATCGTCGGGCAAATCGCCAAGATCAAGGGCTGCCGCGTCGTCGGCATCGCCGGCGGCAAGCAGAAGTGCGACTGGCTGGTGAGCGAGCTCGGCTTCGACGCCGCGGTCGACTACAAGGACGGCGCGCTGTTCAAGGCGCTGCGCGCGGCGGCGCCGAACGGCATCGACGTGTATTTCGACAATGTCGGCGGTGACATTCTCGAAGCCTGCCTGCCGCAGATGAACCTGAAGGGCCGGATCGCCTGCTGCGGCGCCGTCTCGCAATACGACCGCACCCCCTCGGCCACCGGTCCGCGCGGCATCCCCGGGCTGATCGTGGTGAAGCGGCTGATCATGCAGGGCTTCATCGTGATGGACTACATGGATCAGCGCGACGAGGCGGTTGCCAGGCTGCAGGAGTGGGTCTCCAGCGGCAAGCTCAAGGTCCAGGAGGACGTCATCGACGGCCTGGAGAACACCCCCGCCGCGCTGATCGGCCTGCTGGCCGGCGAAAATCGTGGCAAGCGGATGGTGCGGGTGTAATCGTCCGGTTGTCTGCAGAGGTCGACATGGCGCTCACCGGCCGGTTTGGCGGGTGAGCTGGCGATCCCGGGATGACTCGAACATCCGACCTACGGTTTAGGAAACCGCCGCTCTATCCGGCTGAGCTACGGGACCGTCCGGCTGCGGGCAAGGCCGCAAGCAGGAGCCTCCCATAGCAGAGCGGCGGCCCGATCGCTACCCGGAAGTCGGACGGCGGCGGTGTCGCATTTCCGGCGCGGGTCCGGACCGAACCGGCCGCTCGTCTGGGATTTCGGGTTCCCGCTTAAGTCTTGCTTAGGCAGCTCGGGCTAGGCTCCGGCCATTGTGTCAGCCGGGCGCTTCCCATGGCGTTTGCAAAATCCGTTGCCCGTTTCGGCCGCAATTGCCGCGGCAACGTCGCGATCATGTTCGCGATCGTGCTGGCCCCGCTGATCGCGGCGGTCGGTTCTGCGGTCGACTACAGCCGCGCCAATGCCCTGCGCAGCAAGCTGCAGGCGGCTGCGGACGCCGCCTCGGTCGGTGCCGTGTCGCGGACGTCGCCGGCCTATATCGCTGCGGGCTCGATGTCCGGCGACGGCGTGATCACCTCCGGTACCGAGGACGCGCTGCGGATCTTCAACGGAAATCTCGCGAACCTGACCGGCTACACGCTCGGCAGCGTGGTTGCGACAGTCAGCAAGAGCGGAGAAGCCGTGACGTCGAAGGTGACGTTCTCGGCGCAGGTCTCCACCATGTTCATGAAGGCGGCCGGCATCTCGAATATGACGGTCGGCGGTGTCTCGACCGCCACCGCCAGCATGCCGAAATACATCGATTTCTATCTGCTGCTCGACAATTCGCCGTCGATGGGCGTCGGCGCCACACCGACCGACGTCGCCGCGATGGTGGCCGCGACCGCCAACAAATCGTCGGACGACCATTGCGCCTTCGCCTGCCACGACCTCAACAACAGCAACAACTACTACAAGCTCGCCAAGACGCTGGGCATTACCACCCGGATCGACGTGCTGCGCAGCGCCACCGAGCAGTTGATGGACACCGCCGCCGCCACTGCGACCTATTCCAATCAGTTCCGGATGGCGATTTACGATTTCGGCGCCTCGGCGCAGACCGCGGGTCTGCGCAATCTGTTCTCGCTGTCGGCCAGCCTGTCGAGCGCCAAGACCGCCGCCGGGGCGATCGATCTGATGACCGTGAAGGGGCAGAACGACAACAACGATCAGGACACCCAGTACACCACGATCCTGCCGGCGATCGACAAACTGATCACCAATCCTGGAACCGGGGCGGCGGGTTCGCCGTTGAAATACCTGTTCTTCGTCTCGGACGGCGTCGCTGACGAATACAATCCGAGTTGCCTCAAGCCCAAGACCGGCAACCGCTGCCAGTCGCCGATCAATCCGAAGTTGTGCAAGACCTTGAAGGACCGTGGCGTCAAGGTCGCGGTGCTGTACACCACCTATCTCAACCTGCCGAGCAACGACTGGTACAAGAAGTGGATCGCGCCGTTCAACGCCGGTCCCTACGGTCCGTCGCCGAACAGCGAGATCGCGCAGAACATGGAAACCTGCGCGTCGCCGGGCTTCTACTTCGAAGTCAGCCCCACCCAGGGCATCGCCGATGCGATGAACGCGCTGTTCAAGAAAGCCGTCGCCGACGCGCGCATCACCAGCTGAGCGACCGGTACGGTTTTCGGATTCGGTGCGACCGCCGGGTCCGCCTTGGAAACTCCATCAGCCCTTCCTACGTTGTGTTGCCGACCGAGAGCACCGCGCCGCAGCGGCGCCGCGCCGGCACCACATGGGAGGCCTCGATGGGTTTGCTCGACATCCTCAACGGCATGCAGAACGGCCCGCGCGGTCCCGCCGATCCGCAGGACAAAAGCGGCGGCATGTCCAAGTTCACCATGGCGATTCTCGCGCTGCTGGCGTGGAAGGCGTATAAGCACATGACCAGCGGGCAGCCGCAGACCGCGCCTGCCAATCAGACGCGTCCGATGCCTGCGCCCCCTCCGGAAAACACCGGTGGTGGCTGGGGCGATTTCCTCAAAGGCGGCCTCGGCGGTCTCGTGCTCGGCGGCGCGGCCGGCAGCGTGCTGTCGGGCGGGCTCGGCGATCTGCTGCGGCAGCTTCAGAACAATGGGCTCGGCGACGCCGCCGACTCCTGGGTCGGCCGTGGCCCGAACCAAGAGATCGGACCGAACGACCTCGCCAGCGCGCTGGGCGCCGATCAGATCGACGCGATGACCCGCCAGACCGGGATGTCGCGCGACGAGTTGCTCGACGGTCTCAGCCGCTATCTGCCGGACGTGGTCGATCGGCTCACGCCGGACGGGCGGCTGCCGACCGACGACGAAGCCTCGCGCTGGATCTGATCGGCGACGATCGAATTGTCCGCATGCACGTTCGATGAAGCCTGCTGGTCGGAAAGGACCCTGACATGAGCGGATTGATCTGGATCCTGGTGGTCGGCTTCGTCGCCGGCATCATCGCACGGGTGCTGTCGCCTGGGCCGAACAACCCGCAAGGGTTCGTTCTCACAACGGTGCTCGGCATCGCCGGCGCTTTTCTCGCCACCGCGGTCGGGCAGATGATCGGGCATTACGGCCCCAATCAGGGCGCCGGCTTCATCACCGCGACGATCGGCGCGGTGGCGGTGCTGTTCATCTGGAACAGGCTGGTGGCCCGGCGGATGATCTCCGATCCCGGCAACCGCTACCCGTCCGATCCGCGCTGATGTTTGATCCTTGCTGATGCGAAGCGGCCCGGCATTCCGGGCCGCCGTGGTTTCGTGTCGCGGCGGTCTCACCCGGCCAGATGCATGCCGGCATCCATTCGCACCAGTTCGCCGGTCATGCTGGCCGATTTCGGGGTCGCCAGGAAGCATACCAGTTCGGCGATGTCTTCGGCGGTCGAGGCGATCTTCAGCGGCACGCGCGACACCACCATGTCACGCACCTGCTTGGCTTCCTCGGCGCCGCGGCCCTTGGTGAACCAGGGCGTGTCGATGTAGCCGGGACAGATCGCGTTGACCCGGATGTTCGGCGCCAGCGCGCGCGACAGCGACAGCGTCATGGTGTTGAGCGCGCCCTTGCTGGCCGCATAGGCGATCGACGAGCCGATGCCGCTGATGCCGGCGACCGACGAGACGTTGACCACGGCCGAAGCGCGGCCGGCCGCCTTGGCGCCGGCGACGAGCAGCTCGCGCGCGGCGCGGACCATCTGGTACGGGCCGATGGCGTTGATCGCGTAGATGCGCTGGAAATCGTCGGCCGACAATTGATCGAGCAGATGATGCGCGACGTGCTTGGTGGTGCCGGCATTGTTGACCAGCGCGTCGAGCCTGCCCCAAGGCGCCGCGGCCTCGACGATGCGCTTGCAGTCGTCGTCCTTGGAAACGTCTCCCTGCACCACGATCACGTCGGCTGCGCCGAGCTTGCGGCAGTCCTCGGCCGTCGCCTCGGCGTCGTCCTTGCTCGATGCGTAGTTGATCACCAGCCGTGCACCGTCCTTCGCCAGGATCTTGGCGGTGGCGGCGCCCAGGCCGGAGGCCGACCCGGTGACGATCACGTTCAGTCCGTCTGACATCTTCACTCCCTCTGCATCGAACCGGCTTCGCCGCGTTGCCGCCACCATATCGGTTGCGCCATCGAGGGCAACCCGGCAAAGCCCGCGATGTGGAATAAGCCTGTTGTCACAGGAGGTTCGACCATGTCAGGCGCGCAGTCCGCCCCGTGCCGGCCGCGCTTGTGTTCGTTTCCGCTTTTCCGCATCATGCCGCGCAACAACAAGACCAGCACGCATGCGAGGCGATCCGCCGGGAGCTGAGTGCGCAACCGGGAAACGCCGTGACGGAGACCGACAACATCGTCGTCGAGACCGCGGAGAAGATCTTCGCCGACCTCGCCGATGCGCGAACCATCAACGCCGACAAAGCCGAGACCTGGAAGGCGCCGCTGTGGCAGGCGCTGAGTGAATCCGGGCTGCCACTGTCCTGGGTGCCGGATGAGTTCGGCGGCTCCGGCGCCAGCCTCGCCGAAGGATTCGGCGTGCTCAACGCCGCCGGCCGTGCTGGCCTCGCCGTGCCGCTCGCTGAAACCATGCTGGCCGGCTGGCTGCTGGCGCAGGGCAAGATTTTAGCGCCCGAAGGCGCGATGACGATCGCGCCGGCTCATCCGAAAGATCGCATCACGCTGGACGCCGACGGCAGGTTGTCCGGCCGTGCGCGCGGCGTGCCGTTCGCGCAAGCCGCGCAGCACATCGCGGTGCTGGCGCAGAGCGCCGCCGGCGCGACGATCGCGCTGGTGCAGGCGCCGGCCTGCCGGATCGACAGAGGTCTCGGCGTCGGCGGCGATGCGTCGGACGTCGTCACCTTCGACAAGGTCACGCCGATCGCCACGGCGTCCGCGCCTGAAGGCCTCGATCAGACCTCGTTGATGCTGATGGGCGCCGTTGCGCGCAGCCTGCAGATCGCCGGCGCGCTGGAAACGCTGCTCGACCGCAGCGTGACTTACGCCAACGAGCGCGTCGCGTTCGAAAAGAAGATCGGCAAATTCCAGGCGGTGCAGCATAATCTGGCGAAGCTCGCCGGTGAGACTTCCGCCGCGCTGGCGGCGGCGACCTCCGCCGCCGACGCGATCAGCAGCGCGGAAGCGTTCGACGACGCGGTGTTGCTCGAAGCTGCGGCTGCAAAAATCCGCTGCGCCGAAGCGGCCGAGAAAGGCGCGGCGATCGCCCATCAGGTGCACGGCGCGATCGGCTTCACCGCCGAGCACGTCCTGCATCGGTTCAGCCTGCGTGCGCTCGCCTGGCGCGACGATTTCGGCAATGAGAGCCATTGGGCGGTCGAGCTCGGCCGTATGGTGGCCAAGCGCGGCGCCGACGATTTGTGGCCGCTGGTCGCCTCGCGCTGACCGCATCAACGTAGCGAGATTATGCGATGACCGCCGCCCTCCGTTTCGATCCGATCCGCCTGCCGCCCGTCTGCGAAGAACTGCGCAAGGAAGTCCGCGCTTTCCTCGCCGAAGAGATCGCCGCCGGCACCTTCGATCCGCACAAGCCGCAGCGCGAAGATTCCGACGCGCCTGAATTCTCCCGCCGTGTCGGCGAGCGTGGCTGGCTCGGCATGACCTGGCCCAAAAAATACGGCGGCCACGAGCGCACCTTCCTGGAACGCTACGTCGTCACCGAAGAAATGCGCATCGCCAATGCGCCGACCCGGCGGTTCTTCGTGGCCGACCGCCAGAGCGGCCCGGTGCTGCTGAAATACGCGCCCGAGCACATCAAGATGGACATTCTCCCGCGGATCTGCCGTGGGGAGTTGTGCTTCGCGATCGGCATGAGCGAGCCGAATTCCGGCTCCGACCTGTTCGCCGCCAAGACCAAGGCGACCAAGACCGACGGCGGCTATCTGATCAACGGCTCGAAGATCTGGACGACTTCGGCGCACATCGCCGACTACATGATCGCGATCTTCCGCACTTCGCCGCCGACCAAGGAAAATCGCCGTCACGGCCTGACCCAGTTCCTGGTCGACATGAAGTCGCCCGGCATCAAGGTGAACCCGATCGCGCAGATCACCGGACAATACGAATTCAACGAGGTGGTGTTCACCGACGTGTTCGTACCGGACGATCATCTGCTCGGCGAGGTCGACGGCGCCTGGAAGCAGGCGACGTCCGAACTCGCCTACGAGCGGTCGGGGCCGGAGCGCTTTCTCGAGACCTACTACGTGCTCACCGAACTGGTGCGCGCACTCGGCCCCGATCCGGATACGCGCGGCGCCGAGGGCATCGGCCGGCTGGTGGCGCAGCTGCACACCATGCGGCGGATGTCGGTGTCTGTCGCCGGCATGCTGCAGGCCGGCAAGGAGCCGGTGGTGGAAGCCTCGATCGTCAAGGACATCGGCACGATCTGGGAGCAACAATTACCGCACCGAGTTCGCGAACTCGCCGCCTTCGTCGACGGCGAAGCCTCGAATCATGCCACACTCGACGAGCTCACGGCTTTTGCCACCAAGCTGGCGCCGAAGCTCACCATCCAGGGCGGCACCACCGAGGTGCTGCGCGGCATCATCGCCCGCGGGCTCGGCCTGCGCTGACGCCGGCGCGCATCGAACGATCGAGGATCAATCATGAGCAGCTACACCGATATCGCGGTCGAAAAGACCGGCCACGTCGCCACCATCGAGATTCAGCGGCCGCCGCTGAACTTCTTCGACATCTCGCTGATTCGGCAGATCGCCGATGCGCTGGACGAGATCGATGCCGATCCGCAGCTACGCGCCACCGTGCTGGCGGCGCAGGGCAAGGCGTTCTGCGCCGGCGCCAATTTCGGCGATCCGGCGCGGCAGGAAGCCGACCCGGCGGCTGCGAAGGGCGATCCGGCCGACAGCCTCGGCGAGATCGGCCATCTGTATTACGAGGCGGTGCGGATCTTCCGTGCCAAGAAGCCGATCGTCGCCGCCGTACATGGTGCCGCGATCGGCGGCGGACTCGGCCTCGCGGTGTCGGCGGATTTCCGCGTCACCTGCGCGGAGGCGCGGTTCTCGGCGAACTTCACCAAACTCGGCTTTCATCCCGGCTTCGGCCTCACCGTGACGCTGCCGGAGCTGATCGGCAAGAACAATGCCGAACTGATGTTCTACACCTCGCGCCGCGTCACCGGCGAAGAGGCGGTGCAGATGGGTCTCGCCAACGTGCTGGTGCCGATCAACGAAGTGCGCAGCGGTGCGCTGAAGCTGGCGCGCGAGATCGCCGAATGCTCGCCGCTCGGCCTGCTCTCGACCCGCGCCACCATGCGCGCCGGCCTGGCCGACCGGGTGATGCAGGCGACCAAGCACGAGCTCGCCGAACAGACCCGCCTGCGCGCCACCGAAGACTTCAAGGAAGGCGTCAAAGCCACCGAGGAACGCCGCGCGGCGCATTTCAAGGGGCGGTGAGCCACAACTCATCACCTCTGCGTTCGTCATTCCGGGGCACGCGCGCAGCGCGTGAACCCGGAATCCCGGAGTGTTCTGCGACTCCATCGTTTCCACAACTGCGAGATTCCGGGTTCGCTCGCTACGCGAGCGCCCCGGAATGACTCGCGGTTAGCTCGTGAGCTTGAACGTGACGCCGGCGAGGCTGAACCCGTCGGCAGTGCAGCTCACACCCTGCGCCTTCGCCGCCTCGCGGACCTTCTCCGCGTCCATCACCTTGAACGTCAGCGCGGTCATCGCTTCGTTGACACCCTGCACGAATCGGAAGCTCGCGTTCGGCAGCTTCAGCTCCGACGCGCCGTCTGCAGCAGAGCTCACCGGCAGTTCGAGAATCCGTCCCCAATGCGTGGCGAGATCGGCCGGATCCGGGCTCTGCATCTCGACAGCAACGAGCGCCTGCGTGGTGTCGGTGCGGATCGCCTTGGCCCAGTCGGGGCCCGCAGGCGGGTAGGGGCCGCGAATGTTGTCGCTGCCTGCAGTGTGGTTGAGCTCGATGAAGGCACCGCGGCAGTCGCGCGGGTGGAGTTGCACGCCGTGATACGGCGCATGGTCGATCACATTGGCGGTGCGCACGCCGAGCGTGGCGGCGTGGCGGCCGCGGGCGTCCGGATCGTCGCAACAAAAGATCGCCATGTAGCCGCCGCGGCCGCCGGTCTTCTCCAGGAAACGCCCGGCTGCGGTGCCCGGCTGGGTCGGCGCGACGATTTCGAGCAGCGTGGTGTCGACTGGCAGCAGCACGTTCTCCAGGCCGTATTTGCCGACATGGGGATCGCGGTAACAGATGTTCAATCCGAGAATCGCGGCGATCTGCGACGCTGCGGGTTCGATCGGCTCGGTGACGAGGCAGATCTGGCGCAGGCGAAGAAACGGCGCCATCATCAGCGTCCCTGGAACGCCGGCGCGCGCTTCTCGACGAAGGCGCTTGCGGCTTCCTTGTGGTCGGCGGTCTCGGCGCAGCGCGAGTGATGCAGCGCTTCGGCATCGAAGCAGGCTTCGAGCGACAGGCTCTCGGCGTTGTTGATGTTGGTCTTGATGTAGCCGAGCGTCACAGTCGGGCCCTGCGCCAGCGACAGCGCAAGCTCGCGAGTGGCGGACTCGACCTCGGCGTCGGGCACCACGCGGCTGACGATGCCGAGCGCCTGCGCCTGTTCGGCGGTCAGCACCGGCGAGGTGAGATACAGCTCCCGCGCCTTCGCGGCGCCGATCAGCTGCGTCAGGAAATACGTGCCGCCGAAATCGCCGGACAGGCCGACCTTGGCGAAGGCGGTGGTGATCTTGGCGGACGCGCCCGCCACCCGCAGATCGCAGGCCAGCGCCATCGACAGGCCTGCTCCGGCCGCCGCGCCGTCGATCTGCGCCACCACCGGCTTCGGCATCTGATGCAGGATGCGCGACACTTCCATGCCGCGGCGCAGGTTCGCGACCTTCTGCTCCAGCGGCGGCGGGTCGCCGGCCGCGGCCATCGACTTGACGTCGCCGCCGACGCAGAACGTGCCGCCGGCGCCCTTGAGCAGCACCGCGCGGACCTCCGGATCGTCCTTGGCGCGATGCGCCGCCTCGACCAGGCCGCGGATCATGTCCTGATTGAGCGCGTTGCGCCGCTCGGGACGGTTCATCGTGATGGTCAGCAGCCCGCGGTCGAGATCTTGCAGGACGATGTCGATCATTGAACGTTTCCCTGTTGTTGTTCTTTTGGTCATCGAACCCGAGCCGACCACCCGCACCCTCATGGTGAGGAGGCGCGTAGCGCCGTCTCGAACCATGAGGATGAACATCCCTCGCCCTTCGAGACGCCTGGCTGCCCTTCGGGCTACGCCGGGCTCCTCAGGGTGAGAGCGCTGTCGTGTGTTACTTCTTCACCAGCGGGCAGCGCGATTCCGACAGCGGCTGGAACGCCTGATCGCCCGGCACGGTCGCGAGCAGCTTGTAGTAATCCCAGCGGCCTTTGGATTCCGACGGCTTCTTGACCTCGAACAGGTACATGTCGTGCACCATCCGGCCGTCCTCACGGATCTTGCCGTTCTTGGCGAAGAAGTCGTTGATCGGCATCTCTTTCATCTTCTTGGTCACCGCAGCCGCATCGGTGGTGCCGGCCGCCTTGACCGCCTGCAGATAGTGCATCGTTTCGGAGTACAGGCCCGCCTGCGCCGAGGTCGGCATCCGCTTGGTACGCTCCATGAAGCGCTTGGAGAAGGCGCGGGTCTCGTCGTTGAGATCCCAATAGAACGCTTCCGCCAGGATCAGGCCTTGCGAGGTTTCCAGCCCCACGCTGTCGATGTCGGAGATGAAGGCGAGCAGCGGCGAGATCTTCTGGCCGCCCTTGGTAATGCCGAATTCGGCTGCCTGCTTGATCGCGTTGATGGTGTCGCCGCCGGCATTGGCGAGGCCAATCACCTTGGCCTTCGAGCTTTGCGCCTGCAGCAGGAACGAGGAGAAGTCGGAGGTGTTGAGCGGATGCTTGACGCTGCCCAGCACCTTGCCGCCCGACGCCTTGATGACGTTGGTGGTGTCGCGCTCGAGATCCTGTCCGAACGCATAGTCGGCCGACAGGAAGAACCAGGTGTCGAGGCCCTGCTTCACCGCGGCAAGACCGGTGGTGTTGGCCTGGGCGAAGGTGTCGAACACGTAGTGCACCGTGTAGGGGCCGCAGGCTTCGTTGCTGAGCCGGATAGAACCCGGGCCGGAGAACATGATGATCTTGTTGCGTGCCTTGGCGATCTCGGCGGCCGCCAGCGCGGTCGCCGAGGCGGCGACGTCGATGATCGCTTCGACGCCCTGATTGTCGAGCATGTCGCGGGCGATGTTGGCGGACAGATCGGCCTTGTTGAGATGGTCGGCGGCGATGATCTCGACCTTACGCCCCAGCACCGTGCCGCCGAAATCCTCCACCGCCATCTTGGCCGCCGTCTCGCTGCCCGTTCCGGTGATGTCGGCATACAGGCCCGACATGTCGAGGATCGCGCCGAGTTTGAGCGGCGGCTGTGATTGCGCGTTCGCGGCGGTGATTGCGGCGATCGACAGACATGCAAGCAGCGTTGTGCGGAATGGCTTCAAGACATCCTCCCTGGCGAGCGCCGATTCTGATCGCGGCGCTTCTGATGATTGCGCGCGATCATGCCGCATCGCCCGCTGTGCGGCAAGCCAAGCGGTTTTTCCGGCGAGTGGAATGAACTGCTGGCGTACGGCAAGTCGTTACTACACGTCGCAACGATCTGTCGCGAACGGGTAGTTGATGTTCGAAACGCGCGCGATGCTGCGCGATGTGCGGCGTGTTGCTACGGCACGACCTGCCGCCGTCGCCGCGGCGGCAGGTCGATCGGGGGCGTTTCGGAACACCGACGTTCGGAATTGCCGAGCCGTGCCGTCGTTTTCGGTGCCGTCGCTCTCCCGGGTCGCGCTACGCTCGCGGATCTGCGGCGACGCGAATCAGCGCGGAGGTCTCGGTGGCGTCATCTCCACGAAACAGCAGGTGGTCGCTCGCGGCGATCAGCGCGGGCGCGATCGTGATGACGCCCATTCCGGCAGATGCCGGCGAATGTGCCGACCTGCCGGTGCAGGGCGACGGTGTGGTGACCGAGGTGGTCGACGCCAGAACGCTGCGGCTGGCGGACGGTCGTGAGGTTCGGCTCGCCGGCCTCGAGCCGGTCGCCGAGCAGCGCGAGGCCGGGGCCGCGTACCTCCGGGCTGCCGCACTCGGGCACCGCGTCGTGCTGCACGGTGCCGACGACATGCCCGATCGTTACGGCCGCCAGCCGGCCTACGTGGTGCTGAAGCAAGGCGGAGAGCTGGTGCAGGCCCGTTTGCTGGCTGGCGGCCACGCATTGGTCGGCATCGGAGCCACAAGTGCCGAATGTCTTCAGCAGTTGCGTGCCGCGGAGGAGGCTGGACGGATGGCCGCTGCCGGCGTCTGGGTGGCGCTGGACGTCATAAAAAACGCCGCAAATTCCGGCGATATCTTGTCCCGGATCGGGCGGTTCACCATCGTGGAGGGCAAGGTCACATCGGTGCGGGAGGTCGGTTCGACGGTCTATCTCAACCTTGCCGGTCGCTGGACTCGCGGCTTTGCGGTGACTATTTCAAGGCGCATGGTGGGGGTCTTCGAAGCCGCTGGGCTTTCGCCCAAGTCACTGACTGGGCAGCGGATTCGGGTTCGCGGCTGGATCGAGAGGCGGGCCGGGGCGAGCATCGCGGCGCGCGCGGTGGGGCAGATCGAACGAACGGGCGGGGATTGAGGGCCCGGAAGAGAGCATCGGCGTGAATTGGGGTGCAGCACGGCGCAACTTCCGACAGGGCCGCCGCCCGATGGTGGCGTGGCTGCTGCTGGGCGCTGCGCTGACGTTGGCCGGGTGCGGCGATCCGAGCAGGTTCGAGACCGGCGCGATCGCCACCGGCACCCCGGCCAAGCCGCCCCGTCCCGCAGTGCAGTCGCCAGCAGCGGAGCGCGAGCACGAGCGCATCCTGGCGACCTATGGGGGCGCTTATGACGATCCCAAACTGGAGGGACTGATCTCCGGCATCGTCGGCCGGCTGGTCGCTGCATCCGATCGGCCGGATTTGACCTACAAGGTGACGATCCTCAATTCCGGCGCGGTCAATGCCTTCGCGCTGCCGACCGGTCAGCTCTATGTCACCCGCGGCCTGATCGCACTCGCCACCGACACCTCCGAATTGTCGTCGGTGCTGTCGCACGAAATGGCCCATGTGCTCGCCAAGCACGCCGCCATCCGAGAGGATCAGGCGCGGCAGGCCGCGCTGGTCGCCCGCGTCGTCACCGACATGGGCAACGATCCTGGGTTGACCGCGCTGGCTCTGGCCAAGACCAAGCTGTCGATGGCGAGCTTCTCGCGGCAGCAGGAGCTGGAAGCCGACGGCATCGGCATCGGGATTTCGGCGCGGGCGCAGTTCGATCCCTACGGCTCGGCCCGGTTCCTCACGGCGATGGAGCGCAACGCGGCTCTGAAAGCCAACCGCGGCGCCAGCGACGGCCGCAGCGACTTCCTGTCGTCGCACCCGGCGACCCCGGAGCGGGTGACCAATGCACAGAACAACGCGCGGCAATACACCGCGCCGCAAGGCGGCTGGCGCGGCGAACGCGGCGAGCGCGACCGCGAAGCCTATCTCAATGCGATCGACAACATCGTCTATGGCGAGGATCCCAGCGAAGGCTTCGTCCGCGGCCGGCGGTTCCTGCATCCGAAGCTCGGCTTCACCTTCCAGGTGCCGGACTCGTTCACGCTCGACAACACCGCGCAGGCGGTGATCGGGCTGCGTGAGGGCGGCAACCAGGCGATGCGGTTCGACGTGGTCCGGGTGCCGGCGGAGCAATCGCTTGCCGACTATCTCAATTCGGGCTGGATGGAGAACGTCGACAAGAGCTCGACCGAGGAATCCAGCGTCAACGGCTTCCCGGTCGCATCGGTGACGGCGCGGGGCGAGCAGTGGCAGTTCCGGGTGTATGCGCTGCGGTTCGGCAGCGACGTCTATCGCTTCATCTTCGCGACCCGGCAGCGCACGGCGGAAAGCGACCGCAATGCGCGCGACACGGTGAATTCGTTCAGGCGATTGTCGCTCGACGAAATCCAGGCGGCGCGGCCGCTGCGCATCAAGGTGATCACCGTGCAGCCCGGTGACACCGTGGAATCGCTGTCACACCGGATGTCCGGGGTCGACCGCCCGCTGGAGCGATTCCGGGTACTGAACGGCCTGGATGCGCAGGCCCAGGTCAAGCCGCGCGAGCTGGTGAAAATCGTCGTCGACTGAGGCTTACTCGCTTTCGGCTGCCGCCTGGCGATGACCGCGCCGAGGACGTCGGGCGAGGTGAAGCCTTGTCCGGGGAAGCTCATCTTCGAGATCACAGGCAGCAAAAAAGGCCCGGCTGATCACAGCCGGGCCTTTTAACAGATTGTGTGCCGGGCGGCGCTTACGCGGCCTCGTCGGTGACCGCCTCGTCGTCGGAATCGCCGTCGAGATCGGACTCGGTCTCGGCGTCGCTCTCCGCTTCGGCCTTGGCGCCGCGGCGCGGGCTCTTGGCGAGCTGGCTCTCGACCTCCTTGACGGCTTCGGTCTCAGTGATGTGCTGCACCACCGCGATCTCACGCGACAGCCGGTCGAGCGCGGCCTCATAGAGCTGCCGTTCGCTGTAGGACTGCTCCGGCTGCGATTCCGAACGGTACAGGTCGCGGACCACCTCGGCGATCGCGACGATGTCGCCGGAGTTGATCTTCGCTTCGTATTCCTGAGCACGGCGCGACCACATCGTGCGCTTGACGCGGGCGCGGCCCTTCAGCGTCTCCAGCGCTTTCTTCACCAGCGCCGGATCGGACAGCTTGCGCATGCCGACATTGCCGACCTTCGCGGTGGGCACCCGCAGCGTCATCTTGTCCTTGATGAAGTTGATGACGAACAGCTCGAGCTTGGCTCCCGCGATCTCCTGTTCCTCTATCGCCAGGATCTGGCCGACACCGTGCGCCGGATAGACCACGAACTCGTTGGCCTTGAACCCCTGCCGTTGAGTCACGGCCTTCTTCGGCTCCTCGACCCGAGCCTGCACCGGGGCCGCCGGCTGCTTGACCTCCGGTTTGGCCGGCGCCTTGGCGACCACCGGCGTCTTCACCTCGGTCTTCACCTCGGCCTTGGGCGTGACCGCAGCCTTGGGCGCGACGGCAGCCTTGGCCGGCTTTGCCGCCGGCTTGGTTGCGGCGGGCTTGGAGGCAGTCGGCTTCGCGGCAGTTTTCGCAGACTTGGTTGGCATTTCACTTCTTTTGGTTTTCGAGGACTTGAAGGCCCGAGCTTTGGAGGCCGAAGCCTTCGCAGCAGACCCCTTGGCGGTAGCGTGTTTGGCGGCGCTGGCCTTGCTGGCGCTTGCCTTGGTCTGGGTCTTGGAAACAGAAGCCTTTGCGGCGGTCGCTTTGGCGGCTGTCCGGGTGTCCTTGACAGGAGCCTTGGATCGGCTCTTTGTGGCTCCGCGGCTGGCCGCGGATGCACGCTTCGCACCCTTGGAAGAAACACTCGTTTTACGCGTTTTCTGTGACACAGCCTGCGCGTGGAACCGCCACGCCCCTGTTCGTTGCTTTTGACGGGGAACCCTTCCCGGCTGCAAAACGGCACGCCGGAGTTGACGAATGTGCTAAATATAGCACATTTCCCGCAAAAATCAATGATTTATGACGATTCCAACCCAAGCGGGCCTGTCGCCCGGGGTGCAAGTCGTCAACAGGGTTAAGCTGACTGGCCGGCAGGGCCGGCCCCGCGCGGCCTTCGGCTCAGTCGCCCGAACCCGGCTCCGACGAGAAGTACTTGTCGAACTTGCCGGCCTGACCGTCGAATTCCTTGGCGTCCGCAGGCGCGTCCTTCTTCTGCGTCAGGTTGGGCCAAGTCTTGGCGTATTCTGAGTTCAGTTCGAGCCACTTTTCGAGGCCCGGCTCGGTATCCGGCTTGATCGCTTCCGCCGGGCATTCCGGCTCGCACACGCCGCAGTCGATGCATTCGTCCGGATGGATGACCAGCATGTTCTCGCCCTCGTAGAAACAATCCACGGGGCAGACTTCAACGCAGTCGGTGTATTTGCACTTGATGCAGTTTTCAGTGACGACGTAAGTCATCCCAACGCTCCGGAACGGTTCTAATTTTGAGTGTTTGCGTACCGCAGGAGCCCCGCAGCCGCAAGTGAAGATGCCTATTCGCGGGGCACTCCGAGATCGGCATAAAGTCCAGTGACCGACTCGGCGTTGCCGCGGCGCTCAACGAATCCAACCACCTTCAGCACTCTCACGCCACGATCCAGCGCAATCGTCAGTACGTCGCCGGTTTTGATGCCGTGTCCCGGGGAGGTCTCGCGCACGCCGTTGATGCGCACGTGACCGCGTTCGATCAGGGCCGCGGCGCTGCTGCGCGCACGCACCACGCGGGCATGCCACAGCCATTTGTCGAGACGCTGACGCTCCAAGCCTGAACCATCGGCTGTACCGGCGGACGTTAGTCCTTGCGGCCGGCGGTGAGTTGTTCCTTCAGCGCGGCGAGCTTGGCGAACGGCGAATTCGGATCCATCGGCCGGTCGCGCTCGCGCGGCGCGCTGGAATGGACCTGCCGGTGCGAGCCGCCGCCCTGATTGTCACGGCCCCCCTTCTGCCCGCCCGGAGGCCTGTCCTGGAATTTGTCGCGGCCCTTGAATCGCTCTCGCGGCGGCCGGCCTTCACCGGCGGCTTCGCGACGTCCGCCGTCGCCCTCTTCGCGGCCGCGCCGGAAATCGCCCTTGCCACGACGCCCGCCACCGCGGTCGCCCTTGGCTTCGGGGGGCTCTCCTTCGGTCGCGCCGGCGGGAGCGCTGTGCTGCGGGCGATTGCGATGCCGGTTACGATCGTGACGCGGCCGATGCTCGTCGGAGCGCCCGCCCGGACGCCAGACTTCGATCAGTGCCGGTTCAGCCTTCGCGGCCGGCTCCGCTTCTGCGCCTGGAGTTTCGGAGACGGCCTCGGCGACCGTGGCATCGGCCGCTTCCGTCACCGGGGCTTCAGTCGCCGGGGCTTCAGTCGCCGCGACTTCGCGCACGGCATCCGCGTCTGCGGCGGGTTGCTGCTCGGGCGTCTCCGCCGTCGAACTGTCGCCGGCCGACTCGGATACCGCAGCCACGGGCACCTCGACAGACGGAGATTCGTCGACGACCGGAGCTGGTTCGGCGATCTCGTCGGCCTCGGCAGCGGGCCCCGGCTCGAACGCGATCGCGCCGGCCAGGATCGCCTGATCCTCGGCGGACATTTCGGTCGCGGCGGCGGTTTGCGCGGGTTCGGAAGCGGCCGGCATCGGAGCCTTGGGGGCAGCGGCCAGCGGCGGACGCTTTTCCATCCGATAGCCCAGCGCCCGCAGGATCGACGCAAAGTCCTCACCGGCAGAGCCGGTCAGCGAGGTCATCGCCTGGGTCACCACGAAGCTGCGGCCGTCGAACGCGCCGGCCGGCTTCTCGCCGGGGGCGCCTTCGCGCCACGCCAAAGCGGGGCGGATCAGGTCGGCGAGACGCTCGAGAATGTCGACCCGCACGGCCCGTTCGCCGCACAGCCGGTAGCCGAGCGTGCGATAGGCGTCACGATCCAGCGCCTTGTCGGCCGGAAACGAGGTACGGCCGCTGCCGGCCAGATGCTGCGCGCTGGAGAGCGCGGCCAGATCGACATTGTCCTGCTTCTGCGCCCACAGCAGCGAGGCCAGCGCGCGGGCCGCCGGCTTCAGCAGCGACGGGAAATAGATGTGGTAGGCGCCGAACCGCACGCCGTATTTGCGCAGGGTCGCGCGTGACGGCTGGTCCAGATCCTTCATTTCGGCGGCGATCTTTGCGCGCTCGATCACACCGAGGGATTCGATGAGCTGGAAAGCGATGCCGCGGGCGATGCCGCTGACGTCCTCGGCCTTGGCGAGTTCGAACAGCGGGCCGAGAATTTTCTCGACGTGAGTCTTGAGCCACAGATCGAGGCGGGTCTGCACCGCCTCGCGCGGCGCCCCGGCGAGCCGGTCGTCCGCAATGATCCGCAGTCGCGGTCGCAGCACGTCGTCGGAGCCGACCAGCCGCGCCACCGCATCGCCGGTCCAGCGAATGGTCCCGTCGGAGGTGAGGATGAACTGATCGTCCGGCGCGTTCGACAGCTTCTCGGCGCGCGCGTCGATTTCGCCGGCCAGCGCCTTCTGCGCCGTCGCCTGCAACGCCTTCGCATCCGAGCCGGCCTCGGCCGCGTCGGGCGCAAAGGTGAAGCCGTCGAGCCGGCCAATCACGTGGCCCTCGACGATCACCTCACCAGTCTTGCCAATTTCCGTATTCAACATCGTGTTTTCCCGCAGGCGGCGCATCAATACACTGGTCCGGCGATCGACGAAACGTTCCGTGAGCCGTTCGTGCAACGCATCTGACAATTTATTTTCGACGTCGCGCGATAACTCTTGCCAATGCTCGGGGTCGGTGAGCCAGTCGGGGCGGTTGGCCACGAAGGTCCAGGTGCGGATTTGTGCAATTCGCGCAGACAGGGTGTCGATACCGCCGTCGGTGCGATCCGCCTGATCGACCTGGGCGGCGAACCAGCTATCTGGAATCCGCCCCTTTTGCATCAGAAACCGGTACAGCGTGATCACCAGTTCGGCGTGAGCCGCCGGTGCGATCTTACGGTAGTCGGGGACCTGACAGACTTCCCATAGCCGCTCGACCGCGCCTTTGCCCTGCGCGATTCCGCGCACCTCGCCGTCGCGGGCAACGTGGTCGAGCACGCGGAGATCCTCAGCGACCGGTGCGCGGGTCAGAGCCTCGTGTCGCGGCGCCTCGGCCAGCGACACCTGCAGCGCCCCGAGCGAGGCGAAATCCAGCTCGGCGTTGCGCCATTGCAGCATCTTCACCGGCTCGAAGCTGTGGTTTTGCAAGGCGTTGACCAGTTCGGGCTCGAACGGCGCGCAGCGCCCAGTGGTGCCGAAGGTGCCGTCCCGGGTGGCGCGCCCGGCGCGCCCGGCGATCTGCGCGAATTCCGAAGGGGTGAGGCGGCGAAACTGATAGCCGTCGAACTTGCGGTCGGAGGCGAAGGCGACGTGGTCGACGTCGAGATTGAGTCCCATCCCGACCGCATCGGTCGCAACCAGGTAATCGACGTCGCCGGACTGAAACATCGCCACCTGGGCGTTGCGGGTCCGCGGGCTGAGCGAGCCCAACACCACCGCGGCGCCGCCATGCTGGCGCTTGATCAGTTCGGCGATCGCATAGACCTCGTCGGCCGAGAACGCCACGATCGCGGTCCGGCGCGGTTGCCGGGTCAGCTTGCGGTCGCCGGCATATTCGAGCTGTGACAGCCGTGGCCGCGTGACGATGCTGGCTCCGGGCAGCAGCCGCTCGATCATCGGCCGCATCGTCGCGGCGCCGAGCAGCAGCGTCTCATCGCGACCGCGTCGGCGCAGGATGCGGTCGGTGAAGACGTGGCCGCGCTCGAGATCGGCGGCGATCTGGATTTCATCGACAGCCAGAAACGACACGTCGAGGTCGCGCGGCATCGCCTCGACGGTCGACACCCAATAGCGCGGCTTTGCAGGCTTGATCTTTTCCTCGCCGGTCACCAGCGCCACCGCCTGGGGCCCGACCTTGTCGACGATCTTGTTGTAGACCTCGCGCGCAAGCAGCCGAAGGGGCAGCCCGATCAGCCCGGACGGATGCGCCACCATCCGCTCGATCGCCAGATGGGTCTTGCCGGTGTTGGTCGGCCCGAGCACCGCCGTGACGCCGGCGCCGGGTGCGCGGCCATTCGTAAACGACTCAGAGTACAGATTCGGCATTTCAACTGGATTTCTGCGTTGCTGCGGTCAGGTTTGTGTCAGATTGCGACGCCGCAGCAGCCGCCGATTAAAGGCTGGAACGAGTCCGGAACGAAACGCGGCCGAATCGCTGACTCGTCCGACAGTTCGCGCTTTGGACGCAATATGTCGTGCCGGTGGTCGTTCTGCTCTCAAGATCAGGTGAAAAGTCAGGCCGAAATCCTCTCGGGCAGGGTTGCTCTGTCGCGGCTCATGCGTTCCGCGATTCCGGCCGGAGTCAACATGATTCAATTAGCGGGCGGGCAGCGACGCGCTATTGGCCCCGGGAGGCCGATTTCGGTGGTGTCGCCTCGGTAACGAACTGGGTTGCTTCCAGCACCGCATTGCCGAGCGGCGTCGGGATCTTCAGCTTGTAGGGCGCCAGGACACGGGTGCCGGCGATAGGCGCCAGCCAGACTTCCATGTCGCGCTGCTTGATCAGGTATTTGATCGCAGCGCGATCCGGAATGTAGCCGGACACCGGGTTGAAATACACCGCGCAGACCAGCGCCGGTCCGCGATAGCCTTTTTCGGCCTTGATCGTCTCGGTGCGCTTGTACTCGAGACGGAGGTCGTAGCGCATCCGACCGTCGAAGATCGGTGTCGAAATCCGGCAGGACTCCGGGCTGAGAAGATCACCGGTCCCCGGCACACGCAGGAACGATGCGGTCATCGGATCGATCACGCCGCGGCGATGCGCGTCGGTCACCGGGATGCGGTCGTCGTCCGGCGGGGGCTCCGGCTCGATGCTGGAATCCTTGACGTTGCCGTTGGCGAGCGTGATCCGGATGGTCTCGGTCTTCTTGCCGCCGGTGATGCTCGCCGTGTAGCTGCTCGGCACCAGCTGGCCGTTGACGACCCGGCCCTGCGACTCGCCGCGGCCGTGTCCGCTGGAAAATGCCTGCATCACGCCGGATGTCGCGCCGCTCGCTGATGCCGAGTACCAATTGTCGTCGACCTGAATCACCCAGGCTCCCTTGCCGACCTCGATACCGGCCAGCGACGCCTCGTAGCGGGCGTCGAGAGTGGCCTGCGCTGCCGCCGGTTCGGCGGCCGCCACAAGGGCGACGAAGGTCAGCGGCCAGGCAAAAGTCTCTGCACGGCGGATCGCGGGAAAAAGGCGGCGGATACTGGTGCTCACGAAAGATGTCCTGCCAGACGTCGGCGACGCCGTCCAATGGTCAAACTCACGCACCTGGCCGATCGTTTCGTTTCGTGACGGATTACGTCGTTTATATGATGTCCGCCGCCCGGCGCGACGCGGCCTCCAGGCGACGCCGCATTTCGTTGCGGCAAAGCTGTCGATTCGCGCATTTTCGGGTTCCGGCGCGGCGGTCGCTTGACGCTGCGGCCCAGCCCTTTTATACGTCCGCGGTTCCTGAAAATGGACGGATGATGAAACCCCGTGCCTGCCGGTGGGTCGGCGGGGGATGACAGAGGATTTTCGCCATGTCCCGGCGCTGCGAACTGACCGCCAAGGGTGCCCAGGTCGGCCACAAGGTCAGCCATTCGAACATCAAGACCAAGCGGCGTTTCCTGCCCAATCTGGTCAACGTCACCTTCCTGTCGGATGCGCTCGGTCGCGCGGTGCGGCTGCGGGTCTCGACCAACGCGCTGAAGAGCGTCGACCATCGCGGTGGCCTCGACGCCTATCTGCTCAAGGCTTCCGACGCCGAGCTGTCGCCGAAGGCGGTGGAGTTGAAGCGCGCGATCGCCAAGAAGGCCGCCGGCGCTCCGGTTGCTGCGGCGAGCTGATCGCAGCCGAGCTCCGCTAAGTTTGCACAGTTCGACGGCCGGGTCGTCTCGACCCGGCCGTTTTGTCGTGCGCGCCACCGGGTGAGGCCGGCGCAGAGTCGGCCGGCATGATCGCCGATCGGGCGTGCGAAATCCCGGTATCACTACCAGGGATATACCTTCTTCCGAATCAAGTACTTTTCCGAGGTGACGGGGCGGTCGGCCGACCGCACAACTTGTCGTGGTCGGTCGGATCGGCGCCAGATCGTGGACCGCAGCATACGCCGCGGGTGCGTCATCGCGCGCCCGGGCGGCCGCCATTGCAGGGGCCTTGATGAAACTCTCGACCCGGCTGACCCTCGCCATGGTAGCGCTGGTTCTGGTGACCACCGCGGTCCTCGGATTTCTCAACTACCAGAACGTCGTCGACCTTGTCGTGCCGCGCGCCCTGATACGGCTGCACACCCACGCCCAGCTCAACGCGCTGCTGATCGAGAGCTCGCTCAGGAGCACCCATGCCGACGCCGTCGGCGCGCAGTATTCGTCTGCGATGCGCGATCTGTTGACGGCGCGGCGCGACAGCCTGCGGACCACCGGTCAGGAACTGCCCAACTGGCGCAAGCGGATCGAGGACCGCTTCATCGCCGAAATGGTGGCCAAGCCGAATTGCGCCATCCTGCGCGTCATCGGTCCGGACGACGGCGGCCGCGAACTGGTGCGGGTCGATCGGCTCGGTCCCAATGGCAGCATCCGCGCAGTGCCCGCGGAGGAACTGACGCGACGTGGCGATCGCGCCTACTTCAAGGAGGGAATGGCCCTGCCGCCGAATCAGGTGGTGATGTCCAGGGTCGAACTCAACAAGACCGCGACCGGCCTGGAAACGCCCCATGTGCCGACCGTGCGCACCATGGCGCCGATCGACGCCGCCGACGGCACCCGGCTCGGCGTCCTGGTGATCAACACCGATCTGCGAGCTTTGCTGAACCGAGTCCGCGACAGCAGTGACGGCAGCAGCATCATCTATGTGGTCAACAGCGAAGGCGATTACTTGCTTCACCCGGACCGGTCGCGGGAATTCGGCTTCGATCTCGGCAAGCGCAACCGGATCCAGGACGACTTTCCCGGCATCGCCGATCTGCTGATCGCGAGGTACTCTGACCATGTCGAGCCGGCGTTGGTGAAGGATCGCAACGGCGAGCGCTTCGGCGTCGGCTGGGATTGGATCCAGCTCCCGCAGGGGCCCCGCCTCGCGGTGGTCGAGGTCAGGCCATATTCATCGCTGACCTCGGTGAAGACCGCGGTCCGCAATTCCACCATCGTCGGCGGCTTGGTGGCGGTTCTGGTCGCGATGCTGATGGCGATTCCGCTGGCCCGGTCGCTCACCCGGCCGCTGGTTCGGATCACCAATTCGATCGAAACCTTCGCCAGTAGCGGCGTGCCCGTCGAGGTGAAATCGGGCGGTGGCCGCGAGATCGGCGTGTTGGCTGCGGCGTTCACGCGGATGGCGTCGGAATCCCAGCGCAAGGCGGAGGCGCTCGCCAGCGAAGTCGAAGAGCGTAGCCGGATCGCCGACGTGCTCCAGAACACCATCGACAATATGGTCGACCCGGTCCTGGTCGCGGACGCGCGCGGGATGGTGATCCTGACCAATCCGGCCGCGCGCGAGCTCTTCGGACGCCTGTCCGGCGTCGGCGTACTGAATACCACCCGGTCGTTCGATCGGTTCGATGCCGACGGCAATCCGATGTCGCAGGACCAGTCGCCGCTGCTGCGCGCCTATCGCGGTGAGACCATCGTCAACTTCGAGTTCGCCGTGCAGCCGATCGGCTCGGGCCGGCGCTCATATCTGATCGCCAATGGCCGGCCGCTGCGTAGCGAGACCGGCGAAATTCAAGGCGCGGTGATGGTGTATCACGACATCACCAAGACGAAGACGGCCGAGGACGCGTTGCGCAGGAGCGAACAGATGGCGAGGGCGATCATCGATACCGCGCTCGACGCATTCGTGCAGCTCGACGCCGAAGGGCGGATCACGGACTGGAGCCCGCATGCCGAGGCGCTGCTCGGCTGGAGCCGCCAGGAGGCGCTGGGGCAGGAGCTCGGCGAGTTGGTGCTGGCACCGGACCGGGTCAGCGAAGCCAAGACCGGATATCGGCGATTCATCGAGGCGATCGAGCACGATATGGGGGTCATCCATGGCCATCGGATCGAGGTCGAGGCGCAGCGCCGCGACGGCTCACTGATCTCTCTGGAAGTATCGATGGCCGCGCTGCCGGTCGAGGGACGGTTCGTGGTCAACGCTTTCATGCGCGACCTGACCGAGAAGATCGCGTTCGAAGAACAGCTTCGGCAGTCTCAGAAGATGGAATCGATCGGCCAGTTGACCGGCGGCATCGCTCACGACTTCAACAACATGCTGACGGTGATCACCGGCACCATCGACATCATCAGCGACGGCGTCGCCGACCAGCCGCATCTGGCGGCGATCGCCAAGCTGATCAGCGAGGCCGCCGATCGCGGCTCCGAGCTCACCCGGCTGCTGCTCGCCTTCGCCCGCAAGCAGCCGCTGCGGCCCGACGAAACCGAGGTCAATGGGCTGCTCGCCGGACTACAGAGCCTGTTGCGTCCGACCCTTGGCGAACCGATCGAAGTGGCGACGGTGCTGGCGAAGGACGCCTGGCCGATCTACGTCGATCGCGGCCAGCTCGAGTCGGCACTCGTCAACTTGGCCGTCAACGCTCGCGACGCGATGCCGAAAGGCGGCAAGCTCACGATCGAGACCAGCAATGCCGTGGTCGATCCGGACCTGGGCAAGCGCTTCGGCGACCTCGCCCCGGGTGACTATGTGATGATCGCAATCACCGATACCGGTTGCGGCATTCCCGAGGCGATCCGCAGCAAAGTCTTCGATCCCTTCTTCACCACCAAGGAGGTTGGCAAAGGAACCGGTCTCGGCCTCAGCATGGTGTATGGCTTCATCAAGCAGTCCGGCGGGCACATCACCCTCGACAGCGAGGAGGGCCAAGGCACGACGTTCCGGCTGTACCTGCCGCGGGCACGCGTCGAATCGGAAGTCGAGACGGAGCCGGCGACCGAGCAGAGCGCGGTGGGCGGCACCGAGACCATTCTGGTGGTCGAGGACGACGCCATGGTCCGCAGCTACGTCAACGCCCAGCTCAAGAGCCTCGGCTACACGACCCTGTCGGTCGGCAATGCGGCCGCGGCGCTGTCGATCGGCCAAAGCGATACCTCGTTCGATCTGCTGTTCACCGACGTCGTGATGCCGGGTCCGATGAACGGCGTTCAGCTCGCCGCCGAGATGGCCAAGCTGCGTCCCGGTCTGAAAGTGCTCTACACCAGCGGCTATTCCGAGAACGCACTGATCCACAACGATCGGATCGATTCGGACGTTCTGCTGCTGTCGAAGCCGTATCGGCGCAGCGATCTGGCGAGAATGATTCGCCGCGCGCTGGCGAGCCACGAGGTCGAGACACCGCGGCCGTCGCCGGCCGCCGAGGAATCGGCCAAGGCCGTCAAAACGGCCTCTGCACGGCCGCTCTGATCGACTCGTCGGTCCTCGTTCCGACGATGCATCTTCACGTCGCTGCTCAGTCGGGACTGAGCGCAAACTGCAGCAGCAGTGTCCTTTGCAGCATGGAGAAATTATCGTCCGATACCATCGTCAGTACGATCTCGCCCGCCGCATCGACATGAACGTCGAGGGCTTCCATGTTGTCGATCTCGTGGCCGAGATCGGCTTCGAAGATCGCCGGCCCGTCGACGGTCGCGCCCGGCGCGACGGCGCGTAGCGCGATCCGCCGGATCCGGATGTGGACGCCTTCGATCCAGGAGAATTTGCGCTCCAGGATCAGCAAATCGCCGTCCGGCAGCAGCGCCGCATCGGCGATGTCGTAGTTGGCGGTGCGGCAGACCGCGAACTGGCCCGGCGTTCTGCCGCCGATCAGGAAGCCGATGGTGTTTCGCTCAGCATCCAGGCCGCGCTCCGAGATGGCGATCAAGGTTCCGCCGAGCGGGTGAGGCTTCGGCACGACGACGAGCGTCTCAATGCCCTTGTTGTTCGGCAGCTTGCGCAATGCCGGGGGCACCGCGATCGGCTGACCGCGAGACTGCACGCCGTCGCGTCCAAAGTCGAACTTCACGATCTGGTTGACGCGCTCGAAGCCCACATAGGCAATGCCGCCATGGAACGCGAGCGACTCGCTGTCGTACCATTTCCGGGCACGGAACGGCGCCCCGTCGGCTGCCAGTAGCGGCGCGGCCTCGACGCCGATGAGCCCGGTCATGGCGGCGCCGGAATAGGCGATGCGACCGGTGAACCAAGTCGCCTTGTCGCTGATTGCGACAAAGCGTTCGCCGCGCGGATCCAGCCGCAGGCCGGACAGTCCGCCGAAGCCGCGAAACGACGAGGTCAGGATCAGCCCGCTGCGAAACTGCAATGCGCCGAATTGGCGGCGGGCACGGTCGCGCAGATCGAAATGATCAATGCTCCGGGCGCGAACCTCGATCGCACGCGGGGCGGGCGGCGTCAGTTCGTCGGGTTCGGCAGGCTTGGCCTGCGCCAGCACCGGGGGTGGCGCGCACCAGGCGAGCGCCGCGCCACAGCCGAGAGTCAGGCCGCCTGCGAGCAGGCGCCGGCGCGTCGTCACGCCGAAGCCGGGCGGCTCGCTTGAACCATCAGCGATGGCCAGCCTCCCTCGACCGTTCCGCTCCCCAGCCTTGCCCCGCGGAGCGCTCATCGGCTGCTTCCGGCCTCTCGGCGCTCAATGCAGCCGGCGGCGGCGTTGCCCCGTTCCGGCGGCGGGTACGGCGGTTTCGCTGAACAGCTCGGCGAGCTTTTCGGTGATGGCGCCGCCGAGTTCTTCGGCATCGACGATGGTCACCGCCCGGCGATAGTAGCGGGTCACGTCGTGGCCGATACCGATGGCGATCAGCTCGACCGGCGAACGGGTCTCGATCTCCTCGATGATGTGGCGCAGGTGCCGTTCGAGATAGTTGCCGGGATTGACCGACAACGTCGAGTCGTCGACCGGCGCGCCGTCCGAGATCATCATCAGGATCTTGCGCTGCTCGGGCCGGCCGAGCAGGCGCTTGTGCGCCCAGTCCAGCGCTTCGCCGTCGATGTTCTCCTTCAGCAACCCCTCGCGCATCATCAGCCCGAGATTCTTGCGCGCACGGCGCCACGGCGCGTCTGCCGACTTGTAGATGATGTGGCGCAGGTCGTTGAGCCGGCCCGGGTTGGCCGGCTTGCCGGCGGCGAGCCACGCCTCACGCGACTGCCCGCCCTTCCAGGCTCGCGTCGTGAAGCCGAGGATCTCGACCTTGACGCCGCAGCGCTCCAGCGTGCGCGCCAGAATGTCGGCGCAGGTCGCCGCCACGGTGATCGGTCGGCCGCGCATCGAACCGGAGTTGTCGAGCAGCAGCGTCACCACGGTGTCGCGGAACGTCGCTTCCTTCTCGCTCATGAACGACAGCGGATGGAACGGGTCGATCACCACGCGCGACAGCCGCGCCGGGTCGAGAATACCCTCCTCGAGGTCGAAGTCCCAGGCGCGGTTCTGCTGCGCCATCAGCCGGCGCTGCAGCCGGTTGGCGAGGCGGGCGACGATGCCCTGCAGATGCGCCAGCTGCTTGTCCAGATAGCTGCGCAGCCGCTCCAGCTCGTCGTGATCGCAGAGGTCTTCGGCGGCGACGATCTCGTCGAATTTCGGCGCGAAGGCGTGATACTCCGGCCCACGCGGCTCGTTGGCGCCACGATTGTGCGGCCGGGTGGCTTCGCCCGGCGTCTCGTCCTCGCCGAGTTCGGAGTCGTCGAAGGCATCCGAAGTCGACGCCTGCGCGCTTTCCATCTGGCTGTCGCTGGCGTCGTCGGTCGTCGCCTCGGCCTGTTCGGCGCTCATCTCCTGCGCCGATTCGCCTTCCGGCTGCCCTTCGGCGCCGCCCTGGTCGTTTTCGCCTTCCTGCTTGTCGTCCTGGTTGTCTTCCTCGTCGGTCTCGGTGTCGCGGTCGTCACCGAGTTCGAGCGCATCAAGCATGTCGTGGATGGCGTCGCCGAACTTGGCCTGATTGTCGGCGAAACGTTCGAGCTGATCGAGCCGGGGCCCAAGCTTGTCTTCCAGCACCGGGCGCCACAGGTCGACCAGCTTCTTGGCCGCCGTGGGCGGCGCCATCCCGGTCAGCCGCTCGCGCACCAGCATCGCCAGCGCGTCCGACAGCGGCGCGTCGGCGCGGTCGGTGATCTCGTCGAACTTGCCGCGGTGGAAATGATCGTCGAGCATTGCGGTGAGGTTCTTGGCGACGCCGGCCATCCGCCGCGCGCCGAGCGCCTCGACCCGCGCCTGTTCGACCGCCTCGAACACGCCACGCGCCTGCGGATTGCCCGGCATCAGCTTGCGATGCACTTTCGGATCGTGACAGGCGAGCTTCAGCGCGATCGAATCGGCATGGCCGCGCACGATCGCCGCATCGCGCTTGCTCATTTTTCGCGCGGGTTCGGGGAGCCGGGCTTTGCCGGGGGCGAGGCCGGGACGCTCGGCCGCAAAGGTCACTTCCAGCTCCGGCGCCTTGGCGATCGCCCGCAGGCACGAGGTCACCGCCCGCTTGAACGGCTCGGTCGGCGCTTCCTTCGATCCGGTACGGAGTTTGGTGTTCGAGGTGGTCATGGGTGCTCGCTGCCGTCGGGTGACTCGGCGCCTTGGAATTCGACCAGCCGGCCCCGGATCGTCTCCCAATCATAAGGGCAATCAGGCGCGAAGGCCGAGTCGGGCAAATCGGAATCCCGGATCATGTCGTAGATCGCATAATGATAACCTTCGGCGAGCGCCTCTGGCGCGCGGGCCGCGAGACTGGGATTGCGATCGAGCAGGCGCGCAATGCGATCGCGGTGGGCGTCGATCGAAAACACCATGCTCTGCGACCGCCGGTCCGGCTGAAGATCCCATTTCAGCAGATTGTAAATCAGCGCCCGAGCGGCATTCTCAAGTCTGTCGTATTGCCGAGTCCCGACGTCCTTGATCTCTTCGGCGATGTTCTGGACATCGATCTCCGACAGCCGCCCTGCCTTCAACAGCGCGATCTGATCCTGGATCCAGCCGTAGTAGTCGGTCTCGTAGGATCGACAACCAGGCTCGGTGTTGCCGAGTGTGTCCGCTGTCATCGATTCGAATGATCAACGTCGTCCCAAGAAACGGGGCGCAGCGTGATCGCGTCCCAGTCATAAGGACATGTCTCGGGAAAAACGCTCTCGGCCAGCCCCGTCTCACGATGGACGTCGTCGACGGCGTCGAGATAGGCGCGAACGGTAGCTTCCTTGATTTTCGACTTTAGGCTCGGGCTGTCCTTGATCTCGTAAGCAATATGCCTGCGCTGCTGCCTTATTGTGATCGCCCAGCTGCGCGAGCGTCGCTCAGGCTGGTAGTCCCATTTCAAGAGGTGGTGCAGAACGAGGCGAATGGCGCTGACCAGCCTCTGGAATTCGCTGCGTCCCAACTCGGCCAACTCCTGCGTGACGTGGGAGGCATCGATCGATCCGACCTCGTTCGCCCGCAGCAGCGCGATCTGATCCTCGACCCAGCCGTAAAGATCGTCGCTATACCGGCGCGGCGTCTTTGACGTCACTGTCGGTTCGAGCCGATCCTTGCGCTGCTTGGTGTCGGTTGTCATCGCCTGCCTTCCGCCTCTCCCCGCTGGCGAGGAGAGGCTGTTGCATCAGCTCATCGCCACGTTCACTGAGCTTTCCGGCAGCTCGGCGTTGAAGCAGCGCTGGTAGAATTCGGCGACCAGCGGTCGCTCCAGCTCGTCGCATTTGTTGAGGAAGGTCACGCGGAACGCGAAGCCGAGGTCACCGAAGATCTCGGCGTTCTCCGCCCAGGTGATCACCGTGCGCGGGCTCATCACCGTCGACAGGTCGCCGTTGGCGAAGGCGTTCCGCGTCAGATCGGCGAGCCGCACCATCTTGCCGACGGTGTCGCGGCCTTCCGGGTTGCGGTAGTGCTTGGCCTTGGCGAGGATGATTTCGACCTCCTCGTCGTGCGGCAGATAGTTCAGCGTGGTGACGATCGACCAGCGGTCCATCTGGCCTTGGTTGATCTGCTGCGTGCCGTGATACAGGCCCGAGGTGTCGCCGAGACCGATGGTGTTGGCGGTGGCGAACAGCCGGAACGCCGGATGCGGCTTGATCACCTTGTTCTGATCGAGCAGCGTCAGCCGGCCGGAGACTTCCAGCACGCGCTGGATCACGAACATCACGTCGGGTCGGCCGGCGTCGTACTCGTCGAACACCAGCGCGACATTGTGCTGCAGCGCCCAGGGCAGGATGCCGTCGCGGAATTCAGTGACCTGCTTGCCGTCGCGCACCACGATGGCGTCCTTGCCGACCAGGTCGATGCGGCTGATGTGGCTGTCGAGATTGACGCGGACGCACGGCCAGTTCAGCCGTGCTGCGACCTGCTCGATGTGGGTCGACTTGCCGGTGCCGTGGAAGCCGGTGACCATGACGCGGCGGTTCTTGGCGAATCCGGCCAGGATGGCGAGCGTGGTGGCGCGATCGAAGCGGTAATCCGGATCGACGTCCGGTACGTGGGGGTCGACCTCGGAATAGGCCGGAACTTCAAGATCGCTGTCGATGCCGAAGACCTGCCGGACCGACACGTTCATGTCGGGAAGGCCGGTGATCTCCGAGGCAGTGGTCGTGGCGGCGGTCATCAATCCTCCGTGGTCCCGGACGCGCCCGAAACCCGATCTTCATGGTGGATGCGGTTGAGTGCGGAATTGAACCCTAGCAGAGAGCCGCGATCCGCAGAAGCCCGCCGCTTGATCAAAGTTCCATCGATGTTTCATTGAGATAGGAGCGAGAAGCGGTTTTGTGAAGGCTGTGTTGCGAATCCGGCGGGCAATGCTCAGCCCGCGCGCAACTTTTCAGCAGGGCGCGGGTCGTAAGCTGCTGCGATCGTCCATGCCGCACCTCCAGGAGCGCAAATCGTCTTGAGCGCGTTGCTCGATTCGCTGGTGCAGTTCGCCGCGGCGCATGCCGGCTGGGCCTATCTGGCACTGTTCCTGGCGGCGCTGCTCGAAGCGGTGCCGGTGGTCGGATCGCTTGTGCCGGGGTCGACCGTGATCCTGGCGCTGAGCGCGCTGATTCCCGGTGGCGAATTAAACCCGTTTGGCGTGCTCGCCTCGGCGATCGCCGGCGCAGCGATCGGCGACGGCGCCGCGTACTGGACGGGCCGCCGCGCGCAGCGACGGATTCTCAGCGCCTGGCCGCTGTCGAACTCTCCGGACCTCGCGGCGCGCGCCGAAGCCTTCTTCCTGCGCTGGGGCACCTGGGCGGTGCTGCTCGGCCGGTTCGTGCCGCCGATCCGGGCTTTCGTGCCGGTGACTGCCGGCGCGTTGCAGATGACACCGCGCCGGTTTTTCTCGGTCGATATCCTGGCGATCCTGATCTGGGCGCCGGCCCATGTGCTGCCGGGCGTGCTCGCGGCCACGATGCTGGAGCGAAGCCACGCGACGCTGCATCACTGGCTGCCGGTGATCGCCGGGGTCGTCGGGATGCTGCTGCTCGGCGTGTGGGCGTATCGGCGATGGAAGGGCACGCCGACGTCGGCCTGAGCCCGGCGAACAGCCAGAAGGCCGCGCGGTCCGTTGCGCCCGCCGGGTGGTTCAGCTCCGAACCACCGTCTTCAGATAATTGTACGCCTTGATGATTTCGATCAGGCGGTCTTCGGTCGAGCGGTCGCCGCCGTTGGCGTCGGGGTGATGCTGTTTCACCAGCGCCTTGTACTTGGCCTTGACCACTTCCAGCGTGGCGTCGCTGTCCAGCCCCATCACCTGCAGCGCCTTGCGCTCGGCGTTGAACACCTTGCGCGGCTCGGCGCGCACCTCGTCGGCTGGATCCGGACCGCGACGACGGCGGCTGCTGCCGGTGAATTCGTTGAACACGTTGAACGGATCGGCGGCGCCTTCGAGATCCTCCGGGCTGCGGGCGCGGCTGCGGGCGCCGTTCTGCCCCATCTTCCAGGTCGGCCGATGTCCGGTCAGCGCATCCTTCTGATAGCGCGCGACGTCGTCGGGATTCATCCCTTGGAAGAAGTTGTAGCCCTGGTTGAATTCGCGGACGTGATTGAGACAGAAATGCCAGTAATCCTTCTCGTGACCGCGCCCCTTCGGCGCGCGGTGCGCGGCGCGGCTGGTGCAGCCGGGTGCATCGCACATCCGCACCTGCTCGCGCGCGGCCTCCCGCGCCGCCTCGGCGGCCCGCGGCTTGACGCGGATCTTGTCGAAGAACTTGGACGAGTCGATTGGCATGGGCGAACTTTGACTACGCAACGCTTTGGGCTTCAAGTCTTGACATTCCGGGCGAGCCCCCGGTTGATGCGTCGCAGACGGGTTTGACGAAACAACGGCCGACGGTGGGCATCAGCGCATGGGCACGCAGGACACTATCACGCAGAAGTTGCGCGAAGCTTTCACGCCGGAAAGCCTCGACGTCATCGACGAATCCAATCTGCACGAAGGTCACGCCGGCCACGCCGGTCGCAGCGAAACTCATTTCCGGGTGAATATCGTGTCGGCGGCCTTCTCGGGCAAGAGCCGGATCGATCGTCATCGCATGGTCAACGAGCTGCTGGCGCCGGAACTGAAGGGCGGCGTCCACGCGCTGGCGATCAAGGCCAAAGCGCCGGGCGAAGCATGAGCGCGTCGCGGGCGCCGCTCACAGCGCAGGGCCGGCGCGGGCCTTCCTGAGTTTCTTCTTCTCGACGATTTCGACGGCTCCTTCGCCCGGCACCGGCGAGATCCGTAGCGCGGTGATGCGGTTGCGCTCGCGGCGCAGAACCCGGAAGCGGAAGCCGTGGAAGGTGAAGTTCTGGCCGCGCTCCGGGATCGACCGCGCCTCGTGAATCACCAGGCCCGCCACCGTGGTGGCCTCTTCGTCCGGCAGATTCCAGTCCATCGCGCGGTTGAGATCGCGGATCGGCACCGAGCCGTCGACCACCACCGAGCCGTCGGGCTGGGTGCGGACGCCGGCAACCACCACGTCGTGTTCGTCCGAGATGTCGCCGACGATCTCCTCGAGGATGTCTTCGAGCGTCACCATGCCTTCGACTTCGCCGTATTCGTCGACCACCAGGGCGAAGTGAGTCTTGCGGGTGCGGAACGCCTTGAGCTGTTCGGAAACCGGGCGCATCTCCGGCACGAACCATGGCTGCAGCAGGATCTTGGCGATGTCGAGCTTGGATGCGTCGCCGTCGGCAGCGCGCAAGGCGCGTAGCAGATCCTTGGCGTGGAGCACGCCGATGATGTTTTCCGGCTTGTCGCGCCACAGCGGCACGCGGGTGTATTCGGTGGCAAGAACCTCCTTCACCAGCTGTTCGGTGGGCTGATCGGCGTTGATGGTGACCATCGAGGTCCGGTGCACCATCACGTCCGACACCACCAATTCGCCGAACCGGAACACGTTCTGGATGTACTCGGCCTCGCCGCTTTCGATCTTGCCGTGCTCGGCGGATTCGCCGACCAGCCCCTCGATCTCGACGTCGGTCAGGATCTCGTGCTCGGAATTCTCCTCGACGCCGAGCAGCCTCAGGATGCCGCGCGAGGCCTGGTTCAGCAGCCAGTTCAGCGGATACAGCAGAATGAAGGATAGGTGCAGCGGATAGGCGATCCACTGCGACACCGGCTCCGGCTGACGGATCGCCAGTGTTTTCGGCACCTGTTCGCCGATCACGATGTGCAAAGACGAGAAGAACAGAAAGCCGCCGAGAAACGCGATGAAGTGCTGGGCCGACTCGGACAGGCCCATCGGTTGCAGCACCGGCGCGAGCAGCGCCGACACGGTCGGCTCGCCGACCCAGCCGAGGCCGAGCGACGCCATGGTGATACCGAGCTGGCAGCAGGCGAGATACGCCTCGACGTTGCCGAGAATATGCTGCACCAGATCGGCACCGAACCGCCGTTTCTCCACCATCGCCTTGATGCGAAAGCCGCGGCTGCGCACCAGCGCGAATTCCGCCGCGACGTAGAACGCGTTGGCGGCCAGCAGCAGGACCGCGATCAGGACGTTGCTCAGAGTCGAGTTCATGATGCTCTTGGGTTGGCCGCGGCGACCGCGACGCGGCGCAGCTCAGGTCTGCGCCAGCTTCCGCTGCAGGAAATCCCGTACCGGCGCCGGTTCGACTTTGTTGGCGATCACGGCGCGGCCGATGCCTTCCATCAGGATGAAGGTGAGTTCGCCGCGCTTGACCTTCTTGTCCTGTGCCATCAGCGCCATCAGCGCGTCGGCGTCGGCGAGGCCTTCCTGGGCGAAGCCGGCGATGTCCTGCAGCCGCGTCGGGAGCCCAACGTCGGCGAGATGCTTCGCCAGCCGCTGCGCATCGGAGGCCGGCATCATGCCGCGTTCGGCGGAGAACTCCGCAGCCAGCACCATGCCGATCGCGACCCCCTCGCCGTGAAACAGCCGCTCGGAGAATCCGGTCGCCGCTTCCAGCGCGTGGCCGAAGGTGTGGCCGAGATTGAGCAGCGCGCGTTCGCCGGTCTCGCGCTCGTCGCGGGCGACGATCGCAGCCTTCGCCCGACACGAGGTAGCGACCGCGTGCTCGCGTGCGGCGCCGCCGCTGAACAGTTCGGCATGGTTGGCTTCGAGCCAAGTGAAGAACGCCTCGTCGCCGAGTGCGCCGTATTTCGCAACTTCGGCGTAGCCGGCACGAAACTGCCGCGGCGACAGCGTGTCGAGGACGGCGGTGTCGGCCAGCACCAGCACCGGCTGATGGAATGTGCCGATCAGGTTCTTGCCCTGCGGCGAGTTGATCCCGGTCTTGCCGCCGACCGAGGAATCGACCTGGGCGAGCAGCGAGGTCGGCACCTGCACGAAGTCGACGCCGCGGCGCAGCAGCGACGCCGAGAAGCCGGCAAGGTCGCCGATCACGCCGCCGCCGAGCGCAATCACCAGATCGTTGCGCTCGATCCTGGCGGCGATCAGCGCCTCGCAGACCTGCTGAAGCCCCGCATAGGTCTTGGAGTTTTCGCCTTCGCCGACGATCACCGAGGCATGTGCAATGCCAGCCTGATCCAGCACCTCTTCGGTGCGCTTCAGCCACGTCTTCGCCACGGTGCGATCGGTGACGATCGCGGTGCGGGCGCCGGGGCGGAGCCTGGCGATCCGCGTTCCGAGCGAGCCGAGCACGTCGCGACCGATCAGGATCTCGTAGGTGCGGTCGCCGAGTGCGACCTCGACGGTGATCGGCGTGGAATTCTTCTGCGGGGCGTTCATGAGGTCTCGCTTGGGGTGGAGGCGGGTGCACCGCACAGATAAGCGTGCAGGGCGGCGACGCATTCCTCGACGATCTTCTCGTGCGGCACGTCGCGGGACGCGATGGTGATGTCGGCTTCCCGATACAGCGGATAGCGCTCGGAGATCAGGCGCGCGATGGTGCCGGCCGGATCGGGGGTCTTCAGCAGCGGGCGGTCGGCGCGGCGCTTGACCCGGCGCAGAATCACATCGGCGTCGGCTTCGAGCCACAGCGAGATCGCCTTGTGGCGAATCCGGTCGCGGGTCTCCTCCCGCATGAACGCGCCGCCGCCGGTCGCCAGCACCTTGGCGCCGCCGTCCAGCAGCCGGGCGATCACCCGGGCCTCGCCGTCGCGGAAATGCGGCTCGCCGTGGGTTTCGAAGATCTCCGGGATGGTCATCGCCGCGGCATGCTCGATCTCGGTGTCGGCATCGAGAAACGGCAGACCGAGCCGCAGCGCCAAGCGGCGTCCGACGGTCGATTTGCCTGCGCCCATCATTCCGATCAGCACGACCGGACGATCATCCAGTGCCGCGACGATCTCGGCTTCCTGGGACCTGCCGGCAGCAGCCGTCGGTGCGGTTTCAGACATTCGCGGCATCCGTGGGGACTGAAAGGGCCAGCTATACTACCCCGGTCGCCGCGCAGGCCAGCGTCTCTTGCAAGGACCGGGCGAACATGGTCGTAGTCGCCCATCCCCGCTCCAACGCCGCGCCGAGATCAGCGTATGCCCACCTTGTTCCGATTCCTCACGGTGATCGCCGTGGCCGGCGGTATAATTTACGGGGTGGTTTTCGCGCTGGCGCATTTCGTCGGGCCGAACACCCGGGAAATGACGGTGACCATCCAGCCGGACAAGTTTCTCAAGAAATAGACGCTAGGCTGGTCGGATGCGACGACCGCGAAAATCAACGGCTGCTGCCGTGGCGACGGAGCCTGAAACCGGCCAGGCGCCGCTGCGCCCGACCTCGTATTCGGATGCGGGCTTGACCGAGCTGTTTCTCGACATGATCGCGGCCGAGCAGGGCGCTTCCGCCAACACGCTCGACGCCTATCGGCGCGATCTGGCTGATCTGTCGCATTTTCTGGCCCGCCGTCGGCTCGGCATCGGCTCCGCCGACACCGCGGCGCTGCGCAGCTATCTGGCTGATCTCGATAAGCGCGGCTTCGCCACCTCCAGCGTCGCACGGCGGCTGTCGGCGCTGCGGCATCTGTTCCGGTTTCTGCTCAGCGAGCGGATCCGGGCCGACGACCCGGCCGCGATCCTGTCAGGCCCCAAGCGCGGCCGCAGCCTGCCGAAAGTGCTGTCGATCGCCGACGTCGACCGGCTGCTTGCCTGCGCGCGGCAGGAGGCCGATGCAGCGGAAGGAACGGCACGGCTGAGAGCAGCGCGGTTGAACTGCCTGCTGGAGGTGCTCTATGCGACCGGGCTGCGCGTCTCCGAGCTTGTGTCGCTGCCACTGTCGGCGGCCCGGCGCGACGCCAGGATGATCGTGGTTCGCGGCAAGGGCGACAAGGAGCGGCTGGTGCCGCTCAACGCCGGCGCCAAGCAGGCGATGAGTCGCTATCTCGAAGAGGTTGCGGACGCCGCCAAAGACCCCAAGGGCACGCCGGCTTCGAAGTGGCTGTTTCCATCCTTCGGCGAGAGCGGGCACCTCACCCGCCAGCATTTCGCCCGGGATCTGAAAGACTTGGCGGCGCGCGCCGGGCTGTCCCCGCGCCTGGTGAGCCCGCACGTGCTGCGCCACGCCTTCGCCAGCCATCTCTTGCACAACGGCGCCGACCTGCGGATCGTGCAGACGCTGCTCGGCCACAGCGATATCTCGACCACCCAGATCTACACCCACGTGGTCGAGGAGCGGCTGAAGAGCTTGGTGCGCGACCTGCACCCGCTGTCCGAACAGGCCTGACCGAGCAAAACTACCCGAACGTCTTCGTTAGCCATGAAGATATATCACAGACTGATCTTGACCTAGATCTTTCATGATATATCTTGAGCGCATCACGAGCCATGAGGTTGATGAATATGTTTGGATTTCACCGCGAAATGCAGTTCCCCGGCCGGCACGGCCGCTCCGGCCGCGACCATGGGCTTCACCAGCGACCGGTTCACGCCGGCCCGCGCCGCGGCGGCTGGGAGGACGAGACCGGCGGGTTTGGTCATCCAGGGCATGGCCGGCGCGGCGGCGGCCGGCGAATGTTCGACGGCGGCGAACTGCGGCTGCTGCTGTTGAAGCTGATCGCCGACAAGCCGCGTCACGGCTACGATCTGATCCGGGCGATCGAGGAACGGACTGCCGGCGCCTATGCGCCGAGCCCCGGCATCGTCTATCCGACGCTGACGATGCTCAGCGAGATGGGGCTGATCGAAGAACAGGTCACCGACGGCGCGCGCAAGCAGTTCGCGGTCACCTCGGAGGGTGCCGCCCATCTGGACGCCCACGCAGCAGAGCTTGCGGCGATCACGGCTCGGCTCGACGCGCTGGGCGCGATGCGCGAGCGTATCGATGCCGCCCCGGTGCGGCGCGCGATGCACAATCTGCGCAGCGTGCTGCAAAATCGCCTCGGCGAGGGGCTCGACAAGACCAAGCTGCACGAGGCCGTGGCGCTGATCGACGAAGTCGCGGGCCGGATCGAACGGCTGTAACGCCGAGGCCGCGACCGCGCGCTCCGCCGTCGATCTGAAGCTGTTGGCTGAGGGCGCGCCGCGACGCATTCGCATCCACCCGGTCGGTGGATGCGAAGCGCCGCTTGTCCCATCCGCTTGACTTGGCTCCCAGATGGCTAGAAAAGCCGGGCGGCCCCTATCGGCCGCAGCTTTCCTCCCCATATCGCCAAAGTCATGTCCGGGCCCATGCGCAGCTATCTCGACTTCGAAAAGCCGGTGGCGGAACTCGATTCCAAGATCGACGAACTGCGCACGCTTGCGGCGTCCGGCAGCGATATCCACGAGGAAATCGAGAAGATCGAGGAGAAGGCGCAGCAGGCGCTGCAGGATCTCTATGCCGCGCTGACGCCGTGGCAGAAGACCCAGGTCGCGCGGCATCCGCAGCGGCCGCATTGCGTCGACTACATCGAAGGGCTGATCACCGAGTTCACGCCTTTGGCCGGCGACCGCAAGTTCGGCGACGACGAAGCGCTGGTCGGAGGCTTCGGCCGTTTCCGCGGCGAGAGCGTCTGCGTCATCGGCCAGGAAAAAGGATCGACCACCGAGACCCGGCTGCGGCACAATTTCGGCATGGCGCGGCCGGAAGGCTATCGCAAGGCGGTGCGGCTGATGGAAATGGCCGATCGCTTCGATCTCCCGGTGCTGTCGCTGGTCGACACCGCGGGTGCCTATCCCGGGATCGGCGCAGAGGAGCGTGGCCAGGCCGAAGCGATCGCGCGTTCGACCGAGGCCTGCCTGCAGCTCGGCGTGCCGAACGTCGCCATGGTGATCGGTGAGGGCGGCTCCGGCGGCGCGATCGCGATTGCCACCGCCAACAAGGTGCTGATGCTGGAGCACGCGGTGTACAGCGTGATCTCGCCGGAAGCGGCGTCGTCGATCCTGTGGCGTGACGGCACCAAGGCCCAGGAAGCGGCGAACTCGATGAAGATCACCGCGCAGGACCTGCTGAGGTTCGGGGTGATCGATCAGATCCTGCCCGAGCCCAAAGGCGGCGCTCACCGTGATCCGGCGGTGATGATCGCGACGGCCGGAGACGCGATCGCGGCGGCTTTCGCCGAGCTGAAGGGCCAGGGCCGCGATGCGATCCGCGTCCATCGCCGGCAGAAATTCCTCGAGATCGGCCGCAAGCTGGCGTGATCAGGATCGCCCGCGCGGCGAATTGATCGAATCTTAACCAAATCCGCACCGCTGATGCAAAGTCCGGCGCTCGCCGCAGTTTCGCCGCGCCCCGGCGATTCAATGTTCCTTGACCAAGATTTCCGGACCGCCCCACCGCCGGCCTGATCGGCTTGCGACCCCAAGGGCTTAAGGATAATCTTGGCAGAGTGCACACGGCGTCAATACGTTGGCGCCGATGATGGTGCAGGATTTGGTAAAGGCGAGCGGTCGAATCCGCCGGATCTTGCAAAGGTCAGGTGACGCGACGGCCGCGCGGAAGCTGGACGGGCTGAGCTGCTCGAATGTGGGGTGCGGGTTTGCCGGTCGTCGGGGGAGCTTCGTGGTGACGAAAAGTCCGCTTGTACGCGCGCTGATGCTGACGGCTGCGCTCGCGACCATGCCGTTGCTCGCCGGCTGCAACAGCGACCAGATGGCGCTGGCCACCAATGCCAAGGCCAATCAGCCGGTGCCGCCCAAGCTGGTCGCGGCGATGCAGGAAAAGAACATGGACCTGCAGTCGCCGATTCTGGTGCGGCTGTTCAAGCAGGAAGCCGAGCTCGAGGTCTGGAAGCAGGACCGCACCGGCGTGTTCCAACTGCTGAAGTCCTATCCGATCTGCCGCTGGTCCGGCGATCTCGGCCCGAAGATCCGCGAAGGCGATCGTCAGGCGCCGGAGGGGTTCTATTCGATCTCCCCGGGCCAGATGAACCCGCAATCGTCGTACTATCTGTCGTTCAACACCGGCTATCCCAACGCATTCGACAAGTCGCTCGGGCGCACCGGCTCGCAGCTGATGGTGCACGGCGACTGCTCGTCGCGCGGCTGCTACGCGATGACCGACGAACAGATCGCCGAGATCTATGCGCTGGGGCGCGAGTCGTTCTTCGGTGGCCAGCGCGCCTTCCAGCTCCAGGCCTATCCGTTCAAGATGACGCCGGCGAATTTCGCCAAGCATCGCAACAATCCGAACATGCCGTTCTGGAAGATGCTGAAGGAAGGCTACGATCATTTCGAAGTGACGCGGCAGGAACCGAAGGTCGATTTCTGCGAACGCAAGTACGTGTTCGACGCCGCGCCGCCGCCGGGTTCGACCAAGCCGTTGCAGTTCAACGCCTCGGCCAAATGCCCGGCCTACGAGGTCCGGCCCGACATCGCCGAGGCGGTGCGCGAAAAGGACAAGCAGGACAACATCAAGATCGCCGAACTGATCGCCAAGGGAACGCCGGTGGCGCGTCTCAACACCGGCATCGACGGTGGCATGAACCACGTGTTCGCCTCGAAAATTCCCGACGCCTCGACCGGGCTGTCGGAGGCCCCGGAAGACAAGTCGCTGTCGGTCGCCTCGTTCGAACGCGCACCTGGCACGATCCCGCCCACCGTCAATCCGCCGCGTCCGTCGGATAATCTGCTGGTCGCTGCGCCGGCTGAATCGAGCGGAGTCGCCGCGAAGGCACGCGTCGCCTCGGCGTCGAAGGACGATATCGGCAGTCTGCTCGCCGGCAGCCGCAAGCCGGGCAATGAGTCGACCACGTCTGCCCGGCCGTTGCCGTCGGCGCCGGTCAGCACCGCGGCGCGGCACGAGCCGGCGCCGCGTCCGCACGGAGCGTTGCCGAAGGCTGCCGAGACCAAGCAGGCCGCTGCGCGGCCGCCGCTGAAGCCGAGTCTCGAGGCCGCCGAGACCACCTCGTCGGCCTCCCCCAGACCGTCCGGCATGATCTCCGGCGGCGCTCCGGTGGTGTCGTCGAATTCGTTCGACAGCCGGTTCTCGGCGTTTCGCTGAGGCGGCGCGCTCTTCGTTAGAAACTCCCACGTCGGTCATTCCGGGGCGCTCGCGTCAGCGAGCGAACCCGGAATCTCGCCGTTCAGGGCACCTTGCATACTTCCACAATCTCGGGATTCCGGGTTCGCGCAGCGTTGCTGCGCGCCCCGGAATGACGGCTGGGTTTTGAGGGCCAGACAGCAAAATGCCCGGCACGAGGCCGGGCATTGCTTGTCCTGATCTGGCCTGCGCCGGTTACGCGTAGCGGCCGTGGCAGTGCTTGTACTTCTTGCCGGAGCCGCACGGGCAGTCCTCGTTGCGGCCGACCTTGCCCCAGGTCTCGGGTCTGTTCGGGTCGCGCGCGGGCTTGTCGGCGGCCTGGGCCGGAGCCAGCGAGACGTTGGCGAACGCCATCTCGTCCTGCCCGGTGTCCGGGTCCATCTTGTGGACCTCCATCGGCGGCAGTTCCTGCGGCTGATCCGGCGGAATGATTTCCACGCGCATCAATTGCGCCGTCACTGCCTCGCGCAAATGCGAGCTCATCTCCTGGAAGAGATTGAAGGCTTCGGACTTGTACTCCTGCAGCGGATCGCGCTGGCCGTAGCCGCGCAGCCCGATCACCTGGCGCAGATGGTCGAGCATCACCAGATGCTCGCGCCACAGATGGTCCAGCGTCTGCAGCAGGATGCTCTTTTCGGCATAGCGCATCACGTCCGAACCCCACTGGCCGACCTTGGCGGCCATGTGCTCGTCGAACACCCGCTCCAGCCGCGTGATCAGCTCCTCGTCGGCGATGCCTTCTTCCTTGGCCCATTCGTCGACCGGAATGTCGAGGCCGACGACCCGGTCCAGTTCGGCCTTCAGCCCGGCGACATCCCACTGCTCCGCATAAGCGTGTTCGGGAACGTATTTGGCCACCAGGTCTTCGATGTAGGTGTGGCGCATGTCGGTGACCGTCTCGGCCACGCTGTCTTCTTTCATCAGCTCGATGCGCTGATCGAAGATCACCTTGCGCTGATCGTTCTGGACGTCGTCGAACTTGAGCAGGTTCTTGCGGATGTCGAAGTTGCGTGCTTCGACCTTCTGCTGCGCCTTCTCCAGCGCCTTGTTGATCCACGGATGGATGATCGCCTCGCCTTCCTTGAGGCCGAGGCGGGTCAGCATGGTGTCGAGCTTGTCGGAGCCGAAGATCCGCATCAGATCGTCTTCCAGCGACAGGAAGAACTTGGAGCGGCCCGGGTCGCCCTGACGGCCGGAGCGGCCGCGCAGCTGGTTGTCGATACGGCGGCTCTCGTGGCGCTCGGAGCCGATGATGTAGAGGCCGCCGGGACGCCTCGCGGTCTTGGCCGGCTTGTTGCCCTTGGCGGGCTCGAGTTCGATCTCGTCCTCGGCCTTCAGCACGATGTCGCGGAAGCGCTCGATGTCGGCCTTGATCTCGGCGATCTTCGCCGCCTTCTCGGCTTCATCGGTGATGTGCCCGGCTTCCTGCTGAAGCCGCATCTCCAGCGAACCGCCGAGTTTGATGTCGGTACCGCGGCCCGCCATGTTGGTGGCGATGGTGATGGCGCCCGGCACGCCGGCCTCGGCGACGATGTAGGCTTCCTGCTCGTGGAAGCGCGCATTCAGCACCGCGAACAGTTTGGCCGGCTTGCCGGCGCGGGCGGCGGCATACAGCTTGTCCATCCCCTTCGGGTCGGTGAAGTCAATCTGCTTGTAGCCGTTCTTCTTCAGATACTCGGCCAGCACCTCGGACTTCTCGATCGACGCGGTGCCGACCAGCACCGGCTGCATCCGCTTGTTGGCGCGCTCGACCTCGGCGAGGATTGCGGCGTATTTCTCCTGCTGGGTGCGATAGACCTCGTCGTCTTCGTCGAGACGGGCGATCGGCAGGTTGGTCGGGATCTCGACCACTTCGAGCTTGTAGATGTCGAAGAACTCGTCGGCCTCGGTGGCCGCGGTGCCGGTCATGCCGGCGAGCTTGTCGTACATCCGGAAGTAATTCTGAAAGGTGATCGACGCCAGCGTCTGGTTTTCCGGCTGGACGGTGACGTGCTCCTTGGCTTCGAGCGCCTGGTGCAGGCCTTCCGAATAGCGCCGGCCCTGCATCATGCGGCCGGTGAATTCGTCGATGATCACCACCTCGTCGTTGCGGACGATGTAGTCCTTGTCGCGCTGGAACAGGGTGTGGGCGCGCAGCGCCTGGTTGACGTGGTGCACCACCGAGACGTTCTCGACGTCGTACAGCGACTCGCCGCGGAGCTGCCCGGCGTCCTTCAGCAGCGTCTCGATCTTCTCCATGCCGGCTTCGGTCAGCGTCACGGTGCGCTGCTTCTCGTCGATATCGTAGTCCGACTTGTCCAGCCGCGGAATGAAGGTGTCGATGGTGTTGTAGAAATCCGAGCGGTCGTCGAGCGGGCCGGAGATGATCAGCGGGGTGCGCGCTTCGTCGATCAGGATCGAGTCGACTTCGTCGACGATCGCGAAATTGTGCCCGCGCTGGACCATGTCCTCCAGCCGGTACTTCATGTTGTCGCGCAGATAGTCGAAGCCGTATTCGTTGTTGGTGCCGTAGGTGATGTCGCAGGCGTAGGCGGCCTGGCGCTGGGCGTCGTCCAGCCCGTGTACGATCACGCCGGTGGTCATGCCGAGGAAGCCGTAAATCTGGCCCATCCAGCCGGAGTCGCGCTTGGCCAGGTAGTCGTTCACCGTGACGACGTGGACGCCCTTGCCGGCCAGTGCGTTGAGATAGACCGCGAGCGTCGCGACCAGGGTCTTGCCTTCGCCGGTCTTCATCTCGGCGATGTCGCCCTCGTGCAGCACCATGCCGCCGATCAGCTGCACGTCGAAGTGGCGCTGGCCGAGGGTGCGCTTGGCGGCCTCGCGAACGGTGGCGAAGGCCGGCACCAGAAGATCGTCGAGGGACTTGCCGTTCGCGAGCTCGGCGCGGAATTCGGCGGTGCGGGCCTTCAGTGCCTCGTCGGACAGCTTGGCCAGTTCCGGTTCGAGCGCATTGATCGCGGTGACCCGCGACTGGTAACCCTTGACCCTGCGGTCGTTAGCGGAGCCGAAGAGTTTGCGGGCGAGCGCGCCGATCATACCAGCTTCCTGTTGTTGTAGTGTGACGTAGCAGCCGTGATGCCGTCCGCTCGGGCCACTATCAACTCATCGTGACGCTCAGGCGCCCATCAGGATACAGGCGCGCGCGCGAAATGATTGGTAATCCAGCAATCCGAGGACCGGTTGCCAGGCGCGGTCGCGCGACGACCGCCCGACCCGAGCCTGTGGCGGCACAGATATGGCTGGGCCTGAAGGTTGTCAACGCGGCCGCCTTTCAAGGATTTCATCATTTTGACAGACTTTTCGCGTTGCCAAGGTGCCGCGATTGGGTGACTGTTCCGCCGCCCCGACACCCCGGCTTTCAAGACAAGGATTTTCCATGACACCTGCGTCCAACGCAGTCCCATCCGGCCTGCGCGCCGGCCTGCTCAGCGCGGCTGTGACAGGTTGTCTCGCATTCGCGCTGCTGGCTACTCCCGTCGCGCGCGCCCAGGATGCCAACCCGGTACTGGCCAAGGTCAACGGCGCCGAGATCCGCCAGAGCGACGTCGACCTCGCCGAGCAGGAGCTCGGTCCGAGCCTGGCGCAGATGGACCCGGCGACCAAGAAGGAGAACGTGCTCGCCTTCCTGATCGACATGAAGATCGTCGCCAAGGCAGCCGAAGACAAGAAGATCCAAGACAACGCCGATTTCAAGAAGCGCCTGGAATTTGCCCGCAACCGGCTGCTGATGGACGACGTGCTCTCCGCCGAAGGCAAGGCGGCGACCACCGATGCGGCGATGAAGACGGTGTATGACGAGGCTGCCAAGCAGATTTCGGGCGAGCAGGAAGTCCACGCCCGCCACATCCTGGTCGAGACCGAGGACGAGGCCAAGGCGGTCGCCGAAGAGCTGAAGAAGGGCGCCGACTTCGCCGAGTTGGCGAAAAAGAAGTCCAAGGATCCGGGCGCTTCCGACGGCGGCGACCTCGGCTTCTTCACCAAGGACCAGATGGTGCCGGAATTCTCCGCGGCGGCGTTCGCGCTGGAGCCGGGCAAGATCTCCGAGCCGGTCAAGACCCAGTTCGGCTGGCACATCATCAAGGTCGAAGAGAAGCGCAACCGCAAGCCGCCGAGCTTCGACCAGGTCAAGGCGCAGATCGAGCAGTACGTCGCCCGCAAGGCGCAGTCGGACTATGTCAGCAAGCTGCGCCAGGCCGCCAAGATCGAGCGGATGGACCAGCCGGCCGCGAAGCCGGATGCCGCCAAGCCGGCGGACGCGGCGAAGCCTGCCGATGCGGCCAAGCCCGCCACCCCGGCGCCGGCCAAGAAGTAAACTCTTTCAAAGTGTTGATTGTCGAAATGGCCGGGCTCGTCCCGGCCATTTTTCGCTTTCGGGTGCGGTTCAGTTCGTAGGATGGGTTGAGCGGCAGCGAAACCCATCTGACCCGTGCTGGGCGTTGATGGATTTCGCGTGCGCCCAACCCATCCTACGATCGCGGCAGCTTAGCCTTCAGGGCGTACAGCGCCTCCAGCGCCTCGCGCGGGGTCATCTCGTCGGGATGCAGCGCCTTGACGGCCTCGATCAGTTGCTCGGCCTCGCTCGGAAGGGCGGCTTCGGCCGGTGCGCGGGCGGTGATGGCGAACAGCGGCAGGTCATCGATCAGCGTCTTGGGCTGGCCGCGGTCGTTGGCTTCGAGCTTGGCGAGTACGGTCTTTGCTCTGGCCACCACCGCGGGCGGTAGGCCGGCAAGCTTGGCGACCTGAATACCATAGGAGCGGTCGGCCGAGCCGGGCAGCACCTCGTGCAGGAAGACGACCTCGCCGCGCCATTCCTTGACCCGCACGGTGGCGTTGAACAGCCGCGGCAGCTTGGCCGACAGCGCGGTCAGCTCGTGGTAGTGCGTCGCGAACAGCGAGCGGCAGCGATTCTGTTCGTGCAGGTGCTCGATCGCCGCCCAGGCGATCGACAGGCCGTCGAACGTCGCGGTGCCGCGGCCGATCTCGTCGAGGATCACCAGCGCGCGTTCGGACGCCTGATTGAGGATCGCCGCGGTCTCGACCATTTCGACCATGAAGGTGGAGCGGCCGCGGGCGAGATCGTCGGCGGCGCCGACGCGGGAGAACAGCCGGTCGACGATGCCGATCCGCGCACGGTTCGCCGGCACGAAGCTGCCGACCTGGGCGAGCAGCGCGATCAACGCGTTCTGGCGCAGGAAAGTCGACTTACCGGCCATGTTCGGGCCGGTCAGCAGCCAGATCTGGCCGTTCTTCTGCGCCGGGCCGGGCGACAGGTCGCAGGCGTTGGCGATGAACGGCTCGCCGGCTTTCTTCAGCGCCTGCTCGACCACCGGATGCCGGCCGCCTTCGATGGCGAACGCCAGCGAGTCGTCGACTTCGGGCCGGACGTAGTTGTCGTCACTCGCGAGCTTGGCCAGCGCGGTGGCGACATCGAGCAGCGCGAACGCATGCGCGGCGGCGCGCAGGTCGTCGCCGGCAGCATCGATCATCGCCGCGAGGCGGTCGAAGATTTCCAGCTCGAGCCCGAGTGCGCGGTCGCCCGCATTGGCGATCTTGGCCTCGATCTCACCGAGCTCGGCGGTGGTGAAGCGGACCTGCCCGGCCAGCGTCTGGCGATGGATGAAGGTGGCGTTCAGCGGCGGCGCCATCAGCCTTTCGCCGTGCTGCGCCGAGACTTCGACGAAATATCCCAGCACGTTGTTGTGCCGGATCTTCAGTGCCTTGATGCCGGTATCGTCGGCGTAGCGTGCCTGCATCGACGCCACCACCAGCCGCGAGGCGTCGCGCAGCTTGCGGGTTTCGTCGAGCGCGGGCTCATAGCCTTCGCGGACGAAGCCGCCATCGCGTTTGAGCAGCGGCAGATCGTCGGCGAGCGCGCGGCCGAGCTCGGCGCACAGCTCGCGCGAGGGGCGCTGCAGCGCCGCCATCGCGGCGGCGATCTCCTGCGGCGGGCTGGCGAGCTGCGCCAGCTGCACCAGCACCTCGTCGGCGGCGCGGATGCCGTCGCGCAAGTTCGCCAGATCCCGCGGGCCTCCGCGGCCGAGCGACAGCCGGGCAAACGCGCGCGCCATGTCGGGCGCCGCCCGCAGCGAGCTGCGAATCTGTTCGCGAAGTCCGGAATCGCCTGCGAAGGCTTCGACCGAGTCCAGCCGGCGGGCGATCGTGACCGCATCGGTCAGCGGCGCGGCGAGCCGCTGCGCCAGCAGCCGCGACCCCGCGGCCGTCACCGTGCAATCGATCGCGTCGAGCAGCGAACCGCGGCGCTCGCCGGCGAGCGTGCGGGTCAGTTCGAGGTTGGCCCGGGTCGCCGGGTCGATCGCCATCGTGGTGCCGACCGCTTCGCGCGACGGAGGCGACAGCGGCGGCCGTTTTCCGAGCTGGGTGCGGTCGACGTACGTCACGCAGGCCGCGGCCGCCGTGGCTTCCAGCCGAGACAGCGCGGCGAGGCCGTCCATGGTGGCGACCGCGAAGTAATCGCACAGCCGTCGCTCGGCGGTGGCTGAATCGAACACGTCGCGGGTCAGCGGCGTGACGGCGGCGAGCTCGCGCAAGGTCGGGGCGAGTTCAGCGTCGCTATACAGCGCGTCGGGCACGATCGCTTCGTTCGGATTGATCCGCGCCAGCGTCGCGGCGAGTTCGCCGGTCGAACACTCGGTGACGCAGAACTCACCGGTGGAGATGTCGATCCAGGCCAGCCCGATCCGATCGGTGCCGGCGGAACCGCGGGCACGCGCGATGGCCAGCAGATAGTTGTTGGCGCGGGCGTCGAGCAGGGTGTCTTCGGTCAGTGTACCGGGGGTGATCAGCCGCACCACGTCGCGCCGCACCACGCTCTTGCGGGCGCGGGCCGCGGCCGGATCTTCGGTCTGCTCGCACACCGCGACGCGATGCCCGAGCGCGATCAGCCGGTGCAGATAGTCGTCGGAGCGCTCGACCGGCACGCCGCACATCGGAATGTCGGCGCCCAGATGCTTGCCGCGCTTGGTGAGCGTGATGCCGAGCGCGCGCGAGGCGATTTCGGCGTCCTCGAAGAACAGCTCGTAGAAGTCGCCCATCCGGTAGAACAAGAGCAGCCCCGGATTGGCGGCCTTGATCTCGTGGTACTGCTCCATCATCGGCGACATTTTTGCCGGCGCCTCGGCGGGCGGAGCGGCGTCGGGCGGCACGGCGATGTCGGGGCGGATGGTCATGGCCGATGCATAGCAAAAATCCCGCCGGGGTTCCTACCTCGCGCGGCGAGCCATGCACGGGTTTCAACCGGGACCGCGCCGATCGGCGGCGCATTGACCTGTTCGGCGACGCTTTCTACAAACCGGCTTCAAGTCCGGCGTCCCAGCCCGGATCGGCAAAACAGGGAGAGTTTCGATGGCCGACGTGTTTGTCTGCGACGCGGTGCGCACCCCGATCGGCCGTTACGGCGGATCGCTCGCCAAGGTGCGAACCGACGATCTCGCGGCGGTGCCGATCAGGGCGCTGATGGCCAGGCACCCCGACATGGACTGGAGCGCGGTCGACGAGGTGTTCTTCGGCTGCGCCAATCAGGCCGGCGAGGACAACCGCAACGTCGCCAGGATGGCGGCGCTGCTGGCGGGCCTGCCGGATTCGGTGCCCGGTCAGACCCTGAACCGGCTGTGCGCCTCCGGGCTCGATGCGGTCGGCGCCGCGGGCCGCGCGATCCGCGGCGGCGAGATCGACTTGGCGATCGCCGGCGGCGTCGAATCGATGACCCGCGCGCCGTTCGTGCAGGGCAAGGCCACCGAAGCATTTTCCCGCGCCGCGGACATCTTCGACACCACAATCGGCTGGCGCTTCATCAATCCGCTGATGAAGCAGCAATACGGCGTCGATTCGATGCCCGAGACCGGCGAGAACGTCGCCGAGGAGTTCCAGATCTCGCGCGCCGATCAGGATGCGTTCGCGATCCGCTCCCAGCAGCGTGCCGGTGCGGCGATTGCCGCCGGCTACTTCGCCGAGGAAATCGCGCCGGTGACGTATTCGGGCGGCAAGGCCGGCTCGATCACCGTCGACAAGGACGAGCACCCGCGTCCCGAAACCACGCTCGAAGGCCTCGCCAAGCTGAAGCCGATCGTGCGCAATCCCGGCACGGTGACGGCCGGCAACGCCTCGGGCGTCAATGACGGCGCTGCGGCGCTGCTGATCGCCTCCGCAGCCGCGGTGAAGAAGTACGGCCTGACGCCGCGCGCCAAAATCCTCGGCCTCGCTTCGGCCGCGGTGCCGCCGCGGATCATGGGCATCGGCCCGGTGCCGGCGACCAGGAAGCTGATGGAACGGCTCGGGCTCAAGATCAGCGACTTCGATCTGATCGAGCTGAACGAAGCCTTTGCCTCCCAGGGCATCGCCTGCATGCGCCAGCTCGGAGTCAAGGACGACGCGGACTTCGTCAATCCGCACGGCGGCGCGATCGCGCTCGGCCACCCGCTCGGCATGAGCGGCGCGCGCCTGGCGCTGACGGCGGTGCACGGCCTGGAGAAGCGCGGCGGCAAGCTGGCACTGGCCACGATGTGCGTCGGCGTCGGCCAGGGCGTCGCAATGGCGATCGAGAAGGTGAACTAAAGAAGATGCTACGTCATTGCCGGGCTTGACCCGGCAATCCATCCTCTTCGCAAGGCTTTCGTGAGGCGCGCTCGGCGCGCGATGGATGCGCGGGTCAAGCCCGCGCATGACGCTGGGGTGTGGAGCGGCCCCGTGATCTCTCTCGCACCGCTCTTTCGGGCAGAGGTTAAGAGCTACTCCATCACCGCCGCATGGTCCGCCGCGGCTTCGCCCTGTTTGCGCAGCGCCGCTTTGGTCGAGCCGATGATGATCGCCATCGGCACCGCGGCGGCGGTGAGGAACATCACCATCGCGTAGTCGTGCGAGAATGCGATGATCTGCGCCTGCATGGTGACGATCGCGTCCATCATCGCCTTGCCGGTGGTGGTCGACAGGTCGATCATGCCGGTGACGTTCGGCATCTGCAGCGCGTCGTTGAACGGGTTGATGTGTTCGGTGAGGATCGCGTGTGCCGTCGTGGTGCCCGACGACAGCTTGGCGATCACCACCGAAATTCCGACCGAACTGGCGACGTTGCGCACCAGCGTCAGCATTGCGGTGCCGTCGGTGCGGAGCTGTCCGGGCAGGGTCATGAACGCCACTGTCGACAGCGGCACGAACACCAGACCGAAGCCGAACCCCTGAACGATGCTGGTGACGACCACGCTCGACACGGTGGTCTGGTCGGTCCAGGCAGTCATCACGTAAAGCGACGCGCAGGTCAGCGACAGGCCGGTGGCGATCAGGGTGCGCGCCTCGATGTGGCGCATGATCCGGCCGACGATCATCATCGCCACGAAGGTGCCGCAGCCGCGCGAGGCGAGCAGCAGGCCGGCGGTCATGATCGGATAGCCTTCGACGTTCTGCAGGAACGGTGACGACAGAGCCATCGTCGAGAACAGCACCAGCCCCATCACCGTCATGAAGATCACGCCGCCGATGAAGTTGCGGTCCTTGAAGATCGCGAACTGGATGAACGGGCGTTCGGTGGTGAAGGAGTGGGCGAAGAAGTAGTAGAACCCGATCACGGAGACGATCGACTCGATGATGATCTCGGGTGAATTGAACCAGTCGAGCTGCTCGCCGCGATCGAGCGCGAGCTGCATCGCGCCGATTCCGACCGCGAGCGCGGCGAAGCCGAACCAGTCGAATTTGAGCTCGTGGTTCTTGTCGGTTTCGTCCATGAACATCGCCAGGCCGAGCACCGTGATGGCGCCGAACGGGAGATTGACGAAGAACACCCAGTGCCAGGAGTAGGTTTCGGTCAGCCAGGCGCCGAGCGACGGACCCATGATCGGCCCCATCATCACGCCCATGCCCCAGATCGACATCGCCTTGGCGCGCTCGTGCAGCGCGTAGCTGTCGAGCATCACCGCCTGCGACAGCGGCACCAGCGCCGCGCCGAACACACCCTGCAGCAGCCGGAACGCCACCATCTGGGTGATGTCCTGCGCCAGCCCGCACATCACCGAGGCGGCGGTGAAGCCGGCCGCGCAGATGATGAAGATGCGCTTGCGCCCGAACCGGTTGGCGATCCAGCCGACCGGCGCCGTCATGATCGCAGCGGCCACGATATAGGACGTCAGCACCCAGTTGATCTGGTCCTGCGACGCCGACAGCGAGCCCTGCATGTAGGGCAGCGCGACGTTGGCGATGGTGGTGTCGAGCGCCTGCATGATCGTCGCCGTCATGGCGCAGATCGTCACCATGTTGCGGCGAAAGCCCGGAACCGCAGACGGGTGAGCGGCGCTCGACATCGCTTACTTGGCCTCGCCCGCGTCGATGTCGGGCTGTGCAGCCCTGGCGGGGCCGAAGCCGAGCAGACCCGCCAGCGAACGCCGGTGGTTGGTATCGATCGAGACGTTCACACTCATGCCGGCCTTCAACCGGCGTACCATCGCGTCGCCGTCGTCGAACGCGATCCGCAGCGGCACACGCTGCACCACCTTGACGAAGTTGCCGGTGGCATTCTGCGGCGGCAGCACGGCGAACTGCGCGCCGGTGCCGGGCGACAATGACGTCACTCGGCCTTTGAAGGGATGATCCGGGAAAGCATCGACATCGAGCGTCACCTTCTGCCCGACCGCCACATAGGTGAAGTCGCTCTCCTTCGGATTGGCGTCGACCCACGGCCGCGACGTGTCGATGACACTGAACACCGGCGTCCCCGCTGCCACGAAGCGGCCGAGCTGAATGTTGTCGACCTGGGTGGCGGTGCCATTCATGGGCGCGCGGACCGTCGACAGATTGAGGTTGCGTTCGGCGTCGTCCAGCGCCGCCTTGGCCTGGGCATAAGCGGGGAATTTTTCCAGCGGCAGCTCGGGATCGCCGAGCAACTGATTGAGCGCGGTCGACTGCTGCTGCTTGACGAGCTGCAGCTGCGCCTGGGCGGTCACCAGCGCGGCGGTGGAGTTGTCGAGATCGAGCTGCGAGCCGGCACGGCTCTGAACCAGCGAGGTCTTGCGCTCGACGTCGCGTTGCTTCAGCGCGATGCCGGCATTCACCAGCTCGACGGTCTGGCCGTACAGCTTGACGTTGGCGACCAGGTTGGCGTGGCTGGTCTTGGCGTCGGCCAGCTTGGCCTGGGCCTGCGCGACGGCGAGGCGGAACGGCACCGGATCGATCTGGAACAGCTCGTCGCCGGGCTCGACATGCTGGCCTTCCTTCACCGTGACCTCGACGATCTTGCCTGCGACGTCGGGCGTGATCAGGACCTTCTGGGCGCCCACATAGGCGTCGTCGGTGGTCACATAGCGGCCGCCTTCCAAATAGAAGGTGATGCCGCCGATCAGCGCCACCAGCGGCAGCACGACCAGCAGCAGCGGCCGGCGATAACGGCGCAGCGTGCCGCCGAGATCGCGGCGCGGTCCGCCGCTCGCCGCGACGACCGGATCGGCCAGGGGGGTCTTCTGTTCGATTGGAAGTTTCAGGGCCGGTTCAGCCATAGCGCTCCTCCCGTCGTCGTTCTTCACGGTGGCAGTGGTGTTGGATCGCGCCACGCAAATTCTCCTTGATCATCTGCATCTGTCGCACCAGGCGCTGGGCGTCCTCCGGTGTCAGGCCGGCGAGCGCGGTCGCAGTGAGTTCGGCGCGGAGTTCGGCCAGCTTGCCGAGCAGCGGCCGGGCCGCCTCGCGCAAATAGAGTCGCTTGCAGCGCCGGTCGCTGGCGTCGCTGCGGCGTTCGAGCCAGCCGTGGTCGCACAGCTTGTCGATCAGCCGGGTGAGGGTGATCGGCTGCAGGTCCATCTGTTCGGCGAGTTCGGACTGCTTCAGCCCTTCGGCGCGTTCCACCTTGGCAAGCACCGCCCACTGGGCGCGGGTGATGCCGTGCCGGGACGCCTGCTTGTCCGCATAGGCGCGGATCAGCCGCTGCACCTCGGCGAACGCAAAGATGAAGTTCTGGTCCTCCGGACCCCGGGTCATGGCGCCACTCCTGAGCTTCGCATAAGATAAGCTTGCTTATTATTTCTCAAGACACCGATTCGCATGTGACCGATCCGAGTTGCGCATGCCTTTCAAATCCGGCCGGTCGCGAGACTTGAACTCCGGCCCGGTGTAGGGTGTTGCTCGAATTCGAAGATGAGCCGGTCGGCTGGCCGGCACGTGAGTGGTGATGGGCCCGATGACCGCACTGAAGTCGACATTCCCCGCGCCGGGTCACGATCACGACCGCTGCGCCGCCGAAGGCATCGAGCACGCCGAGCGGGTCTGCGCCGGACGTTCGCAGAACCTCACGCCGATCCGGCGCAACGTGCTGCAGGCGCTGCTGTCGAGCCATCGGCCGCTCGGCGCCTACGAGGTGATCGAGGAACTGGCACGGGTGATGCCACGGCCGGCGCCGATCACGGTCTATCGGGCGCTGGATTTCCTGATGCAGAACGGTCTTGTGCACCGGATCGAGAGCCGCAACGCGTTTTTGGCCTGCGGCCACGATCACAGCGACGCCGCCACTGTGGCATTCCTGATCTGCGAAGTTTGCGGATCGGTCGGTGAGGTGTCGGCATCGGACGTGACGGAAATTCTCAACCAAGCGGCGCGCCAGACCGGCTTCACGCCGAAGATGTCGGTGGTCGAGATCACCGGCGTATGCGGCCATTGCCAAGCCGCCTGACGCGGTTTACGCCTTGATCGATGGGAGGAGCGAGGCGCGCCAGCGCCCGCCACAACACGGCGAAAAGCCGGAGGCACCATGTCGATCAAGATGTCTCGCCGGACGACGGCGATCCCCTCGAATCTGATCACTCAGCTCGCGCGACCGCTGCGGTGAGCGCCACCATGGGGCGTCCGCTGAGCGCCGGTGCGATCGCGCTGATGCTGCTGTGCTGCCTGTCGTGGGGCTTCAACCAGATCGCGGTGAAGCTGGTGCTGCCGGACATCCCGCCGTTCCTGCAGGCGGCGATCCGCTCGGCCGGCGCGCTGATCGTCATCCTGATCATCGCCAGATCACGCCGGGTCAAGCTGTTCCAGCGCGACGGCACGCTGCGGGCTGGGTTGTCGGCCGGGGTGCTGTTCGGGCTCGAATTCGTGCTGATCTATCACGGCCTGACCCTGACCACGGCGTCGCGGGCGGTGGTGTTCCTGTACACGGCACCGTTCTTCGTCGCGCTCGGGTCCTACCGGCTGCTCGGGGAGCGGCTGCGCCGGCTGCAATGGGCCGGGCTAGGGCTGAGTTTCGCCGGGGTGGCGCTGGCGATCGGGGTTCCGCAGGCCGATGTCGACACCAGCGTCCTGGTCGGCGACCTGATGCTGGTCGGCGGGGGAGCGCTGTGGGCCGCCACCACCCTGATCGTCAAGTCGACCCGGCTGCAGCGTGCCCCGGCCGAGAAGGGGTTGGCCTATCAGGTGGCGGTTTCGGTCCCGATCCTGGCCGCCGCGGCTGCCCTGTCCGGCGAGACCATCACCAAAATGCCGTCTCCGTTGTCGCTCGGCCTGATGGCCTATCAGACCATCTGGGTGGTCGGCCTGACGTTCCTGCTGTGGTTCGGGCTGGTGAAAACCTATTCGGCCAGCAAATTGTCGGCTTTCACCTTCATTACCCCTTTATTCGGGGTGGCGGCCGGCTATCTGATCATGCACGACCCGCTGACCCCGGCATTCGGCGCCGCGGCGGTGCTGGTGATCGCCGGCCTTTATCTCGTGAACCGGCCGGCTCCGGTTCCTGCACCCAACGATCCATTGCTGAATGTCACCAAAACCTGATATTCGGACCGCCATGAACAAGCTCGAAAATCCGCTGCGAGACGACGTCGCCGGCCCCGCGCCGCGGCACCAAACCACTCAGGTCATGGTCGGCGATGTGGCCGTCGGCGGCGGTGCCCCGATCGTCGTTCAGTCGATGACCAATACCGACACCGCGGATGTCGAGGGCACCATCAAGCAGATCGCCGCGCTGGCCCGCGCCGGTTCGGAGATGGTCCGGATCACCGTCGATCGCGAAGAGGCGGCCGCCGCCGTCCCGCACATCCGCGACGGCATCCGCAAACTCGGACTGACCACACCGCTGATCGGCGACTTCCACTACATCGGCCACAAGCTGCTGGCCGAATATCCGGCCTGCGCCGAGGCGCTCGACAAGTACCGGATCAATCCGGGCAATGTCGGCTTCAAGAACAAGCGTGACACGCAGTTCGCCGACATCGTCGAGATCGCGATTCGGAACAACAAGGCGGTCCGGATCGGCGCCAATTGGGGCTCGCTCGACCAGGAGCTGCTCACCAAGCTGATGGACGAGAACGCCGCCAGCGCCAATCCGCGCGACGTCCGCGCCGTCACCCGCGAGGCGATGGTGCAGTCGGCGCTGCTGTCGGCCGCGCGTGCCGAAGAGATCGGCCTGCCGAAGACCAAGATGATCCTGTCCGCCAAGGTCTCGGCGGTGCAGGACCTGATCGCCGTGTACCAGGATCTGGCCTCGCGCTCCGACTACGCGATCCATCTCGGCCTCACCGAAGCCGGCATGGGTTCGAAGGGCATCGTCGCGTCGTCCGCCGCACTCGGCATCCTGCTGCAGCAGGGCATCGGCGACACCATCCGGATTTCGCTCACTCCCGAGCCGGGCGGTGACCGCACCCGCGAGGTTCAGGTCGCGCAGGAATTGCTGCAGACGATGGGGTTCCGCACCTTCGTGCCGCTGGTCGCGGCCTGCCCCGGCTGCGGCCGCACCACCTCGACGACGTTCCAGGAGCTGGCGCGCTCGATCCAGGACTTCATCCGCGACGAGATGCCGGAATGGCGCAGCCGTTATCCGGGCGTCGAGAACCTCAACGTCGCGGTGATGGGCTGCATCGTCAACGGCCCGGGCGAAAGCAAGCACGCCAATATCGGCATCTCGCTGCCCGGCACCGGCGAGTCGCCGGCCGCCCCGGTGTTCGTCGACGGCCAGAAATTCCGCACCCTGCGCGGCGACACCATCGCGGCCGACTTCAAGGCGCTGGTGATCGACTACATCGAGCAGCGCTACGGCGCGACGCCGAAGCCCGGTGCCGCCCAGATGGTGCCAGCAGCGGAGTAAGCGAGGCCGCCGCGCGCGCTCATTCGGAACGGGTGGGATCGCGCCTTGTGGTGTGGCGGACGCTGAAGTTCGGCCGCGACATCGGCAGTCAGATCGGACGCCACTCGCTCGACTCGTGCTGCTCAGGCTTCCACGTCTTTGAGCCCTCACCGCAGGACGAGAACGTGGATGGCTGGGACGAGCCCGGCCCTGGCGAACACCGAGCGACTCAGCCGCGCCCCGAACGTGCCCTACAATGGCGCCGTTCCACTTTCGCGATTGGTGAGGCTCGCCTCCTCCAGATCGAGATCCCGCTCGATCCGGCGCCGGGCTTCGTCGTTGATCTTGCCGGCGCGGAGCTGGGCATGGATGAATTTGCGCTCGGCGGCGATCAGTTCGCGCACCAGCGCCCGGGCGTTTGCGGTCGCCGCATAGGCGTCGTCGTCGAGCGAGGCGGGCAGTTGCTGGGACCGGATGTCGTGGCGGGCGCGCAGCAGTGCCACCACCTGGTTCGACAATTCCCGGTGGTCGGTGAGCGCGTCAAGCGAGGTAAGCGCCGCTGCCAGCGCCTCGCGGCGCGCGGCGATTTCGTTTTCGTGCTCGAACACCAACTCGCTCCGGCCGTCGCGGGCGACGCCGAGCGTCGTCACCAGCGCCGGCAGCGTCAGGCCGAGCCCGACCAGCGTGATCAGAATCACGCCGAAAGCGACGAACAGGATCAGGTCGCGATCGGGAAACGGCGAGCCGTCCGGCAGGGCAAACGGCAGCGCCAGCGCGGTCGCCAGCGACACCGCCCCGCGCACGCCGGTGAAGCCGACCACGAACACCGCCTGCCACGACGGTGCCGTCTCCCGTGTCCTGATCCTCCGGCTGAGCAGCCGCGGCAGATAGGTCGCGGGGTAGACCCAGGCAAAACGGGCGACGACCACGATCGCGGCCACCAGCAGCGTCGCGACTGCGATGTCCTCGAACGCAATCCCCTGCGACCGCTCCAGGATCGCCCTCAGCTCAAAGCCGATGAGCAGGAACAGCATCCCCTCGATCAGGTAGATCACCAGATCCCAGAAGAAGATGCCTTGCAGCCGCGTCGCCGCCGAGATCAGCAGCGGGCCGTTCCAGGAGATGTAGAGACCGCAGGCGACGGTGGCGATCACGCCGGAGCCGCCGTGGTGCTCCGGAATCCAGTAGGCGATGTAGGGCGTCAGCAGCGACAGTGTGATCTCGATCTGCGGATCGCGCACCCAATGCCGGGCGCGTAGGCTGAGCCAACCGACCGCGATCCCGAAGGCGATTTCGCCCGCCAGGATCGCCACGAAGGTGCCGGAGGCCTTGGTCAGCGAGAACGCGCCGGTCATGATCGCCGCCACCGCGAAGCGGTACAGGATCAGTGCCGTGGCGTCATTGGCGAGCCCTTCGCCTTCCAGCACCACCACGATCCGTCGTGGCAGGCCGAGCCTGCGGGCGATCGCCAGGGGCGCCACCACGTCAGGCGGCGCGACGATGGCCCCGAGCAGAAAGCCGACCGGCCATGACAGGCCGATCAGATAGTGCGTCGCGACCGCCACCGCGCATGCGGTGAAGATCACGCAGCCGATCGCGAGCAGGCCGATCGGGCGCAGATTGGCGCAGAATTCGCGCCAGCTCATCGCAACGCTGGCCGAATAGATCAGCGGCGGCAACACCAGGAGCAGGATGAGGTCCGGCGGCAATTCGATTGCCGGCATTCCGGGAATGAAGGCCAGCGTGATGCCCGCGATCAGCAGCAGGATCGCGGGTGCGATGTTGACCCGTCGGGCGAGCAGCGCCGTTCCAGCCAACACAGCGAGCAGCGTGAGAAAAATCTGGAATTTGGCTTCCACGTCGCCACGCTGCGCTTGATCAAAGGGACTGCAACTCTGCATCGCCCGGCTGGTTCGGGCGGTCAAGCGGTAGCGAACTACGCTCAAAGGCGCCGCATGAGGACAGTTGCGTGCGACTTTCGTATCAAACTCCCACCCTTCGACTAACGCGGGATTCACCGTCGCCGAGGCGAGCGCAGAGCAATTATGCTTTTGGCAACACTCCCGGCGTCTTGTTCACGGTTATGGGGGTAATTGCAGCCATTCGACCGACCGATCTCACGCCGCCGCAGCCGAGCAGCAGCTCGCCGCACGCCGAGGAAGGTAATCGGCTATACGGCGACGCGGCGCAGCTGACGTTGAGTGCCTTCATGGCGATCGACACCGGCTTTGCTGTGGTCACGGCGGACGGCCGGATCGCGGTGAGCAATCCGGTGTTCGATCTCATCTTCGGCGCGGTGCCCCGCGAGCAGTTGCTGCCACGGCTCGGTTTCGACGCCTGCCGCGATGGCGGCAAGACTTCGCGCCCGGTGACTCTCGCGGACGACCGCATCTACTGGATGGACATCTCCCCGTTTCCCGAGGGGTGGCTGATCAGCGCCGTCGACATCAGCGAGCGGATGCGACAGGGCATGTTCGGCGCCGAACTGGCGCGCACCGACCGGCTGACCCAGCTCGCCAATCGTCTGGTCCTCCGCGAGCGTCTCGCCGATCTGCTGGTGCAGCCCGTCGAGATTCGCTGCGATTGCGCGGTGCTGACGATCGATCTGGATCGCTTCAAGGCGATCAACGACACTCTCGGCCGCAGCATCGGCGATGCGCTGCTGTGTCTGGTGGCCAAGCGCATCAGCTCGGCGCTGAGCGAGAGCGATGTGCTGGCCCGGCTGGATGCCGACGAGTTCGGCGTGATTCAGATGGGGCGCGACCAGCCCGAAGCCGCAGTGATCCTGGCCAAGCGGCTGGTCGATCTGCTCGGCCGGCCCTATCTGCTGGAAGGCCAGATCATCAATGTCAGCGCCTTCGTGGGCATTGCGCTGCTCGGCGATGCCGAACTCGATGTCGAGGGCGTACTGAAGAACGCCGATCTCGCTCTGCATCGCGCCAAGCAGGAACGCTACGCCGGCTATCGGGTGTTCGAGTCGGCGATGGACGAAAGCATGCGGGCGCGGCGGGCGCTGGAGACCGATCTGCGTCGCGCGCTGGCGCTGCGGGAATTCTCGCTGGTCTATCAGCCGCAAGTCAATCTGCAGAGCCGCCGGGTGTTCGCCTTCGAGGCGCTGCTGCGCTGGCGCTGCCCGACACGCGGCGCGGTGTCGCCGCTCGAGTTCATTCCGATCGCCGAGGAGACCGGGATCATCGGCCCGATCGGCGAGTGGGTGCTGCGCACCGCCTGTCGCGACGCCGCCGGCTGGCCGGGTGACTACACCGTCGCGGTCAACATCTCTGCGATCCAGTTCGCCAACCGGTCTCTGGTGGCCACCGTGGTGTCCGCGCTCGCCGACAGTGGTCTTGATCCGCGCCGGCTGGAGCTGGAAATCACTGAGAGCGTGATGCTCGATTCCCGCGGCAATGCGCTGGCGGTGCTGCAGCAGCTTCGCGGGCTCGGTGTCCGGGTCTCCCTCGACGATTTCGGCACCGGCTATTCGTCGCTCGGCTATCTGCGCAGCTTCCCGTTCGACAAGATCAAGATCGATCAATCGTTTGTGCGCGAAGCGTCCGACGATCGCGGCAACCGTGCGATCGTGCGCGCGATCGCCTCGCTCGGCGCCAGCCTCGGCATGGCGACCGTCGCCGAAGGGGTCGAGACCGAGGATCAGCTCGCGCGGGTGGCCGCGGACGGCTGCACCGAAGTGCAGGGCTACTTGATCAGCCGGCCGATTCCGCCGGGAGACATCGAGCATTTCCTCGCTGAAAGCCGCAACGTGATCGATGCGGCGACGGCGATCACCCTTTGACCGAGGACCGTCTGCCGATGCCGAGTGGACTTTATCGCTGCATCTACTACAGCAAGAACCGGATCGACGGGGGTCGGACCAGGATCGCCAGCGAGATCGAGTCGATCCTCGCGGCGGCTCGGCGCAACAATCCGCCGCTCTTGGTCACCGGCGCCCTGGTGTTCAACCGCGGCTTGTTCGCGCAGGTCCTGGAAGGGCCATGCCCGTCGGTGGAGAAGGTGTTCGAGAAGATCCTGCGCGATCCGCGCCACGGCGACGTCCAGGTGCTCGGCTTCGAAGCCGCACGGGAGCGGATGTTCAGCAACTGGTCGATGGCGTTTCTCGGACAGTCGCGGGAGGACCAGAATCTGTTCGGCCATATCGGACCGCAGACCGGCTTCAGCACCGAGCGGATCGAGGGTGATCGTCTGCTCGACATCGTCCGCAACCTCGCCTTCGAGGAAGAAGCCCGCGCGGCATGAGCCGCCACGTCAGATCGCGCTCGCCGCGATGTTGACCATCAGCGCTACCAAGGCGGTGTTGAAGACGAACGAGGCCACGCCGTGCGCGGTCGCGGTGCGGCGGATGGTTCGGTCGGTGATGCCGACGTCCGACACCTGCGCGGTCATGCCGATCACGAACGAGAAGTACACGAAGTCCCAATAGTCGGGCTCGGTGTGCTCGTCGCTGCCCGGAAACGCCAGCCCGCCTTCGCGATCGCCACGATAATATTCGTGGGCGTAGTGCAGCGCGAAGGTGGTGTGCACAGCCCCCCATGACAGCGCGATGGTGAAGGTGGCGAGCGCCAGCTCGGCGGCGCCCCGATGCGCGTTGCCGAGTTCGGAGACGATCGCTGCGATGCTGGCATAGGCGCCGAGCGCCGTGACCATCAGGATCAGGAACCGGCCGTCATCCTGCAAAACGGCGTTGCGGCGGATATAGGCGACGCCGCAGCGCGCCATCATCGAATAGGCCAACGGTCAGATAGACGACGATCGAGACGTCCCAGCCGATCAGCGCCCGCGTCACCGGCCGCAGCCAGTCCGGCAACAGCAGCGCCGCAACGATGCCGACCGCGATCGAGACGAACAATCGCGGCCGCGAATACACCAGCCGGACCACGCGTGGCAGCTTTCGAAACCGAAGCAGCCGCGCATCGTCGTCCGGATGGTGGGGCATGCGCCGATCAGTTTTTCCGCTCGGCGACGAAGCGGGCGGCAGCGCGCAGCACCTCGCCGCGGTCGCCGAACGGCGCCAGCGCCTGGTCGGCGCGCGCGATCAGATCGCGCAGCCGCTGCTTGGCGCCGGCGATGCCGAGCTGGGTGACGAAGGTGGTCTTGCCGAGCGCGGCGTCGGCGCCGGCCGGCTTGCCGAGCGCGGCGGCGTCGCCTTCGACGTCGAGCAGGTCGTCGGCGATCTGGAACGCCTCGCCGAGCGCGCGGCCGTAATCGTCGAGCGCCCGATACTGCTCGGCGTCGGCCTGGCCGAGGATCGCGCCGGCGACGCAGCCGTAGCGGAGCAGGGCGCCGGTCTTCATCTGCTGCAGCCGCGCGACGTCGACCGGTTCGCGATCGCCGAACCGGCCTTCGCCGGCGAGATCCAGCATCTGGCCACCGACCATGCCGCCGAGCCCGGCGCAGCGCGCCAGCACCCTGGTCAGAAGCAGCCGCACGGTCGGATCCTTGTGCACCTCGTCGCGGGTGACGATGTCGAACGCGAAGGTCAGCAGCGCGTCGCCGGCCAGAATGGCGGTGGCGTCGTCATAGGCCTTGTGCAGCGTCGGTCGGCCGCGACGCAGATCGCTGTTGTCCATGGCCGGCAGATCGTCGTGGATCAGCGAGTAGCAGTGGATGCACTCCAGCGCGGCGCCGACCAGCAGCGCAGCAGCGCGATCGATGCCGAACACCGCAGCGCTTTCGACCGCCAGGAACGGCCGCAGCCGCTTGCCGCCGCCGAGCGTGGAATAGCGGATCGCCTCCATCAGCCGGCGCGGCCGGGCAATCTCGTCGGTCATCAATTCGTCGGACAGCAGCCGGCCGAGCAGCGCTTCTGTATCCTCGGCGGTAGTGTCGAGCCGCTTGGCAAAGTCGATCGTGGAAGTGCCGGTGGCCATTCGGAAGTGCTCCAGATAAAATTCGGCCGGACCATTCATCATGGCACCGGCTTCGTCAATTCGGCGGTGGGCAAGGGGCCAAGCCAACATCGGGAGCGATTGTGTCTGATCCCATTGCGTTTGCGCCTCTGGGGAAGCGCATGGTTCGCATTGTCGTTCTCGCTGTGCTCGCGCTGCTGGCGCTGCCTTACATTCTGACCATTCTCTACGCGGGCGGCCAGCCGGCGTCGGCGCTGATGGCTTGGCGCTGGCTCTCCGGCGCACCGGTCAATCGGACCTGGATCGACATCGAACAGATCTCGCCGGCGTTGCCGCGCAGCGTTGTGGCGGCCGAGGATGCCAAATTCTGCAGCCATCACGGCATCGATTGGGATTCGGTGCGCGACGTGATCGACGACATGCAGGACGGCGAGGCGAGCCGCGGCGGCTCCACCATCACCCAGCAGGTCGCCAAGAACCTGTTCCTGTGGCCGGGGCGCAGCATCATCCGCAAGGCGCTGGAGGCGCCGCTGGCGCTGTGGATCGACTTGGTGCTGTCGAAGCAGCGGATTCTGGAGATCTATCTCAACATCGCCGAATGGGGGCCGGACGGCCAATTCGGCGCGATGGCCGGGGCTGATTATGCGTTCGGCCGCTCCGCGGCTCAATTGTCGGCCAAGGAAGCCGCGCTGATGGCGGCGGTCCTGCCGAATCCCCGCATTCGCAGCGCCAAGGCTCCGGGGCGTGGCGTGCGCCGCCTCGCCGCCACCTATGTCGCGCGCGCCCGATCCGCCGAATTGCGGCAATGCTGGCGGGAAAATCCCGAGTCCTGACGACGGCTTGGGACGCATTTTGCGCGCCGACCGCCCTAGCATTCCGGTCCGGCTTCCGTTATAAGCCCAGCCTTACGCATTTCGCCTGCGCGCAAGCGGGCAGTCCCACTGTGGACGCCGAGATTTCGCCAGGGAACCTCCGTTAAGGATTACCGATATGGCCGTTCCGAGAAGAAAAACTTCGCCCTCGCGGCGTGGCATGCGCCGGTCCGCAGACGCGATCAAGCGCCCGACCTATGTCGAGGACAAGGATTCCGGCGAACTGCGTCGCCCGCATCATCTCGACCTCAAGACCGGGATGTACAAGGGCCGCCAGGTTCTGAAGAAGAAGGATTCCTGAGCTCGTTAGCTCGGACGTTCGGCGCGGCATCGCTGTCGCGCCGAACCTTAGGGTGGACGCATCGTTAGCCGCATCTGTGCGGCGGCGGACAGCGAAAGCGATCCAGCCGATGCCTGAATTCGTGCCAAATGTTGCGTTAGTGCGTTGACGTCCGCGTCCGGCCGAACGCCCGCTCGCGTCTGGTTGTCGTGAACCACAGGCTTCGCCGATGTCGATTATCGGTTTCCCGCTGCTGCTGATTCCGGTCGCGATCTGCAACATCATCGTCTTCCTGATGCCGGGATTGGCGTTCGACGCGGCGCTTACCCGCGTCGTGCTGCCCTCCGGCGCCACCTGGACGATTGCGCTCGGCGATGTGCTGGTGGCGCTCGGCGTGCTGCTGCTGCTGCCCGAAGTGATGAAGGCAGCGCGGCCCGGCGCCAAGTATCTCATAGACCATCTGTTATCGCTGCTGGTGCTCGGCGGCATCGCGGCTGAATTCGTGATGCTGCCGCAGTTCGCTCATCCGACCGTGTTTCTGCTGGCGATGCTGGCGCTGGTTGATTTCCTCAGCGGCATCGCGCTGCGCAGCCGGCACAAGCGCGACGCCCGCGCGACGCGTCGGGCCGCTGCCAAAGCGCCTGACCCGAGCCTTGAAGACAAAGCGGAGCATCCGGTTGCGGTGGCCGTGCCGGCGCCCGTGGCGTCGCCGATTGAACTCGCGCCGCGGACCGTCGAGCCGGCCTCCGCGTCCGCCGCATCCGCGGCATCGATTGCTGAAGCGATTTTGCTCGACCGTCCCGAGCCGGTGAAGCCGGCCGAAGCCGTGAAAGAAGACGAGAAGTCGCCCGCGCGGTGAGGCGCAGCGATCAGGACATCCGCTGGGTCCGGAAGCCGGCTGGAGGCGCCGTAAAGGCGTGCCCGGTGGTCGAGCGATAGGCCGCATTGGCTTGGCCAGGCTCGGCCCGGTTGCAGTCGCGGGTCTGCGGATAGCCGCCGTCGATCGCCATCAATTGAGCCACAAAGTTGGACGACGGCCGGACCAGCCGGTCGGTATAACGGGTCCGCGTCGGCGGTGGCGTCACCGGAATCGGGAGTGGCTCGATCAGCTCGCCCTCGGCGCAATCCGGCTCCGCTGAGGCGGTGTGGGCATCGCTTCCGTCGTCGATCCAGACGTTTGCCATCATTGCACCCGCGTTCACTTGTCCCGTTTCAGGGCGGCTCAACCCGTCCTGATGCCGTCGTCGCAAGTCGTGTGCCGGAGCCTCCACCTCGTAGTATGCCGAGGCTGGGCGTTCCGTTCCTGCCCCGCAATCCGAATTGGTTTCCAATTTCTTTATATTATCGAGCTAGTGTTGGGGCGTTCGGCCGACCTATCCTGCACAGGAGAATCACCTGACAGCGTCCCGAAACGAGGCAATCGTGTCGTCCGCCGCGCCTGCGCCCTGCACCCCGACCACGCAGACCACGGTCGCGCCTGATCGGTCGCTGCTGTCGCTTCTCGGGCAAGCTGCCTTCACGTGGGATCTCGCTTCGGACGCACTGAGCTGGACCGGGCGGGTTGACGACCTGTTTCAGGATATTCCGGCCGAGATGCTGGCCACTGGCGCGAGTTTCGCGGCGATGCTGGAGCCATCCCGCGCCATCCGGTCCGAAGCCTTGCTCCACGGCGCCGCCTCGGTAGGCCCCGGCTGTGTGCCGTACCGGATCGAATACGGAATCCGCGCATCGACATCGGCCGCGGTGAGCTGGATCGAGGAGACCGGCGTCTGGTTCGCGGGACCAGATGGTCGTCCGGCGCGGGTCGAGGGTATCGTTCGCATCAACAACGAACGCCACGCCCGTGACGAACAGCTCTTGAAACTGTCGCAGCACGATCCGCTGACCGGTGAACTCAACCGCACGCACCTGATCGCCGCGCTGGCTGAAGCGATCGAGGAAGCTTCGCGTTTCCGCACCAATCTGTCGTTCATGCTGGTCGGTGTCGATCATCTGGCGCGCGTCAATGATTCGTTCGGCTTCGATGTCGCAGACGAAGTGATCTCGACCATCGCCGGACGGATCCGCAGCCGGTTGCGCGCCGGCGATCAGCTCGGCCGGTTCTCCGGCAACAAGTTCGGCTTGGTTCTGAAGAACTGCACGGTCGACGACGCCCATATCGCGGCCGAGCGATTTCTTGCCGCGGTGCGCGACGAGATCGTGCCGACCAAGTCCGGTCCGGTCTCGATCACCGTGTCGATTGGCGCGGTCAGTGCGCCGCGCCACGCTCGCACCGCCGATGAAGCCATCAACCGCGCCCAGGAGGCACTGGCCGCCGCCAAGCACCGACGCAGCGGCTCGTTCGCGATGTGGCGGCCCAATGTCGAGCGAGACACCCAGCGGCGGGTCAATATTCGCGTCACCGACGAGATCGTCACCGCGCTGAACGAGCGCCGCATCGTGCTGGCTTACGAGCCGGTGGTCGACGCAGCCTCGCGTGTGCCGGCCTTCCACGAATGCCTGGTGCGGATGAAAACAGACGACGGCCAGGTGCTGCTCGCGCCGGACATCGTGCCGGTGGCCGAACGGCTCGGCCTGATCCGGCTGGTCGATCATCGCGTGCTGGAACTGGTGGTGGCCGAACTCGCCGCAGCGCCGGGCGTGACCCTCAGTCTCAACATCTCGCCCGACACCACGATCGATGCCGATTGGTGGGCCGGAATCGAATCGTTGATGCTGGCGCATCCCGGCATCGCTGAACGGTTGATTGTCGAGATCACCGAGACGGTGGCGATTCCCGACCTCGACGAGGTGCGCGGCTTCGTCAATCGGCTCAAGACCCTCGGCGCCAAGATCGCGATCGACGATTTCGGCGCCGGTTACACTTCGTTCCGCAATCTGCGCAACCTCGGCGTCGACATCGTCAAGATCGACGGGGCGTTCGTGCAGAACATCGCCCGGTCTCCCGACGATCGTGCCTTCGTGCAGACGCTGATCGACCTGGCGCGCCGGCTCGGCATCAAGACCGTGGCCGAATGGGTGCAGGACGAAGAATCCGCGCAGCTGTTGCGCGATTGGGGCTGCGATTACATCCAAGGCCGCTTGATCGGCTTGGCGTCGCAGCAGCGGCCGTGGCCGCTCGCCGCCGGCGGCGCGGCCGTGAACGCCATCGGCCAAGGCGCTCAGTAAGATGGCCGGAAAAAGCCGGGAGATGACGGGAATTCGGAGAGAACCACTCGGCCGATGAGCCGAGGGCACCGGGTCCTCATCCTCAGGAGCCCGGCAAAGCCGGGCGTCTCGAAGGATGAGGAGCCGTAGTATCTGTGGCGCATAGTTTGTCTGCGACGCATAGTGTGTCTGCGGCGCATGGATCGAGACGGCGCTTCGCGTCTCACCATGAGGCTCTGGTGAGTACGCGGAGGTTCGGCCCGGAGTCCGCCAAAAACAGGACCGCCCTATTCGTCTTTCTTCGGCTGTTCGAGCGACATCCGCTCCAGTCGGTCCTGCATCTCTTTCATCTGCCGCCGCAGATCTTCGATGCTGTCGGTGCCGCCGCCGGCTTCGGCCGGAGCTTCCTCCGCTGATTCGTGACTCGGTGGACGCGGCACGAACATCGAGAAGGTCTGCTGGAACAGCTCCATGTTGCGGCGGACGGTTTCTTCCAGCGGCGCGAACGGCGTCATGCTGAAGGTCGACGCCATCTGCTTGCGGAATTTCTCCTGCTCGCGCGTCAGCGAATCGATCGACTGCTCGAGATACTTCGGCACCACCATTTGCATGCTGTCGCCGTAGAACCGGATCAGTTGTCGAAGGAAAGTGGTCGGCAGAAGATTCTGCCCGGCCTTGTTCTCTTGCTCGAAGATGATCTGCGCGAGCACGCTGCGGGTGATGTCGTCGCCGGTCTTGGCGTCATAGACGAGGAAGTCCTCGCCATTCTTCACCATGGCGGCGAGATCTTCGAGCGTCACGTAAGTACTGGTGCCGGTGTTGTAGAGTCGCCGGTTCGCGTATTTTTTGATGGTGGTCGGTTGGTCTGATTTCGCCATGTCACCCACACACACGGAGGATAAGGAACCCGCCGCCTCCCGACAGCAGGCTGAGACGCAATGCAATAAAGTAAGCACTTTCAATGCCCTTCGGCTACCGTTTTGTGCAGGGTCGACGAAGCGCCGCCGCCGGGGCGAATTTGTCGGCCATAAAGGCCGGGACGCGTGTGCCGGATTGACACGCCGCCGCCGGCTTCACAGGATGTGCGCCGACACCGGCACGCCAACCAGGCCCCGCCGTCCAAGAGACCGTCGAAAAACTCAAGCCCAGGAGATGTCCATGTCGGACGATGTCGTCATCGTCAGCGCCGCTCGCACCGCTGTCGGAAGTTTTAACGGCGCTTTCGCCACCACGCCGGCGCACGAACTCGGTGCGGTCGCGATCAAGGCCGCGCTGGAGCGCGGCGGAATCGATCCGGCGCAGATCTCCGAAGTGATCATGGGCCAGATCCTGACCGCCGGCCAGGGGCAGAACCCGGCGAGACAGGCCTCGATTGCCGCCGGTATTCCTGTCGAAAGCCCGGCCTGGGGCGTCAACCAGCTGTGCGGCTCCGGCCTGCGTTCGGTTGCGCTGGGTTATCAGGCGCTGATGAACGGCGATTCCGACATCGTTGTCGCGGGCGGACAGGAATCGATGAGCATGGCGCCGCATGCGCAATATTTGCGCGGAGGCGTAAAAATGGGCGCGGTCGAACTGGTCGACACCATGCTCAAGGACGGCCTGTGGGACGCCTTCAATGGTTACCACATGGGCAACACCGCCGAAAACGTCGCGCGGCAATGGCAGATCACCCGCGATCAGCAGGACGAATTTGCGGTGGCTTCGCAGCAGAAGGCCGAAGCGGCGCAGAAGGCCGGCAAGTTCAAGGACGAGATCGTCCCGGTGACGATCAAGACCCGCAAGGGCGACATCGTGGTCGACAGCGACGAGTATCCGCGCCACGGCGCCACGCTCGAAGCGATGGCCAAGCTGAAGCCGGCGTTCGAGAAGGACGGCACCGTCACCGCGGGTTCGGCGTCGGGCATCAACGACGGTGCCGCGGCGGTGGTTCTGATGACCGCCAAGCAGGCGGAGAAGCTCGGCAAGAAGCCGCTGGCGCGGATCGTGTCGTGGGGCCAGGCCGGCGTCGATCCGAAGATCATGGGGACCGGTCCGATCCCGGCGTCGCGCGCGGCGCTGAAGAAGGCCGGCTGGTCGGTCGGCGATCTCGACCTGATCGAGGCCAACGAAGCGTTCGCGGCGCAGGCCTGCGCCGTCAACAAGGATCTCGGTTGGGATACTTCCAAGGTCAACGTCAACGGCGGCGCGATCGCGATCGGGCATCCGATCGGTGCGTCGGGTGCGCGCGTCCTTGTGACGCTGCTGCACGAGATGCAGAAGCGCGACGCCAAGAAAGGTCTCGCCACGCTGTGCATCGGCGGCGGCATGGGCATCGCGATGTGCCTCGCGCGCGATTGATCGCTGCGTGTCGCGACGATGTCGCGATACACGGACTGATCAGTTGCAGTGCAAGAACGATTGTTCAAACGCCCGGCAGATTGCCGGGCGTTTTTGCTTGATGTTCACGAGCGAGCATCCTTTTATTCGAAAAGACACAATCGCGTTCTAGACAAAAAAGGAATTGCGGGAGGAGCTTTGCAATGACGCGGGTGGCGTTGGTGACTGGGGGAACGCGCGGTATCGGTGCGGCAATCAGTAAGGCGTTAAAGGCGGCGGGTTACAAAGTCGCAGCGTCTTATGCGGGCAACGATTCGGCAGCAGAGAAATTCAAGAACGAGACGGGTATTCCGGTATACAAATGGGACGTGAGTTCGTTCGACGCCTGTGCCGAGGGGGTCAAGAAGGTCGAAGCCGAACTCGGGCCGGTCGACGTTCTGGTCAACAATGCCGGCATCACCCGCGACGGCGCCTTTCACAAGATGACGCTCGAACAGTGGAACGCGGTGATCAACACCAATCTCGGATCACTGTTCAACATGACGCGTCAGGTGATCGAGGGCATGCGCAATCGCAAGTTCGGGCGCGTCATCAACATCTCGTCGATCAACGGCCAGAAGGGGCAGTTCGGCCAGGTCAATTATTCGGCCGCAAAGGCGGGCGACATCGGCTTCACCAAAGCGCTCGCGCTGGAGAATGCCCGCGGCGGCATCACCGTGAACGCGATCTGCCCGGGCTACATCAACACCGAGATGGTGCAGGCGGTGCCGAAGGACGTGTTGGAAAAAGCGATCCTGCCGCTGATCCCGTGCAACCGGCTCGGCGAAGCCGAGGAGATCGCTCGTGCGGTGGTGTTCCTCGCCGGCGACGATGCCGGCTACATCACCGGCTCGACCCTGACCATCAACGGCGGCCAATACATGGTGTGAGGCACACCGGCGGGCTTTCGATCCTCGCGCGGCGCGTCGTTCGCGCTGTCGCAAGGTTCTGCCATCAGGTGTGCGCATGACGTCGCGCGTTGCGACACTGATCGGGCTGTCGGCGATCCTGATGTGGTCGCTGCTGGCGGTGATGACGGTGGCGACCGGCACCATCCCGCCGTTTCAGCTCGCGGCGATGACATTCGCGATCGGCGCGCTGGCTGCGGCGGTCGGGTGGATCGTGCGTCCCGGCGCGATCCGCGCGCTGCGCCAGCCGCCGCTGGTGTGGGCGGTCGGCGTCGGCGGGCTGTTCGGATATCACGCGTTGTATTTTCTGGCGCTGCGGCTGGCGCCGCCGGCCGAGGCCGGGTTGCTGAACTATCTGTGGCCGCTGCTGATCGTGCTGTTCTCGTCGCTGCTGCCGGGCGAGCGGCTGAAGCTGCATCATGTCGCCGGCGCGTTGCTCGGACTTGCCGGCACGGTATTGCTGTTCACCGGTAACGGCGCGGCGATCGAGCGGGCGTATCTGCCGGGGCTGGCTGCGGCATTCGTGGCGGCATTCGTGTGGGCGAGCTACTCGGTCTTGTCGCGCCGGCTGAGCGCGGTGCCGACCGATGCGGTCGCCGGGTTCTGCCTGGCCACCGCGCTGCTGGCTGCACTGGTGCACGGACTGATCGAAACCACGGTGTGGCCGGACGGCGGGCTGCAATGGATGGCGATCGTCGCGCTCGGCATCGGGCCGGTCGGTGCGGCGTTCTATGCCTGGGACATCGGCATGAAGCGCGGCGATATCCGCGTGCTCGGCGCTGCGTCCTATGCGACGCCGCTGCTGTCGACCGCCTTCCTGATCGTTGCCGGTTACGCCCGTCCCACCGCGGCACTGGCAGTGGCGGCGCTGCTGATCGCCGGTGGCGGATTGCTGGCAGCCAAGGACATGCTGAAGCGCGGCTGACGGTGCGCCGACCGCCGCGCGTGCGTCGAGAAGAGGCCTATTGTTCGAGCACCATCCGGCCGTCGGCATAGGCGAAGCGCTTCAGCTTCGACAGATACGACAGGCCGAGCAGGTTTTCCGACAGCGCCTCGTCCGGCAGCACCAGCGCATCGACGTCGCGCACGATCAGCCCGCCGATGTCGAGCATCGCGATCCGCGCCCGCGCGGCTTTGACCTGGCCGTTCGCGGTCGATACCTGCGCGGTGTAGTCGCTGCGCGACGGCCGCAAACCGAACCGCGCCGCCGAGCTTTCGTTCAGAGCCACCACCGACGCGCCGGTGTCGACCATGAAAGTGAGGCGCTGGCCATCGATCCGACCGTCGGTGCGGAAATGGCCGCGGGCATCGCTGTTGATCGCCACGCTGCGGATCGCGATGGCCGGGCCCGCCGCCACGCCCGCGGTGCGGGTCGCGGCATGGGCTTGTGCGGGGGCGGGCATGATCCGATCGGCAAGCTGGGCCATCGCGAGACCGAGCCCGATCATTACACCGGCAAGAATCAGGATGCTACGCATGACGCATACTCACGGAACGAGACGCCGCGGCGATTGGATCACGCGCGGGTGCCGGGCGCGACCGCGTCGCCCGATGCACCTGGCTGTTTTTGGCCAAAACGGTGAGCGAAAGCTTAATGCCGGCGGCGCCTCAGGTGCCTTTCGGCTTGGCGCGGCGGGTCGGCGGCGCCGACGCGGGGTCCTCGGGCCAGGGGTGGCGCGGATAGCGACCGCGCAGATCGGCCCGCACCGCGGCATAGGAGCCACGCCAGAAGCCCGGCAGGTCGCGCGTGACCTGCACCGGGCGATGCGCCGGCGACAACAGTTCCAGCACCAGAGGCACCGCGCCACCGGCAACCGAGGGGTGGCTGGTGAGGCCGAACAATTCCTGCAGTCGCACCGCGATGGTCGGGCCCTGTTCGGCCTCGTAATCGATCGGCAGTTTCGATCCGGTCGGCGCTTCGAAATGCGTCGGCGCTTCGCGGTCGAGCCGGGCGCGCAGCTCCCACGGCAGCAGGTTCATCAGCGCGTCCGACAGGTCGGACGCAGAAAAATCCTTCAGCCCGGTCTTGTCGAACAACGCCGGCACCAGCCAAGTCTCGCGCGCCGCAGCCAGAGCGGCGTCGGATAGGTCCGGCCACGGTTCGCCTTCGGCCTTGCGCAGGAAGAGCACCCGGCCACGCCATTGCTGAAGCGGCTTCGACCACGGCAGGCGGTCGAGCCCGGCCGTGACGAGACCATCGGCGAGCACGCGGGCGGTCTGTTCGGAGGGCGTCAACGCCAGCGGCGTTTCGGCCAGCGTGATGGCGTGCAGCGAGCGCCGCCGCCGGGCCCGCAGGGTCATGGCGGCGCGGTCGAAACTCACTTCGTCGGCGTCGGTGATCTGATCGCCGAAATGCCGCTCGATCTCGGCGAACGTGATCGGCGCCGCCAGCAGGATCCGGCCCTGCGCGGCACTGCCGGTGAGTTCGCCGACCGCCAAATACGGCGCGCGCGCCAGCGCAGAGCTCTGTTCGATCGCCGCGCCGCGGCCGTTGGCCAGCGTGAAGCTGCCATTGCCGCGGGTTTTAGCGACGCGATCGGGGAAGGCGAAAGCGAGGAGGACGCCGGTACTTAGCTCCCCTCCCCCTTGCGGGGAGGGGTCGGGGGTGGGGGTGCTCCGAACCGCAGCCGTGCCCGTTGTCCCCCCACCCCGACCCTCCCCCGCAAGGGGGGAGGGAGAAGAGGGTGCCGCGTTTTGCGGCGAAGCGGGTGAAGTCGCGCCGCGATTGTCCGCCTGCCTTGCCCAGCGCTGCGCCATTTGCTTCGCGCTCGTGGCGCGTTGCGAACGATCGCGGCGAAACTGGTCGCGCCGATGGTCGAGGTCGACGCTGTCGCCGCCCAGCCCGCGCTCGGTCAGGATCGCGGCGATTTCGGCGGCATCGTCGGCGCAGCCGTGGCGGGCGGCATCGACGATCATCCGTGCCAGCCGTGGCGGCAGCGCCATCGCTCGCAGGCTGCGGCCCTCGTCGGTGATGCGCCCGTCCGGGTCGAGCGCGCCGAGCTCGCCGAGCAGCTCGCGGGCTTCCTTGAGCGCCGGGAGGGGCGGCGGATCGAGAAAGGCCAGCGACGACGGATCGGCAACCCCCCATTGGGCGAGATCGAGCAGCAGTGACGACAGATCGGCGGACAGGATTTCCGGCTGCGTATAGGCCGGCAGCGAGGCGGTCTGCGGCTCGTCCCACAGCCGGTAGCAGACGCCGGGTTCGGTACGGCCGGCACGGCCGCGGCGCTGGTCGACCGCGGCGCGAGACGCCCTTACCGTCTCCAGCCGGGTCAGGCCGAGATCCGGCTCGTAGCGCGGCACCCGCGACAGTCCGCAATCGACCACGATCCGCACGCCCTCGATGGTCAGCGAGGTCTCGGCGATCGAGGTCGCCAGCACCACTTTGCGCTGGCCCTTCGGCGCAGGCTGGATGGCGCGATCCTGAACCGCGGCGTCGAGCGCGCCAAACAGCGGCACGATCTCGACCGCCGGATCGTGCACCCGCTCGGCCAGCATCGTCTCGGTGCGGCGGATCTCGGCGGCACCGGGCAGAAACGCCAGCACCGAGCCGGGCTCGCCGCGCAGCGCCTGCGCGATCGCCTCGGCCATCTGCCGCTCCAGCGGCGCATCGGCCTTCCGGCCGAGATAGCGGGTCTCGACCGGAAACGCCCGGCCGAGGCTCTCGACCACCGGCGCATCGCCGAGCAACCGGGCGACGCGGGCGCCGTCGATGGTTGCCGACATCACCAGAATGCGCAGGTCTTCGCGCAGGCCCTGCTGGGCGTCGCGGGCCAGCGCCAGGCCGAGATCCGCGTCGAGCGAGCGCTCGTGAAATTCGTCGAACAGCACCGCCCCGACGCCGTGGAGTTCCGGATCGTCCAGGATCTGGCGAGTAAAGATGCCTTCGGTGACGACCTCGATCCGGGTCTTGCGCGACACCTTGGAGCCGAACCGGACGCGGTAGCCCACGGTCTCACCGGCGCTCTCGCCCAGCGTCCTGGCCATCCGCTCGGCGCTGGCGCGGGCGGCGATCCGTCGCGGCTCCAGCACAATTATCTTCTGCCCCTTCAGCCACGGCGCATCGAGCAGCGCCAGCGGCACCCGCGTGGTCTTGCCGGCGCCCGGCGGCGCCACCAGCACCGCGGTGCTGCCGGCCGCGAGCGCGGACGTCAGGTCACCGAGGGCGTCGTCGATGGGAAGCGGCGTGTCGAAGATTGTGGGCAAGGATCACTCGGAGCTGAACAGCGCGGTTGGTTAACAGAAACCATAATCGGCGGCAAAACCGCCGCGGCGATCACAATCCACCAAACCCGGCACATTCCTTGATCCGCGCAACACTAACGCAACCGATCGTGCCGAAGATGCGTCCGAGCCGCATCAGACGGGAACAACCATGACTGCGAACGGCACATATGCTCCGGCCCGCATGCACGGCGACCGCGTCGACTGGGTCGACTATGCGAAGGGGATCTGCATCATCATGGTGGTGATGATGCACTCGGTGCTGGGCGTGGAGGCCGCCGCCGGCCAGACCAGTTTCATGCATTACGTGGTGGAGTTCGCCCGTCCGTTCCGGATGCCGGACTTCTTCCTGATCTCCGGCCTGTTTCTGGCGGTGGTGATCGACCGCGACTGGCGCACCTATCTCGACCGCAAGGTGGTGCATTTCGCTTACTTCTACGTGCTGTGGGTGACGATCCAGTTCGCCTTCAAGGCGCCGAGCTTCGCCGCCGAGATCGGCTGGGCCGGAGTCGCCAAGCTGTACGCGCTGTCGTTCATCGATCCGTTCGGCACGCTGTGGTTCATCTATCTGCTGCCGATCTTCTTCGTCGTCACCAAGCTGACGCGGCGGCTGTCGCCGCTGCTCGTCTGGGGAACCGCGGCGCTGCTGGAATCGCTGCACGTTTCCACCGGGTGGATGGTGCCCGACGAGTTCTGCGGCAAGTTCTTCTATTTCTACACCGGCTATCTGTTCGCCCGGCAGGTGTTCGCGCTGTCGGACACGGCCCGTGCCCGGCCGGCGCTGGCGCTCGGAGGGCTGATATTGTGGGTGGCGATCAACGCCGCGATCGTATCTCTCGGCTGGGCGGACCTGCCGCTGGTCTCGCTGCTGCTCGGCCTCGCCGGCGCCTGCGCGATCATCACGGCGGGCACGCTGCTCGCCGAGAGGCGCTGGCTCGACGGCCTGCGGTTCTGCGGCGAGCATTCGATCGTGATCTATCTGGCGTTCTTCCTGCCGATGGCCGTCAGTCGCACGCTGCTGCTGAAGTTCGCACCGTTTCTCGATGTCGGCGTGATTGCAATCGCCGTGAACGTCGCCGGGGTCATCGGTGCGCTGATCATCTGGAAGCTGGCGGTCAAGAGCGGGGCGACCTTCCTGTTCGAGCGACCCGACGCATTCTGGATCGCTCCTCGGAGGAAGACCGCCGGATTGCAGCCGGCTGAATAATCAAAGTTTGCTTCTCGTCGGTGCCAGGAGCGAAGCGACGAAGCAATCCAGCTCAGTGCACCGAGCTTTGGATTGCTTCGCTTCGCTCGCAATGACGCGAGAGGGACGTAGTCGGTCCCTACCGCCAGGCGTCGGCCTGCACCACGGCGTCGTCGCGCCAGGCCTCGCGGGCGGCCTTGTTGGCCATCCAGTTCGGCAGGAAGGTCAGCGCTTCGTCTAGAATGTGCGGGGTGTGGAGGCCCGGCGAATATTCCAGCGCGCGCTTGAAATACTCCTTCAGCGCCGGCCGGAAGGTCGGGTGTGCGCAGTTCTCGATGATTACCTTGGCGCGCTGCTTCGGCGACAGGCCGCGCAGATCGGCGAGACCCTGCTCGGTCACGATCACCTGGACGTCGTGCTCGGTATGGTCGACGTGCGAGGCCATCGGCACAATACAGGAGATCTTGCCGCCTTTTGCGGCCGACGGTGTCATGAAGAACGACAGGAAACTGTTTCGGGCGAAGTCGCCGGAGCCCCCGATGCCGTTCATGATGCTGGTACCCATCACGTGGGTCGAGTTGACGTTGCCGTAGATGTCGGCCTCGATCATGCCGTTCATAGCGATTACGCCGAGCCGGCGGATCACCTCCGGGTGGTTGGAGATCTCCTGCTGCCGCAGCACGATCCGCTCGCGATAGAAGTCGAGATTGCGCAGGAATTCATCGTAGCCGTCGGGCGACAGCGACAGCGCGGTCGCCGAGGCGTGGGTCAGCTTGCCCTTGCGCAACAGGTGCAACATGCCGTCCTGCAGCACTTCGGTATAGGCGGTGAGATTTTCGAACGGCCCGTCTTCGAGCCCGGCCATTACCGCGTTGGCGACATTGCCGACGCCCGATTGCAGCGGCAGCAGGTTATGCGGCAGCCGACCCTTCTTCACCTCGTGGCCGAGAAAATCCAGGATGTGGCCGGCGATCGCCTGCGACATGTCGTCGGGCGGCGAAAATGCCGAGTTGCGGTCGGGCAGGTTGGTCTCGACGATCGCGACGATCTTGGCCGGGTCGCAGCGCAGATACTGCTCGCCGATTCGATCGCCGGAGGCGACGATCGGGATCGGCTTGCGGTTCGGCGGCAGTTGGGTGCCGTAGTACACGTCGTGCATGCCTTCGAGGCGGATGTCCTGCCAGGCGTTGACCTCGAGGATCACCTTGTCGGCGAGATCCAGCCAGGTCTTGTTGTTGCCGATCGACGACGACGGGATCAGGCTGCCGTCCTCGCGGATGCCGGCGACTTCGACGACCGCGATGTCGAGCTTGCCGAGGAAGCCGAACCAGGCGTGCTGGGCGACGTGCGACAGATGGATGTCGATGTACTCCATCCGCCCGGCGTTGATGCGTTTGCGGCAGGTCGGATCGGATTGATACGGCAGCCGCATTTCGATGCCGTCGACCTTGGCCAGCGCGCCATCGAGCTCGGGCGCGGTGGAGGCGCCGGTCCAGACGCTGACCTTGAACTTCTGGCCGCGGGCGTGATGCGCGTTGATGCGTTCGGCGAGCGCCAGCGGCAGCAGCTTGGGATAGCCGGCCCCGGTGAAGCCGCTCATGCCGACATGGGCGCCGGACGGGATCAGCGCGGCCGCATCGGCTGCGGTCATGACCTTGGAGCGGAGGTGGGGAGCAAGGATGCGCTCGGCGTTGACCATCAACGACTCTTTCTTGCTAGGAGCGGCCAGGGGATTGATGCGATTCGTCTAGTCGCTGTGACGAAAAGAACCATGCAACCTATGGCGAAGGAGGCATGCGCGCAGCCCGGGAAGGGCGCCCTGCGCGGCATCTGATCGCCGCATCCGGCACAGCGCTATTCGGCAGCTGTTTGATTCCTCAATCAAACTCCGTCGCATGAATTGACCGCCGATGCCGAAGACGTCCGAGTTAAGCGAGGCGGGTGGCATGCTGTGTTTGCAAGGCTGGTCCGCGCCGATAACGGTCGTCGACCGGTCCGTGTGCCGGAGGTGCTGGCCGGCCGTCGCTGGCCTTGCAAAAGCGAAAACCTCCGGCAGGGCATTGCCGGAGGTTTCCTGGAGGTCTCATGAAGGAATCGAAATCTTCTCCTTCGACGGTCACCGATCACCCGCTGACCTTGCTCATAAGTATATGAGTATTTTGCCTGACTACAACAGGTAATTTACTCAATGAGTACCGCCCATCGACAGCCGATATCCGCACTGATGCGCGAAAACAGACCTGTGGCGAGCAGAAGGGACGAACTCTGCTGATAACGATGCGCTGAGCCGAGCGCGTCTTCAGATCCGAACTTGCGTTTGTGCAGTCGGTCAGCTGACAGCCGGAATCAATCAGATCGTCTCCGCCCGCAAAGAAAAACCCCGGCGGTTGCCCGCCGGGGTTGGTCGATGATCGCTTTGGAAGCGAGGATCAGAAATTGCGCTGAACGCGGAGGTTGCCGCTCCAGACGCCCTGGTCCTTGAACTCGTAGAACGCGGCCGGCTTGGTCGCCGCAGCGGTCAGCGGCAGCACGCCGGTCGAGGCCTGGTCCAGATAGGTGTACATCACTTCGCCCGACAGGGTCAGACCCTTGACCGGAGTCCAGCGGGTGACGGTACCGATCTGGGAGATCGCGAAGTCCGGGTTGCAGCTGAAGCCGGCCACGTTGGCGCCCAGACCGGTGCAGATCAGAGCGGTCGCGGTGCCGTTGTAGTCGATCTTGGTGTACGATCCGAACAGCGAGGTCGACCAGTACGGGCTCCAGTTGTGGTTGAACGCACCACGGACGCCCCAGGCATTGGTCTTTTCGATGCCGGTGCCGTTCAGGTTGTTGGTGCCGGCGAACACGCCGTCAGACGCAACGCCGAACGCGACGCTCTGGTAGGTACCCGGCACCGAGTTGTTGCCGTAGATCGCGAACGAGTTCGGGCTCACGCCGCCCAGCACGTACCGGCTGGCGCCGTTCGAGTAGGTCGCCGTGATGTTGATGCTGTCGCCGGGGCCGGTCGGCAGGTTCTTGAGCGACAGAGCGCCCTGCACGGCGTAGCCCCA
>NZ_UFQQ01000040.1 GCF_900218015.1 Rhodopseudomonas pentothenatexigens | reverse complement strand
TGTGAATGTTCATCCGGTCCCTCCCTGGATACTGAAGCATCGCAACCTCAGCATCCCCGGTCCGGACCGGATGGACAACCTAATGAAAGCTCACAGCTAGGTCGTCGTGCCCAACAAACTCCATCAGCGATTTCAGCTTCGTTCGCCAAGAACGGCGTGTCTTGTCGGCGAGGTCGGCTTCGTCGGCGTAGCGCTCGAACATGTCCATGGCATCGACCGCACCGGCGGATTTCAAAGCCTCTGAAGGGGCAAAGCGTCCCGCGTCAGGATCGGGCCGCCAATCACCGCCGGCCAGTTTCTTGATGTGTTCGGCCGCTTGGACTTTGGCGCGGACAAATTCCTCGATGAAGAGATCCTGAATTTGTCCCGAAAGCCGGAGCCCCTTCCTCTCCAGAAAGGCGTCAGCTTCCTTGGCAAAGCTCATTCGAAGGTGGAAATTCGGGGGGATCGGTAGAAAACGCCGCTTTTTCTCGCGCAACCGCCTGAGCTCTAAGTCCCACTCGGCAGCGCGACCTGGATTGTCCCGGTGAGCCGCAATTGTTTCCTGGTAGAATTCGCCTGCCAACGCCGAGATTTGCCGCTGAGACAGCTTGGCATATTGGTGGCCGTGGAGATGCTCGTGCCAAAGCCGCTCGATCTCAGCGTTTTTCTCCCGAAAGATAACCTCCGCGAGTTTGGGGTCGGAGGTGCCAAGCGAAAATTTGATCTCGCGCTTACCCCCCATAAACGCGACAAGGTTGGCCGGCACTCGCCGCCTGAACCACCAATTTTCGGGGATTCTTCCAAGGACTCTGCATTTTAAAGGCCATTTGTGTCCACTTTCGTGTACCACTTGGCGCTTGCAGAAAGCCTTAAATTGTCTAGTGAATTTGAATCACTCGGGTTTTTGGAAGCCATGGCGGAGAGAGTGGGATTCGAACCCACGGTACGGTTTCCCGCACACACGCGTTCCAGGCGTGCGCCTTCAACCACTCGGCCACCTCTCCGGGCGCCCTCTCATGACCGCGTCGGGCGGATTTGGCAAGGGATTGCGCCGCCGGTGGGGAAAATTCACGCCCAATCCGGCCCTTCGGCGCGACCGCTCGGCCTGACTGGCCGCCGGCGGCGCGTCGTAGGCCGCTGTCCCCCGAGGGACCCGCGCTCTATTGCAGCACCGCGCCGCCGACCGCCCGGGGTGTTCGCCGTGACCAGCCGCCGGCCAGCATCATCGAGGATGGCGGCGCCGACGGCGCCAGCGGAATCGGAGCGTGGCTGCGATTGTCGGCGTGCGCGCGCTCCAGCGCCCCGACGAAATCGCCGAACCAGCGCTGAATGCTGTTGTCGCGCAGCTTGGCCATCATCGCCTCCCAGCGCAGCCGGCGCTCGGTCAGCGGCATCGCCAGCGCGGCGGCGATCACCCGCGACATGCCGTCGATGTCGTGCGGATTGACCTGCAGGGCGGTGTCGAGCTCGTTGGCGGCGCCGGCGAATTTCGACAGCACCAGCACGCCGGGATCGATCGGATTCTGGGCGGCGACATATTCCTTCGCCACCAGATTCATGCCGTCCTGAAGCGGCGTGACCAGCCCGACATGCGCCGAGCGATACAGCCCGGCCAGCACGCTCTGGCGATAGCCCTTGTTGAGATAGCGGATCGGGGTCCAGTCGACCTCGCCGAGCCGGCCGTTGACGTCGCTGACCAGCTTGGCGAGATCGCCTTGCAGATTGCCGTAAGCCTCGATCGTGCCGCGGGACGGAGTCGCGATCTGGAGCAGCGACACTGCCCGCTGCAAAGCAGGCCGGTCGGACAACATCTTGTCGAACGCCTTGACCCGGTTGATCAGGCCTTTCGAATAGTCGAGCCGATCGACCCCGATCACCAGCTTCTCGCCATTGAGACTTTTGCGCAGGCGCGACACTTCCGGATGGGTCATCGCCTTCTGTGCCTGATGGGCGAATGCGCCGGAGTCGATGCTGATTGCGAACACCTCGCAACGCGTCGTTCCGCTCGCCGTGGTCACCGCACCGTCGGCGACCTCCAGGCCGAGTTCGGATCCGACATAGCCGAGGAAATTACCGCGGTCCTCTTCGGTCTGGAATCCGATCAGATCATAGGCCAGCATCGCCTCGATCAGTTCGCGATGATGCGGAACGCAGCCGATGGTGGCGCGCGACGGCCACGGTGTGTGCAGGAAGAACCCGATCGGGTGGTTCACGCCGAGCTGGCGCAATTCCGCGCCGAGGGCGAGGAAGTGATAGTCCTGAATCCAGAACGCCGCGTCCGGCTTGCGGAAGCGGAGCAACGCCCGCGCCATGAACGCATTGACTTCGCGATACGAGCGGTAATCGTCGTGCGAGACCCGGATCAGATCCGGGCGGGAATGCAGCGCCGGCCACAGCGCCGAATTGGCGAAGCCTTCGTAGTACCCGCCGTAATGCGCCGCCGGCAGGTCCAGCATCGCGAGCGCGCCGGCGCCGAGCTGTTCGATCTCGGCGAAAGGTTCGCGGTGAACACCGTCACGGACCCGCCCGCTCGACCCGACCCATATCGCCCCGGATTTCTCCACCACAGGCAGCAGCGCTGCCGCCAATCCGCCCGTCATCGGTTCGTTCCCCGACGCACGGGCAACTCGGTTCGAAACCACGATCAGGTTCACGTCTCCCTCCGGCTCCCCAATTGTCTGGTGCGTCTGCGTGACGCTGCGGAGATTAACATCCATTCATCGTGATCGTTCCATGGCGAAGCCGGAACTTTTCCAAACATTGCGCGTTGCGACGGGTTCTGCGTGCGGAACCGCACCGGACTACGCGGTCGGGCCGAGTAGACCTGCGAGCCAGTCGCGCACATCGCGCGGCTCGTCGAAACGACCTGCGGTGAGTTCGCTGTCGCGTCCCACCGAGAACGCGACGCCGTCGAGGTCCGGCATGATTGCGAACACGGTTTCGTCGGTCACGTCGTCGCCGATGAATACCGGTCGGCGGCCATGGAACGGCGCGTGTTTCATCAGTTCCACTACGCCGGTCGCCTTGGTGAAGCCGGCATGCTTGATCTCGCAGACCGACTTGCCGGGCAGAACCTCCAGCGGCGCCTCGGGATGTTCGGCCCGGATCGCTGCGACCGACTCGTAGATCGCTTTTTCAGTGTGCGGTGCCAGACGATAGTGCAGCGCCAGCGAGTAGCCTTTGTCCTCGAGCAGAATACCGGGACTGATGCGGGCGATCGCCGCGAGCCGGCTCTTGAGGTCGGGATCGAGCGGCGGCGCGTGCGTCGCCACCGCTTCGCCGTCGCCCGACAGCCGCATCTCGGCGCCGTGACCGCCGACCGCGGGCAGCCGCATCGGCGCGAAGATCAGATCGATATCGTTGATCGACCGGCCGCTGACCAGCGCCAGCGCGCCGGAGGTTCTGACCAGGAGTTTGGTCAGAGTTTGTTCCAGCTCCGGCGGCACCCAGACTTCGCGCGGGGTCGGCGCCATGTCCAGCAACGTACCGTCGATATCGAGCAGCAGCGCACACCGATCGAGCTGCGGGATCAGCGCGCCTGCCACCGCGGCCGAAACGGCCGGTTGCGAGGACGGTCGAACGAGCTTGGTTGTCATCGATGCTCCTGTGTGGCGGCGAGCGGCCGCGCGACGTGTTCCAGCGGCCGGCGTTCGGCCGCTACAGCATACCTCCAACCGATGACAGCCGCCGCCATCATCAGGGACGATCCGAGCAGGTAACCGGCGAACACGCTGCCACGCGATCCGGTATCGATCAGCGCACCGAACAGCGCCGGTCCGGCGACACCGCCGATGCCGGTGCCGATGGCATAGAAGATCGCGATCGCCAGCGCACGAACTTCCAGCGGAAACGTCTCGCTGACGGTGAGATAGGCCGCGCTGGCGGCGGGCGATGCGAAGAAGAAGATCACCATCCAGGCGATCGTCTGGCCCTGCGCGCTGAGCGCGCCGATCGAGAACAGGTAGCCGGACAGCGCCAGCAGGATCGCCGAAACGCCGTAGGTGAAGCCGATCATGGTGCGGCGGCCGAGCGTATCGAACAACCGGCCGAGCAGCAGCGGCCCGAGAAAATTGCCGGCCGCGAACGGCAGGATGTACCAGCCGACATCATTTGCGGGGATGCCGAAGAAATCGGTCAGAACCAGCGCATAGGTGAAGAAGATCGCATTGTAGAAGAACGCCTGCGCGCCCATCAGCACCAGCCCGACCAGCGAGCGCTGCCGATAGGTCGCAAACAGAGTCCGGGCAATCTCCAGCAGCGGGGTGTGGGTTCGCATCCGCAGCCTGATCTTCGGCAACACCAGCGGACGATCGGCCGCGCGCCGCGCATCGCGCTCGATGTCGGCGACGATCGCTTCGGCGCGCTCCGGCTGACCGTGGATCATCAGCCAGCGCGGGCTTTCCGGAATCCACCAGCGCATCGCGAACACCACCAGGCCGATGACCGCCCCGGTCAGATAGGCCAGCCGCCAGCCGTATTCGGGATCGATCACGGCGGGGTCGAGCAGAACGATCGCGCCCACCGCCCCGATCGCCGCGCCGATCCAGAAGCTGCCGTTGATCACCAGATCGGTCCAGCCGCGATACCGCGCGGGCATCAGTTCCTGGATGGTGGAGTTGATCGCGGTGTACTCGCCGCCGATGCCGGCACCGGTGAGAAACCGAAACAGCGCGTAGCTGGCGATATCCCACGACAGCGCCGTTGCGGCGGTCGCGCTGAGGTACAGCGCCAAGGTGATGAAGAACAGCTTCTTGCGCCCGATCCGGTCGGTCAGCCAGCCGAATCCGATCGCGCCGATCACGGCGCCCGCCAGATAGGCGCTGGTGGCGAGGCCGACGTCGAGGTTGGAGAAGCGCAGGACCGGACTGTCCTTCAACGCCCCCGCCAGCGCGCCGGCGAGCGTCACTTCCAGACCATCCAGAATCCAGGTAATGCCGAGCGCCGCCACCACCCGGGTGTGGAAGCCGCTCCACAGCAGACCGTCGAGGCGCGCCGGAATATCGGTTTCGACCACCCGCGCACCGGCCTGCTCGACGACCTGAGCCTGCGGCGGGGTGATCGCGGCGCTCGCGCTGTCGGTCATACACTCCCACTCCGGCTGCGGTGTGCCACGCCGCCAGCGCCGAACGTGGCGATCCATCGGCAAAGGATGGACCGATTTGCGCACGGTCAACGGATCAGCAACCGATCGGTTCCACTGGAGCCGGAACTCCAAGTTGCAGCGGCGCCCTACTCCAGCATGGCGATCAGAACCTGTCGCGGCGGCCGGTCAGGCGGCGCGAAAGGGCGCGATCGAAACGGAGTTATGTCCGGCGAGCCTCTGAGATGCGAGCGTCGCTTGGTTCGAACGATCACGGTTGCGCGCGACTCATGTCTCCGCGACTGGTGCGCGGCCGCCTCACGGGGATGACGGACGGGGTCTGCGCGGCGGCGGGGCGGCGGGCTTTTGTTGTGTGGCCTTGGTGTTGGCCGCCTTGGTGTTCGCCGCCTCGTCGTCGCCGATCACACCCTCGCGCCGCTTCACGGCGTGGTAATACGCCCACCACAGATGCGCGGCGGCGCCGCGCAGCGGACGCCAGGGTTCGGCGAGCGGGGCCATCTGCTTCACGGTGGGACGCGCTTTCAGGCCGAGGCCGATCCGCATCGCCTCCTGCACCGCGAGGTCGCCGGCCGGCCAGGCGTCGCCGTGGCCGAGGCAGAACAACAGATAGATGTCGGCGGTCCACGGCCCGATGCCGTGCAGCGCCGTCAGCGTGGCGTGGGCGGCGTCGGCGTCTTCTTCGGCCAGCACATCGAGGTTGAGCCGTTCGGTGGCGAGCTCTTTGGCAAGCGCCTTCAACGTCTTGATCTTCGCGGTCGACAGCCCGAGCCGCGCCAGCCGGTCGGGCCGCGCCCGCTTGATCGCGCCGTGCTCGAACGGCTCGAACGCCGCCGACACCCGGCCCCAGATCGCTGCCGCCGAGGCGGTCGAAAGCTGCTGACCGCAGACGATCGCGGCGAGGCCGGCAAAGCCCGGCTCGCGCCGGCGCAGCGCCGGCATGCCGGCGACCTGAAGCACCGGCCTCAGCCGCGGGTCCCGTTCCACCAGCGTGGTGATGGCGTCATCGAGGTCGGCCTGGCTGTCGAGATGGATGGTCATCAGGTGGTTCGGCTTTCCGGCGTCATGCGCGGGCTTGACCCGCACATCCATCCGCTATCGTAAGAGAGTCTCTCATCCGATGGATTGCCGGATCAAGTCCGGCAATGACGTCAGGGGTTCAATGCCGCCACCCGTTTTCCGATTTGCTCCGAGTCCGAACGGGTATCTGCATCTCGGCCATGCCTATTCGGCGCTGCTGAATGCCGATCTGGCGCGGGCGAGCGGGGGCACGCTGCTGCTGCGGATCGAGGACATCGACCGCACCCGCTGCCGGCCGGAGTTCGAACAGGCGATCTACGAAGATCTGGCCTGGCTCGGCGTCGCGTGGGACGGCGAGGTGCGGCGGCAGTCGGACCACCTCGAACTGTATCGCAGTGCGGTCGAGCGGCTTGCGGCGCGGGGACTGGTCTATCCGGCGTTCGAAAGCCGCGCCGAGATCGCCCGGCTGGTCGCGGCGCAGGATCAGGTCGCGGAGTGGCCGCGCGATCCCGACGGCGCGCCGCTGTATCCGGGGATCGGTCAGCGGCTCGCGGCGGTGGAACGGGCCGAACTGATTGCCGCTGGCATTCCCTATGCGCTGCGGTTGGATATGGCGGCTGCCCTTGCACTCGCCGGCGAACTGAGCTGGCGGGAGCTCGGCAGCGGCCCAGGGGGCGAGGCCGGCACGATCGGGGCGCGACCGGAGGCGTGGGGGGACGTCATCGTCGCGCGCAAGGAGACGCCGACCAGCTACCACCTCTCGGTGGTGATCGACGATGCCCTGCAGGGCGTCACCGAAGTGGTGCGCGGCGCCGATCTGTTCTGGTCGACCTCGGTGCACCGGCTGCTGCAGCACCTGCTCGGCCTGCCGCCGCCGGTGTACCGGCACCATGCGCTGCTGCGCGACGCGGAGGGCCGCAAACTGTCGAAATCGACCGGCGCCACCGGCCTGCGTGAGCTGCGCGCAGCAGGCGTCACGCCGGCCGAGGTCCGGACCATGGTTGGGCTGGCAGCGCCTGCCTGACGGTCGCCTGATGGTCGCGAGGGATGGCAGCGCAGCGGACTTCCCGGCGTGACTCGACGGGTTCGGGCGTGGCATTGTGGCCGGGACGGCTCGGGGGACTCATGGCGGTGAAATCGCGCGCGTTGCGCAGCGGGCGGACGCAGGTGAAGCGGACGCCGGTGAAACGCGTCCGGCGTAAGAAACCGGCGTCGTCCGGCATGATCGAGACCGTGCTGGCGACCTTCGCGCACGAGGTCCGGACCCCGCTGACCGGTATCCTGGCTGTCAGCGAATTGCTCGCGACCTCCGACCTCGGTGAGCGCGAGCGGCGCTGGGTCGACACCATCAAGGCCGGCGCCGAGCATCTGTCCGGCCTCGCCACCTTGTTCGTCGACGCCGCACGGCTCGGCACCACCGGGCTCGGACTGCGCTCGGAGTTCTTCGATCTGCGGGCGCTGGCGCGTCATGCCGGCGATTCGCTGTCCGGCCGCGCCGCCGCCAAGGGGCTGCGCGCCACGGTGACGATCTCGCCGCGACTGCCGGGGTTTGCGATCGGCGATGCGGTGCGGTTGCGCGCCGCGCTGGAAAACCTGATCGACAACGCGGTGAAGTTCACCGAGCGCGGCGACGTCGCGCTGAAGGTCGCCGCCACGGCTGCCGGCCCCGGCAAGTCGCAGGTCTCGTTCGCGGTGTCCGACAGCGGCATCGGGCTGTCGCTGGCCGAGATCAAGCGGCTGTTCCGGCCGTTCTCCCAGGCCAATGTCAGCATCGCCGCGCGGTTCGGCGGCGCCGGCCTCGGGCTGTCGTCGGTGCGACAGATCGCCCGGGCGCTCGGCGGCGACGTCACGGTGGTGCAGCGTCCGCGCGGCGGGACGGTCTTCACCCTGGCCGTGACGCTGGAGCGCGCCAAGCCGCCGCAGATGTCCACCGCAAGCGGCGCCGTCCGGGCCGCGGGGGGCGGCCGGCTGCGAATCCTCAGCGTCGAAGACAATCCGTTTGGCCGGGTGGTGCTCAACGCCATCCTCAGCGAACTCGGCCATCAGTGCGATTTCGTCGGCAGCGGCGAAGCAGTGCCGGAGCGTCTGGCAAAGGGCGAGTTCGACGCGGTGCTGATGGATATGGTGCTGCCCGGGATCAGCGGCATCGAGGCGATCGAGCGTATCCGAACACTGCCGCCGCCGCTCGGCGCGATTCCGATCATCGGAGTGTCGGGGCGCGATCAGGACGAAGCGGCGGCGCGTCAGGCCGGCGCCGACGGCTTCCTGCTCAAGCCGGTTTCGCCCCGGGCGCTCGCAACTGCGCTTCTTGCAGCGTCGTCCCCTCGGGCAGCCGCGACTTGATGATCGCGGCATTGAGTTCGCCGCCGTAAACGAAGATCGCCGCGATGAAATACAGGAACACCAGCGCGATGATCACCGAGCCCAACCCCGCATACATCGTTACGTAATTGTTGGCGAAGCGCGCCAGATACATGCCGAACGCGACGCCCGAGATCAGCGAAGCCGCCATGGTGAAGACGATGCCGGGCAGGATCTGCTTGAACGAACGCCGCCCCGCCGGCAGATAGGCGTGCAGCAGGAACAGCGCCACGGTCAGCGCCGTGATGGCAATGCCGTAGCGGCCGATCGTCAGCAGCGGCTCGTTGTTTTGGACTATCAGCGGCACGTAGCGCCGCGCGGTGGCCAGGATCAGCGGTCCGAGCACGATCAGGAACCCCATCGCCAGTGCGGTGAACGCCGCCACCAGGGTGTAGCCGATCGACTCCAGCCGCAGCAGGTACCACGCCCGCGGCTCGATCACCGCATAGGCGCGGTTGAGGCCGACCCGCAGGCTCTCGACGCCGTTGGAGGCGAAGTACAGTGCCAGCAGCAGGCCGACCGTCAGAACGCCGCCTCGGGTGGTGGTCAGCACGTCGTGGATTTCGCCCGACAGCGTGCTCGCGACCTGAGCCGGCCAGACGTCGAGCAGCAGTTCGGCGGCGCGGTCGGCGAGCTCACGCGAGCCGACGAAGCCGGCCAGCGAGGTGAGTACGATCAGAAACGGAAACAGCGCCATCAGGGTCGACAGCGCGATGTGGCTGGCGATCGCCCATCCGTCGTCGGCCAGGAACGTGTAGAACGCGTCGACCGCGACCGCATAGGCGTAGCGAATCTGCCTCACGGGTCACCTTGTCGAGTTGCGGCCGGCGGGATGGCAGAACCTTAGCATCCGTTACTAACCGGCTCCACCCGGGATCGTTGCGTCGGGCGCCCCCGTGGGGATGGCGCGGGGGCGGCGGCGGTGTTATGAAACCTAGATGGCAACCTTTCTGAGTTCAATCGCCCTGCCGGTCGCGCTCGGCGCCGTCGCGCTGGTGCTCATGCTCGGCTTGATCAACATGATGCGGGGCGGCTCGCCGAACAGGTCGCAGACCCTGATGCGATGGCGGGTGTTGCTGCAATTCGTCGCCATCGTCATCACCATGCTTGCGATCTGGGCGCTCGGCCGTTAGCTGCCCACCAAGCCCCGGCTCATCAAACTCCGGCTTCACAGGATCTTCCGCAGCAGGAATCCCGCGCAATGGTCGTGCTCAATCGAATCTATACCCGCAGCGGCGACGACGGCACCACCGCCCTCGGCTCGGGCGAGCGGCGGCCGAAATCCGACCCGCGGATTGCGGCCTATGGCACTGTCGACGAGACCAACGCCGCGCTCGGCGTGGTGCGGCTGCATCTGTCGGACCTGCCGGAACTCGACGCCATGATCGGGCGTATTCAGAACGATCTGTTCGACCTCGGCGCCGACCTTGCGGTTCCGGAGCGCGACGGCAAGGCCGAGCGGCTGCGGGTGTTGTCGAGCCAGGTCGAGCGCCTGGAGCGGGATATCGATCGGCTCAACGAGCGGCTGGCGCCGCTCACTTCGTTCGTGCTGCCGGGCGGCAAGCCGGCAGCCGCTTACCTGCATGTAGCGCGGACGATTTGCCGCCGCGCGGAACGCGCGATGGTGGAACTGTCGACCCGCCCGCACGAGAAGGTCACCCCGGCGGCCGTCCAGTACGTCAACCGGTTGTCGGACTTCCTGTTTGTCGCGGCCCGCACGGTGAACGACGGCGGCGCCTCCGACGTTCTCTGGGTGCCGGGCCAGAACCGCTAGGGAACATGGCGGTTTTTGGCTTTGCCGCGTTGACCCCGGTTAGGAGGGGCTTTAGGTTCCGCCGCCACAACTAAAGATTACCCACCGCAACACGAAAGAGGATCGATGAAGGTTCTGGTGCCGGTCAAGCGCGTGGTCGACTACAACGTCAAGATCCGCGTCAAGAGCGACGGGTCGGGCGTTGAACTCGCCAACGTCAAGATGTCGATGAATCCGTTCGACGAGATCGCCGTCGAAGAAGCGCTGCGCCTCAAGGAGGCCGGCAAGGCGACCGAAGTCGTCGTGGTCTCGATCGGACCGGCGCAGGCGTCGGAAACCCTGCGCACTGGCCTCGCCATGGGCGCCGACCGCGGCATCCTGGTCAAGGCCGACGGCGTCGTCGAGCCGCTGGCGGTCGCCAAGATTCTGAAGGGCGTGGCCGACGAAGAAAAGCCGGGACTGATCATCCTCGGCAAACAGGCGATCGACGACGACAGCAACCAGACCGGCCAGATGCTGGCCGCGCTGCTCGGCTGGGCGCAGGCGACCTTCGCCTCGAAGCTCGAAGTCGACGGCTCCGACTTCACCGTGGCGCGTGAAGTCGACGGCGGTTCGCAGACCGTCAAGCTGAAGGGCCCGGCGATCGTCACCACCGACCTGCGGCTCAACGAGCCGCGCTACGCCTCGCTGCCGAACATCATGAAGGCCAAGAAGAAGCCGATCGCGGAGAAGACCGCGGCCGACTACGGCGTCGACGTTTCGCCGCGCCTGGAAGTTCTGAAGACCGTCGAGCCGGGCGGCCGCAAGGCCGGCGTCAAGGTCAAGGACGTCGCCGAACTGGTTTCGAAGCTCAAGAACGAAGCGGGTGTAATCTGATGACCACGCTGCTGATTGCCGAACACGACAACGCTCAGCTCAAGGACGCCACCAACAAGGCGATGACCGCCGCCGCCGCGCTCGGCGGCGAAGTGCACGTGCTGGTCGCCGGCCAGGGCTGCAAGGCCGCGGCCGATGCCGCCGCCAAGCTGCAGGGCGCCGCCAAGGTGCTGCTCGCCGAAGCGCCGGCCTATGAGCACGATCTCGCCGAGCCGCTGGCCGCGCTGATCGTCTCGCTCGCCGGCAGCTACGACGCGATCGTCGCTCCGGCGACCTCGCGGTTCAAGAACGTGATGCCGCGCGTCGCCGCGCTGCTCGACGTGATGCAAGTATCGGAGATCATCAAGGTGGTGGCGCCCGACACCTTCGAGCGTCCGATCTACGCCGGCAACGCGATCCAGACCGTGAAGTCGAAGGACGCCAAGAAGGTCATCACCGTCCGCACCTCGACCTTCCAGGCGACCCCGGGCGAGGGTGGCAGCGCCGCGGTCGAGACCGTCGCGGCGGCGGAAGATCCGGGCCTGTCGAGCTTCGTCGGCGAAGAGGTCGCCAAGAGCGATCGCCCCGAACTGTCGTCGGCGAAGATCATCGTCTCCGGCGGCCGTGCGATGCAGAGCCGCGAGAACTTCACCAAGTACATCGAGCCGCTCGCCGACAAGCTCGGCGCCGGTGTCGGCGCCTCGCGCGCCGCGGTCGATGCCGGCTACGCCCCGAACGACTGGCAGGTCGGCCAGACCGGCAAGGTGGTGGCCCCGGAGCTGTATGTCGCGATCGGCATTTCCGGCGCGATCCAGCATCTGGCCGGCATGAAGGACTCCAAGGTGATCGTCGCGATCAACAAGGACGAAGACGCGCCGATCTTCCAGGTCGCAGACTACGGACTGGTCGCCGACCTCTACCAGGCTGTCCCGGAGCTGACCGAGGAGCTCGGCAAGCTCGGCAAGTAAACGCCCTCGCGGCGGACGAACCCGGCCTCCCGGCCGGGTTCGTTGCGGAAGCCTTAAGCGTTAACCGGCTAACTGTCCGGGCGCCGAAACACGGACAGCGGCGCGGGAATGTGCGAAGATGCACCGGCCGCGAGACGCGGCTGTGCTCCGAACGAGATGAGAGATGGCGGCAGCAATTAAAAAAGTCGGCGTAATCGGCGCGGGGCAGATGGGCAACGGCATCGCTCACGTGGCCGCCCTCGGCGGGTTCGACGTGATCCTGAACGATGTCTCCGCCGACCGGCTGAAATCGGCGATGGCCACCATCAACGGCAACCTGTCGCGCCAGATCGCCAAGAAGCTCATCACCGAAGACGCCCGCAAGGCTGCGCTGGCGCGGATCACCGCGACCGAGAAGCTGGACGGGCTGTCCGACTGCGATCTCGTGATCGAGACCGCGGTCGAGAAGGAAGAGACCAAGCGCAAGATCTTCAGCGAGCTGTGCGCGGTGCTGAAGCCGGAGGCGATCGTCGCCTCCAACACCTCGTCGATCTCGATCACGCGTCTGGCCGCCTCGACCGACCGGCCGGAGCGCTTCATCGGCATTCACTTCATGAATCCGGTGCCGGTGATGGAGCTGGTCGAGCTGATCCGCGGCATCGCGACCGACGACGCCACCTTCGAGACCGCGAAGGCGTTCGTCACCAAGCTCGGCAAGCAGATCGCGGTGTCCGAGGATTTCCCGGCGTTCATCGTCAACCGCATCCTGTTGCCGATGATCAACGAGGCGATCTACACGCTGTACGAAGGCGTCGGCAACGTCGAAGCCATCGATATGGCGATGAAGCTCGGCGCGCATCACCCGATGGGACCGCTGGAGCTGGCCGACTTCATCGGCCTCGATACCTGCCTGTCGATCATGCAGGTGCTGCACGAGGGGCTCGCCGACTCCAAGTACCGGCCGTGCCCGCTGCTGGTGAAGTACGTCGAAGCCGGCTGGCTCGGCCGCAAGACACAGCGCGGTTTCTACGACTACCGCGGCGACAAGCCGGTACCGACCCGCTGATCGGATCGCTCGACCGTTCTCATTCGATCCCCGGCACGCTCCGGATCTGCTCGGCCAGGAAGTCGATCAGCAGCCGCACGCGTGCGATCCCGGCGCGCTCCGGCACGATCAACAGATTGAGCGGTACCGGCGGCAGCCGATACTCCGGCAGCAGAACCTCGAGCCGCCCCGCCTCCAGCAGATCGTCGACCAGCCAGCGATGAGTGGCGGCGATGCCGCGCCCGGCGATCATGGCTTCGCGCGCCGCGAGCCCGTGATCGACCCTGAGCCGGCCGTCGAACAGCACCCGGTGTGTCTCCTGATCCGGTCCCTGCAAGACCAGCATGTCGCTGCCGGCGACGTTCATCATGCGGACGCCCTGATGGCGCGACAGGTCCTGCGGCGATTCCGGCCTGCCATGCGCCGCCAAATAGTCCGGCGAGGCCACCAGCAGGCGGTGGCTGTGGCCGAGCGTTCGCAGTTTCAATGAGCTGTCGGTCAGCGGAGCCAGCCGGATCGCCAGATCGACGCCCTCGCGCACCAGATCGACCCGCCGATCGGTCAGGCCGAAATCGATGCCGATCTCCGGATAGCGATCCTGGAACGCGAAGATCAGCCGGCTGGCGTGCAGCACGCCGAACGAGGCCGTGCAGGAGAGCCGGATGGTGCCGGCGGCCGCCCCGGAGGCACCGAGCGCTTCGTCGCCGGCCTGGTCGAGCAGCCGCAGGATCTGAATGCAGCGCGCGTAATAGCGGCTGCCTTCTTCGGTCAGCGTCACCCGGCGGGTGGTGCGGCTCAGCAGCGGTGCACCGACCGCGGCCTCGAGCTCCTGCAACTGCCGGGTGACGGTGGACTGGCCGACATTGAGGTCGCGCGCGACCGCCGACAGGCTGCCCCGCTCGGCGATGCGAACGAAGGTGCGGATGCGCTCGATCGTGACGGCTGATCTATCCATTTTTCGGAACAATCATATCGATAATCCGCAGCTACTGGAATAGTCGCGGCAGCGCTACCAGCAGGCTCTGATCATCACTGCAAGGAGCCTGGTCGTGAAAGTCCTTCTGGTATTCGCCCACCCCGAACCGCGCTCGCTGAACGGCGCGCTGCGCGACGTTGCGGTCGCGGAGCTGCAACGTCTCGGCCACGAGGTCCAGGTCTCCGACCTCTATGCCCAGGGCTGGAAGCCGGCGATCGACCGCGGCGATTTCCCGACTCTGCCGCCGGACGAGCGGCTGCTGCCGACCGTCGCGTCGAAGGCGGCGTTCGATGCTGGCGAACTGACCCAGGACGTCCGCGACGAGATCGACAAGCTGCTCTGGGCCGACGTCGTCATCCTGCAATTCCCGCTGTGGTGGTTCAGCATGCCGGCGATCCTGAAAGGCTGGGTCGAGCGGGTGTTCGCCTGCGGCTTCGCCTATGGGGTCGGCGAGCACAGCGACAAGCGATGGGGCAATCGCTACGGCGAGGGCGTTCTGGCCGGCAAGCGCGCGATGCTGATCGTGACCACCGGCGGCTGGGAGCAACACTACGGCCCCCGTGGCATCAACGGGCCAATCGATGACCTGCTGTTCCCGATCCATCACGGCATTCTGTTCTATCCGGGCTGCGAGGTGCTGCCGCCCTACGTGCTGTATCAGGCCGGTCGGCTCGATTCGGCCGGGTTCGACGCGGCGGCCGAACGGCTGCGGGAGCGGATGCGCACGCTGGCCGAGACGCCGTCGATTCCGTATCGGCGCCAGAACGGCGGCGACTATCTGATTCCGACCATGGAGCTGCGGCCGGAGCTGGGCGCGTCCGGTGCCGAAGGCTTTGCGGTGCACCTGAGCGAGGGATCCGGCTCCACGGCTTGACGCCGCCGTTCCCGACGCCGGCTGTTCGGCCGCTGTCCCCTGGGCAGCGGCGCGATCGATGCAGTTTCATCGAATGCGCGCCGCCTCGCTTCGGATTGTTAACGATTTGCTGCCAGACTGATTGCATGGACATGAGCATGATCAGCGCGGCGCTCGCCATGCAGGCCAGCAGCACGCAGATGCAGATCGCGACGACGCTTCAGGCGTCGGCTTCGCGCATGGAGCGTGACACGGTGCAGACGCTGCTCGGCACCGGACAGGGTGGCTCGCCTTCGCTCGCCAATGTCGGCCCCGGCGTCGGCGGCAATCTCAACATCAGCGCCTGATCCGAGCTCTCCAAGCGGTCATTGCCATTGATCAGTCATTCCGGGGCGCGCCGTCAGGCGCGAACCCGGAATCTCGATGTGATGGAAACGGCCGAGTGCTCAACAACCTCGGGATTCCGGGTTCGGGCGCAGCTCCGCTGCCCCCGCCCCGGAATGACCGCAGGTGGCTGTCGGTTACTTTCTACCCGCCGCGATCGGCTTCACCGCGGCCTTGATCAGCGTGGTCGCATCGGCGCTGTTCCATTCGGCCGGACCGGCGATGGTGCCGATCTCGCAGCCGTTGCCGTCGACCAGCACCGAGGTCGGCATGCCGAGCGCACGCCCGACCGATTTGAGATCCTGAAACACCTTGGCGGTGGGGTCGGCGAAGTAGCTCAGCCGGGTCAGCTTCTCCTCGTCGAGGAATTTTCTCGGCTTGGCGGGGTCGCGGGTGTCGATGTTGATCGCCACCACCTCGAACCGCTCGCTGCCGAGCTGCGCCTGCAGATCGTCGAGCGCCGGCATTTCCTTGCGGCACGGCACGCACCAGGTCGCCCACAGGTTCACCAGCACGGTGCGGCCGCGGAAGTCCGACAGTTTCTTGGGCTCGCCGGCGCCGTCGGTGAAGGCGAGGTCGGGCAGCCGCAGCGGCGACGACGCCATCGTCACCGCCGCCACCTCGCCGCGCACCAGCGGCTTGAGCTGCTGAGCCAGCGCCACCGCCGGGCGGCACACCGGGTCGCCGCCCGCATTGCGCTGCAGCCCGCCAATCCCGTATATCCCGGCGGCGCCAGCGACGACGAGCACGGCAATCGTGGCCAGAAGGATGGTCAGGCGGCCGGCCCGGCGCGGCGGGACGGAATTCGGCTGGGATTCAGTCATCGAACAATCGGCGATCGGCAGGCCGCGCAGGTTCGCGGGCGGCTGCTGGTGATGAAATGTGATTGAGACGCGAGCATGATCGTGAGCGGCGACAGATGAGCAACAAGATGTGGGGCGGCCGATTCACCGATCGCCCCGACGCGATCATGGAAGAGATCAACGTCTCGATCGACGTCGACCGCCATCTCTACGCCCAGGACATCACGGCGTCCAAGGCGCATGCAGCCATGCTGGCCGCGCAGGGCATTATCACCGCGAACGATGCGAAAAATATCGGCAAGGGTCTAGACACGATCCTGTCAGAGATCGGGGCCGGCAAATTCACATTCAAGCGCGCGCTCGAAGACATCCATATGAATGTCGAGAGCCGGCTGGCCGAATTGATCGGCCCGGCCGCCGGGCGCTTGCACACCGCGCGTTCGCGCAACGATCAGGTCGCGACCGACTTCCGGCTCTACGTCCGGGATGTGCTGGACGAAACCGATGCGGCGCTGGCGGCGCTGCAGCAGGCGCTGGCGGAGCGCGCGCTGGAACAGGCCGAGACCGTGATGCCCGGCTTCACCCATTTGCAGACCGCCCAGCCGGTGACCTTCGGCCATCACCTGATGGCCTATGTGGAGATGGTGGCGCGTGATCGCGGCCGGTTCCAGGACGCCCGCAAGCGGCTGAACGAAAGCCCGCTCGGCGCCGCGGCGCTGGCCGGCACCTCTTTCCCGATCGACCGCCACGCCACCGCCGCCAAGCTCGGCTTCGACCGGCCGATGGCCAATTCGCTCGATGCGGTGTCGGACCGCGACTTCGTGCTGGAGACGTTGTCCGCCGCCTCGATCTGCGCGGTGCATCTGTCGCGTTTCGCCGAGGAGATCGTGATCTGGACCTCGCCGCTGGTCGGCCTGATCCGGCTGTCGGACAAGTTCACCACCGGCTCGTCGATCATGCCGCAGAAGCGCAATCCGGACGCTGCCGAGCTGGTTCGCGCCAAGACCGGCCGGGTGATCGGTGCGCTCAACGGCCTGTTGATCGTGATGAAGGGCCTGCCGCTCGCCTATCAGAAGGACATGCAGGAGGACAAACAGGGCGCGATGGAAGGCTTTGCGGCGCTGTCGCTGGCGATCCGCGCGATCACCGGCATGGTCCGCGACCTCGAGCCCGAGCCGGAGCGGATGAAGGCGGCGGCCGGCGAGGGCTATGCTACCGCGACCGATCTGGCCGACTGGCTGGTGCGGACGCTGAAGATGCCGTTCCGCGAGGCGCACCACGTCACCGGCCGGATCGTCGGCCTCGCCGCCAAGAAGGGCGTGGCGCTGCACGAATTGCCGCTCGCCGAGATGCAGTCGGTCGAACAGCGCATCACCAAGGACGTGCTGGCGGTGCTGAGCGTCGAATCCTCGGTGAAGAGCCGCACCTCGTACGGCGGCACTGCGCCGAAGAACGTCCGCAGCCAGGCCAAAGCCTGGCTCAAGCGGCTCGCCAAGGACGGCAAAACGCGCTGAGGGCGGCCGCCGTCCGGCGGTTTTCGGGGGCTCGCCAGCGCGGCGCAATCTCGGTATGGTGCCGCGCCAATTGGGGATATTCGACGTGAATCGCGTGACCAACCCATCGCGATGGGCGCTTCTGGTGATTGTGGCGGCGACGCTGGCATTGTCTGGCTGCGGCCGTAAAGGCGGCCTCGATCTGCCGCCGGGCGCAGCCGACACCCCGTCGGCCGCTCCTGCGAGTACGCCGGAGGCCAAGGGCGACGTGTTCGACTCGTCCTACGGCACCAACGCGCCGCCCTCCGCCGCCAAGGGGCGGAAGCGAAGCACCATTCTCGATCCGCTGCTGGACTGAGCGCAGATGCGTCATTTCGACTACCGCGCCGGCGTGCTGCACGCCGAGGACGTCAGCCTTGCGTCGATCGCCAAGGACGTCGGCACGCCGTTCTACTGCTACTCGACCGCCACGCTGGAGCGGCACTACCGGGTGTTCACCGAGGCCTTCGCCGGCCTCGATACGCTGGTGTGCTACGCCATGAAGGCGAATTCCAACCAGTCGGTGCTGCGGACGCTGGCGAGGCTCGGCGCCGGCGCCGACGTGGTGTCGGGCGGCGAATTGCAGCGCGCGCTGGCGGCCGGGATTCCGCCCGGCAAGATCGTATTCTCCGGCGTCGGCAAGACCGAGGCCGAGCTGCGTGCCGCCCTCGCCCACGACATCAAGTGCCTCAACGTCGAATCCGAGCCCGAACTCGAGCTGTTGTCGCGGCTCGCGGTCGAGACCGGGAAGACCGCGCGGATTTCGCTGCGGGTCAATCCCGACGTCGATTCCGGCACCCACGCCAAGATCTCGACCGGCAAGTCCGAGAACAAGTTCGGCATCCCGATCCGCCACGCCCGCGAGGTCTATGCCCGCGCCGCGAAGCTGCCGGGCATCCAGGTCACCGGCGTCGACGTCCATATCGGCAGCCAGATCATCGATCTTGGGCCGATGGAAGTGGCGTTCCGCATCGTCGCCGAATTCGTCCATGTGCTGCGCGGCGACGGCCACACCGTCAGCCACGTTGACTTCGGCGGCGGGCTCGGCATCCCGTACTACGAGGATCGCGACGCGCCGCCCGAGCCGTTCGCCTATGCGGAGATGGTCAAGCGCGTCACCCACAATCTCGGCTGCACGCTGCTGTTCGAGCCGGGCCGGATGATCGTCGGCAACGCCGGCATCCTGGTCGCGCGTGTGATCTATGTGAAGCACGGCGACGGCAAGACCTTCGTGATCATCGACGCGGCGATGAACGACCTGATCCGGCCGACGCTGTACGAGGCGTATCACGAGATTTTGCCGGTGGCCGAGCCCGCGCCCGGCGACGCCACCATGGTGGCCGATGTCGTCGGCCCGGTCTGTGAAACCGGCGATTACTTGGCGCTCGACCGCAGGCTGCCGGAGCTGAAATCCGGTGACCTGATCGCGATCATGACCTCGGGGGCCTACGGCGCGGTACAGGCCGGAACCTACAACACTCGCCCCCTGGTACCAGAAGTGCTGGTGAAGGACGATCAGCTCGCGGTGGTGCGTCCGCGGCTCACGGTCGAGCAGCTGATCGCGATGGACACCCCGGCGCCGTGGCTGTGAGCCAGTCTCTCGTCTGAGATGAGGGGTGGGACCGCCAGACGCGGCGTACAAATTCCTGGCGGTCCCGATCGCGCTTGAAATCCGCGGCGGTGAACATGCGGCTTCACCTGCCGACGCGCGCGACGGCCGACCGTAGCGAACCGGTGAATCCGAGCAATTTGAAGTGCTTTTTAACCTAACCGCTCAACCTTAACGCGGCGGCCGGACCCGTCGCGCTGGTTTGCAAGTACCAATTCTGACCTCAGCCCTTGTCGATCTCTGCGAACACTTCGCGGGCGATCCGGAAGCTGTCGACGCCGGCCGGGATGCCGGCGTAGCAGGCGACCTGCATGAAGATCTCGCGGATCTCGTCCTTGGTGACGCCGTTGGTGAGTGCGCCCTTGATGTGCGCGCGCAGCTCGTGCGGGCGGTTGAGGATAGCGATCATCGCCAGGTTCAGCATGCTGCGGGTCTTCTTCGGCAGCCCGTCGCGTCCCCAGATCGCGCCCCAGCAGTACTCGGTGACGAGTTCCTGGAACGGCTTGTTGAAGTCGTCGGCGTTTTTCAGCGCGTTCTCGACATAGGCCTCGCCCAGCACCGCCTTGCGGATCTCCAGCCCCTTGTCGTGCGTCGTCTTGTCCATTGCGGATCCTCTGGTGGGAAGTTCACCGGAACACTACGGGGCCCCGGCTGTGCCGTCACGCGTTCGTGTCGCAGCGTGATGCGCGCAGTGGTGGCGCAGGGCGGTGCCTCATTGCCGCCGTTGTGCTACGCTGCTGTGAGCAGCAACCCGGAGAGATGGTTGAGCGGCAGCATTCCCGATCCGTCGCAGGCCCCGCACGATGAAGAGGCGGTGGCGCGGCTGCACCTGGACAAGGCGATCGGGCGCGCAAAGCTGGCGATCGCCTGGGAACGGGCGTGGCCGCATCTGGCGCGGCTGTTCAGCGTCGTCGGGTTGTTCTTGGCGCTGTCCTGGGCCGGACTGTGGCTGGCGCTGCCTTTTTCAGGGCGGATTGTCGGGTTGGCGCTGTTCGCTGCGCTGGCGCTCGCCGCCCTGGTTCCCGCCGTCAGGTTCCGCTGGCCGAGCCGCGACGATGCGCTGGCACGGCTGGACCGCAACACCGGCCTGAAACACCGCCCGGCCACCGCGCTCGGCGACACCCTGGCGTCGAACGATCCGGTGGCGCGGGCGCTGTGGCAGGCGCAGCGCGACCGCACGCTGGCGACGATTCGCGGTCTCAGGCCCGGGCTGCCGTCGCCGCGGCTGCCGATCCACGACCCGTGGGCGCTGCGCGCCCTGGTGGCGATCCTGCTGGTCGCGACCTTCATCGCCGCCGGTGAGGAACGCAGGCCGCGGGTGATGGCGGCATTCGACTGGAACGGCGCGATGGCGTCGTCCAGCGTCCGGGTCGACGCCTGGGTGACGCCGCCGGTCTATACCAACAAGCCGCCGATCATCCTCACCTCCGCGTCGAACAAGGAGCTCGCCACCCCGAGCAGCGGCGCGCTGCCGGTGCCGGTCGGTTCGACCCTGCTGGTTCGCTCCAGCGGCGGCGATCTCGACGTCGCGGTCAGCGGCGGTCTGGTCGAGATCAAGCCGGACAGCGAAGCCCCGAGCGGCACCAGCGAACGGCATTTCCGCATCACCGCCGACGGCACCGCGCGGGTGCGGGCGCCGTCCAGCGAGGCGCCGTGGAGCTTCACCGCGACGCCGGACCGGCCGCCGGGAATCGCCCTCGCCAAGGAGCCGCAGCGCCAGGCCCGCGGCTCGCTGCAACTGTCCTACAAGCTCGAAGACGATTACGGAGTGACCGAGGCCGAGGCGCAGTTCGCGGTCCCGCCGGCCGCCCAGGCGCCGGGGACCAAGCCGGCGGATGCGCCGCGGCCGCTGTTCGAGCCGCCGCAGTTCAAGCTGGTGCTGCCCAATGCCCGCACCCGCGCCGGCGTCGGCCAGACCGTCAAGGACATCAGCGAAGATCCCTATGCGGGCGCCGAAGTCGCGCTGACGCTCACCGCCAAGGACGAGGCGGGCAACGAGGGCCGCAGCGAGCCGTTCACGATGAGGCTGCCGGAGCGGCTGTTCACCAAGCCGCTGGCGCGCGCTTTGATCGAGCAGCGCCGCATCCTGGCGCTCGACGCCGGTGCCAACAAACAGGTTTACGCCGCGCTCGATGCGCTGCTGATCGCGCCGGAAGTGTTCACCCCGGACGCCGGTCAGTATCTCGGCCTCTACACCATCGCCGATCAGCTCGAGCGTGCCCGCACCGACGACGCGCTTCGCGAGGTGGTGGGCAATCTGTGGTCGCTGGCGGTCTCGATCGAGGACGGTGATACGTCGGATGTCGAAAAGGCGCTGCGCGCCGCACAGGATGCTTTGAAGGACGCGCTGGAGCGCGGCGCCTCGGACGACGAAATCAAGCAGCTCACCGACAAGCTGCGCGCGGCGCTCGACGCCTACATGCGTCAGCTCGCCCAGCAGCTCCGCAACAACCCGCAGCAGCTCGCCCGCCCGCTCGATCCGAACACCAGGGTGATGCGGCAGCAGGATCTCGACGCCATGATCCAGCGGATGGAGCGGCTGTCGCGCTCCGGCGACAAGGAAGCCGCCAAGCAGTTGCTCGATCAGCTCGCGCAGATGCTGGAGAACCTGCAGATGGCGCAGCCCGGCCAGGGCGGCGACGACGGCATGGAGCAGGCGCTCAACGAGCTTGGCGACATGATCCGCAAACAGCAGCAGCTCCGCGACAAGACCTTCAAGCAGGGCCAGGACCAGCGCCGCGACCGGATGCGCGGCCAGGACGGCGAGCAGAATCTCGGAGACCTGCAGCAGGATCAGCAGAGCCTGCACGATCGGTTGCGCAAGCTGCAGCAGGAGCTCGCCAAGCGCGGCCTCGGTCAGAGCCCGCGCGGCGACAAGGGCGAGCAAGGCCAGCAGGGCCAGCAGGGCCAGCAGGGCGAGGGCGGCCTCGACCAGGCGGATTCGGCGATGGGTGATGCCGAAGGCCGGCTCGGCGAAGGTAATGCCGACGGCGCGGTGGATTCACAGGGCCGCGCGCTGGAGGCGCTGCGCAAGGGCGCGCAGAAACTCGCCGAAGCGATGCAGCAGGGCGATGGTGAAGGTCAGGGCGACGGCCAGGGCAACCGGCCCGGCCGCCAGCAGAGCGGCGCCAACCAGACCGATCCGCTCGGCCGGCCGCTGCGCGGCCGCGATCTCGGCGACGACCTCACCGTGAAGATCCCGGGCGAGATCGACGTCCAGCGCGTCCGCCGCATCCTCGAAGAACTCCGCCGCCGCCTCGGCGATTCCGGTCGCCCGCAGATCGAGCTCGACTACATCGAGCGGCTGCTGAAGGACTATTAAGTCGGCTTGTCGCGAGCCCCGTCATTCCGGGGCGCTCGCGCAGCGAGCGAATCCGGAATCCAGAAGTTGGAGCGCCGAGCGGCTCCCACAAATAGGAATCTCTCTGCCCGCGTCGCCCTCACCCCAGCCCTCTCCCGCAAGCGGGAGAGGGGGCGCGCTGTGGCTCGGGGATGGCGTTGATCTTCCCGCCGCGAGGGTGTCAACTACTACTCTTCTTCGCCGCCAGTGCATCCGCCACCGCGGTGCGAATGTCGGCGACGGAGAACGGCTTGGTGACGACGTCGTGCACGATGGCGTCGAGGCCGGAGGCGCGTTCGCGCTGGTCGGCGAAGCCGGTCATCAGCAGGATCGTCAGCTCGGGGAAGTCGCGCGCCGCCGCCAGCGCCAGCGCGATGCCGTCCATGATCGGCATCTTGATGTCGGTCAGCAGCAGGTCGAACCGGCCGTTCTGGCTGGTGAGGATCTCCAGCGCTTCGCTGCCGTCTTCGGCCGTGACGGTTTCGTGGCCGTCCATGCCGATGGCGCGCGCGACCAGCAGGCGCATCGATTCTTCGTCGTCGGCGATCAGGATGCGCGCCATCGTCCTATTCCCTCGTCGCGGCCGGCGCCGGGCCGCGTGCAGCAATCGTCATCATGGTGTCAGGCGCCGCCGGCCGCAATGTCGCGCCGGTTGAAGAAGCGCACGTCGATCGTGCGCGCCTCTGGCGGGGGCGATGCCAGCCGGGTTCGGAACCAGGCCTGTTCACCGGGACGCAACGCCTGTTGCTCCAGCACCGCGTTCCAGGCGTAGATTTCGGTGCCCTTGCCGTCGCGTACGGCGAAACGCAATCGCGGCAGTTCGACCGGCCGCTTGGCCTGGCCGATGATCAGGCCCTCGATCACCAGCACTGGCTTGGCATCCACGGTCTCGCGGCTGATCTTGACGTCCTTGATCGCCAGCCCGCGCAGGTTCACTTCGAAGCCGATCATCCGGTAGAACGCCGCGGTCTGCGGCATCAGCCGGACGATGTCGGTGCGCCAGATCAGCAGGCCGAGCGCGACCGAACCAAACGCTGCGATCGCCATCGGCGCCGTCAGCATCGATTTGGCGGTCTTGATCGGCTCCTTGCGCAGCGCGGCCAGCCGCTCCTTGAAGCTCGGCGGCCGGCGCCGGGTGCCGAACGAGGGCTTGCGCTTGCGGCGCCTCGGCAGCACCTCCTCGTCATCGCCCGGTGCAGGTTCGCTCGCCAGCGCCCGCACGAACGGATCAGGATCGTCCTGCCCCGGCAGTTCGGCGGTGATCGGCGGGCTTTCCACCACGGGGGTGTCCTGCTCGTCCTCGGTCACGCCCCATCCGGGATCATTGGCAAGGTCGTTGTCGGCCGGCTGCTGGTCTTCGACCGTCATCGCGGCGACGCGAACGTCGCTCTGCACGTCTTCGGGACGCGCCAGCCAGACTTCCTTGCACCGGGAACAACGCACCGTCCGGCCGGCATCTCCCAGTTTGGCCGGATCGATCGCATAGGATGTCGTACAATGCGGGCAGACGATATGCATGGCGAATCGCTGGCTATAAGGTTCGTCCGATCGTACCGGCCGTCCGTTAACGAATCGGAAACCATAGCCGCCTCACAACGGCGGCACGGGCAGATGGCGTGGCGTGCCCTTTCTCCCCGCGCCGATCGAAATCGGAGCTGAACGTGGTCCGCTTCGAAAATGTCGGTCTGCGCTATGGGCTGGGTCCGGAGATTCTCCGCGACCTCAATTTTGCAATTCCGGCGCATTCGTTCCAGTTCCTCACCGGCCCGTCCGGCGCGGGCAAGACCTCGCTGCTTCGGCTGCTGTTCCTGTCGCTGCGGCCGACCCGCGGACTGGTCAATCTGTTCGGCAACGACGTCTCGCTGCTCGGCAAGGACGAGGTCGCGGCGCTGCGCCAGCGCATCGGCATCGTGCTGCAGGACTTCCGCCTGCTCGACCACATGACCACCTATGAAAACGTCGCACTGCCGTTCCGGGTCACCGGGCGCGACGAGTCGAGCTATCGCAAGGAGGTCATCGACCTGTTGAAGTGGGTCGGACTGGGCGACCGGATGGATGCGCTGCCGCCGGTGTTGTCGGGCGGCGAGAAGCAGCGCGCCGCGATCGCCCGGGCGGTGATCGGCCGGCCGCATCTGCTGCTCGCCGACGAGCCGACCGGCAACGTCGATCCGACGCTCGGGCGCCGGCTGCTGCGGCTGTTCGTGGAATTGAACAAGACCGGGACCGCGGTGGTGATCGCCACCCACGACATCAATCTGATGGATCAGTACGAGGCGCGCCGGCTGGTGCTGCACCAGGGGCGCCTGCACGTGTATGAATAGGCAAGGGCCATTGCGCAGAGCCGACGAACGCGACGTCATGGTCGACCTCGGGAACGAACGCCCGCAGGTGCCGGCGAAGGCACGCAATGCCTCGCCGATCGTGCCGCGCGCCTCGATCGCGGGCCGCGCGCTGGTCGCCGTGGTGGCGATCATGACCTTCCTGGCATCGATGACCACCGGCGTGGTGCTGCTGATCAGTGCGTCGGCGGCGGAGTGGCAGTCCGAAGTGTCGAGCGAGCTGACCGTGCAGGTTCGTTCGGTGCGCGGCCGCGATCTCGATCGCGACGCCGAGCAGGTCGCCGAGGTGGTGCGCAGCCAGCCCGGGATGGTCGAGGTGCGCATCTTCACCAAGGACGAATCCGCCAAGCTGCTGGAGCCGTGGCTCGGCACCGGCCTGTCGCTCGACGATCTGCCGGTGCCGCGGGTGATCGTGGCGCGCACCGTTCCGGGTCGCGGTCTCGATCTCGGCGAGCTGCGCCGCCGCGTCACCGAGATTGCTCCCAGCGCGACGGTGGATGATCACCGCGCCTGGATCGAGCGGATGCGGTCGATGACCGGCGCCACGGTGTTCGCCGGCATCGGCGTGCTCGGCCTGGTGATCGTCGCCACTATCATTTCGGTCTCGTTCGCCACCCGCGGCGCGATGGCGGCCAACCGGCCGATCGTCGAAGTGCTGCATTTCGTCGGCGCCAGCGACCGCTATATCGCCAACCGATTCTTCCGACACTTCCTGCTGCTCGGTCTGCAGGGCGGTCTGATCGGCGGCGGCGCGGCGATTTTCGTGTTCGGCTTTTCGGAGTCGGTCGCCACATGGTTTTCCGGCACGCCGATCGGAGACCAGTTCGCGGCGCTGCTCGGTACCTTTTCGCTGCGTCCGACCGGCTATCTGGCGCTCGCCGGCATGGCGGTGTTGATCGCCGGGATCACGGCTTTGGCTTCGCGGCGCACGCTGTTCAGCACCTTGAATTCGATCGAATGAGCCGCGGATGACCGGGCTGCTGCTGCCGCATCGCCGCGGCGCTTCGACCATCCGGCGGACTCCCTTTCGCCCGAAATCGCATTAGAGTCCGGAACGCCCCGCAACGCCGCAACCCGCGGCCGCGCGGGTGCTCCGACAAACCGAGGTATATCGGCGTCCGATGGTGCCGTCGTCCGATCGCATTTCGCAGCAACCGTCGTCCGACCGGCCGGTCCGACGCTGCGGCACGTTGCGCGCGACCATCGTGGTGATGCTGGCGCTGGGTTTCGTGGCGGCGGCGGGTGGCTTCGTCATGTTCCTGTCGCAGCTCCGCGGCGCCGAGCAGCAGCCGCGCCACGACGCTGACGGCATCGTGGTACTGACGGGCGGCTCGTCGCGGGTGTCCGACGCGGTGGAATTGTTGGCTGCAGGTTACGGCAAGCGGCTGCTGATCTCCGGTGTGCACCGTATGAACGGCGCCCGCGACATTTCACGTTCGGTGCCGGAGAGCCGCGACTGGTTCAGCTGCTGCGTCGACCTCGACCGCTCCGCGGTCGACACCCGCAGCAACGCCGCCGAAACCCGGCGCTGGGTGCAGGAGCGCGGCTTCCGCTCGCTGATCGTGGTGACGTCGAATTACCACATGCCGCGGGCGATCGCCGAAATGTCCCACGCCATGCCGGACGTCGAATTGATCCCGTTCGCGGTGATCGGCGACAAGTGGCGCGACGAGCCGTGGTGGACCAGTGGCGGAACCCTGCGGCTCTTGCTATCGGAATACGCCAAATATGTCGCGGTCGAGCTGCGGGTCAGGCTGGCGAGGCTCGGCATCGAATTCCCGCCCGAACCGGCCGAGCAGGCCGACCCCGCCGGCCCCCGCAAGCCGGCGACCGCCCTCGTCAATTGATCGGACCGTTCCGATGTTCGTGATCTTCCTGCGTTCGTTGATCTTCAACGTGCTGTTCTATGTGGCGCTGGTCGGCTGGGTGCTGGTGGCGGTGCTGGCCGCGCTGTTCTCCGGCCGGGCGGTGGTCAAGGTCGCCAAGCTGTGGGGCCAGAACAGCATCTGGCTGATGCGATTGGTGTGCGGCACCAAGGTCGAATTCCGCGGCCTGGAGAAGATCCCGCAGGGCCCGCTGATCGTCGCGCCGAAGCATCAGTCGATGTGGGAAACGTTCGCGCTGCTGCAGTTCTTCGACCAGCCGCTGTACATCCTCAAGCGCGAGCTGACCTGGATACCGGTGTTCGGCCAGTTGCTGCTGCGCGGCGGCATGATCGCGATCAACCGCGCGGCGGGCGTCAAGACGCTGGTCGAAATGGCGCGCCGCGCCCGCGAGGAAGTGCGCCGCGGCCGGCAGTTGATCATCTTTCCGGAAGGCACCCGGACCCCGGTCGACGCCCCGCCGAACTACAAGACCGGCGTCGGCCAGATCTATGTCGATTGCGGCGTGCCGTGCCTGCCGGTGGCGCTGAACGCCGGGCTGTTCTGGCCGCGGCGCCAGTTCATGCGCTACCCCGGCACCATCGTGGTCGAATTCCTCGATCCGCTTCCGGCCGGCCTCGATCGCCGCGAGTTCCTCAGGCAGCTCAGCGACGCGATCGAGACCGCCACCAACCGCCTGGTGGCGGATGCCCGCAAGGAGCAGGCGGAGCTGTTCGGCCGGGTGCCGAGCGCCAAGCCGCATCATCAGGTCAAGTCGGCGCCGAAGCCGGAAAGCGGACAGACCGGCTGATCGCCCCCTACCCCGGCTTCATCAGCGCGGCGCCGGCGCCTCGTCGCGCAGCGCTTCGGCGAGCTGGTGCAGCGGCAGGTCGCGGCAACCCTGCGCTTCCAGCGCCTTCACGGTGGCGATCACATAGTCGCGGTTCGGGCCGGAGCGGCCGTGCCCCTGGCGGACGTGGCGCAGCTGTTCGGCGGCGGACAGCCGGCCGGCATATTGCGCGTGGCCGCGGTCGACCACGTAAGCCAGCGCGCTGATCCGCCGCCGGGCGTCGTCCTCCAGCCATACCGAGCGCTTGACCTCGCGATACACGCTGGTGACCTGCTCGCGCTCGCGCAAATACGCCACCGTCGCCATTCGCTGCGGATCGGCGACCCGGAACGCGATGCCGCGGCAGGCGCCGCCGCGATCGAGCCCGAGCACCAGGCCGGGCTGCTCCGGCGTACCGCGGTGGACGAACGAATACACGCACAGCGCCCGGTGCTCGCCGATCAGCCGCGCCGGCACCCGCTCGACGAAGTCGAAGCCGGGATTCCACATCAGCGAACCATAGCCGAACACCCAGAGGTCGCCCTCGGACAGTTCGGAGTCGGTGAGCGTTTTGGCGGACATGCGGTGAGGCGGGCTATCGTGCAAATGACAAATTCAGTCCTTACCGCATCGGGCTGCGAAGCGTGAGCGGTTTGCCGCGCGGGCTGGCCGCGTTCGCGGCATGGCGTGCGGCAGCCGGTCGCGGATTTCCGGCCTTAGGTAGCAAATGCACCAAACCAGGGATGGCCGGCTCTGTGTGATTCACACAAGATGCCGGGATGTCAGACACCATCCGACGCGCCCGCACCGACACCTACGAGAACACCGTTTCCGGCCTTCTGACGAAGCGCGCCGACCTATTCAACGAAGCCCAGCGCATCCGGGACCGCCTGGCCGAGATCAAGAACGACGTAGGGGGCTATAGACCGGGTTCTCGGAACACTGGGCTATACGGGCGACCTAGACGCGGAGATGCCTCGCCAGAAGCGGGAAGTCCTGTTCGGGCGTGGGGAGCTTACCCGGGTCATCCTAGACGAGCTGCGGGGCGCTAAAGAGCCGATGACGAGCCGGCAGATCGCTCAGGCCATTGTCGCCGTTGGCGGGCAGGATGCGCGGGATAGGGGACTGATTTCCGAACTTACGAGACGAGTCAGTAAGGCTGTTCGTAAAGGCAGTCTTGGCATATCGGTGCGCCGGTCTATGGATATCAAAGGAGACTGCCACTGGTCCTTGCCAGAGACTTGATGAGCGTGTCATCCTACCTATTTAATCTGTAGTGGAATGACTGCAGCAGCCTTCAACGAATCATTGACAAATAGGTCAATGCTGCGCTCGATGGGGTTGATTCGATGCGGCCGCTCCGTTAAGTGACTCAAAATGTTCACGTTCGCGCCAGCGCGCGGAACGCTGGCGGGCGTTTTTTTGTTTTTCAACCCTTCACTGCTACACGTAGTGGTGTCCTTAGACGGGAGTGGACACAATGCCTAGCTCAACTGATTCGCGGTTCCTTCGGCGGCAATTTCCTGCAGATGAGGCGATCAGGCGGATGCGGTCGGTTCCGGACAACAACAACGACGATCCAACGGATGTCCGCGTTTTAATCTCGAACTTAGACGCGCAGAACGAAGAGATGTCTGCTGGAGAGGCGGAGTTTCTTGCTGAGCTGAGGAAACGTCGCGCCCTTTGAACGCGCGCGTGTGGACTTGTTTTTGGGTAGGGGGGCGGCGTGCCCATCAAAGGCCGAGAGGACAGTGTCCTCTCTAGCCGTGCTGAATTTTTCAAGCACGCTTTAGAATTGGTTTGCAACTCGGCGGTAAATCGTGGGCGACTACTCTTTTATCATGAGGGCGCTCCGCATTTATTGGCCCACGTCTATTTCGCCCTGCACGACGCATTTAAGTCGTATTATCTACGGGATGGACATCTTACCGATGCGGCGAAGCGGGCAGCCGTTTCTTGCGCTGCCGTTATCGCTGTTGCCCCTCTGCACTTGAATCCGGACGAGCCGCCAGTCATCGATCTCAGTTGCGATGAAGACGCAGATTATCCCAATCCATTTTTGGCCGTCCGTTGTGCGGCGGCGTTCCTGCCCCATCCGTTTCACAAGAAAACATGGGATGCTCGCAGGCGGGACTATGTAGGGTTTACCGGGCTTAGATTCCCTAGCGTCGACCCGATTATTGATGAGTGGGCGAATAACGGGGGAATTGTGAGGTCTTCATGGGCTCCTCCTCCGTTGAGCGCTCAGGAGGAATCCGTGTTAGCCCTCCTCGCAAATGGCTTTCAGACGGCAGCATTACTTCAGGTTCCAGAGCAGGAAGGCCGCTAATTACCGTTGCCAGTACCCTTGCCACTGACGCGAAACCGGGTGCGCCAGCGTGGTGTTGGCCACCATCAGATATTGTTCGCCGTTGCTAACGCGGCGATTGTTCTCGCGCCACGCCATTTCGTGCGCGTAGGCTGAGAGATACGGACCTGCCACCTTTGGTGGATGCCGATCTCAGCACGGCGAAGGCGCGAGAAGTAGCTTTCGGCCTGATTGGTGCAGGCCTCATCGTGCGAGTAGGCTTCGCTGTGATTGATCCGCTTCGTCAGGAAGCGGGCGTGCAGCGCGTCCCAGTGAACGGCTTCGTCAGCATGGACGACGCTGCCGGGAGCAACGCGGCTGGCGATGGTCGCAAGCGAGGCGTCTTCCGACTTGAACACGAACGGCAGAGCCCGGCCGCCGCGCTCGCGCATCACGACCACGACGCGGCGCTTGCCGGTCTGGTTGACAGCGCGGCGACGGTCGCGGCGGTTCTCTTTGTAGTTCGCCGGCTTCACGTAGCCGCCGAAATAGCCGCCGTCGACCTCAACCTCGCCGGAGACCGTTTCGTCGGCCTCGGAAGCCATCGCTTCGCGGATATTGTGAGCCATCACGAAGGCCGTCTTATACTGGCAATCCAGGCCCCGGCTGAGTTGCAAGGCGCTGTGACCCTTGGCGCCGTTCACAAAGATCGCGATGGCCAAGAGGTAATCGCGGATCGGCAGCTTGCGGCTGGCGAAGATCGTACCGGACGTGACGCTGAATTGGTGCGAGCAAGCCTTGCACTTGAACAGCTTGCGAGTGGTGTAGGTGTAGACGGCGGCGCAAGCGCAGCGCGGGCAGACCGGGGCGCCATCAGTCGCGGCCCAACGGATCAGGAGGAAGGTATCGTAGGCTTCCTCGTCAGAAAGGCGCGCGACCTTGGCCGCAGGCGCGTGCGTTTCCCTTTCGACCGTGCGGGACTTTGAGAAGGGTCGGCGCACGCCGATCGCGAACAATCTGGCGGCAATGAAAGCTGCGCTGGAAAGGGCTGGCGTGGCATTTTTGGACGAAGAAAATAGGCGCGGCATCACGGCGCCGCGCTAGACGGATTCGGCTGAATCTGCTAAGAAAAATGGTGGAGGCGGGGGGTGTCGAACCCCAGGGGGAGACGCTGCAAATCGTTCCCTGGCACCGGCCATAACCGCCCCCACACCCTGACCCTTGCGGGTCAGGGCTCTAGGTCAGTGATCTTATAATGTCCGGATCACTTGCCACATGACGCACCTCCTTTCGCGAGGGGTTGCACATACTGCTCGGGGCCAGTTCTCAGGCCGGTACCCCTTGCAGAGATTCACCGGAGCCTCACGGCTCCGGTTTTCGTTTCTGGCCTATTCAGCCAAAAATTTCTTTCTGATTCGGTCCAGGGCCATCGCCCCATTCGAGCAAGCCGTAGCCGCCGTGTTCCCGAACATTGTTCAGGGTCTTAAAACCAGACAGATAGGCCGAAAGAGCCTTGTTTGGCTCCTTACCGCCGATATCAACCCCGGCCCGTTTTACCGCAGTCAAAAGCTCTCCTGACGTAGCCCGCCTGCCGATCTCTTTGAGAAAAGAAACTGAGACCCGTTCAATTTGGGCGGTTTTCGTTTGTATGGACGGATCACGCAAAGCCATTGATTTGACCTGCACAGGAGCGCCGCCGATGTGTTGCGGAGCCTGAACCGCAGGCGCGGCTGCAAGGTCGTCCCACCCGTAAAGGCCTATGATTTGTTGGGCCGCCAATAGCTTCTGATAGTCGGGGTTGCTCGCAAGTTTTGCCTTAAGCCTCTCTACCTCAGCCTTGGCAATTTTTACGATCTCAGAATCAGACATGGCACGACCTTCCTTCTGAGTCGTTCTATGACGACTCAGAAGGAAGGTCAAGAGCGCTCTGGGTTCTTAGAACCTAAGGGGAACGGGTTCTGGGGATGGGGCTTGGTGAGTTTGCTGCCTAATGCCGCGGATTTCCTTTTCGGACTTCCCCCCTTAAACTTCCCCCCTTAAGTAGGCGCGATGGCAGATTCCACGATGTCCCCCCGCCGCCCGCTGTGGCCGGTGCTGCTGCTCCCCGGTGTCATGGTGGCTGCGGCGCTCGCCTGGAGCGCGTTCTGGCTGTTTTCGGCGAGCCAGGTCGACCGCATCGTCGATCAATGGCGGGCGCGCGAGGCGGCGGCCGGCCGCAGCTATGATTGCGGCCAGCGTTCGGTGGCCGGTTTTCCGTTCCGGCTCGAAGTCCGCTGCGACAATGCCAGCGTTGCGCTGACCGCGCAGACCGCCGAGCAGGCCGCGACCCAGACCCCGGTGACCGCGAAGCTCGCCGAGATCCTGGTGGTGGCGTCGCTGTATCAGCCCAGTCTCCTGATCGCCGAGTTCAAGGGCCCCGCGAGCTTCGCCGATCGCGGCCAGCCGGTGTCGATGGAGCTGAACTGGAAGACCGCGCGCAGCAGCGTCGCCGGGCTGCCGGGCACGCCGGAGCGCGTCGCTCTGGTGTTCGACGAGCCGGCGCTCGACGGCTTCCGCGGCGCGACCCGGGTGCCGCTCGCCCGCGCCCGTCACGCCGAGCTACACGGCCGCCAGCGCGAGGCCGCCGGCGCCGAGCCGCGCCAGCTCGAAGTCGATCTCAAGCTCGACGGCACCTCGGTGCAGGACCTGCACCCGCTGCTCGCCGATCCGTTCGACGCGCATCTGCGGCTGCTGCTGAGCGGCCTGAAGGATTTCTGCCCCAAGCCGTGGCCGCAGCGCTTCCGCGAGATCCAGGCCGCCGGAGGCCGCATCCGGTTCGAGCAGGCGCGGATCCAGCAGGGCGACATGGTGGCGGTCGCGACCGGCTCGCTCGAGCTGACGGCGCAGGGCTATGTCGACGGCGAATTGCAGATGGTGGCCAGCGGGCTCGACCAGGTGATCCCCAAGCTCGGCATCGACAAGATGCTGGAGCAGGGCGTGTCGCAATCGACGCTCGATCGCCTCGCGCCAGGCGTCCGCGCCAAGGACGTCAACAACGTGCTCGGCGCGCTCGACCGCGCCATTCCGGGCCTCGGCCAGGTGATGCGCAAGAACGCCAACGTCGCGGCCGTCGCCGGCATCGACGCGCTCGGCCAGGAAACCACGCTGGAAGGCCGCCCCGCCCGCGCCTTCCCACTGCGCTTCGTCGACGGCGCGGTGATGCTGGGGCCGCTGAAGATCGGACAGACGCGGCCGTTGTTCTGAGGAGACGCCAGCCGCGGTGAGCCAGAGGCCGTCATTCCGGGGCGCGAGCGCAGCTCGCGAGCCCGGAATCCCGAGATTATTGTGCGCGACTTCGTCGAGCAGCCGAGATTCCTGTATCTGCGAGGTGCTGGTGCATAGTCAGCACGACAGAGGCCGCTCGGTAGATTCCCGGCCGATCATCTCGCCGTAACCCGGTGCGGGCGCCTCTGTCGGTGTTGC
>NZ_UFQQ01000009.1 GCF_900218015.1 Rhodopseudomonas pentothenatexigens | reverse complement strand
TGTGAATGTTCATCCGGTCCCTCCCTGGATACTGAAGCATCGCAACCTCAGCATCCCCGGTCCGGACCGGATGGACAACCTAATGAAAGCTCACATCTAGGCCGAGCGCGAGACTGAGACTCTCAAGCGTCCGCGCCAGGTCGGGCTCCAGCGCCCCCCCAAGAGCGGCTCGCTCCCTCTCCCCGCCCTTCGCGGGGAGAGGGTCGGGGTGAGGGGCGGACACCGCCGCAGCGTAGAGCCTGAAGCGCAGAGCCTGCCATAGACAAAAGCGCGCGCCTTGCGGCGCGCGCCAGTCTTGCTCGGGTAGATCAGTGAAGGACTCAGGCGGCCTTGGCGAGGCCGACCCGGGACCAGATTTCGGACAGCGCCTGCACCAGATGCTCGATGTCGGCGTCGGAATGCTGCGGCGACGGCGTGATCCGCAGCCGCTCGGTGCCGCGCGGCACCGTCGGGTAGTTGATCGGCTGCACGTAGATGCCGTAGCGGTTGATCAGCTCGTCGCTGATCTGCTTGCACAACGCCGCGTCGCCGACCATCACCGGGACGATGTGGCTCGGATTCGCCATGTGGGCGACGCCGACCTGATCGAGCCGCATCCGCAGCCGGGCGACGCGATCCTGATGGCGCTCGCGCTCGGCCGAGCTCGAGCGCAGATGCCGGACGCTCGCCAGCGCACCGGCGGCGACCGCCGGCGGCAGCGCGGTGGAGAAGATGAAGCCGGAGGCGAAGCTGCGGACGAAGTCGCACAGCGCCGCCGAGCCGGTGATGTAGCCGCCGACGATGCCGAACGCCTTGGCCAGCGTGCCCTCGATCACCGTCAGGCGGTGGCTGAGGCCTTCACGGTCGGCGACCCCGCCGCCATTCGGGCCGTACAGGCCGACGCCGTGGACTTCGTCCAGATAGGTCATCGCGTTGTGGGCGTCGGCGACGTCGCAGATCTCGGCGATCGGGGCGATGTCGCCGTCCATCGAATACACCGACTCGAAGGCGACCAGCTTCGGCGCGTGCGGATCGAGATCGGCGAGCTTGCGCTCCAGGTCGCGCGGATCGTTGTGGGCGAAGATCCGGGTCTCGCTACGGCTGTGGCGGATCCCCTCGATCATCGAGGCATGGTTCAATTCATCCGACAGGATGACGCAGCCCGGCATCCGCGATGCCAGGGTCGACAGCGTCGCCCAGTTGGAGACGTAACCGGAGGCGAACAGCAGGCCGGCCTCCTTGCCGTGCAGCGCCGCCAGCTCCTGCTCGAGCAGGACGTGATAATGATTGGTGCCGGCGATGTTGCGGGTGCCGCCGGCGCCGGCGCCGCACGAATCGATCGCTTCGTGCATCGCGCTCAGCACCGCCGGGTGCTGGCCCATGCCGAGATAGTCGTTGGAGCACCACACGGTGACGTCGCTGGTGCCGTCGGGGCGATGATGGGTCGCTCGCGGGAACGCGCCGGCCTGGCGCTCCAGGTCTGCGAACACCCGGTAACGACCCTCGCGATGGAGGCCTTCGATCTGCCGCTTGAAATACGCTTCGTAGTTCATGACGTCCTCCCGTTGAGCGTCGCGGCGGGTTCTGCGACCCGTGCCGATGCCAGGCCGCTCCGGGGATGCTGCTCCAGGAAGGTCTGGCGGAACTGATCTTCGAGCCGCTGCCGGGAGCAGAGCTGGCGCGCCTTCGGCTGCGCCTCCTCGGCCCGGGCGGTCGGCACCACGACGAGCTGCGGTGCGGCGGGGCGCGCGTCGACCGCGGTCGGCGCTTCGTTGAGCTGCGCAGGCGAGCCCTGCGCGGATGCGGCGGTGATGGTGGCGGAGGGGTTCTGTTCCATGACGATGTTCTCCGGCGAGAAACCTGGACGAATGCCCCAGCTCCACAGCGTGATGGCAGGCAGGGGCAGCAGCATGAACCAATGCTCGACGACGCCGAGCGCAAACAGCGTCGACACCAGCGTGAGACCGACGACCTCGAACGGCGTGTTCGCGACTTCGACGATGCGCTGGATCATCACCACCAGCACCGCGGTCGACAGCGTCACCGAGATCGGAAAGAACGCGCTGACGGGCTTGCGCGCGAAATAGGTCTTCAGAAACTGGACGGCATCCGGCATCAGCTCGTCATTGGTGACGGGCACGCCGAGGAACAGATTGATCTTCGCGCTCTGGCGCAGCACCCACAGCGCCACATAGGTCCAGAGGCCGACCTGATTGGGAGCGCCGAGCGTGACCAGCAGCACCACCCCGCCGCAGGCGAGCAGGCAGATCTCGTGATAGATGATCGCCTGCAGCGCGTAGCTGAGCCGGGCGAACCCCTTGGCGTCGGGCGGACACGGCTCGGCCCGCGGGCCGGTGAGCCAGCCCGACAGGAACGCAATCTCCTGCGCGCCCCACAGGAAGATGATGCAACTGAACGCCATGTAGGCCGCGCCGACATTGACGTCGTGCGCGGTGACCGACAGGCCGCACAGCGCGATGGTCACCATGCCCCCGGCACACACCGCCCGCAGCAATTCGGAACGGCCGACGCTGCCGACCAGCAGCAGCACCGCTCCGGTGGAGAACCACCAGACGAAGGCTGCGAAGATCGGCGGGCCGAGGTAGCTGATCATCGGATCGTTCCCCTCACCACGCCGGACGCAGGCCGATGACGCGCGGCAGCTCGTTGCGCTTCGCGGGAAGCAGGAACAGCCGGCCGAACGCCAGCGCGGCGGAGGCGGCGTAGAACGGCCGCTTCAGCCTGCCGAGCAGGCCCTGGCCGTGGCTCTTGTCGATCTTCTCGGCGGCTATGCGCAGCCGCTCGAGGTTCTGGAGAAAACGCGGATCGTCGAGATTGATCATCACCGGAAACACCTGCTTGGAGATCTCGGTGGTGACGCGGAACACCTGCATGCCGTACTCGGTGGCATCGACCCCGAGCGCCTCGTAGAACGCCGGCCGCATGTGATCGCGGACGTACATCGTGGCGAACACCGCGAGCAGGAAGAACCGGATCCACAGCTTGTTGACGCCCGACAGCAGCGACGGATCGGCGCGCATCAGCAGCGCGAACGCCTCGCCGTGCCGGAACTCGTCGTTGCACCAGCGCTCGAACCACTTGAAGATCGGGTGGAAGCGGCGCTCGGGATGGCGCTCCATCTGCCGGTAGATCGTGATGTAGCGGGCGTAGCCGATCTTCTCCGACAGATAGGTCGCGTAGAAGATGAATTTCGGCCGGAAGTAAGTGTACTTCTTGACCTTGGTCAGGAACGACAGGTCGACGCCGATGCCGTGATCCTTGAGGATTTCGTTGATGAAGCCGGCATGGCGGGCTTCGTCGCGGCTGAGCAGGCCGAACAGCTCGCGGATCTCGGGATTCTTGATCCGCTTCTTGATCTCGGCGTAGAGCACGCAGCCGGAGAACTCCGCCGTCAGCGACGACACCAGAAAGTCCTTGAACTCCGCGCGCAGCTCCGGCGGCAGCTTGTCGAGATCGGCGTTGATGAACTCGTCGGTCTTCTTGAAGTGCGACTTGTTGTAGTCGGCCCGCAGCTCGTTCATCATCGCGGTCCATTCGGTCCGCACCAGGCTGACGTCCAGCTTGTCCATCGCCGCGTAGTCGGTGGTGTAGAACCGCGGCGTCAGGATGGTGTCCTGCTTGGCGATGTTGAGGCTGTCGACGCTGCCTTTGATGTCCGGTCGTGATCGCAGCGCGCCCTGGGCGCCGCCCTCCATTGGAATCATTGAACCCTCCCGGTCGAAAAGCTGACTTCGTACAGTTCGGTCAGTTCACGGTAGCCTTCGAACCGCGCACGGATCTTGTCGAGAAGACCGGCACGGACCACGGTTGCGGTGCGACGAACGACCAAACGTTCGCCGAAGTCGACGTGGGTCGGCGCATCGTGAACCAGGACCTCGTCGCCGGGTCCGATTTCGATGTCGCCGTCGAGGACGACGTGCGCATGCAGGGTTTCCGAGGTCTGTTCGATCTCGACCGTGCAGGGGACGTCGAAGCTCGTGCGTTTCCCTAGTCCGAACATGCTTATTTCGAAGCGCCTTTCTCGGTGAGGTTCTGGTTGTTGGAGGTGGTTTGGTTTGTGCCGTTGCCGGCGGGCATCAATTGCGCGAAGGCGCGGAGGTTGTCGGCGCCGAATGCATTGAGATCGATCACCTTCTTGGTGACCGGGTCGGTCAGCGTGTACTGACCGTTGACGTAGCGGGCGAGCTGGAACGACGGCGCCGAACCGACGCCGGACTTCTGGCGCTCGCGCGCCATGCCGTGCAGTACGACACGGACGAAGCCGGACTGACCCGGCTGCAGCGACGTCACCAGGCTGCGGTCCGCCGAGCGATACACCAGCACCGCTCCGTCCGGACTGTCTTCGAAGTTCAGGTCGAGGCTTTCGACCATCGCCGGCGGCGTCATCCGGGAATGACCGATTCCGGTCAGGCTGGTGGTCGCCGCCGCAGCGATCGTGAACAACACGACCGCCGCAGCCGCGATCAGAGCACCCTTCGGAACATTGAGATTGTGCGCGGCCTCGCTCATCTCGATCTCCGGTTAGGCAACTGCCGTTGCTGTTGAACTCGGCAGCGGGCCATCCTCCGGTCCGCTGCTGTTGGATTGCACGATCGCCACCGCGGAGCTGTCGGTCTGCGCCTTCACCGCCTCGGTCAGCTTGGCGGCGACGGTGGCGACGTCCGGAACCGAATTCAGCATCGGCTCCGGCTTGTTGATGTACCAGGGCCGCACATGCGGCCACAGCAGCACGTAGGATGCGCGCTTGTCGTCGATGATCCGCAACGGGATATCGCCGCTGCCGTCACGATTGCGGCGGAGGTCGGCGTTGGCGATCCGTGTCAACGGGATGTTGATGGTGATCGGCAGCGCCACGCCCATCTGCAGCAGGACGCGCTTCGAGGTGATGGTGTAACAGGTCGCCCGGCGGAACAGCCAGACGAGCAGTGCGAGCAGGCCGAGGCCGACCGCCGCCGGGATCAGAAGCGTCGATGCGGACATCAACGCTTCCGCCGGCGACTGGCCTTGCGACCAGTTCGACCAGGCCTTCCACGCGATCAGCAGGGCGAAATAGATCGCCACCGCCCGCATGTGGAAGGACCTGATGGCCAACCCTTTGTAGGTCGGCTTCCCCTGCCAGATGACGCGCTCTCCCTCCGGCAAGGGCGATGGAAGCTCACGAAACTGGCTGGGGGCGTCGGTCATACCAGCGACTCCGAACGCAGCGGCGTGGCGTAGAGCGTGCCGGCGCCGTAGTACGCGCAGATCTTGTCTTCTTCGAGCTTGGTGACCTGGTCCGTCTTGGCGGTGGTCGGGACGCCGGCGAACTGATCGCCGCGGATGGCGTCGACGGACACCTTGCCGAACGGGTCGTTGATCAGCGCGAACGGCACCGGGAGCAGCACGCGCTTGCGGCTCTTGGCGACCTCGACCTCGAGGTAGCGGGCGAGCACTTCGGCGCGGTCGACCCAGACTTCGGTCACCGTACCGCCGACCACGCCGTCGCAGCCGACCACCGGCATACCGACCGGGTTCGGGTCACGCGGGTCGAGGAACATGCCCTTCGCGGCGCGCAGCGGCGCGATGATCGGCAGGTTGTCGAGGCCGAGTTCCGGCACGTCGGCGCGCTGGGCGTAGGAGCCCGGGCCGACGCCGTCGGCGAACGGGTTGCCGGTCGGAACGAACGGCGCACCGGGCCACGGCGCGGACGGGGCGAGCGCCACGTTCGGGCGGTCGTTGCCGGTCGACGGCACGGTCTTGGTGGCGCCGCCGCGCAGCAGGTAGGTCTTCGGATCCGGCGGGGCCGGCACGCCGATCTTCGCCAGGCGCGTGCCGGTGCCGACATCGGCGACCAGCGGATAGCCCTCGCGCTTGTCTTCCCGGCGAAGATAGAACAGCAAGCCAGCGAAGAAGATCCAAAATACGTACAGGGTAACCTGTGCTAAGTCCAAATACGCTCCGGGTTGCATGGGACAGACCCCTTCCTCTTAGTTAACCTGGAAATTCGGCTAGGCCGAATTTGGCTGACGACTGCGCGTAGTCCGTTCGTGTCGTGCGCACGAGCGGACCGACCGCAACCAGCGTTGCGAACAGCAACGCGATCTCGATGTAGTAGACGAAGCAGTAACCGATCGCCGGCCCCGACAGCACGGCGCCGAGTGCGCCGTCGCTGGCGAGCGAAGTGACGGCGTCGCGGATGCCGCCTCCGAGCAGGATGCCGCCGCCGGCAGCGGTCGCCTGCACTGCGCCCCACGTGCCGAGCGCCATTCCTGAATCACTGCGAGACGCCACCGCCATCGCCGCGGTCAGCGTGCCGGCTGCGAACAGCCCGCCGCCGAAACCGATCAGCGCGGTGCCGACCCGGAACAGCAGCGCCGATTGCGCCGGGGCCGACATCACCACCGCGGCGAACGCGAACATGCCGATCATCGCGCCGAGCCCGGCGAGCCGGTACGGATCGCCGCCGCGCCCGAGCGTGCGCGCCGCCAGTCCGAAGCCGGCGAGCGTGCCGAGTGCGAAGAACGCGGTCAGCGCCGTGGTCTGGCCGACGGTGAGCTGCAGCACCTGGGCGCCGTACGGCTCCAGCAGAATGTCCTGCATCGAAAAGCCGGCGGTGCCGAGCGCCACCGCGACCAGCATCCGGGTCGAACCGCCGGCGTCCCGGAACTGGGTCCAGGACTCGGCGAAATGCGGACGCCGCCGCGACGCCGAGGTCAGCGCCGGATTGCGGGCTTCCTGCTTCCACAGCGCCACGACGTTGAGCACGAGCTGCAGCACCGCGACGCCCTGGATCACCTGAATCAGCCGAAGCTCGCTGAAGTCGCGCAGCAGCTCGCTGAAGATCAGCGCGCTGCCGGTCATCCCGATCAGCAGCATCACGTACAGAAACGCCACCACCCGCGGCCGGGACTGTTCGGGCGCGATGTCGGTGGCGAGCGCCAGGCCGGCGGTCTGGGTGGTGTGCAGGCCGGCGCCGACCAGCAGGAAGGCGAGCGCGGCGCCGAACTGGCCGTACACCGCCGGATAAGCGCCCTCGCCCGACAGCACCAGCAGCGCGAACGGCATGATCGCGAAGCCGCCGAACTGCAGCAGCGTGCCCATCCAGATATACGGCACCCGGCGCCAGCCGAGCACCGAGCGATGATGGTCGGACTTGAAGCCGATCAGCACGCGGAACGGCGCGAACACCAGCGGCAGCGACACCATCAGCGAGACGAGCAGCGTGGTGACGCCGAGCTCGACGATCATCACCCGGTTCAGCGTGCCGTTGAGCAGCACCACCGAGGCGCCGACCGAAACCTGGAACAGCGACAGACGCAGCAGACGACCGAGCGGAAGCTCCTTGGTCGCCGCGTCGGCGAACGGCAGGAAACGCGTCCCGAGACGCATCCAGCCTTTCGCCAATGTCGCCGCCAGTTGGCTCATCGTCGAACCATCTCCAGGGCCTGCGAGGTGTAGAAGCCGGACGACACCCGATGGGTGCGGCCGGGCTGCCATTGCGCCAGCAGCGGCTCCGCCGCCACCAGGCTGCGCAGCGTCTTTTCGCTGATCGGCTCGATCGCCGGGGCGCGGTCGGCGCGCGGGAAGAAGCCGCCGACGAAATGCATCAGCGTCAGCAGCGGCGTCTTCGGCGCGAAGGTCACCGCCATCGACTGCCGGGTGCGCGACGCCAGCGTCGCCAGCATCCGGCAGATGTCGTGCGGCAAATAGTGGATCAGCGAGTCCATCGCGACCACGAAGTCGAACTCGCCGAGTTCGGGGTCGAGCATGTCGCCGGAGCGGAAGTCGATCGCGGCCGGATCGATGTCGGCCGGCAGCCGTTCGCGCGCCACCGCCACCAGCGTCGGCGACAGATCGATCGCAACGATCTTGGCGCCGCGACGCGCCGCCTCGATCGACAGCGCGCCGGTGCCGCAGCCGGCGTCGAGCAGCCGGGTGCCGGTCATGTCGGCGGGAAGCCACGACAGCAGCGTGTTGCGCATTTCGTCGCGGCCGGCGCGCACGGTGGCGCGGATGCCGCTGACGGGCGCGTCCGACGTCAGCTTGGCCCAGGTGTCGGCGGCGGTGCGGTCGAAATAGGTTTCAAGCTCGCCGCGTCGCTCGATGTAGCTGCCCAACGCCATCAATCAAATCCCAAGAGATCAAAGATGTCGCGATCCTTCAGCGGCTTGCCCTGGACCGGGGGTTCCTTCGCCTCCCACAATTCGGTAGCGAGCCGAAGATATTCATTTTGCACAGCTTCGATTTCTGCGGTGTGATCCATCTCAAAAAGTGTCATCTTTTTCAGACGGCTCTTCCGGATGACATCGAGATCCGGCAGATGCGCGACGCGCTTGATACCGGTGCGCTCGCCGAACTTGTCGATCTGGTCGGTCTCGCGGCTGCGATTGGCAATCAGTCCCGCCAGCCGCACGCTGTAGTTCTTCGACTTCGCCTGGATCGCCGCGGCGATGCGGTTGGCGGCGAAGATCGAATCGAAGTCGTTGGCGGCGACGATCATCGCCCGCTCGGAATGCTGCAGCGGCGAGGCGAAGCCGCCGCACACCACGTCGCCGAGCACGTCGAAGATCACCACGTCGGTGTCTTCGAGCAGATGGTGTTCCTTGAGCAGCTTGACGGTCTGGCCGACGACATAGCCGCCGCAGCCGGTGCCGGCCGGCGGACCGCCGGCCTCGACGCACATCACGCCGTTGTAGCCTTCGAATACGAAGTCCTCGGGGCGCAGCTCCTCGGAGTGGAAGTTCACCGACTCCAGCACGTCGATCACCGTCGGCATCAGCCGCTTGGTCAGCGTGAAGGTGGAGTCGTGCTTGGGATCGCAGCCGATCTGCAGCACGCGCTTGCCGAGCTTGGAGAACGCCACCGACAGGTTCGACGAGGTCGTGCTCTTGCCGATGCCGCCCTTGCCGTAGATCGAGAACACCTTGGCGGTGCCGATCTTGACGTTGGGGTCGAGCTGGACCTGGACGCTGCCCTCGCCGTCGCCCTCGGCGCATTTGCCGGCATTGACGTCGGCGCAGCCCGAGGTTTTCAGCTTGTTGGGATCAGTCAGGATGTTCATGCGGCCACTCCCACGCCTTCCAGGCGATCCTCGAGCTCTTCGCCTGCCTTGCGCAGGGTCTCGAGCATTTCCGGGTCCGGAGACCAGTAGTTGCGTTCGTGCGCTTCGATCAGGCGGTTGGCGACTTTCGCCGAGGCGACCGGATTGAGCGCGGCGAGGCGTGCCCGCATTTCAGGGTCGAGCACGAAGGTCTCGGTGAGCTGCTTGTACACCCACGGCGCGACTTCACCCGTGGTTGCCGACCAGCCCATAGTATTTGTCACGTGCTCTTCGATCTGACGCACGCCTTCGTAGCCGTGCTTCAGCATCCCTTCGTACCACTTCGGATTCAGCATCCGGGTGCGGGTCTCGAGCGCGACCTGCTCCGACAGCGTCCGCACCGTGCCGGCGCCGCGGGTCTGGTCGCCGATATACACCGGCGCAGCCTGGCCGCCCTTCGCCTTGCGCACCGCGCGGCTGATGCCGCCGAGCGTGTCGAAGTAGTGGTCGACCGTGGTGACGCCGAGCTCGACCGAGTCGAGGTTCTGATAGGCGAGATCGACGTCGGCCAGCGCGCTCTTGAGCAGGTCGGCGTGCTGCACCGGCTGGCCCTTGAGGCCGTAGGCAAAGCTCTTGCGCTTGGTGTAGGTGTCGGCGAGCTCGTCCTCGTCTTCCCAGCGGCTGTTCTCGACCAGGTGGTTGACGTTGGAGCCGTAGGCGCCGTCGGCGTTGCCGAACACCCGCAGCGACGCCGTCTCCATGTCGCATTTGTGCTCGGCCTGATAGGCCAGCGAATGCTTGCGGATGAAGTTCTGCTCGGCCGGCTCCTCGGCGCTCGCCGCCATGAAGGCGGCTTCGGCGAGCAGCTTGATCTGCAGCGGCAGCAGGTCGCGGAAGATGCCCGACATGGTGATGATCACGTCGATCCGCGGCCGCCCGAGTTCTTCCAGCGGGATCAGGTCGGCGCCGGCGAGACGGCCGTAGCCGTCGAACCGCGGCCGGGCCCCCATCAGCGCCAGGGCCTGGCCGATCGGCGCGCCTTCGTTCTTCAGATTGTCGGTGCCCCACAGCACGATCGCGACGGTCTCGGGCAGCGGATTGCCCTCGGCGATGTGCTTGTCGATCAGCCGCTGCGCCTGCTTGGCGCCGTCCTGCAGCGCGTAGGCCGACGGGATCCGGAACGGATCGAAGCCGTGCAGGTTGCGGCCGGTCGGCAGCACCTGCGGCGTGCGCAGCAGGTCGCCGCCCGGCGCCGGACGGATGAACTTGCCGTCGAGCGCACGCAGGATCGCGGCGAGCTCGTGATCCTCGGCGAGCAGCTTGTCGATCCCGGCCAGCTCCTTGAGCATGTCGAGATTGGCCTGCGCCTCCGGCCCGTTGCCCGACAGATGTTCGGGATGGCCGCCGCGCACCAGCGCTTCGAGCACCGACTTGTCTGGGCGCTTGCCGTGCATCGCATCGGCGACCGCTTCCAGCGTCTCCACCCGCTCCTCTTCGGACGGCACGTTGCCGACGACGTGGAGGCCGTGCGGGATCAGCGCATACTCCATCTCCAGCACGGCATCGGCGAGTTTGGCGATGGCGGCGCCCGCCTCTTCGGCGGTCCACGCCGGCTCCGCCGGGACCAGATCGAGGCCGGCGGCCTGCGCCTGCACCAGCGTGGCCAGATTCTCGCGCTCGGTCTCTTCCTCCGGCGTCAGCCCGCGCCAGCGCTCGAGCGAGGATTTCAGTTCGAGCAGCCCGCGATACAGGCCGGCATGCGCGACCGGCGGCGTCAAATAGCTGACCAGCGTCGCGGCCGAGCGCCGCTTGGCGATCGCGCCCTCGGACGGGTTGTTGGAGGCGTACAGATACATGTTCGGCAGATCGCCGATCATGCGGTCGGGCCAGCAGGTGCCGGACAGGCCGGTCTGCTTGCCGGGCATGAATTCCAGCGCGCCGTGGGTGCCGAAATGCAGCACCGCGTGAGCGCCGAAATCCTGCTTGATCCAGCGATAGAACGCCGAGAAGGCGTGCGTCGGCGCAAACCCCTTCTCGAACAGCAGCCGCATCGGGTCGCCTTCGTAACCGAACGCCGGCTGCACGCCGACGAACACGTTGCCGAAGCGCTCGCCGAGAATGAAGATCGAGGAGCCGTCGCTCTGCTGCTTGCCGGGCGCCGGACCCCACTGCCCTTCGATCTCGCGCAGCCAGCGCTCGGCCTTGACGTGATCGCCGGCCATCACCCGGGCATGGACGTTGGCGGTCGAACCGAACCGTGCCGCATTGCCGGTGATGATCGCCTCGCGCAGCGCGTCGACGCTTTCCGGCACCTCGACGGTGTAGCCCTCGGCCTTCATCGCCTTCAGCGTGTTGAACAGCGACTCGAACACGCCGAGGAACGCCGCGGTGCCGGTGTTGCCGGCGTTCGGCGGGAAGTTGAACAGCACCGCAGCGATCTTGCGGTCCTTGCGTTCGCTCCGGCGCAGCGCGATCAGCCGCGCGGTGCGCGACGCCAGCATCTCGGCGCGCTCGGAGCAGACATACATGTCGCCGCCGCTCTCGTTGCGGTCGAACTTGCAGAACTTCTCGCAGCCCGGGCAGGCGATGTCGCCGCCGTCGGAGCGGCCGCCATAGACCATCGGGTTCGAGCAGCCGTCGAGCTCGGGGATCGCCACCATGATGGTGCTCTCCACCGGCATCAGGCCGCGATCCGACGTCGCCCATTGCTCCAGCGTCTGGAACTCGACCGGGTGCGCCGACAGATACGGCACGTCGAGCGCGGTCAGAATCTCTTCGGCCGCCTTGGAGTCGTTGTAGGCGGGACCGCCGACCAGCGAAAAGCCGGTGAGCGACACCACCGCGTCGACCACCGGACGGCCGTTCTTGATGAAGAACTTCTCGATCGCCGGGCGTTGATCGAGGCCCGAAGCGAACACCGGAATGACGCGCAGCCCCTTGGCCTCGAACGACTCCAGCATGCCGTCATAGTGGCCGGCATTGCCGGCGAGCAGATAGGAGCGCAGCAACAGTACGCCGACCGTGCCCTTGGCCTCGGCGGGCCCCGGGGGCAGCTTGTCGAGCGACTCGGCGATGCGGCCCTTCATCTTCGGGTGATACACGCCGACATCGGCGTATTCGAGCGGCGGCTCGACCTTGGCGACGCCGCGCAGTCCCTTGCGCGGCCCGTCCGCATAGCGGTCGATCAGCAGCCGCACCATGTTGGCGATGTTCTGCTCGCAGCCGGCCAGCCAGTATTGCAGCGTCAGGAAGTAGGCGCGCATGTCCTGCGCAGTGCCGGGCACGAAACGCAGCAGCTTCGGCAGCTGCCGCAGCATCTTCATCTCGCCCTTGCCGGCCGAGCCTTCGGTCTTCTTTCCGCGCAGCTTCTTCAGCCAGTTGATCATGCCGAGCGCTTCGGCGCTCATGTCGAACTTGCCGATACGGGTGAGCTTGACCACCTCGGCGGCCGACATGCAGCACACCATCGCGTCGCAGTCGTTGCGCCGCGCCTGCAGCGCCGGCATCACCGCACGGACGTGATCGTCCATGAACAGCATGGTGGCGATGACGATGTCGCCGGTGGCGATGTCGGCGAGGCAGCGCTGCAGCGCGTGTCCGTCGCTGCCCCACTCGTCGGCGGAGTGCACCGTCAGTTCGATTCCGGGATAGTCCTTGCGCAACGCGTTGCGGGCGCGTGCAGCGGCGCCGGACAGATGGCTGTCCAGTGTGACGATGACGACCCGGACCGGGGTCTTGTCAGCGGGCGAAGTGCGCTTTGGCATCGTACAAGGTCTCGACAGTAATGGTTGCGACACCATTCTCGTTGGCGAAGCGCTCGGTGTTCCGGCGCGCCTTGCCGCGGACGAAGAACGGTATCTTCAGCAGTTCCTTTTCGGCTTCCGGTGCCCACACGGCCCCCGTAGGGGCGGGTGCGGCCGGAACCGGCTGAGATGCTGCACCGTCGAGAACCGGCGCGCTTTGCGGCAGCGCAACGGCGACCTCCACCACGGCAGGCGCCGAAGCGGGTGCGTGGCCGGTGCCGAGATGCGACGGCAGCGCGCCGTCCTTGAATTCGAAATCGTCCTTGAACATCGCCAAAAGATGCTCTTCGAGACCCATCATCAGCGGATGGACCCAGGTGTCGAAGATCACATTGGCGCCTTCGAATCCCATCTGCGGCGCGTAGCGCGCGGGGAAATCCTGGACGTGCACCGGCGCCGAGATCACTGCGCAGGGCACGCCGAGGCGCTTGGCGATGTGGCGTTCCATCTGGGTGCCGAGCACCAGCTCCGGATGCAGTTCGGCGACCTTGGCTTCGACTTCGAGATAGTCGTCGGTGATCAGCGCCTCGACGCCGTATTTCGCCGCCGCCTCGCGGACGTCGCGGCCGAACTCGCGGCTGTAGGTGCCGAGCCCGACCACCTTGAAGCCGAGCTCTTCCGATGCGATCCGCGCCGAGGCGATCGCATGGGTGGCGTCGCCGAAGATGAAGACGCGCTTGTTGGTCAGGTAGGTCGAGTCGACCGAATGCGAGTACCACGGCAGCCGGGTCGACGCCGCGGCCAGCACCGGCTCCGGATCGACGCCGGCAAGGCTTGCGACTTCGCGCACGAACTCGCGCGTCGCCGACACGCCGATCGGAATCGTCTTGGTGAACGGCTGATGGAAGATCCGCTGCAGCCAGGACGCCGCCTGCGAGGCCACTTCCGGATACAGCACGACGTTGAAGTCGGCATCGCCGAGCCGGGTCAGGTCGACGGGAGTCGCGCCCATCGGCGCCACGACGTTGACGTCGATCCCGAGCTGGCCGAGCAGCCTGGTGATCTCGGTGACGTCGTCGCGATGGCGGAAGCCGAGCGCGGTCGGCCCGAGCAGATTGCACTTGGGGCGCTGACCCGCGGGACGTTCGGGACGCTTGGTGCCGGGCGGCGGCGCCTTCGGACCGACGATCGCGCGCACGAGCTGGTAGAACGTCTCGGACGCGCCCCAGTTCTCCTTGCGCTGATACGCCGGCAGATCGATCGGAATCACCGGAATCGAGAAGCCGAGCGACTTGGCGAGCCCGCCCGGATCGTCCTGGATCAGCGAGCCGGTGCAGGAGGCGCCGACGATCATCGCCTGCGGCTTGAAGCGCGCATAGGCATTGCGGGCCGCGGTCATGAACAGCTCGGCGGTGTCCTTGCCGAGATCACGCGCCGCGAACGTCGTGTAGGTCACCGGGGGCCGCTTGTTGCGGCGCTCGATCATGGTGAACAGCAGATCGGCGTAGGTGTCGCCCTGCGGCGCGTGCAGCACGTAGTGCAGCCCTTCCATGCCGGTGGCGATTCGCATCGCGCCGACGTGGGGAGGTCCTTCGTAGGTCCAGACGGTGAGCTGCATGATCAGGCCACCAACTTGGCGCGCCGCACCAGCGGCCGCGCGAACAATTCAGCGAGATCGGCCGCCTGCTCGTAGCCCTGGATCGGGGTGAACACGAGTTCGATCGACCATTTGGTGGTGATGCCTTCCGCTTCGAGCGGATTGGCGAGACCGAGGCCGCACACCACGATGTCGGGACGCGCGACGCGGCAGCGGTCGAGCTGATCGTCGACGTCCTGTCCTTCGGTCAGAGCGACGCCGGCGGGCAGCAGCTTCAGCTCCTCGGCGAGCTGTTCGCGGTGCAGATACGGCGTTGCGACTTCGACGAGCTGCATGTCCAGTTCGCGCGACAGGAAACGCGCCAGCGGAATCTCGAGCTGCGAGTCGGGGAAGAAGAAGATCCGCCGGCCGCCGAGTTCGCTCTTGAACGCGGCGAGCGCACGCTCGGCGCGGGCGCGGTTGGGCGCGGTGACCTGCTCGAACTTCGCCGGGTCGATGCCGAACGCATCGGCGGCGGCACGCAGCCAGCCGGTGGTGCCTTCGACGCCGAGCGGGAACGGCGCGGCGAGTCGCTTGGCGCCGCGCTCCTCCAGCGCCCGCACGGTGTCGGGCAGGAACGGCTGCGCCATCAGAATCTTGGTGTTGGGCCCGACGCTCGGCAGCGCGGTCGATTTGCGCGGCGGGAAGAACGCGACGTCGCCGATGCCGAGCGCATCGAACATCCGGGAGAACTGATCTTCCACCACGTCGGCCAGCGAACCGATCACCAGCAGCGACGGCTTGCTATCGGTCGATGCCGGCAGCTCCGGCACCAGCGATGCGAGGCAGGCGTCTTCGCCCTGCGTGAAGGTGGTTTCGATGCCGCTGCCGGAATAGTGCAGGATGCGCACCTCCGGCGAGAACCGCTGTGACAGCCGCAGCGCGGCGCGCGACAGATCGAGCTTGATCACTTCGGACGGGCACGAGCCGACCAGGAACAGCAGCTTGATATCGGGCCGGCGCGCCAGCAGTTGGGTGACGACGCGGTCGAGCTCGTCATTGGCGTCGGTGAGTCCGGCCAGATCCTTCTCTTCCATGATCGCGGTGCCGAACCGCGGCTCGGCGAAGATCATCACGCCGGCGGCCGATTGAATCAGATGCGCGCAGGTGCGCGATCCGACCACCAGAAAGAACGCATCCTGGATCTTGCGATGCAGCCAGACGATGCCGGTCAGCCCGCAGAACACTTCGCGCTGGCCGCTCTCGGTGCGGATCTCGCGGGACACCAGTTGATCCGCGGTCGCGGTCGAACAGCCCGTGACATGGACGGTCATACGCGCCCCCCGGACACCGAGGGCTCGCGCAGACCTGCGATCCGCTCGTCACGACGCGCGGCGCGCAGCTTGAGCAGGAATTGAGTGGCGTTGACGACGTAGGTCGCATAAGCGGCGAGCGCGACGTACATCTGATCGCGCGCCTCGCCGAGGCCGAAGAACAGCATCACCAGATAGGCGGTGTGCAGCGCCAGCACCAGGAAACTGAACACGTCTTCCCAGAAGAACGCCTTGGCGAACAAGTAACAGCCGAAGACTTCGCGCTCCCAGATCGCGCCGGTGATCATGATGGTGTAGAGCACCAGGGTCTTGATCACGACCGACACCGTCGCAGCGGTGTAGCCGTCGCCGGTGGCGAGATAGCGCAGCACCAGGCCAAGGCTGATCAGGAACACCACGAACTGAACCGGCGCCAGGATGCCCTGCACCAGCGTCCATTTTGTTGCGTCTCGGCGGACCCGCTCTTCGGGCGTGTAGAGCATCTTAACCGTTTGCTTTTGCTGGGGATCCGAGTTGGCGGTGCCATTGTGCGGCACTGCACACTCCGAGGCCTTCATGTAAAGAACGTTTGACACCTGCGCGTCGCGGTGGTGCGATACCGACACGCTCGGTTGGGAGGCTGGGACTGTCGCACCCAGACCCTCTTTTTCTTGATCTGATGCCGACAGACGATGCACCGCGCCACTCCCAAAAGTGCGGCTGATCAACAAAGGCTAGTCTCCACGCATGCCACTGTCAATCAAACCATACGTAAATTAAACTTGACGGTCGGAAGGCCGTCAGCCTTAAGTCTATGGTCAGGGAGCACCCCTCATGGCGGACTGGAACGACCTTCCGATTGCGGCGATTGCCGCCGCCGAGCCGGCCATCCCGCCGGTAACTCCTCTGTCGCCTCCGATTCCGGAGCCGATCTGGCGGCACCGCCCACCGCTCCAGGCCGCCGCCATTGCCGCCTCGCTTCGTACTCTCACCCATTCCCGAATGACGCTGCCGCCGATCCCGATTACGAACATGTCCGCCCCGGTCGATCCTGGTACGCCTTTCGGTTTGCAACAGTTCACCCTGCTGGCTCTCGGCAACGACGAGACGGCTGCGCTGGACTACGTGGAGAGTCTTATCGCGCGGGGGACCGCCACCGAATTGATCTTCCTCAACCTGCTGGCGCCGGCCGCGCATCGCCTCGGCGAGATGTGGGAAGACGACACCACGAGCTTCGCCAACGTCACGCTCGCCGTTAGTCGTCTGCAACGGATTCTTCGTCATCTCGGCGAGAGCGTCGCGGATGAACGCCGCGCGAGCGGCGCCGGCACCGTGCTTCTCACCGCAATCCCCGGTGAGCAGCACAGCTTCGGACTGGCGATGGTCGCCGAGTTCTTTCGCTGGGACGGCTGGGACATCTGGACCGGGCCGTTCGCATCGCGCCGCGAACTGATGGCGCTGGTGCAGGAACGCGCGTTCGACGTCGTGGGCTTTTCCGTCAGCGGCGATCGGCGGCTCGACGAACTGAAACGCGACATCCAGGACATTCGTCGTGACTCGCGCAATCGGCGGGTTGCCGTCCTTCTGGGCGGGCCGCTGCTGATCCGCCGGCCGGATCTGGTCCGCACGCTCGGCGCCGATGCCTGTGCGACCGATGGCGCGAGCGCGCCGCGCGTCGCCCGACAGATAGCGGCAGCGGCCAAGGACAAGCGCTGACGACGCCTCGTGCACGCCGGCAGGTCTCTGCTATAAGGCGCGCTGCATTGGAGGCCAGCATGGTGGTGAATTCGGCAAAGCGCGGCGCCGGCGACAGCGTCGTGAGCGCATTGTACGTGCGGACCCGACAGCTTCATCTCGAAGCCGAGAAGACCGGAATTCTCGCCGAGATCCTGCACGGCACCGCAGGGCGAGCCGGCTACACCCTGCTGCTGCGCAATCTGCATCCGGCCTATCAGGCGATCGAGGCCGGTATCGCGCAGCATCGCGACGATCCGGCGTTGGCGCCGCTGGCGGAGTATCCGCTGGCACGCACGCCGGCGATCGAATCCGATCTGGTCGCACTGGCGGGGGACGACTGGACCGAGCGACTGCCGTTACTTCCGGCCGCCGCGGCCTATGCGGATCGGATAGCCGAGGTGACCGCGGCCGACGGCAGCCTGCTGATCGCCCACGCCTACACCCGCTATCTCGGCGATCTCAACGGCGGACAGATCGTGCGGCGGCTGCTGGAGAAGACCATGCAGCTCGGTCCGAACGAACTGATGCACTATGATTTCTCCGCGATCGGCGATCCGGCGACGTTGAAGCTCGCCTATCGCGACGCGCTGGAACGGGCGGGCGCGGCGGCGACCGACCCGGCTGCGATCGTCGAGGAAGGTGCAGTCGCGTTCACCTGCAATATCGCGCTGTCGATGGAAGTGCAGCGACACGTCGCCTGACCGCCGGCCTCGGGCGCCTGGACGCTACGCGCCGCTGCGCGTCCCGCCGTCGCTGCCGCCGTCCCCCCCGGTGCGGGCGGCGTGCTGAACCAGATGGCCGAGCACTTCGGCGGTCCGCAGCATCGACTGCCGCACACCCTCGAGGAGTTCGGCGATGCGTCCGGTTTCGACCCCGTAGGTGATCTCGAGCGCCGCGAGCTGCGCGTTTTCGACCAGCGCCGACAACAGCTTTTCGTGCACCAGGTCGGATTTCGAGTCGAGCCGGACGCCGGCTCTCGCGCTGGCGAGGATGCCTTCCTGAAACCGGGTGCGCGCCGCGTCCGCGGTGCGCCGGTCCGTGGCGTCGCTGAAGATCAGCACGAAGCCGAGCGCCTGATCCTGCGCCGGCGTGACCGGATCGGCGCGGACCAGCAGCGGATGCGGCGCATTGCCTGAGCCGCGCAGCAGCACCTCGCCCCGCCACCCGCGGCCGTAGTCGATCAGCTCCGCGACGTTGCGCAGGAAGTCCTGCGGTTCGACGAACAGGCCGGCGAGATCGTCGAGATGCGCGACGGTCGGCGTCCCGGTCGGCAGCATCGCACGAAACACGTCGTTCATCAGCAGAATGCGGCCGTCGGAGTCGGTGATCAGCACCGGCTGCAGCGAGGCGTGAAGCTGAGTGGAGAACTGCTCGTACTGCTCACGCGCGATCAGCGTCCGCACCGCGCGGAACTGCAGCACGATGTCGGCCACGGTATGACCGATGGTGCGGGCGGCGGCGAGATCCGCCGCCGTCCAGGGATCGGACGTCCCCTCGACGACCTCATACCACTTGGCGAACGATCGCCGCGGCGACAGATCGGCCGGGGTGTCGCCCATCGTGAACGGCTTCTTCGGATCGCCGCCCCAGGTGACGGTGTGAACCCGCTCGGGGCGAAACCACATCAGGAATTCGCCGGGATGATCGGAGATCGGCGCCGCCGCGACGCCGCTCGCTTCGCGGGTGAGATGGGCGAATTGCGGGAGGTCGAGACCGAGCGAGGCGGTCGCGATCACCGGGGCCCGAGGCTGGCGATCGAGCCAAGCGGCGATCTGGCGGATGTCCTGGGTGCCGGGCACTTCGCCGACCGTGCGGATCTGGTCCTCGTAAACCAGAGCGCAGCCGGTGGCCCGCAGCGGCTGCAGGATCGACTGCGCCGTGTCGAAAATCGCGGCGCGCCAGTCGCCCTCGCGGGTGATCGATTCGATCAGCCGCTGCTCCAGCCGCTGCACGAACAGCTCCGACTGGCTCTGCGCGAAGCTCTCCAGCGCGGTGATGCGTGTCGCGACGGCTTCGGCGAGCAGTTCGCAGATCGCGCGCAGCTCGAAATGAATGAAGCGCGGCAGGTAGTGGTGGCAGGCGATCAGGCCCCACAGCTTGCCGCCGACCACCAGCGACACCACCAGGGTGGCGCGCACGCCCATGTTCTTGAGGTACTGCAGATGGATCGGCGACATCGAGCGCAGGAAGCAGCCCGACATGTCGAGCTCGTGCCCGGTCAGCGGCGACAGCCGCGGCTCCAGCGGCACCGGCTGATAACCGACATCGACCAGCACCCGAACCCGCTGGCGCTCGTACAGCCGCCGCGCCATCTGCGGAATGTCGGACGCCGGATAGCGGTTACCCAGATAGGATTCGAGCCCGGGCACATGGCGTTCGGAAAACACTTCGCCGTGGCCCTGCTCGTCGAAGCGGTACACCATCACCCGGTCGTAACCGGTGCGCTGCTGAAACAGCAGCGCGGCATCGTCGCACAGCGCCCGCAGCGAGCCGGCCGTGCGAATCCGCTCCAGCGCCGGCGCCAGCGTGCCGGACAGATCGATCGGCGGCCCGGCGCGTTCCAGCTCGATCACCAGCCCGCCGTCCGGCGGGCGGTGGATCAGCCCGTCATAGTCGGCGGCGGGGGCACCGATCCGGCAACGGACCGCGACCGGCATGCCCTCCGCCGGCGGGTCGAGATTCGGCAGGATCTTGATCAGGAGATCGCCATCGATCTCGGCGAGCGGCACGCCGAGCACGCGCTTCAGGTTCAGAAACTCCGCGGCGTTGGCGCTGGCTTGAACAACGACGTGATCGGGTTCGCTGACGACGAGAAGCGCGCCGTGCGGCTGGATCGAGCCGGCGAGATGAATTTCTTCACGTTCGCAATTCGAAAGATCGGCGGTCCCGAATGCGGGGCTACCCAAGGCACGACCAGCCACTCAATCCTCGGTGTCGTCTGAGGCGTCGCCTCCGTCGTCGACAGCAGCGGAGCCGGCACCTTTTTCGTCGAATCCGTAGCGGTTGAGCTTGGCATAAAGGCTCTGCCGGCTCAATCCGAGCAATTCCGCGGTGGCCGTCCGGTTGCCCTTGGAACGCTCCAGCGCTTCCTTGACGTAGTGCTGCTCGACGATGCTGACGGCATTCTTGACCAGCTTGCGCAGCGACGAGCGTCCGAGCTGCTTGCTGATCGGACTAAGCGCCTGGTGCAACGCATCGCCGTCGTCCGCGCCGTCGAGCCGGCGCGAAACGTTGCGGATCAGCACGCCGATGTACTTATCCTCGTCGTCGCCGTCGACCGCGGAAATCTCGACCTCGGTCTCGCCGCCGAGTTCGCCGCGGATCGTGGTCTGGAACAGGCGCACCGATTTGAAGCGCCGCAGCAGCGTCAGCAAGCTCGCCAGATCGGCGCCGGGACGGCCCAGCCAGCGGCCGAGCGAGCGGCCGATCGCGGCGGGTTTCGAGCCGACCTGCACCAGATCGAGAAACGCCTGGTTGACGTGACGCACCACGCCCGCCGCATCCAGCGCGACGAAGCCATCTGGGATGCGGTCGATCAGGCCGCGCAGCACAGCGTCGTCGTCGGCTTCGTCGACGACTGGCGCGGTGGTCAGCGGGGTGAAATGCAGCAGGAAGACCTGGCGTCGCTCCGACGACATCAGCGAGCCGCGCAACATCCAGGCGCGGCCGTGGCGGCCGAGATGCACCAGCACGCTCAAGGCCGTACCGCGCTCGCGCACCCGCACCAGCATGTCGCGCACCGCATCCCGGTCGGCCGCGGCAACCAGAGCGACAAAGTCCCGCCCGGCCAGATCCTCGTTGCCACGCTCGCCGCTGACCGCGTTGATCGCGGCCCGGTTGGCTTCGATGATCCGCAGATCGGCCGCCGACACCACCATCACCGCATCGGCCGCGGCGTCGAACACCAGGCGGTAGCGCGTCTCCAATTCCCGGAGCCGCCAATAGTCGCGCTCCATCGCCTGCTGCGCCGCGATCAGCCGGGAATGCAGCTCGGTGACCGCCTGCATGTTCTTGCCGACGGCGATCATGCCGCTGCGGTCGCCCAGCAGCATGGTGGTGAATTCGATCGGGATTTCGACGCCGCTGGGGAAGGTCTGGTTGATCTGGCGGAAAGCGGAAATTCCGCTGCGCCGGGCGTCGTCGACCATGCGGCGAACCTTGTCGCTGCCGTCGTTGCCGGCGATATCGCTCCAGCGCCGCCCCAGCCAGCCGTCGACGCTCTCAGCCGCCATCGCCGGAGACAAGGTCGCTTCGCGAATCACGCCCTCCATATCGAGCAGGAGGGTCACGTCGGCATGAACGGGTTTTGTCGTCATCAACTCCGCTCGCGGCACACGCAGGGCGTCAATACGACGCATTGTCTAGAACAATGCCGTGCTGACACGGACTTAGGCCGTGTCAGTTCCCTTGACAAGGGCCTGTTTCGGAACCGCAATTAAAAATTAGCCGAATTGTCTAGGCGGTAATATAATTTCGACAGATCAACGTCATCTCTGTCCAAGCGGTTGAACCATCACGCCGCGGCTTTGTTAGAACGACTTTACAGAACCGGCCGGAAAGGGTTTGGATGCGACTGTTTGTCGTGCCCTGCGCGTGTCGGGGTCGCTTGACGCCAAGACGGGTTCTACGGGTTCTTAAGGAGAGAGACGTGGTCAAAAAACTTCTCGCAATTGTCAGCATCGCCGCCACCGCGGGCGCCCTGTCGGTCGGTTCGGCCGCTGCGCAGGACGCCGCGAAGGGCGAAGCCGTGTTCAAGCAGTGCATGACCTGCCACCGCGCCGACAAGAACATGGTCGGTCCGGCGCTGGCCGGCGTGGTCGGCCGCAAGGCGGGCACCGCCGCCGGCTTCAGCTATTCGCCGCTGAACCACCACTCGGGCGAAGCCGGCCTGGTCTGGACCCAGGACAACATCATCACCTACCTGGCCGATCCGAACGCCTTCCTGAAGAAGTTCCTGACCGACAAGGGTCATGCTGATCAGGCGGTCGGCGCCACCAAGATGACCTTCAAGCTCGCCAACGAGCAGCAGCGCAAGGACGTCGCCGCCTATCTGGCCACCCTCAAGTAAGTCGATCCGACTTAACGACGTCTGGACGTCACGAGGGCTTCGGTTCGCACGAACCGGAGCCCTTCGTGTTTCGAGGGTTTCGAGGTGCGCGGTTTCGGCCGCCGACCGGGTGCCAAGCGCCCTGCCCCGCGCGCCGTCGGCACGGCCGGCTGACACCTCGGCGGATACCAGCCCGCGGTTCAGCGCCAGCGCCGCAGCACGTCGACCAGATGCGCGCCGCCGGCGGCGAGCAGGCACAGCGTCGGCGCCAGCCAATCGCTGCCGGCCAGCACGGCGCGCAGCGCCAGCAGCATCAGCGCCCCGGAGATCATCCCCGGCAGGAAATCGGCCGGCGCGATGCCGCGCCGGCGCCACAGCCAATAGCCGATCACCGCGACCGCCTCGACGACGAGGAAGATCAGCACCCAGTCGACGAAGGCGCCGCTGGCGAACAAGTCGGACATCATCTGCATGGCAGCTCTCGATGTGGCCGCGTCGTCACGCGCTCAGAACGGCGTGTTCAGCGCCACCACAGTCCAGTTGAGATAGGCCGCGAACGTGACCCAGATCAGATACGGGATCAGGTAGTAGCTGGCGGTGCGGGCGTTGCGCCAGAACACCACGACGCCGAGCAGCACCGACAGCCACAGCAGCGGCACTTCGAGCAGCGCCCAGTCCGGCCGCCGCACCGTGAAGAACAGCATGCTCCACAGCACGTTGAAGAAGCCGTTGGCGGCGAACAGCCCGATCACGAAATCGCGCTGGGCGCGGCTGCGGGCGCCGCGCCAGGCGTACACCGCCGCCATCGCGGCGAGCGCGAAGATCACCGTCCAGGCCGGCCCGAACGCCCAGTCCGGCGGCTGCCACCAAGGTTTAACCAGGCTCTGATACCAGGTCCCGGTGTCGGTCAGCGAACCGCCGAGCAGACCGACGAAGATCGCGACGGCGGCCGCGACAAAAATCGGATTCACGAGGCCACCGCCTGCAGCAATCAAACCGACGCCAGCCCCGTCATGTGGGCCAGGTTCTTGAAGAAGATCCGAACATGCGCGATCGGTTTCGCCCGCACCAGCTTTTTGTTCATGTAGGAATCCCACGTCAGCTTCTGCACGTCGCGGTCGCGGCAGATGCTGACGAATTGTTCTCGGCGCTTGTCATTGGCGTACCAGTACCATTGCATCAGGCCGAGGATCCGGAACACCGAGCCGTTGTCGCGCATGAAGCGCTTGCGCGCCAGCTTCAGCGCCTTGGCGTCGGCGGTCTGCAGGAATTCGCCGACCGCTTCGGCGGCGAGCCGGCCGCCCAGCAGTGCGTAGTAGATGCCCTCGCCCGAGGCCGGCGCCACTACGCCGGCGGCGTCGCCGGCAAGCAGCACGCTGTGGCCGTCGTCCCAGCGCGGCAGCGGATGCAGCGGGATCGGCGCGCCCTCCTTGCGGATGGTCTCGACCTCGTCGAGCCCGGTGGCCTTGCGCAGTTCGGCGACCGAATCCCGCAGCGAGAAGCCCTTGTGCATCGAGCCGGTACCGACGCTGACGGTCTGGCCGTGCGGGAACACCCAGCCGTAGAAGTCCGGCGAGACGTGGCCCTGGTAGTACACGTCGCAGCGCCGGCTGCCATAGGCGGCCTTCTGCTCCGGCTGCGGCGCCTTGATGATCTCGTGATAGGCGAACACGAACGGCACCCGGTCGGCGTCCTTCAGGAACTGCCGCGCCACCCCCGACACCGCGCCGTCCGCGCCGATGATCGCGCGGCAGCGCACCGTCTGGTCGGCCATCGTGCCGTCGGGCCCGCGCTCTTCGTAATGCACGGTGTTGACGCCCGACTCGTCGCGGCTGAACCGCTTGAACAGGCCGGTGCGCCGCTCGGCGCCGACGGTGGCGGCGCGCTGGCGCAGCCACTCGTCGAAATGCTCGCGGTCGACCATGCCGACGAAACCGCCGTCGATCGGCATGTCGACCTCGACATTGCTCGGCGACACCATCCGCGCGGCGTTGATCTTGGCCACCAGCATGCTGTCGGGAATCGCGAAGTCCTGGATCGCACGCGGCGGAATCGCGCCGCCGCACGGCTTGATCCGGCCGGCGCGGTCGAGCAGCACCACGCGCTTGCCGGCGCGCGCCAGATCGCACGCCGCGGTGGCGCCGGCAGGGCCGCCGCCGACCACGACGACATCGTAAATTGCGGAGTTATCGCTCATTTCAACCTCCGGCTACTGCTGCATTGGACAAATCGACGGCACGACGGTTCTGCGCGCGATGCACCCACACGGCCATCGCCGCCGAGACCAGAAACAGACCGGCTTCCGCGGCGAACACCGCCGCATAGGACAGCGCCGGCGACGACAGGATCAGCCGCGCCAGATCGCTCGCCAGGGTGCCGATGAAGCCGCCGATCCCGAACGCGATCGCCTGCGCGGCGCCCCACAGCCCCATCCGCACGCCTTCGCGATGCTCGCCGCCGGCGCCGACCAGTTCCATCATCGAGCCGATCGCCGCGACCGCATAGGCGCCGTTGGTGACGCCGAGCATGAACACGGTGGCGCGCAGCGGCCAGGACGGCCCGATCATCGCCGCGGACGACAGGCCGAGCAGCGCGATCGCCGAGGCGACACAGCCGCCGATCGTCCACAGTTGCAGGTTGCCGCGCGATTTCGGAAACAGCGCGCCGATCATCGGCACCATCGCCATGCCGATCAGCGTGCCGCCGTGCTGCACGCTGGACAGCTTGGTGGTCTCGCCGGGCGTGAAGCCGAACACCGCACCGGCGAACGGCTCCAGGATCAGGTCCTGGGCGCTGTACGCCAGCATCGACACGAACACGAAGATCGCGAAGCGCCGCGCCTGCGGCTCGTGCCAGACGTCGGCGAACGCCTTGCGGAAGGATTCTTGCTGCGCCGCCGGCTTCGCCGGTGCGGCCGCGGCGCCGCGGCCTTCGACGCCCCAGACGCCCAGGAAGGTCAGCACCATCGCGATCAGCGACACGCCGCCCGACACCGCGACCAGCCGCTGCGGCGAGAACGGATCGAGCAGATGCCCGGCGATCGCGGTGGTGACGATGAAGCCGGCGATCATCATCACCCAGACGATGGTCGCGGCCGCGGCGCGGCGTTTTTCGTCGACCCGCTTGGCGAGCAGCACCAGCAGCGAGGTGCCTGCGGCGCCGACGCCGCCGCCGATCAGACAGAATGCGACGATCGCCAGCGCCGTGCCGGCCAGCGGCTGCACCGTCATCAGCGCGGTCGCGCAGGCGGCGAGGAAACCGCCGAGCGCCAGCACCGCCATGCCGCCGATGATCCACGGCGTGCGGCGCGCGCCGCGGTCCGAGCCGTGGCCCCAGGCGGGACGAAACACCTGCAGCGCGTAGTGGATCGCCACCAGCGCGCCGGGCAGCATCGCCGGCAGCGCCAGCTCGACCACCATCACCCGGTTCAGGGTCGAGGTGGTCAGCACCACGATCGCGCCGAGGCCGGTCTGCACCAGCCCCATCCGAACAATGCCGAGCCAGGACAGCGGTCGCATCATGATCAGGCGGCTCCGAACGACGACACGGCGACGGCGCTGGCCATCATGCCGGAAACATACAGCGCGACACCAAGGCCCGAGAACCAGGTGGCGCGCTCGACCGGCGAGCGCAGAAACCGAACCATCAAGACGAGTTGGACGGCGAGCACGAAGCCGACGATGCCGGCCTGGATCGGCCGATCCCACGACAGCAGCAGCGCCACCACGATCACCTGCGGGATCGCCATCACGGCACAGAGCACCCGCGCGGCGTTGTCGACGCCGAGCTTGACCGGCAGCGAACCGACGCCGGTCTTGATGTCGCCTTCGATCGACTTGAAGTCGTTGAGCGTCATGATGCCGTGCGCGCCGGCGCTGTACAGCAGCGCCAGCGTCACGATCCACCACGGCGGCAGGCCGGCGAGCATCACCGCGGCGCCGGTGAACCAGGCGAAGCCCTCATAGGTGATGGCGCAGGCCGCGTTGCCGAGCCAGCCGTTCTGCTTCAGCCGGAACGGCGGCATCGAATACATCCAGGCCAGCACCAGCCCGAGCGCGGCGGCGCCGAACACCCAGGCGCCGAGCATGCTCGCCAGCAGCAGCGAGGCCGCGGTCCACAGGAACGACAGATACAGGCCCCAGCGCCCCGGAATCCGGCCGGACGGAATCGGCCGGTTCGGCTCGTTGATGGCGTCGACGTCGCGGTCGAACCAGTCGTTGACGACCTGGCTGGTCGCGACCAGCAGCGGACCGCACAGCACGATGCCGGCGATCACTTCCAGCCAGCGGCTCGAGATCGGAACCCCGGCGGACACCACGCCGCAGCCGAACGCCCACATCGGCGGAAACCAGGTGATCGGGTGCAGCACCTCGAGCACCGCAGAAGGCGCCGGACGCACGGCCACGCTGTTACTCATCGGCTCCGTCTCCTTCCGGCGCGTGTTCCGCCAGACCGTAGCGGCGTAGTTTGACGTACAGGCTCTGGCGACTCAATCCGAGCATGTCGGCGGCCGAGGCGCGATTGTCGCCGGTCAATTCCAGCGCCGCCTCGATCGACAGCTTCTCGATCACGTCGGTGGTTTCGCGCACCAGATCGCGCAGCGGCACCCGGCCGATCAGTTCGGTCAGTTGCGCCACCGAGCGCGGCAGCTCGCGTTTCGACGTCGCCGCGGTGGTCAGCCGCTTCTCGACGTTGCGGATCGCGAAGCCGAAGCACGGCTTGTCGTCGGCGTCCTTGAGCGAGACCGCCGACACTTCGACCTCCGCGACCGCGCCGTATTCGCCGCGCAGCACGGTTGCGAACAGCTTGATCGCGCCGCTCTGGCGCAGATTGGCGAGCGCCACCGACAGGTCGACCCCGGTGCGGCCGAGCCAGCGGTCGAGCAGTTCGCCGCGCGCCTGCTCGGCGCTGCCGAGCTGGGCCATTTCCAGGAACGCCAGATTGGCGCGGGCGACGCGGCCGTCGTACTGGGTGATCACCAGCGCATCGGCGGCGGCTTCGAAATACTTCAGCAGCAACGAATTGGTCTTGGCGCTGCCGGCTTCGTGCGGCGCGCCGTGCGCCGCGAGCCGCACCAGGAACAGCGACGCGTTCTCCTGACGAAACAGCGATGCCGACAACTCGCACGCGCGCACACCGTCGGCCAGCTTGATCCGCGCCCGACCGTCGCGGCCGGTGGAACGCACGTCGGCGAACAGGTTGAGCACCGTCTGCTGATCGGCGCCGTCGACGAAGCCGGTCACCGGCGCGTTCAACGCCTGCGGTGCGCTGGTGTCGAACAACGCCAGCGTCGCCGGGTTGGCGTCCACGATCAGTTCACTCGCCGCATCCACGATCATCACCGCTTCCGACGACACCTGGAACAGCAGCCGGTAGCGCGTCTCGGCGTGCCGCAGCCTGATGTAGTCGCGCTCCATCGATTGCTGGGCGTTGATTAGCCGCTGCTGCATCGTCGCGAGTTGACGCAGATCACGACCGACCACCAGCAGGCGATCGTCTCGCCCGAAATTGATCGCGGAATACAGCACCGGAATGTCCTCGCCGTTCGGCGAAGGGTGGTTGACCTGTCGCCAGGTCGGTGCGTCGCGCACGGTGGCGTCGAGCAGCAATTCGCGGATCTTCGGCTGGGTGTCGGACGTGACGATGTCGACCAGTCGCGACCCGAGCCAGCGTCCCTGGCGGTCGAGTTCCTGCGCCAGTTCGTCCTTATTGAACGCCACGTCCCGGATCATACCCTGCGCATCGACCACCAGCGCGACATCGGTCGCGGCGGCGATCAGCTTCGCAGCGGATTGAGCACCGAGTTCCCCCAGCGACTCCTTCGGAGATTTGAACACTTGCACCAGGGCAAATATCCTCCAGCAAGAACTCGTCCTCCACTCCGACGTCGGCGTCCTTACAAGTCGAGCCTTGTTTTGTTTTGAACGTCTTCTCAGGCTTGTTTGTTGGCCTCTCAGGCGGAGTTGGAGGCGCTTCGTTTACAGCAGGTCGCTTCCCTCGTCACCAGCCAACGGTACGAAATCACCGTTCGCCAGAACCTTTTTCGGAAGCTGAAAGCAGCAGCGCGCGCCTGATTGGATTTGTACCATCAGGCGCGCGCATCATTCGCTCGGATAGACGTGCGGTTGTGTTTACCGCGGCGGCGCCAGACCGTGCTTCACGCCCCAATCGAACCAGTTGTCGACCACCGGACCGGTCAGGATGATGCCGATGGCACCGGTCAGCGGGCAGAGCACTGCGAACCACCAAGCCCAGCGATGGATCGATTCGGCCGTGGCGTTGAAGCCCATCGTCCAGCGCCAGAACAGAGCAGCGCGTTCAAGTGCGGTACCGCGATCCAGCATCTGCTCGATCTCGCGCTCGCCGCCGTAGCGGCTCACGGCCAGGATGGTCGCGCCGTGCATGGCGAACAGCAGGGCCGAGCCATACAGGAAGGCGATCGAGAGACAGTGGAAGGGGTTGTAGTACAGGTTGCCGTACTTGATCGAGAAGTTGTTGGTCCAGTCCAGGTGCGGGAAGATGCCGAACGGCGGCGCTTCGCTCCAGGTGCCCATCAGCAGCGGCTGAATGAAGCCGATCGCCAGATAGAGCAGAATGGCCGAGGCGAACGCCCACGACACGTGAGTGCCCATGCCGAGCGCCCGCGAGCGGCGATAGGTGCGGACCCACCACAGCAGGATCGACACGGTCAGGAAGAAGCCGGCCATCAGCCACCAGCCGCCTTCCTTGAGCGGCGGAATGGTCAGACCGTATTCGGGCTTCGGCGGCTCGAGCGCCAGCCAGCAGAACTGGCGGAGAAACTCGATCGGGCTCCAGTCCACCGACGCCAGCATGTTGAGACCGATGATCTCGATCGCAACGAAGCCGCACAGCAGCGAGCAGACACCGGTGAAGCCGAGATAGACGGGGCCGACCTGCGCGTCGCCGATTTTGCCGAGCCAGTAGTTGAACGTCGTCTGGGTCTCGCGGGGTGAGCTGCCGGGACGTAGCGGCACCCCCGCATAGGCAGGTCCTTCAACCTGGACCTGCGTGAAGATGTTCTGGTATTGGGCCATGACAAGACTCTCTTGTGACCGGTTGAATTACGGATTCCAGATCGGCAGGTTGCGCCACCAATTCCACCAATCGGGCCACGAACCACCTTCCGCCAGCACCGGACCGCTGATGATCATGCAGACCGCGCTGAAGAACACGGCCGACAACGCCAGGAACAGACCGAGGCGGTGAATGCCGATGGTACCAATCGAGTAGCCGACGAGATCACGAAACACGGTGTTCTCGTGTTCCGGAGACTTCACGGGTTCGCCACGGTCGGGATTCAGCGCCGACAGCACCAAGCCGCCGTGCAGCGCGAGCGCCAGACAGGTGGTGAAGAAGAACGTGATCGCGATCATGTGCGCGGGATTGTAGTGGAACTGGCCGTAGGCGTAGCCGGTGTTCGACACCCAATCGAGATGCGTGAAGATGCCGTAGGGGAAGCCGTAGCTCCAGGAGCCCATCAGGACCGGACGGATCACCACCAGCGTGACGTAAGCGAAGATAGCGAAGCTGAAGGCGAACGGGACGTGAAAGCCAATGCCGAGCTTGCGGCAGATTTCGACCTCACGCAGCGCCCAGGTGACGAACGCGCCGGTCGCGCAGATGCTCACCCACTGCCAAATGCCGCCCTCGGCGAGCGGCGCAAATCCCAGACCGTACTTTGCGTCCGGCGGGTTGACGCTGATCTGCCAGAGATTCCAGGTGGGGCCGAGCGCGGTGTTCCACATGATCAGCGCGACGCCGATCAGCGTGAAGAACACGGTCATGACCCCGAAGATCCCAACGTAGAACGGGCCAACCCAAAAATCGAACAGGTCGCCCCCGATTAGCGTTCCGCCACGAACGCGGTATTTCTTCTCAAAGCTGAGCATTGCCATCGATCGTTCCTCCGCGTGCGAGCCAGGGAAAATCCATCGTCGTCGTCCAGTCCATGTCGCTTCCCGGAAGGGTTCGGGCCCGGCAGATCGGTCCGTTTCCCTTCCCTTCCGGCAAGCAGTGAGTCACGCCATTAGACCGGCATGCTCGGCGGAGTGAACGGCAGCGAGATCGACGCCGCCTTCGCCGCACGCGGACCATCGAGCCAGTTGAACCGGCTGGTGCTCAGCAGGATGAAGTGGATGATGATGGCCAGGCCGAACAGGAACACGAACAGCAGGACCAGCGCGCGACGCGGATCAAACAGAAGCCAAATTCGCCACATAGTAGTCGTCTCCCCTTAGCACAGGAACGAGGTCAGTTGATGAACGCTGTCCATCGCGTAGCCGGTCGCTTTGGGCAGCCACGGACGCCACATCCAGGCGAGGATGTGAGCGACAACCGCAACGACGATGAAGAGGAAGAAGCTGGTCACGAAGATCGAGTGGAATTCCTTGGCTTCCGCTTCGGAAAGTCCCGAGATGGAACCGTCACTCATTTGGTCACCTCCTAGTGATGGCCTTTCGGCCGACACGCCGCCCGAGCGAGGGCGGCAACGATTGCCGTATCGTTTCCGAAACGACAGCGATTTACCGTTTCGTCTCCAAAACGGCAGCCTTCCGTCCGGCGGAGGCCGGACGAAATCCCCGAATTACATTCCCATGAACGACGACGTCACCAGCACGCTCGCGGCGTTGTGAGCCTCGCTGAATACCGATTCCTGGGAGCCGGATTTCTTGCGCCACGGCATGGCACGCACCACGATCGCGCGGATCAGAAACAGCGCGTAGCACGCACCGAACATCGCCCGACATTCGAGCGCGGCACTATCCGGTAGAACCCTCGAGCGACGGCCGGTGTGGACATAGTCGGACATCGTCATCTCCTCACTCTTGGATTGCTCATATTTGGTCGCGACATTGTGATGCGCATTGTTCTAGCTCAAATCACCGTTACACCGATTGCCCGTCGAGCAGCGCGGCACGCGCTTTACTGACGAATTCGGTCGTGACTTTTTCCTGCCCGGCACGGCGCGCGCTGTTTTCAGCGGCGTCACGCAGGCGCTTGGCGGCCGAAATCCGCACCAATACCGGATGCGCTTCGAGCACTTCGTCGAGCAGCGCCTTGGCTTCGTCGCTCCACAGCAGTTCTTCGTGCCGGCGCGCCGGCGTCGGATCGACGCGATCGAGATCGCTGCCGAGCGGAAGAATGTTGAAAAGCGCGTCGAACAGCGCGTTACAGACTTCCTGCACCAGGTAGGTGGCGCCGGAATACCCCATGAACGGCGTGCCGGTGTGGCGCCGGATCACGGCGCCGGGGAACGACGCCGGGATGTACACGGCGCGACCACCGGTCTCGGCCAAGTACATTCTCTCGTTGTAGCTGCCGAACATGATCAGCGGCGGAGTCTGGCGAATCGCCGCGCGCACCGCTTCGTTGTCGGTCTTTTTGCCGACGCAGCGCGAGATCGCGAAGCTGCACGGCAGCCCCATCTCGTCTTCGAGGAAATGCCGCACGCCGCGGGCATAGGTATCGGTCGCGACGATCGCGAAGCTGGCGGTGCCGAAGAAATCCTGGGTCACCGACCGCCACAGATCCCACAGCGGCTTGATCGTGGTGTTCTTCTCGCGCTCGATGAACGGCTCCGGGTCGAGGCCGGTGAGCTCGCCGAGCTTGCGCAGGAAGCGCGTGGTCGAATGCAGCCCGATCGGCGCCTGCAGGTACGGCCGTTCCAGCGATTCGCACAGCAGCCGGCCGAACTCGCGATACATGCAGACGTTGACGTCGGCATTCACCAGCTTGGGAATGTCGGACAGGTGCGTGCCGAGCGGAAACACCATGTTGACTTCGGCGCCGATGCCTTCGATCAGGCGGCGGATCTCGGCGAGATCGGACGGCATGTTGAAGGTGCCGTAGATCGGTCCGATGATGTTGACCCGCGGCTTCTCGCCGTCCTTGCGCTTGCGCTCGGGAATCTTCTTCGGGCCGTATTCCTTCCACAGCCAGGAGATCGCGCGATCGGCGCTCTGCCACTGGTCCTCGTCGATGGTGCGCGGCAGGAAGCGCTTGATGCCGGTGCCTTCGGGGGTGACGCCGCCGCCGATCATCTCGGCGATCGAGCCGGTCACCACGACGGCGGGCAGATAAGGATCGAGCGCCTGATGGGCGCGCTTCATCGCGCCTTCGGTGCCGAGCTTGCCGAGCTCCTCTTCGCCGAGGCCGGTGACGACGATCGGCAGTTCGTGCGGCGGCAGCGCGTCGGTGTAGTGCAGCACCGAGGTCACCGGCAGATTCTCGCAGCCGACCGGACCGTCGATGATGACCTGCAGGCCCTTCACCGCGGTGAAGGCGTACACGGCGCCCCAATAGCCGCCGGCGCGATCGTGATCGAGGACGAGCATCAGATCATCTCCTCCGCCTTGCGCTTCTTGGCTGCGGCTTCGATCTGCTTCTTGTACTTCTCGCGATAGGCCGGAACGTCCTTCGGCGTGTCTTCCCAGACGCCGGCCGCGTAGCCCTGGCCGACTTCGCCGAAGAACTCCTTCATCTCGTCGAATCGCGCCTTGTTGCCGAGCGCGGCGTTGATCACCTGCGCCAGCGAACCGGCGCCGGCGGGCCCGAACAGCGGACGGGCCGAGATCAGGTTGGTGAAGTACAAGGCCGGGATCGACATCGTCTTGGCCTTCTGCACCACCGGGGTGGTGCCGATGGCGAGATCCGGCATGAATTCGTCGACCGCCGCGAAGTCCTGTTCGAGCGAGGCGCGGTACTGCACCCGCACGCCCTTGGCCTCGAGCCATTCGCGATCCGGATCCGACCACGGGGTTCGCGGCACCGCGGTGCCGACATAAGGCACGGTCGCGCCGCTTTCGATCAGCAGCCGCGCCACCAGCAGCTCCGAGCCTTCGTAGCCGGACACGGTGATGCGGGCGTTGATCGGCTTGGCGGCGAGCGCCGCCTTGATCGCCGGCAGGAAGCGGTTCTTGGCGGCGTCGATCTTGGCACGCTCGACATTGCAGGCGGTGCCGATCGCTTCCAGCCACGCTTCGGTGCCGTCGTGCCCGACCGGCGCCGAGCCCACGACCTTGCGGCCGGCGAGCTCGAACTGGCGGATACACGACTTGTAGAACGGGTGAATCGCCGCGACGACCTGGCAGTCGAGCGCGGCATAGAGCTCGCGCCACTCGCGGGTCGGCACCACCGGACCCACGGCGAGGCCGAGCGGATCCAGCATCAGATTGATACCAACCGGATCCGCCGGAAACATCTCGCCGAGCAGCGTCACGGTCGGGCGTTCGCTGCGGCCGCCGCGCGGCGCCTGCACCGGGCCCTGCTCCGCTTCCTTGCGGGCATATTCCAGCATCGCGCCGGCCAATACGTCCTTGGCCTCGGCGTGAGTCGGCACGCCGAAGCCCGGGACGTCGATGCCGATGATGCGCACGCCGTTGATCTCGTTCGGCAGCAGATCGAGCGGCACGCCCGACGCGGTCGGCACGCAGAGATTGGTGATGATGATGGTGTCGTACTGCGCCGGATCGGCGAGCTTGTAGACCGCCTCGCGAATGTCTTCGAACAGCTTGCCGGTGACCAGCGTTTCCGAACTGAACGGCACGTAGCCGACGGTGCGGCGCGCGCCGTAGAAGTGCGACACGAAGGTCAGGCCGTAGACGCAGCAGGCCGAGCCGGACAGCACCGTCGCGGTGCGGCGCATCCGCAGACCGACGCGCAAGGAGCCGAACGCCGGGCACATGCTCTGCGGCTGGTCGTGCGGACCCTTCGGATAGTCCGCGGCGTAGCGTTCGAGCACTTCGCTCTTGCCTGCAGCCTGCGCCGCCGCCTTCATCTCGGCAGCGCCGGCGTGGCAGCCGAGCCCATCGGTCTTGGTCGCCGCTTCGTTGATCGCGGGCGCGGCTTCGCCGGCGGCGACATCGGCCGCATCATCGGCGATCGATCCGGCGATAGGGCCGGAATAGCGAGACATGACGTTCATGACGAACTCCCGATCACCCGATCTCAGACCTCGTCGTAGATCACTTCGAGCGACGGCTTGTTCAGCACCGCGGCGCCGCACATGTCTTCCATCGTCGCCGGCTCGAGCACGACATCGCGCCCGGTGACGTCGCTGGAGAACAGGCCGAGCAGCCCGTCCTGAGACAGCGGCTTCGGCCGCACCGGCGGCGCGGTGGCGACGTTCTCGGCGAGCGTCGAGAACAGCGGGCCCCACTGTCCGTCCGGCAAAGCGACGATCTCGTAGTTGGCGCTCTTGCGGCGGATGCCTTCGTCGGCGGGAATCGCCGACAGCACCGGAATCCCGGCCGCCTTGGCGAACGCCTGGGCTTCGCCGGTGCCGTCGTCCTTGTTGATCACCATGCCGGCGACGCCGACATTGCCGCCGAGCTTGCGGAAATACTCGACCGCCGAGCAGACGTTGTTGGCGACGTACAGCGACTGCAGATCGTTGGAGCCGACGATGATCACCTTCTGGCACATGTCGCGGGCGATCGGCAGACCGAAGCCGCCGCACACCACGTCGCCGAGGAAGTCGAGCAGCACGTAGTCGAAGCCCCATTCGTGGAAGCCGAGCTTCTCCAGCGTCTCGAAGCCGTGAATGATGCCGCGGCCGCCGCAGCCGCGGCCGACTTCGGGGCCGCCGAGCTCCATCGCGAACACGCCGTCGCGCTTGAAGCAGACGTCGCTGATGGTGACTTCCTCGCCGGCGAGCTTCTTCTTCGACGAGGTCTCGATGATGGTCGGAGTCGCCTTGCCGCCGAACAGCAGCGAGGTGGTGTCGCTCTTCGGATCGCAGCCGATCAGCAGTACCTTCTTGCCCTGCTGCGCCATCATGTAGCTGAGGTTGGCGAGCGTGAAGCTCTTGCCGATGCCGCCTTTGCCGTAGATCGCAATGATCTGGGTTTCCTTGGTGACGGGAGTCGTCACCGGGGCATCGGGTTCAACCGACGCCTCGGCCCGGAGTTGTGCGTCTTGCAGGCTGATCTGCGGAACGACGTTCATCAGCTCGGTCTCCAATTCAGAACCATTTTGAGGCAAGCGGGGTCTTCGAAAGCGATCCGATAGGCGTCGGGAGCCGACGCCGCCTCCTGGTGGTGTGTGATCAGTCCGTCGAGCGAGAGCTTGCCGCTTTCGATCAGCGCCTTGGTGGCGCCGATGTCCGGCGGCTGCCATTCCGCCGCGACCCGAATGCGTGCTTCACGCATGAAAGCGGGCGGGAACGAGAACGACAGCGGCTCGCTGTAAAATCCAGCGAGCACGATCTCGCCGGTGGCCGCGATGCGCGAGATCAAAGTGTCGAGCAATTTCGGATCGCCGCTGACGTCGTAGATGCTGCGATAGTCGCGACGTTCGTCGGATGCGGGATCGATCACCGCATAGCCTTCGGCGCCGCCGCTGCGGATCGGGTTCTTCTCCCACACCACCGGCGGCGGATTGCCGAGCGCGATCGAAATCCGTGCCAGCAGCCGGCCGAGCACGCCGTGACCGACGATGCAGTCGGGCGGCGTCGCGCCGCGCGCGGCGATCGCATGATAGGCGGTCGCAGCCAGCGCGATCAGAATGCCGCGCTCGCCGAGCTGCGAATCCAGCGGCACCACGCGCTTGGCCGGCACCACCAGCCGCGACGCCGAGGCGCCGAACAGGCCGCGTACTTCGCCGAAGCACTTCGCGCCGGGCACGAACACCATCTGGCCCGGCTTCAGGTCGGTGGCCGATCCGGCCTCGACGACCTCGCCGACCGACTCGTAGCCGGGGACCAGCGGGTAACCCATTCCGGGGAATTGCGGCATCCGGCCCGACCACAACAGCCGTTCCGTCCCGGTGCTGACGCCACTCCAGGCAACATCGACAACAATGTCGTCGTCAGTCGGCGCCGTAAGGCTCAAGCGACTGAGTTCGACCTGTTGTGGCTGCTTGAGTACGACCGCGATGGTGTCCATCGCCTACTCCAAATTCCGGACGGCAGAGCTCTGCCGCCGACTGTCATGCTAAACTGACGGATCACAGTGTCAAGCCAGATTAACACAACTACCGTTTGGATGCGGTAATTACGGAGGCAACCAGCGGCATCGGAACCGGGTGCAGGGTGACCTGGGAGAAGCCCGCATTCTCCAGCATCGCCCGCAGGCGAGGGAAGCTCCGGGCTTTCCCGGAGCCCATGGCGTAAAAGTAGAAAGCGAAATAGGCGTCGGAGATCGCGGCGGTGCCGGGCAGCCCCGCGATCGGCTCCGCGATCAGCAGTTTTCCGTTGTCAGGCAAGGCGTTGTGGACGGCGCGCAGCAGCGCCTCGACGACCTCGTCGTCGTGATCGTGAATCACCCGGACCAGCGAGACGATGTCGGCGCCTTCGGGAAGCGGGTCGGTGGTGAAGCTGCCGCCCACGGCGGTCGCCCGGCCCGCCAGTCCATTCGCCGCGAACCGTGCCGCCGCCTTCTCGGCGACCGCCGGCAGGTCGAACAGCATGCAGCGGAGCTGCGGGGCCTGGGCGGCGACCGCCGACAGGAACGAGCCGTCGCCGCCGCCGACGTCGAGCAGGCAGCGGTGGTGGCGGAACGGATAGACGTGCAGCACCTCGCGGGCGATCATCGGCTGCGACGCCGCCATCAGTTCGGTATAGGACGCAATCGCATCGCCCGGCAGCTCGCCCGGCCGCTCGCCCCGCACATACGCCCAATACGCCGCCAGCTCGCCCCCACCGCGCGCCCCGCGCAGCAGCGCCACAGGATCGGCGAGATCCCGATACAGCATCGCGTGATGCTCGACGAGCGCGAGCACACCGGGATTGCCGCGCAGCTCGGCGCCGAGCTGGCCGAGGCCGTAGCGGGATTGGCTGCGCATCTGCAGCAACTGGAGCGCGACTGCGCCGTCGAGCAGCATCCGCATCGACTCGACTGGCAGCGACAGACGCACAGCGAGCTCTTCGGCCGACGCCGGACGTTCGGCGACGATGTCGAACAGCCGAAGCTGCACGCAGGCCAGCAGGATCTGCGAATAGACGAAGCCGGCGAGCAGATCGAACATCGCCACCGCGCGGCGGCGCGCCACCGGCCGCATCAGCGGAAACACCGCGGCAAAGCGCTGAAACCGCGGATTCGACAGGATCGAATCGCGCCAGCCGAGCAGCCGGTCACGCAGGCTCAAGGAGACCATATGTTCTGCTAGCACCGGCTGGCCGTGAAGGCCACGCCGGCAACCGCATCAGGCCGCGGTCGCGGCCAGCTTCGCCGGCACCAGGCGGGTCGCTTCCGACATGATCAGCGACCGCAGCTCGTTGCCGTTGGTGCAGTCCGGCATCGCTTCGACGGCGCCGCGCACCAGCGACTTCAAGTGGTAAATCGCGCCGTCGATGCCCATCTCGCGCACCGCACTGGGGCGATCGTGGGCGATGTCCTGGCCCACCGGCTTGCCGATCTCTTCGACGTCGGCAGCGGCGTCACGCAGGTCGTCGGCAACCTGATAAGCCTCGCCGATCTTCTCGCCCACCATCCGCCAGGGCTCCGGATCGGCGCCGGCGGAAGCCGCGCCCATCGCGGTGGCGGCGACGAACAGCGCGCCGGTCTTGGAGCGGTGATAATGCGCGAGATTGATCTCCGACTCGCATTCCCAGGCTTGGCCCGCAACGATGCCGAACGGCACGCCGACCGCGCTGCCGATCAGCTGTGTCAGCTTCAACAGGCGGTCCGCTGGACCTTCGGCCCGGGCGATGGTCTGGAACGCCAGCACGATCATGGCGTCACCGGCGAGAACCGCGAGCGGTTCGCCGAACGCCTTGTGCACCGAGGGGCGACCACGGCGCAGGTCGGCACCGTCGAAGCACGGCAGGTCGTCATGGATCAGCGAAGCACAATGCATCAGTTCGAGCGCAGCGCCGGCAGCTTCGGTAATGCCCGGATTGTCTTCGCCGCAGGCAAGGGCCACGCTGTGGCACAGTCGCGGACGAACGCGCGCCCCGCGCGGGAACACCGCGCTGCGCATCGCCACTGCCAGCCGCGGCGGGCATCCGGCCATGTCGGCCTGATTGAGCGCATCCGTCAAAGCACGCTCGATCCGATTGGTCACATCCATGGCCACACTCCCGCGCTGAGGCACAAGTGTCAATTTAACTTGTCATGCGAAACTGTAAGTTATTATGGACACCTGTCAATGATATGGCTCAAAGACAGCTAGGCCGGAGTGAGAAAACGGATGCGGGATCAGACCGCGAGGAATCGCGTCGTGGTGATCGGCGCAGGCGTCGCGGGACTGACGTCTGCGCTGTCGCTGGCCGCCCGCGGTTTCGACGTGACGGTGCTCGAACGCGCATCCGCCCCTGGCGGCAAAATGCGCGAAGTCGCGATCGGCTCGTCGCGGATCGACAGCGGCCCGACCGTGTTCACGATGCGCTGGGTGTTCGAAGAGCTGTTCTCGGGCATCGGCCTGAACTTCTCCGAATATGTGCGCCTACGACCTTTGTCGGTGCTGGCCCGCCACGCCTGGGATGACACCCAGCACCTCGATCTGTTTGCCGACGAGGCGCGATCGGCTGACGCGATCGGCGCGTTCGCCGGCGCGGCGGAAGCGAAGCGCTACCGGCAATTCTGCGCCGACAGCCGGCGGATCTACGAGATCCTGGAAAAGCCGTTCCTCCGCGTCACCGCCCCGAGCCTGCCGAGGCTCGCGACCGCCGGCGGTCTCGGCGGGCTGCTCGAACTTCGCAAGATCCGCCCGTTCACCACGATGTGGAAGGCGCTCGGCGATTACTTCCACGATCCCCGGATGCGGCAACTGTTCGGCCGCTATGCGACCTATTGCGGCTCGTCGCCATTCGATGCGCCAGCCACCCTGATGCTGGTCGCGCATGTCGAACACGAGGGCGTCTGGATCATCGAAGGCGGCATGCACGCGCTGGCGCGGGCCCTCGCCGATTGCGCAACGACGTTCGGCGCGACGATTCGCTACGATCAAAGCGTGCGCGAGGTGATGGTCTCCGGCGGACGCGCCGCCGGCGTGATTCTGGAGAACGGCGAGCGGATCGAAGCGCACTCGGTGATCGTCAACGCCGACGTCGGTGCACTGCCGGCCGGACTGTTCGGCGAGGCGGTGCGCACGGCGGCGGCGCCGCTGGCACCCCGGCTGCGTTCGCTGTCGGCGATCACCTGGAGCATGGTGGCCAAGACCGAAGGGTTTCCGCTGAGCCGGCATTCGGTGTTCTTCTCGCGGGATTATCCACGGGAGTTCGCCGAGATCTTCGGCCGCGGCGAGGTGCCGAGCGAACCGACGGTGTATGTCTGCGCGCAGGACCGCATCGACGACGAGGCTCGTCTCGGCGCAACCGGCGAGGAAGAATTGCTGGTGCTGATCAACGCGCCGCCGGTCGGCGACAAGAAGGCTTTCGGTCAGGACGAAATCGCCAGCGCTGCCGCGCGCGCGTTCGGCGTGCTGCAGCGCTGCGGGCTGCGGATCGACGTCGATCCGCGCAAGGCACAGGTGACGACCCCGGCGGATTTCGACCGGCTGTTCCCGGCGACCGGCGGCGCGCTGTATGGTCGCACCTCGCACGGCTGGAGTGCCTCGTTCGAACGTCCCGGAGCGCGTACGAAGATCCCCGGTCTGTATCTGGCGGGCGGCAGCACCCATCCGGGTCCCGGCGTGCCGATGGCCGCTTTGTCGGGCCGCGCCGCGGCGGCGACCCTGCTCGCCGACCTCGACTCCAACCCTGCAGGGCCGAAGCCTGCGCTTCGCCCCGCCTCATCCAAGACGACGTGAGCCTATGATTGCCTGGCCTAACGAAACCGACGAACGCCGCGCCGGATTCAACGCCGACGTTCCGCGCAACGGCTACGCCTGGTGGTACGTCGACGCGATCAGCGACGACGGCCGCGAGGGGCTGACAATTATCGCCTTCATCGGCAGCGTGTTCTCGCCGTACTACGCGTTCGCCCGACGCCGCACGCCCGCCGATCCGCTCGACCATTGCGCCATCAACGTCGCGCTGTATCACGAGGCCGGCAAACGCTGGACCATGACCGAGCGCGGCCGCGGACGCGTCGCGCGCAACGTCAACGCGTTCCTGATCGGCCCGAGCGATCTCGGCTGGGACGGCAAGACGCTGACGATCAACATCCGCGAGACCGGCGCGCCGGTGCCGGGGCGGATTGAAGGTCGGGTCCGGGTGACGCCGCTCGCGATCACCAAGGATTTCTTCGTCCTCAACCCGCAGGGCAATCACCGCTGGTGGCCGATCGCGCCGCGCGCGCGGGTCGAAGTCGATCTGCGGCGGCCGAATCTCTCCTGGCAGGGCGAAGGCTATCTCGACAGCAACGCCGGCGACGAGCCGATCGAGACCGGTTTCCGGCATTGGGAATGGGCGCGCGGCGCGATGCGCGACAAGACCGTGATCCTGTACGAAGCCGAACGCCGCGACGGCAGCCGGGTCGACCTCGCCGTCACCTTCGACGCCGACGGCAACAAGCAGGAATTCACCCCTCCGCAGCTATTGCCGCTGCCGCGCTCGGGCTGGAAGGTCGACCGCAGCGCCCGTAGCGAGGCCGGCGCCAAGCTGGTCCGCACCCTCGAAGACACCCCGTTCTATGCCCGCTCGATGGTCGAGACGACGCTGCTCGGCGAGAAGGTGACGCTGGTGCACGAAAGCCTGTCGCTCGACCGCTTCCGCATGCCGGTGGTGCAGGCCATGCTGCCGTTCCGGATGCCGCGGCGGAGGTAGTAAGCGCTGGATGCTCATTGTCACATGCGTTTCCTGGAGCGCTTCTGATTCTGATGGAATCAAAGGCGCCTCTGGAAACTCACCCCAGGCAAGACCTCATGGTGAGGAGGCGCGTAGCGCCGTCTCGAACCATGCGCCGCAGCCTCTTACGTCCCCTCATCCTTCGAGACGCCCGGCTTCGCCGGGCTCCTCAGGATGAGGACTCACTGCCCTTGAAAACCGCCAAATCCACTTCAATGAAGCGATGAAGCGCTCCATATCTCATCCTTCGAGACGGTCGCTTCGCGACCTCCTCAGGATGAGGTCATAGGCTGTTGTCGGCGATGTTCATGCGCCGAAAGGCGTTCGTCGCTTCGACAGAACGTGCAAGGCATCCATATCCCCCTGGATCAGCGCCTCCTTCTTGGCACGCGACCACTTCTTCAGCTTGCGTTCGCAGGCAATTGCATCGGTGATGCGTTCGAACCATTCCGAATAGACGAGTACCACGGGACGCCGAGTCGAAGTGTACCCCTCGAAGGTCCCGTCGTTGTGTTGAGCGATCCTCATGTCGAGCGAACCGCGCGTCGTGCCGGTATAAAGGCTGCTGTCGGCGCAGCGGACGATGTAGAGAAAGGCGCCCTCGGACATCGTCAGGCCTCATCCTTCGATGACGGCTACCTTACAGCCTGCCTGCGATGAGAGACGAAAATCGTCGCATTCGCAAACCTTATCTTCTCTCCTCCTGCTTCCCCTTCTCCGCCTCCCGCTTCCGGTCCAGCCGCCTACCCTGCCACTCCAGCACGGCCCAGCCGGCGACGAACATGCCGAGCATCAGGATTTCGAAATAGTTGAAGGCGCTGTCGCTGTTCATCGCGGGTCGGTCTTGTCGCGGTCGGCGCGAGCGCGGTCGAGGCGTTTGCCTTGACGCTCCAGCACCAGCCAGCCGACGACCAGGCAGGCGAACACCGCGACCAGTTCGATCAGTCCGTAGTACTGTTCCATCGCCAATCTCCGCCAAACCGCCTGCTGCCGGCTCAGGGCCGTGCAGTCGCGGCCCTGATCAGCTCCAGCTCACCAATGGCGGCATCGAGCTCATGATCGTCTCGGTGTTGCCGCCGGTCTGCAGACCGAACATCGTGCCGCGATCGTACAGCAGGTTGAATTCGACATAGAGCCCGCGGCAGGCGAGTTGCTGCGCCCGCTCCTCGTCGGTCCACGGCTCGATCATGCGCTTGCGCACGATCCTGGGATAGACGTCGAGCAGCGCCGAGCCGACATCGCGGGTGAAGGCAAAGTCGCGATCGAAATCACCGCTGTTGAGATAGTCGAAAAAGATTCCGCCGACCCCGCGCGCCACGCCGCGATGCGGCAGGAAGAAGTAGGTGTCCGCCCAGGGCTTGAACTTCTCGTAATAGGCCGGATCGTGCGTGTCGCACGCATGCTTCATCGCGGCGTGGAAGGTCACCGCGTCTTCGGCATCCTGGCTGCGCTGCTCCGGCAGCATCGGCGTCAGATCGGCGCCGCCGCCGAACCAGCCTTTCGACGTCGACAGAAATCGCGTGTTCATATGCACGGTCGGCACCCGCGGGCTTCGCGGGTGGATGATCAGGCTGATGCTGGTGGAGACGTAGTCGAGGCTGCCGTCGCCGGGGACGTTCCTGGCCATCTCCGGCGTGAGCTTGCCGTTCGCCGACGAGGTGTGGATGCCGATCTTCTCGAACAACCGCCCATTCGACAGAAAGCCGCCGATCCCGCCGCCGGCGCCGGTCTTCCGCTGCCACGGCTTGTAGCTGAACGTCGCCGGCTCGCCGGGAAACAGCTCGGCCGGCGCCTCTCGCTCCAGCGTTTCGATCTCGGCGCAGATTCGGTCGCGCAGTCCCTCGAACCAGGCCCGCGCCTGGGCCCGGCGGGCCTCGACGGGATTGTCAGTAGAAGCAGCGGGGGTGAGATCGAGGTCGGTGTCGATGGTCATGGCCGTGATCCGTTGCGCGAAGGTCAGCATCGGTATCACGCCAGTGTGGCGGCTTCGAGAGTTTTTGCAAATCAGTTGCGTTTGAGCGGAGCAGCCCGCTCAGGGAGCGCGCGGCTCATCCTTCGAGACGGCCGCTACGCGGCCTCCTCAGGATGAGGTCGAAGCGAGAGGATGGCCCAATTGAGATTCGTGGAGTGTCGCTACGCGCGATGTCCTCATGGTGAGGAGGCGCGCAGCGCCGTCTCGAACCATGCGCCACAAATGTCGGCGCAACCGCGGATGGCCGGGACAGGCCCGGCCATGACGAAATTGAGACGGAGATCCGCTAACTACACCCTACTGCGTTGCAGCATCTGATCACGGCGTTCGAGGCGGGTGAACAGGTCGACCAGCCAGGCGACCTTCTGCTCGATCGGCTTGACCTTCTGGCGCGGCGGCAGTTCGCGCACCGGATGCGCGATCACCGCGTCGACCAGAAACTTGGTCTCTTCCATGTCGCCGAACTTGGCCGGGAGATACTTCGCCGGCGCCCATTCGGTTTCCTGGAACGCCAGCAGCCGCGCCAGCACGGCGAGCTTGCGGCCGGTCGAGACCACCGCGCGGCTCGACACCGAGTCGAGGCCGGAGCGTTCGACCTCGCGGCCGATCTCGGCATACAGTGCGCGCGCCGCGAAGATGCCGGGACGGCAGGACCGCGGCAGGTTGGCGATGCCGAGCGTGGCGCGATCGTACAGCGCGTCCGCGGTGTCGATCAGCCGCTTGACGATGCCGGCGATCTCCGGCGTGAATTGCGGATTGGCGAGCCAGGTTTCCGGATCGAGCCCGGCTTCTCGCATCCACGACAGCGGCATGTAGATACGGCCGTTGCGCGCATCCTCGCCGATATCGCGGGCGATGTTGGTGAGCTGCATCGCGCAGCCGAGATCGCAGGCACGCGCCACGATGTCGGGTTTGCGCTGACCCATCACCAGCGTCATCATCACGCCGACGGTGCCGGCGACGCGCGCGCAATACGAATACAGGTCCGACAGCGTTTCGAAGCGACGGCCCTGCGCGTCCCACTCCAGGCCCTCGATCAGCGCCTCGGGAATCGCCGGCGGAATCGAAAACCGCGCCACCACATCAGCGAAGGCGCGGTCGGACGGATAGGCGCGCGGCACGCCACGGCAGGCGCGATCGAGCCGGTCCTTCAGCACTTCGACGGCGGCGGCGCGATCGAGGCCGAGATCGACCGCATCGTCGGCAACGCGGCAGAACGCGTACAGCGCGATTGCCGGATCGCTGATCCTCCGCGGCAGCACCTTGGAGGCCGCGTGGAAGGTGTGCGAGCCTTCCTTGATCATCTCGCGGCAGGCCAGCATGTCGGATTGGGCCAACATATCGGATTGCAGACTCATGATGTCACCAGACTGTCGGCCGGAGGGACCAGCGCATCGAGCACCCGCGCCGAGGACAGCACCCCGGGCAGGCCGGCACCGGGATGCGTTCCGGCACCGACGAGATAAAGCCGCTTGACGTCTTCGCTCTGATTGTGCGGCCTGAACCAGGCGCTCTGCCACAGCACAGGCTCCAGACCGAAAGCCGCGCCGCGAAACGACGACAGGCGGTCCTGGAAATCGAGCGGCGTCGTGATCTTGGAGGTCGCGATCTGGTTTTCCAAATCCGGGAGAACCGTCGCGCCGAGCATCTTGGCGATCGAGGCGCGGTAGGTCTCGGCCTTCGTGTGCCAATCGGTGTCGCCGAGCAGATTCGGCACCGGTGACAGCACGTAGAACGTATCGCAACCGGGAGGCGCGAGCGACGGATCGGTCGCGGTCGGGCGATGCAGATACAGGCTGAAATCGTCGGCGACCACCTTGCGGCTGAAGATGTCGCTGATCAGCTCCTTGTAGCGCGGCCCGAGCAGAATGGTGTGGTGCTTGACGTCGTCGTAGCGGCGCTTGGTGCCGAAGTACCAGACGAACAGGCTCATCGAGTAGCGCGACTTCTCGATCTTGGCGTCGGTCCAGCGCTTGCGCGTCTCCGGCGGCAGCAGATAGCGATAGGTCGAGGCCGAATCGGCGTTCGACACCACGATATCGGCCTTGATGACTTCGCCGTCGGCGAGCTTGACGCCGCAGGCGGTGCCGTTCTCGACGAGGATCTGGCGGACGTCCTGATGATAGCGGATCTCGTTGCCCTGGCCTTCGATCAGCTTGACGAGCCCGGCGACCAGCGCGCCGGTGCCGCCCATCGCCGAATGCACGCCCCACTGCTTTTCGAGATAGGTGATCAGGCAGTACACCGAGCTCGACATGAAGGGGTTGCCGCCGATCAAGAGCGGATGGAAGCTGAACACCTGCCGCAGCTTCGGATCCTTGAAGTGCTTGGCAACCAGGCCGTAGACGCTGCGATAGCTCTCCAGCTTGATCATCGCCGGCGCGATCTTGAGCATGTCGGTGAAATGGCTGAACGGCTGATCGCCAAGCTGCTCGAAGCCGACTTTGAAGATCTCGTGCGAGGCCGCCATGAAGCGGTCGTAGGCGGGCACGTCGTCCGGACAGAACTTCGCGATCTGATCGAGCACCGCGTCGCGATCGTCGGAGTAATCGAAATGCGTGCCGTCGTCGAAGCGGATGCGATAGAACGGCGACATCGGCTTCAAGGTGATGTCGTCCGACATCCGCTTGCCGCACAGCTTCCACAGTTCTTCGAACAGATACGGCGCGGTGACGATGGTCGGCCCGGCGTCGAACGAGAAGCCGTCCTGCTTATGAACGTAAGCGCGGCCGCCGGCCTTATCGAGCTTTTCCAGGACGGTTACTCGATACCCCTTGGCGCCGAGCCGCACCGCCGCGGCCAAGCCGCCGAAGCCAGAGCCGATCACCACCGCATGCGGGGCATGATCGCGAGGAAGACGGGGAGCAGGATTGGGGCCAGGATCGAGCATGGGTACCACTGTAACAAAAAATTGACAGAGGGCTAGCGGCAATCTGTAAGCAGATCCTGACAAGCCGTCTTTGATCTATTCGATATTCTCCGGTTTTTCCGCGTAGCGTTCGATCAGGGCGGCGATCAGCGCCGGACGCTCTTCGTGGGCCAGATGGCCGAGCGCCGGAATCCGTTCGATTACGGCTTTCGGCAGGATTTCCCGGACCTTGACCGCCACCGACGGTGGGATCGCGCGGTCCCCCTCGGCCGCCACCAGCACCAGGAGCGGCTTCAGATGGGGTAACGCTTTCAACAGCGGTTCGAGATCCCAGTTCGCCATCATCCGCAGCGCTGCGGCAACGTGATGCGGGCTGGAGACCAGCCTGCCGTAGAGCTTGATGCCGGCCGGATCGATGGTGGAGCCGGTGTTGCCGATCAGCCGTTCGACCGCGCCGCGGTGCCCGGCCTGCCAGGCGAACAGGCTCGGCACGAACGGATTCAGCACCAGCATCTTGGCGAGCGGCGAGAAGAAACTCGCCGCCGGGCCGCCATAGGGCAGGAACGCGCCGTTAAGGCTGAACAGGATTTTCGGATCGATCGCGCCGTCGAGGCAGATTCGCGCGCCGATCGCCGCGCCCGCCGAATGTCCAACGACCCATTGCGGCGCGACCTGGAGCACGCGCAACAGCGCGGCGAGGTCGGATGCCATGCCGGGCAGCGACATCCGATGGCCGCGCGGCGCCTGGGTGAAGCCGTGCCCGGGCAGATCCGGCGCGACGACGTGGTAATGCCGCGCCAGCAGCGGCGCCAGGCCGCGCCAGGAGTGCGAGGCCGCACCGGTGCCGTGGATCAGCAGGATCGCCGGAGCGGCCGGCGATCCCATGCGCTGCACATGCCAGCGGAAGCCGCCGGCTTCGACGAAGCGGCTGGCCTCGCGATGAGGCCAATCCAGGCCGTCGCGACTCCAGACCAGGTCGGACATCGCGGCAGCCTCAGGTCCCGGTCTTGGTCACCCGGCCGAGAAACTCGTCATAGGCCCGCATGAATTCGCCCGGCACCTCGAAATGCGGCATCGCACCGGTCTGAAACACCGTGACGGTCCAGTTCGGCCGGCCCTCCACCGTGGTCTTCAGGGTGTAGTCGACGAAGTCGCCGCGCACGCCGTGGCTGAACCACACCGGCATCGGCAGGTCCTGATAGATCCGCAGGATGTCCTGGCTGAACAGATAGCCTGCGACGAAATAATACGGCGCGTGCTGGGCTCCGGGCTGATGCGTCGTCAGATAGTCGTAGTCGAGCATGCCCTGATCGATGCTGGGCGAGCCGAACGCCTTCTTCAGGAACCAGGCGATCACCGGTTTCATCGTCAGCAACTTGAAGATGCCCTCGCTCCACACTGGATTTTCGAAGAAGGCATGCAGCCACGGAATCGCCCGCGATCCCTGGGTCCAGCGCTGGTTCTTCTTGTCGAATCCGGTCGGCGCCACCAGCGCCAGGCTGCGGAACGCCTGCGGCGTTTCGCTCGCGGCGCGGGCGAGGAATTCGCTGCCGAGCGACAGCGCCAGCGCGTCGATCGGCGTGTCGGCGTGCGCCTTCTGAATCTCGGCGACGACGGAATGCACCGCATCCGTCATCATCCGAATGGTGTATTGACGCTTTGCGCGCGACGAATGACCAAAGCCCGGCAATTCGAGCGCATAAACCGGCCGGCTCCGCGCGTAGTGCTCGAAGATCGGCCGGACCTCGTAGGCCGAGCCTGCGGCGTTGACGCTGTGGATCAGCAGCAACGGCGGCTGCGACGTCGGCTCCGCCGGCGCCGCGGACCAGTAGGTCAGCCGACCGCCGAAACTGTCGATGTCGTGACGCTCGCCCGGGACCGGCGGCGGCAGCGCCGGATTTCCGCTGAGCGTCTCGGACGATGCGGGGGTGGGTGCGGTTGCATTCATCTCGAAATTCCTATTCGCGGCATCTCCGCCGCAGGTCGGCGTGGTCAAGACGGTGCGCGCAGTGTATCAGACCGTCAAGAAGACTTGTCGTACAACAGTGGGTAGCTCTCTTGACACAGAATCTGGTGACCAAACCGTTCATGGAAGTGCTTTCCGGCAACCGGCAGGCCTCTCCTCCGATGTGGATGATGCGGCAGGCCGGACGTTACCTGCCGGAATACCGCGCAACGCGGGCGCAAGCCGGTAGTTTCCTCGATCTGTGCTTCAACGCGGAGCTCGCCGCCGAGGTGACGCTACAGCCGATCCGGCGATTCGGCTTCGATGCCGCGATCATCTTCTCCGACATTCTGGTGGTGCCTTATGCGCTCGGCCGCTCGGTGCGGTTCGAGGTCGGCGAAGGCCCGCGGCTCGACCCGCTGAACTCGCCCGATCTGGTCGGCACGCTGAACAACGCGATCGATCTGTCCAAGCTCGAGCCGGTGTTCGAGGCGCTGCGCATCGTCCGCCGCGAGCTGAAGCCGGAGACCACGCTGATCGGCTTCTGCGGCTCGCCGTTCACGGTGGCGACCTACATGGTGGCCGGCCAGGGCACCTCGGATCAGCATCCGGCACGGCTGATGGCGTATCAGCACCCCGGCGCGTTCGCCAAGATCATCGACGTACTGGTCGAGAGCTCGATTGCCTATCTGCTGAAGCAGCTCGAGGCCGGCGCCGACGTGCTGCAGATCTTCGACACCTGGGCCGGCATCCTGCCGCCGCGCGAATTCGAGAAGTGGTGCATCGAGCCGACCCGCCGGATCGTCGAGGGCATCCGCAAGGTCAAGCCGGGCACCAAGATCATCGGCTTCCCGCGCGGCGCCGGCGCGCTGCTGCCGGCCTTCGTCGAGCGCACCGGGGTCGACGCCGTCAGTATCGACTGGACCGCCGAGCCCGCTTTCGTGCGTGAGAAAGTGCAGACCAAGGTCGCGGTGCAGGGCAATCTCGATCCGCTGTTGCTGATCGCCGGCGGCTCGGCGCTCGATCAGGCGGTCGACGACGTGCTGCACAATTTCTCGGCCGGACGTCACATCTTCAATCTCGGCCACGGCATCACGCCCGACGCATCGATCGCGCATGTCGAGCAGATGATCAAGCGCGTCCGCGACTACAAGGTCTGAGGCGCGCTTTCCCGTCTTCTACGATCCGGCGACGTCGAAAGGACCGGAGCACCCCGCGCCGGTCCTTTTCGTTTTCGAAGATTGCGGCCAGCACCGGCTGCAACTCTCGGGCGTTTGGGCGCACAGCGCACGCTTTCAACACGGGTTAGTTAGTTCGGCGCAGCAGCGCGCGGCGCGAAGTTCCACGTTTCGGAACAAACACCGGCGCAGCAACAAGATTTCGATAACCAAGCTTGGAATCATTGGCGTGAAATGAGCAATCCTGAAGACCTTGGAGGCGGCGAGTAGGTTACTACTCGACAGGTATTTACCCGAGGGGCAGAACGCCGTGTCAGTCCAGCGATTTCTCAAGCAGCGTGCCGTCAACGTCACGGTCGGCGGGAACTACTCGCTCGCGAACTGGTACGATCAGAACGGCAAGCTGCGGCAATTCGCCTGCCGCACCAGCCGGGTTTCGCCGTTCCGGATGATCGTCGACGTTCCGGTGATCGGCCGCGTCGGTGACCACATCTCGTCCTACTTCAGCGAATTCGGCAAGCTCGAAGGCCACATCAGCGACACCCTGCCGGGCGGATTCCTGCTGGAACTGGCGGTGACCCGCGCGATGCGGGAGCGGCTGTCCAATCAGCTGAGCTGGCTGGAACGCAAGATGCTGGACCCGGAGATCAAGGACGCGCGGGAACAGGCACGGATCGTTCCCGCCTGCCCGCATTCTACCCTGATCCTCGCCGACGGCAGTACGTACACCTGCTTCGTCATCGACATGTCGATCTCGGGTGTCGCGGTGTCTGCCGACCTGCAACCGGAGATCGGCACGCCGCTGGCCGTCGGCGGCTGCGTCGGCCGTGTGGTCCGGCATCGCCCGGACGGCTTCGCGGTCAAGTTCACCGAGTTGCAGAACCGTAGCGAACTGGAGTGGCGGATCGCCCGGCCGCCGCAACGGAACTCGACCGTGGAGGCGCGGGTCGAACGGCTCGCCACGTCCGTCGAGGCGCCGGCACCCGCAGCCCCCGCGCGTCGGACCGCCGACGGCGACGACGCCTTCGTGCTCGACGCCTGAACGCGCCGCGCCTTCACCGACACGCTGTTCGGGCGTCAGTCCTGCCGGGTCGCTGCGGTGACCGCCTGCGCCAGCACGGTGGCGTCGGCATGCGGCAACGGCAGATAGCGCGCGTCCATTTCCTTGGCGAAAGCTTCCGCCTGCGGCCCCGGGCGCGGCGACATGTCGATCACCACCGAGCTGATTCCGGCGACGCGGAACTGGCGCGCCGACGCCTTGGCGTCTTCCTCGGCCTGCGGTCGTCCCGGCGCGCCGTCGCGTGCGATGTTGGCGCGGCCGTCGGTGAGCACGATCACCGTCGGGGTCTGGCCTTTGCGCTTGATCGAATCCGCCAGCATGAAGGCGCAGTCGAGCCCGGCCGACAGCGGCGTGCCGCCGCCGCCCGGCAGGCCGGCGAGGCTGCGCTTGGCGCGCGCCAGCGACCGAGTCGGCGGCAGCAGGATCTCGGCGATGGTGCCGCGGAACGAGATCATCGCCACCTGGTCGCGGCGCACGTAGCAATCAGCAAGTAACAGTTCGACCGCGCCCTTGGCTTCGGCGAGTCGGTGCAGCGCCGCGGAACCGGAAGCATCGACCACGAAGATTGTGATGGTTTCGGTGCGCTGCTTGAAGCGCGCGATCCGGAAATCGTCCTTCTCGACCAGGATGCGCGGCGCGCTGCCGCTCCGCCCCTCGGCCTGGCGCCGCCGCAGCGGCTGCCACGGTGCCGCGGCGCGCAGCGTCTCGATCACGTTGAGCTTGGACCCGTCGCGCAGTTCGCCGCGGATGCTGCCGGCCGGACGGCCGCGCTTCTTCGACTTCTGCAGCTCGCCGGCCTTGCCGGCGGAGCGGGCGCGCGCGCGTCCGGCCGAGGCGCGCATCGCCTCCAGCACGCCGGGCGGCATCGCCGCCTTGACGGCGGCGAGGATCACCTCGTCCAGCGCTTTGTCGATGTCGGGTGTCTGCTGCTCTTGATCGTTATTATCCTGATTGTCGTCTTCCGGCGGCGGGGGCTCGGGCGGCGGCGGCTCATCGGCCTGGTCCGGCTGCTCGGGCTGCGGGAAGATCGTGGCGCGCGGCGCCAGCACCAGGCGCGCGGCGAGCGTGATGTCGTCTTGTTCGATCTTGGTGCGATCGAACAACGCTGCGCTCGCCTTGGCGGCGCGGATTGCCAGCAGCGGCGCGCGCAGCGAGATGATGCCGAGCGCAGCCGCGGCGGTGCACACCGCCTCGATCTGCTCGCTCTCGACCTTGATATCGGCGAGTCGCGCACGCGCCGCGCGGATGTCGTCGAGCGAAATCGGGAAATCGTCGGTCTCGCGCCAGGCGAACTGATCGAGGTCGAGATGAAAGCCGAGCCGGTCGCGCAGACCGGCCGGCGCGAACTCGTCCTCGAGGCCTTCGTCGAGCGCGACCACGCCGAACCGCGCCGGCATCCGCAGCGACAGGCCGTCGCGCTCCACCGCAGTCTCGTGCGCATCCATCGCGGCGGTCAGATACACGTTGGTCGAGGACTGCAGCCGCTCGGCCATCGCCACCACCAGCACGCCGCCGTCGGCTTCCGACAGCAGGCCGCGCTCGGCGACCGGGCGGCCGGCGAGCAGCGTCGCCGACAGATCGAGCCCGCCGAGCAGCCGGCCGTCGGCGATATGCAGCGGCAGATGCTTATAGGGTTGTTCGGGAGGCAGCGCGGCGCGCAGCATCGCGAGCCAGCGGTCGCGCACCGGGCCGGCGCGCGAGCGCAGCAACACACCGCCGGTCCCGACCGGATCGACCGCGAACAACTGCGCCGCGGTCACCGCATCGGACCATGCGAGCGCGATGCTCATCCGAAGATTTCGGCGAGCGCGCGGTCGACCCGCACGCTGGAGCCGGCGTCGTCGAGCGGATTGCGGCGCAGCCGGTGCCGCAAGGCAGAGGGCGCGATCCGCTTCAGGTGTTCATCGGTGACCGTCTTGTCGTGCTCGAGAGCGGCGAGCGCCCGCGCGGCACGCATCAAGGTGAGTTCGCCGCGAAGGCCATCGGTGCCGAGCGTCATGCACAGCTTGGCGGCGCGTTCCAGCGCCGCATCGCTGACGGTGACGTCGGGCAGCCGCTCCTTGGCCTGCGAAATCTTGCGGCGCAGCTTGGCTTCTTCCTTCGACCATGCGGCGACGAAGCCTTCCGGATCGTTCTCGAACGCGTCGCGGCGGCGCACCACTTCGATGCGCTCCGGCAGCGTGTCCGGGGTCTTCACCTCGACCGACATGCCGAAACGGTCGAGCAATTGCGGACGCAGCTCGCCTTCTTCCGGGTTGCCGGTGCCGACCAGCACGAAGCGGGCCGGATGGCGGATGCTGAGGCCTTCGCGCTCGACCACGTTCTCGCCGGAGGCGGCGACGTCGAGCAGCAGGTCGACGAGGTGGTCTTCGAGCAGGTTGGCTTCGTCGATGTAGAGGAAGCCGCGATGGGCTCGCGCCAACAGGCCAGGCTCGAACGCCTTCTCACCCTTGGCCAGTGCGCGTTCGAGATCGAGCGCGCCGACGACGCGATCCTCGGTGGCGCCGAGCGGCAGATCGACCACAGGCACAGGCACCTGCGCGGTTTTGAGCTTGCCGTGCTTGACCTTCTCCTTGCACTCTTCGCAGTAGCGCTCGGGCTGGTCGGGATCGCAATTGTAGCGGCAGCCGACCACGGTCTTCATCTTCGGCAGCAGCGCCGCGAGCGCGCGCACCGCGGTGGACTTGCCGGCGCCGCGATCGCCGAACGCCAGCACGCCGCCGACCTTCTGATCGACCGCGGCGATCAGCAGCGCCAGCTTCATCTCGTCCTGGCCGACGATTGCGGAGAACGGAAACACTGTGGCCATTGCGATTACTCCGGCCGGGTCTTTTCGATCACCGCGGCTGCGCCCTTATCGAGCAGTTCGAGTCCGACCGTGCGGCCGAGTTCGCGGGGCCGATTGGCCGGGCCGGTGCTCACCGCCTCGATGAACATCCCGCCCTCCAGGTCGAGAACCGAGGCGCGCAGCGTCATGGCGTCGCCGGTGATCACCGAATGCGCCGCGATCGGCGAGTTGCAGTGGCCGTTGAGCACCCACAGCACTTCGCGTTCGGCATCGCAGCACAGCCGCGACTGATGATTGTCGATCAGCGCCAGATACTCACGCGTCTTCCACTCGTGCACGGGGCATTCCACCGCGACGATACCCTGGCCGGCCGCGGGCAGCATTTCTTCCGGCGTGAAGTCGTGAGCGATGCGGTCGACGAAGCCGACCCGCTCGATGCCGGCACGGGCCATGATCAGCGCGTCGGCGGGACCGACCTCGCTGCCGTCCGGCATCCGCTGCTTCTCGCCATTGTCGAGCTTGCGCATCCGGGTGTCGGCGGCGCCGCGGAAGTGAATCACCTGGACTTCCGGGAACAGCCGCTTGGCATAGGCCGCGCGCCGCACCGCGTTGGTGCCGATGGTGTAGCCCTTGCCGCGAGACTTCTTCAGCTCTTCGAGGGTGAGTCCCTTGCGCAGCACCAGCGAGTCGCAGGCCGGATCGCGCGCCAGCGTGGCGGCGACGATCAGCCCGGGCGTCTCTTCGTTGGCCGGCATGTCCTTCAGCGAGTGCATCGCGCAATGCAGTTCGCCACGCAGCATCGCGGCGCGGATCTCGGCCACGAAGGCACCGCCCTTGCCGCCGTGCGGCAGCAGCTTGCTGATCTGATCGCTGTCGCCGACCGTCTCGAATTTGATGATGTGAGGATCGAGCTCACTCGCAGCCGCGCGTAGCTGCTTGGCGATGTCCTCAGTCTGGGCAAGCGCCATCACGCTCTTGCGCGTACCAATACGGACGGGAAATTTCACCACACGCTCCATTCGACAACCGCGAAGGGCCCGCGGCGAAGTTCGGCCGAACCTTATGACCAGCCCGAGCCAGATTGCAAACGGATGACACCGAAGTCTCGTAGAAGCCCGGCGGGGGACCGGGGTCGTTGATCTCGGACAATTCCGGCGCCTGCGACAGCCTTTCGCGGAACCTTTCAGCTTCTGTCTATCGCCATGCAATGGTACTCAAGTCAACCAGGCGCAATATTGAGCAAGGTCAAAAGCGAAATGACGGCTGAAGTTCTGATCGGAGACGGCGACGTTCGACTTTCGCCGCATCCATTGCGCGCGATCGTTCTCGGCGAAGTTCACGCACGTCCGTTCACTGCGCTCAACCTGCCGGCGCGCGTCCTCCACTTCGCGTTCGAGACCTCCGGCCCGCGCGCCGCCGCCGACCGCGCCGCAATGATCAGCTTCTGTGAGTCGCGCGGACTGCAGCCGCCGCCACCCGGCGAGAAGCATCACCGCGCCCGCTTCGGCACCACCATGCTGCGTTGGGAGCAGCATTCGGAATTCACCACCTACACCTGGGAGATTCCGGCCGACCCGGCCGCAACGCCGTTCCACCCGGAAGCGTCCTCGCTGGCTTCGCCGATGCGGCTGCTGCCGCAGCCCGGCCCTCTGCTGGTCGCGGTCGACCTGCACGCGATGCCGGAAGATCCACCGCGCACCTCCCCCGAGCGCCTGTTCGATCGCACCAGCCTCGCGGTCGCGGAGAACTCCGACGGCATGGCGGTGTTCGCCACCGACTTCCAGCCCGGACCATCGGGCTTCGTCCGGGTGCTGGTGATCGATCGCGGCATGTCTCCGGAGCGCGCCGGCGCCCTGGTGCAGCGCGTGCTGGAAGTCGAGACCTATCGGACGCTGGCGCTGCTCGGCCTGCCCGAAGCGCAGCGGCTCGCGCCATCGATCGCCGCGAGCGAGAAGCGCCTCGCCGAAGTCACCGCCGAAATGCGCCGCGTCGGCGACCTCGCCAACAACAACAAGCTGCTGCAGGAGCTCACCGAACTCGCCGCCGAGGTCGAGGCCGGCGCCGCCGCCAGCCTGTATCGGTTCGGCGCCAGCCGCGCTTACGATGAGATCATGAACGGCCGGCTCGCCACGCTCGGCGAACGCAAGGTCGGCGGCCTGCCGACCTGGTCTTCGTTCCTTGCCCGACGCATGAAGCCGGCGATGCGCACCTGTGCCACCACCGAGGCGCGGCAGTCGGACCTGTCCCTCAAGCTCGCCCGTGCCGCCAACCTGCTGCGCACCCGCGTCGACGTCGAGCTCGAACAGCAGAATCAGGAACTGCTGAAATCGATGAATGCCCGCACCCGGCTGCAGCTTCGGCTGCAGACCACGGTCGAAGGCCTGTCGACCGCGGCGATCACCTATTATGTGGTCGGGCTGTTCGGCTACATGGTGAAGGGCGCCGCGGAATCCGGACGGCTCAAGGTCGATCCGAATCTGCTGACGGCGATCTTCGTCCCGATCGCCGCGCTGTCGATCTGGTGGACGATCCGCCGCATCCGCAAGAAGCACATCCCGGACGTCGATTGATGGGCACGCGCCGCCGGCTGACGCCACTCCGAATCGTCGTCGCCCTCGCCGCCCTGGTCGCAATTGCCGTGGCGCTGTGGCAATTGCAGCTCGGCAAGGACGGGCTGATCATCAGTCACGCGACAGTCGGGGAAACGCCCGTCACGGTGTTCCGACTGCCCTCCGCCACCAACGCGCCGGTGGTGGTGATTGCCCACGGCTTCGCCGGCTCGCAGCAATTGATGCAGCCGTTCGCCCAGACGCTGGCGCGCAACGGCTATATCGCCGTCACCTTCGACTTCACCGGCCACGGCCGCAATCCGGTGACGATGGTCGGCGACGTCGACGAGCCGACCAAGATCACCGGCGTGCTGGTCGATGAACTCGGCCGGGTCACCGACTACGCCCGCAAGCTGCCGGAGAACGACGGCCGCGCCGCCGTACTCGGTCATTCGATGGCGTCCGACATCGTTGTCGCCTACGCGGTAGCGCATCCGGAGATCGTCGCAACGGTCGCGGTGTCGGTGTTCACCCGCAAATCGACCCCGACCCTGCCGCACAATCTGCTGGTGATCGTCGGGGCGCTCGAGCCGCAGATGCTGAAGGACGAGGGTCTGCGCATTGTCAATCAGGTCGCCGGCGGCAACGCTGTGGCGGGGCGGACCTACGGCAGCTTTGCCGACGGCACCGCGCGCCGCTTCGTGTTGTCCTCGGGGGTCGAACACATCGGCGTGCTGTACGGCCAGGACTCGATGCGCGAGACGCTGCACTGGATGAACGACGCGTTCGCCCGCACCGGCTCCGGCTGGATCGACCGCCGCCCGATCTGGCTCGCGCTACTGTTCGGCGGCCTGATCGCGCTGGCGTGGCCCCTGTCGGCGCTTCTGCCGCGGGCCGCGGCGGTGCCCATGGGAGCGAGTTTGGCGTGGAAGCCGCTGCTGCTCGCGGCGATCGTTCCCGCCGTCCTCACCCCCTTGATCCTGTGGAAGGCACCGACCGACTTTCTCGTCATTCTGCTCGGCGATTACCTGACGCTGCACTTCCTGCTGTACGGCCTGTTGACCGCGGCGATCCTGGTGCTGATCCGGCTGCGCAGCCGTCGTGCGGCGCAACATCCCGCAAGGTCTCACCCGCAGGAGCTGGCAGCGCTCGGCGCCCTGCCGGATCCCGCCCATCCACGCGTCGCGATCGGGGCGCTGGTCGTCGCGGCCATAGCGGCGATCGGCTACAACATCCTCGGCTTCGGCTTCGCGCTGGACAGCTATCTGTTCTCGTTCATGCCGATCGAACCGCGCATCCCTCTGATCGCTGCCGTGGCGTGCGGCACGATCCCGTATTTCCTCACCGCCGAGTGGATGGCGCATGGCCAGGGCGCCAAGCGCGGCGCCTATGCGCTGGCAAAATTCTGCTTTCTCGCGTCGCTTGCCACCGCGGTGGCGCTCAATCTGCAGAAGCTGTTCTTCCTGATCATCATCGTGCCGGCGATCCTGCTACTGTTCCTCGCCTTCGGCCTGATCAGCAACTGGACCTACAAGGCGACCAATCACCCGCTGCCCGGCGCACTGGCCAACGCGGTGCTGTTCGCATGGGCAATCGCGGTGACGTTCCCGATGGTGATCCGCTGATGCAACACGAGCTGTGGCCGGCAGGGCAGCGGCACTGGCGGGTGATCACTGACACCGTGATGGGCGGCGTCTCGCAAGGCACGCTGCAGCTTGTCGAGATCGAGGGCCGGATGGCGGCGAGAATGCGCGGCGCGGTCTCGACCGAGAACAACGGTGGCTTCATCCAGATCGCAATGGATTTGTCGGCGGATGGCGGCGCCTTCGACGCCGGCGACTTTCGCGGTATTGCCGCAGAGCTGCTCGGCAACGGCGAGAGCTACAGTCTTCATTTGCGCACCACCGATCTGACGCGGCCGCAGCAATCCTATCGCCACCCGTTCCGGGCGCCGACGCGCTGGCAGGTGGTCCAATTTCCGTTCGCCGACTTCACGCCGCACCGCACCGAAGTGCCGTTCGATCCTCGGCGGCTGCGGCGGGTCGGGCTGGTGGCGATCGGCCGCGAGTTTGACGCAGATCTATCGGTCGCCCGGCTTTGGCTCTATTGATCGGAGAGCAACTTAAGGCGAATGGCGAGGCCATCGGCCGGTTCCTACAAGACGCGCCCATGCACGACAGCAACATCCCGTCTGCACTGTGGACACCGCCGCTGAACCAGCCGGCGGAGCGCGAGCTGTGCACCGATTGCGGCGTGTCGCGGATGAGCGATCCGAAGCAGTGTGGTCAGGCCTGCCAGTTCATCAAGCCGGACTATCCGGCGATGGAACGGCGGGTGCACGGCCGCACCCGCGACAGCGCCTCCGGCGACGAAGCGTTCTTCGGCCCGTATCGCCGGATGCTGCAGGCAGCGATGAAGCAGCCGCGCGACGGCGCGCAGTGGACCGGCATCACCACCACGATCGCGCAGCGGCTGCTGGAGACCGGCGCGGTCGACGCGGTGATCGCGATGGCGCCGGATCCGTCCGATAAATGGAAGCCGATGCCGGTGCTGGTGACCAGGCCGGAAGGCATGGCGCAGTGCCGCGGCATGCGGATGGGTTACGCGCCGTCGCTGGCGCTGCTCGAACCGGCGATCGCCGCCGGCTACAAGCGGCTCGCGGTGATCGGCGTGCCCTGCCAGATCTACGCACTGCGCCGGCTGCAGGATCAGCTCGGCCTCGAAAAGCTGTATGTGATCGGCACGCCGTGCTCGGACAACACCACGACCGAAGCTTTTCACGGCTTTCTGGATCTGCTGTCCGACAAGCCCGAGACCATCACCTATCTGGAATTCTGCGCCGACTATCATGTCGAGATGCGGTTCGACGACGGCAAGGTGAAGCGGGTGCCGTTCCTGCTGCTGCCGATCTCGAAGCTGCCGCCGGACTTCTTCCCGATCACCTGCCGCACCTGCGTCGACTACACCAACACGCTGGCCGACATCACCGTCGGCTATATGGGCGGACGCGGCGAGCAATGGCTGCTGGTGCGCAATGAGCGCGGCGAGGAACTGCTGAATCTGCTCGGCGACGACGTCAAGCTCAGCGAGCCGACCAGCGCCGGCAACCGGGTTGCCCCGGTGAAGGGCTTCCTCAAGAACACCGAGCTCGCCGCCGGCGGCCTGCCGGTGCGCGGCATGCCGAACTGGCTGCGGCCGTTGATGGGATGGCTGATGCCGAAAGTCGGCCCGCGCGGCATCGAATTCGCCCGCGCCCGGGTCGAGATGAAGGCGGTCGAAACCGTTCTGCATCTGCGGCGGCACTACAAACACAAAATGAAGAACATGATACCATCTCACGTCTGGGCCCTGGTGAAGCCCTACGGGCTCGAGCCGCACGACGGCGAACGTCGCAACTAACAACTTTCCGTGCCGTGGTTCCTGCCCGGAACCGAGTTTCCTGCTCCCGGTTATTGCGCGGCAGGTGCCCGAGCGTTTGTCTCTCGCGCACCGCTAACCGAGCATGGAGGCTGACGTGGACAAAGATATTATCGACCATCTGAAGACGCTTCACACCAGCGAGATCGACGCTCGCAACGGCTACGAGGAGGCGCTGGAAGACGCCGAAGGCAAGGGGATGACGCCGCTGTTTCGCGACATGATCGCGCTGCATCACGGCAACGCCGAAGAATTGGCCGGCCTGCTGATCAACGCCGGCGAAACCGCCGACGATTCCGGCTCGTTCATGAGCGTGGTTCATCGCACGATCATGAACGTGCGATCGCTGTTCGACGGGCTGGACGGCAGCGTGCTGCCGGGCCTGATCGATGGCGAAAAGCGCAATCTGTCGAAGTACGACGAGGCCTTGAAAGCTGCTGCTGCGGCTCCGGCTGTCGCCTCCACGCTCACCGCACAGCGCGGCAAGATCGGCGAAAAGGTCGCGCTGATGGAGCAAGAGAAGGCCGCATACGAAGCAACCCATTGATCGGCATGCTGCTGCAAACAGGGCTGACTACGGGGGCCACGGCCCCCATTTTTGTGCCCGCCCCATCGAAGAACCCGGACAAGGCACTCTGACATTGGCGTGGCTTCGCCGGGCTCCTCAGAGTCTGGCTGCGGACCAAGCAAAGGCCCCGGTCTGTCGACCGAGGCCTTTCAAAATCGTCCGATACGCTGTGGTTACTTCGTCACCGTGCCGGTCGAGCCCGGCGAATTTCCGACGCCGGTGTCGGACGCGGTCGGCGCGACACGAGTATCGGTGCCCGGATTGCTCGGCTGGTAGCGCTTGGGCTCGTTCTGAATCCCCTCGGGCTGCGCCATGCCGGTGGTACCCGACTGGCCGGTCGTGCCGGCCTGACCGGTGGTGCCGGACTGCGACGCCGGGCCGCTCACCTGAACGGTGGCGCGATCGCCAGACGCGTAGTTGGCGCCCGCCGCCAGCAGACCCATGGCGATGAACGCGAACGCCGCGATGCCGGCGAGTTCGGGCAGAGCGCCATCAGCCGCGGCGCCGCGGCCGGAACCATTGCCTTCGAGAGTATCGGCAGCGATCGCACGGTTGGAGCGCGAGCGAATGAAGTTGATGAAGGCGAGACCGACGATCACGACGCCCGCGGCGAGCGTGAAGAACATCAGCCAGCTAATCGGTTGGTCTCCGTTCATGAAATTCCTCCAGTTGTCGACGGGGTCGAGTTGTTCACCTGTCGACGGACAACTGGAGGCAATTCGATTGGTTCCGGCTTTCCGCGGGCGGGAATCGCCAGTCGATTGCCTCTCGGATTCGAAAATTATGCCTGATTGTGCGGCAGTTGCGGGTGCAGCGGAACCTCGTGTGTCACGGTTTTCCCGACAGGATCGTCGGAACGATCGCCGGCAAACAACCGCTGCACCACGACGAAGAACACCGGCACCATCAGCAGCGCCAGGATCACCACCGCGATCATGCCGCCCATCACGCCGGTGCCCAGCGCCTGCTGGCTCTTACCGCCCGCGCCATGCGCGATCACCATCGGCAACACGCCGGAACAGAACGCCAGACCGGTCATCAAGATCGGCCGGAAGCGCAGGTGACACGCTTCCATCGTCGCCTCGCGCAGCGTCTTGCCTTCCTTGCGGAGATCCTTGGCGAACTCGACGATCAGGATCGCGTCCTTGGCGGCGAGCCCGATGATGGTGATCAAGCCGACCGTGAAGTACACGTCATTCGGCAGCGACCGCATCGACGCCGCGATCACCGCACCGGCGATGCCGAGCGGAACGGTCAGCAGCACCGACAGCGGAATCGTCCAGCTCTCGTACAGCGCCGCCAACACCAGGAACACCACCAACGCCGACAGCGCCAGAATGATCGGTGCCTGCGAGCCGGACAATTTCTCCTGCAGCGACTGGCCGGTCCAATCGTAACCGAAGCCGCGCGGCAACTGATCGGCGAGCCGCTCCATCTCGGCGATCGCGTCGCCCGAGGTGAAGCCCGGCCGCGCCTCGCCGCTGATGCGGATCGCCGGATAGTAGTTGAAGCCGACGATCTGGGTCGGACCTTTGGCCCATTCCACCGTCGCGAAGGAGGAGAACGGCACGAGCTGGCCACGGCTGTTCTTCACCGTGTAGGCGAGAATGTCGTCGCCTTTCATCCGCCCGGCGGCGTCCGCCTGCACGATGACGCGCTGCATTCGGCCGCGGTTGGGGAAGTCGTTGACGTACGCCGATCCGAGGTTGGTCGAGACCGTGGAATTGATATCCTCGAAGGTCACGCCGAACGCGCCGGCCTTTTCGCGGTCGATCACCAGGTTCAGCACCGGGGCCGGCGGCAAGCCTTCGACATAGACCTTTTGCAGCACCGGGCTGGCATTGGCTGCGGCGACGAGTTGCTCGCTGGCCTTCACCAACGCTTCGTAGCCCTTCTGGCCGCGATCCTGCAGCCGGAAGCTGAAGCCCGACGAATTGCCGAGATTGTCGACCGGCGGCGGCTGCAGCGCCGACACCCGCGCGTCGCGAATGCCGCCGAGTTTGCGGTTGGCGTCGTCGACGATTGCGGCGGCCGACGAATTGTCGTCGCGCTCGCCCCAATCCTTCAGCGTCACGAACGCCTGCGCGGCGTTCATGCCCTGGCCGAGGAAGCTGAAGCCGGTCAGGAAGGTGACGTTCTCGACCCCGTCGCGCTTCAGCAGATAGTCCTCGACCTGCTTCACCACGTCGTAGGTGCGGTTGTAGGACGAATCCGCCGGCGTCTGCACGTCGACGGTGATGAAGCCCTGGTCGTCGATCGGCAGGAATCCGCCCGGCATCCGCACCATTGCCCAGCCGAGCACGCCGACCAGCACCGCATAGATCACCATCAGACGACCGGTGCGGCCGAGATTCCAGCGCACCACGCTGGAGTAGCGCTCGCGAACGGCGTCCAGCCCGCGGTTGAACCAGCCGAACACGCCGCGCTCGGCATGGGCATGGCCCTTGGTCACCGGCTTCAGCAGCGTCGCGCACAGCGCCGGCGTCAGCGACAGCGCCATCAGCGCCGAGAACGCGATCGCCGACACCATGGTTACCGAGAACTGCCGATAGATGATACCGACCGAGCCGGGGAAGAACGCCATCGGCAGGAACACCGCGATCAGCACCAGGGTGATGCCGATGATCGCCGAAGTGATCTGCGACATCGCCTTGCGCGTCGCCTCCTTCGGCGGCAGCCCTTCCTCGGACATGATGCGTTCGACGTTCTCGACCACCACGATGGCGTCGTCGACCAGGATGCCGATCGCCAGCACCATGCCGAACATCGACAGCATGTTGATCGAATAGCCGAACAACAGCAGCGACGCGCAGGTCCCGAGCAGGGCGACCGGCACCACGATGGTCGGGATGATGGTGTAACGGATGTTCTGCAGGAACAGGAACATCACCACGAACACCAGCACAACCGCTTCGATCAGGGTGTGCAGCACCTTGGTGATCGAGGCTTCGACGACGGGCGTGATGTTGTACGGGATTTCGTATTTGATGTTCGCCGGGAAGAACCGCGACAGCTCCTGCATCTTGGCTTCGACCGCACTCGCGGTCGCCAGCGCATTGCCGGTCGGCGACATCAGCACCGACAGGCCGGCGGTCGGCTTGCCGTTGAGACGGGTGTTGAACTGGTAGCTGAAGCCGCCGACCTCGATCCGTGCGACGTCGCGCAGCCGCACCGTCGAGCCGTCCGGATTCGCGCGCAGCACGATCGCGCCGAACTCGTCGGCCGAGGATAGCTGGCCTTTCACGAGCACCAGCGCCGACGTCTTCTTGTCCTTCGGCGAGGGCTCGGCGCCGATGCTGCCGGATGCGACCTGGGCGTTCTGCGCCTCGATCGCCTTGGTGACGTCGTCGGCGGTCAGGTTGTAGCCGACCAGCCTGTCCGGATCGATCCAGATCCGCAGCGCGCGCTCGGTCGAATACAACGTGGCGCGGCCGACGCCGGGGATACGGCGGATTTCGCCGAGCACGTTGCGGATCATGAAGTCGCCGAGGCCGACTTCGTCGAGCGAGCCGTCGGTCGAGCTCAGCGTGATGATCTGCAGCACCGCGCTGGAGGCTTCCTCGACCAGGATGCCCTGCTGCAGCACGGCGCGCGGCAACCGCGCCTCGATCCGCTTGATGCGGTTCTGCACGTCCACCGAGGCCAGTTCGGTGTCGGTGCCGGGTACGAAATTGGCGAGGATTTCGACCTGGCCGAGCGAGTCCGAGGTCGATTCGAAGTTGAGGATGCCGTTGGCGCCGTTCAGCTCTTCTTCGATCAGCCGGGTGACGCTGTTGTAGAGATTCTCCGGCGAGGCGCCCGGATAGGCGGTGGCGATCGCGATCGACGGCGGCGCGATGATCGGATACTGCGCGACCGGAAGAAACGGGATCGAGATCGCGCCGATCAGGCAGATGAACAGCGCGACGACCCAGGCGAAGATCGGCCTGTCGATAAAGAATGAAGGCATCCGCGGCGCCTATCGCACCGCGCTGACGGAACCCGTGGTCTCCGGCAGCGCGGATGCCGAGCGACGTTCGCCGACGCTCACCGGGGTTACTGTGTCGCCTGCGGCGAACTTCTGAAACCCTTCGACCACCACGCGTTCTCCCGGCTTGAGGCCGTCGAGCACCAGCCACTGGCCGTCCTGCTGCGGGCCGAGACGCACCGCCTGCACGGCGATCCGGTTGTCAGGCTTGACCACGAACACCTCGCTGCCGCCGCCGGTGTTGCGCTGCACCGCCTGCTCCGGCACCGCGATCGCGTCGGCGTCGATGCCCTGCTCGATCCGGACCCGGACATACATACCCGGCAGCAGCTCGCGCTTCGGATTGTCGAACTCGGCGCGCAGCGTCACCTGGCCAGTATAGGCGTCGACCTTGGCATCCGAGAACAGCAGCTTGCCGTGCACCGGATATTGGGTGCCGTCGTCGAGCACGAGGTGGGCACGCACCGCGTCCGGCGCGATCTGGTCGAGCTCGCCGGAATCGAACGCGCGGCGCAGCCGCGCCATCTCCGATACCGGCTGGGTGAAGTCGGCGTAGACGTGATCGAGCTGCTGGATGGTGGCCAGACTGGTGGAGTCGTTCTGCACCACCAGCGCGCCCTCGCTGACCAGCGCGGCGCCGATCCGGCCGCTGATCGGCGCCCGGATGGTGGCGTATTCCAGATTCAGCTTGGCGCGGGCGACCTCGGCCTCACGGACCGCGACCTCGGCCACCGCCTGGCGCAGATTGCTGGTCGCAGCCTCGCTTGCGGCACGCGACGCCGCCTGCTCGCTGGCGAGCGTCGACACGCGCTTGGCGTGCATGTCGGCCTGATCGCGCGCAGCCGTCGCCTTGGCGAGCGCGGCTTCGGCAGCCTGCAGCTCGACCTCGAAGGGACGCGGGTCGATGTGATACAGCGGATCGCCGGCGTTGACCTCGCTGCCCTGCTGGAACGTCCGGCGCAGGATAATTCCGGACACCCGGGGGCGAACGTCCGCCACCCGGATCGGCGCGATCCGCCCCGGCAGCTCACGCACGATCGAGCGCGGCTGCGGCTTCACCGTAACGATGCTGACCTCCGGCTTCTCGGCGGCCGACGCATTGGCAACGGACGGCTCGTCGCAGCCGGCAAGCGCCGGCGCCAGGAAGGCGAGCGCCAGCCCCGTCAATGCAAACCTAGTCCATCCCCGCATTGGAAAACCTCATTCCGTTCGCCTCGCCCCGATCAAAGCAAGGCCCGGACCATCAGCGACCACAGACCGCCGACAGCCGTCCTCGATCGTGGAAGCGACTGATGAACAGATGTTAATCGCTAATTTGTGCAGCACAACATGGGGTGGTGGCGGCGCAATGTCACACGACGGGGAACCGCCTGATCCGCCTCGGCTTTCGCCGTGTCACACCTCCGTGAATCTGGAAAAATGCGAACAAACGCCGCAGGTTAATGGACTGCTGCGCAATTAACCGATGATTAACTCGCCATCCCCCGCCGAATCGGCTGTCGGTTTGGCGACAACCGTCCGCGCAGGATTTGTGACAAAGGCTCGCGGCTTCAGGCCGCGTACACGAAGGCGGGATCGGTGAGATCGATCGCCGGGAACTGGTCCTTCTCGGTCCAATAATCTTGGCTGTGCTGCCACTCCGGCTTGTCACCGCGCCTTGGCAACAGGTGCATGCCGCGCATCAGGTACCCCGGATTGAAGTTTTCCGGATCGATCCATGGCAGCAGCGGCATGTCGCGGTCCTCCGGCCGCAGCGCCGGGACCACGCTGCGATAGCCCTGGGCCTTCATATGGCTCAGCAGCCGGCAGACGAAGTCCGCAACCAGGTCGGCGCGCAGCGTCCAGCTCGCACGGAAATAGCCGAACACCCAGGCCATGTTCGGCACCCCGGTGAACATCATGCCGCGATAGGTGACGGTCTCGGCGAAATCCAGCGGCTCGCCGTCGATCGAAAACGCGATGTCGCCGAGCACATTGAGGTTGAAGCCGGTAGCGGTGACGACGATATCGGCCTCCAGCGTCTCACCGGACTTCAGCCTGATCCCGGTCGCGGTGAAGCGCTCGATCTCGTCGGTGACCACCGAGGCCTTGCCCGACGCAATCGCCTTGAACAGATCGCCATCCGGAACGAAGGCGATGCGCTGCCGCCACGGCCGGTAGCTCGGCATGAAATGCGGATCGAGGTCGGCATCGGGCCCGAGATGCGCGCGCACGCCCGCCAGCAGCTCCTGTTTCACCACCTCGGGCTCGGTCATCGAGCGGCGGGTGAAGGTCGCCTGATCGAACAGGATCTTGCGACGGACGATCTCGTGGATCCAATCCTCGGAGATGCCGAGCTCGCGCAGCGTGTCGGCGATCTCGATCTTGTTGCGGCCGGGAATGAAATAGGTCGGCGAGCGCTGCAGGACCGTGACGTGTTCAGCCGCAGGGGCGATCGACGGCACCAGAGTCGCGGCCGTCGCGCCGGACCCGATCACGATCACCCGCTTGCCGGAAATGTCGAGGTCATCCGGCCAGGTCTGTGGGTGGACGATCCGTCCCTCGAACTCGGCCATGCCCGGCCACTCCGGGGTGTAGCCTTCGCTGTGGCGATAGTAGCCCTGACACATCCACAGGAAGTTGGCGGTGAAGCGCACCACCTCCCCGCCCTCGCCGCGCAGCGCCTCGATCGTCCAGCAGGCGTCCTCGCTCGACCAGCTCGCCGACACGATGCGGTGGCGGTAGCGGATATGGCCGGCAAGATCGTGCTCGGCGATCACTTCACCGAGATAGTCGCGGATCTCGGCAGCCGTCGCGATCGGCTTGCCGGTCCACGGCTTGAAGCGATAGCCGAACGTGTAGAGATCGCTGTCGGAGCGGATACCTGGATAGCGATGGGTCCGCCAGGTGCCGCCGAAGCCATCCTGGGCTTCGAGCACCGCAAAACGTGTGCCGGGGCACTGCGTCGTCAGGTGATAGGCTGCACCGATGCCGGAAATTCCGGCGCCGACGATCAGGACGTCGACATGTTCGCAGTCGGTTTGGGGAGCGGGACCGCTGAACGGCGCGGACGCCGCGGCGCTGCGGGGCGCAGCGGAGGCAGCTTGGGTCATGTTTCCTCGACTTTTCTTGTGTCGTTGGAAACAGATTGACCGCTGGGCGCGCGTTTGCCCAGCATTTTCTTGCGACCCAAACGCACGGCGCCGCGGACATTGCTGCCCGCGGCGTCATGGGACCTGTGATGCTTGCCGACTCAGATATCGAGCAGCAGCGGGTAGCCGGAGAACGACTTGTACTCGCCGTCCTGCTTCAGGATCAGCGGCATGCCGGAGAAGCCCCGGTATTCACCGTCCTGCTTCAGAACCAGCGGGGTGCCGGAGAAGCTCTGATACTCGCCCTTCTGTTCGAGGATCAGCGGCGTACCGGAATAACCCTTGTACTCGCCTTCCTGCTTCAGGATCAGCGGTTCACCGGAATAGCTCTTGTATTCGCCTTCCTGCTTGAGGATCAGCGGATGTCCAGAGTGTCCTTTGTATTCTTCGCTCATGGTCGATTCCTTTACTTAGAGTAGCACTGGCAGGCCCAGCCAGGAGGAGAAGGGTGTGGCGTTGTTGATCAACAGCGGCTCGCCCGAGTAGGACTTGTACGGACCGCTGGTGTCCAGCAACAGAGGAGTCCCGGAGAAGGACTTGTATGGGCCGCTGCTGTCGAGCAACAACGGTGTTCCGGAGAACGACTGATACGGGCCATCGCTGCTGATAACCAGCGGCGTACCAGAGAAGGTCTTGTCGCTGTCGACCAGCAGCAAGTCACCGGAATAGGATTTGTACGGACCGGAGGTGCCGAGCAGGACCGGCGCGTGGATCATGTTCGAGAACGGCGCGGCATCGCTCAGTTCGGCGGCGCGCGAAGACGACGATTTCAGGCTGATCGGGTTCGGCCCGTAGCTGTCGAGAATCTTGGTCGCCTTGGCGCCGAAGCCGAACTCGGCCTGCGCTGCGACGACGACCCCGCCCTTCCGGACGTAATCGGCGTAGGTCGCCGCTTCGGACCGCGACACGCCGGCCTTGGCCAGCGCTGCGGTGATCTCCTCGACCGATGAACGGCCGGAGGTGACGACCGTATATTTCAGGTTGTTGCTTTTCAGATCGCTTTCCAGCGCCGACAGGCGGCTGCTGGAATCATACAAGCGGGCGATGATTTGCGTCATGGTTACTCCGTCTCACTTTCAGGAACCGGTCAGCTGGCCCTGCATCAGAATCGTCTCGCGCCGCCGCGTCAGAGGGAACATCGTCACCAGCGTCGCAATGAGCAACACTAGTTCGAGGTAATAGACAAAGTGATAACCCGCCGCGGCGCCGCCCCACCCCTGCGGGGCATAAGCGGTTACCAGATCGCGCAAAATACCGCCCAGCGCGATCGCGACACCGGCAGCAGAAGCCTGCACCGCGCCCCATGCACCGAGCGCGAGTCCGACCTGATCCTTCGGGGCCGCATTCATCGTCGCCGTCAGCGTGCCGTGGCCGAACAGACCAGCACCGAAGCCGATCATCAGCGTCCCGAAGCCGAACACCAGTGCCGAGGCCATTGTCGAAGACAGGCTCGCGGAGAAGATCACCGCAAGGAAGGCAGGAATACCAACCAGCGCCCCGAAGCTCGCCATCCGGAACGGATCGGCGCCACGGCTGAGCACGCGCGACGCGTAGCCGAAGCCCAACAGGCCACCGACCGCCAAAGCTGCCGTGAGCTTGGTGGTATCGCCGACGCTCAGATTCAGGATCTGTCCGCCATACGGTTCGAGCAACACGTCTTCCATGCTGAACGCCATGGTGCCGAAACCGACCGCAATCAGCCGGCGCATCGCATTCGGGCCATGGATGAACGCCTCCCACGACTCCCGGAAGCCGCCACTCGGCGCATCGGGATGCGCGGTCGCCTGATTGGGATTGTCACGGCGCCGTGCTTCCATCTTCCACGACGCGATGCCGTTGAGGACGATGGTGACCACGGCGGAACCCTGGATCACCTGAATCAGGCGCCCAGGCGAGAAGTCGGCGAGCAGCATGCCGAAGATGATCGCGCTGGCGATCATGCCGAACATCAGCATGGTGTACATCAGGCCGACGACCTTCGGCCGCGACTCCGGCGGCGCCAAATCGGTCGCCAGCGCCAGTCCGACGGTCTGAGTAGTGTGCACACCGGCGCCGATCAGCAGGAACGCCGCGGCCGCCGCAACCTGCCCGACCCACACCGGCGCCTGGCCCGCGTCGCCGCCACCGGACAGCACCAGCAGCGCGAACGGCAGAATGGCCAAGCCGCCGAACTGCACCATGGTGCCCTTGTAAAGGAACGGCACCCGGCGCCAGCCCAGCGCAGATTTGTGAATGTCGGACTTGAAGCCGATCAAGGCGCGGAACGGCGCAAAAATCAGTGGTAGCGAAACCATGATGCCGACGATGGACGCCGGCACGTTGAGCTCGACGATCATCACTCGGTTGAGGGTGCCGACCAGCAGCACCAGCGACATACCAACCGCCACCTGAAACAGCGACAGGCGCAACAATCGCGTCAATGGCAGATCCGGCGTGGCCGCATCCGCGAAAGGCAGAAAGCGGGGCCCGAGCGAACCCCAGACTTTCATCATCTTCTGGCTGACTGTGTTCATCGTGCAGCAATTCCAGCTTGCGTGAGCCCGGCGACTACGACCGCCGGCGTCCGAACGAACAGCACCACTTTGCGACCGAAGATGAACTGCGGCAGATCAAATCTCCGTACGCCGGCTACAAAGCAAGCGACCGGGACCCTTGGATCCCGGTCCAGCCACGACAGCTTCAAACGAAGCTGAATCAGCCGATGGAGACCGAGCTCTCGATCGCCGCGGTCTTACCGTTCCAGTACTTCGGGAACCAGGTGGTGTTGCTCAGGAGAGCGAAGTGCACCAGGATCGCGATCACGGTGACGCTGCCGAGCAGCAGCGGAAGACCAACGGTCGGCTTCACCACAGTCCAAATACGACCTTGATTCATCTTAGTGACTCCTTAGTGCAGCCAGGGCGAGTAAACATACGCCAGGAAGTGAGCGACGATGGCGATCGCACCGAAGATGCGCGTGCCGTCGATCACATGCTTGTGGAGCTCTTCCGATTCCGCGATCGTCAGACCGGTCGGCCAGACCTTGTTCGGATCGTCTGCCATAGTAAATCCTCCTGAGAGACTTACGATCAGTGCCGTGCTGAACCTGCACGTAGGTTGATTTTCGCTGCTACGCCGAACATTCGTTCGCTTGGTCTCAGCATTTCCTGTTCGCCCCGATCGACCGCCGCCAACGACGAGACGTCTCGCGTTGGTGCGGCCGATGCGGATGCTTCCAGCCCTCGGCCGATCAACGCTCACGCCCTGATCACATCCGAGTGATTGTAAGAGTATCCTGACACACATCTTTGTCAATTTAACATGACACAAGAGACTGTCCGTGTCATACCGGACAGCCTCAAACCGGTCCGACGTGTCCCGGACACGGAAAATTGAGTTGATCGAAATGTACTCTGGTCTTGACAATTCGGCCGAGTCCAGACCCGCGAGCTGCCCCGAGTCCGACCACTTTGGTGGCCCGCGCCTTGGAGCATTCCCGTCCGACTCGATCCATCCCCATGCGGCATTGCTGGCATTGGCGCCGGACGATCTGACGATCGTTCAAGCCGGAGGCGCGACCGAGGAGCTGTTGGGAACCGCCGCGGTTCTGCTGCCCGGGACTGCAGCCAGCACCGCATTCTCCTCCGACCAGATCGCCAGACTCCGAACCCTGGCGATGGCTGAGCGGCCAATCGAGCGGCCGCTCCACGCATTCACGTTGAACGCACCGGATGCCCCCCCCACCGACGTGATCGTCCATCACGCCTCCGGCCTGCTGGTGGCCGAATTCGATCCGCGGCGCGAGCCGCCGCCCGACGATTCGCTCGCGCTGGTGCAATCGATGATCCGGCGGGTGCAGCCGGCGTCTTCGGTGCAGGGATTCTGCGAGGCGATGGCGACCGAACTACGCCGCGTGACCGGCTTCGACCGGGTGATGGTGTACCGCTTTGCTTCCGATGGCTGCTGCGACGTGATCGCAGAATGCCGGGCACCGGAGGTCGGCTCGTTTCTCGGGCTGCGCGATCCGCAGCCCGACATTCCGAAGCGGCCAGGGATCTGCAACCGGATCAGTATGCAGCCCGACACCCGGGCGATCGCCGCGCCCATCGTGCCGGAGGTCAATCCGCGCAGCGGCGCAGCGCTGGAGCTTTCCCAGAGCTCGATCCGCAGTGCCTCCCCCGACCACAGACAATATCTGGCTCGACTCGGCGTCGCGGCCTCGTTGTCGCTGTCGCTCGTGGTCGACGGCGAGCTCTGGGGACTGCTGGTCTGCCACCACCGCACGCCGCGGTTTCTGCCCTACCGCATGCGCGAGACATGCGCGCTGTTCAGCGAGATGGCGTCGTCACAGATCGAGACGCGGCTCGCCGCGGAGCAGCTCACTGCGCGGCTGCACAGCGGCCGCATTCATGAGGAACTGGTGACGCGGATGAGCCAGGAGTCCGACCTCGCGGAGGGGTTGATCCGGTTCTATCCGAGCCTGCTCGGCTTCATCCCGGCGGCAGGGGTCGGGTTGTGGATCGACGGTCAATTCACCGGGACCGGCCAGACCCCGGACGCGGCGCAGATCGCATCCTTGATCGGCTGGCTGCATGGCGTGGCGCAGGACGGCGTTTTCCATACCGAATGCCTGCCGCTGGTGTTTCCGCCGGCCAGAGCATTCGCAGCCCAAGCCTGCGGGCTGATCGCACTGTCGCTGTCGAACACACCGCGCGATTACGTGCTGTGGTTCCGTCCCGAAGTCGTCCGCCACGTCACCTGGGCCGGCGCGCCGAACAGGCCGGTGGGCGTCGACAGGGACGGCACGCGGGCGTCGGGCAGCGGCGGCGCCGCACATTGGCGGGAGTCGGTCCGGCTGCACAGCGACCCTTGGTGCGAAGCCGAGATCGACGCCGCTCACCGGCTGCGCGATTCCCTGATCGAGGTCGTACGACGCCGGATCGACGGCATCGCGCGCGAACGGAGGTCGGCGCAACTTCTCCAACAACAACTGATGCGGCAGCTCGAAGTTGGCCTGAACCGGTCCAAAGATGTCGCTCAGAGCCTGCAGGAAGAGAAGGATCGCCGCGTGCTGGTGGAGGCCGACCTCTCGCAGGTGTTGCGCCGGACCGTCGAGGATCAGGAGGCCGAACGCCTTCGTATTGCCCGCGAGCTGCACGACACGCTCGGGCAGTCGCTGACCCTGCTGCAGCTCGGCTTCGACAAGCTCGGCCAAGCCGCCGGCGACCGGCCGGAACTGCAGCAGCGCATCGCCGAGATGCGAAGTCTGACCGCGGATCTCGGCCGTCAGACCGGCCGGCTCGCCTGGGAGATCCGTCCGAGCGTGCTCGACGATCTCGGCATCCAAACCGCGATTCAGAACCTGCTGGATTCGTGGAGCGAGACATCCAACATCCAGTTCGATCTGCATATGACGCTCGGCACGCGCCGGCTGCCGTCAGCGGTCGAGACCACGCTGTACCGGGTATTGCAGGAAGCGCTGACCAACGTAGTCCGCCATGCCGCCGCCCGTCAGGTCGGCGTGATCCTGCGGCTGAGCGGCGACGAGGTGACGATGATCGTCGAAGACGATGGCCGGGGCTTCTCCACCACCGGTCCGAAACAGCCGACCAGCCGGCTCGGCCTGCTCGGCATCCGGGAGCGATTGTCGCTGGTCGGCGGCTCGCTCGAACTCGAAACTGCGCCGGGCAAGGGCACCACGCTCTACGCCCGAATTCCGTTGTGACCGATGGACGTGACCGTGATGGATCAGCAAGCGTCTTCCCGACTGCGCGTGTTTCTCGCCGACGATCATCCGGTCGTGCTCAGCGGCATGAAGGCTCTGCTCGACGGCGATCCGGGCCTGGAGGTGGTCGGTGAAGCCAATGACGGCCCCAACGCGCTGCGCCGCGCCACCGAACTCAAGCCCGACGTCGCCGTGCTCGATCTGTCGATGCCCGGCCTCAACGGCATCGAGGTGGCACGGAAATTTCTCGCCGCCTGCCCGGAGTGCCGGGTGCTGGTGCTGACCGTGCACGAGGACGGCGCTTACTTGCGGCAATTGCTCGACCTCGGCGTCGCCGGCTATGTGCTGAAGCGCTCCGCCACCGAGGAGCTGATCCGCGGCATCCATGCCGTCGGCAGCGGCGGCATCTATCTCGATCCGGCGATCGCCGGCCGGGCGATCGGGCGGACCGCGCCGCACCTGCACAACGGCGACGAGCACAATGCGGTGTCGGAACTGTCGACCCGCGAAATCGAAGTGCTGCGGCTCGCCGCGATCGGCCACAGCAACAAGACCATCGCCGCCAAGCTGCAGATCGGCGCCAAGAGCGTGGAAACCTACAAGGCGCGCGGGATGGCCAAGCTCGGCTTCCACAACCGCGTCGAAGTGGTGCGGTTTGCGCTCAGCATGGGCTGGCTGTCGGACCCCTAGCCTCGATCGAACCGCAGACCGTTGATCCGGTCCGATCGACCCGCTAGTTTGCCGTGATCGAGCAAGCAGCTTCCCACGGGCGCGGCGTCCGCTTTGCGCCGCACCAAGAATGGGACGCATCAGGGGAGACCGAATGACCGTCGAAACGCGGACGCAGAAACCGCAGGCCACCACCGCTCCCGATGCCAAGGCCCTCGACGGGCTCCGCGTGCTCGATTTCTCCACCACCATCGCCGGCCCGCACTGCACCCGGATGCTGTCGGACATGGGCGCCGAGGTGATCAAGATCGAAGCCGCCGACGGCGACACCATGCGCAACCGGCCGCCGGTGCGCGGCGCCTGCAGTACTGCGTTCGGCCAGCTCAACGTCGGCAAGAAGAGCATCGTGCTCGACCTGAAGTCGCCGGCCGGCCTCGAGGCGGTGCAGCGGCTGGTCGCCACCGCCGACGTGCTGGTCGAGAACTTCCGCCCCGGCGTAATGCAGCGGCTGCAGATGGACTACGCCTCGCTGCGCAGCTTCAATCCCGAACTGATCTACTGCTCGATCTCCGGCTACGGCCAGACCGGCCCCTCGGCCGAACTGCCGGCCTACGCGCCAGCGATCCACGCCGCCTCCGGCTACGACATGGCGCATCTCGCCTATCAGCCCGGGCGCGAGCGCCCGGATTACTGCGGCATCTATCTCGCCGACGTGGTCAGCGGCATTTACGCCTATGGGGCGATTACTTCGGCGCTGTATCAGCGCGTGCGCACCGGCGAAGGGCAGCACATCGACGTCTCGATGTTGGAGGCGATGCTGACGCTGACGCTGAACGAAGTGCAGTGGTCGCAGTTTCCGGTGACGCTGCCGGCGCGGCCGCAATTCGGCCCGGTCGAAACCTCCGACGGCTACGTGATGATCGCCGTCGCCAGCGAAAAGTCGTTCCGCAGCTTCATGCTGGCGGCAGAGCGTCCCGACCTGATCACCGATCCGCGGTTCGAGAAGTATGCCGACCGTCGCCTGAACTGGGGCGAACTGATGGACACGATCGAGACGAGCTGGTCGCGCAAGCTGACCTCCAAGCAATGCCTCGCGGCGCTCGACAAGTTCGGCGTGCCCTGCTCGGCCTATCGCACCGTCGCCGAGGCGATGGCCGATCCACAGACCGCGCATCGTCAGGCGCTCGCCGAAGTGCACGACGGCGCCGGCAGTTTTCAGGTGCTCAACCTGCCGTTCCGGATGTCCGCGGCCAATCCGTCACCGAACCCGCGGGTGGCACGGCTCGGCGAGCACACCAAGGCGGTGCTGCAGCAGGCCGGCTATTCCGACGACGAGATCGCGCGCTTCGGCGCGGGATAGTCCTCAAAGCCTGGCCATTCGCACCAGGTACTTCTGCTCGCCGCTCAGCACCAACTCGCCGCGCTGATTGTGCACCGTCGACTGCACGGTGACGATGCCGGTGGTGCGCTGCGGCTGCAGCTCCGTGATGGTGAGCGCCGGATACAGCGTGTCGCCGGCATAGACCGGCTTGTGGAATTGCGACGACTGCTCGATGAAGGCGAGCAGCGCCTCGCCGAGCACGTGCGGAAACAGCCCGGCGCCGGATGCGGTGAAGCACAGCACCTGCAGCCCGTGCGCGAGCAACCCGGGATGGCCCTGCGCACGGCAATATTCGACGTCGTAATGGATCGGGTGATTGTCGCCGGAGACGACCTGGAACGCGGCGAAGTTTGCGTCCGTCACGGTGCGGCTCGGCAGCACGAAGCGTTCGCCGATGTGAAGGTCCGAAAACGGCCGCGGCGCGACGACGCGATGCGCCGCCTTGTCGAATCCGCCCGCCTGCTGCCCGCCGTCCATGCTGCGCCTCCCACTGTTTTGCGGGAAGGTTAGCGCGGCGCGGCGGACCGCACCACCGGACGCTGTGCGGAATGCCTATGCGGCGCGGCGCAGCTGCACGCGCCACACCTCGGGCCCCTGCTCGAGATAGGTCCACTGGCAATCGTCGCCGTGCACCGAGGCGAAGAACTGCCGCAGCGGCCGCGGATCGTGATCGACCACAATCTGCATCGTCGCGCCGACCCCAAGCTGATCGAACAACCGCGGAATGATCTCGTGGCGCTGATACGGCGGGATCTCGCGGACGTCCAGCACGCGCTCGGTGGGGGTGGCGGCTTCGGTCATTGGCTTTGTCCTGGCTCGAGGTGGGGTGAAGGTGCGGGCGGATCAGTGCGGCTTGCCACGGGCGAGCAGCGTCGGGCCGTAGCTCAGCGCGAAGCCGAGGAAGGCGACCGCCCAGCCGATCGCGGCGAGATGCAGCAGCGGATCGCTCCAGGCCGGCAGTAGCGCCGCCGCGATCCGCGCGGCGACGGCGAACAGCGCCGCCAGATAGATCCCTTGCGTCGGCAGCGAGGCGGTGAGTTGCTGGCCGGTGTGGCCGAGCGAGGCGCGGGTCATCACCGCCAGCGTCATCACGCCGGCGCCGCCGACCATCCAGGCGTGGATGCCGGCGCTGGCCGGGATCAGCCCGAATGCCGCCGCCGAGGTCAACAGAAAGCCGAGCGGGACGAAGAAATAACCGACGTGCAGCACGAGCAGCAGCTTCTCCTTGACGGTGCGGTCGCCGGCCCAGCGCGCCAGCCGGACGAGATGCAGCACGCCGGCGATCAGCAACGCCGAACCGCTGATCGGGCTGAACGGCATCGCAACCCACAGCCCCAGCGTCAGGCCGCTGAACGCGACGATCACCATGTCGAGCTTGTTGAACGGCTGCGGCAGCCGGCCGGGATTAGCGCGCACCAGCCAGTTGCGGGTGAAGCTGGGAGTGATGCGGCCGCCGATCAGCGAGATCAGCATGATCACCACCGCAATGCCGATGCGGATGCTGTAGTCGGCGGCGCCGCCGAGATGCGCTTCGAGGTGGAACGCGACGTTGCCGACGAGCAGCAGGGTCAGCAGCGCGACGATGTTGAGATTGCGCCAGTTGCGGCCGGCGAGGATTTCCCGAAGCGCGGCGAGCGCCACCAGCAGCAGGAAGCAGGCGTCGATCAACAGGGCGGCGAGCCAGCCGGTGTCGGCCGAGAACGTCACCGCCAGCCGTCCGGCCAGCCAGACCAGCGCCAACGTCGCCAGCGGCGCGCCCTGCAGCGGCAGCCGACCGGTCCAGTTCGGGATCGCGGTCAGCAGAAAGCCGGTGATCACCGCCGGCAGATAGCCGTACAGCATCTCGTGGACGTGCCAGTCGCGCGGCGCAAACGTGGTCTGCAGCGTCAGCTCGCCGTGATACACCGGCAGCCACAGCAGCACCGCGACCGCGGCGAAGATGGCGCCGAGCAGAAAGAATGGCCGGAACCCGGCCGACAGGATGGTCAGGCGGATCTGCAACGGATAGCGCGGCACCGGCTTGCGCTTGGCGGGGCCGGCTGCGGAAGATTCGATCGTCGTGCTGCTCATCGCGGTCCACCGGAACTGACGCCGGCGGTGATGTGCCGGCTCGTCCGGTGTAGGAGCGCGGCGTCCAGCGCTGGTTGTGCCAGCACAAACTCGCGAACGATTTGCAGGGAGCTGCATCTGCGGTCACTGCCAGGAGATGCAGCAGTCGGAACAGTCCAGCTCAGTGCACGGAGCCGGATCGCTTCGCTACGCTCGCAATGACAGAGGGATTTGTCTCAGGGCAGCGGCGAGACGCCGATCACCAGCGGATGCAGCAGCAACAGCGACAGCCACGCCGCAACGCCGATGCCAAATCGGAGAAGGCTGGTCCGCCAGCGCTGCGGTCTGAAGCGGCCGCTGATCAGCGCCGCGAACGGCCAGAACGAGGTCCGCGCCGCAAGTTCCGCCCAGCGCTCGGCGCCGAGCTGGCGCCGCTTGCGGCGGTCGATGATCGTCATGCCGAGCAGTGCGATCAGCGCGAAGAATCCGAACAGCAGCACGTGGGCAAGGTCGCCGTTCGGCACCGCATGCGCACCGGCCCACAGTCCGATCGCCCACAGCAGCGGATGCCGGACGATGCCGAGCACGCCCGGGTGCTGCGGATCGAAGGATTTGCGCGGATCGCCGCCGAACGATAGCGGATTGGCGGCACCGATGCCAAACGCCGTAAACTGGCAGGCCAGCGGCAGCGCCAGATTCGGCACCCACATCTGCCAGGTCTCGAACGGCCACAGCTCGACGAACGGCGCCCGCTCGGTGGCGACGATCAGCCAGGTCAGCACGACCAGCGATTCGATGCTGTAGGCGATCAGGAAGCCGCGCTCGCCGAGCGCACCGACCAGCCTCGTCCTCACCGCCGGCCGCGCCGGAATCGCATGGCTGAGCAGGAACACGGCAAAGGCGGCAACGAATTCAGTCCAGCCGGACAAGGTCGACCTCACACGTTGACGGCGCAGTCCGCCATTGCGAGGAGCGAAGCGACGAAGCAATCCAGCGTCTTGCGTAGAGGTCTGGATTGCTTCGCTGCGCTCGCAATGACGGAGTGAAGCGAAGACGATTTATCTGCCAGACATCGCCCGGCTTGCCGGTTCCAACGTTGTTGCGCGTCAACCTGCGGCGAACATTGCGCTGAGCGCGGCCTGGGCTTCGTGCTGGATCTTGCCGAGGTGATCGGCGCTGACGAAGCTCTCGGCGTAGATCTTGTAGACGTCCTCGGTGCCGGACGGACGCGCCGCGAACCAGCCGTTGGCGGTGGTCACCTTGACGCCGCCGATCGATTGGCCGTTGCCGGGCGCCTTGGTCAGCGTCGCGGTGACCGGCTCGCCGGCAAGCTGCTTGATGCCGAGCTTCTCCGCCGTCAGGGTCTTGAACAGCGCCTTCTGGGCCGGCGACGCCGCCGCATCGATCCGCGCGTAGAACGGCGCACCGAGTTCGGCGGTGAGCCGCTGATACAATTCGCCCGGATCGGCCTTGCTCACCGCGGTGATCTCGGCGGCGAGCAGGCCGAGAATGATGCCGTCCTTGTCGGTGGTCCAGACGCTGCCGTCGCGGCGCAGGAAGGAGGCGCCGGCGCTCTCTTCGCCGGCAAAGCCGAAGCTGCCGCCGATCAGTCCGTCGACGAACCATTTGAAGCCGACCGGGGTCTCCACCACCTTGCGGCCGATCTTGTTCGCGACCCGATCGATCATCGCGCTCGACACCGCAGTCTTGCCGATCGCGGCGTCACGGCTCCACTGCGGCCGGTGCGCGAACAGATAGGCGATCGCGACCGACAGATAATGGTTCGGATTCATCAGCCCCGAGGAGCGGGTGACGATGCCGTGGCGGTCGGCGTCGGTGTCGTTGGCGAACGCGACGTCGAAATCGTTGCGCATTCCGATCAGCCGGGCCATCGCGTAAGGTGACGAGCAGTCCATCCGCACTTTGCCGTCCCAGTCCACCGTCATGAAGCGGAAGGTCGGATCGACCGCGGCGCTGATCAGCTTGGCGTCGAGCTTGTAGCGCTCGATGATCGGCTGCCAATAATGCACCGCGGCGCCGCCGAGCGGATCGATGCCGAGCTTGACGCCGCTCGACCTGATCGCCTCCATGTCGACGACATTGGCGAGGTCTTCGACATACGGCGTGATGTAGTCGCGGCGATGCACGCAGTCCGCTTTGCGGGCGCGATCGTAGGAGATCCGCTTGACGCCCTTCAGCCCGTTCTCGAGCATCGCGTTGGCGGCCTTCTCGACCGCCGAGGTGATGTCGGTGTCGGCCGGGCCGCCGTTCGGCGGATTGTACTTGAAGCCGCCGTCCTCGGGCGGATTGTGCGACGGCGTCACCACCACGCCGTCGGCGAGCCCGTCGGTACGACCACGATTGTGGGTGAGGATGGCGTGCGAGATCACCGGGGTCGGCGTGTAGCCGCCGCGCTCGTCGATCACGACGTCGATCTCGTTGGCGGCGAACACTTCGAGCGCGCTGACCAGCGCCGGCTCGGCAAGCGCGTGGGTGTCGATGCCGATATACAGCGGACCGGTGATGCCGGCGGCGCGACGATGATCGCACACCGCCTGGCTGACCGCGACGATGTGGTTCTCGTTGAAGGCGTTGTTCAGCGACGAGCCGCGATGCCCGGAGGTGCCGAACGCCACCCGCTCGGTCGCGACCGCGGGGTCCGGCTTGCCGGCGAAATACGCCGTCACCAGCCGTGGGACGTTGACCAGACTGTTCGGATCGACGGTCTTGCCCGCCAGCGGACTCACCTTCGCAGCCATCTCGCACTCCATGACTTCAGATCATGGTCCGATCCCTCGCCCGGCGCGTGTCGGCCGTCAAGACGGCATCCGGATGAGCTGCGCCTAACCGAACGCCGGCACCGGAACCGTTCGTGACGGACACGGTTATCGCCCAGTCGATGACTGGAGGACGTGAGACATGACTTTCGGAAAAGGCGCGTTGATGTGGCTGATTGGCGTCCCGCTGCCGATCATCATCCTGCTGGCGCTGTTCTGGCGCTGATCCGAGCGCAGGAGCGGCATCCTGGAAAGGGTCTCGGCCGTGTCGACGGCACGAGGCCCTTTATCTTCGCGAGGCCCTTTATCTTGTCGTCACCCGATCCTCGGCGCGCTTGATCCGCAGCCTACGGTCCCATGGCGCGTGGATCGTTGTACATTCGCTTGATGTCCTTCTGGACGTCGAGCGGCCTCAGGTTACTGCCGCCTTCTTCCGACAGGAATTTGTCGAGCGTCGACTGGATCCGCGCTTTTACGCTGTCCGGCCCGCGGTCGCTCATTTCGGTATGCTGGGCGCCGGTATCGATGATCTCGATGCCGGCTTCCTTGGCGATGTGCGGGTCCGGCAGCACGCCGGGATCGGTCTTGAACTGCGGATCCTTGGAGCGGAACGACAGGATCTTGGCGAAGCCGGAGGTGACGAACGGCACGCGCAGATTGTCCAGCGTCACCACGCGCCGGACCATTTCCGGATGCTGCTGGGCGAAGAACATCGAGATATCGCCGCCGTTGGAATGGCCGACCAGGGTCAGATGATCATAGTCGGCATTCGGCTCGATCTTCTTCAGTTCCTTGATCGCGAAGAAGATGTTCTTCTCGCCGCGTTCGTAGACCGCCAGACGTCCGACATAGAGCGAACCGGTGACGGTCATCAGCGGCTTGTCGTCGGGCAGATCGTGCTGAATGCTGGCGACCAGATAGCCCCGCGCCGCGAGCACGTTGGCCAGGAAAGAATATTCGGTGTTCTTGACGGTGTTGCCGTGGCTGACAATGGCGACGGGCAGCGTCACCATGCCGGCCTCGGCCTTCATTTCGGCGTCGCGCCGCACCGCCAGATCGACCGCGACCGGCCGACCGCGTGACTCATCGAAGAACGTCAAGGTCTCGTGCTTGATCGCCCAATGGCTGAACGAGAAATACGCCGCAGCCGCCACCGCGCTCAGCAGGACAAAGATTATAAGTGGTCGCTTCATCGAAGTTCCAGACCCACCGGCTCCCATAATCTGTAGCTGGGACGGTAAGATAGCTCGAAAAGGCCTGTTTCTGGAACAACACTGATTAAATTTTGGAAAGCGTCCGATCGAAGATCGGCGCGGCGAAGCTCCAATCAGACCAACATTTCCCGCAGCACGCCGGTGATCTGCGCCGAGGTGTACGGCTTTGGTACAAACCGCCCCCCGTCGGGCAGGTCGTCCGGGGTGACGGTCACCCGGCCCGAGGTGGCGACGATCTTGATCGGCGGCCACCGGCCGCGCACCGCCCGTGCCAGCTTCAACCCATCCATCGAGCCCGGAATCTGGATGTCGGTGAACACCAGCCGGATGTCCTCGCGAACCTCCAGGATCGAGATCGCCGCATCGGCAGAACCGGCCTCCAGCACCTGGAAGCCGGCAGCTTCGATCATGTCGACCGCGTTCATACGCAGGAGCGGCTCGTCTTCGACCACCAGCACTACCGGTCTCCTGCTCACCTCGGTCATCCTCTTACCCGTCCGACCGATCATCAAAGGCTTAGCCCCGCGATCGTTCCGGGCACGAGGAATTTCCCCAGGTAAAATCGTTCCTATTCTACCGGCGTCGCTGCCGGGGTGGTTTGGTCCTCTCAGAGCAGTCTGCCATCGATGCCGAAGAACGGATGCGGCCCGTCGAACGTGCCGATCGGCACCAGATGGGTGACGACCTCTCCGAATGCGCCACCTTCGAACCAGGCGTGGAGATGAAACGCTGGGGGCTCGATCCGGAACGAGGGAGCGAACTGTTCGGAGAGGTCCAGCGCCACCGCGTGGTTGGGCGCAGGGCAGATTGTCGCCACGGTGCCGGCGAAGGCTGTCGTGGTGGCGCGATGAACGTGGCCAGCGCCAACCAGACGAACCCAGGGATAGCGCTCGACGACCGTGGCGAAGTCCGCGGCATTGCGGAGATTCTGCCGGTCCATGTGCCAGATTCCGGTGCGGAAAGGCGGATGGTGCAGGAACAGAAGCGCCGGACGCTGGTCGGACGCCGACAGCACCGCCTCGAGCCACTGCAAAGAGCCAGCGTCCAGCTCGCCATGCGGCTCGCCCGGCACGCTGGAATCCAGCAGCACGACGTCGAGCTCGCGGATCGGGTGGAGCTGATTGAACGGCCCTTCGGTCGGGAACGCCGGATTCGGAAACGCCGCCCGCATCAGTTCGCGGGAATCGTGATTTCCCGGAACGGCAACGAAGGGAATCTCCAACGGCGCCAACAACTGGAACAGGTGGGCGTATTCCTGCTCGGTGGGAGTGTCCGCCAGATCGCCGGAGATCACCACCAGATCGGGCCGCGGCGTCAGCGCGTTGAGCGCCGCAACGCAGCGCGTCAACGCCGCAGCCGTGTCGACCCGGCCGTAAGCGAGGCTCCCAGGCGCCTTGATGTGGAGGTCGGAAATCTGCGCAATCAGGATCGGTTTCGGCGACATGGTCCATTCTCGGTTGGCTTCGAGTCTCAGAGCTGTTCGGGCAGCAGTCGGATGGCTTCGGCGTCGACGACAAGGCCGACCCGATCGCCGATCCCTATCGGCGCTGCATTTGGCGCGTCGATCGATAGCGGCCCTGTCGCAGCGCCGGACACGACGACGCGCTGGCGGTCGCCTACGAAGCTGACGCTCTCGACGATGCCGTGCAGGCTCGCGGTGTCGGGGTCGGCGATCCGGATCGTCTCCGGTCGGATCATCGCCACCGCGTGGGTCCGGTTGATGCCGCCGGCGATGCGCCAGTGACCTCCCGGCAATCGCACGACGCCGTCGACGATCTCCGCCTCGATGATGTTGGCAGCGCCGACGAACTCGGCCACGAAGCGGGAGACGGGCTGGAAGTAGATCTCGCGCGGCGTGCCGACCTGGGCGATCGCGCCCTTGCTCATCACCACGATGCGGTCGCCGAGCGCCATCGCCTCGGCCTGGTCGTGGGTCACGTAGATCGTGGTGATGCCGAGCGATCGCAGCAACCGGTCGAGCTCGCCGCGCAGCTTGTCGCGCAAAGCCGCATCGAGCGCGGTGAGCGGCTCATCGAGCAGCAGCACCGCTGGACGGATCGCCACCGCGCGCGCCAGAGCGACGCGCTGGCGCTGGCCGCCCGAGAGTTGATCGATCCGCCGATGCTCCAGCCCGGCAATATTGGTCAATGCCACCAGTTCGGCGATCCGCGCGGCGCGCTCCGCCTTGGCAACGCCGCGGATCTTGAGCCCGTAACCGATGTTGTCGGCGACCGTCATGTTGGGAAACAACGCGTAGGACTGGAACACCATGCCGACGTTACGCTTCTCGATCGGTACCGCGGTGACATCGGCGCCGTCGAAAAGCACCCGCCCGCCGCTGTCCGGCACTTCCAGCCCGGCGATGATCCGCAGCATCGTGGTCTTGCCGCAGCCCGAGGGGCCGAGCAGGACCAGGGTCTCGCCGCGCGCGATGGCGAGCGTCGCGGGCTGCAGCGCCCGCGTGCCGTCCGCGAAGGTCTTGCCGCAGTTCTCAATCCGCACAGATGCGCCGCGCCCGGCATCCGCCTTCATGATTTCGGCTCCCGTTCCGCCAGCAATTGCATCGCCACCAGCAAGGGGACGATCATGATGAAGAAGATCAGCGTGTAGGCCGAGGCGACTTCGAGCCGCATCGACGCATAGCTGTCGGCGAGTCCGACCGGCAGCGTCTTGGTCAGCGGCGTGTGCAGCATCCAGGTCAGGTTGAATTCACCCAGCGACAGCGTCACCACCATCAAGGCGCCGGCCAGAATGCCCGGCATTGCATTCGGGACGATGACATCGACGAACCGCCGGCCCGGCGAAGCGCCGAGCGAGGCAGCGCCTTCGTCGAGGGTGCGGATATCTATGGTGGCGAACACCGCCATCACTGCGCGAACCATGAACGGCATCGTGAACACCACATGGCCGACCAGGATGAACAGCCAGGACCGGCGGAACTCACCGAAGCCGCCATAGGTGAGCAGCAGCGCCAAAGCGATTGCCAGCCCCGGGATCGCCAGCGGCAGCGTGATCACCTCCTCGATCAACCGCGACCAGGCGCCGCCTCGGATGTGCAGCGCGTAGGCGGCCGGCACGCCGACCGCCAGCGTCACGGCGAGCGTGGCAAGCGCAATCGCGAAAGACAGCACGATGCTGTCGGCATACAGCGCCCACACCTGCCCCACCCATTGCAGGGTGAGGCCGGAGGAGATGCCGCGGAAGTAATTCGCGGTGACGCCTGCGGCGATCGACAGCAGCGCCGGCACCACCAGGAAGGCAGCAACCAGCAGTGTGAACAGCAATTGACCGGCGAAGATCAGGCGGTCGCGCATCGTATCAGCCCGTCGCCGCCACGGTGCCGCCGGTCAGCGACCGCGCCAGCGCCAGCATCGCCCAGGAGATCAGGCCGAGGCCGACCGACAGAGAGGCCGCGGTGGCGAAGTTCGCCGCCAGCGTGAACTCGGTATAGATCAGCATCGGCAGCACATCGATGTTGGTCGCCAGTGTGAAGGCGGTGCCGAAGGCGCCCATCGCGGTCGCAAATGCGATCGCGCCGGAAGCCACGAACGCCGGCACCAGCGCCGGCAGCACCACGTCGCGCTGCACCGCCCAGGGGCTGGCGCCGAGCGAGCGCGCGGCCTCTTCGAGCCCCGGATCGAGCTTCTGCACCGCCGCCATGATGGTCAGGATGACCCGCGGAATCGAGAAGTACAGATAGCCGAGGAACAAGCCCCATATCGAATAGGCGAACACCAGTTTGCTTCCGCTGACGAGCCGCGTCAGATCGCCGATCACGCCCTGCCGTCCGGCGAGGAGGATGATCAGAAAGCCGATCACCACGCCGGGGAATGCCAGTGGGAACGTCAGCATCGCGATCAGAACGGCGCGGCCGGGAAAGCGATGCCGCTGCAGGAACAGCCCGGCGATGGTGGCGATGATCAGCGTCGCGATCGTGGTAGCAACGGCGAGTAGCACGGTGTTGATCAGCGTGGCGCGGTAGCGCGGCTCCAGCAGGATCGCCAGATAGCCGGCAATCCCCAGCGGCCCTTCGGCTCCGACCACCACCAGCCGCGCCATCGGCAGCAGGAAGAACGCTGCGGTCAGCACGGCTAGCGGCGCCAGACAGATCAACAGGAAACGTCGGTGCTTCATGATTTCGAGCTGTCCCGGCCGTCGCCGGCCGGGACGATGGACCGGCTCAGCGGACTTCAGCCAGATAGCGGTCGGTGAACGCCTTCTGCGCCGCTTCCATCTTGGCCCAATCGACACTCCTGGCGCGCGCGTAGTCGCTGTCCGGGAGGAACTTGGCCTTGACCTCGGGCGGCAATTCGATCGGCCGCGCCGGACGCAAATACGCATTGGTCCAGATCGCCTGCCCCTTGTCGGACAGCAGATAGTCCATCACCTTCCTGGCCTTGTCGGCGTTCGGCGCGCCCTTCGTCAGGCTGACGACATAGGGGAACACGACCGAGCCTTCGCACGGGATCACGAAGGCGAAGTTGCCCTTCTCGGTGTACTTCGCGCGGTAGGCGTTGAAATCGTAGTCGAACAGGATCGGGATCTCGCCCGACACCACCCGGGCGTAGGAGGTCTGCTTCGGCACGATCGCGTCGTTGGCGTGCAGCTTCTTGAAGAACGAAACCGCGGGCGAGAAATCCTGATCGCTGCCGCCGAGTGCGAGATTCACCGCCACCGCGCCGACATAGCCGACCGCCGCCGAGGGCGGATCGAGATAGCCGACCATGCCCTTGTAGTCCGGCTTCTCGAGATCCTTCCAGCACGCCGGAATTGGCTTACCGCCGAGCGCATCGACGTTGACGAACAGTCCGAGCGTGCCGGAATGGATCGCGGTCCAGTTGCCGTCCGGATCCTTCAGCCCGGCCGGCACCTCGTCCCACTTCGCCGGCTTGTAAGGCTGAGTAACGCCCTGCGCCTTCGCCTTCATGCCGAAATTGACGCCGAAGTAGCCTATGTCGGCAACTGGATTGCTCTTCTCCGCGATCAACTGCGACAACGCCTGACCGGAGTTCTTGTTGTCGAACGGGATGTCGTAGCCCAGGTCGGCCTTGACCTGCTTCAGCATCGTCGCCCAATCGGCCCACTGCGGCGGGCAATTGTAGCAGATCACGTCCGCAGCCTTCGCCGGCTGCAGCGATGCGAATGCGGCCAGCGCCAACAGCGCCGTCATCAACCGGACCAGTTTCATCGGCTTCCTCGTGTTCGATGGAGCGCAGCATCGGGCGGCGGTCCGCCGCTACGCGCCCTCCCCCTATCGATCGCCGATGACAGGTTTGCGACAGTGCCGGTATCCCGTGCCGGCCGCTCTTTTTCGGAACTTTCACTTCTGCAAACGATTAGACGCAAACGACTGCGCCCGGCCTTCCGACGAGGGCTCACCGCCCCAGGCCAGCGTGATCGCCCGAAGCTGCGCTGCGACCATCGATGACCGACACGCCAGCCGCAGAGATTCGCGCACGAACCTTCACATGCCCTGCCCGCACGCCGGCCGATCGGCGACGGGCCGATCGCAAAAGGAGCTGCTGATGCCGACGTCCGCCAAGAGCAATGCCTGCAGGCCGTGGGACGACGAACAGGTCGAACGGCTGAAGGAGCTGATTGCCAGTGGCGCGTCTGCCGTGCGCGCAGCAGCCGCCCTGAAGCGCGCGCGCTCGTCCGTGCAGGTAAAGGCCCGCAAGCTCGGCATGCCGTTCATGGCCAGCCGCGATGCCAAGCGCATTCGCAACGCCAAGATCGCCGAAGCAGAAAGCCGCCTCGCACGCTGACGCGTCCGGTACGATCATCCTCGATCATTTGGCATTTGAGCGACGGGTCGCGGCAGGCTGTCGCACCCGGCGATCGTTCCGCGTCCAAATCCCCTAACTAATTACCTTTGACCAAAGTGCTAATCGGATGAATAACTAACGCGGCAATTTTTTGCGGCGCGGCTGTGGAAAACAGCCCATAATAGGCTGGCTAACGCCGCCATCGAATCAAATTTGAAAGGCGCCCGCGAAGCGGGTGAAAGGGTCACACAATGCAATACTGGATCATTGCATTCACGGCCGCGCTGGTCGTGGTCATCGGTTACGCCGCCGGTCCGGTCGGCGCGGTGGTTTCGCTGCTCGCTTTCGCGGGCTCGCTGTATCTGATGTGGGCACGCAAGCTCGGCTTCGCCGGCGCTTGGACGCGGTTCGCATTGGACCGCTTCTCCGCTCCGTTCTGGAAGGGCGAGAATTGGGAGCGCTTCAACGCCATGTTCCACGACGGTGAGAGCGTGGTGAAGGCCGGTACCGTTGCCACCGCGCTGATCGCGCTGTCGCTGATCCTGCCGCCGAGCCAGGTCGCGCTGATCGCCGCCGTGGTCGCCGCGTGGTACGCGTTCGAAGTCTATCGCAGCCATCGGCCGCTGGTGCGCCCGACGACCGCGATTGAAGCCAAGCCGGCCAACGACACCGTGATCTATGCGCCCGCGCGCAGCGAGACTGCCAAGATGAACTGACCGCCTTCGGCGGGATCGTTCGAGCCATCGACAACGCAAGCGGCGGGGATTGTCCCCGCCGCTTTTGTTTTGAGGGCTCTCCGTCAGCGGCCTTCAGGCGGGTCCGGCGACGGTCGCTCCTCGAGAGGGGCCGTCCCGTCACGAAGCCCGCCTGCTCAGCATCGACACATCCACTGCACGCTGCACTTTATTTAGGCAAAATCTGCGCTTTGTATGCAATTCTAGGAACGGCAGGGCGTTCGTCTCGCCGCAACCAGATAAAATAGCCCAATATTTCAATCCTTTATGTCGATTCTCGTCTTTGGCACGAAGTTTGCGAACCAGTTCCAGTAGCTACTCATCCTCGTTTCTTTGGAGCCGCACATGAAGCGTCGTGATTTCCTCAAGTCCGCAACCGCCCTTGCCGCCGGTGCGATGGTGCCCGCACCGGCGATCTGGTCTGCCGCCAAGGCCGACGCTCGGTCCGAGACCCTGCTGGTCGTCTCCGAGAGCGGGCCGAACAATCTCGACATCCACGGCGTCGGTACCAACGTGCCAGGCTACGAGGTGTCGTGGAATTGCTACGACCGGCTGATCACCCACGAAATGAAGGAAGGTCCCGGCGGCGTTCCCTACTATGACAAGGACAAGTTCAAGGGCGAACTCGCCGAGGACATGAACGTCGGCGACATGTCGGCGACCTTCAAGCTGAAGAAGAACGCCACCTTCCAGGACGGCACCCCGGTCACCGCCAAGGACGTCAAATGGTCGCTCGATCGCTCGGTCAGCGTCGGCGGCTTCCCGACCTTCCAGATGAGCGCCGGCTCGCTGACCAAGCCCGAGCAGTTCGTCATCGTCGACGATCACACCGTGCGGGTCGATTTCCTGAAGAAGGACAGGCTGACGATCCCGGATCTCGCGGTGATCGTGCCCTGCGTCGTCAACTCCGAACTGGTGAAGAAGCACGCCACCGAGAAGGACCCGTGGGGTCTCGAATACACCAAGCAGAACACCGCCGGCTCGGGTGCGTACCGCGTGGTGAAGTGGACGGCCGGCACCGAAGTGATCATGGAGCGCAACGACAAGTGGGTCGGCGGCCCGCTGCCGAAAATCAAGCGTGTGATCTGGCGGATGGTGCCGCAGGCCGGCAATCGCCGCGCCTTGCTGGAGCGCGGCGACGCCGACATCTCCTACGAGCTGCCGAACCAGGACTTCGCCGAAATGAAGCGCGACGGCAAGATCAACGTGGTGTCACTGCCGATCAGCAACGGCATCCAGTATCTCGGCATGAACGTCTCGCAACCGCCGTTCAACAACCCGAAGGTGCGCGAGGCGGTCGCTTACGCCGTGCCGTACCAGAAGATCATCGACGCGGTGATGTTCGGCCTGGCCAATCCGATGTTCGGCGCGGCGGCGGACAAGCAAACCGAAGTCAAGTGGCCGCAGCCGACCAAGTTCAACACCGACATCGCCAAGGCCAAGGCGCTGATGGCCGAAGCCGGCTACGCGAACGGCTTCGACACCACGCTGTCGTTCGACCTCGGCTTCGCCGGCGTCAACGAGCCGATGTGTATCCTGATCCAGGAAAGCCTGGCGCAGATCGGCATCCGCTGTACCATCAACAAGATCCCGGGCGCCAACTGGCGCACCGAGCTGAATAAGAAAGTGCTGCCGCTCTACGTCAACATTTTCTCGGGCTGGCTCGATTACCCGGAGTACTTCTTCTACTGGTGCTACCGCTCCGGCAATTCGATCTTCAACACCATGAACTACAACTCGCCGGAAATGGACAAGCTGATCGAGGCCGCCCGCGTCGCCGCGGCCGGCAACGACACCGCGACCTACGATTCCAGCGTCAAGGGCTTCGTCGACCTCGCCTTCACCGACATCCCGCGCCTGCCGCTGTATCAGCCCTACCTCAACGTCGCGATGCAGAAGAACGTCTCCGGCTTCGCCTACTGGTTCCATCGCCGTCTCGACTACCGGACGATGGTGAAAGGCTGAGAATGCACGTGACGCCCCTCTTCTCCCTCTCCCGCCTGCGGGAGAGGGTCGGGGTGAGGGCGACGCGGGCACTGTGCTTGTGGCCCCCCACCCCCGACCCCTCCCCGCAAGGGGGAGGGGGGCAAGCCGCCGCGCGCGACAATGCAATGCCCTCTCTCTCCATTACTTAAGGGTATGACCCCATGCTCACCCTGATCGGCAAACGCCTGATGTTCGCGATCCCGAGCCTGATCGGGGTGGTGATCGTCACCTTTCTGCTGACGCGAGCACTGCCCGGCGATCCGGCGGCGTATTTCGCCGGACCAGCCGCCAGCAAGGAGGCGATCGAGCAGATCCGCCACAAGCTCGGGCTCGACAAGTCGCTGCCGGAGCAGTTCGTCCGCTACACCGCCGATCTGGCTCGCGGCAATCTCGGCGAATCGCTGACGACCGGACAGCCGGTCGTCACCGAGATCAAGAACCGCCTGCCCGCTTCCGCCGAGCTGACACTGTTCGGGCTGGCGCTGTCGGTGGTGATCGCGATTCCGCTCGGCATCATGGCGGCGACGCGGCCGGGCTCGTGGATCGATCATCTGTGCCGGGTGACGACCACTGCCGGCGTGTCGCTGCCGGTGTTCTTCACCGGCCTGCTGCTGGTCTACGTGTTCTACTTCAAGCTCGGCTGGTCGCCGGCGCCGCTCGGGCGGCTCGACGTGTTCTACAGCGCGCCCGAGACGGTCACCGGTTTCTATCTGATCGACAGCCTGATCGCGCGCGACTTCGAAACCTTCAGGTCGGCGCTGAGTCAGCTGCTGCTCCCCGCGGCGACGCTGGCGATCTTCTCGCTGGCGCCGATCGCACGCATGACCCGGGCCTCGATGCTGGCGATCCTGGCATCGGACTTCGTCCGCACCGCACGCGCGAGCGGCCTGTCGCCACGCAAGGTGACGATGACCTACGCGTTCCGCAACGCGATGCTGCCGGTGGTCACCACGCTGTCGATGGTGTTCTCGTTCCTGCTCGGCGCCAACGTGCTGGTCGAGAAGGTGTTCGCCTGGCCGGGCATCGGATCCTACGCGGTCGAGGCGCTGATCGCCTCGGACTTCGCGCCGGTCCAGGGCTTCGTGCTCACCATGGCGGTGATGTACGTGCTGCTCAATCTGGCGATCGACATCCTCTACGGCGTGATCGACCCGCGCGTGCGGCTGGAAGGCTAGGAGCATGACCATGACCAGCATCTCCCATCCGCTCAACGAGCCGTCGGCACCTGCGCCAACCGCGCGCCGTTCCGGCATCGCCGAGACGATCTCCCACGCGCGCTACGTGCTCGGCGGCAATCGGGTCACCGCCTTCGCATTCGGCCTGCTGGTGCTGATCGTGTTCGCCGCGCTGTTCGGACCGTACCTCGTGCCTTACGACCCGCTCGCCAGCAACACCGCCCAGGCGCTGAAGCCGCCATCGGCGACCAACTGGTTCGGCACCGATCAGCTCGGCCGCGACATCTTCAGCCGCGTCGTGGTGGCGACACGGCTCGATCTGTTCATCGCGGTCGCCTCGGTGGTGCTGGTGTTGCTGATGGGCGGGCTGGCGGGCGTCGCCGCCGGTTACTTCGGCGGCTGGACCGACCGCATCGTCGGCCGGATCGCCGATACCATCATGGCGTTCCCGCTGTTCGTACTGGCGATGGGCATCGTCGCGGCGCTCGGCAACACCGTGCAGAACATCATCATCGCCACCGCGATCGTGAATTTCCCGCTGTATGCCCGGGTCGCCCGCGCCGAGGCCAATGTTCGCCGCGAGGCCGGCTTCGTGATGGCGGCAAGGTTGTCGGGCAACAGCGAGATGCGCATTCTTCTCGTGCACATCCTGCCGAACATCATGCCGATCATGATCGTGCAGATGTCGCTGACGATGGGCTACGCCATCCTCAACGCCGCCGGGCTGTCGTTCATCGGCCTCGGCGTCCGCCCGCCGACCGCCGAATGGGGCATCATGGTCGCCGAGGGCGCGAGCTTCATGGTCTCCGGCGAATGGTGGATCGCACTGTTCCCCGGCCTCGCGCTGATGACCGCCGTGTTCTGCTTCAACCTGCTGGGCGACGGCCTGCGCGACATCTTCGACCCGCAGCGGAGGACGTGAGCATGCCTTGCGAATCGTTGCCCACCGCCGCTGCTAACCTCTCCCCGCTCTTGGCGGGGAGAGGTCGGCTCGCCCTTGCGAGCCGGGTGAGGGGCCAGGCACTGCGCCTCTCACATCCGCTGTGCCCGCTGATAGGCAGCAGCCCCTCACCCCACCCCTCTCCCCGCAAGAGCGGGGCGAGGGAGCGCGCCGTGCACGCGGAGATTCAAGCATGACCACCCAACCCCTCCTCGAAGTCCGGGATCTCACCGTCGAATTCGTCACCCGCCGCGGCATCGTCAAGGCGGTGCAGCATGTCGATATCAGCGTCGGCAAAGGCGAGACGCTGGCGATCGTCGGCGAAAGCGGCTCCGGCAAATCGGTGACGTCCTATGCGGTGATGCGGATTCTCGACCGCGCCGGCCGGATCGCCGAAGGCTCGGTGATGTTCGGCGGCATGGATCTGAAGGCCGCCACCGAGAAGGAGATGCGCGACCTGCGCGGGCGCGAGATCTCGATGATCTTCCAGAACCCGCGCGCCGCGCTCAACCCGATCCGCAAGGTCGGCGACCAGATCGAGGACGTGCTGCGCCAGCACGTGCAGTCGACCTCCGCCGATCGCGGCGAGAAGGCGATCGCGGCGCTGGAGGCGGTCAAGATCGCGCGGCCGCGCGAGCGCTATCACGCCTATCCGTTCCAGCTGTCCGGCGGCATGTGCCAGCGCGTGGTGATCGCACTGGCGCTGGCCTGCAATCCGCAGCTGCTGATCGCCGACGAGCCGACCACCGGCCTCGACGTCACCACCCAGAAGGCGGTGATGGATCTGATCGTCGAACTGACCAGGAGCCGCGGGCTGTCGACCATTCTGATCACCCACGACCTCGGTCTCGCCGCCGCCTATTGCGATCGCGTGGTGGTGATGGAGAAGGGCCGCGTGGTCGAGACCGCCTCCGCGGCCGACATCTTCGCCAATCCGCAGCACCCCTACACCAAGAAACTGATGCGCGCGACGCCGCGGCTCGGGGTGAGTCTGCGGGAGCTGCTGACGGAAGGTGAAGGCGGCGCGGCCGAACACGGCACGGCGCAAACCTCTCCCCGCGCGCGGGGAGAGGTCGGATCAGCGCGTAGCGATGATCCGGGTGAGGGGGCGTCTCTACGAGTCGGAGCGCTCGGCTTCGCGGAGACGCCCCCTCACCCCACCCCTCTCCCCGCAAGCGGGGAGAGGGAGCAGGCCCCCCTCCTCCTGGTCGAAAAGCTGGTGAAGGAATATCCGCGCCAGGGGGCGACTGCGACGATGAGCCGGCTTTTTTCGCGCGGGCCGTCGCCGGAGCCGGAGGTGTTTCGCGCGGTCGACGGCATCAGCTTCCAGATCGGCCACGGCGAAAGCGTCGGGCTGGTCGGCGAATCCGGTTGCGGCAAGTCGACCACCTCGATGATGCTGATGCGGCTGCTCGACCAGACCTCGGGCCGGATCGTGTTCGACGGTGAGGAGATCGGCACCATCCTGCCGCAGCGCTTCGCACGGCTGCCGCTGCGCAAGTCGATCCAGATGGTGTTTCAGGATCCGACCGACAGCCTCAATCCGCGCTTCACCGCGGTGCGTGCGATCGCCGATCCGATCCTGCAGCTCGGCGAGATCAAAGGCCGCGACGCAGTACGGGCACGCTGCGAAGAGCTGGCCGAACAGGTCGGCCTGCCGCTCGATCTGCTCGACCGCTTTCCGCATCAGCTCTCCGGCGGCCAGAAAGCCCGCGTCGGCATCGCCCGCGCCATCGCGCTGCGGCCGAAGCTGGTGATCCTCGACGAGCCGACCGCGGCGCTCGACGTCTCGGTGCAGGCGGTGGTGCTGAACCTGCTGCAGGACCTGAAGCAGTCGATGGGGATGAGCTACCTGTTCGTCTCGCACGACCTCAACGTGGTGCGGCTGCTGTGCGACCGCGTCATCGTGATGCGCGCTGGAAAGATCGTCGAGCAGGGAAGCTCCGAGCAGGTGCTCGGCAGCCCGAAGCACGACTACACCCGCGAACTCCTCACCGCGATCCCGCATCCGCCGCTGCCGACTTCGGCGATGGTGAGCTGATGGTAGGCAAGACACTTCTCCACTGTCATTCCGGGACGCGCCCCTTGGCGCGGGCCCGGAATCCATACTCACTGTCGGGGGTTATGGATTCCGGGTTCGCGCTACGCGCGCCCCGGAATGACGAACTTGAATGCTGTACTTACTGAGGACACTGTATTGAACGACAAGTCACTCGATCTCGACACCTACATCGACGCCGTTGCCGCTGCACTCGGTCTGCCGATCGATCCGGCGTGGAAGCCCGCGGTGCGGGCCAATCTCGAGGTCTCGCTGAAGCTGGCGCGGCTGGTCGACGAGTTTCCGCTTCCCGACGAGACCGAGCCTGCGAGCGTGTTCCGTGCCTGAGGTGAATTCCGCAATGTCTACTGACTGGATGACCGCCGCCGAGACCGCCGCAGCCGTTGCGAACCGGACCACCACTGCGCTGGCCGCCACCGAGGCCGCGCTTGCGCGGATCGCCAAGGCCGATCCGACGCTCAATGCGTTCACCGACATCGTGGCCGAGCGTGCCCGGGCACGCGCCCGCGAGATCGACGCGGCGATCGCGCGCGGCGAACGCGTCGGCCCGCTCGCCGGCGTGCCGTTTGCGGTGAAGAACCTGTTCGACGTCGCCGGGCTCGCCACCCGGGCCGGCTCCAAGATCAATCGCGACCGAGCCCCGGCCACGCACGACGCGCCATTGATCACGCGGCTGGAAGCGGCCGGCGCGGTGCTGATCGGTGCGCTCAACATGGGCGAATACGCCTACGACTTCACCGGCGAGAACATCCACGACGGCCCGTCACGCAATCCGCACGACCCGACCCGGATGACCGGCGGCTCGTCCGGCGGATCCGGCGCGGCGGTCGGCGGCGGCGAAGTGCCGTTGGCGCTCGGCTCGGACACCAACGGCTCGATCCGGGTGCCGTCGTCGCTGTGCGGCATCTTCGGGCTGAAGCCGACCTACGGGCGGCTGCCGCGCACCGGTTCGTTTCCGTTCGTCGCGAGCTTCGATCATCTCGGTCCGCTGGCGCGCAGTGCCGCCGATCTGGCACTGGCCTACGACGCGATGCAGGGGCCGGACGATGGCGACGCCGCCTGCGCCACGCGGACGCCGGAGCCGGTCTCCGGCCTGCTTGCGCAAGGCATCGACGGCCTGCGGATCGCGAAGGCCGGCGGTTACTTCGAGACCAACCTGTTTCCAGAAGCCCGGGAAGCCGTCGAGCGCGTGGTGAAGGCGCTCGGCGTCACCCGCTCGGTCGAACTGCCGGAAGCCGCCCGCGCCCGCGCCGCGGCTTACGTGATCAGCACGACCGAAGGCGCCTCGCTGCATCTCGACCGGCTGCGGCAGCGGTCGAACGATTTCGATCCCGCGGTGCGTGACCGGCTGCTCGCCGGCGCGATGGTGCCGGCGCCGCTGGTCGACCGCGCGCAGAAGTTCCGCCGCTGGTACCAAGCCCGCGTGCTCGACCTGTTCGAGCAGGTCGACGTCATCGTCGCGCCAGCGACGCCTTGCGTCGCGCCCAAGCTCGGCCAGGTCAGCTTCACGCTGGGGGGCGTCGAGCTGCCGGTGCGCGCCAATATCGGCATCCACACCCAGCCGATCTCGTTCATCGGCCTGCCGGTGGTGGCTGTCCCGATCCCACTCGAGCCGCTGCCGATCGGGGTGCAGATCATCGCCGCGCCGTGGCGCGAAGACATCGCGCTGCGCGTCGCCGCGGCGCTGGAGCGCGCCGGCGTCGCCCGCGCGCCGCGACCGAAGGATTTCTGACCATGGATATCGATCTCCCCGACGTCGTCGCCGAAGTCGGCGAAGCCTTCGCCAGGTACGAGACCGCGCTCGTCGGCAACGACGTCGCCACACTCAACGAGCTGTTCCACGACGATCCACGGACGCTGCGCTACGGCATCGGCGAGAACCTCTATGGCTACGACGAGATCAAGGCGTTCCGCGGCGCGCGTTCGCCGGTCGGGCTGATGCGCACCACCGCGCGAACGATCATCACGGCTTACGGCCGCGACACCGCGGTGGCGTCGACCTTGTTCTATCGCGACAGCGCGCCGCGCAAGGTCGGCCGGCAGATGCAGACCTGGGTGCGATCTGCCGAAGGCTGGCGTATCGTCGCCGCGCATGTCAGCATGATCGACGAAACACAGGCGTCGCCATGAGTTTCGACGATGCGCTCACTTCACGCCGAACGAAGTCGCCTCCCGCTCCGGCGGCAGTGATCACGCCTGGTGTGCGGATCGCCCGCACAGCACCGCCGGTGAAGATCACCCGGGCCGAGGAGCTGCGGCGCCAGCTTGCCGACGAGATCGTGCGCGGAACGCTGCGCCCCGGCGCATCGCTCGACGAAACCGAGATCGCGCAACGCTTCAAGGTGTCACGCACGCCGGTGCGGGAGGCGCTACGCCAGCTGGTCGCCAGCGGCCTCGTCGAGTCGCGTCCGCATCACGGCGCGGTGGTGGCACAGCCGTCGTTCGAGCGGCTGACCGGCATGTTCGAAGCGATGTCGGAACTCGAAGCGCTGTGTGCGAGCTTCGCGGCCGAGCGGATGACGCCGCTGGAGCGCCGGACGCTGGAGACGATCCATGAGGAGCTGCGACTGCTCAGCTCGCAGGGCAATCCGGAGCGCTTCCACGACGTCAACGAGCACTTTCACAACGCGATCTATGCGGGCGCGCATAACGACTACATCGCCGAGATCACCCTGGCGACGCGGGTGCGGGTGCAGCCGTTCCGCCGCGCCCAGTTCCGCAATCTCGGACGGCTGGCGAAGTCGCATGCCGAGCACGACCGCGTGGTGATCGCGATCCTGCGCGGCGACCGCGACGGCGCCGCCAAGGCGATGCGCCATCACATCGATCTGGTGCGCGACGAATACGAAATCTACGCGGTGTCGGTATGAGCAAATTCGAAACGATCAGTGAAATCGTCGCCGCGCATCGCGCCGGCACCACCACCCCGGCGCAGACGATCGCACGCTGCTATCAGCGCATCCGCGCCTATGCGGACCCGGCGCTGTTCATCACCTTGCGGGACGAGGCGGATGCGATCGCCGAGGCGGTTGCGCTGGCGGCGCGGGATCCATCGCTGCCGCTCTACGGCGTACCGGTCGCGGTGAAGGACAATATCGACGTCGCCGGCCTGCCGACCACCGCCGCCTGCCCGGCATTTGCGTATCAGCCGTCCCGCGACGCCACCGCGGTCGCCAAGCTGCGCGCCGCCGGCGCGATCGTGATCGGCAAGACCAATCTCGATCAGTTCGCCACCGGGCTGGTCGGGGTACGCTCGCCTTACGGCGTCCCCCGCAACGCGATGCGCGGCGATCTCGTTCCCGGCGGATCAAGCTCCGGCTCGGCGGTCGCGGTCGGTGCCGGTCTGGTGCCGCTGTCGCTCGGCACCGATACGGCGGGCTCCGGCCGGGTGCCGGCGATGCTCAACAACATCGTCGGCCTGAAGCCCAGCCTCGGGATGATTTCGACCACGGGCGTGGTGCCGGCGTGTCGCACGCTCGACTGCGTCTCGGTGTTTGCACTGACCACCGATGACGCAATCACGGCACTGCGGGCGATGACGGCGCCGGACGCCGAAGATCCGTTTTCGCGCGAGCGGCCGGTGGCGGCAGTCACCTCGATGCCGAGCCGGGTGCGGCTCGGCGTGCCGAAGAAAGGCCAATTGCAGTTCTTCGGCGATGATCTGGCGGCGCGCGGTTACGAGGAAGCGCTCGAGCGCTGGCGGCGGCTCGGCGCAGAGCTGGTGGAGATCGACGTCGAGCCGCTCTACGAGACGGCGCGGCTGCTGTACGAAGGCCCATGGGTGGCGGAGCGCTATCTGACGATCCGGGAGCTGCTCGACATCCAGCCGGACGCGGTGCATCCGGTGACGCGGCAGATCACGCTCGCCGGCGCCAAGCTGTCCGCCGCCGACACCTTCGCGGCGCTGTACAGGCTGCAGGGGCTGCGCAAGATCGCCGAGCGCAGCTTCGCCGGGATCGACGCGCTGGTGCTGCCGACCGCGCCGACCGCCTACACGGTCGAACAGGTGCAGGCCGATCCGATCACGCTGAACAGCCGGCTCGGCACCTACACGAATTTCGTCAATCTGCTCGACCTCTGCGGCTTGGCGCTGCCGGCGTCGATCCGCAGCGACGGCATTCCGTTCGGCATCACCCTGCTGGCGCCTGCCAGCCGCGACGCCGAACTTGCCAGCCTCGGCCGCGTCTTTCACGCCGACACCGCGCTGCCGATGGGCGCCAGCGGCCAGTCGCAGCCACCGCTCGCCGAAGTCACAGGCGGTGATGCGCTCGAGGAGATCGCAATCGCGGTGGTCGGCGCGCATTTGTCCGGCATGCCGCTGAACCGTGAGCTGACGGCACTCGGTGGCCGGCTGCTATCGGCCACCGCCACAGCGCCGGACTACAAACTCTACGCGCTGAAGGGCACCGTGCCGCCGAAGCCCGGCCTGCTGCGGGTGTCGCCCGGCGCCGGTGCGGCGATTGCGCTGGAGGTGTGGGCGCTGTCGCCGGCGGCGTTCGGCTCGTTCGTCGCGGCGATCCCGTCGCCGCTGTCGATCGGCACGCTGACGCTCGCCGACGGCAGCACGGTGAAGGGATTCCTCGCCGAACCTGAAGCGCTCGCGGGCGCCCGCGACATCTCGCATTTCGGCGGCTGGCGAGCCTACATGGCGGAGCTTGCGGCGACCGGCTGAAACCGGCGCCGCAATCAGCGGAAGAAGACTTCCTGATTGCGGCGCTCGAGCTCGGTGGAATAGGTCCGCAGCACATGCGCCTCGCTGACGGTGCCGATCGCGCGGCGATCTTCGGCGTTGTCGATCACGACCAGAATGTCGGCCTCGGTCCGGTCGAACGTGGCGAGAATGTCGCGCACCGTCACCTGCGGCAGCAGAAACTGATCCTGCTGCTGCGCCAGGGTCTCGAGCGGCACATCAGCGGCTTCGACGAGGCCGTGGAGTTCGGCGGATCCAACGATCCCGGCGTAGCTGCCGTCCGCGTGCCGCAGCACGATCTGCTTGACGCGGGCCGGCGGAAACAACTTCTGCGCCTCGACGATCGGCAGGTCCGCCGGCGCGGTCGGGAAGTCCGTCCGCATCAGCGTGGCGGCGCTGATCTGCTTGACCCAGCCGATGTCCTGCGGACCGCGGATGGTCTCGCCGCGCAGATGGAAGCGCCAGGTTGCGAAGCTGTAGCCGAACAGTTCGCGGACGATCAGCGCGCTCGTCGATGCTGCGACGACCGCGCCGATCGTCACCCAGAAGTCGCCGGTCAGTTCGAGCGCCAGACAGATCATGCTGAACGGCGCGCCGATCACGCCGGTGCCGAGCGCCACCATACCGGCCACCGCCGCGGTGCCGGGCTGCAGGGCGACGTCCGGGAAATACTGGCCCACCACCGTGCTGTAGAGCAGACCCATCAGAGAGCCGAGCATCAGCGAGGCGAAGAACAGGCCGCCGCGAAAGCCGGCGCCGAGCGAGATCGCCGAGGCCAGCGTCTTCAGGATCAGAGTCGTCAGCAGCATCAGCCAAGTCGGATTGGTGATCAGCAGAAGCTGCATCGCCCCATGGCCCGAGCCGAGCACGGTCGGGCTAAGCAGCGCCAGCCCGCTGAGCAGCAGTGCGCCGATCACCAGCCGCAGCGCGCCGCGCCAGATGCTGATGCGCTGAAACACCCGCTCCGAGAACGCCACCGCCAGCATCACCAGGATGCTGAAGAATGCGCACAGCACGCCGAGCAGCATGGTCTGGCCGATCATCTCGACCGACGCCGGCATCGGCGCGCCGGGGATCTGCAGGAACGACGGATGCACCAGATTGCGCATCACCAGCCACGACGACACCGCGCTGGCGATCACCGGCACCAGGCTGGCCGAGGTGTAGGCGCCGAGCACGACTTCGAACGCGAAGAACGCGCCGGCGAGCGGCGCGGTGAACGCAGCGCTGATGGCTCCCGCGGCGCCGCACGCGACCAGCAGCCGCATGTCGGCGCGCCGGGCGGCAAGGCGCTGTCCGATCTGCGAGCTGAACGCCGCGCAGATTTGCGTGTAGCCCGCCTCCAGGCCGACCGACGCGCCACAGCCGTTCGACAGCAGCGTCTGCAGCGAGATCAGCAGGCTGCCGCGCATCGACACGCGACCGCCATACAGCGCGTTGGCTTCGATCGCGTCGGCGAGCCGGCCCTTGAACCGGCCGGCGTAAAACAGGCCGATGATGGTCAGGATGATGGCGCCGCCAAGCGGCACCAGCAGCGTGCGCTGCCAGGAGATCACGCCGTTGGCGCTGAGCCTTGTGTCGAATGGGATGTCGAACAGCACCGCATGAGCGAATTCGCTGAGGTGCCAGATGATCGCCACTAACAGGCCGGACAACAGCCCGATCACCACCGCGACGATCACCAGGCCGATTTCCCGGTTGCGCACGAAATTGCGCACGACTGCGGGCAGTCGCCACGGCGCGGAAGCCGGCGGCGCGGTGGAGCTGGCGCCCGAAACAGCGGACGGATCCGGGCGCGAGATAACGCTCATCGGGCGGCCCCGCCGGACAGGACGTTCATCGGCATGGAGCGAGGCACATGGCTGCGGGCGATCCTCGGAAGATACAAGTCCGTGCCGGTTCCAGCACCGCACGCACTCGGCTGATTGGCGCCAGCTTCTAGCGGTTGATCCGACGGATCGCCAGCGCAGAGCAGTCACCCGAATAAGGCAGCATCGCCGGGCTCGATTTTCGCCGTTTTGTCTGTATGGTCCGAGGGTTGTCAGGGAGGAACAGGATGACTGGCAGAGCGGTGATCGGCGTGATCGGCAACGCTCATCTCGTCGATAATCGATTTGCCGTCCAGCATGTGGGCGAGCGCAACCTGCGGGCGGTGGCCGACGTCGCCGGCGCGCTGCCGCTGATGTTCGGCGGCTCGTCCGAGTTCACCGAGATCGAGGACCTGCTGACGGTGGTCGACGGCATCCTGCTGACCGGCGGCCGGGCCAATGTGCATCCGACCTACTTCAAGACCGAGCCCAATCCCCGCCACGAACCCTACGACCAGCCGCGCGACGAGCTGGCGCTGGCGCTGGTGCGCACCTGCGTCGAGCGCGGCGTGCCGCTGTTCGGGATCTGCCGCGGCTTTCAGGAGATGAACGTCGCCTATGGCGGCTCGCTGCATCCGGAGATCCGCGAATTGCCGGGACGACTCAATCACCGTATGCCGCGGCTGGAGAATGGCGAGATCCATCCCGATCCGACCGTGGTGTTCGCCGATCGCCACGACGTGCAGCTCACCCAAGGTGGCGAATTCGCGCGGCTGCTCGGCCGCGATCTGATCCGGGTGAATTCGCTGCACGGCCAGGGCATTCTCGAGCCCGGCCCGCGCGTCGTGATCGAAGGCGTCGCAGAAGACGGCACCATCGAGGCGATCCGCATTGCCGATGCGCCCGGCTTCGCGCTCGGCGTGCAGTGGCACGCCGAATACGATCCGCAGGTCAATCCGATCAACCGCGCGCTGTTTCTCGCTTTCGGCGAAGCGGTCACCGCGTATCGCGCCGCTCGGCAGCGGCCGGCCGCGCTGAGGCGTTCGGGCTAGGGCGCAGCATCATGCACGACGTCCTCATCCTGAGGAGCCGCGGCGTAGCCCGAAGGGCGCAGCCGGGGCGTCTCGAAGGATGAGGCCACGGGTGCTTGTGGCCCATGGTTCGAGACGGCGCTTCGCGCCTCCTCACCATGAGGAGGTACTTGTATCGCGCTCGGTAGCGGGCAGCTCTGAGTTGATCAACACAGAACTGGCCCGCCGAAAGTCAGCCGCTTAGTTCAGCTTACCGTCCCCGCCGCTTGACGTCGCGGACCGCGCCGTTGGCGGCGCTGGTGGTCAGCATCGCATAGGCCTGCAGCGCCGCCGAGACGTTGCGCTTGCGATCCTTGGGCGTGAAGGCTTGATCGCCCCGCGCCCGCTCTTCCTCGTTGCGCTTTGCCAGTTCGGCCTCGGAGACATCCAGCGAGATGGTCCGGTTCGGAATATCGATCGATATCCGGTCGCCGTCACGCACCAGCGCGATCGGTCCGCCCTCGGCCGCTTCCGGCGAGACGTGACCGATCGAAAGGCCCGACGTGCCGCCGGAGAACCGGCCGTCGGTGATCAGCGCACAGGCTTTGCCGAGGCCCTTCGATTTCAGGTAGCTGGTCGGATACAGCATCTCCTGCATGCCCGGGCCGCCGCGCGGACCTTCGTAGCGGATCACCACGACGTCGCCGGCGACGATCTTGTTGGTCAGGATCGCCGACACCGCGTCGTCCTGGCTCTCGAACACCTTGACCGGGCCGGAGAAGGTCAGGATCGAGGCGTCGACGCCTGCGGTCTTCACGATGCAGCCGTCCTGCGCGATGTTGCCGTACAGCACGGCGAGGCCGCCGTCCTTGCTGAACGCATGCGCAACGTCACGGATCACGCCCTTCTCACGATCGAGATCGAGCTCGTCGTAGCGACGCTCCTGGCTGAACGCGGTCTGCGACGGCACACCGCCCGGCGCCGCCCGGAAGAAGGTGCGGACGCTCTCGCTGTTGCTCTGGCGGATGTCCCAGCGCGCCAGCGCTGCGCCCAGCGTTTCTGAGTGCACCGTGGCGCAAGAGGTGTCGAGCAGCCCGCCGCGGTCGAGTTCGCCGAGGATGGCCATGATGCCTCCGGCGCGATGCACGTCTTCCATGTGCACGTCGGAGACCGACGGCGCGATCTTGCTGAGGCACGGCACCCGGCGCGACAACCGGTCGATATCCTTCATCGAGAAATCGAGTTCGGCCTCGCGCGCGGCAGCCAGCAGATGCAGCACGGTGTTGGTCGAGCCGCCCATCGCGATATCGAGCGTCATAGCGTTCTCGAACGCCTTGAAGTTAGCGATGTTGCGCGGCAGAACCGAGGAGTCGTCGCGCTCGTAGTAGCGTCGCGCCAGATCGACGATGGTGTGGCCGGCCTCGACGAACAGCCGCTTGCGATCGGCGTGGGTGGCGAGCACCGAGCCGTTGCCGGGCAGCGACAGCCCGAGCGCTTCGGTGAGGCAGTTCATCGAATTGGCGGTGAACATGCCCGAGCACGAGCCGCAGGTCGGGCACGCCGAGCGCTCCATCGTCTGCACGTCTTCGTCGCTCATCGCGCTGTCGGCAGCGGCGACCATCGCGTCGATCAGATCGACTGCGTGGGTCTTGCCCTTCAGCACCACCTTGCCGGCTTCCATCGGGCCGCCGGAGACGAACACGGCCGGAATGTTCAGCCGCATCGCCGCCATCAGCATGCCGGGCGTGATCTTGTCGCAATTGGAGATGCACACCATCGCGTCGGCGCAGTGCGCATTGACCATATACTCGACGCTGTCGGCGATCAGCTCGCGCGACGGCAGCGAATACAGCATGCCGTCGTGGCCCATCGCGATGCCGTCGTCGACCGCGATGGTGTTGAACTCCTTGGCGACGCCGCCGGCGGCTTCGATCTCGCGCGCGACGAGCTGGCCGAGGTCCTTGAGATGGACGTGGCCGGGCACGAACTGGGTGAACGAATTGACCACCGCGATGATCGGCTTGCCGAAATCGGAATCCTTCATACCGGTGGCGCGCCACAGGCCGCGCGCGCCGGCCATGTTGCGGCCGTGGGTCGTCGTTCTCGATCGATAAGCAGGCATTGAACTGTTCCGTGAAAATGTCCGTCGCCGGAGGGCGCGCCGGCGGCCGAAAACAGGGCTTCAGTGAAAGGCGCGCCGAAGCGAAGCGACCATCGATAAGCCTTACTGCAGAACCAGCGGCCTCTCAATGGTCGCCGGACGCACGGTCCGGGGCCAGCCCCGTGGGACAACCATGATCGCGTGCAATGCCGGGGTCACGCCGGCTGCGCACAAACAATTGAACGGCGTCCGCGCGGCGCCTGGTCGGATGGCTTGCTGATTGGATATGTAACGTTATAACATTTCAATCGCAACCCGCTATTGCCTGCAATCGAAGGTCTCTCCCGTCATGGATCACCCCCTGCTCCCGGTTACCGTACTGTCCGGCTTTCTCGGCGCCGGCAAAACCACCTTGCTCAACCGGATGCTGGCCAATCGGGAGGGGCGGCGTCTGGCGGTGATCGTCAACGACATGAGCGAGGTGAACATCGACGCCGAGCTGGTGCGTCAGGACGGCGGGCTGACGCGGTCGGAGGAAACTCTGGTCGAGATGACCAACGGCTGTATCTGCTGCACGCTGCGCGAAGATCTGCTGGTCGAAGTCCGCAAGCTCGCCGAGAGCGGCCGGTTCGACGCGCTGGTGATCGAATCCACCGGGATCGCCGAGCCGCTGCCGGTGGCCGCGACGTTCGAATTCCGCGACGAGAACGGCGACAGCCTGTCGGACATCGCCCGGCTCGACACCATGGTGACGGTGGTCGACACCGCCAGCCTGCTGGCGAACTACTCCAGCCAGGAGTTCCTGTGCGATCGCGGCGAGGTCGCCGGCGACGACGACGAGCGCACTCTGGTCGATCTTTTAGTCGAGCAGATCGAATTCGCCGATGTCATCGTGCTCAACAAGGTCTCTGCAACCTCGCCGAGCCGGCGCGAGACCGCGCGGTCGATCGTGCGGGCGCTGAACTCGGATGCCAAGATCATCGAGGCCGATTTCGGCGACGTGCCGCTGTCGTCGGTGCTGCACACCGGGCTGTTCGATTTCGAGCGCGCGCACCAGCATCCGCTGTGGTTCAAGGAGCTGAACGGCTTCGCCGATCACGTTCCCGAGACCGAGGAATACGGCATCCGCTCGTTCGTGTATCGCGCGCGGCGGCCGTTTCATCCGCTGCGCTTTCAGTCGTTCTGCAATCGGAGCTGGCCGGGCGTGATCCGCGCCAAGGGCTTCTTCTGGCTGGCGACGCGGCCGCAGCACGTCGGCGAAATCGCGCAGGCCGGCGCGATGGTCCGGACCTCCAAGCGCGGGCTGTGGTGGTCGGCGGTGCCGAAGACGCACTGGCCGGACAGCGCCGACTGGCACGAGGCGATGAAGCCGTATTTCGATCCCGTCTGGGGCGACCGCCGCCAGGAGATCGTGTTCATCGGCACCGGCGAGATGGACGAGACTGCACTGCGCCGCCAGCTCGATCTGTGCCTCGTCGGCGAAGATACGGAGTTCACGCCGGATGCGTGGCGGCAGCTACCCGATCCGTTCCCGAACTGGGCTGCCGCCCAGGCCTGACCAACGTCCCGAACGAAACACAACCGCGGATGCTACGCAGCGAACGCCACGTCGTGGCGGCGTCCGGCTGGAACTTCGACCGCTGGTCCTGCTTGACAGGGGTTCCGAGGGCGGCGCGATCCCGTGCGTGCCCCCGCGCAACCGAGGTGATCGATGGCGTCAGCGCAGCATTATCATTCGCCCGACTCGACCCGCGTCGCCGCCGACACGCCGGCCAACCATGCGCCGATCTCCGAGCGCGAGGTAGAGGACGTCGAAGCGCGATCGACGCCGCGCACGCCGGTCATCTACGAGATCGTCCGCCGGCTGGGCGAAGAGGAAATGGCACGGCCGGTGGTGTCGCTGTGGTGGTCGGGGCTCGCCGCCGGCCTGTCGATCAGTTTCTCATTGCTGGCGCAGGCGGTGCTGCAGCAGCATCTTGAACCCGCAGGCTGGCGGCTGCTCGTCACCAGTTTCGGCTACTCGATCGGCTTTCTGATGGTGGTGCTGGGACGCCAGCAGTTGTTCACCGAGAACACCATCACGGTGGTGCTGCCGGTGATCGCCGATTGGTCGATCGGCAATCTCGGCCGCGCGGCGCGCTTGTGGGCGGTGGTGCTGCTGGCGAATTTCGCCGGCACGCTGTTCGCGGCGGCGTTCTGCAGTTTCACGCCGGCCATCGATCCCGATCTCAAGCGCGAAATGCTCGAGCTCAGCCGGCATGCGCTGGCCTATGGCTGGCTCGATTCGATGTTCAGGGCGATCGCCGCCGGCTTCCTGATCGCCGCGATGGTGTGGCTGCTGCCGAGCGCCGAAGGCAGCCAGGTCTGGATCATCATCGTCATGACCTGGCTGATTTCGGCCGGCGGCTTCCTGCATATCGTCGCCGGCAGCATGGAGGCTTTCATGCTGATGTGGGACGGCTCGGTCAGCGTCGTCCAGGTGCTCGGCGGGTTCATCGCGCCGGTGCTGATCGGCAACGTGTTCGGCGGCACCGCGCTGTTCGCGCTGCTGACCTACGCCCAGGTGATGAAGGAAATGAAGTGAGCGGCCCCGGCCGCTCACCCCATCAGATTGCGATAGATGCCGGGCAGCGCCGCCGGCAGCCGGCCGATGTGGCCGACGATGGCATAGCCGGCGCGGCCGAACAGCGTCGGGAAATACGCCTGCGCGTCGACATCGATGGTGACGCCGAACACCGCGATGCCGCTGCGGCGCGATTCCTGCACCGCCCTGCGGCTGTCCTCGAGCGCGAACCGGCCCTCGTAATGGTCGACGTCGTTGGGCTTGCCGTCGGTCAGCACCAACAGCAGCTTCTTGCGCTGCGGCTGCCTGGCCAGCTCGGCGCCGGCATGGCGGAGCGCCGCGCCGATCCGCGTGTAGTAACCCGGCTTCAGCGCGGCGATCCTCCGTTCGACCAGCGGGCTCATGCTCTCGTTAAAGCCCTTCACCGTCTCGACCCGCACCCAATCCCGGCGCCGCGACGTGAAGGTCAGGATGCTGTGCTGATCGCCGCAGGCTTCGATGCCATGGGCCAGCACCGTCAGCGCTTCCTTCTCGACGTCGAGCACGCGGCGGTTGTCGATCCAGGCATCGGTCGACAACGAGACATCGACCAGCAGCGTCACCGCCAGATCGCGCGCCTGCGGCCGGGCCGCGAGATGGAAGCGGTCGAAGCCACCGTCGCCGGCGGCGATCTCGCAGCGCGAGCGCACCAGCGCGTCGAGATCGAGATCATGACCGTCGGCTTGCGCCCGCAGCACCTCGTGCCGCGGGCGCAGCGCTTCGAACTGGCGCCGCACCCGTTTGATCAGCGCCCGTGTCGCCTCACCGCATTGCCATGCCTCGCCCTGCTCCGGTGCCACCTGCGCCAGCACCCGGCAATGGTCTGCGAGGTAACCGCCGCGCTTGTAGTCCCATTCCGGATACAGTTTGCCGGCGGTGAGCCGGCTGTGTTCGATCGCCTGCGGCGGCAGATCGAGATCGAAGCGGAATTTGCTCGCGGGCTTCTTGGTGGATTTGCCGATGGTGATCTCGTCGAGATCGTCGGCCGCCTTGTCGGCATGTTCGTCGTCATCCTCGTCGGTCGGCCGATCGACATTGACCATCTCGGCCATCGCCAGGATCTTCTCGAACCGGTTGAGCGCCAAGGGATCGCGCCTCGGCCCATCGTCCGCCTTCCGCTTTGCCGCCTTGCGCCGTGGCTCCGAACATGACTTGGACGTCGCCTCGTCGGTTTCGTCGGGATCGCGGCCCGGATCCTCGACGTCGCGGGTCCAGACCTCGCCCCACAACGGGCACGGCAGGAACGGCTGATAACCCGGCGGCGAGTTCACGGAGATCTCGCCATCGGTCACGATCATCCGCCACAGCTCGGTGTCCGGCGTCACGTCCGCACCGAGCAGCGCCTGGATCGCCGTTTCGAGATCGCTCTCCATCCGCGGCAACGCCCGGCGTGGCCGCGCCGCAGCCGTCGCTGCCGCAAGTTGATGGTAGGAGCCGCGGAGACCGGGATAGGCGGCCAGCACCTGTTGCGTCGTCGCGTATGCCCGTCGCAGCAGCAGAACGTCGCGCCGCAGCGGATCGGCTTCCTGCACCCTGCCGTCCGGCGCCACCGCAAACCACGCCGCCAGCCAGCGATACAACGCGCGATTGAGATCGACATCGGCGAACAGCGCGATGCGGTCGGGCAAAAACAACGTCGCGTCGTCGCGGCCGGGCTGCATCAGCCGCTCCTCGCCGAGCCCGATACGCTGCCGCCAACCGAGCCGATGTCCGGAGGTGCGCGCGCTGCTCGCAGCAAGCTGCACCGCAGTCTCACCACCGAGCCCGCGATACATCACGCCGAGCGCGGCGCGGCAGTCGTTCAGCGTCGCCGCGTGCTCAGGATGCTCCGGATAGCTCGCGGCGCGCCCGACCAGCCGATGCCAGGCACGGCCGACGGTCTCTTCGAGTTCGAGGAAGTCGAGCATGGTGTCAGTCCGCGAAGTCCCAGGGAGTCGTTCGGGACGCTAGCGCAGCTCGCGAACCCGAAATCCCGAGATTGTTGTCGAGAGTGATTCCGGGTTCGCCGCTGCGCGGCGCCCCGGAATGACCGCGTCGAGATCAGGTCACCCGAGCACCGCGCCGGCGACGTCGATCAGCGCGGCCTTCACATCCGCGTCGTCAGTCAGCGGCTCGATCAGGCCGGCGAGCACGGCGTCGCGCACCGGGAGGCCTTCGCCGATCAGGCTGGCGCAATACACCAATAGCCGGGTGGAGACGCCCTCTTCGAGATCGTGACCCTTGAGTTTGCGCAGCCGGCCGGCGAGCGCGACCAGCGGCGCGACGCGCTCGCTCGGCAGACCGCTCTCGGCGGCCACCACCGCGATCTCCTGCTCGGGTGCAAGGAATCCGAACTCGATAGCGGCGAAGCGCTGCCGGGTGGACGGCTTCAGCGCCTTGAGCAGGCTCTGGTAACCAGGGTTGTACGACACCACGAGCATGAAATGCGGCGGCGCCTGCAGCTCCTCGCCGGTGCGCTCCAGCGGCAGCACGCGGCGATCGTCCGCCAGCGGATGCAGCACCACCGCGACGTCCTTGCGGGCCTCCACCACCTCGTCGAGATAACAGATGCCGCCTTCCCGCACCGCGCGGGTCAGCGGGCCATCGACCCACACCGTTTCGCCGCCCTTCAGCAGATAGCGGCCGGTGAGATCCGCCGCGGTGAGGTCGTCGTGGCAGGACACGGTGAACAGCGGCAGGCCGAGCCGCGCCGCCATATGGGCGACGAAGCGGGTCTTGCCGCAGCCGGTCGGCCCCTTCAGCAGCAGCGGCACCCGTCGCTTCCAGGCGTGTTCGAACAGCGCGCGTTCGTTGCCGGCGGGCGTGTAGGGTGGCGGAGCGGGCAGCGTCGCGTCGATGGCGTGCAGAGCGGGCTTCATGGCGATCTCCGTGGGAGGAAAGAGGCGGCCACGATCACCGTGGCCGCCGGGAAGCCTATTCGGCCGGCTGCAGGGCGCCTGGGAGCGTGGCCTGCTTGGTGCGTCCGGCGACGAGAATCGCCCAGACGAACATCAGCGCGGAGATCAGCACGGCGACGCCGGAGCCGAGCCGCACCCAGTAGAACAGCGCAACCTGGTCTTGCACCTCCATGTAGCTCTGGCCGAGCACGCGCTGCAGATGCACCTGAATGATGCCGGCGAAGGTCAGCGCGAAGGTCATCACGCTCATCGCCGTGCACATCAGCCAGAAGCTGGCGATCGACAGCGCCTGATTGTAAGGCGCGCGGCCGCGGAGCTGCGGGATGGCGTAGGTCATCATCGCCAGGTTCAGCATCACATAGGCGCCGAAGAAGGCGAGATGGCCGTGCGCCGCGGTGACCTGGGTGCCGTGGGTGTAGTAGTTCACGCTGGACAGCGTGTGCAGGAAGCCCCAGACGCCGGCACCGAAGAACGCCATCACCGAGCAGCCCACCGACCACAGCAGTGCAGCGCGGTTCTCGTGCTTGCGCCCAGCCTTCCAGGTCATCTGCACGGTGAACACCACCATGGTGAAGAACGGCGCGACTTCGAGAGTTGAGAACAGTGAGCCGATCCACTGCCAATAGCCCGGCGCGCCGATCCAGTAATAGTGGTGGCCGGTGCCCAGAATGCCGGAGAACAGCGCGAGGCCGATGATGACGTACAGCCATTTCTCGACCACTTCGCGATCGATGCCGTTGAGCTTGATCATCAGAAACGCCAGCACCGACGCCATGATCAGCTCCCACACGCCCTCGACCCAGAGGTGCACGACGTACCACCAGTACATCTTGTCGAGCGCGAGGTTGATCGGGTTGTAGAACGCAAACAGGAAGAAGATCGCCACGCCCCACAGCCCGAACAGCAGAATGTTGGTGATGGTGGTCTTGCGGCCCTTCAGCACCGTCATGGTGATGTTGAACAGGAAGATCAGGCAGACCACGACGATGCCGATCTTGATCACGAATGGCTGCTCGAGGAATTCGCGACCCTCGTGATAGTGGAACAGGTAGCCGACCACGGCGGCGCCGGCGGCGCCGAAGAACAGCCAGAACTGCAGCTTCGCCAGCAACGGGCTGAACAGCTCGTTCTCGGCTTCTTCGGGCACCAGATAATAGGCGCAGCCCATGAAGCCCATCAGCAGCCAGACGATCAGCGCATTGGTGTGGATCATCCGGACGATGTTGAAGGGCAGCAGCTCCGAGAGCGTGTTCGGCAGCACGTAGATGGTGCCGGCGAGCACGCCGAACGTCACCTGGGCGAGGAACAGCGTCAACGCGCCGTAGAAATACAGCAACGCGACCTTTTGGGTTTGGTATTTCATCACGAGGTCTTTCTGATGCGGATGCGCGAGGGTCGGTTCAGCCGGCGTCGTTCGGCGGCCAGTTCTGGGTCTTGATCTTGCTGGTCCATTCCAGGAAATCAGCCAGATCTCCGACCTCCTGATCGGTCAGGTGGAATTGCGGCATCTGCCGCCGCCCCGGGACGCCGGAGGGCTGCGACGCCATCCAGGATTTCAGCATTTCGCGGGCCTGGGCCGGATCCTTGTCGCCGCCCCAGCGCACCCAGACATTGCTGAGTTCAGGAGCAAAATACGCACCCTCACCGAGCAGGGTGTGGCAGTTAATGCAGGAGTTCTTTTCCCAGACGTGTTTGCCGCGGGCCACCGACGGGGTCAGTGTCGAGGCGTCGGTCGACTTGGTCGCGATGTAATAATGGCTGTGGGCGGTGAGCCCGACGAAGATCGCGAAGAAGAAGGCCGAGCCGCCGAAGAACACGTTGCGCGCGGCAGACTTGGTGAGGCGTTCAGCCATCACGTGATTCCTTTTTCGATGTGGGGAGGCGAAGGTGCGGCGCTGCAGCTTCGGCTGCGAAACTAATCGACCGGACCGCCGCAACTTTGTGCTAGCTCAAGGTTCGGAACGATTAGCGAAGGGCCTGCGCCAATGGCGAGGCGAGTGCACCGCACGCCACCAGCGCGATCCAGCCCAACAACAGCGCCCGCCACGGCCCGGGCGCACCGCGGAACCCGAAGTAATCGAGCACGACCAGGCGGGCCTTCAGCACCGCGATCACCATCAGCACGGCGCCGCCGGCGAACGCCGCAGCGGCACCCCGACTGAGTAAAACACCGAGGATGGTCAGCAGCAGCAGAGCAATCGCGCTGCGATCCCGGCGCTGAGTGAACTGGATCATCGCGTCACCGCATCAGATAGACGATCGGGAACATCACCAGCCACACCAGATCGACCATGTGCCAGAAACAAGTTCCGCTTTCGACCGCGGCCGCATTGGCGCGCCAGGCGACGGCGAGCAGGATCGCGATTCCGAGCGCGACGTGCAGCAGATGGAACCCGGTGAGCAAGAAGTACAGCGTGAAGAAGGTGCTGCCGTCGATGTCGGCGCCGCGGCCGATCTCGACGGCGTATTCGAACAGCTTGATGGCGATGAACGCTACGCCGAGCAGACAGGCCCCTAGGGTCCAGCGCCACGTCGCATCGCGTGCCCCATCATGAGCGGCGGCGCTGGCCTTGGCGGCGAACCAGCCGCTCGACACCAGACAGAGCGTATTGGCGGCGGCGAGCGCCGGGTCGAGCTGCGCCTGCCCGGCCGAGAACGCATCCGGCTGCAGCGCCCGCGCGATCTGGAACCCGATCAGCAACGCGCCGAACGCAGCGAGTTCGCTGAAGATCAGCACCCACATCATCAGGTGACCGGGGAGCGAGTCGAGCGCGCTGGCCCCGGGCGCGATGCGGCTCTCGGGGCTGTCGGGCAAGGCGGGCAGGCCCGCTGCGATCGCGTCGGTCATGGCGCGACGATAGACGGCGAGCCCACCGGAACGTTGTGCCGCGACAAACTCGCAGGCAGTTCACCGCAGGTTGCGCCCCGACAAACTACGCTCCCCGCCGGCCGCTAGAATCGCCGCCACTCGGAGAAAGAGGGAAAACATGACCGAAGCCAAGCTGGGGCTGATCGTCGTCTCGGCGATCATCATCGCCTTCGCGTTCGTCATGCGCCGGTTCGGCGCACTGCAGACGACCGGTGTCGTCGCCACCGCAATCATCACGGTGGCGATCGCCGCGAGTTTGTTCCTGACGCAATAGGCCGGCGTCTATCGCGCTGGATACAGCGCGGCGTATTCCTGCGCATAAGGCGCGTAGGAATCCTTCAGCGTCGCCGAATTCAGCAGCATGGTCGCGACCAGGCGACCGGTGGCGTCATAGGCTTCGCTGCGTACCCACATGCTCTCGGTCCGCTTGCTGCCGGACAGCGCCACCACCTTGCGCTCGATCCGGTACGGCTCGCCGACGAACAGCGGCCCCTCGATCAGCCGGATCTCCTGATCGGCGAACAGGCCGACCACCGGACCACGCACCGGCAATCCATCCTGCTTGCTGAGATACTGGAACAGCACGCTGAGCATCTCCAGCGGGATGATCGGCTTGCCCCACGGCGAGCCGCCGCCCGGCCGATAATACGGCGACGGCTCGGTGATCACCTCGAGCTTCTGCGCCAGCGAGAACGGATACAGCTCGCCCATGATCTGCTCATGGTCCATCTGCGCCGCCTGGGTCTTGGTGGTCATCCCGACCGAGATGTCGCGCAGGATCACCGGATCGGCCAAAGGCTTCAGCTCGGTGAGCCGGACGTCGAGCGCCGAAGCCGGCGCGTCGCGGCCGACCGAGGCGGTGCCGCGCAGCACTTCGGTGCCGTCGCGCTTGACCATGCGGATCGTGGTGTGACGGGCGCCCGCCACCGGCTTATCGAGGATCGCCTGAACGTCCTCGCCCTCGAACGCGGCGTTACGATAATGCGCCGAGATGCAGCCGGTCTCGAACCACTCCTTGCCCCACAGCCGTTCGCACAGCGGCGCGAACTGGCTGAAATGCGTCGGGCCCTCGATGGTGCCGCCCTTGAAGCCGAGCTTCTGCGCGGTTGCGTCGTCGTGGATCGAGGCGTGCGAGTCGTAGACCTGCGCATGCAGCATCTGCCGCGGCTGTCGCCACGGCCCGGCCAGCGCCTCGCCGGTGTCGTCGATCGGCGTCTCGAAAGCGGCTTGCGTCATCGTCTCACTCCCAATGCGTTCGGACAGTCGTCGGCTGCTACCAGGTATCGATGCAGGGCCGCTTGCGCTCGGTGCGCTCCGGCGGCGTCGGCACCGAGCGCAGCCCGGCCATGACCCAGCGCCGCGTCTCGGCCGGGTCGATCACGTTGTCGATCTCGAACACCGAGGCGATCGAGACCGCCTTGCCGTTGGCATACAGCTCCGCGACCTTGTTCTTGTAATAAGCTTCCCGCTCGGCCGGATCGGCGATCGCCTCCATCTCCTTGCGGAAGCCGAGGCGGACGTAACCTTCCAGGCCCATGCCGCCGAATTCACCGGTCGGCCAGGCCGCGGTGAAGAACGAGGCGTGGAAACCGCCGCCGATCATCGATTGCGCGCCAAGGCCGTAGCCCTTGCGTAGCACGATGCCGAACAGCGGCACGGTGAGGCTGGCACCGGTGACGAACATCCGCGCGACATGGCGGACGATCGCGGTCTTCTCCGCTTCCGGACCGACCATGAAGCCGGGCGTATCGCACAGCGACACGATCGGAATGTCGAACGCATCGCAGAGCTGCAGGAAGCGCGCCGCCTTGTCGCCGGCGTCGGCGTCGATCGCGCCCCCGAGATGCTTCGGATTGTTGGCGATCAGGCCGAACGGCTTGCCCTCGATCCGGATGAAGGCGGTGATCATGCCGACGCCGAAATCGCGGCGCAGTTCGAGCACCGAGTCTTCGTCCGCGATCAGATCGATGACGCTGCGGATATCGTAGACCCGCAGCCGGTTCTCCGGAATTGCCCGCCGCAGCAGCCGCTGGTCCGGCGCTTTCCACTCGGCAACCGCGCCCTGGAAGTAGGACAGATATTTCTGCGCGACCCGGGTCGCCTCCTCTTCGTCCTGCACCAGAATGTCGACCACGCCGTTCGGCGCCTGGAACGACACCGGGCCGACTTCGGCCGGGTGATACACGCCGAGGCCGCCGCCCTCGATCATCGCCGGCCCGCCCATGCCTATCGAGGCGTTCTGGGTGGCGATGATGACATCGCAGCAGCCGAGCATCGCGGCGTTGCCGGCGAAGCAATAGCCGGAGACGACGCCGACCACCGGCACCAGGCCGGACAGCTTGGCGAACTGCACGAAGGACGGGCCGTCGAGCCCGGTCATGCCGAGCCGGTCGGTGTCGCCCGGCCGGCCGCCGCCGCCCTCGGCGTAGAACACCAGCGGCATCCGCCACTGCTCGACCAGCGTCAGCATCCGGTCGATCTTCTTGTGGTTCATGTGGCCCTGGGTGCCGGCCAGCACGGTGTAGTCGTAGGCGATCACCATGCAGCGCGCGGCGTGCTCGCCGAACTCCGCGGCATTGACGGTGGCGACACCGGTGACGAGACCATCGGCCGGGGTGTTCTTGATCAAATCGTCGAGCGAGCGACGACGGCGCTGGCCGGCGATCGCCAGGCTGCCGTATTCCATGAAGGAGCCGTCGTCGACGAGCTGCGCGATGTTCTCGCGCGCGGTGCGCTGATTGGTCTTGCGCCGCCGCCCCACCGAGTCCGGCCGGTTCTCATCGAGGGTGTTGGCCTGTCGCGCCAGCATCTCGGCGAGGTCGGGCCGGATCGCGTCGAGATCGACATCCTGTTCGGCGACGACGTGATCGCCTTCGACCTCCTGCGGTTCGACATACAGGATCGGCTCGCCCTGCATCAGCGTCACGCCGTCGGCGGCGACGATGCGGCGGATGCGGCCGCCCTGCTCGGCCGCGACTAGATGCTCCATCTTCATCGACTCGATCACCGCGAGCTGCTGCCCCGGCCGCACCACGTCGCCTTCCGCGACCGTGATCGCCACCACGGTGCCCTGCAGCGGCGCGGCGATCGCGACCGCGCCTTCGGGGACCGGCTCCGAAGCAACCGTCGCGCTGCTGCCGCGCGGGTCGGCGCCTTCGGTCGCGATCAGCGGATGGTCGAATTGCTGCGCAGCCTCGACCAGCTCGGCAACATGGCGATCGATAAAACTGGTGCTGACCCGATTGGCCTTGAAATCGGCGTGCGCGAGGATCGCCTGCAGCAACGGCACGTTGGTGGCAACGCCGCCGATGCGGAATTCGCGCAGCGTCCGCGCGGCCTTTGCAACCGCCTCGGCCCAGTCGCCGCGGCCGTGCACGATCACCTTGGCCAGCAGCGAGTCGTAAGCCGCGCTGGTGGTGTAGCCGGCGTAGCCGAACGTATCGACGCGAACGCCAGGGCCGGACGGCGGCTCGAAGATCGCCAGCGTGCCGCCGGTCGGCTTGGTCGCGCCTTTGGCGTCCATCGTCTCCATGTTGACGCGGAGCTGAATCGCGAAGCCGCGCGGCCGCGGCACCGAGGGCTGATCGAGTCCGAGCGATGCCAGCGTTGCGCCACCTGCGACCGCGAGCTGGGCGCGCACCAGATCGACCGACAGCACCTCTTCGGTCACGGTGTGTTCGACCTGGAGTCGCGGATTGGCCTCGATGAACGCATAGACGCCGTCGCCTTCACCGGCGTCGCCGTCGACCAGGAATTCGAAAGTGCCGAGGCTGTCGTAGTTCGCCATCGATGCCAGCGCCTTGGCGGCCTCGACGATGCGGCCGCGCAGGCTCTCCGATAGCGACGGGCTCGGCGCGATCTCGACCAGCTTCTGATTGCGGCGCTGGATCGTGCATTCGCGCTCCCACAGCTGGCTGACATTGCCATGGCGGTCGCCGATGATCTGCACCTCGATGTGCCGCGCGTTGCGGATCAGCCGCTCGGCATAGACACCCTCGTAGCCGAACGCCGCTTTGGCCTCGGATTGGCAGCGCGCATAGGCGTCGGCGAGATCCTCGGCGCGCTCGACCACGCGCATGCCGCGGCCGCCGCCGCCAGCCATCGCCTTGATCATCACCGCCGGCTTGTCGCCGAGCGATGCGAAGAACGTCTGAATCTCTTCGAGCGACGACGGGCCGACGGTGCCGGCGATGATCGGAACGTCGCAGCGCTTCGCCAGCTCCTTGGCGGCGACCTTGTCGCCGAACAGCCGCAGCGCCTCCGGCGACGGACCGACGAAGGTGATGCCCTCCTCGGCGCAGCGACGCGCCAGGTCGGCATTCTCACTGAGGAAGCCGTAGCCGGGATGCAGCGCATCGCAGCCAGCCGCCTTCGCCGCCGCGATCACCGCCTCGATATCGAGATAAGCCCGCGCGCCGCGGCCGGGGATCTGCTCGGCGTGATCGGCGATGCGGACGTGCAGCGATGCCGCATCGTCGGCGGGATGGATCGCCACCGTGGTGAGGCCGGACTCGGCGGCGGCACGCGCGATACGGATCGCGATCTCGCCGCGGTTGGCGATCAGCAATTTTCGGAACGACATTGGGGATTTCCTCAGCAGGTCGCATGAGCCGGCGACGCCTTCGCGTCGCCGGCCGTCTCGTTTCACAGCGGCGCGTTGGCGTTGAGCTCTTGCTTCTTCACCTTGCCGGTCGCGGTCATCGGCAGCGCGTCGATAATACGGATCTCCGGAACCTTGTAGACCGCCATCCGCTCGGCGCACCAGGCCTGCAGCTCGGCCGGCGTGATTGTGCCTTCGGCTTCCGGCTTGAGCTGGATGAAGGCGACCGGCACCTGGCCCTTGCCGGGATCGTCGCGTCCCACAACGCCTGAGCCGAGCACCTTCGGATGCTGACCGAGCAGCGCTTCGATCTCCGGCGGAAACACGCTCATGCCCTTGACCTTGAGCATCTCCTTGCGGCGGCCGAGGAAGTGCAGGAAGCCATCGGAATCGATGGTGCCGATGTCGCCGGTGCGCAGCCAGCCATCGACCAGCGATTGCGCGGTCGCCTCGGGCTTGTTCCAGTAACTCTTCAACAACGACGGCGTGCGCACGCGGATTTCGCCTTCGCCGCCGAGCGGCACCAGCTCGCCGGTCTCGAAGTCGGTGATCTTGAACTCAGCGCCCGGCACCGGCAGCCCGACGAAGATCGGCTGCGACACCAGATCGAAATCGTCGCCCTGAAAGCCTGCCGTAAAGGTGTTGGAGGTGTGGGTCTCGGTCATCCCCCACGCGGCTTCGGTGAGGATCGTGCCGGTGAGATCCTTCCAGCGCTTGCGATAGGTCGGGTTGAGCTTCTTGACGAACGACACCACCCGCACCTGGCTGAGCGAGGACAGATCGAACTCCTTGAAGCGCGGGTGATCCATCAATTCGACCGCGCCGTCGACCGGCATCGCCGTGACGTTGACCTTATAGCGCTGGATCGCGCTCAGCACGCCGAGCGCATCCCACCGTGCCAGCAGCACCAGCGTTGCGCCGGTGAACAACGGGAAGATCAGACCGAAATTCTCGCCGGCGATCCAGAACTCAGGGAAGAACGACAGGAACACGCTGTTCTGATCGGCCACCACCGAGATGCCGTGATTAGCGGCCGCCGTGTAGACCATGTCGCGCTGAGTGTGGACGCAGCCCTTCGGCATGCCCGTGGTGCCGCCGGTGTAGTTCAGCGCCGCGACGTCATCGAGCGCGGCCGGCGGCAGCGGCTCCGGCTTCGGCAGCGCGGCGAGCGCCGGCAGCAGGTCGGTCGCGCCGGGCACCGCTATCCGCGGGCCGCTGACCGAATCCGGCACGGGAATCGTCGGATCGGCCGGGATCACATCGGCAAAGCTGGTGACGATCACTTCGCGCAGCGAGGTTTCGCCGCGAACCTGTTCCACCACGCCAGCAAGCTGGTCGAGCGCGACGATGACTTCGGCGTCGGTATCGTTGAGCTCGTAGGACAGCTCGAACGCCCGCGACAGCGGGCTGACCGGCACATGGATGGCGCCCAGCTTCAGGATGCCGAAGAATACGATGTGGAACTGCGGGCAGTTCGGCAGGAACACCGCGACGCGGTCGCCCTTCTTCACGCCCTTCTGCATCAACAATGCAGCGAAGCGGTCGCTCTGCTCGTCGAGATCCGCGTAGGTGGTGACGTGGCCGTAGAAGATCACCGCCGGCCGCAGCGGCGCCGATTTCGCCCAGGCGCGCAGGTACTCGCTGAGCGCGACTTCGCCGTGCAGATATTGCGGCTCGCGCGGCGTGCCCTTGGGCCACGCCTTGGCCCACAGCTCGTGCAGCTTTGCCAGATAGTCGGCTTCCTTGGCGTCCACGGTCATGTCCCGTCCTTGTTGTTCTTGATTGATCAGTTGCGTTTCATCGTCGGATCGAGCGCCGCTCGCAAGGATTCCCCGAGCGTGTTGTAGGCGAGCGCGGTGAACAGGATGGCGAGCCCCGGCGGATACATCTGCTCCGGCGCGATCTCCATGTTCTGATAGGCGCGCGCCAGCATCGCGCCCCAGCTCGGATCGGGCGGCTGAATGCCGAGGCCGAGGAAGCTGAGGCTGGCCTCGGCGAGCAGCGCCGCGGCGAGCAGCAGCGTCACCTGCACGATCACCGGCTGGATCGCATTCGGCAGAACATGACGCCACAGGATGCGGCCGGTCGAACCACCGAAGCAGCGCGCGGCGTCGACATACAGCTCCTGCCGCACCACCAGCGTCCGGGCGCGCACCAGCCGCGCAAGCTGCGGCGCGAACACGATGCCGACCGAGATCATGCCGTTGGTGAGACCGATGCCGAGCGCGCCGGTGACGGCGATCGCCAGCACGATCGCCGGGAAAGACAGGAAGCTGTCGATGACGCGGCTGATCATGGTATCGACCCAGCCGCCGAGATAGCCGGCGAGGATGCCGACCGGGACGCCGATCAGCACGGCGATCGCGACCGCCAGGAAGCTCGCATACAGCGACGCCATGCCGCCGTAGATCAACCGGCTCAGGGTGTCGCGGCCGAGATCGTCCGCTCCGAGCCAATGCTGTGCCGACATCGGCGCCAGCGCCGCATCGATGTCCTGGGCGACCGGATCGTATGGCGCAATCCACGGCGCCAACAGCGAGATCACCAGCAGGATCAGCAGAAACGTGAGGCTGATGGCGCCGCGCAGATCGGAGACGAACCAGCGCAGGAAACGGCGCGATCGACGCCAGCGGTGGTGATGCTGCGGGGCGGTGAGCGAGACCGTCGTCATGACGAGATCCTCGGGTCGAGCACGCTGTAGAGAATGTCGGTGAGCAGATTCAGCGCCACCACGATCAGCACCATGGTGAACACCACGCCCTGCACCACCGGAAAATCACGGTTCATCGCGGCGTTGACGATCAGACCGCCCATCCCCGGAATGGCGAACACCGCCTCCACCACCACGGTTGCGGCCAGCATCCGGTTGGCGAGCAGGCTGATCACGGTGAGCAAATTGACGCTGACGTTCTTCAGCCCGTGCCGCCACAGGATCGACGACGGCGGCAGGCCCTTGGCGTGCAGCGTGCGGACCTGCTGCGACGACATGATCTCGACCAGCGAAGAGCGCAGTTGCCGCGCCACCTCGGCAATGCCGCCGGAGGCGAGCGCCAATGCCGGCAGAAGCGCGTGGCTGAGCGCGGCGGCCGGGTCCTTCATCAGCGACACCGCACCGGTGGCCGGCAGCCAGTTGAGCTGCAGCGAGAAGAACGCCACCAGCAGCATGCCGAGCCAGAAATTCGGCACCGCGACGCCGAGCGATGCGACCGCCATCACGATCCCGTCGATCCACGAGCCGGGCTTCGCCGCAGCCGCGATGCCGAGCGGCACGCCGATCACCAGCGCTGTGAGCAGCGCCAGCGCCACGATCAGCAGCGTGTGCGGCAGACAGCGTTCGATCGAAGTCAGCACCGCCTCGCTCGACACCAGCGAATTCGACAGATCGCCCTGCACCGCCTTCGCCAGCCACGAGCCGTATTGCACCAGGAACGGCTGGTTCAGGCCGTAGAGTTCGCGGATCTCGGCGATGCGCTGCTCGGACGCGTTGTCGCCTGCCAGCGTCACCGCGACGTCGCCCGGCACCAGCTTGAGCAGCCCGAACACGATGAAGGTGGACAGCACCACCACCGGCACCGCGTGCAGCAGGCGGCGACCGATGATGCGCAGACGCGGAGCGTTCAACATGGCGAAACCAGTCCAGAGAAGGGCGCCGCGATCGCTCGCGGCGCCGGACGATCAGGCGAGCGAGACGTTCTCGAACTTCGGCTTGCCGAGCAGGTTCGGCTGGAAGTCCTTCACCTTCGCCGACAGCGCATCGAGCTCGTACTGGAACGCCAGCGGAGCCGACAGCGCCTGCCCCACGGTGATGCGCTGAATCTTGGCGAACACCGCAGCGCGCTCGGCGAGATCCTGGCTGGCCCGGCTCTCCTGGATCAGCTTCGACAGCTCGGGATCGGCGGTGCGGCCGGCGTTGTAGTAGGCGCCTTTGTCGAAGCCGAGCGCGTAGGTCATGCTCGGATCGGGCCGGCCGGTCCAGGCCGACACCAAGAGGTCGAACTTCTTCTCCTGGGCGAAGAACTGCGCGCTGATCTCGGCGATGGTGCCGCGGGTGAACTTCAGTCTGATGCCGACCTTGCCGAGCTGATCCTGGATGATCTCACCGCGCCGCACCGAATCCTGGTCGGTGTAGCCGCCGATCGACATTTCCAGCCCGTCCTTGTAGCCGGCTTCGGCGAGAAGCTTCTTCGCCTTCTCCGGATCGTGCGGATAGGTGCCGGCGACGTCCTTGGCGTAGGCCCAATGGGTGCTCGGGAGCGTCATCCGGGCCGGTTCGCCGAGCCCGCTCAGCGCCGCCTTGACGAAGGCGTCGCGATCGAGCGCGAAGTTGATCGCTTGACGGACCTTGACGTTGTCGAGCGGCGCGCGGGCGTAGTTGAAATACACCTGGATGCAGTACAGCGTCGGCGACGACACCATCTTGAGATCCTTGGCGCGCTCGATCACCGGCTTCAGCCGCGCCGGCAATTGAAACGTCATGTCGTTCTGGCCGGCGACCACCGAGCGCAGCGCAGTGGCGTTCTCCGGGATGATGTTGAACTCGATACCATCGAGGAACGGTCGGCCCTTGCGCCAGTAATTCTCATTGCGGGCGACGACGATAATTTCGTTGTCGTTCCAGCGCACGAATTTCCAGGGGCCGGCGCCAACCGGCTTGCGGTCGGTTTCGTTGCCGAGCGCCTTGATATTGGTCGGCGACACCATCATGCCGGCGCGGTCCGACAGGATCGCCGGCAGCGAGGTGTCGGGATTCTTCAGCTTCAGCGTCACCTGAAGCGGGCCGGTCACTTCAACAGCTTCTATGGTCAGCAGATCGGATTTGACGTTGGAACGCTGGTCGGAGCGATTGCGATCGAGGTTGAACTTGACTGCCTCGGCGTCGAGCGGCGTGCCGTCGTGAAACTTGATGCCCTCGGCAATCTCCAGCACCATGGTCTTGGGATCGGGATACGACCACTTCGCCATGCCGGGCTTCGGCTTCAACGTGTCGTAGTCCCATTCGACCAGCGTGTCGTACATGGTCCACAGGATGCTGTGATCGGAGCCGGCGCCACCGGTCGCCGGATCGAGCGACGACGGATTGGCAGGCGCAGCGACCTTGAGTATGCCGCCGGTCTTGGCGGCCAGCACTTCGCCCGGCAACCCGAGCACGCCGGCCGCGGCGGCGCCGCCGAACAGCGCCAGAACTTCGCGACGGCGTAAGGTGCGGTTTCCCAAATCGATCACGCGCATGTTGGTCCTCCCATGATTGTTGTGTTTTCTGCTTGTCGTTGATCGGGTGGCGGACCTTCCGTGGTCGCGAAATGACAGGCGACGCGGTGTCCCGACCTGACCTCGCGCCACGCCGGCGCCTCGGCGGCGCAGCGCGGCTGCACCGAGGGGCAGCGCGTGCGAAACCGGCAGCCGGACGGCGGCGCCACCGGGCTCGGAATCTCGCCTTCGAGAATGATGCGGCGATCGACCCGCAGATGCGAGGGCAATGGAATCGGCTCCGCCGACAGCAGCGCACGCGTATAAGGATGCATCGGGCGCTCGATCACGTCTTCGGCGGGCCCGAGCTCCATCAGCTTGCCAAGATAGGTGACGGCAATCCGATCGGAGATGTGCGACACCACCGAGATATCGTGTGTGATGAACACATAGGTGAGACCGAACTCGCGCTGCAGATCGGCGAACAGGTTGAGCACGTCCCCGCGGATCGAGACGTCGAGCGCCGCCACCACCTCGTCGCAGACGATCACTTTGGGACGCAGCGTCAACACCCGCGCGATGTTGACGCGCTGCTTCTGTCCGCCGGAGAGCTGATGCGGATAGCGATCGGCGGCCTCGGGAGACAGACCGACCCGCTCGATCGCCGCGATGCCGCGGCGACGGCGCGATGCCGCATCGCCCTCGCCGACGATCTCCAGCGGCTCCATCACGCTGTCGATGATGGTCATTCGCGGGTTGAGCGCGGCGTTGGGGTCCTGAAACACGATCTGGTAGTCGCGGCGGTGCCGACGAAACGCCTTGGCGCCGAGCCCAGCGGGATCGACGCCCTGATGCAGGATCTGTCCCTCGGTCGGCTTCAGCAGCGATACCAAAGCGCGGCCGAGCGTGGTCTTGCCCGACCCGGACTCGCCAATGATGCCGAAGGTCTCGCCGCTCCGGACTTCGAAATCCATGCCGTCGACCGCCTTGACGGTGTCGTGGCCGTCGCGGGTCGGAAACAGGATGCGCAGATCGCGCACCGCGATGATCTCGCTCGGAGTGGGCGAAGTTGAATCTGTCAATTCACCGCTCCCGGCAACGCCAGTTCGGCCGCGCGCCAGCAGCGAGCGCCATGGCCGGCATCGACCTCGACCATCGCCTGCTCGCGTTCGCAACCGGCCGCCGCGTGGGCGCAGCGCGCGCGAAACCGGCAGCCGGCCGGCATCGCATTCGGCGACGGCACGCGGCCGGGAATCGACGACAGCACACCGCGGCGCGCGCTGAGTCCCGGCAGCGAACGCAGCAGACCCGAGGTGTAGGGATGGCGCGGCCGCGTCAGCACGTCGTCGACCGGTGCGTCTTCGACGACCTCGCCGGCATACATCGTGATCATCCGCGTGCAGGTCTCGGCGACAACGCCGAGATCGTGGGTGATGAAAATCAGCGCGGTACCGGTCCGTTCGCTCAGCGACCGCAGCAGGTCGGTGATCTGGGCCTGGACGGTAACGTCTAGCGCCGTGGTCGGCTCGTCGGCGATCAACAGCTTCGGCTTGCAGATCAGCGCCATCGCGATCATCACGCGCTGCCGCATGCCGCCGGAGAGTTGATGCGGATACTCGTCGCAGCGCCGTTCCGGCGCCGGAATGCCGACCTCGCGCAGCGCCTCGATGGCGCGGTCACGGCCCTCGGCCCGGCTGACCGGAAAATGCACCCGATAGGCTTCGCTGATCTGATCGCCGACGGTGAACACCGGATCGAGCGCACTCATCGGCTCCTGAAAAATCATCGCGATGTCGCGGCCGCGCACCGCCCGCATCCGCCGCGGGGACAATTCCAACAGGTTGACGCCTTCGAACCTGATCTCGCCGCGGACCTGCGCGTTGTGCGCCGGCAGCAGCCGCAGCAGCGAGAGCCCGGTGACCGTCTTGCCGCAGCCACTTTCGCCGACCAACCCGACGCGTTCGCCGGGCGCGATCGAAAAGCCGACGTTGCGCGTGATCGGCAATGAACCGCTGGCCGTGGCAAACGACAGCGACAAATCGCGCACCGCCAGAAGCGGCGATCCACCGCCGCTCGGCGCGGCTGCTCCGTTCAACTCGATGGTCTGGCCAACCGACATCGCGCGCGTCAGCTCAGCACGCCGCGGACGGCGACCGCAGAGCCAGGCGCGAACCGATTCAACACGAGCGACAGCGGCGAGGCGGCGCTTACTTCAAGCCACTTCGACCCGACATCTCGGGTGCGGGTTCGCACCTGCGCGAACGTCATCGCCATATCCTCCCTTGATCCGCCGCGTCCGCGTGCGGGCCGTCGCCTGTTTCGGCTTGTCGCCGGTCCCTGACCGGCGTCGGCGGCGCCATCAAAGGACACGGTTTGTCGATTGTCAACAATCGACTGTCGCGCTACGAAGGAGCGGCAACGCGCGAGCCGCCGTCACGGAGGCGAGGAGACATCATGGCAGCGACAAACCATCGCAGGGCTGTGGGCGACGACGACGGCGCCCCGGCGGGCCGTTTCTCTCTGCGGACGCTGCCCGATCAGATCGCCGAAGAACTCGGCGCCGATATCGTCTCCGGCCGCCGCAAGGCCGGCGAGCGTCTCGTCGAGCTCGATCTGGCGCGCGACTTCGGCGTCAGTCGCGGCCCGATCCGCGAAGCGATCCGCATTCTCGAACGGCGCCGGCTGGTCGAACTGAACCCGCGGCGCGGCGCCTACGTCAAACCGCTGTCGCTGAAGTCGGTGGCCGATCTGTTCAACGTCCGCACGGCGCTGTCGATGCTCGCGGTGCGGACGATGGCGACCTCGCCGATCGAGAGCTTCGTCGAGACTCTGGCGCGGCGCTGCGACGAGCTGAATGCGGGTGTCGAGATCGACGATCCGATCGGCTTCGCGCGCACCACGACCCGCGCTGTCAGAACCATTGCGCGGGGTTCCGGCAACGAGTTGCTGGTCGAACTGCTCGCCGACCTCGCCAACCAGACGGTGTGGACCACGATCTGGAAATCGCCGCTCGACTATCAGACCCGCAAGATCCGCCGGCTCAGCGCTGACCTGATGGCGGCGACCTTGCGCTCGATCCGTCAACGCCGCCCGAATGCGGCCGAATCCCACTACCGCGAACTGCTCGAGGGCGATCGCGACCGCGCGCTCGCCTCGTTGTCGCGGATGCGCGGAGAGGCGATCGACTTCAGCGGGATCGCGGCGGCCGACGGTACCGGCATTGCGGGCGGGACAGCACGACCGTCCGGTCCCGCGGCTCAGCCCTGACCGGCACCTGCGATTCCGATCATTGCTCGCACACCGCCTCTGCCGTCGATGCCGGTCGCCTCCGGATTTCCGCCAAGCAAGCGACAGGCGCAGCGCAGCAGAAATTTCTCTCCACGCGATCGCGCAGACATCACCGCTTGCTCGTTGTCGCGATCCCGCGCCAAATCGATCTTATTTTTCCGCGAACGTTGACTTCACATCGAGGTCAGGCAGATTTGACTCGTCCGACGTCCTTCGTTGACGCGGATCGCGGGATTTGACGGAGCAGCTTGCGCCGCGGGTTTAATCGCTAAAGCGCCACGACACGGCTCGTGGGCTCCTTTGTTGACGGAGATCGGCTCATGAACGCCAACATCTCGATCATTGCTGAACGACCTGCCACGCATCGCCGCACCACCACTGCATTGCGCGCGACCGCGCCGGCCCGGACGGCCACCCGGCTCTCTCCTCCCCGCTCCGGCCTCTGTTGTCGCTGTCGAATGATCCTCGGCTGACGCCGACACCGTTTCGACACCACCGACATCATCAGAGATCAGAAGGCGCTGGCTTTGCCAGTGGGAGAGTCATGTCCGACGCTTACGTCATTGAAGTTCACGCCCGCACCGCCGGCATCGTCGTCCGGGACGGACGCAAGTTCTGCTTCTTCGCGGCCCATCACGACTTCAACAGTCTGGAGCGACAGTCGTTCGGTTCGCTGGTCGCCGCCCAGAAGGCCGCGACCCGCTGCGCGAAAGATGTCCGCCCGCGGCTGCAGTAACCAGCAGCGGCACCGCGTCCCGCCACCCAAACGGCGCCCAAGCCACCTTCGCGTCGCGCGCAGCGCGAAGGCGCGGCGGGCATCGCGGGCCGCACACGCAACACGAATCTTCTGCGACGACGGCAGATCGGGAAATCCCGATCTCGCCCCGTCACGGATTTCGAAATGGCCGCTGGTTCGGGCGGCCGGTAGTTTCCCCGCAAACCACGACCACCAAGATGGTCACGTATCGAGGTTGAATTCCCATGGCACGTAAACTCGTTTTCGCCGCGGCAGCTTTCGCCGCACTCACCGCCGCGGCTCCGGCCTTCGGCACCGAAGTGGTCCGGATCGGCACCACCGCCGGTCCCTACGCCGAGATCCTGCGCTATGCCGGCGATCTCGCCGCCAAGCAGGGCATCGAGGTGAAGATCACCGAATTCACCGACTACACCGTGCCGAATGCGGCCCTGGCGCAGGACGATCTCGACATCAACAACTTCCAGCACCAGCCCTATCTCGACAACCAGGTGGCGCAACGTGGCTACGACATCGTGTCGATCGCCAAGAGCATCATCGTGCCGATCGGACTCTACTCGAACAAGGTCAAGACGCTGAGCGACATCAAGGACGGCGCCAGCGCAGCGATCCCGAACGATCCTTCCAACGGCGCCCGCGCGCTGCAACTGTTCGAAAAAGCCGGTCTGATCAAGCTGAAGCCTGGCATCGGCATCAAGGCGACGATCGCCGATATCGCCGACAACCCGAAGAAGCTCAAGATCGTCGAGCTCGACGCTGCGCAACTGCCGCGCTCGCTGAACGACCTCGATTTCTCGGCGGTCAATCTCAACTACGCGCTCAGCGCCGGGCTCGACCCGAAGAGCGCGCTGCTGCTCGAAGGCGCCGACACCAACTGGAACCTGGTGTTCGCGGTCCGCGCCAAGAACAAGGACAACGCGACGCTGAAGAAGTTCGTCGAGATCTATCGCTCGCCGGAGGTCAAGGTCTTCACCGAGAAACGCTTCAACGGCACCATTCTCACCACCTGGTGAGCCCGGCCGCCGCCTCGATCGTCCCTCATCCTTGCATCGAGAGCACGACCGGCCCTGCGGCCGGTCGTCCGCATTCAGGACCACCGCACATGACTACGACTTCCGACGAGCGTCCGTATTGGGACGCCAAGCTCGAAACCCAATCGCGCGCCGACTGGGACGCGCTGAAACTGTCGCTGCTGCAAAAGCACGTCGCCCACGCCACTGCGGGCTCGCCGGCCTATCGCGCCGCGTTCGACGCCGCGAAGGTTTCGCCCGACCAGATCAAATCGCTCGACGACATCCGCCGCTTTCCGTTCATCGACAAGCGCAGCTTGCGTGACCGCCAGCTCGCGGTGCCGCCGTTCGGCGACCTCGTCGCCGTGCCGGAGCGTGACATCGTCTATATCTCCGCGTCGTCCGGCTCGACCGGCGTCCCGACCGCCTCGCCGTTCACGCAATCGGACTTCGACGGCTGGATCGATATGAGGCGCGGCAGTTCTGGTCGTCCGGAATGCGGCCAAGCGATCGCTACGTACATTCGCTGAACTTCTCGCTGTTCATCGGCGGGCCGTGCGTGCTCGGCGCGCAGAAGCTCGGCGCGCTGACGATCCACGCCGGCACGATTCCATCCGACCGGCTGCTGCAGATCCTGCGCCAATTCCACGCCACGGTGATCTGGACCACGCCGTCTTACGCCTGGTACTTGGGCGAGACCGCCATCAAGGAAGGTTACGACCTGCGCAAGGATCTGGCCGTCCGCCGGATCTTCGTCGCCGGCGAGCCCGGCGGCTCGATTCCCGAAACCCGCAACCGGATCGAGCAACTATGGGGGGCGTCCGTTTACGACTACTACGGCCTGTCCGACATCTTCGGCTCCTGCGCCGGAATGTGCGAGGAGAAGGACGGGCTGCACTGGGCCGAGGATCACATCCTGGTCGAAGTGATCGATCCCGACAGCGGCGAACCGGTGAAGGCGGGGGACCGCGGCGAAATGGTGCTGACCACGCTGCAGAAGACCGCGCGGCCGATGATCCGGTTCCGCACCGGCGACATCGTCAGCTTCAATCCGGAGCCGTGCCGCTGCGGCCGCACCGCGATCCGCCTCAACGGCGTCCACGGCCGGCGCGACGACATGCTGATCATCAAGGGCGTCAACCTGTTCCCGAGTGACGTCGAGGCGGTGGCGCGGCAGGATCACGAGCTGACCGGCGAATATCGGCTGGTGGTCGATCGGATCAATCACCTCGATCGCCTCACCGTCGAAGTGAAGCACATCCACGGCTACAACGGCGAGCCCCATGCGCTCGCCGACCGGTTCGAACGCAGCTCAAGGCCATCACCGGCGTCTCGGCCGCGGTCACGGTGCTGAAGCCCGACACCCTGCCCCGCGCCACTCACAAGGCCAAACGGGTCGAGGATCGACGCAGCGGGGTGTGGAGCTGACGAAGAGGTCTGAGGACCAGGCGGCGGAGCCTCAACGTTCCGCCGCACCTCTCCGCATCGTCATTGCGAGGAGGCGAAGTCGACGAAGCAATCCAGCTCCGCGCACGAGGCTTTGTGGATTGCTTCGCTGCGCTTGCAATGACGGGAATGGGCGTTTGGTAACAAGCGATACCGCGACGCGCCTTAACGGTTCAATGTTCGCTGTCGAGCTGCTGAGTATGCCTCACCCTCTACCGTCGTCGCCCGCGAAGGCGGGCGACCCAGTATCCCAGAGCGTTGCCATTGAGGCGCCCTGCGTCAGTCACTGAAGCACTGCAATACTAGATCCCCCGCATGCGCGGGGGATGACGTTTGTGGTTGCGTGAAAGGTGCGCCTTCACCACGCCGGGATATACGTCCCCTTGAATCGCGTCTCGACGAACTGCTTGACCGGGTCCGAGTGATAGGCGTCGATCAGTTGCTTGACCCAGGGCTTGTCCTTGTCTTCCTCGCGCACCGCGATGATGTTGACCCAGGGGCCCTCGACATTCTCACGGGCGAGCGCGTCCTTGGACGGATCGAGGCCGGCCTGCACCGCGTAGTTGTTGTTGATCGACACCAGATCGACGTCCTGCAGCGACCGCGGCAGCTGCGCGGCGTCGAGTTCGACGAATTTCAGCTTCTTCGGGTTGTCGATGATGTCGGCGACCGTCGCGGTGGCGCCGACGCCGTCCTTCAGCTTGATCAGGCCGTGCAGCGCCAGGATCTGCAGGCCGCGCGCGCCGTTGGACGGATCGTTGGCGATCGCCACGGTGGCGCCCGGCTTCAGATCGGCGAGCGCCTTGACCTTGACCGAATACACGCCCTGCGGCGACGCGATGGTGTTGGCGACCTTGACGATGGTCCAGCCGGTCTTGGCGAGCTGCGCCTTCAGATACGGCTCGTGCTGAAACGAATTGGCCTCGAGTTCCTTCTGCGCCAGCGCCTGGTTCGGCACCACGTAGTCGGTGAACTCGACAGGCTTGATGTCGAGGCCGCGCTCGGCGGCGACCTTCTTGACCACGTCGAGGATCTCGGCGTGCGGGCCGGCGGTGACGCCGACCCGGATGGTCTCGGCATGGGCGGCGCCGGCGAAGGCCAACGCGATCAGGGAAACGGCAAGACGGCGCATCGGATACTCCTGGTCTGAACAGCGAAAATCAGTGACGGCGGATGCGGCGCTTATCGAGCTTGCGCGCCAGGGTGTCGCCGAGCGTCTGCACGCCCTGCACCAGCGCGATCAGCACCAGCACCACGGTCAGCATCACCTCCGGCATGAAGCGCTGATAGCCGTAGCGGATGCCGAGGTCGCCGAGGCCACCGCCGCCGACCGCGCCGACCATCGCCGAATAGCCGAGCAGGCTGACGAGCGTGAGGGTCAGCGCCATCGTCACTGCCGGCATCGCTTCGGGCAGCAGCACCTTGCGCACGATCTGCAGCGGGCTGGCGCCGAACGCACGCGCGGCTTCGATCAGGCCGTGGTCGACCTCGCGGATCGCCGCCTCGATGACGCGGGCGATGAACGGGATCGCCGCAATCGTCAGCGGCACGGTCGCCGCCGCGGTGCCGATCGAGGTTCCGGCGATCAGCCGGGTCAGCGGCACGATCGCCACAACCAGGATGATGAACGGCGTCGAGCGCGTCGCGTTGACGACGACGCCGATCAGGCGATTGGCGACCGGCGCGGCGAACAGCTCGCCGGGCTGAGAAGTGGCGAGGAAGATGCCGAGCGGCAGGCCGATCAGCGTGCCGAACAGACCCGCCAGCCCGACCATGTAGAGGGTGTCGAGCGTCGACGACGCAATCATGCGAATGAGTTCAGGCGACATAGCCGAGCTGCTCCACCAGATTGTTGCCGGCCGACAGTTGCGCGATCACCTGGCGCAGCACCTCGGGCGCGGCGTCGAGCGTCACAATCAGCGTGCCGAACGGATGGCCGGCGATCATCTCGACCTGCCCCGACAGAATGTTGAGATCGACGCCGACGCCGCGCGACACCCGCGACAGCAGCGGCTGGCTGGCGTCGCTGCCCTTGAAGGTGATGCGCAGCACCGCACTTCCGCCCGGCGGCTGCTGCGGCTGTAGTTTTTCCAAGAGCCAGTCCGGCGCGCCGCTGCCGGTCACCGACGAGACGAAACGCCGCGTCACCTCGTGGCGCGGAGTGGCGAACACATCGAAGGTCGCGCCGTCCTCGACGATGCGGCCGCCTTCGATCACCGCGACGCGGTCGGCCAGCGCCTTCACCACCGCCATCTCGTGGGTGATGAACAGGATGGTGAGATGCAGATCGCGATTGATCTGCTTCAACAGCTCGAGAATTTGGTCGGTGGTTTCCGGATCGAGCGCGGACGTCGCTTCGTCCGACAGCAGCACCGAGGGTTCGGTCGCGAGCGCGCGGGCAATGCCGACGCGCTGCTTCTGGCCGCCGGACAGCTCCGCCGGATAACGGTCGCGCTTGTCGGCGAGCCCGACCATGTCGAGCAGCGGCAGCACGCGCTTTTCGATCTCGGCTTTGGGCGTGCCGGCGATCTCGAGCGGCAGTGCGACGTTGCCGAACGCGGTGCGCGACGACAGCAGATTGAAATGCTGAAACACCATGCCGATCGAGCGCCGCGCGGTGCGCAGATCGCGCTCGGACAGCGCGGTGATCTCGACGCCGTTGATGACGACGCGGCCGCTCGACGGCTTGTCGAGGCCGTTGATCAGCCGGATCAGCGTCGACTTGCCGGCGCCGCTGCGGCCGATCACGCCGAGGATCGAGCCCTTCGGCACGGTCAGGCTGATGTCGTCCAGGGCGACCACTTCCGTGCTGCTCTTGCGCGCCGGATACACCTTGCGGACGCGATCAATCAGGATCCCGGTCGTGGGCTGTGACGACACAAAGGCGGGGCGCTCTCCCGCAGGCGGTTGCCAGGGAGCATTCATGATCGGCTCGTTCATCGATTCCAGGTGGCCGCCCTCGTGGCGGCGTTCCCTATCGACTACCGGGCGAAGTTGCGCCTCGCAATGCCCGGAGAATAAAAACAACGCAGGCAGCGTCAAAGCGACGAACTCTGACGGTCTTTGACGCGAAATGCGGAGTAAAAGGAAAAATCCTTCTCATGCCATCGACGTCACGACATCCTCGCGAAACCGAGACGAGAGACTCTCGTTGTTGTGACAATCGCAATGCGGCGCCATCCACCTTGCCATCAAATACCCGGCAGGGGTATAAGGGACGACAAGGTCGACTTGCAGCCGGCAAAGCCGAATACGACTTCGATCTTGACCTGTGACAAGTCGCACGACCATGGTGCTGCTATCGAATTGATAGATAGCTCGCGACGAACTGAAAGCGGAATGCGACTGTTCCGGACGATCTTGGCGCTGATGATCGCGTTGTCGCTGGCGGCTTTGCCGGTCGGCTCGGCGTCGGCCGTCATGCTGCCTACCGGACCGGCGGAAGCCGCGCAGCACCTCCAACACCATGAGCATCACGTCAGCGCCCACGCTGACCACGTCACCGCCGCCCTCGAATCTTGCCACGGCATCCCCGCCGATGCGGCGCCAGCAACGCCGTCCCTGCCGCAACATCCGGCCAAATGCCCCCTCGGGTTCTGCTGCGTCGGCGCCTCGGTCGGTTTCTCGCCGGCTCCTTCTGTGCCGGTGAAGTTCATCGCCCAGCCCGCCGGCACGGTTTTCCCGCCGGCCGACCTGTTCGTGCCGGACCACGCCGGCAGCCCGCCGTTCCGACCTCCTCGCATCTGATCTCCTGCTGACGAACCGCGCGGGCACGTCGCCCGCGCCGCTAGCTGCTGCGTGCCGTCAGGCCGCGGCACGAGATCAGACACGTTTGGAGATCATGATGACTGCGAAATTAAGCACCGCAGCGGCCGTCGCCGCCGCGCTCACCCTGTTTGCGACCGCCGCGATCGCCGGTGCGGGTGACTACGCGTTCGAGGCCACTAAGGCCGAAATCAAGAAAGGCGACGACGTCACCGTCAGCATTCGCCTGACCCACAAGACCACCGGCAAACCGGTGGAAGGCGCGGTGATCTTCAAGACCCGCGTCGACATGGCGCCGGACAACATGGCCGACATGGTGTCGCCAGTGACGGCGCTGCCGTCGCCCGAGCCCGGCGTGTACGCCTTCAAGACCGACCTGCCGATGGCGGGCCGCTACCTGATCACGCTGTCGGCGAAGGTCCAAGGCGAGCCCGAAACCGTCACCGGAAAGGTGATCGTCAAGGCGTTCAAGTAGGCGCAAGCGGCGCCGCATGCCGCGGCGCCGCCGTCTTTCACTTCTCCCGACAATCGAACTGCGCCCTCGCGGCGCGCGACGGTGCACGTCATGGCTACACTGCGCTCACCATTCCTGCTGCTTCTGATCGGACTCTGTCTCGCTGCGCCTGCCGCGGCTGACGAGCGGTCGCCGTTGTACTACCGCGATCCATCCGGCGCGCCGCGCTGGTCGGCTGTACCGAAGACCGACGCCCAAGGTCACGCTTTTCTGCCGGTCTACGAAGCGGACGAGCCCTCGACGCAGCCGGCGCCGAAGCCTGTGCCCGATCCGAGTCGCAAGATCCTGTACTACCGCAATCCGATGGGGCTGCCCGACATCTCCAAGGTGCCGAAGAAAGACTCGATGGGGATGGACTACGTCCCGGTTTATGAGGGCGAGGACAGCACCGACGGCACGGTGAAACTCTCTCCGGGCAAGATCCAGCGTAGCGGCGTCAAATCCGAGCCGGCCGAGCGCCGCGCCCTCCATGTGCTGGTGAAGGCGCCGGGCGTGATCCAGCTCGACGAGCGCCGCGTCTCGGTGATCGCGATGCGCAGCGAGAGCTTCGTCGAGAAGATCGCCGACGTCACCACCGGCAGCTTCGTCAAAGCCGGGCAGCCACTGATGCAGATCTACAGCTCGGCGATCAGCTCGGCCGCCGCCGAATATCTGTCGACCATCAACTCGAAGACCACCGGCACGATCGAAGCATTCGGCCGCGGCTCCCGGCAGCGGCTGGTTAATCTCGACGTGCCCGAGGAAACCATCGCCGAGATGGATCGAACGCGGACCGCGCCTGTGCGCGTGCAGTGGCGTGCGCCGCGTGACGGCATCGTGCTGGAACGCAACGCCACCGAGGGCATGCGCGCCAATGTCGGCGATGTGCTGTTTCGGATCGCCGACATCTCGACGGTGTGGGCGCTGGTCGACGTCGCTGAACGCGATCTCGGCTCTCTCTCTGTCGGCCAGAAGGTGACGATCCGGGCGCGCGCCTTCCCGGATCGCGCGCTGTCCGGAACGATTGCGGTGATCTATCCGCAGGTCAATCGCGACACCCGCACCACCCGGCTGCGGGTCGAGCTCGCCAATCCCGACCTGAAGCTGCTGCCGGACATGTATGTCGATGCCGAGATCGACGTCGGCGGCGACGCGCCGGTGCTGACGATTCCGACCTCGGCGGTGCTCGACAGCGGCAGTCGTCGCATCGTGCTGATCGACAAGGGTGATGGCCGGTTCGAGCCGCGCGCCGTGACGCTCGGACGACGCGGCGACGGCATCGTCGAGATCAAACATGGGGTCGACGAAGGCGAAGCGGTGGTCACCTCGGCCAACTTCCTGATCGATGCCGAGAGCAACCTGAAGGCGGCGCTGAAGGGGTTTGCCGAAGCGGCGGACGCGCCTGCCGCCGAGCCCTCCGCGTCGTCCCACAGCCATTCACATGATCACACCGGAGCCCAGCAATGATTGCCCGCATCATCTCCTGGTCGGCGCGTAATCTGCTGCTGGTGCTGTTCGGCACCGGCTTTGCGGCAGCCGCAGGCCTCTACGCCCTGCTGCATCTGCCGCTCGACGCTATTCCGGATCTCTCCGACACTCAGGTCGTCGTCTACACCGAATATCCCGGACAAGCGCCGCAGGTGATCGAGGATCAGGTCACCTATCCGCTGACCACAGCGATGCTGACCGTGCCGAAGTCGAAGGTGGTACGCGGCTTCTCGTTCTTCGGCGTGTCGTTCGTCTACGTCATCTTCGAGGACGGAACCGACATCTATTGGGCGCGCTCGCGGGTGCTGGAATTCCTCAACGGCGCTGCCTCCCGCCTGCCGACGGGTGTCGCGCCGAGCATCGGCCCGGACGCCACCGGCGTCGGCTGGGTCTATCAATATGCGGTGATGTCGAAGCAGCTGAACCTCGCCGACACCCGCGCGATCCAGGACTGGAATCTGCGGTTTGCGCTCGCCAAGGCCGAAGGCGTCGCCGAGGTCGCGAGCATCGGAGGCTTCGTCAAGCAGTACAACGTGGTGCTCGATCCGCAGCGAATGCGCGACCGCGGCATCACGATGGCGCGGATGCGCGAGGCGATCCGCGCCTCCAACGCCGACGTCGGCGGCCGCACCGTCGAACTGTCGGAGTTCGAATACGTCATCCGTGGCAAGGGCTACATCAAGGACATCAACGACCTCGGCAACATCGTGCTGAAGGCCAGCGGCGGAACGCCGGTGCTGCTGAAGGACGTCGCGCGGGTCGAACTCGGCCCGGACGAACGGCGCGGCGTCGCCGAGCTCAACGGCGAAGGCGAAGTCGCCAGCGGCATCGTGCTGCAGCGCTTCGGCGTCAACGCGCTCGACGTGATCGAACACGTCAAGAAGCGCTTTCAGGAGATCGCCAGCAGCCTGCCGAAATCGGTCGAGATCGTGCCGGTGTATGACCGCTCGACGCTGATCTACAGCGCGATCGACACCTTGAAGCACACGCTGCTGGAAGAGAGCCTGGTGGTGGCCGCAGTGTGCATCGTGTTTCTGCTCCACGTCCGCAGCGCGTTGGTGGCGATCCTGATGTTGCCGATCGGCGTGCTGATGGCGTTCGCGGCGATGAAGCTGCTCGGCCTCGGCTCCAACATCATGAGCCTCGGCGGCATCGCGATCGCGATCGGCGCCATGGTCGACGCCGCGATCGTGATGATCGAGAACGCCCACAAGCACCTCGAACGCGCCGAGCCGGGCAAATCGCGAGTCACCATCCTGATCGAGGCCGCATCCGAGGTCGGGCCGGCGCTGTTCTTCAGCCTGCTGATCATCACCGTGTCGTTCCTGCCGATCTTCACGCTGGAATCGCAGGAGGGGCGGCTGTTCGGGCCGCTCGCCTTCACCAAGACGTTCGCGATGGCGGCGGCGGCGCTGCTGTCGGTGACGCTGGTGCCGGCGCTGATGGTGATCTTCGTCCGCGGCAGGATCGTCCCGGAACACCGCAACATCATCAATCGAGCGTTGATCTGGATCTATCGTCCGGTGATCCGCGGTGTGCTGCGCGCCAAGACGCTGGTGATCGTGCTGGCGCTGGTGGTGCTCGGCATCTCGATCTGGCCGGCACGCCAGCTCGGCACCGAGTTCATGCCGTCGCTCGACGAAGGCACGCTGCTCTATATGCCGACCACCCTGCCCGGCCTGTCGATCACCAAGGCCGCCGAGCTGCTGCAGATCCAGGACCGCATCATCCGCGGCTTTCCCGAGGTTGCCTCGGTCTACGGCAAGGCCGGCCGCGCATCGACGGCGACCGATCCGGCGCCGACCGAAATGTTCGAAACGGTGATCAATCTCAAACCGAAAACGGAATGGCGCCCCGGCCTGACCACCGACAAGCTGATTGCCGAGATGGACAAGGCTCTGCAATTCCCCGGCGTCTCCAATGCCTGGACGATGCCGATCAAGGCGCGGATCGACATGCTGTCGACAGGCATCCGCACTCCGGTCGGCGTCAAGGTGATGGGCACTGACCTTGCCGAGATCGACCGCCTCGCCAAGCAGGTCGAGCAGGTGCTCAAGACCGTGCCCGGCACCTCCTCGGCCTATGCCGAACGCACCATCGGCGGCTACTATCTGGAGATCGTTCCGGATCGACCGGCTCTGGCGCGCTATGGGCTGGCGGTCCAGGACGCGCAGGACACCATCGCCACCGCGCTCGGCGGCCAAACCGTGACCACCACCGTCGAAGGCCGCCAGCGCTTTACCGTCAACATGCGCTATCCGCGCGAGCTGCGCGACGATCCGCAAGGAATCGCCCGCGACGTGCTGGTGCCGCTGCCGGCCGGCGGCGCCGTGCCACTCGGCGAGGTGGCAACAGTGCAGCCGGCGCGCGGCCCGACCGCGATCCGCACCGAGAACGGCCAGCTCGCGACCTACATCTATGTCGATATTCGCGACCGCGACCTCGGCGGCTACGTCGCAGATGCCAAGCAGGCGGTGCAGGACGGCGTCAGCTTCCCGCCCGGCACCTATGTGACCTGGAGCGGACAGTACGAGTATCTAGAACGTGCCACCGCACGGCTGAAGATCGTGGTGCCGGTCACGCTCACGATCATCTTCCTGTTGCTGTACCTGAACTTCCGCTCGCTGACCGAGACGCTGATCGTGATGCTGTCGCTGCCGTTCGCACTGGTGGGCGGACTTTGGCTGATGTGGGGGCTCTGCTTCGACCTCTCAGTGGCGGTGGCGGTCGGCTTCATCGCGCTGGCCGGCGTCGCCGCCGAGACCGGCGTCGTGATGCTGATCTATCTCGATCACGCGCTCGCCGCCGCCAAGGCGAAATGCCTCGCCGAGGGCCGGAGCCTGACGCAGCGCGATCTGCAGGGTGCGATCATGGAGGGCGCGGTCGAGCGCGTCCGACCGAAGATGATGACCGTGGTGGCGATCATGGCCGGCCTGCTGCCGATCCTGTGGAGCAGCGGCACGGGATCGGAGATCATGCAGCGGATCGCGGTGCCGATGATCGGCGGCATGGTGTCGTCGACGCTGCTGACACTGATCGTGATCCCGGCGATCTACGGGCTCATCGAAGGCTTCAAACTGAACCGCGCCGCGAGCCGTCGCACGACGGCAGCCGCGCTGCTGCCGGGAGAATAATCTCCCGGCCCGCAGTCTCTATGGCTTTACGACACAGACGCCGGCCGCGGCTCGGGGCCGCGGCGGCGCAGGCCGCGCCAAGCCCGCTCGGCGAGCGGCAACAGTCCGCGCGGAGTGGCGAGGATCACCACGATGACGACGACGCCGTAGATGAAGTAGTGCAGCCCCGGCACCGCACCACCGAGCTGGCCGCGCAGCACCTCGCCGAGCGGCACCAGCAGCAGTGCGCCCAGCGCCGGACCGAAAGCGCGGCCGAGCCCCCCGACGGTGGCGAACAGCACGATCTCGATGGTGATCACCGGCGTCGCCAGCAGATATGGATCGGCGAAGGTCAGATAGCGGACATAGCAGGTGCCGACGATCGACGTGAGCACCGCCGAAATCGTCATCGCGGTGATCTTGTGGCGCAGCACGTTGACGCCGATCGCCTGCGCGGCCTTCTCGTTATCGCGGATCGTGCGCAAATAGTAGCCGAGCGGCGCGTTGAGGATTGCGACGTTGACCAGCACGATGATCGCCGCCAGCCCGAGCATCACCCAGAACGCACCGTGGCCGCCACCGAACTGGAACGCCAGCAGGTCGCCGGTATCACGCGGAAGCAGCAGGCCGGAGGCGCCGCCGAGGAATTCCCAGCCCTCGACAATGATCGCCCCCATCTCGGCAAACGCCAGCGTGATAAGCACGAACGACAAATGGCCGAGTTGAAACCGGAAGTCGATCCAGGCGATCATCGCGCCGAGCGCGCCGGCGATCGCGGCCGAGATCACCAGCCCGGCCCACATGTTGATGCCGAGCTTGACCTGCAGCGCCGCCGCCAGCATTGCGCCGGTGCCGATGAACAGGCTGTGCGCCAGCGAGACCTGGCCGGCCATGCCGCCGACGATGTTCCAGGCCGACGCCAGCGCCACATAGACCAGCGCCAGGGTGAGAAGGTGCAGATGATAGCTGTTCAGCAGGAGCGGCAGGCAGGCCGCGACAACCAGGACGCCCCACAACCACGGTGACGCCAGGGTCTGATAGAAGCCCTTACCGATCATGACGTCCTCCAGGTCAGGCCTTGTGGCCGGAACAGCATGATCACGACGAAGATCACGTAGGGCACCAGCCGGCCGAGCGTATCCGACACGTAGATCTGACCGAACGCTTCGGAGATGCCGATCACCAGGCCGCTGAGCATGATGCTGACGAAATTGGTCATGCCGCCGAGCACCACGACCAGCAGCGTGATCACGGTATATTGCAGGCCCTGGGTCGGAGTGATCGGCGTGCCCGGCAGCAGCAGCGCCGCGGCGACAGCGAGGATCGCGACGCCGATCGCGAAGGTGACGACTTGAACCCGGCCGACGTCGACGCCCATCAGCGCCGCGGCGCGGGCATTCTGGTGAACCGCGCGGATCGAGCGGCCGAAATCGGTCGAGCGCAGCATCACGTACAGCCCGATCGCCATCGCGAACGCGACCACGAAGGCGATCAGATGCGGCAGCCGCAGCACGACGTCGCCGAGGATGATCAGCTTGGATTCGACGATCGACGGCGTGCGCGCCGGCTGGCCGCCGAACACCATCAGGATGCCGTTCTGCAGCACCAGGCTGAGACCCAGCGTGAGCTGCACGATCATCAGGAACTGATGCCCGGCCATCGGCCGTAACAGGTAGCGATAGACCAGCCCTCCGATCAGCGCCATCACCGGGATGGTGATCACCGCGGAGACGTAAGGATCGAGCGCGAAGGCGGAGAACAGCGCCAGCGACATGAACATCGCCAGCGAGATGAAATCGCCGTGGGCGAAGTTGACGATGCCGGACACGCCGTACACCAGCCCCATGCCCAGCGCGAGCAGCCCGTAGGTGCTTCCGATCAGAACGCCTTGCGCCAAGGCCTGCCAAAATTCGCTCACTTGCCGTCTCCGTTCACAGACCTAGATAAGCCTGCCGCGTGCGCGGATCGCTTCTGACCAAATCGGCCTCGCCCTCGACCGCGACATGGCCGCGCTCGAGCACGTAGCAGCGCTGCGCATGCCGCAGCGTCAGATTGAGGTTCTGCTCGACCAGCAGCATGGTCAGCCCGCTCTTGTGCAACTGGTCGATGATTTCGAAGATGTATTGCACGAACAACGGCGACAGGCCGAGGGACGGCTCGTCCAGCATCAGGATGCGCGCTTCCGCCATCAGCCCGCGGCCGATCGCCAGCATCTGCTGCTCGCCGCCGGACAGCGTGCCGGCGGCCTGCGTCAGCCGCTCCTTCAGCCGCGGAAACAGCTCTAGCACTTTATCCATCTGCGCCGGCCGATGCGGCCGAGCGCGATCGCAGAACCCGCCGAGCAGCAGGTTCTCGCGGATGCTCATCTCCGGGAACACCAGCCGCCCTTCCGGCACCTGGATGATGCCGAGCTCGACGCGTTCGCGCGCGGTGGCGCGGGTGACGTCCTGGCCGTCGAACACGATGCGGCCGGACATCGGCTGCACGATCCCCGACAGGCAGTTGATCAGCGTCGTCTTGCCGGCATTGTTGGCGCCGAGCAGGCCGACGATCTCGCCGGCCGCGAGCCGCACCGAGACGTCGCGCAGGATTGGCGAGCCGCCGTAGCCTGCGACCAGACCTTCGACCTCAAGCATCGAGATGCTCTCCGAAGTAAGCGTCGATCACCTTGCGGTCCTTGATGATCTCGTCCGGTGTGCCCTCGGCGATCTTCTCGCCGAAATTGATCACCACCATCCGGGTCGCCATCCGCATGATCACCGGCATCACGTGCTCGACCATCACGATGGTGACGCCGGAGCGGTTGAGGTCGCGGATGATTGCCATCGGCGCCTCGGTCTCGGCCATGGTCAGGCCGGCCATCACCTCGTCGAGCAGGATGCACTGCGGATCGGTCGCAACGCATTTGGCGACCTCGAGCAGCTTCTTGTCCTGCAGCGACAGCGTCGCCGGGGTTTCGTCGAGTTTGGCGCCGAGGCCGACCCGCGTGAGCACTTCGGCCGCGTAGTCGATCGCGTCGCGCAGCGGCCGTCGTGTCAACGCCGCGGTTGTGACGACGTCGAGCGTCGTCATGTCGGCGAAGGTCTGGACGATCTGGAAGCTGCGCACCAAACCGCGGCGCGTCAGCCGATCCGGCGAGATGCCGGTGATGCGCTGGCCGTCGAACCGGACGTCGCCGCTGGACGGCGGCATGAAGCCGGAGACCACGCCGAACAGCGTCGTCTTGCCGGCGCCGTTCGGGCCGATGATGCCGAGGATCTCGCCCTGCTCGACGCCGAACGAGACGTCGTTCAGCGCGAGCAGGCCGCCGAAACGCTTGCTGATGTTGTCGACTTCGAGAAGGGGCACGACCGGATCAGCTCTTGGGACGCGGAGCGGCCTGCGCGAACTCCTTCGGGAACACGACCTCCTGGCTCTGATCCGGCATCCACTGGATCATCATCGCCGAACCGTCGGTCAGCAGCCGATCCTCGGCGAACTGCAGCCCCTTGGGCTTGGCGATGTAGAGATGCGGGTCGCCGAACGGCATCTTGAAGCCCTTGAATGCCTCGAGCAACGCGTCGGGTTCGAGCGACTTGGCGTTCTCCAACACCTGCTGCAGCACGCGCGCGCCCTGAGCGTATTGAACAGCTCCCTGACCGATGCGGTCGAGCTTGGCGACGTCGCGGAGCTCGGTGATGATCTTCTGCATCGAGTCCATCTTGGCGCCGGGGCTGAATCCGGTCATGCCGAACAGGTTGCGCGTCAGCACCGCCTTGCCGATCTCCGGGCCGAGATCCTTCCACAGCGACAGGTCCGAATAGCCGCCGGTGCCGCCGACGAACAGGCTGCCCTGATAGTTGAGATTGTAGCGCGCCTGATGCATCAGAATGCCGTCGCGCGGCGTCACCAAGCCGGTGACGACGTCCGGCTTCAGCGAGCGGATGCGGATCATTGCGGAGGTCTGATCTTGCGCCTTGGTGTCGAGCGGCGCTTCGCCGATCACCTCGATGCCGCTGGCCTTCAGCTTGTCGACCAGGAACTTGTTGACCTGCTGACCGGCCTCATAGTTCGAGTAGCACATCGCCGCGGTCTTGATCGGAAACTTGTCGTTGTCGCGCAGCGACACGATGAAATCGTGCATCGACTGCGCGTATCCGCGATCATACGGGTAGCCGAGCGAGAACATGTAGTTCGACTTGGCGCCGCCGGCCCAGATCGACAGCGTCGGCACCTTCAATTCGTCGAGCACCGGCGTCAGCGCCAGCATCTGGGCACTGAGGATGGTGCCGGTGAGCAGCGGCACCTTCTCCTCGGTGATCAGGCGCCGCGCTTCGGTCGCGGTGCGCGCCGGCTGGCTGGCGTCGTCGGCCTGCAGCAATTGAATCTTGGCGCCGTCCTTGCTCTTGATGCCGCCGTTCTTGTTGATCTGGTCGATAATGTAGTCGAACGCCGGCTTGCCTTCCTGGGCGTAGGCCGACAGACCGCCGCTCATCGAATTGATCACGCCGATCTTGATCGGCGCCGGCTCTGCGCTGGCGTTGCGGACCCAGGGCGCTGCGACCGTTCCGAGCACCAGACCAGTCGCACCGATTCCGAATGAACGTCGGGAAATGGACACGGGCGTTCCTCTTTGTTGTTTGTTGTTACTGCAGCGTCGGCGGACTTATACGCGATGCCCGCCGAAAGTCACACTCAAAACTCCGGCGAACTACCAATCTGCATTGTGCCCCCGCGATTGGAGCGCGCGCTCACAACCGCATCTGACTCATCGCAATCAGAGCGAGGCTCGATCGCGACAATTTCCTGCAAACGGAATAACACCGAATTCATTACGACACTGCGGCGAAGCCGTTGTTGATGACGACGACGTCCCGCTCGGCGACCTTGGCGCGGAACGAGGTGCGTCCTTCCGCATCGTTCCACACCTCGGTGACGATGGTCTCGCCGGGGTACACCGGCGACGAGAACCGCACCTGCATCTTGGTCAGACGCGTAGGATCGCCATCGCAGCAGAGTTCGACCAAGGCACGGCACACCACGCCGAAGCTGCACAGCCCGTGCAGGATCGGCTTGTCGAACCCGGCCTTGCGCGCGACCTCGGGATCGGCGTGCAGCGGATTGTAGTCGCCGGACAGCCGATACAGCAGGGCGGCGCGCGGCGAGGTCGCGATCCGCGACGACAGGTCGGGTGCGCGATCGGGCAGCGCATGCGGGACTGGCAATGGCCCGGACGGCCCACCGAACCCGCCGTCGCCGCGCAGCATCGTGGTCGAGGTCAGGCGGCACAGCAGCTCGCCGGTCGCCTTGTCGACCACGTCGCGTTCCGACAGCAGCACCGCTCCCTTGCCGGCGCCCTTGTCGAACAGACCGGTGACGCGCGAGCGGCCGACCACCGTCGCCTTCGGCGGCAGCGGCTTGAAGATCTCGAAGCCCTGTTCGCCGTGCAGCACCTTGCGCCAATCGACGCCGGTGTCTTCATTGCCGAGCCAGAATCCCGGATAGCCCAGCACCACCGACATCGACGGCAGCACCTGCAGATCCTGCTCGTAGACGTAGCGAAGCTGGTTCGCATCGAGCGGCGCGTCGCCATAGCCGACGCCCAGCGCGTACAGCATGGTGTCGCGCTCGGTGTAGCTCTGCTCGATCTCGGGAATGGGCCAGTTGCGCAAGCGCGCGGGGTCGATGGGCATCCTTCCGCTTCCTCTTGTTTTTTGTGCAGCTTGCCACCGCAGCGGCGGTCGCACAATATGCGAAATCGATTTTCGCACTGGCTACCCGCGGCCGCGCCGCACGGAACACACCATCATGGCGGCTAAGACAACCACGCACCGGCCCACGACCGCCAAGCCACGCACACCCGTGAAAGCCGCGAAACAATCCGCGTCGGCCGGTGCTGAAGATCGCGCACAGCGCCGGGTGGAACGTCAATCGCTGCAGCGAGCCGCACGCCGGCCGCGCGCGGATGCCGCCGATCGCGACGACGCCGGGGGCCGGCTGTTCGTCTCGGCGCTGGCGCGCGGCCTCGAAGTGCTCGGCGCCTTTCGCGCCGGCGACCGTGCGCTCGGCAATCAGGAACTCGCGGAGCGCACCGGCCTGCCGAAGCCGACGATCTCGCGGATGACCCACACGCTGATCCAGCTCGGCTATCTCACCTATGAGCCGCGCTCGGCGACCTATCAGCTCGGCGCGCGGGCGCTGGCGCTGAGCTATGCGGCGCTCGCCAATCTCGACGTTCGCAAGGCGGCATTGCCGATCATGACCAGGCTGGCCGAGGACAGCCAGTTGCATGTCGGGCTCGGCACCCGCGAACGGCTGATGATGCTCAACATCGAAAGCTGCGAGAGCGACGCGCTGATCGGCCTTCGCCTGCCGCCGGGCTCGCGGGTGCCGATCGCCACCACCTCGCTCGGCAGAGCCTATCTGGCGGCGATCGGAGAAGACGAGCGAACCCCGCTGCTCGCCGAGCTCCGCGCCCACCATGGCAACGATTGGCCCAAGCTGGAAAAGGCCATTGCCCGTTCGGCGCGGGAGATGGCGAAGAGCGGCTTCTGCATCTCGATCGGCGAATGGCGCAAGGACATCAACGCCGTGGGCGCCGCGATCGTCCCGCCGAACGGCGGGCCGGTCTACACGCTCAGCTTCGGCGGCCCGGCCTATCTGGTGTCGCAGCAGCAGCTGATCGAGAAACACGGTCCTGCTCTGGCCCGCGCCGCCAAGGCGATAAGCTTCGCGCTGGGGGGATGAGACGTCTCCGCTGCTAGAATTCGAGAAAGCGGCCGCCCTCACCACGTCATTGCGAGCGAAGCGAAGCAATCCAGCTCCCTTGCATTGCGCCTTTGGATCGCTTCGCTCGCAACAACGACAGAGGCGGCGCGGTGCCTGAGAAGACACCTCAATTCACCCGCCGGTCCTTGTCGGTCCAATACGGCGCGCGAAGCGCCGCCTTGTTGATCTTGTTGACGCTGGACAGTGGCAGCGGGTCGTCGCGGAATTCGATGCTGCGCGGCGATTTGTAGTCGGCAATCGCGGAGCGGCAGAACGCGATCAGTTGCTCCGCCGTCAGCGACGATCCGGCGCGGCGCACCACCACCGCATGCACCGCCTCGCCCCATTTGGCGTGCGGAATGCCGATCACCGCGCATTGCAGCACGTCTGGATGCGCCGCGATCGCGTTCTCGACCTCGACCGAGTACACGTTCTCACCTCCGGTGATGATCATGTCCTTGATCCGGTCGGAGATATAGAGATAGCCGTCGGCATCGAACCTGCCGGAATCGCCGGTGTGCATCCAGCCGCCGCGCAGCACCTGCGCCGTCAGTTCCGGCTGCTTCCAATAGCCCATCATCACCATCGGCCCGCGCACCACCACTTCGCCGACCTCGCCGGTCTTCAGCTCGCGATCCTGGGCATCGACGATCCTGACTTCGGCCGACACGATCGGCCGCCCCGCCGAGCGCAACCGATGCCGCGGCGCGGTCGGCAGATGATCGGCCGGCGACAGAATGGTCGCGACCGGCGACAGCTCGGTCATGCCGTAGGATTGGCCGAACCTGATCGATGGAAACCGCCGCAGACATTCCTGCAGCACCGCCTCCGGCATCGGCGAGGCGCCATAGGTGATCAGCTTCAGGCTCGACAGATCGTAGCTGTCGAGATCCGGCATTTGCAGGATCATGCCGAGCATCGTCGGGACGAACGTCGCCACCGTCACCTTGTGCCGGCTGATCGCCGCCAGCACGTCGTTCGGCGAGAAACGCGGAATCACCACATGACGCCCGCCCATGATCGAGGTGGTGTAGACGCGCGCGCCGGCTCCGAGATGGAACAGCGGGCCGGCGTGGAGTGCCACCGTAGTCTCGTCGAAGCCGAAAGACAGCGACGTCACCACCGCGTTGACCCACAGGTTGCGGTGGCTGAGCATCACGCCCTTGGCACGGCCGGTGGTGCCGCCGGTGTAGAACAGGCAGGCGAGATCGTCGCCGCCGCGGCCAGCGTCGGCGCAGGGCCGCTCGTCCGCGACCGCGGCGTCGTAATCATGGAGTTTCGGCAGCCCCGCCACGTTCGGCGCCGCCGCGATCACGGCGGTGAGGCAGCGGCAAGCCTCGGCGAGTTGAACGGCACTGTTCAGAAAGCTGTGATCGCACACCAGCAGCGACGGCTCGGCGTCGGTCACCTGTTCGATCATTTCCGGCAGCGAGAACCGGGAATTCACCGGCACCACGACCCCGCCGGCCCAGAGCACCGCGAAATAGCACTCGATATACTCGCGGCCGTTGGCCGCGAGGATCGCGACCGGTTCACCGGCCCCGACGCCGAAGCGGCGGAACACACCCGCAAGGCGCGCCACCCGGTCCAGCAAATCGCCGTGGCTGAAGCTGCGCTCGGGGGTGACGAGGGCCGTTTCCTCGGCGCGGAACGAGGCCGCCTTGCGCAAGCCCGCCGTCAATTGCATGTCGCGCTCCACCCTGTTGCTATCGTTGCTTGGGACGCGTTCTAGCATTGCGAAAATCGTTTTCGCAAATTCTCGCCAACTGCGCTATCGTCACCCGAAACAACACAAGGGTGGAAACACATGCCTGCAGGCAGCGCAGCCGACGGCAATGCCGTCGTGTTCGAACGCCATGACGACGTCGTGGTGGTTCGCCTCAACAGCCCGTCGACGCGCAACGCGCTGCAGCCGGCGGTGAAGCAGCATCTGGAAACGCGTCTCCCGGAATTGCTCACCGATCCGGCGGTTCGCTCTCTGGTCATCACCGGCAGCGCGGGATCGTTCTGCGCCGGCGGCGACATCAACAACATGGGCGAGCGCGGCGCGCCGCAGGTACGGCGGCGGATGCAGGTCACGCACGGCTGGGCCAAGATGCTGCTCACCGCCGAAAAGCCGGTGATCGCCGCCGTCAACGGCTCCGCGGCCGGCGCCGGCTTCTCACTGGCGCTGCTGTGCGACATCGTGCTGATGTCCGACCAGGCCTACTTCCGCGCGGCGTTTCCCGGGCTCGGTGCCGCCCCGGATCTCGGCCTGGCGCTGACACTGCCGCGCGCAATCGGCGCGATGCGGGCCAAGGACATCCTGCTCACCAACCGCCGGGTCGAAGCGGATGAGGCGCTGTCCCTCGGCATCGCCAAACGCGTGGTGCCGGCGGATACGCTGATGGACGAGGCGCTGAAGCTCGCCGCCGAGCTCGCCGCCGGTCCCGCCACCTCGCTCGGCCTTACCAAGATGCTGATCAACGGCGCGTTCGAACCGATCGAGCAGTTCTTTGCACTCGAAGCCTTCGCCCAGGGTGCCGCGTTCGGCAGCGCCGAATTCGCCGAAGGCGTCGCCGCATTCCAGCAGAAGCGCAGGCCGGACTTCAGGCGCTGAGGAGGGCTCAGGGCCCGGAGCCCCGGACCGGCCAGCCGCGCCGGTCAACCGCGGATCACCGCGACGCCCTGTCCCTGCGCCTTCGAACACGGGCTCGGCCACATCGCTACACCGGGGCCCGACCGGCATGATATGTCGACGTCTTGCTGTGTCGCCAATATCATCTGTTACAATTGTGTATTATTTCTTGGCTAGACACGAATGTGACCGATCGGCCGCACGCCGGCGACGTGCGGGTTCTGCGCGATCGATGGCTGCGCGATCGTCACGCCGCAGTCTTCGGCCTCGGGGCGGATTGCGTACCGAGTGCTCGGCCAGGATACCGCATCGATGGATATGCTGTCGCGCCGATCATCCGATCCGGCTGATCACGAGATGTCCCGGGACGAGAGCCCCGCCGCGCAGATGGCGTCTCTGATCGAGCAACTCGGTGGATTCCTCCGCCGCCAGATCGTGATCTTCATCGGGATTCCGGCCGCGACCGTCGCTGTCGGAATCGCCTATCTGGCCACGACGCCGCCGGAATACACCGCGACCGCGACGCTGCTGATCGACAGCAGCAAGCTGCGGATCTTTCAGAACCAGTTGCAGTCCTCGGCCGACATGCCGCTCGACACCATCCAGGTCGGCTCGCAAGTCGAGATTCTCGCGTCCGAACGGATCGCGCGCGCCGTGGTGCGGCAATTGCGGCTGGCCGACGATCCGAACTTCGTCTCTTCGGGCGGCACCCTCGGCCGGATCAGGAACCTGGTGTCCTGGTCCGACAACGGCGCCGTGGACCAGGAGCGGCGGGCCGTCAACGAATTGCTCGGTCGTCGCAGCATCGCCCGCGTCGAGCGGACCTATGCCCTGAACATTTCCTACACCGCGCGGAATCCCGAACTCGCCGCGCGGATCGCCAACGCCATCGCCGAGACCTATATCGACGACCAGCTCGACGCCAAATACGAGACGACCCGGCGCGCCAGCACTTGGCTGCAGGACCGCATCAACGAGCTGAGAGCGAAGGTCACCGCCGCCGACAAGGCTGTTCTCGAATACAAAGAGAGGAACAAGATCGTCGATTTCGGCGGCGGCCACGCCACGACGGCGGCGGGCGGTCAGAACCGGCTGATCGGCGAGCAGCAGCTGTTCGACCTCAATAGCCAGCTCTCCACCGCGCGCGGGGCCACCACCGAGGCGAAAGCGCGGCTCGACCGGATCGAACAAATCCGCAAGCTGGACATTGGCGAGGCCGCGGTCTCCGATCTGCTCAAGAACGACGTCGTGACCCGGCTGCGCAATCAGTATCTCGACCTGTCGGGACGAGCCGCCAGCCTGTCGGCGCGCTACGGCGCGGATCACAGCGCCGCGGTCAATCTGCGCGAGCAGATGCAGGAGCTCAGCCGGAACATCGCCGCCGAGCTCGGGCGGATTGCTGCGAGCTATCAGAGCGACTACGAGATCGCCAGGACACGCGAGCAGAATCTCGAGGCCGAGTTGGCCAATCTGGTGTCGGAAGGCCAGAGCACCAACAGGGACAGGATCGGTCTCGCCGAATTGGAAAGCTCGGCCAAGACCTATCACACGATCTATGAGAGCTTTCTCGGCCGCTACGCGGAAGTGATCCAGCAGGAGTCGTTTCCGATCACGGAAGCCAGGGTGATCAATTCTGCGTCGCCGCCGCTGCACAAGAGCAAGCCGATCACCTCGCTGGTGCTGGCGATCTCCGCAGCCTTCGGGATCATTCTCAGCTTCGGCGTGGCGGCGCTGCGTGAGGCGGTCGACGGCACGTTCCGCACCCAGAAGCAGATCCAACAGGCGCTGCGGACCAAATGCCTGGCGGTCGTGCCGTCAATCGGCACTCGCCTGGGGCGCGGCGCTGGCGCACCGCGCGACGGCCGCTGGGCACGGAAGCGAGAGTCCGGCGATGAGCCGCGTGCCGCGACCGAGGGTTCCACCGTCCCGCCATTGGCGATCGCCGAGCCGCTGATGCGGCGGTCCGTCGACGAGCCGCTGTCGATCTTCACTGAGGCGTTCCGCGCCATCAAGGTGACCGCGGAGCTGCGCCCCGCGGTGCGCGACAACAAGGTGATCGGCGTCACTTCGACGCTGCCGAACGAGGGCAAGTCGACGATCGCCTGCAACCTCGCGATGCTGATGGCCGACGCCGGCAAGCGCGTGATCCTGCTGGACCTCGATCTCCGAAGCCCGACGCTCGCCAGCGTCCTGGTGCCGCGCCCCACCGCCGGATGGCTCGAAGTGCTCGAGGGCCAGGCGGTTCTCGACCGGGCAATCGGGTGCGCACCAGACACAGGACTGGCTTTGCTCCCGTTGCTGAGCGCGGACCATCCCGTGCACGGAGACGAAATCTTGTCGTCGCCGGCGTTCTCTGGCCTGATCGAGGACCTGCGGCGACGCTACGACTATATCATCGTCGATCTGCCGCCGATTGCGCCGGTGATCGACGTGCGCGCGACGCTGCCGCTGATCGACTGGCTGGTATTCGTGGTGGAATGGGGCAAGACTCCGATCCGGACGGTGCAACATCACCTGATGGCGCGCCCCGAGCTTTACGATCGACTGCTCGGGGTCGTTCTGAACAAGGTGGACCTGCGAGCGCTGGAACGGTTCGAGCAGCCGGGGTTGTACCGCGGCGGCTATTATGCGTCGAACTGGCCGCCGTCCGCGCAGCAGAGATCGGCGGCGTGACCGGGACCACCGACGCGGCTTCCGGAAAGACGCCGCTCGACGCCATCGTCCCCCTGAGCCTACACGCCCCGTGCCAAGAAAACGCCCTCCGGTTGGAGGCCGCGGCCGTGGCTTCGCCAGGGAAGCTACTTGGTTTTTTCGGATCGCCGCTGCCGCGCCGCATGTCGGTCGCGCAGCTCTTCCTCCAGGCTGATCTTCTCGAGCAGAAGGTCGGTCACCAACTTACGCAGCCGGGAATTTTCCAGCTCGAGATGCTTGAGCGCATCATCGGACTCGGCCTGCGGCGCATCGTCCTCTCGGGTGTCGCCTGTGGCAGTCGAGCCTGCGGATGAGATTGGCATCTTCTTCCAGCGATGATAGGTCATAACGCTGACGCCGAGCGCCTTGGAAATCTCTCGCTGCGTCTTGCCTTTGGCTGCCAGTTCGTTGGCTTGGGCGAGCTTGGTCGCAATTTCCTCAGAGGGATGCCTCCTACCGACCATGTCGCTGTCTCCGAACCACATCTCGCACGACGAACCTGTGCGAGAGAATCTAGTAAGCGTGATTCCCCAAAGTTTTCAATAGGCCTCCCAACAAATTTGGTTGGCTGCAACTCCCCGCTGCCGTTCGGCGCGATCGCCGACGACAACCGATACTCACCGGATCGTCGACGGAGCTTCCGCTGGGCAGGCAAGATCGCGGCGGGACGATATGACAGGCCCAAGACGGTATCCTATTCTCATCGCAACGGGTCAGTACGCATTCCGCCGCCTGATCAATTCGAAACAGGTCTTGATCATGATATGGATATCGAGCGCCAGGCTCCAATTGTCGATATACCAAAGATCGAGCGCGACTCGCCGTTCCATCAATTCGAGACGCGGAGTTCCGCCGCGCGCGCCGTGAACCTGCGCCCAGCCGGTGATGCCAGGCTTGACGTGATGCCGGAAGGCGTAGCTGTCGATCAGCTTGCCGTATTCGTGATCGTGCACCAGCGCGTGCGGACGGGGCCCGACCACCGACATGTACCCTTGCAGAACATTCACAAGCTGCGGAAGCTCGTCGATGCTGGTCTCGCGCAGAATCCGCCCCACCCGGGTTACGCGCGGGTCGCGCTTGGTGGCCTGGACCACCGCCGCCCCGTCTTCCTGGACCCGCATCGAACGCAGTTTGTAGATCATGAATGGCCGGCCGTTGAACCCGTGGCGGCGCTGCCGGAAGATGACCGGACCTCGGGACTCGAGTTTAATGGCGACCGCGGCCACCAGCAGCAGCGGCGACAGCAGCACCAGTGCGGTCAGGGCGACCATGACGTCCAGCAGCCGCTTGGCGCCGCGCTCCAGCGCGGTCAGCGGCGGTCGCTGCAATTCGACCATATAGACGTGCGGGACCGACGCTCCCTGTCGATCCAGGATCGACGATACTGCGCAATCCGGCAGCAGACGGACAGGCAGCGGGAATATCCGGAGGCGATCGAGCAGCGTCTCGAATTCGGCGTTGTTCGACCACGGCAACGCCAGCACGATTTCCTCGGCCGTCGAGGCCCGGATACGCTGGACCGCGACGTTGATCCGTTGCAACGGCAGCTCGGCGCCCCGGTCGACCGCCTCCGGACGGGACACAATGACGCGATCGACTTCGTCCAGACCAAAGTCGCGCAGCAACACGCCTCGCGAGTAGCGAGTCAGCTCGGCGCGAGTCCCGATCACCACTGCACGCCGGCCGGCGATCGCACCCGCTGCGAGCGCGGAACGCAACCGCTGCTTGGCGAACCGCCGCCACCACAACAATCCGCAGGCGCCGAGTGCAAACATGCAGACGATCGCACCGCGCGACACCTCGCTGCCGGATTTGAGCATGAACAGGATCACCGCCAGCGCCAGCATCGCAAAGCACCAGCTCGCCGCAACGCGGCCATGGCTGGGACGCGGCTCGATGACGCCGTTGACCCGATACAGACCGGCCCGGTGCGCAGCGAGCACATACAGCAAGCTCGCCACCAGCCCGAGGCCGGCATAGATGCTGACCTGAACGATGCCTCCCAGCGCCTGTTGATAGAGCACTCCGCCGAGCGTCCCAGCAGCCACGATGATCAAAGTGTCGGCGAGCGCCAGCGCCGGTCCGATGACTGCGAAAGGAAGCGAAAAGCGCTGCTTGGTTGCGTCCCGGAGGCTGGCGGCCTGATGGTCCGCGTCGAGAGCATCGACCGGGTTGATGGTGTCCGTCACGTCGCACCTGCACCGCAGCAATCCGATGCAGACGCAATATCATACGAATGTGATAGTTTAACTAATTGTTAACGGTATATGTTATAAGGCACTTTCGCCGGATCGGCGTGGCACAGGCTCACGGGTCGAGGCCCGAAGTCGTTCGCTATCGGGATTCCGTCTTGGCCTCGATCAGTCGCGACAGCGCGATCTCGTTGAGCACCGGCGGCGACTGCTTCAACAATTCGTTGACATAGGCCCTTCTGTTGGCCTCGGCCTTCTCGGCCCGCAGACGCTGCACCAGGCCGTCGCGGACTTCAGCCAGCGTTCGCTGCCGCGCCGCCTCGGTATCGAGCAGCTTGAGCACGTGCCAGCCGTCGTCGAGCCGAACCGGCTCCGACACGGCGCCTTTCGCCAGGCCGGTCACCTGGCTGCGAATTTCCGGTCGCAGGTCGGGCTCACCGACCCACCCTAATTCCCCTTCCCGTTCTGCGGAGGCTGGATCCTCGGACAGCTCCCTGGCGAGCTTGCCGAAGTCGGCGCCGGGCGCCTTCAGCTTCTTCAGCGCCTCGGCGAGCTTCTTGCGCGCCGCCTCATCGGCATCCTTGTCGGCGTCCTTGGGCAGCGCGATCAGCACCTGGGCGAGCCGAAACCGGCGCGGGAGCAGCAGCGCGCTGGCGTTCGCATCGTACACAGCCTTGACCTCGGCCTCGCTCGGATAGGATTCAGGCGGCGCCGTCACCGATTTGAGATAACCGTCGACGATCACGCTCTCGCGGACACGCGCGATCTGAGCCTGCACCGCCGGCTGCTCTTCCCACTTTTTCGACAGCGCCTCCTTGTAAGCCAAGCGATTGGCCAGGATCGCGCGCACGGTCTGACTCAGTAGCGCCGGATCGCGCGCCAGCGCCGCCTGCTGCCGCGGATCGAGGAAGCTGATCGCCGATCGCACCTCGGCGGCGGTGACGTCGCTGCCCCCGATCTTGGCGACGACGTCGCTATCCTTCACTGCGGACCCGGCGTCCGCCACCGGCTGCGCGGCACGGCCGGGCTGCGGTGCGGCGGCCTGCTGAGGCTGGACCGGCTGTTGCGGTGTGCGCTGCTGCGCCGATGCTTCCGCAAGCGCGAGCGCCAAGGTGATTGCAGCGAGCAGTCCGCTGGTGACGACGGCACGGGTCATGGCTTGGCTTTCTGATCGAGGATCTGGTCGCGGAAATCCTGAGCTTGGTTCTGGTGCTGGACACGCTGCATCCCGAACAGCGGATCGTGATCGAGCACCTTTTCGAGCGGATCCATCGCCTCGTACTTGGTGACGACGTCGTTGCTGATCTTGACGAGCTTGCCGTTCTTGGCTTCGCAGGATTTGGTGCTGGCCCGGAACGCCTTGGCCTCGCCTTCGAACTTGGCGCGCTCGGCGTCCTTGGCGCGAGCCACCGACGCCGCCTCGGCGTAGGCACTCTTCCACTTCTCCAGCGTGTCGTCTCGCTCGGCGAGTCGGTCGTTGAAGTCCTTCACCGCCTGGCGGTAGGCCTGGTTCACTTCTTTGACCTCGGCGCGCAGCGCGGTGTTCTGCTTCTTTGCGGTGTCGCGCTCCTGCTCGGTGGCCGTCAGCTTGGCCTGGAGCGCGGCGCGCTGGTCTTCGAGCGAACGAACCTGTGCGGTGGCTGAGCGCAGCGCCTCGCGCAGGCGCGCGGTTTCATTTTCCGCCAGGGCGGGCCCGGCCCAGGCGAGGCAAAGGCCCAGGCCGGCGAGACCAAGTATCCCGCGCATCGTCAGAACCTCGCATTGAGATCGAGCTGGAAGATGTCGACGGCGTAGGGCGCGCCCGCGACCTGGTTGGCGCTCATCCAGCGCGCGGTAGCCCAGACGTTGGAACCGAGGCCGAGGCTGCCGCCGACGAAGTATCCCTTGAGATTGGTGCCGCCGAGACCGAAATCGGAATCCGCGAAGGCGTCGAGCACGGCGTCGGACTCCAGATATTTGTAGCCGACGAAGGCGCTCCAGTCCCACAACTGCCGGATCTCGCGGTGACCGACGGTCATCCGCCCGAGCCAACCCTGATTGCCGCCGGCATAGACCTGGGTGCAATTGGTGGCCGAGCTGCAGCCGGCGATCGGACCGGCCGGCAAGGGATTCGCCGCAACCTTGGCGGCGATATCGGCAGCGTCCCAGGCGAGGTTGCGGACATACTCGCCGTCGATCACGATATGCAACGGATGGAACTGGCCGAGATCGAGCCGGGCGCTGACGACAAGCTCGCGGAAGTCGGACGCAAGGCCGAAATACTGGTACTGCGGAAGAAGATTAGTACCGTCGTACTGGGGCACGATGTTGCGTAGTGCCATGTAGGTGTTGCCGCGCTGTGCGAATGACGGTCGCAGCAGGTCGGTACTGCAAAAGTCCGTCGCGGTGGCGACCAAACAGCTGCTCGACAGCTTGCCCTGGACGTTGGTGAAGTCGAAATAAGCGGTGCCGAATTTCAGGCTGACATCGGGGCTGAATTCAGCCCGCGCGCCGATCTGTCCACCGAACATCCATTTGTCGCGGCTCGGTGCCTTGCCGGGCAGCACGTTGGTGTTGGTGAAATCCAGACTCGAGCCGACGTTGAAGTCGGTATTGAAGATCGGGAATGCACCGGCGACGAAGAAAGGTGTGAAACCGGGGCTGATCTCGTGCTGCACCTGAGCCGCGACACCGTCGAAGCCGAGATCGCGGTGAAACACCAGGTCCGTCGAAGCGAAAAATGGATTGTCGAACCGACCGCCGCTCAGCGCGATGTCGTTCCATGGGCTGTAGCGCACGAAGGCACGGTCGAGCCAGATGTTGTATTTGCTGAAGTTTCCTCCCGAGCCGCCAAGGGTCTGGTTGAAAGACACCGGCGCATTGCTCTCGCCGGTCGCGATCCGCAGACCTGCATAGAAGCCGTCGAACAGGTCAGCTTCCATGCCGAGCCGCGCCCTTAGCCGTTCGCGATGGCGGTCCTGGTCGACGTTGAAAGTGGGCCAGAAGTACGGATTGCCATAGGTGCCGTCACTCAGCACGTTGTAGGGGCTGCCGGTGTTGATGGCGTTGTAGTTCACCGTGTACGGGTAGTTCCCCGTGGGGAAGAAGCTGCTGTCGTGACGGAGGCGGACGTCGCCGTAGAAGCGGATGCGTTGTGCCCATTCCGGGTATTTGCCCGGCGATGCCCAGTTTTCCTTTTCGGCCTTTTCCATCACTTCCTTGCGGATCTCGTCGCGGAGCTGCTTCTTGACGATCTCCGGCACGTAGGTGACCCGCTTGGTGCCGCGAGGCGAAGTCGCCTCGACCGCGGTCGCCGCCGACTTCTCGGCCCCCTCCGCCTTGGTGGCGGCGTCGCGCACGGCCTGGCGCGCCACATAGGCCTCGTCCTCGGCCTGTCTCACCAGCGCGCCGGCCTGTTCCTCCGTGAGTACGCCCTGCTTCACCAGCAGGTTGATCAGGTTCACGGTGGCGTTCGACGAAGGCGGGGCCGCCCGCGAGACCTTGGGCAGCTTCAGCGATGCGGCCGGATCGGCCTTGTCCTGCGCGGCCGCGGGAACGATGAGCGCCACGAGCGCCGCCGACACCGGCGCCAGCCTCCATCCCATCATCTCACATCGGCGCATCACGGAACTCCTTGTTACTTCACGCTTCGACCGCCGGCGCGAGGGCCGGCAAGCTTTGGAACGGGTTTGCAGACCGATCACGACGGACTCCGTGCGGTCACCCGCGTGATGATCGGCATCGGCATGTCGCGCGGCGGCGGCTCGCGCAGCGTCAATCCGCCGAGTACCTGGTCGCGCAGAACCGAATCGAGTTCGCTGTTGCCGGTCGAAGACACCAGTTGCACGCGATTGACCCGGCCGGTTCCATCGGCCCACAGCCGAACCTGAATCCGCATCACGGCGTGACGGGTCTTTTCGTTGGAGCGCAGCGCCGATTCGATCTGCGCCTGCACGATGCTGGCGTACCAGCCCCATCTCGTGCCGCCGCCGCCACCTCCGCCGCCGCCACTGCCGATAAGGCCGCGGCCGCCCTTCTTGCCGAGCAGTTCGCCCGGCCCGTTGCCGTCGGCGTCCAGCGCCGGCGGTCCGTCCGGCGGCGCATCGCTCGGGTCCGGCGGCGCATCCTTCGGAATCTCGACCGCCTTCTCCTCGATGATCTCCTGCTTCACCGGCGTTTGCTCCACCACCTTCTGCTCGGGCTCGCGCTCGGGCGGCGGTGGAGGCGGCGGAGGCGGTGGCGGAGGCGGCATGATGGTCACGATGGTCGGCTCGTTGACCTTGCGCGGCGGCTCCTGGTCTCCGCTCAGCATGACCACGACCCCCGCGACCAGTACGGCGAGCACGACCACGCCGCTGCCGATCGGCAGCGCCATGCGGCGCCACGACGGGCGGTCCTCGTCGTCATCGCTGTCGTCGCGCAGGTCCATCCGCCATCCGCCTCCGCGCTCATCTCACCAGCGGCTTGGTCGCCATGCCGACCTGGGTGAAGTTCAGCCGGCCGAGCAGGTCGAGCACGTCGACCACGTTCTGGTACTGGGTCTGGCTGTCGCCGCGCACCACGATGGGAAACTCCGGGGTCAGCGCGCGCTGCTGGATCAGGCGCTGCTCCAGCTCCGACAGCGTCACCGGAATGGTGTCGAGGAAGATCTTGCCCTCGTTGGTGACGGTGACCGCCTTGGTGGTCTGCTGCGCCAGACTCGGCGCGGTGCTCGCTTTGGGCAGATCGACCTTCATGCCCTGCACCGTCGCCGTGGTCATGATGATGAAGATCACCAGCAGCACGTAGGCGAGGTCGAGCATCGGGGTGATGTTGATGTCGTCGTAGGGCTTGCTGTCGGAATGGACCTGCATCGTCTCACTCCGCGGCCTGCCGGCGCGGCGCACCGGGCTGCTGGTGGTAGGACTCGGCCATCTTGGTGACGAGCTCGTCGACGAAGACGTGCATGTCGTTGGTGGCGTCCTTGATGCGGATGGTCAGGTAGTTGTAGCCGAACAGCGCCGGGATCGCGACGGCGAGGCCCGCCACTGTCGCGACCAGCGCCGCGGCGATGCCGGGTGCGATCGCGTTGACGTTGACGTCGCCGGACGCCGCGATCGCCGCGAAGGTGATCATCACGCCGACCACGGTGCCGAGCAGGCCGAGGAACGGCCCGCCGGAGATCGCGATCGTCAGCATCACCATCATCTTGTTGAGGCGCTGCGCCTCGTGGATCAGGCCGCTGTCGAGCACCGCGCGGATCGACTGGATCGCCTGTGGCGACAGCGCGCGAGCGCCGCCGTTGCCGGAAAAGCGCAAGCGGATCTGCTGCGCGCCGAGATGCATCAGCCGATACAGCGGCGACGCGTGAATGATCTTGTGATGCTTGACGTCGACGCCGCCGCCGAGGCTGGGATCGCTCTCCTCGCTGTCGAGCTGCAGCACGCCTTCGAGATCGTTCGCCGCCTCGCGGAAATGCTTCAGGAAGACGGTGTTGCCCTTGGTGACCCGGTTCAGATACGAAACCCGGTCGACCATCACGACCCAGCTGATCACCATCATGATGGCGAGGATGCCGATCACGATCCAGCCGTCGAGCGTGACCGACTTCAGGATCACGGCGAAGTAGCCGCTGAGCCAGCTTGCGGTTTCCTCGTCGACGCTGAAGGTTGTGAGTTTGGCCTGGTCCGGCCCCTGTCCGATCGCCGCGACCTTGATGAACCCGGCAGGCCGCGCGACCTTGGCGATCTGAAATTCGTCGATATCACCGACGAAGCCGATGAGCGGCGCGGCGCCGGCCGCGTCCGGCGCGACGGCCGCATCCGCGGGCACCGTCGGCGCGGCTGCGGCGTCGGGCGTTGCGGCAGGTGCTGCCGCGGCGTCGCCGGCAGCAGCCGGGGCCGCGGCGGCGTCGGCCGCGACCGGGGCCGCGGCGGCATCCGGCGCCGGAGCCGCGGCGGCCGCATCCTTGCCGACCGAGGCGATGCCGGTCAGCGCCGGCAGCGCCGCCGCGAGCGTCCCGGCTTGCGCGCCGTCGACATAGATCACGATTTGGCCGGCCTTGGCTGTGACGGCGAGATGATGCCAGGTGGCGGCGGGGATCGCCGCGCCGCCGACGCCGCGCTGGGTCGCGCCGGCCGCCGTCACTTCGACGAACGGCACGCCGTTGTCGAGGCCGATGATCAGCGCGTTGGCGCCGTCGCGCCGCGCATACAGCACGGCGCGCGGCTGCGGCGCGGCGCTCTTCAGCCACAGCGACCACGTCATCTCGCCGCCCTCGGCGGTGGCGAGCGGCGGGCCGGCCGGGATGGTCAGCGCGGACTGGCCGTCGAATCGGGCGCCCTGACCGATGATCGCGCCGTCGGCGGCGGCGACCGGCGTCGTCGCCGAATTGCCCCACGCGCTGATGTCCTGCGGCGGGGTGCCGCGTTCGGCGAAGTGATACACCAGCAGGGTGTTGGGATCGTAGGTGTTCTTGGCGTCGACCGCGGCCGGCACCTTGGCGTTGCCGTAGTACAGCCAGATCTCGTTCTTGGTGCCCGGCTTCAGATCCGGGACCGCGACCCAGATCAGCGCCTCGCCGATCAGCGAGTCGTATTTCTCGACGTGATGCTTCAGCGGCGTCTTGTCGTCGCCGGCGACGAAGCGCAGGTCACCGCCGTCCTCCTTGGCCGAGCCGAAGCGGAAGTTGCCGACGTGCAGCCGCACCAGCATCGGCGTGGTGCCGATCGCGTCGCTGACGGCGGCGCCGGACGCGCCGGTGTCGAACACGATCTTCTTGCGCATGCTCCATTCGTCGTTCCACCACGCCGCGGCCTGCTGCGGCCACAGCGCGACGACGAGGACCAGCGCGGCGACGGCCTGCGCGATCCGCAACTGGATTCCCTTGCGGGTCCCGAGCGTCATCAGAATTCTCCCCAAACTCGAAAGCTCACCCGCGGATGGTTCGAGACCGTGACTTGCTGCGTCGTCAGCGGCATGCCGACGAATACGATGGCATTGAGATGATCGAGCGTCTTCATCCGCATGCCGACGCCGTAGCTCGCCAGATCGAACTGATATTGCTGGTCCGGCAGCGGATCGTGGATCCGCGCGTAGCCGGCGTCGGCGAAGGCGAAGAACCGCCAATCATTGAAGATGTTGAGCTTGACCGGCTGGCGGCCGGGAACGTCGTAGGTCTGCTCCATGTAGGGAGCGATGTTCGGGGAGCGCAGCTCCACGGTGCCGGCGACGCCGTAGTCGCCGAGTACTTCGGACTCCAGATAGCCGCGAACGGTGTCCTGACCGCCGAGGCTGAGCTGCTCGCTGGACACCAGCGGCTGGTCGGCGGCCTGGCCTTGAACCTTGCCGAACACCTGCAGACCGCCGGGCAGATCGTGGGTGTGCGAGACGTCGCCGCGCAGCGAAATGAAGCTGGCGGTCGCCTTGTAGCGTTTGACGTCGAACTGGTTCGGATCGCTGCCGATGCCACGGAGACCAGTGGTGATCGTGGCGTTGAGCTGGGTCAGACGTCCCTCGCCCTGGAAGCTCGCGGTATAGGCAGCCACCAGCGGGACGTAGCGGACCGGCGAGTCGAACGAGTTGGAGGCGAGCGACAGGGTCTGCTGGAAATCCTTGTAGTCGGCGCCGAACGACAGCGTGTGAAACAGCTCGCCCTTGGGCGGCAGCGTGATGACGTTGCGAAAACCGATCACGTGGCCGGGGCCGACCACATTGGCCCCGCCCACGGTCGCCACCGAACTGTCGGACTTCAGCCCGTAGATCAGCACGTTGAGCCAGTCGTAGTCGGTGCGGGCCATATAGGAGCCCGAGAACACCGTGGCATCCTTCGGATTGAGCGGCGCGGTCTGGAAGGTGAAGGTGGCCGAATGGCCGAGCTGCCACAGATTGTCGTAGCGCGCCGACAGGCTGAGGCGCTGCGGCGTGGTGCTCGGACTCTGCCGGTTGTTGAGCTCGACGCTGCCGTGCAGCGGATAGGTGTCCTCGACGTTGAGATCCACGTCGACGGTTCCCGGAGTCACACCTGCGCGCAGCGCGGGCGTGACGCGACGGTCGGGCCAGCGGTTGAGCGCGACGATGTCCTTGGTGACTTCATTGAAGTTCGGCAGCGTCCCCTCCTTGAGCGAGGCGGCACTCCCCTTGATCTTGCCGAGATCGAAATAGCGGGAACCCTTGACCCGCAGCCGGCCGACCTTGTTCTCGGTCACCTTCAGGACGATGAAGCCGCGTTGTGCGTCCTGCTGCGGCACGGCGACGCCGACCGTCTGCAAGCCCCGATCGTGATAGGCCTTCTCCAGTGCGGCGCGCGCCTTCTCGACGTCGTCGGCGGTGCGGCCCGGCCCCATGAACGGATAGACCGCCGCTTCGACTTCGATCTGCGGCAGATGATCAGCGCCTTCGACGCGGAATTCGTCGATGTCGAACCGGACCGCCGGGCCGGATGCCGCCGGCTTGGCGCCGTCCGCGGCGGCCGGCTTGGCCGGGGCCGCAGCCGTCGATGTGGCCTTTGCCTCGGCGGCCGCGGACGAGACCCCGAATATCAGCATCGCGGCGCCGCACACAACACACGTCACCAGCGCGGACGACGACGACCGCCCGGCCCCACCGATCGTGGAGCAGGTCACGTCCGCCGGCCCCCGCCGCCACTGCGGTGGCTGGGTTCGACGCTGAATACGATAACAAATCACACCGGCCCTCGATCACTCGCTGGTCGTCAGTATCATGTGACGGATGCCGCCGGCGGCGGCATCACGTCCCTCATGTTAGACGTGGCGGTAGCGGATACTGCGAAAACAAACTGGTGCGACATCTTTGATCGTGACTCGCGGCACCGCACACCACGACACCGCATGTTAAGATGACGTCATAATAACGTTGCCCCGGCTGAATATGGTCCCCCGGAAATGTGAGGCTCCCGGCGAGGGAGTGGGATAACGTTATGAGTACCACGACGGCAGAGGCGCTCCGCGCATTGCTGGTCGCGGATTACGGTGAGCTCGACCGGCGCCTGACGCGCCGGCTGGGGTCGTCGGATCTCGCTTCCGACGTGTTGCAGGAGACTTATTTGCGGCTGGAGCGGCTTCGCGATGTCGGCGCCGTGCGCAGTCCGCGGGCGTACTTGTTCAGGATCGCCCTGAACATCGCGCATGATCGTCGCCGCGCCGAGCAGCGGCGCCTCACCACCGCCGAGATCGACGCTCTGCTCGAAATTCCCGACGACCGGCCCGACGCGGCGCGCGTGATCGAGGATCGCTCCGAAGTCGGCCTGCTGCGCGAGGCGATCGCCGAACTTCCCGAACGCCGCCGCCGCGTGCTGCTGCTGTCGCGGATCGACGGACGCCCTCATCGCGAGATCGCCGAGCGCCTCGGCGTCACGGTGCGCACCGTCGAGACCGACCTCAAGCAGGCCGTCGAGCACTGCGCCGAACGTCTGAAACGTCCGGTTCCCGGTAAATTCGGATTCCCCGCTCCTGGATCGTCTTACGATCAGAGACGCGGCGGCCGTCGTCTGACGACCGGCGTCCGAGGGAAAGCGCAGGAACGTGCCGAGACCAATCACCACCGCCGGATTCTTGGATCCTTCGATCCGTGAAGCGCTCGGCTGGATTCTCCGCCTGACCTCCGGCGACGCGACGCAGGACGATTCGGAGCGGCTGGCGGTCTGGCGAGCCAGTTCTCCTGAGCGGGAGCGGGCGTACCGCGAGGCCGTCAGATGCTGGCGGGCGCTGGCGCCCGCGCTGCGCGACGATTACCGAATGCGGTGCGAGATCGACAGCCGCTGCGCGGACGAAACCGAAGCCCGCGCCGAGTGCTGCCCTCCCGATTCCAAGCTCTAGCTTCTCGTCACAGGTGGGTTCTCGAGGGGTCGATGTCCGCCGCATCGAGACGTCGGCCCAGTCGGGCGGACACGCTGGTGTAGCGCCCCACCCGACCGCGAGGGTACCACCCGGCTCCCGGCGCGCCGGGAGCCGTCGTGCGAGCCGGAGGGTCCGGATCAGAGCGCGACTGCGGCCTCGGCCAGACGGGCGCGGATCAGATCCAGCTTCTGCGGTCCCAGCATCGGCGAAAGCATGCTGCGGAGACGGGCACGGATCTCGCCGCTGGTCCCGGAATACAGGACCGGCGCGCAAGTCTCGTCCTGGCGCGATACGGCGCCGCTTCGCACATTCGTATCGTAACCGGATGCCGGAGCCGGCAGTTGCCGCAGCGTCTCACAGGCCGCACCTTCCGCGAAGATCACGGCGTGGCCGGGAAGCTTGATATGGTAGTATTCGAGTTCGGCGAAGCGCTCTCCGGCATCGAGGACGATCGAGGTCCCGTTGATCAGGCTGCCGGCCGTGACCAGCACGCCGTCGATATACAGCGCATGCCCCTGGGTCACGTAGAGATCGGCACCCGGCACGTTCGGACCGAGTGCCGATTTGGCGATCCGAACCGGCCGCGCCGAGTCGGGCCAGGACCGACCCGCGGCCTTGCTGTGCCGCCAGCTCCCGATCCACTCGATCGGCTGCACGCCGGCCAACGCGGTCGGCAGCAGATCGCCGACCGACAGTTCTTCGATCGCGCGGTCGCCGTCGACCGTCCTGATCCTGGTGCCTTTGAGGTAGCACGGCGGCCGCACCACTGCATGCGCCGATGTCACTCGGGCCAAGCTGGCCGCCACCACACCGGCCGCGATCCCGACCATGGCTTTGGCGTGACTGGTTATCAGCGTGCGCCGGGTGGTACCGGCTGGCGTATCCGTTTCGTCCCGGTTCTGGTTCATTATCAAGCCTCCAAATTGCAGCGATGGGTGCAACTCAATTTGTTACAGCTTAGGATAGCATAACATAATACGAAATGTTAATGAAATCTCGCGTGCGCACGAAGGCGTGGCGCTGGGCCGTGCAGCGGAAGAGATCGACCTCGTCACAGGCGAGCATGCAACGATTCCGGACACCCGGCAGAAACGCCGCAGCGCGTCGTGATCCGCTGGAGAGACGCGAGCCGCTCCAATCTACCGGACCGGCGCGGGCCGCGCGGCGAGCCCGCGCAGCAAGGTGTTGAGTTCGGCGAAATTCACCGAGCCGCCGGACAACGGCCGGCGCAGGGATCCCCGCCCCGCCATCGCGGCGCCGAACGTCGGTGTCGGGACCTGACCATGGACCGCAACGCCGCGCGCCGCCAAGTGGCTGCGGACGCGGATGCAGTATTCGACCGAAAGCACCGAGAACCTCGTCTCACCATGGCCGGCGCGGTATTTCATCGCAGCCGTGCAGATGTCCTCGCTCGCCTTGCGCCAGGCACCCGCGAGGTATTTCGCCCCGTAGTGGATATTGACCTCGGGAACAGCGAGGTCTGCGACCGTGCCGGAGAACCCTAACATCCTTGCCGTCGCCGGCATCACCTGCATCAGTCCGATCTCGCCGTCCATTCCGACCGCCCCCGGATTGTAACCGCTCTCGACCGCCATCACGGAATCGAGCAGCGCGGCAGGCACTCCCCATGCGGCCGCCTCGCGTTCGACGATCGGACGGTATGTCTCGCGGCCGGCCTGCCAGTCGCGCCCGAAGACGGCCCTGACCTGCGGCGCCGGAGCTCGGCCGCCCTGCAGAACGTTGGCAGGAGGCAGATCCGCGACAGTGAGCGGCCGCGCGGCGACGCGATCGAACACCAGCGGCGGCAGTTCGTCATCGTCTTGTGGCGTCGACGAAGGCTGTCCGGTCGACGCAGACAGCGCGACGGCCGAGGCCGGATTCCCCGCCTGCTCGTCCGCCGCGCCGTCCGGCAGGTTCTCCACGTCCGCATCGGCGACTGCCGACACCGTCAAGGCGGCGAGCAGCCCCAAGGCCGAAGTGAGCCGCCGAAAGGTCGGCATCCGGCGACGGCACACACCGCCCTTCGCATGCGTTCCGGCGAACACGACGCACCACCTCACCGGCATCACCGGCCCGGCACGAAATAGACCGGCGCAGGCGGCCGGAACGGCACGACAGATTGGCCATAATTGGCACCATACTGCTGCCTGACCGCGGCTTCGTTGACGTTGCCGATGCGCACGTCGGCGGAGCGCGCGTCAAGCGGTGGAAGGTTGATGGTCGGATTGACCTTCGCCACCTCACGCTGCAGTTTCTGATTGAGGCAGCCGAGCGCATTGGCCCCGCCGATCTCCACTTCGACGCAGCGCTCGATCCGTGGTGCCGGCGGAGACGCGCCGCCGATCATGATCGAGGCCGGCCGGTTACCAGGCTCAGCGCCGCCGGGCGCCTGCGCCGCCGCAGGTCCGACCGCGAGACCGCAAGCCAGTCCGGCGCCCAGGATCAAGTCGCATGCCGAGCGGTGCATTCCCGCGTTCATGAGAAGTCCTTTCCGAATCCGACGGCGCGCGAACCGGGCGACGGGCGATCATTCCCTTGTCGGGCCGAATGTCACGCCGGGCGGTGAAGAGCCCGTATCGTCCTGCGTCCGACAATCAGACATGTGACAGGCCATGCAACAGATCATGTGATTCCGTTCACGTGCCATCGCGCAGGCCCGGACCGTCCAACCACAAACGATAATGTGAATCACATCGCCGGGCCGGTCAATCTCTTAACTCCGATGCAAGAATTGCAATGGATGTTAGCCGAAGGTGGAGTCCACGATGTCGGCAATCCTCGGCTTTCTGATCGGCGCGGTGCTCGGCACCCGATACAGGGTGTTCAGTCTGGTCCCGGTTGCGATCGGGTGTATCGGCGCCGTCGGCATCCATGCGGCGGCGGCGCGAGTACAGCTCGGTGCGGCGTTGTTGGCGATGCTCGGCATCACGGTCGCGCTGCAGATCGGATATCTGTTCGGCCTCGCCGTCCGCGTCACAATGGTCGGCGCCCGGGTCCGAACCGCCGCAGAAGAACCGGTGCAACAACGGCCGGCGTTGCCGATCTGACCCGGCCACCTGCGAACCGGGCAGCTCAGCGGAGCCTGCTGTTCAAACGCGCGACATAGATATCATTGACCAGATTGACGCCGCTGTCTGCGGTCCCCACCGCCGTGTTGATGAAGTTCAGCACCTTGGTGATATCGACCTGCGGCGCGTTCGCGACATAGATGACGTCGAAGGGACGCATGTCGACCTTGGTCGCCAGAAAGAAGCCGGCGGGGTCCTGAAAGCTCACGTTGTAAACGATTGGTATCAATCCACCGGCGAAGCGCGAACAGTCGACGCCGAGCCGCTCTGCGACATCGCGCGGCTCGCGGCGATACAGAAAGATCGAACCGGGGTCGGCCTGAAGGTCGAACAATCCGCCTGCCTTGGCGACGGCCTGCGCCAGGTTGATCCGCCATGCGTCGAAATTGAACTCGCCCTGCAGGCCGGTGGCGCCGAAGGCGAGGAACTTCATCGGCTCGCGATATACGTAGATCCGGTCGCCGGGCTGGACATAGATGTTGTTGGACGGCATCGATACCAAGTTGGCGAACGGCACGGTCGCCCGCTTGCCGTTGCGTTCGAGCATTACCCAGGTTTCCCAGCCATTGGCGCTTATGCCTCCTGCCCGGGTGATTGCGTCGGTGATGCGGTCCTGAGCACCGGTTGCCGGCATCGGAAGACGCACCGGCGTGCGGACGTCGCCGAACACGCTGACCAGCGAGGTTCGCTGCTGGCTGAGCGTCACCACCACCTGCGGCTCGATCGCCCGATTCTTGATCCGCTCGACGATCGCGTTCTGGACTTCGACATTGGTTCGGCCGGCGGCGCGGACCAGCCCCGCATAGGGCACGCTGATGTTGCCGTTGTTGTCGACCGCCTGATCCGGCAGATTGACGAAATTTCCCGGACGTACGCCGGCCTCGGTGGGAATGAACAATCCGCCGGCGAACGCCTCGAAGATGGTGATCGCGAGCACGTCGCCGACACCGAAGCGGATGTTGCTCGGAGGACGGCGATCGGTGAAGACGCCCCCCAGAACATTCGGCTCATGCGCCTGCAGCACCTCGACCGCCCGCGCGTCGAGCTTGACCACGGCGAACGGCAGTGTCGAAGCCTGCTCGCTGCGAATCTCCAGGCTGGACGGGCCCGACATCGGAATGAACCCACAGCCGCCGAGCGACGAGGCCCCGAGAACACCGAGACCGACCGCGACTACCAAGCGAATTCGCATCATGACAGGCCAGCACATTGCGAACTGCACCGGCCGTTCGCCGCCATCGCTGTGTGCGCCGGCGGTTCGAGCCCTCGGCCGAGACGCTGTGCTTGTCCGTCGTCGGCTCCCCGATTCAATAGACGTCGCGGCCCCGGCAACAGCGAAATGCAAGCCGGCGCGCCACCGGCCCGACCGGTCGGCCAGCGGGGCGGCCGCTAAGACAGCCATCGCAACGGAATCCCGAATGTCATGTCGCCAGCGCACCGGCCCGGCGAATTTCGGCGAGGGAGCGCAAGCTCAGGTTTCGGTCAGCAGCCGCCGCAGCCGGAGGATTTCCAGCCGGGTTTCGGTCGCGATGCTGTCGAGAAGAGCATTCTCCTGGACCAGTTCCTCGAGGCGCGCCAGAACGGCTGACCTGGTGGCCCCGAGCGCAAACTCGGAGACCGTCGTACTCCGACCGAGCGCCGAAGAAGAGACGAGATAGTTGGACTTGAAACACCTGTCCGAACGCATATGACCCCCCGGCCATCGAGACTGAGCGAAAGCCGCACAAAAGGTGCTCTTCCGATCGTTCTTCCGGCCGGGACGCTAATTATGTTTCTTATCATTGCTGTGACTTCATTAAAATAAATTTAGGGGACCGCACGTTATCGTAACAATGGGTCCGGAGATCAGAAGCGTGCCGCAGATCTGGGTTACTTACGACGAACTAGCTGAAATCATGGGATGCGATCACGCCGGTGCACGCGAGGCCGTCGCCGCGATCCCTCTCGACTGCCGCAAAAGTCGCGACGGTCACACCCGCGCCAAATTGTCGCCTTGGTTGACCGAGGTGTTCTTCGATCGGCTGCTCCAGAAGCGGCTCGACCGCGAGCTCGCAACATGCGCGGGAAACCTGCGCGCGATGCGCGAGCGGATGGAGATCCGCAGTTCGGCCGCGCCCAAATATCAGGCAGCCAGCTGACGCCACGTCGCCCGGCTCGACGTATCACGCCTTCCGACCGACGCGTCGGTCGTGTCGGTGTCGGCGTCGGCGTCGCCGCAGTGGCGCGCAGCCGTCACGCGCGCTTCATCCTCTTGCTACATCATGTCGTGGTGCACACGCGGGTTTCGCACGCGTAGCAGCCACTTCGGTGAAACTTGCCGGCCAGGCACATTTCCCTGAGTTGTAACCGGAGCGCCCGACACCTTTTGTCGTGCCAGCAAGCCAGCCATCGAAGGCCGTGACTGCGACAGATCAAATGCGCACCGCGGTCTCGACAGCGACACCGCTGCCGGGCCGACGACGCTCCACCGCGCTCTCCCTTTCGTTGTGGGCTTGGTGCGCCTGTCTGTTCTTCCCCTTGGCATCTGTCGACGTTTGGGCCGCAGAAGGCGCCACCATTCCGCTGTACCAGATGTATCAGGTCGCGGGCCTGTCGCAGTTCATCCTTGTGTCGTTGGTCGCCGGCCCTGCACGCCCTGTACGAGCGCTGGCGCTTTACAACCCGCTCCAGGCCGCGATCCTCGCGGTCATCCTGCTGTCGATCGGCCTGCAGCTCCACGGTCGGGAAATTGCGGTGCTCGAGGGGACGGTCTACACGCTCCTGCTGCTTGCCGTGATCGTGTGCTTTTCCGCGCTGTGGACCGTGCCGGACCATGAACTGGCCGACTGCTTCGGCGGAATCGCCGTCACGGTTCTGATCTTCTGCGCCTATGCGATCGCCGTACACGGCTGGCCGGTGGACCGCCGCCTCGGCGGCATTCATCCGAACATGCTGGGTTCCGTCATGCTCGCCGGATTCGTGTTTTCCCAGTTCCGCCGCGGATATGTGATGGTTGCGGCGAGGCTCACATGTTTCGTGCTCGCCACCGCCGTGAGTTCCCGCTTCGCCATGGTCGGCTGCGCGCTGGCGTTCCTGGTGTTCGAAGTGACATCGAGACGGCTCGGCGGGCGGCTCGCACTGCTGGCGTTCGCAGCCGCCGCGGCGGCGCTGCTGTTCCCGGACGTGCTGTTCGGGATGCTCGCCCTCGACGATCCCGAGCGCAACCTGAATTCCGGCTTCACCGGTCGCGACGAGCAATGGGCACGCGCGATGGCCGCAATCGCCGAGTCTCCTTTCGGCCTCGGTTTCAAGCGACCCGACACCGAGCAAGCCGGCCATAACGGATTTCTCCGGACCCTGATCGAATTCGGCGTTGTCGGAGGCAGCCTGATGATTGCAGCGCTGGCGGTGATCGTGGTGAAGGCGCTGGCCGAACCGGCGGCGAGCCGGGATCCGGAAGGCCGGCGCATCGCGGCGGCCCGCGCCGGCGGCCTCGCGGCACTGACGTTCGCCTCGTTCTTCCAGCCGCAATTGTTCAATCTCGGCGACATCCACGGCCTCGCCATGATGCTGCTGTTGTTCGGCGTCCGGCCGCACCGTCCAAATCGAATGTTATATTGATAACGTTCAACCGCCGATATCATTAAATCATCACATAGCTTGACTACATCCGTCTCCGGCAGACAGGGGCGGCGGATGCGTGTTCTAAGAGTTCTGGGCAGCCTCGACCCGGCGACGGGTGGCCCTCCCAGCGTCTTCAGCGCCGCGGTGATCGCCACCGCGGCGGCGGACGCCTCGATCGAATGCCTCACCCTGCGCACGCGCGGCCGTGACATCGCCGGATTCCCCGATCATCGGCGCCTGGTGGCCCGCGGCATCGCGGTTCACGCCAAGGGAGGCCTGTTCGGTGCCGCATTGTTTCTGCTGCGGCACGTCCGCCGGTTCGACGTGATCCACGTCGACGGGTGCTGGGTGCCGATCAGCATTCTTGCGGTCGCGCTCGCAAGGCTGTCCGGTCGTCGCAGCGCCGTGACACCGCACGAGACGCTGACCTACGAGGAGCGTCGACGGACCCGATCGCGTTTACGAAAACAGATCAAGCGGCTGATCGTCTGGTTCTACGTCAAGCTGTGCGACTGCGTGATCTATTCGTCAGCGCTCGAAGCGCGGGATTCGCCCGCCCACCGGATGGCGGTGGTGATCCCGCATCCGGTCTACGACGATCTGGAATCGGCGCCGCCTCGTGGTGTGCGCGACGGCTTCGCCGCGGCCGGACAGATCCGGTTCGGCTATCTCGGCCGCTTTCATCCGAAAAAGCATCTCGAATACATCATTTCCGCGGCGGTGCGCGCCAAACGCAGCCAGCTTCTGCTCGCCGGCAGCGGCGACAGAGACTATGAGAGCGAGCTTCGCGCGCTGGACGACGGCAGCGGCCGGATCAGCTGGGTCGGCTTCGTGACCGGCCAGCGCCGTGAGCAGTTCTTTCGCGAAGTCGACTTTGTGGTGCTGGCATCCGAGTACGAGTGCTTCGGCATGGCGGCGGCCGAGGCGCTGGTTCGCGGCATTCCCGCGATTGTCACGAAACGGGTCGGCGTTGCGGACGATGTCGCCGAAACCGGCAGCGGCATCGTGATTGCAAACGGCGCCGATGCGCTGCTCGATGCATTCGAGATGTGCTGCAGCCTCGCTCCCGAGCGCTACGCGGAGCTGCAGCGCAACGCGCTGAGAGCCGCAGCACGATACGGTTATTCGTCGCACGGGTTCGCTCAGGCCTCGCTCTATCGCCGGTTGCTGGAGCTCCCCGAGCCGGATGCCGCATCGCTCTCCCGCAGCCGCAACGCGGCGGCCAGGCAGATCCGATCGAGGTAGCCGACATGTCCCTCGCCGTGATCGTGCTGACCTTCAACGAGGAACGCCACATTGCGCGGGCATTGCGATCCGTCGCACCGATCGCATCCGAGATATTCGTCGTCGACAGTTACTCGACCGACCGCACCGCCGAGTTGGCCAAGAGCCACGGCGCGACCGTGGTCGAGCACGAATTCATCAACTACGCCAAGCAGTTTCAGTGGGCGCTCGACAACCTGCCGATCACCGCCTCGTGGATCATGCGGCTCGATGCCGACGAGATCATCGAGCCCGATCTGGCGGCGCGGATTCGCAGTGAGCTTCCTGCGCTGCCCGCCGATGTCGCCGGCGTCACGCTGAAGCGCAAGACGATGTTTCTCGGCAAGTGGGTCCGACATGGCGGCCGATATCCCATGCTGCTGCTGCGGATCTGGCGGCGCGGCCAGGGCCGCATCGAGAGCCGCTGGATGGACGAGCACATGGTGGTTTGGGGAGGCAAGACGGTCGTGTTCGATGGCGGCTTCGCCGACGACAACCTCAACGACCTGACGTTCTTCATCGACAAGCACAACAAATATGCCACGCGCGAGGCGATCGACATCATCAACCAGCGTCGGCGCTTCCTGCCCCGGGACGGCGACGGAGCCGGCTCGGAAAAGAGTTCGTTGCAGGCCGATTTCAAGCGCTTCGTCAAAGAGAAGATCTACAACCGGACGCCGTATCTGATCAGCGCTTCCGGTTACTTCCTGTACAGGGTGGTGTTTCGTTTCGGCTTTCTCGACGGCAAGCGAGGCCTGCTCTACCACGCATTGCAGGGGCTTTGGTACCGGCTGCTGGTCGGTGCCAAGGTCGACGAGCTCGAGACTGCGCTCGCCGGCCTGGACGACCCCGCGGCAATTCGCGCCGAGATCCGCCGACGCACCGGATTTCGCCTCGACCTCTAGCGCGTTCAATTGGAGCGACCGACAGTGTCCAACGAATCCGGCCAAGCCAGCCTTCGCAAGACCGCCGCGCTGCCCCCCGTCGACGCCGCGCCCGGCTCCCACCTCGCGGCGTCGACGCAGGCGCTGGACAGGGTTCCGGCCGGGTCGGCCACGGCGGTGATCGTCAACCTCGGTTGCGGCACCAAAACTTCGGAGCGGTGCATCAACGTCGACTTCTCGATGTACGCGTTGCTGCGCAGGAATTCCTGGCTGCTGCCGCTGGCGACGCCGGTGATCGGGCGCGAACGTGCCGACCGGGTCCGCGCGATGCGTGGCCCGGTGATCCGGCACAATCTCGCCCGTGGAATTCCGTTCGCGGACCGCTACGCCGATGCGGTGTATCATTCGCACGTGATGGAACATATTCCACGCCAAGCGGTGGTCGGCTTCCAGAAGGAGGTGCTGCGGGTTCTCAAGCCGGGCGGGGTCCAGCGGATCTGCCTCCCCGACCTCGAGCATCTCGTGCGCGACTACGAACGATCGCTTGCCGCGGACGACCTCACCGACACGGCGGCGCAGCGGCACGACGTCTCGGTGGCCGCGATGTTCGAGCAGTGTGTCCGGCAGGAGCCGGCGGGTGTGGGTCGCAGAACCGGCTTTGGTCCTCGGCTGCAGAAGCTGGTGTTGGGCGATGCGCGCGCCCGCGGCGAGATCCATCGCTGGATGTGGGACCGGGTGAACATCCGAACGGTGCTGCGCGAAGCCGGGTTCACCGACATCACGGTTCGAAGCTGGAACGACAGCGCGATCGAGAGCTGGGCCGCCACCGGGCTGGAAGTCGACGGCAGCGGAGGCGAGTACAAGCCGAATTCGCTGTACGTCGAATGCCGCCGGCCGGTGTGAGGCGGCGAACAGTTCCGCTCGTTCGGTGCCGGCGCGGTCTCCGGAACGAGCGGCTGCAGGAACAGCGCGTTCCCGGCGACGAACGTCCAATGGACTCCGCGCCGATCAGCGCTTCTTGAGCACGAACCGGACCTTGTTGGCGAACAGATCCTCGTCGGAGTAGCCGGCAAGCTCGGCGCGGCGCTGAGGGGGCAGATGTTGCTCGCCGAGTCGATGATACGAATCGACCTCTTCAAGGATCTCGAAACGCCGCTCGAACAAGCGTCGATAGTCGCTGCGGCGTAGCTCGTTCAGATAGGTGTCGGCCGGCCGCGCCTGCCCGACGAGATGCCCCCAGGGCGGCGTACGGCCGTCGAGCGGCTCGTTGACGCGGTGCGGATACCAGTCGAGATCGTGACCGCCGGAAATGCCGGTGAAGATCATCGGCGCGATGATCGCCAGCGAGTCGCCGCGCATGCGCTCGGCCATCATATCGAGCAGTGGCGGAATCCGATCCGGCGGAATGTGTTCGAAGACGTCTTCGGACAGCACCAGATCGAGCTCGCGGGGGATCGCTGACCAGGCGGCAGCAGCGGAGGCGTCGCCGCTCAGGAGCCGACGCGCGTCGAATGGGCGCCCCTCGCCGTACCGTGACCGCAGGACCGACGCCAGCTTGCGATATTCCGACGGATCGAAGATCACCCGCCTGACCAGCGACTTCGCGGTGCGAACCATTCCGTTGGCCCGCAGCAACCTGACGATCCGAGGCAGATCGAGACGGTAGACCGGCTCGTCCAGATCGATCCCGACCGCATTGGCGCCGATCCAGTTCAGCGCGATCAGCCGGAACGGGCGCTGACCGTAGCCGATCTCGAGCGCGGTGGCGGTGGCGAGCCGCTTGCCGCCATGTCGGAGCAGCACGTTTTCGTACAACGCGAGGTCGTCGAGAATGACGTCGAAGTTGTCGGCCGCGCGCAGCCGGGCGACGTGCATGCCGAGCACCCCGGCCAGATACAGCATGCGTCCGATCGGTCCGATCCGGTCGTCCTGCGAATTCGATTGCTGGCTCATCTTGGATCAACTCGTTGGCACGACAGCGGAGCCGTGCCGCAGGTGTGCTTTCGGCCATCGGCCTTCGCAGCCGCCTGTGACGATGGAAGCGTCATGGCCCGCCACACTAGCATTTGCATTGCGACGTTCTCGTTGCCCTCGGAAATTTGCGCAGACCAGACGAGACCCGAAAATGGAACGTGCACCCGGCGAGCCGGGTGCACGAGATCATTGCAAGCGGCCGTTTGCGGCCGTGCGGCCGAGATCAGGTAGCGCCGACCTTGCCGACGCACTGATTACCCGGGTTGTTTTCCCAGGTGTTCTGGGGGCGGTAGTTGTCGTTGCCGAGCAGATTGTAGATCTCGGTCAGCCAGACGTTCGGGACCTTGACCAGGCCGTTGGAATTGATGATCGCTTCCACGGCCGAGCTGCCGTACAGACCGAACAGAACGTCGGCGATCTGGACCGGCATGTTGGCGCCCGAGTTGTAGCACTGATACAGTTCGAGCCACGAGAAGCCGGCGATCGGATAGGCGGCCGGCAGCGTCGGGTTCGGCATCACGCCCTGAAGGCTCCAGGCCAGCGGGTTGCCGATGCTGGTGCTGTCGAACACCGGGGTGACCGAGCTCAGCGCCGCAGCGGTCGCGGCGAGGGTCGGCGCTACGAACGTCGGCGAGCCCGACGAGTTGGTGCTGACGTCCCATTCGTTCTGCAGGTTGGCGGTGATCGGCCCGGTCGGCACCGCCGGCTGGGTGAAGTCGGGCGAGACGTAGCCGATCGCACCGTTGGTATTGACCACCTGGTTGACCTGCGCCTGGCTGCCGTTCACGCCGGGGTTGGTGAACGCTGCACCGGTCGGCACCGGGTTGGAGCTGCCGCAAACCGTCGGGAACTGATCCGGCCAGTTTACGCGGTTGGCACCGCGCGGCAGCGCCGGACACACCGACTGGTCACCCCACGGGAAGGCGTAGGACACGGTCGGCGTGCCGGCGACGTTGTAGTCCGGACCGGTGACCGTCGCGCACTGCGCGACCAGCGCCTGCGTGAACAGGAAGTTGGTGCCCGAGCCGTCGAAGCGGTGCACGACGGTGATCTGGCCCGACCCCATCGCCACGCCGCCGTTCGACGCCGTCAGCAGCGGGTTGTCCCAGGTGGTGATCTTGCCGGCGAAAATGCCGCACATCGCCTGACGGGTGATGTTGATCGAGCTGGTCGAACCCGACACGGCCGCGCCGTTCTGGTTCAGCGGGCTGCCCGCGCCGTCCTTGCCGTTGAGCACGATGGTGACCGCACCGCCGACACCCGGCAGCTGGATCATGTTGCCGTACTTGCTCTTCGGACCGTTCGGAGCTTCCCAGGCAATCTGGTCGGCGAGGTTCCAGACGTCGTCGCTGCCCGAGAAATGATAGCCGGCCGACTGCGGATAGGGATAGTTCGGAAGCTGACCCGAGGTGTACGGGATGGTGGTGCTGATCGGATTGGTCAGCGTGTTGTTGTTGTTGGCCTTCAGCGCGGACTTGCCGTTACCGGAACCGGTCGGCGCGTAGTAAACGAAGATGTAGCCCTTGCCGGTCGCGGTGCCGTAAGGCGCAGAAGGGCAGTTCGTGTTGATTGCACGCGGGCCCGGACCGGTAACGTTGTCGTACCCGAGCGGATGATACTGGCAGTCGAACACTTCGCGATACGCGATCGACGGGAAGCTGGCGCCGCCGCCGATGATGTTGATGTAGAAGCCCGGATCCGGATACGGATCGACGGGACCCGCGGCTTGCGCGGGAGCGGCACCCAGGCCGACGATGGCCGAGGTGATGAGTAAATAGCCGAGACGGCGCATGGAATAACCTCCAGGTTATCTGATCTCTTTGAAGATGACTGGTGTCGCCCCCGCCCGGGGTTTGAAGCCGGCTAGGGTGAGCGCATCGTAGCCGGCAATTATGATATTCACGTCTTCGATTTGTGACTTATGTTATCGACGACGCCACATCATCTCATATGACGCATCATGGTCGCGGACCAAACGGTCGAACGATCGCTACGCCGCATAGCGGCCCGCAACCGTTGGTGGCGGTCAGCGACCACAACCGTGCATTCGCGATCGGAACGGATGTTCACGGCGAGCGTCGTGGCATCAGGACGCGACGGAACGGCACGCAAATCCGCGGACTTGACGCCGATGCCTACGGCTTCGGCGCCGCGTCGGCCTGAGTGGGCTTGGTGTCCAGCCGTTCGATCCTGGCGTTGGCACGCAGCCGTTCGATCAGCGCCGTCTGCGCCTGCTTGGCCAGGTTCATCTCGATCCGCTCGCGCACTTGCTGGAAATCCGGCTTCGGCAGTTCGTGCTCGCCGTCGACCATGATGAGATGCCAACCCGCGGCGGTCCTGATCGGGCGCGACACCTTGCCTCGCTCCAGCGCGTAAGCGACGTCGGCGATGTCCTTGCCCATCATCGCGCGCGTGACGAAGCCGCGGTAGCCGCCGTTCTTCTTGGTGGTGGGATCCTCCGACAGCTCCCGCGCGACGACGTCGAACGCTTCGCCTTTGGCGATCCGCGCATAGGCGGCTTCGGCCTTCTGCGCGGCGGCGTCGACGGCCCCCTGATCGGACTTAGCCGCGGACGGCGGGACAATGAAGTCGAGCATGTGGAGCTTCAACTGCGGTTCCTTCGTCATCGACGCGATCAGGCTGTCGTAGGTCTTGCGCACTGCGGCTTCGTTCACCGCCTCGTCGCCCGCGGCCTTGAGCATCTGCTCCATGACGATGCGATTGCGCGCGATCGTCACGCGGCGCTCGATCTCCGCCTGCTCCGACGCCGATCGGGCGGGCGCCGCCTTCGCGAACAGGAGGGTGTCGATCATGAAGTTGATCACGTCGTCGCGACGACCTTCGGGCTGCATCGACAGATTGCGGCCCATCGCGCGATCGGCGGCCTGCAGATCGCTCTCACGGATCTCGACGCCGTCCACGCGGACCACGACGGGATCGTCCGCCTGATCTTGCGGCGCCGGCGCCGGCGCCGCCGCGCGGGCGTCCCGGAGATCGGCGGTGGAGACAGCCGTCAACACCACCGCCATGGCGGTTCCGCGAAGCAGGATCCCGAGCAAGGTGCGCATGCGCATGGCGAAAGTCCTCTCTGACATCACTGACCAGACCATTTCCACTGGCGCCCCGGCGACCGAGTGGCCGGGTCACACAACTCACGCCTCGGCCTGATAGACCCCGATTGCTATGGGGACCGCCGAGATGACGCCGGACGTTAAACTCGATATTTATAACATCCCAATGATCGTCACAGCATGGCCGGACGATACGAACGAGACGACAAAAGCCGCGCGGCAGGCACGATGCGATTCCCGTCGGGGCGCAGGCCCCCGATCGTTGCGTCGAGAGCCGGGATTGTGGCGGGCCTTTCGGCGAGCGCTGCCGCTGCTCGTCTCCATTCTGGCCTGCAACGAGGTGGCGGCGGCACCGGCGATCTTCTGGTTCAATGATCCGGTCGGGCCCGATCAAACGGTCCTCGTCACCGGTGCCGATCTCGATCAGGTCAGCAAGGTCACGGTCGGGCGTATCCCGGACTCCGGCGGCTCACCGCCGGAGAATAAGACGGTCGAAATCCTGCAGCAGGATGCGCAATCGTTGAAGGTCGTGGTGCCGGCGGAGTTTGCGCCCGGGATCTTCGCTCTCGAACTGTCGTCACCGGACGGCCGGATCGGCATCCGCGCCAACCTGCCGACGGTGTATTGGATCCAGGGCGATCTCGGCACGGCGGCGTCGCCGGGCGGCTGGCTGCGGGCGCTCGGGCGCAACATCCTGCGGCGCAGGGATCACGCGCGGCTCGACCTGATCGACGATCGCAGCCCGGGCAACGCCGTGGCATCGCTGCGGGCCAGCGACGGCGATCTCTGGCAGTCCCATTTCGCGATCCCAGGCGACCTCGCGCCGGGCCGTTACCGGTTGCGGCTGTCCAATGGCGACGGTGGCGACAGCGCCACGATCGACGCCGGGACGCTCGAGATCCAGCCGCGCCGGGCTTTCACCGCAACGTCGTTCGACATTCGCGCCTATGGCGGCAACGGCGACGGCCGGAGCGACAACACCATGGCGATGGGCCGCGCACTGGCGGCAGCAGCGCAGGCCGGCGGCGGCACTGTCTATCTTCCACGCGGTCGCTATCTCGTACGCGGCGCGATCGTGGTGCCGCCGAATGTCACGCTCAAGGGCGAGGCCACCCATTTGGTGAACCTGGCGTGGCCGGACCTCGCCGACCCGCCGGAAGCGCTGATCAGCGGAACGACCCATTTCGCGATCGAAGATCTGACCATCTACGCCTCCAACCACAGGCACGTCATCCTCGGCGGATTCTCCGGAGGGAAACCTTTACAAGAGGCGTCCGACATTGCGGTCCGCCGCGTCCGCATTCGCGCGTCGGCGTATCGCGGCCTGATGGATCCGGAGGCGACTTACCGCCGGATGCAGGACATCGAGCGGCAGTTTCCCAGCACGGGTCCCCACACCATCCGTCTCAGCGGGCGCCGGCTCACCGTGACCGACAACGATGTCCTTGGATCGGGCAGCGCCCTGCTGCTGCTCGACGCCAGTGACGCGGTGATCGCGAGTAACATCATCGCCAACGGCCGGTATGGTTGGTACTCGATCACCGGATCCAACCGCGTGATCTTCGAGAACAACACCGTCCGTGCAGCCGATCTGCAAGGCACCGGCGGCGGCATCAACACGCTGTTCAGCACGCTGAACGGCTCCGAAAACGTGTTCATCGGGCGCAACCGGTTTGAAGGCTTGTACGGCGCCGACCGCGAAGCGGTCACCGCGGACGGGCCCGGCGGATTGTATCTCGGGCCCGCAAGGTCGATCGATGCGCGGCAATTGTCCCTGCAAAACATCCCCGTTCCGGTGCCTGCAAGGCCCGATTGGGCCGGTGCCGCAATCATGGTGGTCGGGGGACGCGGCGTCGGTCAGACCGCCCGCGTCGTGGGCACCGCGCGATCGGCGGACGCGTCGGAGCGTCGGCTACGGCTGGACCGGCCGCTGCAGGTGCCGCTGGACCAGACCTCGGTCATCGACGTCACGCTGGCGCGCGAGAACTTCCTCATCGTCGGCAACCGCTTCGAGGATTGCGGCGTCGCTGCTCAGAGCTATGGCACCGGCCTGAACCACGTCATAGCCGACAACATCTCGATCCGCACCGGCGGGTTCTTCGCGATCGGTCTTGTGTATTCGCATGTCCAGCCGGGATGGCAGATCCAGCTGCTCGACAATCACATCGTCGAGGGCAACATCTATCGCGCCGGAACCAGCCGCGCGGTGTTGTCGGAAGAATCCGCGATCGGCGTGCACGCTTATCGCATCGGAGCCGCGTCGAGCGAGACGGTGCTGACACGGGCGGTGATCGTGCGCGGCAACCGGCTCGACGAAGACGCGCATCTCGAAATCAAGTCCTCGCCCTCGATCCACCCTGCGGTTCGCGACGTGGTGATCGAGGACAACGTGGTCGGCGCGTCGCGCATCGGAATTCATATCGACCGCGGCGTGACCGCGATCCTTCAACGCAACAATCTGATCGAGCGAAGGATCACGAAATGACGTGAAACCGCGACGGCTGGTGTGATCGGTCGTCGTGACGCTTCGCCGATTATCACATCGTTGTAACATTGCAACGATATTGACCTTGCTTGCGGTGCATCATATCGCCCGCACCCGAGGCGCCCCGATCGCAGCTTGCCTCGTCACGCCCTGACTGGACGGCTAGTTCGGATGACGTTGGCGCAAACCATACCGACCACGACCTCCCGCCGGGTGAAGATCATCGGCGCGGTCGCCATGCTGATCGTGCTGCTCGTCTCCGCGGAGATCGCCGCGTCGGCGTTCTACTATCTGGTCGTGAAGCCGCAGCTCGACGCCACCAAGGCCGAGCCGGGCCATTACTACCGGGCCTCCGACAACCCGCGCCTGGTCTACGAACTGACCCCGGGCTATCAGGGCAGTCACGACGGCCGCGATCTGCACATCAATTCGCTGGGGTTGCGCGGGCCGGAACTGACCCCCGTCAAGGATCGCCCGCGGATCGCGATCCTGGGCGATTCCGTGACCTTCGGCATCTGGCACGCCGACGCCGAAGCGCTGCCGCATCTCACCGGCGTCGAACTGCAGAACGGCTGTGGCCGCGGTGCCGAGCTGTTGAATTTCGGCGTTCCAGGCTACGGCGCGCAGGAGATCCGCGAGCAGTTCCAGGTCAAGTCGGCGGCCACCTCGCCCGACGCCGCGGTGTATCTGCTCAACCTCAACGACTTCGCCCGCCGCGAAACACCGTATGAAGGCGCCGACGCTGGTCTGTACCGGATGTATCATCCGCCGCTGCTGAAGCTGCCGTTCTTCATCCGCAAGGTTGCGTACCGGTTCGAGAAGGGCACCCTGCTCGGCGGCATGAATCCGACGCTGCAATGGTATCGCTGGCTGATCGGCGGCACCAGCCATCAGACCTTCGACGACATCGAAGCGATGGCCGCCTTCGCCAAGAGCCGTGGCATCAGCTTCGCGGTATTCGTGCTGCCGTCGGGTCTGGCGCTTGAAGGGGGCGCCAACGCCCTGGCCGACGAACACAAGGCGATCGCCGAAGCATTGCAGGCGCGCGGGATCACCGTGGCCGGCGACGCCAGCGGATTTATTCGCACGCCCAGCCTGTTCGATCCCACCGATCATCTGACCGGGCCCGGCAATCACCTCGCCGCGGCCGAACTGGCGATGTTCATCCGCCGCTCGTTCCCCGGGGTCGCCGCGGGAATGAACTGCCAAGCCGCCGGTGTGCAATGAGCAGCAATCGCTTCCACGAGACCCTGAAGCGGGCGGACGACGTCCGCATCGGCTCGAACCGCAGCTTCGGCTTCGTGTTCGCCGCGGTGTTCCTGATCCTCGGGCTGCTGCGCTTCCGCCACGGTCTCGACCTGTGGATGTCGGTCTGGCTCGGTGCCTCGGCCGCAACTGTGGCGGTGACGCTGATCGCGCCGCGGCTGCTAGGCCCGTTCAACCGGCTCTGGTTCAGGTTCGGCCTGCTGCTGCACAAGATCGTCAGTCCCCTGGTGATGGGGCTGATCTTCTTCGGCGTCGTGACGCCGACGGCGATGGTGATGCGGCTGCGCGGCAAGCGGCCGCTGAACCTCGCTTTCGACCCCGAAGCGACCACCTACTGGATCGCTCGCGATCCGCCGGGGCCGAAACCAGCCACTTTCCAAAACCAGTTCTGAGGCAGTCATGGCGAGCTTGATCGGCGAATTGTGGGCCTTCATGAAAGTTCGGCGCAAGTTCTTCCTGGCACCGATCGTCGTCATGGCCATCGTGTTCGGCGGCCTGCTGATCCTGACTCAGGGATCGGCGATCGCGCCCTTCATCTACACGCTCTTCTGAGGGCGATGATCTCATGCGCGTGCTCGGCATTTCCGCCTACTATCACGACTCCGCCGCCGCCCTGGTGGTCGACGGACACATCGTGGCGGCGGCACAGGAGGAGCGCTTCACGCGCAAGAAGCACGATTCTGGTTTTCCCGACCACGCCGTCGCCTATTGCCTCGACGCGGCCGGCCTGTCGCTGACCGACGTCGACTACGTCGCTTTCTACGAAAAGCCGTTCCTGAAGTTCGAGCGCCTGATCGAGACCTACGTCGCCTTCGCGCCGCGCGGCTTCGAGTCGTTCCGGATGGCGATGCCGCTGTGGATGAAGGAAAAGCTGATGCAAAAGCGGCTGCTCAGCGAGCAGCTGCGCAGGCGCGACGCGCTTCCCGCCGACGTTCTGGACGGCAAGCTGCTGTTCTCGGAGCATCATCTCAGCCACGCCGCGAGCGCATTCTATCCCTCGCCGTTCCGCGAGGCGCTGGTCCTCACCATGGACGGCGTCGGCGAGTGGCCGACCACGTCGGTCGCGATCGGCCACGACCACAGGATCGAAGTCACCAAGGAAATTCACTTCCCGCACTCGCTCGGGCTGCTGTATTCGGCCTTCACCTACTACACCGGCTTCAAGGTCAACTCCGGCGAGTACAAGGTGATGGGTCTCGCGCCCTATGGCGAGCCGCGCTTCGTCGACACCATCATGTCGAACGTCGTCGACGTGAAGGACGACGGCTCGTTCAGGCTGAACCAGGACTACTTCAACTACTGCACCGGCCTGACGATGTCGAACGACCGTTTCGCGGCGCTGTTCGGCGCGCCGGTGCGTTCGGCGGATCAGCCGCTGACGCAATTCCACATGGACGTGGCGGCGTCGGTGCAGGCCGTCACCGAGGAGATCGTGCTGCGGCTGTGCCGCTCGCTGCGCCGGGAATACGGCCTGTCGAAGCTGTGTCTCGCCGGCGGCGTCGCGCTCAACTGCGTTGCGAACGGCAAGGTCTGGCGCGAAGGCATTTTTTCGGACATCTGGGTGCAGCCGGCGGCGGGTGACGCCGGCGGCGCGCTCGGCGCGGCGCTCGCTGCCTATCACGGCAATTTCGAGAAGCCGCGGGTCGTCACGAACGAGCTCGACGCAATGTCCGGGAGTTATCTCGGCCCCGGGTTCAGCCAACCCGAGATCGAAACGCGGCTCAGCAGCGTCGGCGGACGGTTCACCGTGCTGGACGACGACGCACTGATCGACGAAACGGTTCAGGCGCTGATCGACGAGAAGGCGGTCGGGTGGATGCAAGGACGCATGGAGTTCGGCCCGCGCGCGCTCGGCGGCCGCTCCATTCTCGGCGATCCGCGCAGCCCGACGATGCAGAAGACCCTGAACCTGAAAGTGAAGTACCGCGAATCGTTTCGCCCGTTCGCGCCTTCGGTGCTGCGCGAGGACGTCCAGGACTGGTTCGACTACGACGACGACAGCCCGTATATGCTGATGGTCGCCGACGTCGCCGCGCGCCATCGCAAGACCATGAGCGAGGAGGAGAAAGCGCTGTTCGGCATCGACAAGCTCAACGTGCCCCGCTCGACCATTCCGGCCGTCACTCATGTCGATTATTCGGCGCGAATTCAGACGGTGCACAAGGAGACCAATCCCCGTTATCACCGGTTGATCTCGCGCTTCAAGGAGCGCACCGGGTGCCCTGTTCTGGTCAACACCAGCTTCAACGTACGCGGCGAGCCGATCGTGTGCTCGCCCGAGGATGCGTTTCGCTGCTTCATGGGCAGCGAGATCGAACTGCTGGTGGTGGGAAACTGCATTCTGCGCAAGCCGGATCAGGATCCGAAACTGAAGCTGAATTACGAGACCGCGTTCGAGCTGGACTAACCGCCCTCCCATCGATCGGCCGCAGCGAGATCGCTACCAAGTTCTCCTGGCGCGTGTCCCCCCAGCATCGGTCCCGATTCCATCGAACGCAGAACGGTCCTGATCCGCAGAAAAGTCGCCGGCGCGGCTCAGCGGCTGCAGACCGGCAGTCGATCGAACGACCACACCGCCAGCCGCCGACCGGGGATCTGTGCGGAATCGTCGAGCCAATGGTCCGGTTCGGGAAACCGGAACGGCGCCAGCTGCAAGTTGAGCACGCGGTAGTCGCCGCAGCGGATGTCGGCGTTGAACAGTGTCGAGGCGTCGGTCGTGGCGATCAGCCATCGTCGCGGCTTCGCCCCAACGTTTCGCAGCACGGCCGCGATCTCGGCGAAGCCGAGGTGAAACAGCACCTCGCGGCACAGCACGGTGTCGGCGTCGGGCAACTCCCCGATCATGGCATCGCGGCAGTAGAAGCGCCGCCGCGCCGAGCCATGCATTTCGATGTTGCGCCTGACCACGCTCTCGACCACGTCGACGCCGATGTAGTCGATGCCGAGGTCGATCGTGCTCATCCAGGTCAGGTCGCCGCAGCCGACATCGAGCAGGGTCTCCGCTCCGATGGCTCCGAGCAGCGAAGGCAGTCCTTCGCGCACGCTCCTGGTCGCGGCGAGCGTCGAGCCGGTGCCGGACAGCGGCACGTCGCCGGTGCCGCCGGTCCACAGCCCGACGTCGTAGATCTCGCCGAACCGCGCGGCCAGCGTCCCGTTGCGGAAGTGCCCGACCGAGAAGCCCTTGGCGCTCCGAACGCCATCGACCAGCCGGTGCATGGCGAGCCGGGTCAGCGCATGGCGGACGACTTCCTTGGCGGTGCGATGGATCAGATGTCTGGCGGTGACCTGCATCGTCATTCTCTTCGAGGCCTCAGGCGGGGTGGTGGACCGGCTTCGCCGCCGCCGCGAACGCCCGGCGGCGCAGGTGGAGATACATCAGAGCGGAACCGAGCAGATGGAAACTCATTTCGCCGATCACGAAGGCGTAGATGCCGCAGGGTCCGATCATCGCGTAGCTGACGGCGATTCCGACCAGCGTGCTGACAGCTACGATCTTGGCGCTGGCGGCGTAGTCGGCCATCGCCGCCATCCCCTGGATCATGATCAGCAACGCCGAGATCGTCACGATCGACGGTGAATAGGCCGCCAGCAGATGCGCGGCGTTGCTGAAGCCGTACTGCGGAACGGTCAGTGCCGCCAGGCAGGCCAGCAGCGTTCCCAGCGCGAGCGTCACCGCCGAAACGATCGACGTGACCTGCGAGCGAAGAATAGCGGACAGACCGAGATGCTCGCACGCTGCGGCGCGCTCGACCAGTGCCGGAAAGTCCACGCGGGTGACGAATCCGACCAGCATCGTCATCGCGACCACGATCTGCTTGGCGTAGATGAACAGCGCCGTCGCTTCGGTGCCGAGAAACGTGGCGCTCAGCAGCAGCTGGGCGCGCAGGATGAGCTGGCCGGGGATGAATTGCAGCAGCAGTGCGAAACCGTCCCTGGCGGACCGGACCACGCCCTCGCGGCAGGGCCGGCTCCAGCGCGGACCGCGGCCGAGGCGTATCAGCACGATCCATTGTGCAAGCACGGTCACGGCGTGACCGAGCGAGAACGCAGCGCCGAGAACGAAGCCCGCCGTCTCCGGCGAAGCATCCGCCGTCAAGGCGAGTGCGAACGCCGAGGTCGCGAAGGCGATCGCGCCGGTCAGGCCGCTCAGCCCGCTGAGCTTCAGGCCGTCGAGCATTCCGACCGCGTTCGCCGACCAGATCAGCAGGCCCGGGACGCTCGCCAGTAGATAGGTCCGAGAAAGCGGATCCGAGATCGGCAGCAGCGCCACCATCAATGCGCCGGCAGCCATGACGACCGCTGTCGACAGCCGAACCACCGCGGTGTCCCAAAACAACCGCCAAATCGCGGTGCGCGATCCGTCGGCGGGCAATCTCGCGACCTGCCGCGCCAGCGTGGTGGTGGAACCGGCGTCGATTACGAAGATGCCGAGCATCAGGAACGAGAAATGCGTGCCGAATGCCGACAGCAGATCGAACTTGCCCTGCGCGAACAGCCATGTCTGCACCGCGAAGATCGCGCCCTGGCCGATGCCGTAGCCGCCGACCAGCAACCCGACATTGGCGACCCGTCGCCATTGCTTCCGAGCCGCCTCCGGCGCTTGGGCATGCTCCCTGACCGGCTCCTTGCTGTTGCCGAGGCGAAAGCCGCGCGCGCCCATCGAGCCCCTCGCCAATTGTGATCCGACTCCGCCTGTTGTCGGGCAGGCGCCACGGCACAGGCGCCGCACGCGGGTTCGGGTCGGCGCGGCCCTCCGTTTGACGATATCATCACGACAAACGAATGATACCAAAAAGACAGTTCGGTGATACGACAAACGATGTGCGACAGCTCAAAAAAACTGCCGCACGGCGGCTGTTTCTTGCATCCGGAATGCGCTTGCGCCGAGTTATAATAACTAGTATATCGCATCGCATGATAACGTGATGTTCACCAATTGATAGCGTCGCGTGCGAATGGTGAGGGGTGGTTCAATGAAGCGAGCTCTTGTTTGCGGCGCCGGCGGCTTTATCGGCAACCACCTCGTCACGGAACTCAAACGTGAAGGGTTCTGGGTTCGCGGCGCGGACCTGAAATATCCCGAGTACAACACCACCGATGCCGACGATTTCGCCATCGCCGATCTGCGCGACCCTGCCAATTGCCGCGCCATCATTGACGGCAGGTTCGACGAGATCTACCAGCTCGCCGCCGACATGGGCGGAGCCGGCTACATCTTCACCGGCGAGAACGACGCCCACGTTCTGCACAATTCGGCGATGATCAACCTGAACATCCTCGATGCGGCCAGCAAGCGCAACTGCCGGCGGATTTTCTACTCGTCTTCGGCCTGCATCTATCCGGATCACAATCAGCGCGATCCGCTGGCGCCGATCACCGCCGAGTCCAGCGCCTATCCGGCCAATCCCGACAGCGAATACGGCTGGGAGAAACTGTTCAGCGAGCGGCTGTATCTCGCCTATCATCGCAACCTCGGTCTCGAGGTGCGGATCGCACGCTTCCACAACATCTTCGGACCGCTCGGCACCTGGACCGGCGGTCGCGAGAAAGCGCCGGCGGCGATCTGCCGCAAGGTCGCCGCCGCCCGCGACGGCGACGAGATCGAGATCTGGGGCGACGGCGAGCAGACCCGCTCGTTCCTGTATATCGACGAATGCCTGGCCGGCGTGCTCAAGCTGACCCGTTCGAACTATCTCGGGCCCGTCAATATCGGATCCGAGGAAATGGTCAGCATCAATCAGCTCGCCGACATGGCGATGGCGATCGCGGGCAAGACCCTGCACAAGCGCCACATTCCGGGTCCGACCGGGGTGCGCGGCCGCAACTCCGACAACCAACTGATCCGGCGTGTGCTCGATTGGGAGCCGTCGGCGCCGCTGATCGTCGGACTGGAGAAGACCTACCAGTGGATCGAGGCGCAGGTGCATGCGACCTCGAGCGTCAACAGCATGGCGGCCTGACCGCCGCGACATCCTTCAAACCGGCCGGTGGACGGGGCAAGTGCATGCGTATCTACGTCTGTGAATATTCCGGTCATCCGTTTCAGGTCCAGCTCAGCCGCGAGTTGGCGCGGCGCGGCAATCGCGTGGTGCACGCGTATTTTTCCGACTTTCAGACCCCGAAAGGCAGCCTGCAGCTCGGCCCCGGCGATCCGCCGACGCTGGAGATCACGCCGCTGAGCCTCGGCAAGCCGTTCTCGAAATACGGCCTGGTGAAGCGGCGCTTTCAGGAGATCCGCGTCGGGCGGCTGATCGCGCAGCGGATCGGCGAGTTCGAGCCGGACATCGTGATCGGCTGCAATCTGCCGATCGACGCCCTCGACGCGGTGGTGACGCTTTGCGACCGGCAGCGGCGGCCGTTCGTGTTCTGGCAGCAGGACATCTACAGCAAGGCGATCGGCGACCTGCTCGGCGAGCGTCTCGGCATGGCCGGCCGGCTGATCGGTCGATACTATCAAATGCTGGAGCGCAAGGCCGCGGCGCGCAGCTCCGCGATCGTGGTGATCGCCGACGATTTTCGGCACACGCTCGAAGCCGAGTTCGGCGTCGACGGCCGGCGCATTCACACCGTCGAGAACTGGGCGCCTCTCGACGAGATCTCGCCGCGGCCGAAGAGCAACGACTGGTCCCGTCGTCACGGCCTGGATGATTGTGACGTCGTGCTGTACACCGGCACGATCGGATTGAAGCACGATCCGGCGCTGATCCTCGAGGTGGCGAAATCGATCGCGTTGCGCCCGCACACGCGGATGGTCGTGACCTCGGAAGGACGACACGCCGACTGGCTGGCGCAGCAAGCCGCCGAGCTGCCCGGCGCGCCGCTGCTGGTCCTGCCGTTCCAGGATTTCAAATCGTACTCCGACGTGCTCGGCAGCGCCGACGTGCTGATCGCCATCCTGGAAAGCGACGCCGGGACGTTCTCTGTCCCCTCCAAGGTGCTCAGCTATCTGTGCTCCGGACGATCGATCGTGCTGAGCGCCCCGCCCGCGAATCTCGCGTCGCGCACCATTCAGCGGGCCAACGCCGGCTACGCGGTGCCCGTCGGAGACGTCGCCGGCTTCGTCGGCGCGATCAACACCTTGCTCGACGATCCCGACCGCCGCACCGCCTTCGGCGCCAACGGCCGCACCTATGCCGAGCGCAGCTTCGACATCGGCAAGATCGCCGACCGGTTCGACGCGATCATCGGCTCGGTGCGCGCGGACCAGCGCAGGGACGCGCGGCACGGCCGGGTCGATCTTCCCGCGCTCAGCCCGCGCTGAGCGGCTCGCTCTCGGAACGGCACGAATACAGCAAGCGGACGGCCTCATGAGCATATTGTCGGAGCTGCCCCAGCGACTGCGACGCGTGACGTCCGGCGGCGCCTACGTTCCCCAGATCGACGGGCTTCGATTTCTCTCAGTGATGCCGATCCTGTTCTTCCACTCCGGCCTGCGCGCCGGACGGATGATGCCCGATCCGGTCGCCGGCGAGGCGACGATCACGGCGTGGTTTCCGTTCGCCGGCTTCGCCGTGACGCTGTTCTTCTTCATCAGCGGCTACATCATCGCCTATCCGTTTCTCGCAGGGCGACCGCCGAAGCTGTCGCACTTCTACAGGCGGCGCCTGCTGCGACTCGAGCCGCCGTACTTCGTGGTGATGATCGGCTGCTTCGTCATCCTCAGCCTTTATACCCCGGTCAGCGCGCCGAACTTCACCTTCACCGAGGCTCCGCTGTGGCAGAGCCTGGCCGCGAGCCTGACCTACTCGCACGGACTCATTTTCGGCCAGAGCCCGCGGCTCAATCCGCCGGCCTGGACGCTGGAACGCGAGGTGCAGTTCTATCTGCTCGCTCCGTTCCTGATCATGGCGTATCTGTCGATCAAGAACCGCGCCCTGCGGCTTTGGTTCGGCGGCTGCGCGCTGCTGGCGCTGATCGTGCTCGGCGAGACGTTGCGGCACCAGCTTCCGTTCGAGCATCCGCTTCGGCATACCCTGTTCGGCGAGAGTTACGGCTTCATCCTCGGCGTCCTGGTTTGCGACTATTCGGTCGCCGTGCGACCGTTCGAGCAGCCGCCGCGGCGACGCTACGACGTCCTGCTCGTGGTCGGATACATCGGGATGATGCTCACCGGCACCGCCGAACTCAGGAACATCCAATTCGGCTATTCCGAGCCCACCCTCGCGATCGCGACCGGCAGCCTGAACGCCTTGGCCCGCGCGAGCTGCATTTTCCTGGTGTTTCTGGGAGCCGCACGCGGTCCGGTCGGACGCGTGCTGCTGGCATCGCCCTGGGTCGCGCTGATCGGCGGCGCCTGCTATTCGATCTATCTGCTGCATCTTCCGCTGATGCACGCGATGGCGGCGGTGCTGGAGCGCCAGTTTCAGCCGGACTCCTTGATCGTCGCAACGGCGCTGTGCTGGGCGATCCTCGTCCCTGCCTGCATTGCCGTCGGCCTGGTGTTCTACGCATTGATCGAGCGCCCGTGCATGCGGCCGAATTGGCCCTCCGAACTGGCGATGGCCGCTCGTCGCGTCCTGGCCGGCGTCCGCCGTCTCGGGCGACGTCAGGCGACGACGCCGAACGCCGCCGATGCGCAGCCGGTCGCGCTGGCCGTTACCGAACGATTGCACGAACGTGTCAACTAGATCCGGTCGTCGCCCCGGACGCGCAGACGGTGGCCGCACGTTAGCCCCGGCATCCGCAGGGGCGATCGTCGATGCGGGAGCGGACCCATTCACAACTATCTGAAATACGCCCTCGCCGCCTGCCAGCCGGCCTACTGGCCGGCGCTGCGGCGTCGGGTGATGCCGGCGCTGGAACACGGCCGGCTGTTCGACGATGTCAGCGTCGCGACCTTGATCGACGTCGGCGCCAATCGCGGCCAGTTCTCGCTGCTGGTGCGGCACCGCTTTCCCAAAGCGCGGATCCACGCCTTCGAGCCGCTGGCGCCGGAACGCGAGCGGCTGCAGGCGGTGGTGTCCGCGCCGTTGACCTGTCATCCGGTCGCGCTCGGTGCGACCCGACGTCAGGCGACGTTTCACGTCACCTCCAAGCGTGACAGCTCGTCGCTGCTACTGCCGGGCGCGACCCAGCAGGCCGCCAGCGGCGTGACGCGGACCGGTTCGATCACCGTGCAGGTCGAACGGCTGCCCGATGTGCTCGACGTCGCCGGGCTGCCGCGGCCGATCCTGATGAAGCTCGACGTGCAGGGCGGCGAGCTCGACGTCATCGCGGGCGCAGCAAGCGTCCTGCCGCTGATCGACGCGATCTATACCGAAGTCTCGTTCGTCACGCTGTACGAACAGCAGCCGCTCGCAACCGAGATCACCACGTTCCTGGACCAGCACGGCTTCGCATTGCGCGGCGTCTACAATCACTTCTTCTCGCCGGGAATCGGACCGACCCAGGCCGACTTCCTGTACGTCCGCTCGGCGCGGTCGCCCCGGGCAACCGCTGCGAGCGCCAGCGGCGAAGCCGCCGCGAGCCTACGCCACGAGCACGCCTGACGACGCCGAGCCGACCGGATCGTCGGCATCAGCCTGCCCCAGCCCGATCCCGCTCCGGATCGCCTTTCCTCGCGGTCCGCGCCGATGTCGCCGGGCGACCTGCAGCCGGCTCGACTGCACCTGGCAACGTGACGACTCACACCACCGCAACGGACACCGCCGCAACGGACACCACCGCATCGGTGTCGGCGCCCTACCGCCGTTCTTCTTCATCCTGGTCCCGGCCGCTGCCGGAACGCGAGGATGGCGCACCCGTCGCCTGCGGCGTCGAGGAGGAAGGCGTCTCGGCGGACGGCACCGCCCCGGTCGCACCACCATCGCCGCCGCCATAGCCGACGACCTCGACGATGAAGATCGAAGCCTGGCCGCGGCTGCCGCCGGCGGTCGGCTGCTCGGTGCGCGCGGCGGCGCCGGCGGCGTTCGAGGAGGTCGCGAGCGAACCGCTGAGGCTCGGCAGCGACACCGAGGGCACGCCGGTGACCGGACCGGCCGCAGCGATGTTGCTGACATTCAGCACCACCGGCGCCACCACGAACACCTCCCCCGACGAGCGAACGCCGGCGGTGCCGAAGTCGATCCGGCCACGCGGAGCCAGCAGGTACAGGTTCGAGCTGCGCGCCACCTTCGAGCTCTTCAGCACGCCGATGCCGGCGCCGCTGACGAAGCCGCCGAGATCGATCGATTGGTAGTCGTTGGCGTCGAACATCACCTGCAGCGGCGGCTGCGACAGCGTGGTCTTCGAGCCGCGGCCGGCATCGAGATCGCCATTCGAGCTCCACATCAGGATGTCGCCGCCCTGGGTGGTGAAGACGCGGCTGGAATTCACCAGCACGCTGCCGTCGGTGAAGGTGCTGATATTGCCGCCGCCCAGCGTCAGGATGCCGAGATCGCTGAGCTTGAGCAGCGGATTCGGCTCCGGCACCAGCGAGCCGACGATGATGCCGCCCTGCGGACCGAAGATCGAAATGTCGCCGCCGAGCTTGGTCTGGATGGTGGCGTGCAGCAGGTCGAGATTATTGGTCACCGCTTGGTTGCCGTAGCCGTAGCTGGACGGGAACATGGTCTCGATCGCCCGGTAGCCGCGCGCGACCTGCGCGGCATCGCCGCTCGCGGCGACGGCCTTCAGCTCGGCGAGATAGACCTGGCCCAGGAACACCTGCTGCAGGCTCTGCGGCAGCGCCCTGAAGGTCGCCACCGGATCGTCGCCGGGCTCGCGGCCGATGCGGCCGAGGAACGCCACCATCTCGGTGAAGTAGTTGTGCGCGACCAGCGACGCGCCCGCCGGATCGACATAGGTGGCGAACACGCCGTCGTAGTTGATGCCGTTCTTGACGCCGAACCGGACGATCAGATCGGCCCCTTCCGACCCGAGCAGAGCGTTGCGACGCGGCTTCGCGGCGGGGCCGAGCAAGGCGGCGTTGTAGATTCCGGTCGGTCCGCCGTTCGCATTGGTCAGGCGATCGGCGTTGCCGACCGGACTGGCGCTGGCATTGCCGAGCGAGACTATACCCTGTTGCGCGATCACCTTCGACTGGACGTTGTCCGCGGCGGGTAGGAACGGGCCGAGATCGCCGCCGGCCTCGACGACGAAATAGCCGGGTCCCGCGATCTGCAGTCCGCCGCCGATATTTTTCCCGGTGTAGTACAGGTCGTCGCCGGCGATGACGCTGCTGACGTCGCTGCGGCGGATGTTCTGCGCCAGCAGGTTGAGATCGGCGATGTCGCCGCCGGCCCTGATCTGCGTGGGCCGGTTGATCTCGATCCGGTTGATGCTGCCGGTTGTCACATTGGTGTAGGCGGCAGCCTTGATGTCGCCGGTCAGCGCGTAGATGCGGGCGATCGCGTCGTCGTCGGCATGGGCCAGCACCGCTTCGCTGTAGGTTCCGCCATAGCTGCGGTCGCCGGAATGCGTGCCGAACCACTCTGCCGGCCGGAACGGGTTGAAGGCTTTGTCGAGCAACGACGGGCCGGCGGAAATAACCGGAGCACGCGACGCGATGGTGACGCCGAAGGTCAGGTCGATGCTGCCCTGCGCCAGAAGCTCGAATTCGCCATGCTCGGAGCCGCTCAGAATCATGCCGGCGAGGCCGAACTGGACGCCGCTTGCTGTCACCTCCAGGCCGCGGGTGACGATGTCGCCGCTGGCGGCGATGGCCTCGAGGTTGGCGGGATACACGCCCGAGGCGTTGGCCGTCACTCCGGTGGTGGTAATCGTCGGCAAGGCGATGCCGATCGAGACGTCTCCGCTCGCCGACATCAGCGCCACCGCGCTGTCGGGACCATAAGTGTCCATATAGATCGCCGAGCTGGTGCTGGCATAAGTGCTGTGCTGGCGGTGCAGCGCAGCGGGGTTGATCACGCCGCCCATCGACAGCGAGCCTGCCGCCACCATCTGGATCTGCCCGAGGTCGACCGCCAGCAGCGGCACGTTGTCGAACACCACGTTGCCGCGGGCGAGCCTGGTGGCGGCGGCGCCGATCGACCGGCCCGCCTTGATGACGGCATGGCCGGAGCCCTCATAGAACGAACCGCCGAGAATATCGCGGCCGGCGCTGACGCTCATATTGCCGCTGTCGTAGATATGAGTGATCGGCGTCGAGGTTGCGGTGAGGCCGCCGGAGACGCGGCCGGTGGTGGGCAGCGACACCGAGACGTCGTTGAGGTCCCGCCCGGCCCGCACCGTGACGTTGCCGCCGGCGCTGAGGATGCCCTGCTGGAAGCTGCCGAACTGGAGCCACCACGCCGTCTGAGACGCGATACTGGTTCCGATCGGCTGGAATACGCCCTGGCCGCGGAGGTCGATCGCCGCAGCGGCCGAAGCGCTGCCGGCCGGCGACAATTCGATATCGGCAACCAGCCAAGGCTTGTAGTACTGATAATTCGATCGGGTCCCGGTGCCGCTGTAGCCGATGATGTCCCATTGCGCCTCGACCACGACGTCGCCGCCCTTGTGCGGGAACGCCGCCGCGGTCGGCGGACCATAGGCGACCGAGGCGGCGGCGCTCGACGAACCGTTCAGCAGCAACTGCGGCTCGAAGAACAGCAGATCCGGGTTGCTCGCGGTGTTGCCGACCACAACCGCGCCGTTGACGGTCGTGTACTGCGGATCGATCAGCCGCGGGGTGTTGACGCCCGCGGCGTAGATCACACCGGGCGCAGCGGTATCCGCCATCACGACGCTGTTGCCGGCGGCGACGGTGATGTTGCCGGTGCCGGTGCGCACCATGGTCGACAGATCGACCGTCGCGGTCGTCGTTCCCGAGCCGGTATAGAGCGTCTGCGTATACGAGGTGTGCTTGTCGACGATCACGCTGCGGACCGTGTTCGACTGCGCCGCGTTCGGCGCGTAGATCGAGCTCGACAGCGGCTGCACCGCGTCCGGATTGGCGCTGGCGAGATCGGCGCCGGCGACCAGCCGGTAGCTCCACGAGCCGGGATCGGTGACGGTGACGATCTCGGCGTTCGCCGGGGTGGTACCGACGCTGTTGGGGCTGCCGCAATTCGCCACGCAGACCCGAAGCTGATTGGGGAACAGGTCGGCTGCGGCGAGGTCGACCGAGCCGGGGCTGACGCCGTTGGCCTGAGCACGATACGGCGCGATCGGCACCGCGCCGTAGGAATTCAGCCAGAACAGATAGCCGGGAGAACTCCAGTCGGCGAGGGTCTGGTCGGTCCCGCGCTTGTAGGTCGCCAGATAGCTGGCCAGTGCGGCGACGTAGGTACTGTCCTGATAGTTGCGGAACTGGAAGAAGCCGTCCGAAATCGACGCATCGACCCTGACGTCGTTGACCGCGCGCAGCGTCAGCGCGCCGGCCTCGATCGATTTGCCGCCGGTGCCGTAGTCGGCGACCAGACGGTAGTCGAAGGTGACGTAGCTCTGCTGCGCCACATTGGCGTTGTCGTAGGTGTGGACGTATTTGCTGCCGTTGCTGCCGTTGGTCTGCAGATTGTAGGCCACGCCGGAGGCCAGATTCCAGTTCTGCTTGACGGTGATGTCGCCGGCATTCTTCGACGTGCTGGAATTGACCAGCTCGACGCCCGGCCGGACATGGACCACGCCGGCGCCGAGATCCTGCGCCAGCGGCGACAGCCGGCTGATCAGACCGTCGAAGCCGTAGTTCTGCCCGTTGAGGATCAGGTCGCCCTGGGCGAATTGCACCAGAGTTTTGCCGAAGAACTGACCGTGCAGGCCATCGGCCCGGAACACCGCTGTTTGGGTGGTGCTGTTCGGGTCGTAAGTGGCGGAATTATAGGTTCCGACCGGGACGTAGTTGCCGATCGGGGTGAAGACACCGGCCGCGTTCGATGTACCGGTGTAGTTGTTGCCTGTCTGCACCTCGATCCGGGCGGTGCCGGAAACGAAATTGACGGTGTTCGGAGTCGTCCCCGTGGGAACCGGGGTTGTGCCGACCACCTGCATGCCGCCGGCGCTGACGGTCGCGGTCACGGTAACGCCGGGCGCGACGGTGATCGTCGCCGTCGCCGGCCGGCTGAGATAACCGCTGCCCGGATTGGTGATGGTGAGCGTCGGCGTTCCGCTCGCGTCGGTGCTCACGACACCCTGGGCCGCGACACGCGTGACGCCGGCGGCAGTGTCGGTCGGAGCCGCGAAGGTCACCGGCGCATTCGACAGATTGGCGGGAAGACCGGCCGCGTTCAGCCTGATGTTGTTGTCCAGTCCCATGATCGCCACGATCACGAACGGCGTGCCGTTGAGTAGGATCACCGGCTTGCTGGTATAGCCGCTGCCGGGATTGGTGATCACCACGGCGCGTCCGGTGACCCCGGTCCAGGTGCCGCTCAGCACGCGGTTGCCGTTGGCGTCGTACAGACCGGCCGGATCGATCACGCCGTCCCAGCCCAGGCTCGAGCCGTCGATGCCGTATTTGCTGCCGACGGTGTCGAACGCGATGAAGCCCTCGACGGTGACGGCGCGCGCGCCGCGGATGAGGACGTCGCTGCCGCTGATGGTCGGCCGTTCGTTGCCGGCGGCGTCGATGGCGACGATCTTGGCGTCGCCGTTGCCGTCGACCGGCGCGCGGAACGTCACCGTGCCGCCGCTGAGGCCGCCCTTGGTGCCGCCGGAGACGTCGATCCGCATCCCGGATTGCAGCCGGATCTTGCCCGCCGCCGCCCACGGAATCCCGACGGTGACGTCGCCGCCGCGTTCGTCGGCATGCTGCGTCGAGGCGTTGATAAAGGAGGTGCCGCCGAGCGTCACCTGATTGGCGGCATAGAGGCCGATTTGGCCGCCGGCCTGACCGGTGCCGTCCGGGGTGGCACCGGCATAGCCGCTGGCGTCGATGGTGCCGAAAATGTTGAGCTGACCGAACTGCCGGGATGGGTTGGCACTGTCCCACGTGCTGTCGTCGGCAGTGAGCGTGACCGCATGAGCCTTCAGCGTAGAGCCGGCCGACAGCGTCAGATTGCCGGTGCGAGTGTGAATGTCGATCGCGCCGGTGAGGCCGCCGGCCAGCAGTCTGGCCGCCAGATCATCGAGCACGACATCGTCCCTATAGCCCGCGCCGAGCTGGAGCGACTTGGCGTCGACTTGGAAACGGCCGCCGAAGCCGGGCCCGCCCTGCCCTTGCAGGTCGCCGAGCAGCACCGCGCGGCCGGCGACCGCGGAGATCTCGATCTCGCCGCCATAACCGATACCCTCCGCCGGCTGCGCCACGTCGATCGTGCTGGTGGCGGCGGTGCGCACGCTGCCGGCGCCGCTGCTGTCGGCCTGCAGCAAGACCTTGCCGCCGGCCACATAGACGTCGGAGTCGAATAGAACCCTCTTGTAGCCGCCGGCCGCCAGATAGGCGCCGTCGAGCAGCCGCACCGCCTCGGTGGTGCTGCCGTCGGGATTGACCAGATCGGTGCCGGTGGCTTCCAGCACGATGGTGCCGGCCTGGGCCTGGATCGTCGTGCCCACAGCGACGCGGTTGCCAATGACGACGAGCTTGCCGCCGAGCTGGTCGCTGTCCTCCGGACGCGCCGTCGCCCCGTTGCGCGCACCGACATCGAGCAGCGAGGCGCTGCCGGTAGCCGAGATGGTGAAACCGTCGGCGGCGGCGCTGCCGACCCGCACGATCGGGGTGTACATCGACAGGTCGACCTGATCGAGCCCGGTGCCGAGCGTCAGGCTGCCGCTGCCGGCGATCGTGACGCCGTCACGCGCCACGAAATCGACGCTGGAATAGCCGGCGATGCGCTGCACGCCGGTGCCGAACACGATATTGTCGGCAGCCAGCGTCAGGCCTGCGCCGCCTGCCGAGGGCAGTTTCGCCGGCGGGCCGCCGGCGCCGAGATTCGACAGGGTGATCGATCCGGCATCGAGCGAGATCAGCGCGTTGCCGCCGGACGCCGCAACGATCGCGGCGGTGTCCATCGTCAAGCTGTTGACGCGCCCTCCCGGTCTGAAATCGCCGTACACGGCGACCGCGCCGCCGAGCAGCGTCTTCAGGGTGAGCGCCTGGACGTCGAACAGCGCGCCGCTGGGCAACGCCACGGCGACCGCGGCCGAAGCGGTGCCGAGTCCGATGGTGCGCGCCGCCAGGGTCAGGCGGTCGGCATGCAGGTCGCCCGGCGCGAACTGGATCGCCCTGCTCGACCTCGTCGCCTGCATCGTCACGGTGCCGGCCGACACCCGGGCGCCCGCCTCGATCGTCACACTGCCGGCGTCGGCGGCCGGCAGCACGACCTGGCCGACGCCGCCGCTGGTCGAGGTCACCGCGCCCGACACCGGCACGCCGGCGATGGAACCGGCCGGAACATCGGCGAAGCGGATCGTCAGCTCCGGCGTGGTCACGCCGGTCGGACCCGAGATATTCAGTGCGCCGTCGGTGGTGGCGGCGAACAGCGCGCCGAGCCCTGGGACATAGGACCCGAGGAAGCCGCTCTGCGCCTTCGAGCTCTGGAAGTTGTTCCAGTACCAGGTCGAGTTCAGCTTGGTGAGATCCGCACCGGTGATGACCGTCCCGGTCGAGTCCAGCGTGCCGCCGACCGCCGCCGCGATCTGCTCCGCGAGCAGATAAGCGCCGTCCGGCTTGGCGAAGTAGTAGTTACGCCCCGAACCGCCTTCGAACGCGCCGACATTCTCGACGACGCTGCCCGACCTGATCGTGACCTCACCCTCGCCGGGCGCCGGCCCGAAGACCGCGAGCGGCACGTTGACGTAGCCGTTGCCGACCGCCAGCAGCGTGTTCAGGGTCTGCCATTGCCCGGCCCTGGCGACGAGCAGGATTTCCGGCGCAGCGAACGACTCGCCGCGGGTATCGACCAGCACGTTGGTCGCCGTCGGGGTGATCAGCGTGCCGAGCGCCGGATCGACGTCGCTGCGCAGGCCGCCGATCAGGATGCTGCCGAAGCCGAAACTGTTGAGCTGGGTGGCGTCGAGCGCGACGTAGCCGGCCGGCACGCTCGCCGGATTGGCCCGGTCGAGATACTGGCTGTGCCCGACCACGGCGAGCTTGTTGGCCGAAATGTCGAGTTCGCCGCCGCGCCCGCCGGCAGCCGGCCGGGTCAGCGCCATGCCGGCGAGCAGGATCTCCTGCTGCGCCAGCACAGCCATGCGGCCGGCGTCGATCGGAAGCCGCGGCACGTTGGTGCCGTCGCTGTTCGCGCGCTGGGTGAAATAGGCGTTGGCGCCGTTGAACGCATACTCGCTGTAACGCTGCCAGACCGAATTGCTGCGGATCGCGAACAGCGCCTCGCCGGACGATTGCTTCTGCGACGATGTCGACTGGGTGTAATGCCCGCTGACCAGCACCGTGCCGTCCGGCAGCGTGGTGCCCGACGGAATGCTGCGGCCGAGATTATCGCCGAAATAGGTTACCCGCATCGCGCCCGGCAGAGTGGCGTAGTGCGCCGGATAGAGCGTGTAGGTGCCGGCCGGAATGCCATCGCCGCCGGCGATGGTGATCTGCGTGCCGGCCAGCGGATAGATGTCGCCCGACTGCAGATACAACACCTGCCCGCTCGGCAGCGTGAACTTGGCGCCGGACTGGCCCGCGGCGTCGAGGCTTCTGGCGGTGGTGAAGTGAATGTCGAACGCGGCGACCGGGTCGCTGCTGCTCGGCACCAGGGCGTAAACCACCGGCCCGGCTCCGGTCGCGTTCTTCAGACCGCCATTGATCGTGGCCAGCGTATCGTACGAGCCGCCCTTGCCCTGGATCCACTCGGTCGCCTGCAGATCGCCGCCGCCTCGGACGTCGATCACCGCGCCTTCCGCCACCGCGACGCTGGCGCCGCCGAGCGTCAGGCCCTTGGCCGGCGGCGCCGTCAGCGGGCTGAGACTCGCATTGTAGTACCACCCCTTGCCGTCCAGGGTGGCGCCATAGGGCACGGTGGTGTCGGCCAGCGTCACCGAAGTCAGACTGCCCGGCTGCAGGACAACGCCCTGACGGCTGCCGTCGGCGTTGGTGCCGGTGCCGCCGGTCAGGGTGATCTGTCCGAGCGGTGCGAACAGATTGCCGCCCTGCCGGATGTTCGCGGCCGTTACCGTGACGCTGCCGCCGGCGGACAGCGGAATGTCGGTTTGGCTGCCGGCGGGCGCTGCGAAGGCGACATCGCCGGCGGTGCTCTTGATGGTGAAGTCGACTGCCGAGACCGGATAGACGCGCTGCGCCGAGAGCAGCAGGTCGCCATAGGTCGCGAGCGTGCCGGCGAATTCGGACGGACCGCTGATCAGCCCCGTGGTGGTGTCGAGCTTGTTGGCGACCTTCGGCGTGCTGAGACGCAGATCGCCGGAGCTCAGCAGATCGACCTGACGGAAGCCGGCGAAGGTGGCGCCCTCGACGTCCAGGATCCGCGCGGCGACCGTGATTGTATTGGTCCCCTGGGTCACGGCGCCGCCGCCGCCGGTGAGCAGCACGTAAGGCGCGGACAGCGTCACGTTGCTGCCGTTGCCGAAGCTCAGGATCGAGGACGCGGCGATTTCGAGCCGGTTGGCGACCGACCAGTTCAGCGATCCGGAGACAATGAGCGTCTGCAATCCCAGCGCGCCGAGATTCAGAGTATTGCCGGCGATGTCGTTGAAGATTCGCGCCGCCCCACCCTGAGCGCCGCCCGCATACAGGTACACGTTCTCGAACGCCGAGAGCCTGTCGACCGCCGCCGACACGGTCAGTGCGGTCCCGACGCTCTGCGAGAGCTGGGCCAGCGACATCAGGCCGGTCGCGGCGGCCGGCGCATTGGGCAGCCGCAGCGCATCGAAACTCTGCGCCAGCGTCATCGCGCCGCCGCCGAGAACGATGGTGCCGCCATTGGCACGCGGGTCCGCGGCAAAGTTGCCGGCGGCGTCGCGGTAGCGGCCGCCCAGCGCCGCGAACGAGCCGTTCCACAGGAATGCGCCGGAGTCGATCTCGACCGAGCCGGCGTCTGCCCACGACCAGTACGGCGTGACCGTCCGACCGCTCACATAAGAAACCAGACCGGCATAGCCGGAGACATCGACCTGGAGTCCGTCGCGCGCAACCACATAGGACGATCCGGCGGCCGGCACGGCGGGAACGGGATTATTGCTTCCCGTGACCGTAGTGAGCGCTCCGGACTCGATCGTCAGAGTGCCGCCGCCGATGATCGTGCCGCTGGCCGCCGGTCCGCCGGGCAGGCCGAACCGCGAATTGGCGATATACGTGCCGGACAGGTCGATCCGCGCCTGCTGCTGATTCCAGGCTTCCAGCCAGGTGCGGACCGCGTTGATGGTCAGGCTGCCGCCATGATCGACGATGCTGCCGCGGAGCAGGACGTTCTGAGCGAGCGTGTCGCGGCCGTACAACGCGGCACCGGACGCGAGTGATCGGTCGGGACTGCCGCTCAGATTGAGCTTCGCCTTTGCATCAGTGACGATCGAGGCGTCCTGGTCGAGCAGGATGTTGTCGGCGCGCAGCGTCAGATCGACCGGCTTGCGCAGATCGTCGGGCAGAACAGCCAGCCGAGTGTCCGGCGACTGCGACGCCTCGCGGCCGAGCTTGGTGCCTGTTCCCAACTCTGCGTAGTCGACGTCGCCCGCATAGTTGACCTGCTGCAAGGTCAGATCCGACGCGACGACAATGCTCGCTTGGCCGCCCGCCACCGCACTGCCGTCGGCCTTCAACCTGACGTCCGAAACGGTCTCGAGCGTGTACGAGCCGAAGCCGCCATTGTTGAGCAGCGCGATCGGAAACGTCGGATCGCCGCCGACTCTGACGGTCGAGGTCTGCCCCGCCGGCAGCACGCCGCCGATCTGCACCGTGCCGACCGTCCCCAACAGCAAACTGCCGTTGGATTCGAAGCCGTAGGCGCGCAAAGTGCCGTCGAGTTGCAGGATCGCGAGGCTGCTGTCGGGTGACGGCGCGATTGGATTGTTGTTGCCCGCGTCCGGCTGGTTCGGCGGCTCGAACGACCCCTTGTAGAGTACCAGCGAGATGCTGCCCCCCTTGCCGGCGATGACGCCGTTCGAGGCCGTCTTGAACTTGCCGCGAGGTGAGATGTAGGCCCCGCTCGACGCATCGAGAACGCTGCCCGCCGACAAACGGATACTGCCCGTGGTGTCTTGGCGACTGAGACGGTCGCTGTCCTTGTTGGTCGTGATCGAGATCGAGCCGCCGTTGATGAAGGCCGGCCCCGCGGCATCGAGCTCGAACTTGGCGTTGTCGTTGACGAAGCGGCCGCTGACGTCGAGGAGGCCTTCCACGAACACGTCCGCTGCGATTACCTGGCCGTTGTGCGTCGGCGCCTGCAGCGGCAGGGTCGTGTCCTGGAATGCTTTCGCGATTTGCCAGCGTTTGGTGGTGAGGTCGATCACGCCGCCCGGTGCGGTAATCGAGCCCGCGATGTCGATCGCACCGCCGGCAAGCGCGTCGAAACGACCGCCCGCCGCGAGCCGAACGGCGCTACCGGACGACAGCACCAGGTCGTAGCTGGTGATCGAAAGCGCGCTCAGCCCGTAGCTCGACAGCGTTTCGTCCGACAGCAGGGTCTTGGCGTTGTTGGTGACGAAATTGGCCGATGGCGTCGACCCGATCTGCACGCTGGAGGGCGTGTTGAGGATCAGATAGCCCTGCGACGGCAATTCGTCGCCGCTGGCCTGCAACGCGGTCGGCCGCGTCACTGCGCTGCCGCTGGTGTAGTCGGTGGTGTCCGACGGCGCGCGCCCGAGATTGATCTGGCGCTGCCCGGCGACCGAGCCGAAATAGAACTCGTTGCCGAGGGCGATTTGCGGGGTGATGGTGGTGACCTTGACGCCGCCGGCGTCGTGGCCCTCGGTGTAGCCGGTCTGATAGGATTGCGCCCCGAGCGTCCAGCTTTCCGGAGCCCCCCACCGCTCATGATCGACGGTGAAACGGCCGAAGATCCCGACATAGATCATGTCGGGACTGGCGGTGGCCATGGTGTAGATCCGTCCGTCGATACCGATCAGCCGCGTCGTCGGCACCATCCCCGGCAGGAACGTGACCTTGCCGCCGGCGACGTTGACCACCGAGCCGGCATTCAGCACGACCTGCCTGCCGGACGTGCCGGAATCGTCGACACTCAGCTCGGTCCCGAAATCCACGCGGCCGCCGGCGGTCATCAGTTGATAGATGCTACGCCCCTTCGAATTGACATAGCCGCTGGCGTCGGCAAGCGGGGTGCCGACCCACGTGGTGCCGTCGCTGCGCGTGCCGGTCGCGCGAATGTCGATCCACAGCGTCTCGCCGTACAGAACGCCGTCGCGCTGCAGCGGCATGTCGGCGAATTCGGCGCGCGGCTGGAACGAGACGAAATTGTACGAAGCCGGCAACACCACGTCCTGCAAGCCGGCGACGTCGATGGTCGCGCCGGGCCCGTCCGCATCGCGGCCGGCCAGCACGACCTGCTGCGGCCCGCTGAGCGTCGGTTTGGCGCTCGCATTGGTGGTGCCATTGCCGTTGAAGAGCTGGCGCGTCACGCCGCCGCCACCGAGCGCGACGGCCTTCAGCGATACCGTGGCGGACGGTGCCGAGATCAGTCCGTTCGCGCTGATGCCGACCTCGCGCTGCGCCGCCAGTTCGACGAACGCGGGCATGAAGCTCTGCACCGTGCTGGAGTTGCCGTCGCTCGAACCGCCGCTGAGTATCGGCAGCGTGTTGCCGTCGTCATACGGCAGCATGCTGATGATGCCGTCCATCCGGACGCTGGTGGCGGCGTGGAGCAGCACCATGCTGTTGCGCAGGATGCTGGTGTCGGCCGAGATCACCCCGCGCACCAGCCCGCCCACGGCGTCGCGGACGGGATTGCCGTCGGCGTCGAGCAGATTGGCGACCGCGACCCGGTCGCCGGCGAGGGTGGTGACGCCCTGCCGGGTCTCGATCAGGCCGCCATGGGTGACTTCGCCGGTGACCACGCCGGTGGCTTCATTGCGGTAGTAGGCGAGATTGGTCGGATTGCCGAGTTGACCGGCGGTCGTCTGATAGCTTTCCGAGTAGTTCTGTAACTGCAATCCGGTCCCGCGGAAGGTCACGCCGCTCGGGAGCACGCTGCTGGGAATCTCCGCCGCGGCGTAGGTGCCCGGCGTCAAGGTAATCGCCCGCGAGGCGGCCATCGCGACCTGGCCTTGCGGCGCGGTCAGCGTGCCGTAATTGGCGACATTGGCGCCGAACAGATAGACGAATCCAGGCGACCCCAGCGGCACCACGTCGGTGGCGATCCTGGCGCTGATCGCGGCGCCGGCCTCGACCGTGACGTTGCCGGGGACCAGCGTCGTGGCGGCACCGCCCGGGTCGGAGTTGCCGGGTGTCGGCGTCCGCTCGGCGACGAACAGCGAGAACGAAAACGGGTTGCCGATGCCGGTGTTGAGGAAATAGGCGTCGCGCGCGGCCTGGTCGTCGCCGAGCTTGCCGACGTCGAGCGTCGACGCCACCAGCGAATGCACGTTGATCTGCGCGCCGGCGCCGAAGATGATGCCGTTGCGGTTGATCACATAGACCGCGCCCGGCGCGTTGATCTGGCCGTTGATCGACGACGGATTGGTCCAGCCGTTGTTGGCCCGCGCGTTCTGCAGGAACAGATTCGGCGAGGTGTCCGGATTGACCCGGTTCAGCGCGATCCAGTCCGACGCCTGCTGATCGAAATTCAGAAGCGTATCGGAGCTGATGTTGAAGCTGTCCCAGTTGAGAATCGCCTGCTTCGCGGTCTGGGTGACGTTGACGTTGGTCTTGCCGCCGCTGACGGTCTGAGTCAGTTTCGAACTGGCGCCGTTGAACGATTCCGGTGTTCTCAGATTCAGGGTCGTGCACGACGCGCCGCAGGACCCGCCGACACTGACGCCGCCGGTCGGCATCAGACCGCCATCGGCGACGCCGCTCGGAATCGGGGCGCCGTTCGCCAGCGTCGGCTGCGCGGCGATCGCGGCGGCCTCCTGCTGCGCTTTGCGGATCGCGGCGAGCGCCGCAGCCGCTCGATCGAGCGATTGCCGTGCCTGTGCGGCTGCACCGGCCGCCTGCGCGGCGGCGGCGTTCGCAGCGTCCTGCGCGGCCGCGGTGGGAGCGACGCCACCGATCGAATTGATGCTGCGGGCTTCGCCGTCTGCGCACGTCACCATCAGGGCGAACAGGCTGGCTCCGCACAGCATCACCGACCGGTACGCCAGACGCGACGATCCGGTACGGACGGATATCGAGCGAACGCGCTTCAAGGCAGAGACTCCCAGCCGCAATACACAACACGCAGCGCGGCCGGCCATCTGGCCGAAATGCCCCGACGACCTGGAGCATCCGAAGCAAAGTGACATCGCCGCAACTTGCGGGAGAAGTTTACCTGTTATTAACTGACAGCTTCATGTCAGATCGATGTCAATGAGAACGATAACGTTACTATCGTAACATGACTCAAGGCTTCGCCGCACCGGCGCCGGGCTGCCCCGAAATCCGATTCATCCAGTGCTGCACCATGCCACTGAACGGATTTCCCGATGGAGCCGGCGGCGGGCCGCCGGGAGCTGCGGCCGGCGGAACCGGAAGTGCCGTCGCTGATGGCGCGCCGCCGACGGGAGCCGCAACCGGCGCGGGGGGATTGGGTTTGAACGCAGCGACCGGGGCGCTCGCGGGCAGTGCAGGCCCCGGCGGCCCCGCGGCTTCCGGCGGCGGCAGGCTGAGCACGATTTTCTCGTCGCCCTTTTCGAGGACGACCTGCCGCGGCGCAACGCTCCGCAGCACCCAGCCGTTGTGATCGTCGCCGGTGCGCAGCCGGACCACGGATTTGTCGCCACGGTCGACGAACAGGCCGATGCCGGACGAAGGGTCCATGGCGACCGTGCCGAGCAGCATCAAATGGGGGCGTTCCTTCTCGCGCGGTTTCGGCGGCGGCGGCGGCGGGGGTTTGTCGGCTTTCGTTTCGACTGCGGCCGGCGGCCGGCGTGTCGGCGCAAACAGCGGACGCGCCACCGAGGCGTTCAGCTTGCGCAGCGGAACGGCCCACAGAGGATTGCCGCTCGTCCGCGCGGCCGGGACCTGGGACGGCGCCGGAGCGGCGGCCCGGCTGCGGGTCGGCAGCGGCCTGGCGGCCGTGTCGTCGCGCGGGTCGGCGACCGCCGGCGGCACCGCGGCCAGCGCCACCGAACCGAACAGCACCAGCAGCGGTGCCGCCAGCCAACCGATCCCGGCCGAGACCCTCATTTGCTACCCCGCCATTTGCCCGACACCGAGATCGTCCCCTTCAGCTTGCCGCCCTCCGAGACCCCCTGCGGCGCCTGCACGACCAATTGCTCCACGAACAAGAACGGCATCCCGGCCTCGAGGTCGTAGAGCAGCGGCTGCAGAGCGACCTGCTCGAGCTCGAAACTCGCCGAGGCCATCAGGAAGCCGGCTTTCGCCTGAGGCCCCTGCAGATCGACCTGCGACGACAGGATATTGCCGCGCAGGCGGCGGATCGCACCGGTGAGGCGCTGAAGCAGCGCTGCGGCGGCGACCGACGCGCTCGGTCCCTCGACGAAAGAGGAGCCCCGGGGAACACCGACATCGGCGGTCGCCGCCTGTGGCGGAGGCCGCCGCGCTTCCAACCTCTCGAGGATCGACGACGCCGCGATCACGGCGTCCCGCCTCTGCAGAATGTCCAGAACGTTGCCGGCGGTGGCGAGCGCGCACATCGCGACGACGGCAGTGAACAGCAGCACGGCCAGATAAGGATATCGCGCGAGCTTCGCTTTGAGCCGATCGATCATCGTCATGGCGCGGTCCCGAAATAGGGATTGATCCTGGCTTCGACGTGAAACCGCTCGCCGGTCTCGTTGGCAGCGCGCGTCGTCGGCGCGAAGAACGCCGCCCGGGCAAAACTCGGCGACTGTTCCAGGAGCTGGATCAACGACGGCGCATCGCGAGTCACGCCGGCCACCTGCACCTTGTCGCCGTCGATGCGTAGTTCGGTCGCGTAGGTGTGGTCGGGCAGGACGGCGGCCAGCGCCTCGATCACCATCACGCTGGCGGGCGTGTTCTGCTTGCGCTGTTCAAGCAGCTCCAACGCCGAGCCGCCGGGCGATCCGACATCGCCGCGCAGGATGGCTCGCCGCTCCGCGATCCTGCGATGGATCTGCCGTTCCTGCGCCCCGAGCTGATCGACCAGGATGGTCGCCGCCACCGAGGAGGCGATCGTCGCCAGCGCCGAGATCGCACAGATGCCGAGCACGGCGACGCGCAAGCGGTTGCCGCGAGCGGCGTCGGCCGCGGCCTTGGCGTCGTGAACCGCGACGCGTTGTCCGTCCGGCGTCTCGGTCGTGATCGCGACGGCCGCCGCGCCCAGATCGGCGAAGATCTGCGCCAACGCATCGAACGCGCTCCGCGGAGCCACCGCAATGGTGATTGCGATGCGCTCGCCGGCGATCGGGCGCGGGCGCGTCCATCGAAACGCTGCATCGCTCGCGCTCCACGGCGTCAGCCGGTCGATCTGCGCGCGAACGATGCCCTCGAGGAATTCGGTGGCCCGGTTCGGCAGTTCGAGCGGGCGGAACAGGAAGCGGGACGAGCGCATCATCAGCTCGACTTCACTGCCGCGCATCAGCTTGGTCCACTCCGCCGGCAGCGGCTCGTTGAACGTCGCCCCGATGATTTGGAGTTGGCGAGCCGCGGGCGCATCGCGGCGCTTGCCGCCGCGCGTTGCCGGATCCGCCATGCTCATCATGAAACTTCCGTCTTCCTGCTCGGCCACGCAAATCCGCCGAACCGGCCTGATCCTGCGCGCCAGCGCAGCGAGGCCGATTACCACCGCATCGATCCAGGCGAAGAAACTGGCCGCAATCGTTTCCAGCATGCTCATCGCGCCTTCCCCGGTTCCGCAGGCTGTCCGGTGGCCGGATCGATCTCCCGCCACGACATGACGCGGTACGGGTTCTGGTCACCGAAGCCGGAGATCAGGATCGCCGCTTCGGCAATTCTCTGGCGTCGGCCGGCGGCGACCCGGACGCGGACGCGATAGGCGTTGCTGCTGTTCAACGTCGCGCCCGCCCGCTTTTCCCCCAGCATCCCGAACAGGAACTGCGGGTCCACCGGGCCGGAGTCGCGGCGCGTGATGAGCGCATCGAGCAGCAGCGGCGTCACTCCAGGCAGCGCGGCAATCACTTCCGGCGGTGCATCGAGAATATTCACCTCCGCCATCTCACTGTAGACGGTGACGAACGGCAGCGTCCGCTCGATCAGGGCCGGAGGCAGGCCGGCCACCAGCCAGAGTTCGTCGGTGGTGTTGAACGCTCCGCGCCGCGGCGGATAGCCCATGGAGGCATAGAGCGCGTCTTCCTCGTCGACGCCGGTCGAGCGCGGCGGGCTGCGCCAGCCGATGACGCGGTCGGCGTAGCGCTCGGCCGCGCTGGCCGGCGTTCCCAGCGCGACGAACAGGCCGGCGATCAGAGCCTTCGGCGCCAGGTTCAGGTTGATCCGCGCCGACTCCGCGATGAATTCGACATCGATCGCCGACCGCGCGAGATTGAAACGAAAGCCGCCGCGGCTCGGACGCCCCCCACCTGCCGGAATCGACAGCTGATAGGCGGCCAGCTCCAGCCCCGCATCGATCAGCAGATCCGATTGCAGCGTGGTGCCGCCGAGGCTCAATGCAGTCGCCGACTGCGCCATGTAGTGCGACGCGGTCACCGCGAGTGCCGCCAGCGCCGCCAGCAGCCACAGCACGGCCACGACGATGAAGCCGTCCCGTCCCCGGCGGCGTATCGCATGAACTCGGGCCACCCCGGGCATGCTACTTCGCTCCCGATGCTGCGCCGGCCGGCGGCGACGCGTCCTGGCTGGGCGGCTCCGATAGCGGCGCCATCATATCGGCGTGCAGCCGCGTCGCCGATGCCACGACGACGCCGTGATCGTCGCGGTCGTCGCTGATGCTGAATCTGACTCCGCTCGGCAACCTGCCCTGGTTGCGCCAGGAGGACTTCCAGCCGCCGGTTTCGGCCCGATAGGAAAACGTCAGCCGATACGGCGCACGTAGCAGCACCACCGGATCGGCGAACGGAATCCGATCGAGCGCCAGATCGCCGATCGGCAGCAGCACGAACGGCGCGCGCATCCGCACCAGCATGGTTCCGGTGGCATCGCTGCGCTCCGAGACCCGAACGAATTCGAGACCCGGCGCCGTATTCGGCCCGAGCGCCGGGCGCACGAAGATCACCGCGCCGTCGTCGCCCTCGAACAGCGGCGTTCGATCGTTGCGTCTGGCGGCGACGTACTCGGCGGCGGCGAGATCCGCCGACAGCCGGTCCAGCGCGACCGCCAGTTGTTCGTTGCGCTGAACGCGGAGCAGCCCGCGATTCCAGCCCGGCAACCATTGCGCCGTAACGGCGCCGAGCGCAGCGAGGATCAAGCCCATCAGCGCCACGCCGACCAGCGCTTCGAACAGCGTGAACCCCGCATCGCTCCGCCGCGCACGCCGAACCATCACTCGCCGTCCCTGGTTCGGAGCCGGACGGTCTCGAGCGACAGCATCGCACCGGACGGTGATTGCAGCCGCACCTCGACGCGCTCCGGCACGAAACGCGAACCGGCGACGCCGGCTCCGCCGACGAACGGCGAGCTCGCGATCTGCCAGCGATGGCCGAGGATCTCTCCGCGGCGCCCGCCGACCGCTTCGCCCCGCGGCATGCCGCTGATCACCAGGCGCGCGGCGTCGACCAGACCGACGCGCTGCTCGAGCTTCGATACGCCCCTTACATTGGTCGCAACGACCGAGCCGATCGCGCCGAGCACGACCATCACCAGCGCCAGCGCCACCACCGCTTCGATCATGGTGAAGCCGCGCTCGCCATTGCGATCAGAGGCTGCGCCCGACAATGTCGATCCCTCCGGTCAGCCAATTGACCCGCACTTCGAACCCGCCGCTCGGGTGCATCAAACGGATCGCCCCGCCGCACGACATGCCGGTGGCGAAGAAGCTGATCGCCGACAGCGCCAGCCGTCCGTTGCATTGTCGCGGCAGCAGCGCCTCCATCGTCACGTCGTCCGGAACGCGTATCACCCGATCGCTGGCGCCGGAGCTCACCGTTCGCGACGGCGCGTCGACCTCCGCGGCCACCGTTCCTTGCCTCATGATGGCGGCGTTGCGATCCGCCTTCAGCAACGTTGCGATCTCCACCGCATAAGCCTCCAGCCGTGCCCGCGACGTCGACACCGGAACGCGAGGCAGCACGATCGCGGCGAGCAATCCCACGATCGCGAGCACGCAGACGATCTCGAGCAGTGTGAATCCCGCCTCCCCGCCGTCGCGCTCAGTCCTGGGCGGAGGCGAGATCGGCGGCCGTTCCGGTCCCGCCCTCCTGCCCGTCGGAACCGAACGAGCGGATATCGTAGGGACCGTGCTCTCCCGGCTGTCGGTACACATAGGCGTTGCCCCAGGGATCGTTGGGAATGGTGTTTCCCTTGATGTACGGCCCGTTCCACGCGGACACGCCGCTGACCCGCTGCACCAGCGCCGACAATCCTTCGGCGGAGGTCGGATAGCGGCCGGCGTCGAGGTAGAACAGATCGAGCGCGCTGGAGAAGCTCTGGATCTGGATCTTGGCGGCCTTGACGCGGGACTCCGTCAGATAGTTCAGCACCCTCGGCCCGACGAGCGCCATGATCATGCCGATGATGGTGATGACCACCAGCATCTCCACCAGCGTGAATCCGGCTTCCCCGTCCCGCGCGAGGCGGACGGCCGCGCGTCGGCTTTGCTGTTGTTTCCGGATCATCTTCATCGGCGCCTCCATTGTCTCAGCCCACCACCTGCGTGACGGACAGCAGCGCGGTCATCACCGACACGATCAGACCGCCGACCACCACGCTGATCGTGACGATCGCGGCGGGGCCGATCACGCCGACGATGCGATCGAGCTGACGTTGCAGTTTCACTTCGTAGAAGTCCGCGACCCGCGCCGACAGCACAGGAAGCTGCCCGGTCTCCTCGCCGAGCCGCAGCATCCGCACCGCGACACCGGGCAGCACCGCGGCCTTGGCCAGCGCATCCGACAGCTTGCCGCCGTGCCGGACCCGGTCCGCCATCGCGGTCCAGACCGGGAGATTTCCGGTCACCGCCATGATGTCGACGAGGATACGGAGGGTCGCCGTCAGATTGACGCCGCTGCCCAGCAGAATGCCGAGGTTGCGGCAGAACAATGCGGTGCGGTGAAACTCGACGACCGACGACACCAGCGGAAGCCGCGCCAGCTGTACGATGGTGGCGGCCCTCACGCCCGGCTGCCGCCACAGCAGCCATCCGCCGAGCGCGGCGGCCAGCACTGCCGAACCGACCTCGACGCCATGGTCGCGCAGCAGATCCGACAGCGCCATGAAGACCTCGATGATCGGATCGGTCTTTGCGTTGAAGTCGCGCAGAACCGCGGAGAACTGCGGCAGCACGAAGGTGACGAAAAACCCGAGCACGCCGACCGCCGCCAGCAGCACGAAGGCGGGATACTGCAACGCGTCCGTCACCTTTCGCCGCATCGCTTCGGCGCGGCCGCGCTCGTTACCGAGCGTCTCGAGAATGTGGTCGAGCGTGCCGGACATCTCGCCGACCTTGATCAAGGCGAGGTACATCGGAGGAAACAGCGGCGCATGCCGGCCGAGCGCATCGGCGAAGCTCTCGCCGGACAGGATTGCGGTTCGGATCTTGAGCACCACGGGGCGGAGCCGCCCGACGTCCATGTCGCTGGCCAGCAGTTCGAGGGCGTCGTTGAGGCGCGCGCCCGCCTTCATCAGCAAGGCGAGGTCGCGGGTGAAGACGGTGACGTCTTCCGGGCGCGGACCGGACAGCGCCCCCAGCGACAGCGAAACGCCCTGTTTCGTCGTCTCCGGACTGGCATCAATGGCGACCAGCCCGAGATATTCGATGCGCTGCAGCACATCGGCCGTGCTGGCGGCGGCAATCGATCCGGAGACGACGTCCCCCTTGGCGGTCAGTGCCCGATAGCGGAAGTTGGTCATGCGCTACCTGACAGTGGTGACCCGCAGGATTTCCGCCGCGGAGGTGATGCCGGCTCTGCACTTGGCGAGCCCGTCATCGATCATCGTCGTCATTCCGTTGCGGATGGCGACCTTGTCGATCGACGCCCAGTCCGCTTCGGAATCGACCAGGTGGCGGACCTCCTCGTCGATCTCCAGGATCTCGAACACGCCGTTGCGTCCGCGATAGCCGGTGCCGCCGCAACGCTCGCATCCGACCGGCTCGAAGATGGTCTCGCCGGCTGCCAGCCCGACCGCCTCGTAGCGGGGATCGGCATCGAGATCGGCTCGGGTGAGCGGCCGCGACGATTTGCAGCGGTCGCAGAGCTGCCGCACCAGCCGCTGAGCGACGACGCCGCGCAGCGTGGACCGCAGCAGGAACGCCTCGATGCCGAGATCGAGCAGTCGAGGCACTGCGGCCGCGGCCGTTTCGGTGTGCAGCGTCGTCAGCACCAGATGGCCTGTCAGCGCGGCATGGACGGCGATATGGGCGGTTTCCGCGTCACGTACTTCGCCGACCATGATGACGTCCGGGTCCTGGCGGACGAAAGCGCGTAGCGCAGTGGCGAAAGTCAAACCGATCGACGGTTTGGCCTGCGACTGGCAGATTCCCGGGATCTCGTATTCGACCGGATCCTCGATGGTCAGGATCTTGCGGGTCGGCTCATTGAGGAGCGACAGGACGGTCGCCAGCGTGGTGGTCTTGCCGCTTCCGGTCGGGCCGGTCACCACGATCATGCCGTGTGGCAGCGTCAACAGGCGCCGCAGTTTCGCCTCGTCGTGCGCCAGGAAGCCGAGCTTTTCGATCGAGAGCAGGCCGCGATCTTTGGGCAGCAGACGGATCACGGCGGATTCGCCATGCTGGGTCGGCATGATCGCGACGCGCATATCGATCTCCGACCGCGCCGACCGGATCCGCGCTGCGCCGTCCTGCGGCAGCCTGCGCTCCGCGATGTTCAGGCCTGCCAGAATCTTGATGCGCGAGATCACGGCCTGCGGCGGAGCACCGGACAAACTCTGCACCGGCCGCAGCAGACCGTCGATCCGCATCCGCACCACCAGTGAGTTCCGCGCCGGCTCGATATGGATGTCGCTGGCACGCAACTCGACCGCGGTCTCGAACAGATCGTTGACCGCCCTGACCACCGGCGCACCGCTGGCGAGGTCGCGCAGATTGTCGATGTCGTCGTCGTGCGCCGCGATGGTCGCGGCCGGCGTGTCGGCGGCTGGCTGGTCCTCGCCCAGACGCCGGTCCAGCGCAGTACCGATGTCCTCGAAAGACGCCACCAGTGGCGTGACCGCATCGCCGAGCACCAGCACGGTCGCGTGCAGCGAAGCGCTGTCGCTGGGATCGGCCAGAGCGACGGCGGCGGAGCCGTCCGGCAGTTCGAACGGAAACACCGACATCTCGCGGAGAAAGCGCCGCGAGAACCGTTGCACCAGGGGCGGTGCGGCGAGCAGGTCGGGCAAGGCGACGCGGCCGATGCCGTAGAACCGCGCCACCTCGTCGGCGAATTCCCCTGCCGACAGCTCGCTCGCCTCCCACAGCTCGCGCAGGCCGGGAATTGTCGCGAGCGGCTCCGCCTGGCCGGCCTCGGGATCGTCACGCCCTGCCGGCAACCCCGCCTTCAGGCGGAGATGTGCGGCAAACGCGTGAGCGGACGGCGTACTCATCGAAATCTACCATGGATCGCGCGCCGAGCCGGCGGCGTGAACGAACCGGCGTTTTACGCTGCCTTTGCTATAAGTAATGTGACGTGTACCATTTTGTCGCAATCCACGTCGCGCATGATGATATTGCGCGGCAACGCGGCACCAAGGATCCGCTCCTCTGGCACCGGGGCCGCTGCCGTTGGCCGCGTCGACAAGCCACTTGTCGCCCGCCGCACGGACTATCATGGACAACGTTACTGTCGAGGCGGCTCGCATCATATCACACATTGCTGTCACACAGCGGCTCTATGAGTCTCGCAGGGTCCCACCGCCGCACGATATGCGGCGCGGGCGTCGTTCGAGTGAGGCACATCGTGGGCCCGGTGTTAGGCAGGATCGGACTGTTGCTCCCGTTCGCGCTGCTGGGCGGGCTGCTGGCGGCCTGCAACACCACCGAACCTCTGGACAACCGAGAGCCGGACGTCTTCGACAAGGTGCGGTCGATCGACCTGCTGCCGCGCTATCCGACCCAGGTCCGGCAGGCCGAAGTGTCGACCGGGCGCCGAAGCCAGCCGATCATCTACCCGGCCGAAACCTCGGAGGGTACCAAAGCGGCCGCGGCGTCGCCCCCTGCTGACGCTCGGTCGGCCGGCGGCGATGTCTACGAACTGAACTTCGAGAATACGCCGGTGGCGTCGGTCGCCAAGGTGGTGCTCGGCGACATTCTCGGTGTCGGCTATGTGATCGACGCCCGGGTGCAGGGCAATATCAGCCTCTCGTCCGGCCGGCCGGTGCCCAAAGCCGACATCCTGTTCGCTCTGGAGAACGCTCTGCGGGTAGTAGGGATCGCGCTGGTGCGGGACAATCTGGCCTACCGCCTGATGCCGCAGGGCGACGCTGCAGGATCGGGCCCGGCGGACTACGCCGAACGCACCCAGCCCGGCTACGGCCTCTCGGTCGTGCCGCTTCAACACGTCTCCGCGCAAACGCTGATGAAGCTGGTCGACAGCTTCGGCACCAAGCCCGGAATGGTCCGGGCCGATCCGGTCCGAAACCTGATCCTGGTGCAGGGCACCGGTAGCGAGCGCCGCAACGCGGTCGATCTGGTGACCAGTTTCGACGCCGACTGGATGCGTGGCCAAGCGGTCGGAATCTTTCCGGTTCAGAACAGCAATCCAGAGCCGATCATCGCCGAGATCGAGAAGATCATCGATTCAGGCGAAGGCGGCATCGCGCAGGACGCCGTCAAGTTTCAGACCATCAGCCGGATGAACGCGATCCTTGCCGTCACTCGCAAGACATCGCTGCTGCGCCAGGTCGAAACCTGGATCCAGCGCCTCGACACCGCAGATACGGGGCGGACCGGAATCCACGTCTACCGCATCAAATACGGCGACGCCCGACAGATCGCGCGCGTGCTGAACGACCTGTTCGGCGGCGGCGGCGGTGCCGGTGGGACATCGGCGGCCGACAGCGCCGCCAGCCAGATCGCGCCGGGCTCCGGCTTCGCCTCGAGTTCGAGTTCGAGCAAGAGCGGCTCTGCGCTGAGCCGGCTGTCGGTGACGCAGCCGGGTTCGGCCGGCGCCGCTTCCGGCGCCCGCACCGGCGGCACCGCGTCGTCCGCACCTGGCGCCGCGGCCCCACAGGCAGCCAGCCTGCTCGACCGCGGCGGCGGTCTGTTCGACCGGGCCGGCGCCGGCACGAGCGGCACGCGCGCTGGCGCCGCCGGACTGATGGAAGGCGTCCGGATCACGCCCGACACGGTCAACAACTCGCTGCTGATTTACGCCAGCCAGGAACAGTACAGCATCATCGAGCGCACCATCCGGCAGATCGACCACCCGCAGCTCCAGGTGGCGATCGACGCCACGATCGCTGAGGTCACTCTCACCGATCAGTTGCAGTACGGCGTGCAGGCCTATCTGACGAGCAAGAATCTCGGACTGAAGCCGAACATCGGGTCGGTTTCGAATTCGGCGGCCAGTTCGCTCATCAGCGCCGCCGGCGACGTGGTGCTCAGCCGGGCGATTCCCGGCTTCAACTTCCTGGCCGGCTCGTCGACCACTCCCACTGCGATTCTGAGCGCGCTGCACGCGGTGACCGACGTCAAGGTGCTGTCCAATCCGTCGCTGGTGGTGATCGACAATCAGGTCGCCACCCTGCAGGTCGGAGACGAAATCCCGATCCAGACCGGCAGCGCCACCGTGCTCACCGGCAGCAACACCATCGCCAATACCACCGACTATCGCAGCACCGGAATCATGTTGCGGGTGATGCCGCGGATCAACGCCAACGGCAACGTGCGGCTGGATATCGAGCAGGAGATCAGCAATCCGGTCGGCGGTTCGTCGACCTCGTCGTCGTCATCCTCGACCTCGACGAATTCGCTGACGCCGACGGTGTCGACCCGGAAGGTGCAGAGTTCGGTCGCGGTCGCGAGCGGCCAGACCGTTCTGCTGGCCGGGCTGATCAGCGACACTCAGAATCGCAACCGCAACGGCATTCCCGGCCTCGACCAGATCCCGGGGGTGGGCGACGTGTTCGCGCAGACCGACATCAGCGTCAAGCGCACCGAGCTGATCATCTTCATCCGGCCGCAGATCATTCGCGACGGCGCCGACGCGCACTTCGTCGCCGAGGAACTGCGGACCAAACTGCGCGGCACGATCGGCGCCGTCGGAACGCGGCAGACGGCGCCGCCGCGATACCGCTGAGGCAACCTTTCCGTGATGGCCGCGAGGAGCGAGTGACCCATGCCCGGACCGCTGCCGATCGCCTTCGCCGCATCCCTGCTGATCCTGACCGCGACCGCTCCGGCTGCGGCCGATCCGGCGGCGCACGCCGCCTTCCGGCGCGGCGACTATGTCCGGGCGGCGGCGCTGCTGCCGCCGCTCGCCGAACGCGGCGACCGGCGGGCGCAGGCGATGCTGGGTTTCATGTATGCCACCGGCCAGGGCGTCACGCAGGCCTATGACGCCGCCGCCTACTGGTATCGGCTTTCCGCCGAACAGGGCGACAGCACGGCGCAGTATCTGCTCGGCCTGATGTACGACAAGGGCCACGGCGTTCCGCTCGACGAGGTCGCCGCCTACAAATGGCTCAATCTGGCCGCAGCCAGCGCGCCGAAACCGCTGCGCGACAAATACCTGCGGTTGCGCGACGCGGTGGCCTCGAAGATGAACCGCCGGCAGATCGCCGAGGGTCAATGGCAGGCGCTGGATTGGGCGGCGGCGCCGCGCCGCTGATCTGCGCGGGGTGGGCATTCACCAGCCGCGAAAGACCGTCGCCTGCAGCAGCCAGCCGATCCAGATCGACGGCGCCAGATACAGGCCGAACGGTAGCCGGGTGGTCGGCCGCACCCGGCCGCGCAGCATCTGTACCGCCAGCGCGGACAGCGCAGCGATCTCGATCGCGACCGGGATCATGCTCCACCCCAGCCAGCAGCCCGCCACGGCGGCGAGCTTGACGTCGCCGAGTCCGATGCCGTGACGGCCGCGCAGCCGGAAATACCCCGCCCGGAGCGCCCCGAACAGCAGCACCAGCACAACCGCGCGCCCCCCCGCCTCCAACCACGTCAGCCAGAGCTGACCCGTCGCGGCCGTCACCGCTGCCGCGATCAGGCCGAGCCCGAACGCCACAGCATTCAACCAGTTCGGAATGATGAAGCTGCGCGCATCGATGATCGCGATGCCGAGCATCGTGAGGGCGAGGCCTGAGCCGAGCCAGCCGGCGACCCCAGCCTCGGCGGCGAGGCTCGCGGTGACACCGATGGCGCCGAGGGCGATCACCGCCGCGATCCGCGGTCCATCATCCGTCGGCAGTGAGAGGGAGCGTCGGTTCAAAACAGGGTTCCGCCCCCGATCGGCGACATATCGTGGCGGCGGCGCGCAGTCCGCATTCGCATCATTTTCACCCTGCATCATGACGGCCACATGATCTCGGCTGTGAACGCATACGCGGGCGGACGATACTCGCCGCTCGATAACAAAAATGATACCGTACCGGCCATCAAGTATCGCTCGAGCCGGTTTCCCAGGCTCTTTCGGCCAGATCGATACAAGTTGAACGAGTGGCTTAGCGGTATTTCGAACTCTCGCTGCGAGACTTCCCCCGGTTGGATGTGGGGGAATGTTATGGCGACAGTTCACAAGACCAACGGGCCTCGCACGGCGATGGTCTCGACCCTGGCGCGGCTGCTGCCGGTGCTGACGCTGCTGATCACGGCAGTGCCGGCGCAGGCCTTCCTGGCGCGACCGGTGATCTTCGCCTCGGTCGGCAGCGTGACCAAAGCCCCGAGCGGCTGGCTGCAATTCTGCTCGGAGAATCCTGCGGAATGCCGCGCCTCGCCGGAGCCGCAGCAGGACGTCAAGCTGACGCCCGACCTGCTTCAGCAGCTTTTTACCATCAATGCCTTCGTCAACGATCGGGTGAAGTGGACCAGCGATCTCGATCGCTACGGCAAGGCCGAGCGCTGGGCGATGCCGCTCGACCGCGGCGACTGCGAGGACATCGTGCTGTTGAAGCGGCGGATGCTGGAGCAGGCCGGCTGGCCGGTCGGCGCACTGCTGATCACCACGGTCGAGGACCCCAAGCTCACCGGCAGCCTGCACGCCGTGCTGACCGTGCGCACCGACCGCGGCGAGTTCATCCTGGACAATCAGTCGCCGGAAATTCTGTTCTGGTACGAGACCGACTACCGCTTCCTGTCGCGGCAAAGCGCGTCCGATCCCAACCTGTGGGTGTCGCTGGTCGATCCCAAGGCGTTGCCGGGGCCGGTGCTGGCGCAGCGCTGATACGCGCGTCTCGCTGCCGGTAGCGCGGCCCGTTGCTGCCCGAACATCAGACCTGAAAGGCTAAGGAGGGAGCGCCCGGCCGGGCGCTCCCCTTTGTTTTGTGTCGAACCGCCGCGTCAGACGAAGCGGAAGTCGTCCGCGGTCAGCGAGCTCATCTGGACGTTGGCCAGCGTGATGCTGTTGTCGGCGTCGAGCGTCACCACCACGCTGCCGCCGACCTGGGCGCTGTGCGACATCACATCGGC
>NZ_UFQQ01000016.1 GCF_900218015.1 Rhodopseudomonas pentothenatexigens | reverse complement strand
GAGGCAATGCTGCGCGAGCTCGGCATCGTGCACCGTTACACTCGGCCTTACCGCCCCCAGACCAACGGCAAGATCGAGCGCTTCTGGCGGACCCTGGACGACGACGTGATCGACGGAGCCACCTTCGACAACCTCGACCACTTCGCCAACGAGTTGTTCGAATACATGGTCTATTACAACAACTTCAGGCCCCACCAGGCCCTCGGCGGCAAAACCCCGAAGGACTTCGCCGCCGACAAAAAAATCCGATCACCGAATTAGTGAACTCGCACAATTGCGAGCCAACGGGTCGGCGCGTAGCGCCGCCCGATGACAGGCTCCGCGAAGCAATCCAGAGGCCCCGTGCACGGAGCTGGATTGCTTCGTCGCTACGCTCCTCGCAATGACGAGATCTGACGTCAGCGTTCGCTGAACGTCGCCCGGAACGGGTGGCCCGGATAGACACCGACGATCCGGAATTCGCGGGAGAAGAACTTCAGTTCGTCGAGCGCGAAGGCGAGGCCGCGATCCTCGGGGTGGCCTTCGACATCGGCATAAAACTGCGTGGCGAAAAAATTGCCGTCGACCATGTAGCTTTCCAGCTTGGTCATGTTGACGCCGTTGGTGGCGAAGCCGCCGAGCGCCTTGTACAGCGCGGCCGGCAGGTTGCGGACACGGAAGACGAACGTCGTGACCAATTGCCCGGAGCCTTGCGCCGCCCAGCGCGGCTCGCGCGCCAGCACCACGAAGCGGGTGGTATTGTGGGCCTCGTCTTCGATGTCTTCCGCCAGGATATCGAGGCCGTAGATCTGCGCCGCCAGCCGCGAGGCGATCGCCGCGCAGCTCTTGTCGCCGCGCTGGGCGACTACGCGGGCGGAGCCTGCCGTGTCCCCAGCGACGATCGGCTTTAGGCCGAATTTGCGGATGATCCGCCGGCACTGGCCGAGCGCGTGGACGTGGCTTTCGACCGTCTTGATGTCTTCGAGCTTGGCGCCGGGCACGGCCACGAGCTGATGCCGGATCGGCAGGAACCACTCGCCGACGATGAACAGCTTCGAAGTCGGCAGCAGGTGATGGATATCGGCGACGCGGCCGGCGACCGAGTTCTCGATCGGGATCATGCCGAGGTCGGCTTCACCGGACGAGATCGCGCTCAGCGCGTCCTCGAAGGTGGCGCAAGGCATCGCCTCGGCGGTCGGATAGGCGTCGCTGATCGCGATGTGGGAATTGGCCCCGGGCTCGCCCTGGAATGCGATTTTCATGGTCTGGGTCATGGCGTCCTGTGTCTGGCGCGCGTTCTAGCAGCCGCAGCAATTTTCGCCAGAGGGCGGGTTCAGCCGCCCAGCACGCGCCGCGCGGTTTCGAGATCGGCCGGGGTATCGACCCCGCGCGGCACGCTGTCGACGATTCCGACGTCGATCCGCATGCCGGCTTCGAGGGCACGAAGCTGTTCGAGCTTTTCGCGCTGCTCGAGTGGGGAAGGGGGCAGCGCGACGAAGCGCTCGAGGGCGGCGCGGCGGTAGCCGTACAGGCCGATGTGATGGTAGCGCGGCCCGTCGCCCCAGGGGGCGGTGGCGCGGGTGAAATACAGCGCCCGCAACCGGTCGCCCGCCAGCGGTGAGCCGACCACCTTCACCACATTGGGGTTGGTGGCCTCTTCGTCGGTATGGATCTCGGCGGCCAGCGTCGCGATGTCCACCGCCGGGTCGGACAGCGGCCCCAGCACCGCGCCGATCTGCTCGGGACGGATGGTCGGAAAATCGCCCTGCAGGTTGATGACGGTCTCGATCCTGCGCTCCGGGTCCAGAGCCTGCAGCGCCTCGAAGATCCGATCGGAGCCTGAGGGATGGTCGGCGCGGGTCATCACCACCTCGCCGCCATGGGCGGTCACGGCCGCGGCGATCTCCCGCGTGTCGGTCGCCACCGCCACCCGGCCGATCTCCGCCGCCCGCGCCCGGCGCAGCACCTGTACCACCATCGGCAGCCCGGCAATGTCGAGCAGCGGCTTGCCGGGCAGCCGGGTCGCGGCCATCCGCGCAGGAATCAGGACCAGGGTCGCGGAATCGGCCATCGGCGGGAGATGCTTTGAAGCGAATGATGCACCGCAGCGATGCGGCAACTGGTATCAGGCTGCACGAAGCGAGGCGTGTGGCGCGTTTATACGGGTTGCCAGCGCGGGGGCAAACCGATATCTCATCACGACTAAAGTCGAGTTGAGAATGCCTCCGATGAACAAGTCCGCGCCCGGACCGGTTCGGAAACGCGAGCGAAAATGGATACTTTCGAACTCAACAAAATCGTCGGTGCGATCTTCGGAACCTGCCTGATCCTGTTGCTGTCGAATTTTGCGGCGCAGGCGATCTTTTCTCCGACGAAACCCGAGAAGCAGGGCTACGCCATTGCGGTGAAGGAAGCCGAGCCGGCGCCGAGCAAGGATGCGCCCAAAGCGGCAGAGGAGCCGATCGAGAAGCTGTTGCAGACGGCCTCGGTCGACCAGGGCTCCAAGGTGGCCAAGAAGTGCGCGGCCTGCCACACCTTCGAGAAGGACGGCCCGAACCGTGTCGGCCCGAACCTCTACGGCATCGTCGGCGATCATCGCGGCGAGGGCCGCAACGGGTTCAATTTCTCGGCGGCGATGAAGGCCAAGGGCGGCGCCTGGACGTTCGACGAGCTCAACAAGTTCCTCGCCAACCCGAAGGGCTATATCCCCGGCACCGCGATGAGCTTCGCCGGCATCTCGAACGACAAGGAGCGGGCGGACCTGATCGCCTATCTCAACAAGAATTCCGACCAGCCCGAGCCGTTGCCGGCAACGGCAGAGAAGTAACGAAAACTGCAGGCGTGGATCGAGCGGCCGGGGATTTCCCCGGCCGCTTTGCTTTGGGCGCGCCGCCCGGATTAAACATCGTTAACCGGGACCTTTCGCCGCAAGTCGGCCGCCTGCGGGGTGTTATCCTCGGTCAAAATCGCCATAATTGAACGAATCCTCAGATATGTCCGGTCAGGGCGACGACCGCAGCGAACAGGGATTTCCGTATCGTGAGTTTGACCCGACGACATCTCCTCCAGGGCGGCACGCTCGCCGCGGTGATCCCGGCCCTTGGCCTTGACTCCGGCCTGTTCGCCGCCGGCCCGGCGCGAGCCCAGACGGCGGCCGAAGGCGCCGCTTGGCGGCACGGGCTGTCGCTGTTCGGGGACTTGAAATATCCGGCTGGATTCGCGCGGTTCGATTACGTCGACCCGAAGGCGCCGAGGGGCGGCGCGGCGCGGCAGATCGCGCTCGGCACCTTTGACAATTTCAACATCGCGGTCGCGGGCGTGAAGGGCAACATCGCCGGCGCCGTCGGCTATCTCTACGAGACGCTGATGACCTCGTCGTTGGACGAAGTCGGCACCAGCTACGGCCTGCTGGCCGAAGGCGCGATGTATCCTGACGATTTCTCCTGGGCCGTCTATCGGCTGCGCCCGGAAGGGCGCTGGCACGACGGCAAGCCGGTGACGGCCGAGGACGTGGTGTTCTCGTTCGATGCGCTGAAGAAATACAGTCCGCGTTATGCCTCGTATTATCGCCACGTCGTCAAGGCGGAGAAGGTCGGGGAGCGCGACGTTCGCTTCACCTTCGATGCGCCGGGCAACCGCGAGTTGCCGGTCATTGTCGGCGAGCTGATGATCATGCCGAAGCACTGGTGGGAGGGCAGCGACGCCCAGGGGCGCAAGCGCGACATCTCGGCGACGACGCTGGAGCCGCCGCTCGGCTCGGCGCCTTACAAGATCAAGGAATTCGTCGCCGGCCGCTCGATGGTGCTGGAGCGCGTCAAGGATTACTGGGGCGAGAAGCTGCCGGTTCGGATCGGCCAGAACAATTTCGACGAACTGCGGTTCGAGTATTTCCGCGACAACACCGTGGCCCTGGAGGCCTTCAAGGCCGATCAGGCCGACTGGATCATGGAGAATTCCGCCAAGCAGTGGGCCACGGCCTATGACTTTCCGGCGGTGACCGACAAGCGGGTCGTCAAGGAAGAATTTCCGATCAACGATTCGGGGCGGATGCAGGCCTTCGTGCTCAACACCCGCCGCGAGATGTTCCGGGACGCACGGGTGCGGCGCGCCTTCAACTACGCGTTCGACTTCGAGGAGATGAACAAGCAACTGTTCTACGGGCAGTACAAGCGCATCGCCAGCTTCTTCGAGGGCACCGAGCTCGCCTCGAGCGGCCTGCCGCAGGGCCAGGAGCTGGAATTTCTCGAAACCGTGCGCGACAAGGTGCCGGCCGAGCTGTTCACGCAACCCTACACCAATCCGGTCGGCGGCAACCCGGAAGCGGTGCGCGCGAACTTGCGCGAGGCGATGAAGCTGGTGAAAGAGGCCGGTTTCGACATCAAAGAGCGCAAGCTGGTCGATCGGTCGGGCAAGCCGGTCGTGGTCGAGATGCTGGTGCAGGATCCGTCGTCGGAGCGCATCGCGCTGTTCTACAAACCGTCGCTCGAGCGACTCGGTGTCACCGTTTCGATCCGCATGGTCGACGACGCCCAGTATCAGAACCGGGTTCGGGCGTTCGATTTCGACATCATCACCGATCTGTGGGGCCAGTCGCTGTCGCCCGGCAACGAGCAGCGCGACTATTGGGGCTCGCAGGCGGCCGATCAGCAGGGCTCGCAGAACACCATCGGAATCAAGAATCCGGCGGTCGACGCGCTGATTGAGAAAGTGATCTACGCCAAGGATCGGGTCGCGTTGGTCGCGGCGACGCGTGCGCTGGATCGGGTGCTGCTGTGGAACTTCTACGTGGTGCCGCAATTCACCTACGGGTTCATGCGCTACGCGCGCTGGGACCGCTTCAATCATGCGCCGCTACCGAAATATGCGCGCTCCGGACTGCCGTCGCTGTGGTGGTACGATACGGACAGGGCCGCCGCGATCGGTAGGCGCTCTTGAGGATTGTCTCGCGTATGATGCTGCTCAATCGCCGCGACGTGCTCGGCCTCGGCGTCGGCGCGCTCGCGGCTTCTCAGTTCAAGACCGCCGCTGCCGCCGAAGGCGAGACGATCGCTCACGGAATGTCGGCGTTCGGTGACCTGAAGTACCCGGCCGGTTTCGCGCATTTCGACTACGTCGATCCCCGTGCCCCGAAAGGGGGGCTGTTTTCGACAATCCCGTCGGTGCGCGCGTTCAATCAGTCGTTCCTCACTTTCAACTCGCTCAACGCCTACATCCTCAAGGGCGACGGCGCGCAGGGGATGGGGCTGACCTTCGCGACGCTGATGGCGCGCGCCGGCGACGAGCCGGACGCGATGTACGGTTTCGCCGCCTCCCAGGTGGCGATCTCCTCCGACGGTCTCACCTATCGATTCACGATGCGGCCCGAAGCGCGGTTTCACGACGGCAGCAAGCTGACCGCGCGCGATGCCGCGTTCTCGCTCAACATCCTCAAGGCCAAGGGCCATCCGCTGATCACGCAGCAGCTGCGCGACTTCATCGAGGCGGAGGCGACCGACGACTCGACGCTGATCGTCACTTTCAAGCCGAAGCGCGGCCGCGACGTGCCGTTGTTCGTCGCCGTGCTGCCGCTGTTCTCGGAGGCGTACTACGCCAAGCAGCCGTTCGATGAATCCACCATGGAAGTGCCGCTCGGCAGCGGGCCCTACAAGGTCGGCCGACTGGAATCCGGCCGGTACATCGAGTTCGATCGGGTGAAGGACTGGTGGGGCGCGAAGCTGCCGGTCAACATCGGTGCCAACAATTTCGACACCGTGCGGTTCGAATTCTATCGCGATCGCGACGTCGCATTCGAAGGCTTCACCGGGCGAAGCTATCTGTTTCGCGAAGAGTTCACCTCACGGATCTGGAACACCCGCTACGACTTCCCGGCGATCCACGACGGCCGCGTCAAGCGCGAAATCCTGCCGGACGAGACGCCGTCCGGCGCCCAGGGCTGGTTCATCAACACCCGCCGCGACAAGTTCAAGGATTCACGGGTGCGCCAGGCGCTCGGCTGCGCGTTCGATTTCGAGTGGACCAACAAGACCATCATGTACGGCACCTATGCGCGGACGGTGTCGCCCTTTCAGAATTCCGACCTGATGGCGGTCGGCCCGCCGTCGCCAGAGGAACTGGCGCTGCTCGAACCGTTCCGCGGCAAGGTGCCGGACGAGGTGTTCGGCGAGCCGTTCGTGCCGCCGGTCTCCGACGGTTCCGGCCAGGACCGCGCGCTGCTGCGCCAAGGCGCGCAACTTCTGAACGCGGCGGGATTCCCGATCAAGAACGGCAAGCGCTTGACGCCCTCCGGCGAGCCGTTTCGCGTCGAATTCCTGCTCGACGAGCCGTCGTTCCAGCCGCACCACATGCCCTTCATCAAGAATCTCGGGACCTTGGGGATCGAGGCCAGCCTGCGGCAGGTCGATCCGGTGCAGCTTCGGGCCCGGCGCGACGATTTCGATTTCGACCTGGCGATCGAGCGCTACAGCTTCTCGACCGTCCCGGGTGATGCGCTGCGCAATTTCTTCTCGTCGCAGGCGGCCGCGACCAAGGGCTCCAACAATCTCTCCGGCATCGCCGATCCGGCGATCGACGCGCTGATCGACGCGGTGATCGCAGCCGACAGCCGCGACAAGCTGGTGATTGCCGCCCGTGCGCTCGACCGGCTGATCCGAGCGGGTCGGTACTGGGTGCCGCAATGGTATTCGGCCTCGCATAGGCTGGCGTATTGGGACGTGTTCGGCCATCCGTCCAAGCTGCCGAAATACGCCGGCGTCGGCGTGCCGGAGTTGTGGTGGGCGAAGGACGCGGCGGCTGCGGCCGACGGAAGGAAGACCTAGCATGGCCGCCTATATCACTCGCCGCGTCCTGCTGATGTTTCCGACCTTGCTCGGAATTCTGTTCGTGTCCTTCGTGGTGGTGCAGTTCGCGCCGGGCGGACCGGTCGAACGGGTGATCGCGCAGATCTCCGGGGCGGACACCGGCGCGTCGTCGCGGATCTCCGGCTCATCGGGGGGCGACTTCGGGGCGCGGCCGCAGGCGGCTGGTTCGGCCGATGCGGTCAACTCGAAATATCGCGGCGCGCAGGGCCTGGATCCTGAATTCGTCAAAAGCCTGGAGAAGCAGTTCGGATTCGACAAGCCGGCGCCCGAGCGCTTCGCCATCATGCTGTGGAATTTCGCCCGGTTCGACTTCGGCAAGAGCTACTTTCGCGACGTCAGCGTGCTGCAACTGATCAAGGAGAAGCTGCCGGTGTCGATGTCGCTCGGCATCTGGATGACGCTGCTGACTTATCTGATCTCGATTCCGCTCGGCATCCGCAAGGCGGTGCAGGACGGCTCGAAATTCGACACCTGGACTTCGGCGGTGATCATTGTCGGCTTCGCCATCCCAGGCTTCCTGTTCGCGATCCTGCTGATCATTCTGTTCGCCGGCGGCTCGTTCTTCAGCTGGTTCCCGCTGCGCGGGCTGACCTCCGACGGCTGGAGCGAATTCCCCTGGTACTGGAAGATCATCGACTATTTCTGGCACCTGACGCTGCCGCTGATCTCTATCGCGCTCGGCGCCTTCGCCACCATGACGCTGCTCACCAAGAATTCGTTTCTGGACGAGATCCGCAAGCAATACGTCATGACCGCGCGCGCCAAGGGGTGCAGCGAGACCCAGGTGCTGTACGGGCACGTGTTCCGCAACGCGATGCTGATCGTGATCGCCGGGTTTCCCGGCGCCTTCATCGGTGCGTTCTTTTCCGGATCGCTGTTGATCGAAACCATCTTCTCGCTCGACGGCCTCGGGCTGCTCGGGTTCGAAAGCGTGCTCAACCGCGATTATCCGGTGGTGTTCGGGACGCTATTCATCTTTTCGCTGGTCGGCCTGGTGGTGAACCTGATCTCCGACCTGGCTTATATGTGGATCGATCCGCGGATCGACTTCGAGGCGCGGGACGTCTGATGACGCTGATCGCACGTCAACCGATCGAGAGCACCACTGAGGCGCCGCTGGGCGAGGCGGTGCCGCCGGCCCGGCACCGGCTGAAGGTGTCGCCGCTGAACAAGCGGAGATGGCAGAACTTCAAAGCCAACCGCCGCGGCTACTGGTCTCTGTGGATCTTCCTGGTGCTGTTCGGCGTCTCGCTGTTCGCCGAGTTCATCGCCAACGACAGGCCGCTGCTGATCAAGCTCGACGGCCACTATTATTTCCCCGCGGTCGTCACCTATGCGGAAACCACCTTCGGCGGCGATTTCGAGACCGCGGCGGATTATCGCGATCCTTATCTGCAGAAACTGATCGCCGACAAGGGCGGCACGGTGATCTGGGCGCCGATCCGCTATTCCTACGACACCCACAATCTCGATCTGCCGACGCCGGCGCCATCGAAGCCGACCTGGATGCTGACCGAGCAGGAATGCGCCGCGGTGGTCGCCAAGAAGGGCGTCAAAGGCTGCCGGGACCTCGAATACAACTGGCTCGGTACCGACGACCAGGGCCGCGACGTCGTGGCGCGGCTGATCTACGGATTCCGGATCTCGATCCTGTTCGGCCTCAGCCTGACGATCATTTCGTCGATCATCGGCATTGCGGCCGGCGGCATTCAGGGTTACTTCGGCGGCTGGGTGGATCTCGGCTTTCAGCGCTTTATCGAGGTCTGGACCGCGATCCCGTCTCTGTATCTGCTGCTGATCCTGTCTTCGGTTCTAGTGCCTGGGTTCTTCGTGCTGCTCGGCATCCTGCTGCTGTTCAGCTGGGTATCGCTGGTCGGTCTGGTGCGCGCTGAATTCCTGCGCGGCCGAAACTTCGAGTACATTACCGCGGCGCGGGCGCTTGGCGTTTCCAACGCCAAGATCATGGTCCGCCACCTGCTGCCCAACGCCATGGTAGCCACCATGACGTTCCTGCCGTTCATCGTCTCGTCGTCGGTGATGACGCTGACGGCGCTCGACTTCCTCGGCTTCGGCTTGCCGCCCGGCTCGCCGTCGCTCGGCGAGTTGCTGGCGCAGGGCAAGGCGAACGTCCAGGCCCCCTGGCTCGGCTTCACCGGCTTCTTCGCCGTCGCGATCATGCTGTCGCTGCTGATCTTCATCGGCGAAGCCGTCCGCGATGCCTTCGACCCGCGCAAGACGTTCAGGTGAGGGTGTGGTAGGGTCGACTAGGAGCAAAGGCCATGAACAAGATCGTGTTCGAGCATTACCCGGCCGCGAATCTTCCCGAGGAAATGCGGGTCAAAGTGGGGCCGTCGTCAACGGTGACTGTCGTTCTGACGGTCGAAGAAACGCCGCCTGAGAAAGTCATGTCTCTGGAAGAGATCTTTGCGCTCCGCCGTCCTCCCTTCCGTACCAAGGAAGAGATCGACGCCGATCTTCGTCGCGACCGAGACGAGTGGGATGACTGAGCCATCCTCACGTCGCATCTATCTCGATGCAAATGTCTTCATTTACGGCGCGGAGGCTCGTACCGAACTTGCCGAGCCCATACAGAACTTGTTTCGCGCCTTCAATGCCCGTCGTGGGATCGCCGTGACAAGCGAATTAACGCTGGCGGAAGTACTTCCCAAGGCTGCCGACTTTCAAAGGTGTTACTATCTGAATTTGATCGTCTGGAGCGGAATTATTGATCTGTATCCTGTTAGCCGGGACATTCTGATCGAGACGGCATCTTATCGTCGCGCGGCCGGAATGCCGAAGTTGGCGGATGCGGTTCACGTCGTCACGGCGATCAGGGCCAATTGCGCCCGTGTGCTCTCGGCCGATGGCCATATCAAGTTGCCGGAGGAAATGTCATTGCTCGATGCTACCCCGCAAAACGTGGCACGACTCATCAATGAGCTCTCCTGATGGACGCTATCAACCAGCCCTTGCTCTCCGTCGACGACCTCTCGGTCGCGTTTCACCAGCCGAGCGGCGCCACGACGGCGGTCGACCATATTTCGTACCAAATCAAGCGCGGCGAGTGCGTCGCGCTGGTGGGCGAGTCCGGTTCGGGCAAATCGGTCAGCGCGCTGTCGATCCTGAAGCTGCTGCCGTATCCGAGCGCGTCGCATCCCTCCGGCCAAATCCGGTTCAAGGGACGCGAACTGCTCGGGATGTCGGAGCGCGAGATCCGCGGTATCCGCGGCAACGAGATCTCGATCGTTTTTCAGGAGCCGATGACCTCGCTCAATCCGCTGCACACCATCGAGTCGCAGATCGGCGAGATCCTGCAATTGCACGGCGGCGTTCGTGGGAGCAAAGCGCGGGCGCGAATCCTCGAGCTGCTGACCCAGGTCGGCATCCCCGAGCCGGAGACGCGGCTCGCCAGCTATCCGCACCAACTGTCCGGCGGGCAGCGACAGCGCGTGATGATCGCGATGGCGCTCGCCAACGAACCGGATCTGCTGATCGCCGACGAGCCGACCACCGCGCTCGACGTCACCGTGCAGGCGCAGATCCTGGCGCTGCTCGCCGAGATTCGGGCGCGGCTGGGGATGAGCATGCTGTTCATCACCCACGATCTCGGCATCGTCCGTCGCATCGCCGACACCGTCTGCGTGATGCACACCGGCAAGATCGTCGAGCAGGGGCCGGTCGAACAGGTCTTCACCGATCCGCAGCATCCCTACACCAAGGCGCTGCTCGCCGCCGAGCCGAAGCCCGACCCGGCGCCGCCGCGTCCCGAAGCACCGGTCGTGATTTCGACCGACGATCTCAAGGTCTGGTTTCCGATCAAGCGCGGTCTGCTGCGCAAGACCGTCGGCCACATCAAGGCGGTGGACGGCGTCACGCTGGCGATCCGCAAGGGCGAGACGCTCGGCGTGGTCGGCGAGTCCGGTTCGGGCAAGACCACGCTGGGTCTGGCCATGCTGCGGCTGATCTCGTCCGACGGGCCGATCGTATTTCTCGGCAACGACGTCCAGGGCTTGAAGTTCAAGCAGATGCGGCCGTTCCGCCGGGACATGCAGATTGTGTTTCAGGATCCGTTCGGCGCGCTCAGCCCGCGGATGTCGGTGGGTGACATCGTCGCCGAGGGGCTCAGCGTGCATCAGCCCGAGCTCGGCGACACCGAGCGGGAAGCGCGCGTGGTCAAGGCGCTGCAGGACGTCGGCCTCGATCCGGCGACACGCTTCCGCTACCCGCACGAATTTTCCGGCGGGCAGCGGCAGCGCATTTCGATCGCGCGTGCGGTGGTGTTGGAGCCGAACTTCGTCGTCCTCGACGAGCCGACCAGTGCGCTCGACATGCTGTTTCAGGCCCAGATGGTCGATCTGCTCCGCGAGCTTCAGCGCAAGCGCGACCTCACCTACATGTTCATCTCGCACGATCTGCGGGTGGTGGCATCCCTCGCCAGTCATCTGATCGTCATGAAGCAGGGCAAAGTGGTCGAGGAAGGTCCCGCTGCGGATCTGTTCAAGGACCCGAAGACGGACTATACGCGAGCGCTGTTCGCCGCCGCGTTCCGGCTCGAAACCGCTCCGGGCGGCGCCGCCGCGCAATAGGTGCTTGATGAGCGAACGTGACGGAATTGATCAGCTCGCCGATCGCGAGGCCAATGTGATCCTGTCCCCGCCCGAGACGATCGGGAGGGGCTTCATGGCCTACGAGCGCTACGAGGTTTCGCTGCGGCGGGATGGCGAGCCGCCGCTGTTGCAGCAGCGCGACGTGCTGCGCGCCAGCAAGGTCGCAGCGGTAATTCCGGTCGATCTGGCGCGAGACGCGGTGGTGCTGATCCGGCAATTCAGGTTGCCGGCGCATCTCGCTACCGGGCGCGGCGATATGGTCGAAATCGTCGCGGGACGCGTCGATCCGCACGAGACTGCCACCGAAGCGGCCCGGCGGGAGTGCATCGAGGAGATCGGCGTCGCTCCGGATCGGGTCGTGGAGCTGTACAGCGTGCTGCCGACGCCCGGCATCACCGACGAGCAGATCGTGTTCTTCGTCGGGCACGTCGATTCCAGCTCGGTTCTGCAGCGTGCCGGCCTGGCGGAAGAGGACGAAGATACCGAGCCGTTCGTGGTGTCGATCGAGGATGCGCTGGCTGCGCTCGACCGCGGCGCCTTCGCCAATGCGCTATTGGTCAGCGCGATGCAGTGGCTTGCGCTCAATCGTGCTCGATTGCAGGAGTATTTCAGCCGAGCCGCCTGATCGCGGTCAGCGGACTACCGCCGGCTGCGATTCGGGCGATCGCCTGCTGTGCCGGTTCGATCGCCGTGGCCATGTGGAAGGCGTTGGCGTGGACGATGCTGTCCTCGTCACGCGCGATGGCGACGTGACCTTTCCAGAACAAAAGATCGCCGCGCTTCAGCGTCGGCCGCTCGGCGAGCGGCACAGGCGTGCCCAGCGCCGCCTCCTGCATGTCGCTGTCGCGGGGAGCCGCGATCCCGCACCCAGCGAGCGCAGTTTGGACCAGCCCTGAACAATCGATGCCGAGGCTGGTACGACCGCCCCACAGGTAGGGTGTCCCGACGAAGCGATCGGCAATGGTGACGAAGTCGCTCTCGAACCGGTCGAGCGCGACGAGGTGTTGCGGCGGTAGGTACGAGCCGTCCTGTGTCACCGCGAAGCCCGAGTCTTCGCGCAGGATCGCGAGCCGCGCCCCGAGCGGCAGTGTCGTGATCGGCGGCAGTTTGATCGACGGTCCGGGAAACGCGAAGGTTCGGAGTGCCGAGACCTTGTGGGTCGGCTCCGCGGCAGGTCGGCGCAGAGCCGCTTCCGGCAGCCAGCCGACATAGTGATCGATCGCGAGCTGACTCCAGGCCCAGCCGTCCTCGTTGCGATCGTAGACGACGACCCGCTCGCCCAGCAGCGCCTGGGTCTCCAGCGGCGCATCGGGTTGCGGGGCTCGCCGCAGCGGTGCGATCGCGTCGGCGATTTCGAAAGTTTCGCCTTCGACGAACCGCGCGGCGCTCACCCGGCCTTCGAGATGTCTCGCGGCGAGGTCTGGCCGCGCCGGCGTCAGCCTCCGATCGAAACTTGGATCAGCCATAGCGTTCGCTCAGCAACGCAAAGATCGCGCGCGCGGCCTGGCATTCGCCGCCTTCGGGCCGGCCGGGCTTGGCCTTCGGCGTCCAGCCGTAGATGTCGACATGCAGCCAGCTCCTGGCGGCTTCGACGAAGCGCTGCAGGAACAGCGCGCAAGTGATCGAGCCGGCGAAGCCGCCCGACGGCGCGTTGTTGATCGTGGCGACCTTCGAATCCAGCCAGGAATCGTAAGGTCCCCACAGCGGCATCCGCCACAACGGATCGTTCTCCGCCTTGGCGTGACGCGCGACGTCGAGCGCCAAGGCTTCGTCATTGGTGTAATAGGGCGGCAGGTCGGGACCGAGCGCCACCCGTGCGGCACCGGTCAAGGTGCCGAGATCGATCAGCAGATCCGGCGTTTCTTCGTCCGCATAAGCGAGCGCATCGGCCAGCACCAGCCGCCCTTCTGCGTCGGTATTGCCGATCTCGACGGTCGGGCCCTTGCGCGAGGCGAAGATGTCGAGCGGCCGCATCGCGTTGCCAGCGACGGAGTTCTCGACCGCCGGGATCAGCACCCGCAGCCGCAGCTTCAATCCGGCGTCCATGATCATCGCGGCCAGCGCCAGCACGTTGGCGGCGCCGCCCATGTCCTTCTTCATGATCAGCATCGCGCCAGATGGCTTCAGATCGAGTCCGCCGGTGTCGAAGCAGACGCCCTTGCCGACCAGCGTCACCTTGGGATGTGCGGGATCGCCCCAGCAGAACTCGATCAGACGCGGGGCGCGGACCGACGCCATGCCGACCGCGTGGATCAGCGGGAAGTTCCGGGTAACGAGGTCGTCGCCGACGATCGTGCTGAACGTTGCGCCGAACCGCATCGCCAGCGCCTGTGCGGCGTCTGCAAGTTCAGCCGGGCCCATATCGTTCGAAGGCGTATTGATCAGATCCCGAGCCAGCGCCGCAGCGTCTGCGACCCGGCCGATGGCGACCGGGTCGATGCCGTCCGGCGGCACCAGCTTCACGGCCGGCGGTTCGGCCTTGCGGTAGCGGCCGAACTTGTAGGCGCCGAGTGCGAAGGCCAGCGCGGCAAGTCGGGTGTCGTGCGGTGGATCGGCGAAGCGATAGACGCCGGCCGGCAGCAGGTCGGGCAGGGCGCCGGGACGGAACGGATCGTGGCCCTTTGCGCCCGGCTCGTCGAGCCCGAACAGCACGTGGCCGATGTCGCCGTCGGCGGTGGGCAGCGCCAGATATTGGCCCGGCTTGCCGCTGTAGCCGCTCGCCGTGGCGAACCGCTGTGCCGCGTCGGGCAGTCCGGCGCGCACCGCGTCCCAGTTCGATCGGGTGACGAACGAAATCGGAGTGCTCGGCTGGTCGGAAGCAGACTGGAAGATCGCATGCATGAGGGACGGCTCTTTCGAATCGTGGCGGGGCGGCAGCGCCTCGGGGATTAACCCAACATTAGGGTTAACGCTCTATTGCTGGACCAGAATTGGACGGCTTTGTGAGTAACGGTGCCATGCGCGAGCTGCCTTGTCTTGCCCGGTTTGCCACGTCCGCGGTGCTGACCGTCGGGCTGGCGCTCAGTCTGGCCGGGTGCAAGACCATGGCCGACGTCGCTGGCGCACTGGATAGCCGGGCCGAGACCTCGGCCGATCCGCAGCGCCTGGAACAGATCGCGGGCGAGCGCTATCGGTCCCGCCCCAAGGATCCCGACGCGGCGATCGCCTACGGCAATGCGCTCCGCGCGATCGGACAGCGGGCCCAGGCGGTGGCGGTGCTGGAGAAGGCGTCGCTCGCCAACCCGAGCAACAAGGCGGTGCGGGCCGCCTACGGACGCGCGCTCGCCGACAACGGCAATTTCCAGCTGGCGTTCGACACTCTGTCGCGCGCCCACAGCCCCGATAATCCGGATTGGCGCATCCTGTCGGTGCAAGGCACCGTGCTCGACCAGATGGCGCGTCACAACGAGGCGCGGCGCTACTATGCGAGCGCGCTGCGGCTGGCGCCCGGCGAGCCTTCGGTGCTGTCGAACCTCGGCCTGTCCTACGTGCTGACCAAGGAGCTGCCGAAGGCCGAGGAGGCGCTGCGGCAGGCCTATACCAGCGGCCGCGCCGACGTCCGGGTGCGGCAGAACCTGGCGCTGGTGATCGGATTGCAGGGCCGCTTCGCCGAGGCCGAGTCCATCGTCCGGGCTGATCTGCCGCCCGAGGAAGCCGCCGCCAACGTCGCCTATCTGAAGCAGATGCTGAACGGCAAGGAAGCTCCCGGCTCGAGCTCGCGCAGCGCCCTGGCCGCCGAACGTTCCTGACGCGCACCTCGACCCGGCGCGGAGTGTATTCTCTTCATTCTTGGCGACGAAAGCCCGATCGGTCGGAGCCGCTTCGGACCAGGAGATTGCGGATCACTGCATCGCCGCGACACGAATCCCGGTCGGGCCGAGGATCACCACGAACAGCACCGGCAGGAAGAACACGATCATCGGCACGGTGAGCTTGGGCGGCAGCGCGGCGGCCTTCTTCTCGGCCTCGTTCATGCGCATGTCGCGGTTCTCCTGCGCCATCACCCGCAGGCTCTGACCGAGCGGGGTGCCGTAGCGCTCCGACTGCTGCAGCGCCAGGCAGACCGACTTGACGCCGTCTAGCCCGGTGCGGGTCGCCAGATTTTCATAGGCCTGCTTGCGGTCCTGCAGATACGACAGCTCGGCGGTGGTCAGGGTGAATTCTTCGGCGAGCGGGATCGATTGCGATCCGATTTCGATCGACACTCTGCGGAACGCCGCTTCGATCGACATGCCGGACTCGATGCAGATCAGCAGCAGGTCGAGCGCGTCCGGAAAGGCACGCTTGATCGACAGCTGGCGCTTCGTGATTGCGTTCTTCAGGAACAGCATCGGCGCCTGCATGCCGAGGAAGATCGCGGCGATGCAGATGCCGATCTTGATCGTCAGCGGCTGGTCGAGATTGGCGATCACGAACACGTAGAGCGCCGAGGCGATTCCGAACACGATCGGCATCACCAGTCGGAAGAACAGGAACGTGACGTAGGGCGCCTGGCCGCGATAGCCGGCCATCACCAGCTTGTCGCGCGCGGTCTCCTGCGCCAGCCATTTGGTGAGATTGAAATCTTCCACGACGCGCGCCACCAGCTTCTTGGGGGCTTGGCGCAGTGATACTTTCTCGGACTTGGCGAGCCGGTCGCGTTCGCGCTGGCGCAGCCGCTCGCGCTCGCTGCCGACCGCCTTCATCCGCTTGGCGAGGGTTTCGCCGGCGAAGAACGGGGTGACCAGGGTATAGACAGTAGCGCTCGCCGCGATCGCGGCGAGTAGCGTCGCCATGAAGCGCGCGTCGTGGAATTTCTCGATCAGAAAATCGATCATGACGCACCCTCAGAAGTCGAAGTTGATCATCTTCTTCATCACGAAGATGCCCGCCGACATCCACATCGCGGAAATCGCGAGCAGGATACGGCCGGTCGGGTGCGTCCACAGCAGCGAAATGTAGTCAGGCGTGCTCAGATACACCAGCAGCATGACGATCGGCGGCAGCGAACCGATGATCGCGGCGGATGCCTTTGCTTCCATCGACATCGCCTGGATTTTTTCGGACATCTTCTTGCGATCGCGGAGCACCTTGGACAGGTTGCTGAGTGCTTCCGACAGATTGCCGCCCGACTTCTGCTGGATCGCGACCACGATCCCGAAGAAATTGGCCTCCGGGACCGGCATCCGTTCGTACAGGCGAGCGCAGGCCTCGCCGAGCGGCATGCCGATCGCCTGGGTCTCGATGATCGCGTTGAACTCGCTGCGGAGCGGCTCCGGCGAGTCGGCCGCGACCACCTTGATCGAGTCGAACAGAGGCAGGCCCGCCTTGATGCCGCGGACGATGATGTCCACCGCGTCGGGGAGGGCGGCCAGAAACTTCCGTTCACGGCGTCGCTTCAGGAAGCCCAGGATCCAGCGAGGCAGGCCGAAGCCTGCGGCGAAACCGAGACCGGCCGCGGCAAGCAGCCCCGCACCGAAGATCGCGGCGATGCCGAACACCGTCAGGCCGAGAAATGCCGAGACCACGCCGAACTTGGCTGGCGTCCAATCGAGCCCGGCTTGCGACAGCCGCGCGCCGAGCGGAAGCTTCTTCTGTCTCTCGCTTCGCGCTTCGATCTCCTTGAGCGATCCTTCGATCTGCTCGCGACGCGACCGCTGGGCGCGATCGACCTGGCGCACTGCCGGGGTGGTTCGCGCCACCGAGGTCAGCCGCTTCTCGACCTTGGTCTCGCCCGAGAGCATCGGATAGAGGAACACCCATGCCAAGCCGCCGACCGCGATCGCGGCGAAGAAGCCGAGTGCGAGCGTTTGCATCTCCATCGCGGCCGCCTCTCTATGAGTTCGCGACGACCTCCGCGGCGTCGAGCGCCGCGGCGAGTCGTTGCTCTTCGCCGAAGTAGCGTGCGCGCTCCCAGAACCGCGGGCGGCCGATGCCGGTCGCTCGGTGACGGCCGACGATATGACCGTTGGAATCCTCGCCCAGCAGGTCGTAAACGAAGATATCCTGTGTGATGATGGTGTCGCCTTCCATCCCCATCACCTCGGTGATGTGGGTGATGCGGCGCGAGCCGTCGCGCAGGCGCGCGGCTTGGATAACGACGTCGATCGAGGCGCAGATCATTTCTCGGATCGTCCGCGATGGAAGTGCGAAACCGCCCATCGTGATCATCGACTCGCAGCGCGACAGCGCCTCGCGCGGGTTGTTGGCGTGCAGCGTGCCCATCGAGCCGTCGTGACCGGTGTTCATCGCCTGCAACAGGTCGAATGCTTCGGGGCCACGGACTTCGCCGACGATGATCCGTTCCGGTCGCATACGCAGACAGTTGCGGACCAGATCCCGCATCGTGACCTGGCCTTCGCCCTCGATATTGGGTGGGCGGGTTTCCAGGCGCACGACGTGAGGCTGCTGCAGTTGCAGCTCGGCCGCATCCTCGCAGGTGATGATACGCTCTTCGTCGTCGATGTAGTTGGTGAGGCAGTTGAGTAGCGTAGTCTTGCCCGAACCGGTGCCGCCGGAGATCAGCACGTTGCAGCGGACGCGGCCGATGATCTGCAGAATCTGCGCGCCTTCCGGGGTGATCGCGCCGAACTTAACCAACTGGTCGAGAGTCAGCTTGTCCTTCTTGAATTTGCGGATGGTCAGCGCCGGCCCGTCGATCGCCAGCGGCGGAACGATCGCGTTGACACGAGAACCGTCGGCGAGGCGCGCGTCGCAGATCGGAGACGACTCGTCGACGCGCCGGCCGACCTGGCTGACGATGCGCTGGCAGATGTTGAGCAGCTGCTGGTTGTCGCGGAACCGGATGCCGGTGCGCTGAATGCGGCCCGCGACTTCGATGTACACCGTGCCGGCGCCGTTGACCATGATGTCGGAGATGTCGTCGCGCGACAGCAGCGGCTCCAGCGGACCGTAGCCGAGCACGTCGTTGCAGATGTCGTCGAGCAGCTCCTCCTGCTCGGCGATCGACATCACGATGTTCTTGATCGCGATGATTTCGTTGACGATGTCTCGGATCTCTTCGCGCGCGGATTCGCCGTCGAGTTTGGCGAGCTGCGCGAGGTCGATGGCTTCGATCAGCGCACCGAAGATCGTCGCCTTGACCTGGTAGTAGGTCTCGGATCGGCGCGTCTCGATCGCGGTCGGTGGCGGGGGGCTTGCGCGCGTCGGAGCGATCGGCGGCGAGGAGACGACCGGTCGCGAATCGGGGGCGCGCGCCGTCGCCTCCGGCGCAAAGCTCGCCGGCTTTGGGGCTCTGACGTCGTTATCCGGTCCGCGCTTACCAAACACCTCGATACTCCAACATCCGGCTCACTTGGCCCGCAGCTTCTCCAGGATCGGCGCCAGGAACGAGCCCTTGGTCTTCTTGGCCTCACCGCGTCCCGTCAATCGCTGGGCGATCTGCAGGAACAGGTCCGTGGTCTTGTGGTTGGCTGCGATCTCCGCGATCATCTGGCCGTTGTTGGCGGCGGCGCCGAACAACTGCGGATCGAACGGGATCGAGACGATCGGCGGGCTTTCGATCGCCTTGGCGAACTCGCCGGTGGAGATTTCCGGCCGCTTGGGCACACCGACCTGGTTGAGGCAGTACAGCGGCGGTCGATCGTTCGGGCGCGCGGCCTTGAGAAGGTCGATCAGATTCTTGGTGTTGCGCAGGTTCGCGAGATCCGGCGTCGCCACCACCAGGATGTCGTCGGCGGTCGTCAGCGCACGTTTGGTCCATCCGGTCCATTGGTGCGGCACGTCGAGCACGATGCACGGCATCGTGGTGCGCAGCGTGTCGAACACCGCGTCGAACGCGTCCGTGCCAAAATCGTAGACTCGATCGAGCGTCGCCGGTGCGGCGAGCAGGCTGAGGTGGTCGGTACATTTCGACAGCAGCCGGTCGACGAAGGCGGTATCGACCCGTTCCGGTGAAAACACAGCCTCGGCGATGCCCTGCGGCGGGTCCTGATTGTAGTCGAGCCCGGCGGTGCCGAAAGCGAGGTCGAGGTCCGCGACCACCGAATCCAACGCGAGGTCGCGCGCGATCGCCCAGGCGACGTTGTGCGCGATGGTGGAGGCTCCGACGCCGCCCTTGGCCCCGACCACGGCGATGATTCGGCCGACGGCCTTGGCTTCGGGGGCGGAGAACAGGCTGCAGATCGAGTGCACCACGTCGATCGGCTGGACCGGCGCGATCGCATAGTCGCTGACCCCGCGGCGAACCAGCTCGCGATACAGCGTGACATCGTTGACCTTGCCGATGACGATAACCCGGGTGCCTGGGTCGCACACCGTCGCGAGCTGATCCAGCCCGGCGAGCACGTCATTGCGCGCGTCGGTTTCGAGAATGATCACGTTGGGTGTCGGCGCCGAGCGATACGCCTCGATCGCCGCGACCACGCCGCCCATCTGGATCTTGAGATGCGCTTTGGCGAGACGGCGGTCCTCGCCGGCGGCCTGCACCGCCGCGGCGGTCTCCACGGTTTCGCAGAAGGCCTGAACGGATACCCGCGGTGCCGGCGCAATGTGCTCTTCCGGCCCGAGACCTGCAGCCGCGGTCGCCGGGTCATCCTGATTGTGGCGGGAGTAGCTGATCATTGTCCGACGCTGCTCAACTTGGTCTTATCGGTCGTGTCGGGCTTGGTGGTTCGATAGGTATCGTTGGTCACCACGCGCCGTGCGGTGTAGGGCGGAGTCTCGGGACGCGGCTGGACCAGATCCGCCGGATTGTCGACCATTGCGGCCAGATTGCGCTGATTGGCGCAGCCCAGATTCCAGTATTGCCGATTGTCGAAATAGCCCTTGTTCTTGATGCTGGGGCCGAGATCCTCCGGCCACAGACCGCAGGGGCCGGCGACCGCCGCGATCCTGGGATAGATCAACCGGACGGTGGCGAAAGTGCGCGGATCGGCCGGGCGATAGTGCTTCACGGTCACGCCCCGCGGCGGAACGCCGCCGGCGCCGAGGACCGATTGGATTTCCCGCATGGAGTCCGCGGCCGCCCTGGCATTCGGCGTCTCGATCGGCACTTCGGCGATGATGGGGCCGGTGCCCTCGCGCAGCCAGGTCTGGCCGAACTCGGCAACCTGGGCACGTTGCGGCGCTGTCAGACCGCCGCGGCCGTTGCCGACGAACACCTCGACCGTATGGTCGGCTTCGCGGATCGCGATCGGATGGCGCTGCCGATAGTCGGTCGGAATGCTCTGCGTGACTTCGACTTCGCGGTTGGTATGGGTGCAGGCGCCGAGCGACAGCGAGAAACCGATCAGAGCGGCCCCGAGACCGAGGCCGCGCATCGCTTTGGCGGATGTGGGGAGTGTCATCGTCCTGTCCTCGCTCCGCCTAGTCGGTGATGAAGCCGATACGGCCGCGATAGGAGCGCGCCGGCTCGGTGCGGCCCGGAACGCCGTAGAGCTTGTTAATGCTGCCGAGCAGATCGGACTGCGGATCCGAGGCGTCGGCGAAGCCGTCGTCGGGCCGCGACAGGTCCTTCTGCGCCACGGCGCGGACCACATAGGGCGTCACCAGCACCATCAGCTCGGTCTGCCGGTTGATGTAGTCGCGGCTGCGGAACAGCGTGCCGAGCACCGGAATCTGGGCGGCGCCGGGCAATCCGTTGATCGCCTGCTTGGTCTGCTCCTGAATCAACCCGGCCATCGCCAGCGAGCCACCGGACGGAATCTCCACCGTGCTCTCGACCCGCCGGGTCTTGATCGACGGCACCGACAGGCTGCTGATGATGACGGAATTGTCGCTCGAGACTTCCGAAACCTCGGTCATCACCTTCAGGCTGATCCGCCCGGCGGTCATCACCACGGGGGTGAAGTTGAGCAGGATGCCGAATTTCTTGAATTGGACCGACGGCGTGCAGACGCCATTGGTGCAGGTGACGCCGCTGGGAACCGGGAATTCGCCGCCGGCCAGGAAGGTTGCCGGCTCGCCGGAGATCGCGGTCAGGTTCGGCTCGGCCAGGGTCCGCACGACACCGGCGCTCTCCATCGCCCGCAGCGTCGCGGTGACCGACGGCAGCGATCCGAATTTTGTCGTCAGCGCGTTGTCGGAGACCAGCGCGCCGCCCGACTGCGTGAAGGGGTTGGTGTTCTTGAAGTTCACGACGGCGGTGCCGTAGGCCAGGTTGGCGCTGAGATCGACGCCGAGCTGCTTGACGACGTCGCGCTGCACTTCGGCGACCGTGATCTTCAGCATCACCTGGTCGCGTCCGCGCACGGCGATGTTGTTGACGACCTTCTTGTCGTCACCGACCAACCGCGCGGCCAGATCGAACGCCTGCTGGGCTTCGATCGGCGAGCCGACCCAGCCGGTCAGCATCACGCCTTCGCCGAGTCCCTCGACGTGGACGTCGCCGTTGGCGATCGACTGCTTCAGTGCGGCGCGGAGGCCGTTGAGGTCGCGGGTCACCGCGATGTCGTAGGCGGCGATCTGCTGGCCCGACGAGTCGAAGAACACGATGTTGGTCTGACCCACCGTGGCGCCGATGATGTAGGCGCGCTGCGCCGAACGGATCACCGCGTTGGCGATCTTCGGATCTGCGACCAGCACGTCCTTGATGTCGCGCGGCAGGTCAATCACGATCGATTTGCCGATGCCCAGCGCGATCGATTGGGCATTCAGGCCCGAGCTCGACGTCGTGGCCGGACCGGCGCGGTAGTCGCGAGCCTGGACCGCGGTGAAGCTCGGGATCAGCGCCAGGACGGCGGCAGACAGCGCGATCGCCACACTGCTCAGAGGCCGGAAGGGTCGGGTGCCGATTTCGCAGGTCATCTCGGGCCTCGAATCACTTCTGCGACGACGTCTGAGTGGTGACGCCGTAGCGGATGACATTCACGGTGTCGCGTTTGGCGTCGTGTTCGGTGGTTGCGGGCTGGCTGGCATCGGCCAGGCTGCGCAGCGCTAGCGACAAGGTCCCGCTCTGGCGCGCTCGAGCCAGGAATTCGGCTTGTTCCGGCTTCAGCTCCAGCGTGGCGGTCTTGCCGACGACGACCTTCTGGCCGTTCTTCTCTTCGATGGTCTGATCGATTGCGAGCACGCGAACATTGCCGAGAATGATCTCGGAATTGACGCGATCTCCGGAGGGATTGTCCGGGTTCTTCTCGCGCTTGGACAGGATCACGTCGACCCGGTCGTTCGGCAGGATGAAGCCGCCCGCGCCGGTTTCGGGCGAAATCTCGGTCGAGATCGCCCGCATGCCGCTGGGCAGGATCGCCGCCATGAAGCCCGAGCCGTCGGCTTTGACCAGCTTCTGCTCGCGGATCGGTTCGCCGGCGATGAACGGTGACCGCGCGATCGAGCCGACGATGTCGGAGGTGGCGTTGGGTTGATCGTTGCGGCGGATGAAGTTGGAGCTGGCGGTTGCGGCCGGCCAGGTCTGCCATTGCAGATCTCCAGGCGCGACCGCTTGGCCGAGCGGAATGTCGTTCTTGGCGACCAGGACTTCGACCGTCTCCAATTGGGCGACCGACTCGGTCGGAGTCGACGGTTGCGGCCCGGCACTGCTGGCCAGGTAAGCGGCGACGCCGCCGGCACCGACTGCGATGGTCAGGACGACAATGCGCGCGGTATTCATACGCTTCACTTTCCACAGGACACAGGCGGCGCACCCGCCGCAGTAGGGCGAGTTGACCAGCTATTCGTCAAAGCATGGTTAATGAGGCGTATCTAAATCGCGTTAACGCGAAGTTCCCAGGCGATCAGCTCAGCGTGAGCCGGGCGATATCGACGGCCTTGATCCATTGCGTGTGCGGGTAGACCACCAGCGCGCCCAGAGCCAGTGCGATCCCGTAGGGAATGCCGCTCTGCTGGTCGTGCAGGCGCAACAGCCAGCCCTGACCTGCGAGGCCAAAGGGTAGCGGCCATTGCCGGAAGCCGAGCAGCAGCAGCGTCAGCGCGCCGCCGAACAGCGATGCGTAAAGCAGGTAGTCCAGCAGATGCTCGAACCCGAACCACAGAGCCGCGGCCGCGACGACCTTGGCGTCACCGCCCCCGACCCAACCCATCGCGAAACAGCCGAACGCAACGGCGAGTACCAGCGCGCCGGCGCCGAAATGCAACAGGATGTCGTAGGCACCGAGACCGCTGAGCGGCGCAAGCACGAGAAAGCCTGCGACCAGCAGCAGCGAGACCCGATTCGAAATCGTCATCGTCAGCAGGTCGCTCGCCGCGGCGAACGCCATCAAGGCGGGGAACAGCGAGATGCGCAGAAGGTCGGCGATCATCCGGGACCTCGTCTCGACGCGGTGGAAATCTGAGCCGTCGCGGACTCGTTCCGTTAAATTAGTCCGCGAGAATGAACGATATGGAAATGGGTCTGGCCATCACCATAGCGTCAGGACGATCCGGATCAGCACTGCCCCGACCGCGAGAGCGAGCGCTGCGCAGACCGTCTGTCGGGCGGCGACATCGCGCGAGGCCGACGTCGTGCCGTGAGGTGCCGGTTGGATGTGACTGGATCCGGGCATATCCGCTCTTGCGACAGGCGAGGCGGTGAACAAAAAAGACCCCGGAGGGCCGGGGTCTTGATTGGTCGGCTGTTCTGCCGATTACTTCAGCGCGTTCGAGACGCTGGTGAAGGTGGTGCCGAGCTTGGTGCCGACGCCCTGCACGACCGCAATGATCGCGAGAGCGATGCCGGCCGCGATCAGGCCGTATTCAATGGCGGTGGCGCCGGACTCGTCCTTGATGAAACGCGCAACGATGTTCTTCATCGGATAGCTCCATGTACACGTGGCTGTCGAACTCTGATTGGTCTTGCCGGCGTTCTCAGCACCGTGACCATGGGGCTAACCTAGGGGTGGGAAATTGCAGCGCAGTTAATTCGATTGCGTAAACCCGGGGGCATCAGGTGTTTCATCCGCACTTATCCGGGAGGGTAAATGTGCTGTTAATTTGAAGTAATTGCGTCAGCGGAACGTCGTGCTGGCACCTTGTTACCGGGCTGGAGGCGGCCGCCAGCTCCGGTGGTTCAAAACCGGACAAATTGGCTCGAATACGCGCTGTTCGATTTGCGGTTCGTTCATCAATTCACGTCACCTTCGATCCGTCGGGCGCCGGCACCGCTGCGTATCGCTTTCGTCGGCTCGTAAACGTCCCGGAGTTGAGTATGTCGACGTTCCGCCTCACGCGCCGCCTCGGCGCGGTTCTGATCGTTCCTTCGCTGCTGCTCGGACTGGTATCGGCACCGGCGGTGGCGGGCACCGAGGATTCCATCGCCGTCAATGTCGATCAGGCCAAGCTGATCAAGCTGCCGCAAGACATCGCGACCATCGTGGTCGGCAACCCGCTGATCGCGGACGTGACCCTGCAGCCCGGCGGTATGGTCGTGGTCACCGGCAAGGGCTATGGGGCCACCAACGTCATCGCCATGGATCGTAAAGGAACGATCGTCGCCGACCGGGTCATCCAGGTCGAAGGCCCGTCCGACAAGGTGGTGACGGTGTATCGCGGCATCAATCGGGAATCCTACAGTTGTGCCCCGATCTGCCAGCGTCGCGTCACCCTCGGCGACTCCGAAGGCTACTTCAAGTCGACGATCGAGCAGACCGGAAAGCTCAACGAGCAGGTGATCGGAGCGATCGGCTCGTCCAGGACCAACTGACGGATGCGCTCGGCGCACGCCGCCGGGTGCGCCGGTCCGACATGGTCAACGAGAGCTTAATCGCCCGTGGCATTTTGCTTCAATACGGCGAAACACTTCCACAATGTGTTGCGACTAGGCTCCCGGTAGATTTCACCGACTCACCAACGACTCGATAGAGGGTTGCGATCGATGTCGTCCATCGTTGCTCTGGTCCGCCGATTCCGTCGCAACCGCCGCGGTGCGACTGCGGTGGAGTTCGCGATCGTCGCGCCGATCTTCTTCGCGCTGTTGTTCGCAATCATCGAGGTGGCGATGATCTTCTTCGCCAGCCAGCTGCTGGAAACCGCGGTCCAGGATTCGTCGCGGCTGATCCTGACCCGGCAGGCGCAGGACGCATCGATGTCGCAGTCGCAGTTCAGCACCGAGGTCTGCAACCGGGTCAAAATGCTGCTCAACTGCGGGTCGCTCCATATCGACGTGCAGAACTACGGCAGCGATTTCTCGACGGTGAGCATCACCACGCCGATCGACAAGGACAAGAACTTCGTCGACAACATGCAGTACAACATCGGGAAGGCCGGCGACATCATCGTGGTGCGGGCGTTCTATGAATGGCCGCTGTTCGTCATCGGCCTGGGGTTCGATGCATCGAACCTCTCCGGCGGGAAGCGCCTGCTGTCGGCCACTGCGGCGTTTCGCAATGAACCTTGAGCGAGCCGCCGCGATGCGCGTTTCCCCGAAACATCCCGTGCGACGAGCCCGCCTTCTGCTGTCCAGGCTGCGAGCCGATCGCCGCGGCGTCGCTGCGACCGAGTTCGCAGTTATTCTGCCGGTGATGCTGTTGATGTTCCTGGCGACCATCGAGGTCACGTCCGGAATTGCCGTCGACCGCAAAGTGACGCTGGTGGCACGGACGCTGTCGGATCTGGTTTCGCAGGCCACCACGGTCAGCGACAACGACCTGAAGAATGTGTTCGCAGCGAGCTATGGCGTGATGACGCCGTATTCGGCCACGCCCGCCAAGGCGACGATCACCGAGATCTTCGTCGACAAGGACAAGATCGCCAAGGTGCAATGGAGCAAGTCGGGCACGGTCACCCAGAGCGGCAGCTCGGCCACCGCGGCGCTGGCCACATCGACCCGATCGAAGGGCGACACCATCACCATCCCGGACGGACTGAAGGTCGCCAACACCTACCTGATCCTCAGCGAGGTCAGCTACTTGTATCAGCCGACGATCGGCTATCTGGTGCCGAAAGCCGGCCTGAATCTGACGGACGTGTCTTACACCCGGCCGCGGCAATCGCTCTGCGTGCTGTACAACACCACGATCTGTCCGGGCACTTGACGGCCCGGCGCCTCGACCGGGCGGTCACGCTTGCGGGGCGAGACCCGCAAAAGAAAAGGCCGTGCGGTCGGCACGGCCTTTTCCGGTTCAGAACCGAAATCTGCTCAGCTTGCGGCGCGCAGATTGTCGGCCGACGACTTGCCAGAACGACGATCGGCCACGATCTCGTAGCTGATCTTCTGACCCTCGCGCAGGGTGCCGAGACCGGCACGCTCGACTGCGCTGATATGCACGAACACGTCGTTGCCGCCGTCATCCGGCTGGATGAAGCCGTAGCCCTTGGTGGCGTTGAACCACTTCACGGTTCCCATGCTCACGGGTGGTAGTCCCTTCTCAATATAGACACGGTCGAAACCCACTTGGTCTCAGGTGGGCTGGTGAGATCGAATTTTTGGAAGGGTCGTCAGCGTTCTGAACCGGCTGTACCGGTGGATAGCTAATGTCGTCCGGCCGAAAATCGATTAACAGATATTATGCGAAGCCTGCCCCCAAAACAATCCTGGCATGCGCGATTTTTTGAACCAGGCGGTTCCGGGTGAGCGCTCCGGCGCTTTGCCGCCATCGGCAAAGCGCCTTGTTGTCAGGCAGCGCGCCCTCAGCGGCGGCGGAACTGACCGCGCGGCGGGCCGCTACGCGGCGGGCCGCCCGGTCGCTCGTCTTTGTGACGGAAGATCAGCCGGCCCTTCTCCAGATCGTACGGCGACATCTCCACCGTCACCCGGTCGCCGGCCAGCGTCTTGATCCGGTTCTTCTTCATCTTGCCGGCGGTGTAGGCGACGATCTCGTGGCCGGTGTCGAGCTGCACGCGGTAGCGCGCATCGGGGAGGATTTCGGTCACCAGTCCTTCGAACTGGATCAGCTCTTCTTTAGCCATTGGGATCTCCAGATCGGCTTAACGTTAGCGATGCGGTCGTTGTTGGGCTGCCGGGTGGGCGGGCCGGTTCTTGCGCTGCAAGAACGCCACGCCCTGCAGTCCCTCACCGTTGCCACCGTGCTGCGGTCGCGGCGCCGCCTCGTGGCGGTTGCCCTCCTGGCGAGCGGGCCCAGATGGCGGACCGCGACGCCGACGGCGCGGACCTTTGCTGCTGGGCGCAGCGTCGCCGTTGCGCGGCGGATGGCCGTGGGGCGATTGACGGGGGCCGCGATGGGGCGGCGGGGTGGGGGCGGCGTGGGCGCCAGGGGTACGGCGATCTTCCTTGGGCAGCGACACCTTGATCAGCTTTTCGATGTCGCGCAGATACGCCATTTCCTCGCCGGCGCACAACGAGATCGCAGTACCTTCGGCGCCGGCGCGCGCGGTGCGGCCGATGCGGTGGACGTAGGTCTCGGGGATGTTCGGCAGGTCGAAATTGACCACGTGCGACACGCCGTCGACGTCGATACCGCGGGCGGCGATATCGGTCGCCACCAGGGTCCGCAATTCGCCGGTCCGGAACGCCGCCAGCACCCGCTCGCGATAGTTCTGCGACTTGTTGCCGTGGATGGCGTCGGCGGTAATGCCGGCGCGGGCCAGCCCCTTCACCACCTTGTCGGCGCCGTGCTTGGTCCGGGTGAACACCAGCGCCTGGTTGATGTTTTCGTCCTTGAGCAGCTGGGCCAGCACCGCCGGCTTGGCGGAATGGTCGAGCTGGATCACCCGCTGGTTGATGCGCTCGACCGTCGACGACACCGGCGTCACCGCGACCCGGGCCGGATCGCGCAGCATCTGCTCGGCGAGGTCGGCGATGTCCTTCGGCATGGTGGCCGAGAAGAACAGCGTCTGGCGCTTGATCGGGAGTTTCGCGACGATTTTGCGGATGTCGTTGATGAAGCCCATGTCGAGCATGCGGTCGGCTTCGTCGAGCACCAGAAACTCGACCTGGGTCAGCTTCAGGGCGTTGCCCTGGACCAGATCGAGCAGTCGGCCGGGAGTGGCGACCAGCACGTCGACGCCGCCCATCAGGCTGCGCACCTGCCGGCCCATCGGCACGCCGCCGATCGCCAGCGCGGCGCTGAGATGAACGTGGCGGCCATAGGCGTTGAAGCTGTCGAGGATCTGGCCGGAGAGTTCGCGGGTCGGGCTCAGCACCAGCACGCGGCAGGTCTTGGAAGCCGGCTTGATGCGGTTCTGCAGCAGACGATGCAGGATCGGCAGCGCGAACGACGCGGTCTTGCCGGTGCCGGTCTGGGCGATGCCCACGACGTCACGGCCGGCCAGGGCGAGGGGGATCGTCTGTGCCTGGATCGGCGTCGGGGTGTGGTAGTTTTCTTCTTTGAGGGCGCGAGAGATCGGATCGGCGAGGCCGAATTCCTGAAAGGAGGTCAAAAGGTTGGTTCTTTCCATCATGAAAGCGAACGCCCGACGGGGCCCGTCGGGTGCGCTCGGAAACTCTGGGACGCTCGCGTGTCCGGAGCGTCGGCTATGATCGGATGAAAGGCGAACCAGAAACCGCAGTTCAGAACAGAATGCGGGCTCAGAACACGCGGTTCGCGACGACCTGACGATTCTCTAGGTCTCCCCGTCATATGGAACATCGCTGCAGCGCTTTCAAGGTCGAATTGCAGGTTCCGCCTCCGGATCGGCCCGGAACGACAAAAGTGCAAGAATTAATCAGATCGCGAACTACTGCGTAAATTATGTGCTGCATGGCCAATGTGTGGTCAGTCCCCATGCCCAATCGATGAGCGGGTGCGTCCTGGGCGGTCTTCGCCGTGGGGCGAATTGACGTGTGCGATCATGGTCTTACCCGCGCCGGGAGGCATGGCATGCTTCTTGCGACCAACTTGTCGCAGACGGCCGTTGGGGCCGCGCATCATGTCTGCGTCAGGGAGATGATACCTCATGCAAAACCACACCACGCGACTCGGAGCGAAGCCGGTCAGCCGCCGCAGCTGGCTGGCCGCAGCGACCGGCCTGGCTCTGGGTCTGTCGGCGTTCGGACCGGCGAAGGCGGCGGACGACACCATCAAGGTCGGCGTCCTTCACTCGCTGTCCGGCACTATGGCGATCAGCGAGACCACGCTGAAGGACACGGTGCTGTTCCTGATCGACGAGCAGAACAAGAAGGGCGGCGTGCTCGGCAAGAAGCTCGAGGCGGTGGTGGTCGATCCGGCGTCGAACTGGCCGCTGTTCGCCGAGAAGGCGCGCGAGCTGATCACCAAGGACAAGGTCTCGGTGGTGTTCGGCTGCTGGACGTCGGTGTCGCGCAAGTCGGTGCTGCCGGTGTTCAAGGAGCTGAACTCGATCCTGTTCTATCCGGTGCAGTACGAGGGCGAGGAGAGCGAGCGCAACGTGTTCTACACCGGCGCCGCGCCGAACCAGCAGGCGATCCCGGCGGTCGACTATCTGATGAAGGAAGAGAAGGTGAAGCGCTGGGTGCTGGCCGGCACCGACTACGTCTATCCGCGCACCACCAACAAGATCCTCGAGGCGTACCTGAAGTCGAAGGGCGTCGCGCAGGACGACATCATGATCAACTACACGCCGTTCGGCCATTCCGACTGGCAGACCATCGTCGCCGACATCAAGAAGTTCGGCTCGGCCGGCAAGAAGACCGCCGTGGTCTCGACCATCAACGGCGATGCCAACGTGCCGTTCTACAAGGAGCTCGGCAACCAGGGCATCAAGGCCACCGACATCCCGGTGGTTGCGTTCTCGGTCGGCGAGGAAGAGTTGGCCGGCATCGACACCAAGCCGCTGGTCGGCCATCTCGCCGCCTGGAACTACTTCCAGTCGATCAAGACACCGGAGAACGAGAAGTTCATCAAGGACTGGCAGGCCTACACCAAGAACCCGAAGCGCGTCACCAACGACCCGATGGAAGCGCACGTGATCGGCTTCGACATGTGGGTGAAGGCGGTGGAGAAGGCCGGCTCGGTCGATCCGGACAAGGTGATCGACGCGCTGCCGGGCATCAAGGCGCCGAACCTGACCGGCGGCATCTCTGAAATGCTGCCGAACCACCACATCACCAAGCCGGTGTTCATCGGCGAAATCAAGGCCGACGGCCAGTTCGACGTCGTCTGGAAGACCCCGGGCCTGGTGCCGGGCGACGCCTGGTCGAAGGAGCTTCCGGGCTCGAAGGACCTGATCGGCGACTGGGTGACGCTGAAGTGCGGCAACTACAACACCGTGACCAAGAAGTGCGGCGGTCAGGGCACCTGATCCTGCCCTGACGTCCGACAAGCGAAAGGGCGGCGACGCCTGTGCGCTCCGCCCTTTCGACCCTCCGACGCACCCTCATCCTTGCCGGGATATCTCAGTGCCTGTCATCCATCTGTCGCGCCTTCTGTTTGCCGCGGTCGTGATCGCGTTCACTGCTCTGGGGAGCGTTCCGGCGGCGGCCGGTCCCTATGAGGACGCCATCGCGCAATTCGCCCAGGATTCCTTCTCAGACACCGAGGACGCGATCGGCAAGCTGGTCGCCAGCGGCAATCCCCGCGCCGCCGTGATCATCACCGCGCTGCAGGACGGCAAGCTCTACGCCGACCCGGACAGCAAGGCGGCGTTTATCAAGGCCGACGACGGCAAGATCGCCGATGCGGCGACCGGCGATGCGGTCGGTGCGCTGCCGCCTAAGGCGAGCGCGGTCCGACTCAACAACAAGCTGCGCCGCGCCGTCTCCGGTGCGATGGCCGGGCTGACGCTGCTGTCGCCGGACCTCGACAAGCGCATCCAGGCGGCCCAGTCGGTGTTCAAGACCCACGACGAGACCATGCTGCCGACGGTCGAGGCGGCGCTGAAGGTCGAGAAGAACGCCGCCGCCAGGCAGGCCTTCGCCGAGGCGCGCGCCGCGATCCTGCTGTTCAAGACCGACGCCTCCGACGTCGACAAGCTCGAAGCCATCGCCACCATCAAGGCGCGCGGCGATCAGGAGGCGATGGCGCTGCTCACCGGCGTGTCCGGCGAGCAGAGCGCGGCGGTGGCGAGCGGTATCGCCGGCGCCAGGGCGGCGATCGAGCGCAATCTGGCGATGTGGTCGATGGTGCAGAACGCCTGGTACGGGCTGTCGCTCGGCTCGGTGCTGCTGCTCGCCGCGATCGGGCTGGCGATCACCTTCGGTGTGATGGGCGTCATCAACATGGCGCACGGCGAGATGGTGATGTTAGGGGCCTACACCACCTTCGTGGTGCAGGAGACGATCCGCACCTCCTATCCGGCGCTGTTCGACTATTCGCTGCTGATCGCGGTGCCGCTGGCCTTCCTGGTCGCGGGCGCGATCGGCGTGCTGATCGAGCGCAGCGTGATCCGCTTCCTCTACGGCCGCCCGCTGGAGACGCTGCTCGCCACCTGGGGCCTGTCGCTGATCCTGCAGCAGGCGGTGCGCACCATCTTCGGCCCGACCAACCGCGAAGTCGGCAATCCGAGCTGGATGAGCGGAGCGTTCGAGCTCGGCCAGATCACCATCACCTACAACCGGCTGTGGATCCTGTGCTTCACGCTCGCCGTGTTCGTGATCCTCTTGGCAATGCTGCGCTACACCGCGCTTGGCCTGGAAATGCGCGCGGTGACGCAGAACCGCAGGATGGCGGCGTCGATGGGCATCGCCACGTCGCGGGTCGATGCGCTGACCTTCGGACTGGGCTCGGGCATCGCCGGGATCGCCGGGGTGGCGCTGTCGCAGATCGACAACGTCAGCCCCAATCTCGGTCAGAGCTACATCATCGACAGCTTCATGGTGGTGGTGTTCGGCGGCGTCGGCAATCTGTGGGGGACACTGGTCGGCGCGTTCTCGCTCGGCATCGCCAACAAGTTCCTCGAACCGGTCGCCGGCGCGGTGCTCGGCAAGATCGCGATCCTGGTGCTGATCATCCTGTTCATCCAGAAACGCCCCCGCGGCCTGTTCGCGCTCAAGGGCCGGGCGGTGGAGGCATGAGGATGATGGGAATGCACCTCCGCTGTTCCGCTTCGCAGCCTGACTCCCTCTCCCGCTTGCGGGAGAGGGCTGGGGTGAGGGCTCTTGCCACAAGCTCTGTGCTTGTGGACCCCCGCCCCCAACCCCTCCCCGCAAGGGGGAGGGGAGCGCGGCGTGCTCGGGGAAGTCACGCATGACCCCGCACATCCTCACCCGTTCGCTGAACCGCAGCGCGACCGTCTTCCTGCTGATCCTGGCGGCGGTCGGCATCTTGCTGCCGCTACTCAATCTGCTGACGCCGGAAACCTCGGCGCTGCACGTGCCGACCTATCTGATTTCGCTGTTCGGCAAATATGTCTGCTACGCGCTGCTGGCGCTCTCGATCGATCTGATCTGGGGTTATTGCGGCATCCTTTCGCTCGGCCACGGCGCGTTCTTCGCGCTCGGCGGCTATGCGATGGGGATGTATCTGATGCGCCAGATCGGTAGCCGCGGCGTCTATGCCAATCCGATCCTGCCGGACTTCATGGTGTTCCTGAACTGGAAGGAACTGCCGTGGTATTGGTACGGCTTCGACATGTTCTGGTTCGCCGCGCTGATGGTGCTCGTGGTGCCGGGCCTGCTGGCGTTCTGCTTCGGCTGGCTGGCGTTCCGCTCGCGGGTCACCGGCGTGTATCTGTCGATCATCACCCAGGCGATGACCTACGCGCTGCTGCTGGCGTTCTTCCGCAACGATTTCGGCTTCGGTGGCAACAACGGCCTGACCGACTTCAAGGACATCCTCGGCTTCAACGTCCAGGCCGACGGCACCCGCGCGGCGCTGTTCATGCTGAGCTGCCTGGCGCTGGCGATCGGCTTCCTGATCTGCCGGGCGGTGGTGACATCGAAGCTCGGCAAGGTGCTGATCGCGATCCGCGATGCCGAGAGCCGCACGCGCTTTCTCGGCTACCGGGTCGAATCCTACAAGCTGTTCGTGTTCACGCTGTCGGCCTGCATGGCCGGTGTCGCGGGTGCGCTGTACGTACCGCAGGTCGGCATCATCAATCCGAGCGAATTCGCCCCGGGCAATTCGATCGAGGCGGTGATCTGGGTCGCGGTCGGCGGCCGCGGCACGCTGGTCGGGGCGGCGCTCGGCGCGATCGTCGTCAACTACGCCAAGACCGTGTTCACCTCCGGGCCGCTGGCGCCGTATTGGCTGTTCATGCTCGGCGCGCTGTTCGTGCTGGTGACGCTGTTGCTGCCGAAGGGCATCATCGGCACCTTCAATGCCTGGTGGGATGGCCGCAAGGAGAAGGACGCTGCGCGCGACACCGCCGCCGCAGCAGCCGCGGAAAGCGCCGCGCGCGAGGACGGCGTGATCGAACCGAAAGCCGGCGGAGCGACCTCATGAGCATGCTCGAAACCCGCTCGACCTCGGCGATGCTGTATCTCGACGGCGTCCACGTCTCGTTCGACGGCTTCCACGCCATCAACAACCTGTCGCTGACGCTGGAGCCCGGCGAGATGCGGGCGATCATCGGCCCCAACGGCGCCGGCAAGACCACGATGATGGACATCATCACCGGCAAGACCAAGCCGGACAAAGGCGAGGTGGTGTTCGACGGCACTGTCGATCTCACCAAGCTCGACGAGACCGAGATCGCCAAGCTCGGCATCGGCCGCAAGTTCCAGAAGCCGACGGTGTTCGAGAGCCAGACCATCGAGGACAATCTGCTGCTGGCGCTCAATGTCGATCACCGCGTCCGCGGCACGCTGTTCTGGCGCCGGAGCCGGGACGAGAGCGAGCGGATCGAGCGCGTGCTCGACATCATCCGCCTGCGCGACGCCCGCGACCGGCTCGCCGGCTCGTTGTCGCACGGCCAGAAACAGTGGCTGGAGATCGGCATGCTGCTGGCGCAGGACCCGAAAGTGCTGCTGGTCGACGAGCCGGTCGCCGGCATGACCGACGTCGAAACCCAGCAGACCGCCGAACTGCTGCGAGAGATCAACAGCCACGACAAGACCGTGATGGTGGTCGAACACGACATGACCTTCGTCCGCGAACTCGGCGTCAAGGTGACGTGCCTGCACGAAGGCACGGTGCTGGCGGAGGGAAGCATCGACGACGTCTCGGCGAACGAGCGGGTCGTCGAAGTGTATCTGGGGCGATGATGCGCAATCGTCCAATCATGTTTGATCCGGCGTCTCCGCAGTCTCAACCGTCATCGCCCGCGAAGGCGGACGACCCAGTATTCCAGAGCGTCGCGTGTACATCGCAGCGCTGCGGCGTACTGGATCCCCCGCATGCGCGGGGGACGACGTTTGTGGGTAGGACGACTGCAGTGTAATTGAAGCGAGCCGTCGCTGAACTGACGTATTGAGGACGCCATCGATGCTCACCGTCGACAACATCAATCTGTACTACGGCGCGGCGCAGGCGCTCCGCGGGGTGTCGATCGCGGCGGAGCCCGGCAAGGTGACCTGCGTGCTCGGCCGCAACGGTGTCGGCAAGACCAGCCTGCTGCGCGCGCTGGTAGGTCAGCAGCCGATCGCGTCCGGGGCGATCACCTTCGACGGCGCCGACATTTCGCACCTGAAGCCTTACGAGCGGGCGCGGCGCGGCATCTCGCTGGTGCCGCAGGGCCGCGAGATCTTTCCGCTGCTCACCGTCGAGGAAAATCTGAAGACCGGTTATGCGCCGCTGAAGCGCGCCGACAAGTCGATCCCGGACGACGTGTTCTCGCTGTTTCCGGTGCTGAACTCGATGCTGAACCGCCGCGGCGGCGACTTGTCCGGCGGCCAGCAGCAGCAGCTCGCGATCGGCCGGGCGCTGGTGATGCGGCCCAAGCTGCTGCTGCTCGACGAGCCGACCGAAGGCATCCAGCCGTCGATCATCAAGGACATCGGCCGGGCGATTTCGTATTTGCGCAATCTCGGCAACATCGCCATTGTGCTGGTCGAACAATATCTCGATTTCGCCTGCGAGCTCGGCGACAGTTTCGCGGTGATGGACCGCGGCGCAGTGAAATACACCTGCGACCGCGCAAATCTGGACCCCGCCGAGATCAGCCGGCAGATGGCGTTGTGACGTTTGCGCGGCCGATCGGCCGCGGCCGAGGGGATATGCAGACCGACAAGGCCGCCACGGCATCGCAGACCTTTGCGGCCAATCGCGCAGTCGGCGAAGTTGCCGTCGAAGTGCGGGCGGATAGCGGCGCGACCCGCCGCGTCGCCGTGCACGAATCCGGCTCGCTGCGCGTGCGCTTTCCGTCGCCGGAGGGCGAGGGGCTGTCGGCGGTGCTGGTCAATACCGCCGGCGGCGTTGCCGGCGGCGATCGCTTCAGCGTCAGCCTCGACGTTCAGGCCGATGCGCGGCTGACGCTGACCACGGCGGCGGCCGAGAAGGTGTATCGCACCCACGGCCCGGCCGCGCAGCTCGATATCACCCTCAAGGTCGCCAGTGGCGGCCATCTGGCGTGGCTGCCACAGGAGACCATCCTGTTCGACCAGGCCCGCGCCGAGCGCCGGATCGATATCGAGCTTGCGGACGACGCTTCGCTGCTGCTGTCCGAGATGGTGATCTTCGGCCGCTCGGCGATGGGCGAGACGATGCGGCACGGCCGCTTCGTCGACCGCTGGCGGATGCGGCGCGGCGGCAAGCTGGTATTCGCCGAAACCGTCCGGCTCGATGGCGACATCGGCAACCTGTTCGGCCGGCGCGCGGTGATGAACGGCGGCGTCGCGATCGGCACGGCGCTGATCGTGCCGGGCGATGCGGCGCTGGTCGAGCGGCTGCGCGCGGCGGCCGACGCGTTCGGCTCCGAGGTTGGGATTTCGGCGTGGAATGGGTTTGCAATGGCCCGGTTCTGCGCCCAAAATGCCGCGAAGCTGCGCGCCGACATGATGACCGTCCTCGGCCGCGCCGCCGGCCGCGCGCTGCCGCGGTTGTGGCTGAGTTGATCCGCGTCACGCCGAAACCAAGTCCAGGCTCATTCGATCGAGTGCCTCATGAACCTCTCCCCCCGCGAAAAGGACAAGCTGCTGGTCTCGATGGCCGCGATGGTCGCCCGGCGCCGCCTCGAGCGCGGCGTCAAGCTCAACCATCCCGAGGCGATCGCTCTGATCACCGACTTCATCGTCGAGGGCGCGCGCGACGGCCGCAGCGTCGCCGAACTGATGAAGGCCGGCGCGGAGGTGATCACCCGCGACCAGTGCATGGACGGCATCGCCGAAATGATTCACGACATCCAGGTCGAAGCCACATTCCCCGACGGCACCAAGCTCGTCACAGTGCATCAGCCGATCCGATGATTTTGGCACGACGTCTCATCCCGTCATGCCCGGCCTTGTGCCGGGCATCCACGCCTTGCTGCGCAGCGAAGACGTGGATGGCCGGGACAAGCCCGGCGAGGACGACTAACTAAGGAGGTCACATGATCCCCGGTGAACTGTTGATCGAAGACGGCGAGATCGAGCTCAACGCCGGGCGCGCCACGGTGACGCTGACGGTGTCGAACACCGGCGACCGGCCGATCCAGGTCGGGTCGCACTACCATTTCTTCGAAACCAACCCGGCGCTGCGCTTCGACCGCGACAAGGCGCGCGGCATGCGGCTCGACATCGCAGCCGGCACCGCGGTGCGCTTCGAGCCCGGCCAGAGCCGCGACGTGCAGCTCGTCGAACTCGCCGGCAAGCGCACGATCTACGGCTTCCGCGGCGACGTGATGGGCAAGCTGTAGATGACCGATCTCGTACTCGTCTCCCGCGCCGCGGATTTCGCCGCGCGTTGCCACGCCGGGCAGCGGCGCAAGGGTGCGGCGAAGGAGCCCTATGTCAATCACCTCGCCGAAGTCGCCGAACTGCTGGCGGTGGCGACCGACGGCTCCGACGCGGCGCTGGTCGCCGCCGGCTGGCTGCACGACACGGTCGAGGATTCCGGCACGACGCGCGACGAGCTGATCGAACAGTTCGGCGAGGACGTCGCTGCGCTGGTGATCGAATGCACCGACGACAAGACGCTGCCGAAGGCGACGCGCAAGCGGCTGCAGGTCGAGCACGCGCCGCATCTGACCGGCCGGGCGCGGATGATCAAGCTCGCCGACAAGATCAGCAATCTGCGCTCGTTGATCTTTTCGCCGCCCGACGATTGGGAGCGCGACCGGTTGGTCGACTATCTCGATTGGGCCGACCAGGTGGTCGCGGGTTGCCGCGGCGTCAACGTCTGGCTCGAACGCATCTACGACGAAACCGCCTCGTCCGGGAGGGCCGTGTTGTGAGCACCAGGATTGCACGTTCCGTGTATGCCGACATGTTCGGCCCGACCACCGGCGACCGCGTCCGGCTCGCCGACACCGACCTGATCATCGAGGTCGAGAAGGACTACACGACCTACGGCGAGGAGGTGAAGTTCGGCGGCGGCAAGGTGATCCGCGACGGCATGGGGCAGTCGCAGGTGACCAACGCGGACGGCGCCGCCGACACCGTGATCACCAACGCGCTGATCGTCGACCATTGGGGCATCGTCAAGGCCGATGTCGCGCTCAGGGCCGGCATGATCAGCGCGATCGGCAAGGCCGGCAATCCGGACATCCAGCCGAACGTCGACATCGTGATCGGCCCCGGCACCGACGTGATCGCCGGCGAAGGCAAGATCCTCACCGCCGGCGGCTTCGACAGCCACATCCATTTCATCTGCCCACAGCAGATCGAGCATGCGCTGATGAGCGGCGTCACCACGATGCTCGGCGGCGGCACCGGCCCGTCGCACGGCACCTTCGCGACCACCTGCACACCGGGCCCATGGCACATCGGGCGGATGATCCAGTCGTTCGATGCGTTCCCGGTCAATCTCGGCATCTCCGGCAAGGGCAATGCCGCGCTGCCCGGCCCGCTGAAGGAGATGATCGAAGGCGGCGCCTGCGCGCTCAAGCTGCACGAGGACTGGGGCACGACCCCGGCGGCGATCGACAACTGCCTCGGCGTCGCGGACGAATACGACATTCAGGTGATGATCCACACCGACACGCTGAACGAGTCGGGCTTCGTCGAGGACACCGTGAAGGCGTTCAAGGGCCGCACCATCCACGCCTTCCACACCGAAGGCGCCGGCGGCGGCCACGCGCCGGACATCATCAAGGTGGCTGGCCTGCCAAACGTGCTGCCGTCCTCGACCAATCCGACCCGGCCGTTCACCCGCAACACCATCGACGAGCATCTCGATATGCTGATGGTTTGCCACCATCTCGATCCGTCGATCGCGGAGGATCTCGCCTTCGCCGAAAGCCGCATCCGCAAGGAGACCATCGCGGCCGAGGACATCCTGCACGACCTCGGCGCGCTGTCGATGATGTCGTCGGACAGTCAGGCGATGGGCCGGCTCGGCGAAGTCATCATCCGCACCTGGCAGACCGCCGACAAGATGAAGAAGCAGCGCGGCGCGCTGCCGCAGGACTCTTCGCGCAACGACAACTTCCGGGTCAAGCGCTACATCGCCAAGTACACCATCAATCCGGCGATCGCCCACGGCGTCTCCAAGCTGATCGGATCGGTCGAGGTGGGCAAGATGGCCGATCTGGTGCTGTGGTCGCCGGCGTTCTTCGGCGTCAAGCCGGACTGCATCATCAAGGGCGGCAGCATCGTCGCGGCGCCGATGGGCGATCCCAACGCCTCGATCCCGACGCCGCAGCCGGTGCACTACCAGTCGATGTTCGGCGCCTTCGGCAAGGCGCTCACCGCGTCGTCGGTGGTGTTCACCTCGCAGGCGGCGGCCGCCGGCAATCTCGCCCGCGATCTCGGCATCGCCAAGACGCTTTATCCGATCAGCAACGTCCGCAGCGGCATCTCCAAGAAGAGCATGATCCACAACGACGCCACGCCGAAGCTCGAAGTCGATCCCGAGACCTACGAAGTCCGTGCCGACGGCGAACTCCTCACCTGCGCTCCCGCCGACGTGCTGCCGATGGCGCAGAGATACTTCATGTTCTGAGGGCGGGGCGGATGAGAGCGGAGTAGGGCAGAGCGCCACTCCACTAACAAATGTGGTCCCCCGCGAAAGCGGGGGACCAGTATCCCAGAGCGCTCGCCTTAGGCGCTGGATTCCGCAACGAACTCCCTGGAATACTGGGTCGCCCGCCTGCGCGGGCGATGACGGTGGTGTGGGTGGCGACGTTGTGCGCTCACTAGCGCCTCGAGCGTCGAGCCACCCCTTTGCATCCCCGCCGCATCCGCCTAATGTCCGGCGCGCCGGCGCCATGTCCGGCCTTGCAGACACAAACCGCCGGGAGGAATATTCGTGATCTATGTCGTCGCCACTTTGACCGTGAAGCCCGAAATGCGTGCCGAACTGATCGCCGCCGCCAAAGCCTGCATCGCCGAGACGCGCAAGGAGCCGGGCAACATCGCCTACGACCTGCACGAGAGCGTCACCGATCCCGGCAAGATGGTGTTCGTCGAGCAGTGGGAAAACGCCGAGGCGCTGGAGCCGCATCGCAAGGCCGAGCACATGAAGACGTTCGGCCGCGTCGCCGTCACCTGCTTCGCCGCGCCGCCGAAGATCGAGATCATCACGCCGGCGAACGTCGTCACCAGATAGGAGCCTCCATGATCCGCGCCACCGCCGTCCGCGGCCAGCATCGCTGGACCGACACCCCGGCCGACACCGTCGTGCTCGATTTCGACGACCGGCATCGCCGCCGCATGGCGATGACCGGGACCCGGGGCTTGGCGTTCCTGCTCGATCTGGAGCAGGCGGTGGCGCTGCGCGGCGGCGACGCGCTGGTTCTCGACGACGGCCGGCTGGTGGAAGTGGTCGCCGCGCCCGAGCCGCTGCTCGAGATCCGTGGCCGTGATCCGCAGCATCTGGTGCGGCTCGGCTGGCACCTTGGCAACCGCCATCTGCCGACGCAGATCATGGCCAAGGCGTTGCGCATCCGCCGCGACCATGTCATCGCCGACATGGTCCGCGGCCTCGGCGGCAAGGTGGTGGAGATCGAAGCGCCGTTCGACCCCGAAGGTGGCGCCTACGCACCGGCGCACGACAGCGGCGAGGCGGCGCACGGCCATCACGATCATGGGCATCACGGTCATGCCCATCACGATCATGATCACGGCCGCGGCTGCGGTCATGATCATCATGGCCACGATGATCACGTCCACGACGAGCACTGCGGTCATTCGCACGGCCATTCGCACAAGCATGAGCACTGAGCCGGAGGCGTCGGCGCAGCCGCTGCCGGCGGCGCAAAGCGCCGCGCTGTTCCGGCTGATGACCTGGCTGTCGCCGGCGTTTCCGGTCGGGGCGTTCTCTTATTCCAGCGGCATCGAATGGGCGGTAGAGGCCGGCGACGTCACCGACGCCGCCAGTTTGCGCGATTGGCTCGACGCGATGCTGCAGCATGGCGCCGGCTTCTGCGACGCGGTGCTGCTCTGCCATGGCTATCGCGCCACCGAGCGGCATCACGACGCCGGCCTGTGCGCCGTGGCCGAACTCGCCGCGGCGTTCGTCACCTCGGCGGAGCGGCAGCTCGAGACGCTGTCGCAGGGCCGTGCCTTCATCGAGATCGCCCGCAAGGCGTGGGACAGCGACGGCCTCGGCCGTGCGGTGGCGGCCTGCGGCGAGGCGATCGCCTATCCGGTCGCGGTCGGTCTCGTCAGCGCCGCGCACGGCGTGCCGCTGCCGGCGACGCTGCACGCTTTCCTGCACGCGGTGACGTCGAACTGGATTTCGGCCGGGGCGCGGTTGATTCCCCTCGGCCAGACCGACAGCCAGCGCGTGCTCGCCGCGCTGGAGCCCGCGGTGATCGCCACCGGCAGCCGCGCGCTGATCGCCGCGCTCGACGACCTCGGCACCGCCACCTTCCGCGCCGACCTCGCCAGCCTGCGCCACGAGACGCAGTACACGCGGCTGTTTCGGTCGTAGTAACAATCGTCATTCCGGGGCGCTTGCGCAGCAAGCGAACCCGGAATCTCGAAGTTGTTTGCGTGTCAGATTCCGGGCTCGCGCCTGGCGGCGCGCCCCGGAATGACGACGGTGGGTTACAAGAACTCGCCGCAGGACGGCGAGTGATCAGAACTACCCCACCATCCGGTCGCGGCCGGCCCAGAAGCCGGCGCGCAGGACTTTCTTGTCGATCTTGCCGACGCCGGTCATCGGCAGTTCGGGCACGAACTTGACCTGTTTCGGTGCATGCGCCGAGCCCTTGCGGGTCTTCACCAGTTCGATCAGTTCGCGCTCGTCGGGCTTGGTGCCGGGCTTGGCGACCACCACCGCGGTGACGGCTTCGCCCCATTTGTCGTCGGGCACGCCGACCACCGCGACCATCGCGACATCCTGATGCGTCGACAACACGTCCTCGACCTCGCGCGGGAAGATGTTGAAGCCGCCGGACACGATCATGTCCTTCTTGCGGTCGAGAATGTACATGTAGCCGCGGTCATCCTGCTTGGCGATATCGCCGGTGTGCAGCCAGCCGCTCTTCAGCGTTTCGGCGGTCTGCTCCGGGCGCTTCCAATATTCCGCCATCACGTGCGGGGCACGCACGCAGATCTCACCGGCCTCGCCGAGCGGCACTTCCTGATCGTTCTCGTCGAGAATCCGGGCATCGCAGGCCGCGATAGGGAAGCCGCACGACAAGAACAGCTCCGGCTGCTTCGGATCGTGATCGGCCTTGCGCAGCACCGACACCGGATAGCACTCGGTCTGGCCGTAGAGCTGCGAGAACACCGGGCCGATCCGCTCGATGCCTTCGACCAGCCGCGTCGGCGACATCGGCGAGGCGCCGTACAGCACCAGGTCGAGCGACGACAGATCGGCCTTGGCGAGCGACGGATGATCGAGCAGCACGTAGACCATGGTCGGCACGAACAGCGTGAAGTTGATCTTCTCGCGCTCGATCGTCTGCAGCACCGCTTCGGGATCGAACCCCTTCATCATGTGGATGGTGCCGCCGCGGATCAGCGACGGCAGCACCTTGGTGCCGGCGACGTGGCTGATCGGCGCGACCGTGAGATAGCGCGGATCGAACGGGATCTCGAAATCGGCCAGGATCGCGTTGGCGAAGCCGGCGTTCTCGCGATGGTGGCGCAGCGCGCCCTTGGACTTGCCGGTGGTGCCGCCGGTGTAGTTCAGCACCGCGACGTCATCGAGCCGCGCAAAGTCGCGCGGCGTGGCGCTGCCGGCCTGATCCAGCGCGATCAGCAGATCGAGCCCATAGTCGGCACGGCCGATGGTGAAGACGTGGCGCAGGCCGCTGGCCTGGGCGGCAAGTTCGCCGCCGCGCTCCAGAAAGGCCGCGGCGTCGACGATCAGCACCGCGGCTTCGGAATCTTCGATCTGGTCGAGCTGATCCTGGCGCGAGCCGAGTGGATGCAGCCAGGTGATGGCGAAGCGGCAGAGCTGCGCCGCGACGCCGGCGCACCAGGTCTCGGCGCGATTGGCGGTGAGCAGCGCGACGCGCGTGCTGGGCGGCAGGCCGAGCCCCATGAACACCTTCTGGATGCTGCCGATCATGTCGGTGGCGCCGCGATAGCTGAGGCTACCGCCGGGCCAGGCGAACGCGGTGCGCGACGGATAGCGCGCCAGCGCCCGCAATGTCTGCGTGCCCGCGGTCGGAAAGGCGTTGAGCTCGGCAGTCATGGCGTTCGTCTCCCTTGTGTTTTGTCATCGGCTGTTGGGCGTGCCAATGTTCGGCAACGACATTAGCACGGCTAACCAGTGCCGATGCAAACAGAGCAGGAGGAAACTGCCGTGAAATCATCCGACCGTCTGGCGCGCTTCGGCGATCGCCTCAGTTTGCCGCTGATCGCGGCACCGATGTTTCTGGTGTCGGGCGTCGACCTGGTGGCCGCGGCGTGTAGTAGCGGCGTGATCGGATCGTTCCCGACGGTGAATTGCCGCACGACGGAACAACTCGGCGACTGGCTCGGCGAGATCAACCGCCGAATCGCGGCGCACGAGCAGGCGAGCGGCCGGCGCGCTGCGCCGTGGTGCCCCAACCTGATCGTGCACCGCTCCAATGCGCGGCTTGCCGACGATCTGAAACTGCTGCTGCAGTATCGGCCGGAGGTGGTGATCACCAGCGTCGGCTCGCCGCAGCCGGTGATCGCGCCGCTGCACGATGTCGGCGCGATGGTGCTGGCCGACGTTGCGAGCATTCGTCATGCCGAACGCGCGGCGGCGGCCGGCGTCGACGGCCTGGTGCTGCTCACCGCCGGTGCCGGCGGCCAGACCGGGTGGCTCAATCCGTTCGCCTTCGTGCGTGCGGTGCGGCAATTCTTCGACGGCGTGCTCGTGCTCGCCGGCGGCATCAGCGACGGCGTCGCGCTGCGCGCCGCGACGACGCTCGGCTGCGATCTCGGCTACATGGGCACCAAATTCATTGCCACCGAAGAGAGCCTCGCCGATCCGCGCTACAAGACGATGCTGGTGGAGGCGAGCGCCGACGACATCCTGCTCACCAAAGCGTTCACCGGGCTACAGACCAACATGCTGCGGCCCTCGATCGTCGCCGCCGGGCTCGACCCCGACGATCTGCCGGAGCGCGGCGGCATCGATATCGGCAAGGACATCGACGTCGGCGCACGCGAGGATCGGCCGAAGCGCTGGCGCGACATTTGGAGCGCAGGCCATTCGGCGTCCGGCATCAGCGGCATCGTGCCGATCGCCGAACTGGTGGCGCAGACCACGGCCGAATTCCGCAACGCGGCGTAAGCTGCGCCGGCCATCGACGGCCGTGCGGCGCCGTGGCATGCTTCGGCGATAAACAAGAACACTCTCGGGAGACTACGCCATGAGGAGCTTTCGCGTCACCGATTTCGGCAAGCCGCTGAGCGAAGACAACCGGCCGACGCCGGAATTGACCGGCACGCAGGTGCTGGTGCGCGTCAAGGCCGCCGGCATCTGCCACAGCGATCTGCACATCTGGGAAGGCGGCTACGAACTCGGCCACGGCCGCAAGCGGCTGTCGCTGCAGGATCGCGGCGTCGCGCTGCCGCTGACGATGGGGCACGAGACCGTCGGTGAAATCGTCGCCGCCGGACCCGACGCCAAGGACGCCAAAATCGGCGAGGTCGCGCTGGTGTATCCGTGGATCGGCTGCGGCGAGTGCGATGTCTGCAAGGCCGGCGACGAGAACATGTGCCTGAAGCCGCGGTTTCTCGGCGTGTATTGCGACGGAGGCTATTCGGACGAACTGATCGTGCCGCATCCGCGCTATCTGCTCAGCCTCGACGGCCTCGATCCGGTGACCGCGGCGCCCTATGCGTGCTCCGGCATCACCACCTACAGTGCGCTGAAGAAGCTCGATTTCTGCCTCGACAGCCCGATCGTGATCGTCGGCGCCGGCGGACTCGGATTGATGGCGCTGGAGCTGCTCAAGGCGATGGGCGGCAAGGGCGCCATCATGGTCGATATCGACGCAGCCAAGCGCGACGCGGCACAGAAAGCCGGCGCGCTCGGAACCGTCGACGCGGCATCGCCGGACGCGCTGGCGCAGATCGCCGCCATCGCCAAAGGTCCGGTGCGCGGCGCGCTCGATCTGGTCGGCAATCCGCAGACCGCGCAGCTCGGCTTCGATTGTCTCACCAAGGGCGGCAAGTTGGTGATCGTCGGCCTGTTCGGCGGCGGCGCGCCATGGGCGCTGCCGTTCATCCCGATGCGCGCCATCACCATCCAGGGCAGCTACGTCGGCAATCTTGCCGAGACGCAGGAATTGCTTGACCTCGTCCGCGCCAAGAAGGTGTCGCCGATCCCGGTCACCAAGGTGACCTTGCCGCAAGCCTATGACGCGCTGCTCGATCTGCAGAAGGGCAAGCTGGTCGGCCGCGCGGTGCTGACGCCGTAGCGGCGGAACAACTGTTTCCGTCGTTGCGAGCGAAGCGAAGCAATCCAGCCCAGTTGCTCGGCGGTGGATTGCTTCGTCGCTGCGCTCCTCGCAATGACGGCGGAGGCGTCGTGCTATTGGTCGCCCACCGCGATACGCTCGGCTTCCGTGACATCCTCCGGCGTGTTGGCGTTGAAGAACGGATCGTATGGTGTGATCAGCCACTCCACCACGGCGCGCGGATAGCGCGCGGTAAAGTGTTCGACCTTATGGATGTCTTCGTCGATCAGGGCGGTTCGCAATGCGTCGCGCAGCGCGATCGGCCACAGCGCGATCACCGGATGCAGATGGCCCGCGGACGCTGCCACGGCGATGTCGGCATTCTCAGCGCGCCGCGCCTGATCGAGCCGGGGCACCAGATCGCGCGGCAGAAACGGACAATCGCCCGGCACGGTCAACACGTGGTGCGCGTCCGGCTGCGCCGTCGCCGCCCATTCCATCGCTGCCAGCACGCCGGCGAGCGGGCCGGGGAAGCCGTGCACCGTATCGGCGATCACCGGCAGGGCGAAGCGACCAAACCTGCTCGGATCGCCATTGGCGTTGAGCGCCAGCGCGCCGCATTGCGGCTGCAGGCGCTCGATCACATGGGCGAGCAGCGGCCGGCCGGTGATCGACCGCAGCGGTTTGTCGCCGCCGCCCATTCGGCGGGCAAGGCCGCCGGCAAGGATCACGGCGGGTGGTCGAACATCAGCCATTGCGCACTCCGCGCCGCGTCGCGACTGGACGCCCGTGGTTAGCTCACCATGGCGGGTCTCGGCAATAAGAACGAGGCCGAAGGCGATTGACCGCGTGCCGCACCTTCGTCATCGTCCGCCGCCATGGCCAAGACTGTTCTCGATCTCACCGGGCTGAAATGCCCGCTGCCGGTGCTCAAGACCCGCAAAGCGCTGCCGCGTCTGCAGGCCGGCGATCTGCTCGAAGTCCGCTGCACCGATCCGATGGCGCTGATCGATATTCCAGTGCTGATCGGCGAGACCGGCGATCGTCTCATCTCGAGCGGACGCAGCGACCAGGCGATCGTGTTCGTCATCGAGAAGTGTGCGCGCAGCTCCGCTGTGGACGAGTCGATAGGCGAATAGTACCGCGAAGGAACTATCGGCGATCGCCATCATTGGTCTTCGTTCCATACGGAGGAGATCATGGCCCGTAAATATTCCAAGAAGGCGTCCGCCAAGGTCGGCCGCGCGATGAAGAAGCGCAAGGCCGGTACTCTGAAGAGCGGCGGCTCCGGCAAGAAGGTCAAGAGCCGCAAACAGGCGATTGCGATCGGTCTGTCGGAAGCCCGCGCCGAAGACGCGAAGGTGCCGAAGAAGACCGGCAAGAAGGCCGCGAAGACGTCGACCAAGAAGGCGACCAAGTCCGGCCGTAAGACGACGAAGAAGACGACCAAGAAGACCACAAAGTCCAGCAGCAAGAAGACCGGGGCGAAGAAGTCGTCGGGCCGCAAGTCGTCGAAGTCATCCAGCGCGCGAAAATCATCCAGCCGAAAATCGTCGAAGCGCAAGTCCGGGAACTAGACGTCGTCGGACTAATTCACCCGCACCCAAGCGCGAGTCATTCCGGGGCGCCGCGCAGCGGCGAACCCGGAATCCGAAGATTCAGGGCACTGGTGGTTCGGCAGTGCTGCGGCAAAACAACTTCGAGATTCCGGGTTCGCGAACTGGCGCTCGCGCCCCGGAATGACGGTGTGGGGCAGAGCTGCGAGGCGTTCTAAGCTGTCAGAGCAGCATTGTAGAAAGCACGATCGGAGCCAGCCTCACCCCGCCTTGCGTTGCCGCGCGTTGGAGCGGCGGGCTTTGGTGCTGGTGCGGGCGGAGGAGCGGGAGGCCTTGCGGCGGCTGTGGGCCTTGCCGGTTTCGGCGCTGGACTTGCCGCCTTCGAGACTCTGCTTCAGCGCATCCATCAGGCTGACGACGTTGCTCTCCTTTTCCTCCGGCTCGGGGAGCTTGATCGACTTGCCGGAGGCCTTGCGCTTGACCAGCGCCTTGAGCGCGGTCTCGTACTCGTCCTTGAACTTCTTGGGATCGAAGTGTGCCGCCTTGGTATCGAGGATGTGGCCGGCGAGTTCGATCATGTCCTTGGAGATTTTCGGCGACTTGATGCCGTCGAAATACTCGTCCGCATCGCGCAGCTCGTAAGGGTAGCGCAGCGTGGTCGCGAGCAGGCCCTTGCCGAGCGGCTCGATCGCCAGCACGTGCTCGCGATTGGTCAGCACGATCCGGCCGAGCGCGACGCGGCCCTTGTCCTTCATGGCGTCGCGGATCACCGCGAAAGCGTCGGTGCCGGCCTTGCCGTCGGGCACGATGTAATACGGGCGGTCGAGATAGCGCTGATCGATCTCGTCGGCCGGCACGAAGCTGTCGATGTCGATGGTGTGGGTGCTCTCGATCTGCACCGCTTCGAACTCGTCCTTCTCGATCTCGATGTACTTACCCTTGCGCACCTCGTAGCCACGCGCCTTCTGGTCCTTCTCCACGACATCGCCGGTGCCTTCGTCGATCATCTGCTGCTTCAGCCGGTTGCCGGTTTCTGCATTGATCATGTGGAAGCGCGTCTTCTCGCTGCTGGTCGTGGCCGGATACAGCGCGACCGGACAGGTGACCAGCGACAGCTTCAGCGTGCCCTTCCAGTAGGCGCGAGGCATGGGATTCTCCGAGGGCTCGAGGTGTCGCGACCGGGCGGTCAGGACGATGCTATCATGGGTGGAACTTGAACGGGCATCCCGGGTTTTGGTTCCGACCATGCCCAGCCTGTCGGCGGTGAGTAAGGAGCGACGGTGGCCAGCAACAAGCTCAGCATCTACCGCAAGAAACGCGATTTCGAGCAGACCGCGGAGCCGCGCGGCGACGTCAAGGTGGCGCCGTCGAAGCAGCGACGGTTCGTGATCCAGAAGCACGACGCCACCCGTCTGCACTACGACCTGCGCCTGGAATATGGCGGCGTGTTCAAGTCCTGGGCGGTGACCAAGGGACCATCGCTCGATCCGCACGACAAGCGCCTCGCCGTCGAGGTCGAAGATCATCCGCTCGACTACGGCGACTTCGAGGGCACGATCCCGAAGGGCCGGTATGGCGGCGGCACGGTGCAGCTTTGGGACCGCGGCTATTGGGAGTGCGACGATCCCGAGCGCGGCTTCAAGAAGGGCGATCTGAAGTTCACCCTGCACGGCGAGAAGCTGCATGGCAGCTGGGTGCTGGTGCGGATGCGGCACGACCGCACCGGCGGCAAGCGCACCAATTGGCTGCTGATCAAGCACCGCGACGACGACGCCCGCGAGGGCGACGCCAATACCGTGCTCGACGAAGACCGCTCGGTCGCCTCGGGCCGCGCCATGGAGACGATCGCGGAGGGCAAGGGCAAGGCACCGAGGCCGTTCATGCTGCGCAAGGCGGCCGCGAAGGTGACGGCGGACGCGGTGTGGGATTCCAACACCGGGCTCGCCGCCGACAAACGGGCGGAGACCGGCGCTGCGAAGAAGACGACCGAGGCCAAGCCTAAGACGCCTGTGAAAGCGAAAGCTGCCACGTCCGCGAAACCCGCGGCGCGGAGTAAGCCGGCGGCGCATGGCAAGCGCGCGGCGATGCCGGACTTCGTGCCGCCGCAGCTCTGCACCTCGGTGGAGCGGCCGCCCGGCGGCGACGGCTGGGGCCACGAGATCAAGTTCGACGGCTACCGGATGCAGCTCCGCGTCGAGCACGGCCAAGCCAAGCTTCTGACGCGCAAGGGCCTCGACTGGACCGCCAAATTCAGCGCGATCGCCGAAGAAGCGGCATCGCTGCCGGACGCGATCATCGACACCGAGGTGGTGGCGCTGGATTCGCACGGCCAGCCGGATTTCGCGGCGCTGCAGGCAGCGCTGTCCGACGGTGCCACCGACAATCTGATCTGCTTCGCGTTCGACCTGCTGTATGCCGAGGGCGAGGATCTGCGCCGGCTGCCGCTGTCCGAGCGCAAGGAGCGGCTCGACGCTTTGCTGAAGGCCGCACGTGGCCGCCGCAAGGAAGGCCTGATCCGCTATGTCGAGCATTTCGAGACCGGCGGCGATGCCATTCTGCAATCGGCCTGCAAGCTGTCGCTCGAAGGCATCGTGTCGAAGAAGCTCGATGCGCCGTATCGCTCCGGCCGCAGCGAGGGCTGGACCAAGGCGAAGTGCCGCGCCGGCCATGAGGTGGTGATCGGCGGCTGGAAGACCACGAACGGCAAATTCCGCTCGCTGCTGGTCGGCGTGCATCGCGGCGACGATTTGGCCTATGTCGGCATCGTCGGCACCGGCTTCGGCCAGGATGTCGTCAAGCGCATCCTGCCCGGGCTGAAGGCGCACAAAGCGGACAGCAGCCCGTTCAGCGGCGCCAATGCGCCGAAGAAGACCCGCGAGATGCATTGGGTGACGCCCGATCTAGTCGCGGAGATCGAGTTCGCCGGCTTCACCGGTGGCGGCATGGTGCGGCAGGCGGCTTTCAAGGGGCTGCGCGCCGACAAGCCGGCTGCGGAGGTCGAAGCAGAGGAGCCGCAGCAGGTCGAGCTCGCCGAGCCGAAGCCGAAGCGCGGCGCCCGCAAGGCCGCCAAGAAGCCTGCGAAGAAGCCCGCCAACAAGGCGGCGACCAAAGCCGCGGCGCCGCGGAAGGCCGATGCGGCACGGTCGGAAGTGATGGGCGTGGTGATCTCCAAGCCCGACAAGGAGTTGTGGCCGGCGAGCGACATCAGCGGCGCGGTGACCAAGCGTGATCTGGCCGATTACTTCGCCGCAGTCGGCGACTGGCTGATCCCGCACATCAAGGGGCGGCCGTGTTCGATCGTGCGCGCGCCGGACGGCATCGGCGGCGAGCATTTCTTTCAGCGCCACGCCATGCCGGGCATGTCGAACCTGATCGATCTCGCCAAGGTCTCGGGCGACCGCAAGCCGTATGTGCAGATTGACCGCGTCGAAGGGCTGATCGCGGTGGCGCAGATCGGCGGCGTCGAGCTGCACCCGTGGAACTGCGCGCCGAACCGCTACGACGTGCCCGGACGGCTGGTGTTCGATCTCGATCCTGCGCCCGAGGTCGGATTCGACGAGGTGATCGGCGCCGCCAAGGAGATGAAGCAGCGGCTCGAAGCGCTGGGGCTCGCGACGTTCTGCAAGACCACCGGCGGCAAGGGGCTACATGTCGTGGTTCCGCTGAAGCCGGACGACAGCATCGACTGGAAGGCCGCCAAGACCTTCGCGCAGACGGTGTGCGCGCAGATGGCCGAGGACAGCCCCGAGCAGTATCTGCTCAACATGTCGAAGCAGAAGCGCAAGGGAAAGATCTTCCTGGATTACTTGCGCAACGACCGGATGTCGACGGCGGTCGCGGTGCTGTCGCCGCGGGCCCGCACCGGCGCGACGGTGTCGATGCCGGTGAGCTGGGCGCAGGTGAAAGCCGGGCTCGATCCGAAGCGCTACACCATCGAGACCGCTCCGGCGCTGATCAAGCGCGCCAAGGCATGGGCGGACTACGATGCCGCCGCAGCCCCGCTGAAGCCGGCGATCAAGGCGCTGACCTCGGGCCGGAGGTAAGAGAGCGGAAGCAGGCGACCAGTCGTCGATACGCGATGGCCGGGCGTTCAAGCCCGGCCACGACCGTGTCGATCAGCGAACGGACGACGCCGTGCGTCAGATCTTGCCGAGCAACAGCAGGATCAGCAGGATCACGATCACCAGGCCGAGACCGCCGCCGCCGTAGTAACCGGTGCCGTAGAACGGTCCGCCGCCGACGCCGGTGAAGCCGCCTAGCAAGGCGATGATCAGGATGATCAGGATGATTGTGCCGATGGACATCTTGCTCTCCTTGTCGTGGCGGGTCGCCCGAGTGCTCCGCCTGTCGGACATGAGAACACGGCGTCACACCGAAGGTTCCGCGGTCGAAACTCGGCACGGCGCGCGACGCCCTGTTGTTTTCGCAATGCTCGCCTAGATAGGGAGTAACCGATCCGCTCCAATGACGAGGACGTCGCGATGTCAGCTCCGCTTGTCGTATCGATTCCCCATCGCCTCGGCCGCGCCGAGGCGCGCCGCCGGCTGCAGACCGGCCTCAGCCGCGCGGCGATCAACGTGCCGGTCCTGAAGGTGGACGAGGAGACTTGGCGCGGTGACCAGATGCTGTTTCGCGTCCGCGCGCTCGGTCAGGTCGCCGCCGGCCACGTCGATGTCGCCGAAGATCATGTGCGGCTCGAAGTGCATCTGCCCTGGCTGCTGCAGAAATTCGCCGACGCGGCGAAGGTCGCGATCCAGAAGCGCGGCCATCTGATGCTGGAGAAGAAGTAACAAGTTGCGTGCGCCGCACCAAATTATGGCGTTGCAGCAAGTAGTTATCGGCATATTGCGTTAAGTTGTAAGTAACCGAATCTTGGAATCCTGGTGTTGCGGGTGAGGGAACCGGTTTTCCTGATCGGCACGAACCCCGTCAGGCCGTCCGGCTCCAGCTCCCGGGCGGCCTCGGCGTTTATGCGGTACGGACGCGAGATTTCACGGGCCGACCGCATTCAAGACTGCGCCTGTCTTCCAAGACATCTCCCCGAGTCATTCCGGGGCGCAGCGCGAACCCGGAATCTCGATGCGCGCAGGGCTTGGCGGGAGTCGGTGCAGGCGGCAGATTCCGGGTTCGCTCGCTGCGCGAGCGCTCCGGAATGACGGGGCCGGGGTCGTTGATAGCTCTGCCGAGAACTTGCGCCGTGCTCAGCCGCGTCGTGGGCGTTTGGAGCCGGCGATCCGGGCGCGGCGGACTGCGACCGGGATGTGGCTGAACAGCTCGCGCAGCGGCAGTTCGCCGGTGCTGTTGTCGCCCTCGGCGGCTTCGACCACATAGCCTCTGCTATCCACCGCACCATCGAAGGCGTTGCCGGTCGGCCATTGCCGGCCTTCGCCGGACAGCGGCGCGAACACCTTCCCGACCACGACGATCAGGGCTTCGGTGCCGCGCGTGCGGGCGAACGCAATGACGTGATCGCGATGCGGCCCGGAGACCGCGAGTGGCCGGTAGTCACCGTCCGCGAACAGCCCGGCGTGCTCGCGCCGCAGCCGCAGCAGATGGTGGGTCCAGGCCAGCTTGACGCGGCCGTCGCGCCAATTGGCGGTCAGAGTTTCCCAGTCCGGATGGTCGTCCAATGACTCCAGCGCCGCGGCGCGGGCGTCGAAATCCACCGGCCGGCGGTTGTCGGGATCGACCAGCGAGAAGTCCCAGAACTCGGTACCCTGATAGAAATCCGGCACGCCCGGCATCGCCGCCTTCAGCGTCACCTGACTGAGGCTGTTGAGTGCTCCGAGCAGCGACAGCCGCTGGTGCAGATTCTCGACCGACTCCAGGAATGCACCGGACAGCGAGGGATCGAGAATGCGGTCGATGAAGGTGCGAACGCCCTCTTCGTAAGCGAGGTTGGGGTTGAGCCAGTTGGTCTCCTGTTTGCCCTCGCGCGCGGCCTTCAGCGCAAAGCCCTGGAAGCGGTCGGCGAAATCCGGATCGGACGTCAGCGGCCATGCGCCGAGTAGCGCCTGGTACAGCATGTATTCGAACGCCGCCGAGGGCGCGCGCATCTCGCTGTCGATCACCAGATGCGGCGCGTTCAGCACTTTCCATTTCGCCACCACGCCGGCCCATTCGCCGGGCATCTCGGCGAGCGCGAGCAGCCGCGCGCGGGCGTCCTCGCCGCGCTTGGCGTCGTGGGTCATGGTCGCGGTCATGCCGTGCGGCCAGTCCTTGGCGCGGCGCTGCATCAGCGTGTGAAACGCGGCGACCGGCAGCTCCGGCGCGGCGGGATCGCCACCGACTTCGTTCAGCGCCAGCAGCCGGTTATAGCGATAGAATGCGGTGTCCTCCAGCGACTTGGCCATGGTTGGCCCGGTGAACTGCTGCACCTTGAGGGCGAACCGGCGCACCCGCGGCTTGGAGTGCGGCGCGCGGCCCGGCTGCACCAGCTCGGTCGTGAGCGCGTCCTTGAGAAAATCGAAGATGCCGTCATCGGCGCCGAACCAGTCGGCGCGCGCCTTGGCGATGGTGTGTTCGATCAGCTCACGATCGATCCGCGTCGGGCCGCCGCCGGTCAGATAGGTGCGGTACACCGGGAAGTGCAGCACATAGAGCTCGAACGCCTGGCGCAAATTGTCGGCGGAGAAATCCCGGGTCGAGTAGTGACCCGACGCGATCCGCGCCAGCAGCCGGGTCAGCACGGTGAATTCGCTGAGCAGCAGCGTCTCCAGCACCCGGCGCTTGGCGGCCTTCAGCACCGGATCGAACGCCGGCGAGATGTTGCTGATCTGGCGCCACACTTCCTCCAGCGGCTTCAGGCCGGCGCCGTCGAGCAGCACGCGGGTGATGACGTTGAGCCATTCGTAGCCGGTGGTGCCGTGCACGCCGGCGAAGCGATGCAGCTCCTCGCCCTCGCCGAGGATCTTCTCGATCACGGTATAGAGCGGCGGCGCGTCCGGCCCCTGGGCGTCACGCGCCAGCCGGCGCAGCCGCTGGAAATACTGCGCCGGATCGCGCAGGCCGTCGATGTGGTCGAGCCGCAGGCCGTGGAGCTGACCGTCCTGAAGCAGCTTCTTCACCCGGCTGTGGATCGCCGCGAACGTGGCGGCATCCTCGACCCGAAGGCCGGCGAGAGTGTTGACGTCGAAGAACCGGCGATAGTTGATCTCACTCGATGCCAGTTGCCAATGCCCGAGCTTGTAGTGCTGGCGCTCCAAGAGATTGTGCAGCGCCTGGATCTGCTGGGTGCGGCCCTCGCCGGCCCGGTAGGCGTCGAGTCCGCGCGCGATCATTTCGGCCGCGCCGGGTATCGCCTTCAGCGCCGCCTTGAATTCCGGCGCTTCGTTGCGTGAGGGGCGGCGCAGCCCGGTGTAGCGCGCGGCGAGCTCCAGGATCGCGCGGCCCGTGTCGGTCTCGGCGGCGTCGGCCTCGCGCACCACGGTGCGCAGGATCTCGCTGTAGCGCTCCGGCGCAATCGGCAGCCGGTGTTCGTAGTACCACGCAGAAAAGCTGCCGCTCGCGGCATCGAAGCGCAGCTCGATCTCGCCGCCTTCAAGCGCCTTGCCGTAGGACGAGCCGATGATCGGCAGCAGCACGCCGCCGCGGGCGCGGAACGGCAGCATCTCCCAATCGATGTCGAATGATGCGGCGTGCGGCGAGGCCGGCCCCCATTCCAGCACGTCGAGCCACCACGGATTGTCGGCGTAGTGGACACCGACATGGTTCGGCACGAAATCGAGGATCAGGCCGATGTCGGCCTGCTCCAGCGCGGCACTGAGCCGCGTAAAACCCTCTTCGCCGCCCAGTTCGGGATTAAGCCGGGTGTGGTCGACGATGTCGTAGCCGTGGGTCGAGCCCTTGCGCGCCTTCATGAACGGCGACGCATAGACGTGCGAGATGCCGAGCCGCTTCAGATACGGGACGATGGCGGCGGCGGAATCGAAATTGAAATCGGCAGTGAGTTGCAGGCGATAGGTGGCAGTGGGTATCGCAGGAGGCATTAGGGATGCTCGAGGCGCCAGGACACCGCCCAAGGCGGAATGATCCGGGTGCAATCGCCGCCCCATAAAATTGTTCCCGTCGCCGACGGTTTGCCGCCGTCGCGTTCCTGGTCCGACAGGTTGGCGACGAGGTCGAGCATGGCGCCGTCCGCGAGCCGCCATTGTGCGGTCAGCAGCCCGCCGTCCGCGATCTCGGCGGTGCCGAAGCGTGCGCCGGCGAGCCGTGGCACGATCGCGTTGCGGCGGACTTGCAGCAGCCGCGATACCAGCGCCAGCCGCTGCGCGCCGTCGCCGCCGTCGCGCTCGCGCCAGTCGAGCACGGCGCTTCGGAACGCGTCTTCGCTGAGCGGGTCGGGAACGTCGTCGCCGTATTTCTCGTAGGCGCCGGCGAATTCCTTGCGGCGGCCGGCGCGCACCGCCTCGGCGAGATCGCCGTGGAAGTCGCAGAAGAACGGAAACGGCGCCCGTGAGCCCCAGTCCTCGCCCATGAACAGCATCGGCACGGTGGGCGCCAGCAGCGTGATCGCCAGCGCCGCCTCGATCGCTTCGGGCCGTGCCAGGCTTTCCAACCGATCGCCGAGCGCGCGGTTGCCGATCTGATCGTGGTTCTGCAGGAAGTTGACGAAGGCGAGCGGCGCCAGCTCGCCACTCGGCTCGCCGCGCGCCGTACCGCCGCGATGCGCGGATGGCTCGCCCTGATAGGCGAAGCCGGAGCCGAGCGCGCGGGCGAGATGGCGCAACGGAGCATCGGCGTAGTCGGAATAGTAGCCCTGGCGCTCGCCGGTCAGCGCGACGTGCCATGCGTGATGATAATCGTCGTTCCACTGCGCGCGATACTGGCCGCGCGGCGGGTCGGTGACCGGATCGAGCACGGCGGCGATGTTGTCGTCGTTCTCCAGCACCAGATGGATGTGCCGGCCGGTTTCGGCCGCCAGCTTGCCGGCCTCGCGCGACAATTCGTACAGCATCGGGATCTCGCCCTGATCGGGGATCGCATGCACCGCGTCGAGCCGCAACCCGTCGAACCGGTAGTCGCGCAGCCAGTGCAGGGCGTTCTCGATCGCGAAGGCGCGAACCTCGGGAGCGTAGTAGTTGATCGCGTTGCCCCACGGCGTGTGTGAGTCCGAGAAGAAGCCGGGCGCGTAGCCGCCGAGGTAATTCCCCTCCGGGCCGAAATGATTGTAGACCACGTCGAGAAACATCATCAGGCCGCGGGCATGCGCCTCGTCGATCAGCGCCTTGAGGTCTTCTGGGCGGCCGTAGGCGCTGTCCGGTGCGTACCACAGCACGCCGTCGTAGCCCCAATTGCGCCGCCCGGGGAAGTCGGCAAGCGGCATCAACTCCAGCGCGGTGATGCCAGTGGCGACCAGATGATCCAGCCTGTCGATCATCGCGCGGAAGCTGCCTTCGGGCGTGAAGGTGCCGACATGGGCTTCCAGCAGCACGGTCTCGGCCCAGGGACGGCCGCGCCACTCATCGACGCGCCAGTCGTAGGCGGCGTGGTCGATCACTTCGCTCGGGCCGGCGATGTCGTCGGGCTGAAACAGCGAACCGGGGTCCGGCACCTCGAGGTCGCCGTCGATGCGGAAGCGATAACGGGTGCCGCCGCCGAGCCCGGCGATCTCGGCCCGATACCAGCCGGTCTCGTCGCGGCGCATCGGACGCGCCGCGCCTCCGTCCAGCATCACCTCGACCTTCTGGGCCTTCGGCGCCCACAGCCGGAATTCGACGCCGCCCGCGGTAATCCGCGGCCCGAAGCTGCGGCCGCTCATGCCGTCACCCCGGCGAAAGCCAGCACCGAGCGCGGCGGCGCTGAGCTGACGCTGCCGCATTTCAACGGCGCGACCTGCACGGTGTCCTTGGTGGTGTCGAACAATTGGTGCCAGCTCGGATAATCGGTCGTCTTCGGCAGATGGAAATCGATCGCTTCGGCGCCGGAGTTCAGCACGATGAAGATCGCGTCGCCGCCGGGCTCGCTCGGGCTCAGCATGTAGGCGAGGAAACGGCCGTCCGGAAACGCCCAATCCTGCTCCGTCATCTCCGCCGCCGACGGCGTCAGCCACAGCACCCCGTAGCTGCCGTCAGCACGGCGTCCATCGAGCCAGCGCCGCGAGCGGAGCTGAGCGAAGCGGCGGCGGATGTCGGTCATCAGCCCGATGAACTCGACCATGTCGTCGTCGGTATTGGCGCCGCCCCAGCCGACCCAGCCGATCTCGTTGTCCTGGCAATAGGCGTTGTTGTTGCCGTCCTGCGAATTGCCGACCTCGTCACCGGCAAGCATCAGCGGCACACCCTGGGCCAGGAACAGACAGGCGAGCTGGTTCTTGCGAAGCTGGCGGCGCAGCGCGAGTATCTTTGGATCGTCGGTCGGTCCCTCGACGCCACAATTGATGCTGTGGTTGTCGTTGGAGCCGTCACGATTGTGCTCGCCGTTGGCTAAGTTGTGCTTCTGCTCGTAGCTGAACAGGTCGGCCAGGGTGAAGCCGTCGTGCACGGTGACGTGGTTGACGCTGGCGCGGGGCATGCGGGCGTCGCGATTGAAGATATCGGACGATCCGGTCATGCGCCGCGAGACGTCGCCGATCAGGCTGCCTTCGCCGCTCCAGTAGCGCCGCATCACGCTGCGATAGCGGTCGTTCCATTCCGACCATTGCGACGGGAATGCACCGACCTGGTAGCCGCCCAAGCCGAGATCCCACGGTTCGGCGACCAGCTTCACGCCTGCCAGCACCGGATCCTGACGGATCGCCGTGAAGAAGCCGGAATTGCGATCGAAGCCGTTCGGACCGCGTGCCAGCGTGGTGGCGAGATCGAAGCGGAAGCCGTCGACGTGGCAGACTTCGACCCAATAGCGCAGGCTGTCCATCACCATCTGCAGCACCCGCGGATGGGTGAGGTTCACCGAATTGCCGCAGCCGGTGAAGTCGTCGTAGTAGCGCGGGTTGTCGGGCTTCAGCCAGTAGTACGAGGCGTTGTCGATGCCGCGGAACGACAGCGTCGGACCGAGGTGGTTGCCCTCGGCGGTGTGGTTGTAGACGACGTCGAGCAGCACCTCGATCCCGGCGTCGTGCAGTCGGGCCACGGTGGTCCGGAACGCGTCCAGCGGGTTGTCCTTGTCCGGCGCGTAGCGGGCCTCCGGCGCGAAGAACGAGATCGTGTTATAACCCCAATAGTTCACCAGCTTCTTCTCGACCAGAACGCGGTCATCGACAAAGCCGTGGACTGGCAAAAGTTCAATCGTGGTGACGCCGAGCCGTTTGAAATGTGCGATCATCGACGGGCAGGCCAGCCCGCCGAAGGTGCCGCGCAGTCCCGGCGGCACATCCTCGCGCAACTGGGTGAGGCCTTTGACGTGGGCCTCGTAGATGATGGTGTCTTCCCAGCGCACGCCGGGCCGGGTCTCGCGGCGGCCGCTGCCGACGGTTTCGTCGACGACCACGGCCTTCGGCATGCCGCGCGCGTTGTCGCGGCGGTCGAACGACAGGTCCTCGCGGGGTGAACCGGTGCGATAGGCGAAATGCGCCTCGCTCCACACCAGTCGTCCGCTCAACCGCCTGGCATACGGATCGAGCAGCAGCTTGTGGGCGTTGAAGCGATGGCCGTGATCCGGGTCGTACGGGCCGTGCACCCGATAGCCGTAGAGCTGGCCGGGTGAAACGTCGTTGAGGTAGCCGTGCCAGACGTCTTCGGTGCGCTCCGGCAGCTCGATCCGTTCCAGCTCGCGCCGGCCCTGAGCGTCGAACAGGCAGAGTTCGACCTTGTGGGCGTTGGCGGAGAACAGGGCGAAATTGGTGCCGCGCCCGTCCCAGGTCGCTCCGAGACGGGAGTCGGTTCCGGCGGTGAGGCGCATAGCGAGTGTCCCGATCACGAAGTTCGCATAGCCTGCGATTGTCTTTGTTAGCGAACTTCGAAATCGAAGGACACTGGTAAATCTGCTGTTCGGAACGGGTTTGTGCACAACGATGGCACGCGCGTACGCGGTGGCACCATCCGACTGTCACATTGCAGTCCTGCAATTCCGTCGACATCAGCACAGCAGCCGCTGCTGCCGACGGCCCTGGTCGAGCCGGTCGGCAGTGAGCCGCATCGCGACGCGTCAATCCTCCGGTGTCAGGAAGATCGCCGCGAGCGGCGGAATCGTCAGGCTGAGTTCCGGCACCAGGCCGTCACGAGGGCGGACCTCGCCGCCGTTACCGACATTGCTGCCGCCGTACACCGCCGAATCCGAATTGAATACTTCGCGCCAGCGGCCCGGGAACGGCACCCGGACGCGATAATCCTGATACACGTTCGGCGAGAAGTTGACGATCACCAGACAGCGCGAGCGAGTGTCGTTGCCCTTGCGCATCCAGGCGAACACGTTGCGATTGGCATCCTCGGTGATCAGCCATTCGAAGCCGAACGGATCGCAGTCGAGCTGATGCAGCGCCGGCAGCGACCGGTACAGATTGTTGAGATCGCGGATCAGCGCCTGCACGCCGGCGTATTTCGGGTATTCGAGCAGGTGCCAGTCGAGCGAACGGTCGTGGTTCCATTCGCGCTCCTGGCCGAACTCGCTGCCCATGAACAGCAGCTTCTTGCCGGGATGAGCGAACATGAACGCGTAGTAGGCGCGCAAATTGGCGAACCGCTGCCACTCGTCGCCCGGCATCCGTCCCAGGATCGAGCGCTTGCCGTGCACCACTTCGTCGTGCGACAGCGGCAGGATGAAGTTCTCCGAGAACGCGTAGTGCAGCCCGAACAGGATCTGGCCGTGGTGATATTTGCGGTGGATCGGATCCTTGCTGATGTAGTTCAGCGTATCGTGCATCCACCCCATGTTCCACTTGTAGCCGAAGCCGAGCCCGCCGAACTCGACCGGGCGCGACACTTGCGGCCAGGCGGTGGATTCCTCCGCCGCGGTGGTGGCGTTGGGGAAATTGGCGTAAACCTGGGCGTTGAAGCGGCGCAGGAAATCGATCGCCTCGATGTTCTCGCGGCCGCCGAACTTGTTGGGAATCCAGCCCCCGGCCGGGCGGCTGTAGTCGAGATACAGCATCGACGCCACCGCATCGACGCGCAGCCCGTCGATGCCGTAGCGCTCCAGCCAGAACAGCGCGTTGGCGGTGAGGAAATTCACCACTTCGGTGCGGCCGTAATTGTAGATCAACGTGCCCCAGTCGAGATGCCGCCCCTGCATCGGGTTGGCGTGCTCGTACAAAGCGGTGCCGTCGAAATTGCCGAGGCCGTGCGGATCGTCGGGGAAATGGCCCGGCACCCAGTCGAGGATCACGCCGATGCCCGCGGCGTGGCAGGCGTCGACCAGCGCGCAGAAGTCTTCCGGCGTTCCGAACCGTGAGGTCGGCGCGTACAGGCCGGTCGGCTGATAGCCCCACGAGCCGTCGAACGGATGCTCGCTGACCGGCAGGAATTCAACGTGGGTGAAGCCCATGTCGCGCACATAGGCCGGAAGCTGCTCGGCCAGTTCGCGATAGGTCAACCACTGGTCGCCGTCCTTGCGGCGCCACGAGCCGAGATGCACTTCGTAGATCGACATCGGCGCCGACAGCGCGTTGATGTTCTCCGGGGCCGGCCGCGGCTTTGGCAGCGTGGTGGCATCGACCACGATCGAAGCGGTCTTCGGCCGCAGCTCGGCGGCAAAGGCGAGGGGATCGGACTTCTGCGGCAGTTGCTCGCCATGCGGGCCGGAGAGGTCGAATTTGTAGTGATCGCCGGCGCAGGCGCCGGGGATGAACAGCTCCCAATAGCCGTTGCCGCGCACCCGCATCTGATGGCGAAGCGGATTCCAGTAGTTGAAATCGCCGACCACGCTGACGCGGCGCGCATTCGGCGCCAGAACCACGAAGGCGACGCCGGCGACACCCTCGAGCTCCATCGGATGGGCGCCCAGCTTGTCGTAGAGCCGCTGGTCGGTGCCTTCGCCGAGCAGATACAGATCGAAGTCGGTCAGGATCGGCGGAAAGCGGTAGGGATCCTGCAACTCGACCGTCGCCTCTCCGAACCGGGCGCGCAGCGTGTAGCGCGGCGCGGCGCCGGGCAGCGGTCCGGCAAACAAGCCGGACGGATGGATCTGTTCGAGCGACGCCGAGTCGCCGTTGTCGCCGACCACCTCGACGGCGGTCGCATCGGGGAGCAGCACCCGGACAACGGTACCGTTGTCCTCGGGATGGGGGCCGAGATAGCGGAACGGATCGGCATGACGGGCTTCGAGAACTGCGTAGGCTTCGTCGCTCAATTGCACGGTCATGAAAGCTCCTCGGGAGGCGGCGACAGGATGCGCAGAATGCCGGCCAGCGGCACCCGCACCCAGTCGGGACGATGCGCGATCTCGTAGTCGATCTCGTACAACGCCTTTTCAATCAGGAAGAAGTCGAGCAGGCGGTTGGCGGCCGCAGCGTCGGCCGGCCAGACCGGGCTGTCGCCCATGGTCTGGCGGTAGCCCTCGAGGAAGGCCGCGGTAGCACGGATCCGCCACAGGTCCAGCGCTTCGGTCAGCCGGCCCGGCTCGTCGGAGACAGCCTTCAACGCACGGTCGAGCGCCGCGGTCGTCGAGTAGTCGATCGAGCGAACCAGGCCGGCGACGTCGCGCGCCGCCGGAGCCTTGGCGCGCCGCTCCTCGAGGGTTCGGCGCGGTTCGCCTTCGAAGTCGATGATGTAGACATCGTCCTTGACGATCAGCATTTGCCCGAGGTGGAAATCGCCATGGTGGCGGATGTTCAAGCCGCCATCGCCGCCGGGCAGGTCGTGGATGCGGTTCATCAGCACATCGCGTGCCGCCACCAGTTCGTCGACCAGCGCCCTGTCCGCATCCTTCAACATATCGCGCCGACGCCGCAACTCGTCCAGCACCCGCTCCGCCGCGGCCGAGACGGTCTCCGTCCAGTGTCGCGAGTTGTCGGGGGCGATCGGCTCCGGCGCGAAGTCGGGCACATCGGGATGACCGGCGAGCGCGATATGCATCTCAGCCACGCGCCTGCCGGTCTGCTGCATGAAATGCAGATAGGGCGCGAGTTGGTCGCTCTCGGTATTCTCTTCGGCGCGGATCAGTACACGCTGTTCGTCGATATAGCGATCGAGGTAGCCGGAGGTGACAGTCCAGCCGTCACCCTGGTTGCCGACGAATTCGTGCACCACGGCGATCGCACTGGTGGTGTCGCCCTCGACCAGTTCGACGCTCCCGAGCAACGCCGGGGTATTGGAGTAGCCGGCTACCTCGGTCAGGAAGCGCCCCATCTCCAGTTCGGGATTGATGCCGACCTGCAGACGCCGATACAGCTTGACGACATAGTCTTCGTCGACCAGGGCGGTCGAATTCGACTGCTCGGTCTCGACGGCCCGGATGTTCTGGAACGGCCCGGCCGGCCGATCCGCGAGCCGGGAGCCGGGGCGGAATTCCAGACGGTCGCCATTGTCGCCGACCACGGTGAGGGCGCTGCGAACGTTCTCCAGCAACAGATCGACGAACGACGGGTCGGCGGCGACGTCGAGCAGGGTGCCTTCCCGGGCGCCCTGGCGGACCGCTGCAAATGCGCGGGGATTATAGCGTTCGCGATCGAACCGCACCCAGTCGATTTGCATCGGCAGCAGATAGCGCGACGTCGCACCGCGCAGCGTCGCCTCGAAGAACGCCAGCCACGGACGGTTGTCGCCCTCGTTGGCGAACGGGATTGCCGAGGTGAGCCGCGGATGGATCGCGCGCGGATTGCGCTCCGGGAACCAGCGGGTGCGGGACAGGAACGTCGGCAGCACTTCGTGCTCGAACATCGAGCGGGTGCGGCCGAGCGTCATCCAGGTCGAGCCGAGCGGCACCACCAGGGTGATGAATTCCGGCACCGTCGAGGCGGGCGCGACGTGGGCTGCGGTGCCGGGCTCTTCCAGTCTGAACCAGTAGAAACCGAACGGCGCCAGCGTAATCATGTAGGGCAGCTCGCCGATCGCCGGGAATTTGGTGCGGCCGAGCATTTCCTGTGGCACCCGGTCCTTCCACGGCGACAGATCGAGCTCGGTCGCCTGCGCGGCACGCGACAAGTTCGCGACACACAGAATGACTTCGTCCTGATGCTGCCGGACATAAGCGAGCACCGCGCGGTTGCTCGGGCGGATGAAGGTCATGCTGCCGCGGCCGAACGCCGACGTTGATTTTCGCACCGCGATCAGCCGCTTCATCGCGCTGAGCAGCGACGACAGGCTGCGCTGCTGCGCCTCGACGTTGACCGAAGCGTAGCCGTATACCGGGTCCATGATCGGCGGCGCGTACAGCCGCGCCGGGTCGGCGCGCGAGAACCCGCCATTGCGATCGGGCGACCACTGCATCGGCGTGCGCACGCCGTTGCGGTCGCCGAGATAGATGTTGTCACCCATCCCGATCTCGTCACCGTAGTAGATGATCGGGGTGCCGGGAAACGACAGCAGCAGCGAGTTCATCAACTCGATCTTGCGGCGGTCATTGTCCATCAGCGGCGCCAGGCGGCGGCGGATGCCGACATTGATCCGCGCCCGCGGGTCGGCCGCATAGGTCTTCCAGAGGTAGTCGCGCTCCACATCGGTGACCATTTCGAGCGTCAGCTCGTCGTGGTTGCGCAGGAACATCGCCCACTGACAGTTGGCCGGAATCTCGGGCGTCTGCCGCATGATGTCGGTAATCGGGAAGCGGTCCTCCTGCGCGATCGCCATGTAGATCCGCGGCATCAGCGGGAAGTGATACGCCATATGACATTCGTCGCTGTCGCCGAAATACTGCTGGACGTCCTCGGGCCACTGATTGGCCTCGGCGAGCAGCAGCTTGCCCTTGGCGTAGGTGTCGAGCTCGGCGCGCAGCCGCTTGATCACCGCGTGCGTCTCGGGAAGGTTCTCGTTGTTGGTGCCGTCGCGCTCGCACAGATAGGGAATTGCGTCGAGCCGGAAACCGTCGACGCCGGTGTCGAGCCAGCGCTTCATCACCTTGACGACGGCGCTGACGACGCGCGGATTGTCGAAGTTCAGATCGGGCTGGTGCGAGAAGAACCGGTGCCAGTAATACTGGCCGGCTTCCGGATCCCAGGTCCAGTTCGACTTCTCGGTGTCGGTGAAGATGATGCGCGTACCTTGGTACTTCTGGTCGGTGTCGCTCCAGACGTACCAGTTCCGCGCGCTGGAGTTCTTCGGGCTGCGCCGCGCCCGTTTGAACCATCTGTGCTCGTCGGAGGTGTGGTTGATCACCAGCTCGGTGATCACGCGCAGATTGCGCTTCTTGGCCTCGACGATGAAGCGGCGGAAATCCTTCATCGTGCCGAAATCGGGATTGATCGCGCCGTAGTCGGCGATGTCGTAACCGTCGTCGCGCTGCGGTGACGGGTAGAACGGCAGCAGCCACAGCGTGTTGACGCCGAGATCCTGCAGATAATCGAGCTTCTCGGTGAGGCCGGCGAAGTCGCCGATGCCGTCGTTGTTGCTGTCGGCGAACGCCTTGACGTGCAACTGGTAGATGATGGCGTCCTTGTACCAGAGCTCGTCACTGCCCTCCACGCCCGGCTTGTCGATCGGGGTGATCGATGACATCTCGTTCATGGCTTACGCACTCACGCCAGACAACGGAACAGCAGCGCCGGATCCCGATGCGGATCGATCCGCAGGTTGATCCCACCCCAGTCGAGCGCGTGGCGTTCTCCGGTCAGCAGGTTCTCCACCGCCACCACCGGACGGCGCTCGCCGGCGACTTCGATCTGGACGTCGCCAAGCGGCAGCCAGAATTCATGGTAGTCGGCGCTGAGCGCGATCGCCACCGCCACCGCGTTGGTGCCGTCGACGGAGGTCTTGACGAAGCCGGTCACATTCGGGTCCTGCACGTCGAGGAAGCGAAGATTGCTGGTCTGGTGCAGCGCCGTGTTGGCGCTGCGAATGCGGTTGATGTCCCGAATAAACGGCTTGATGTTGCCGGGCTTGTCCCAGTCGCGGATCTTGATCTCGTATTTCTCGGAATCGAGATATTCCTCTTTGCCGGGGATCGGTTCGTGCTCGAGCAGCTCGAAGCCGTTGTAGATGCCATAGGTCGATGACAGCGTTGCGGCGAGAACGAGGCGGGACTTGAACATCCACGGCTCTCCGCCCTGAAGATGATAGGGCAGGATGTCCGGCGTATTGGTGAAGAAGTTCGGCCGGTAATAGTCGCGCTCCGGATAGCGGGCGAGCTCGCGCAAGTATTCCTCGATCTCCCACTTCTGAGTGCGCCAGGTGAAGTAGGTGTAGGACTGGGTGAAGCCGAGCTTGGCCAGCCCCTTCATCAGCTTCGGCCGGGTAAAGGCTTCGGCGAGGAAGATGACGTCGGGATGGCGAAGCTGCACTTCGCGGATCAGCCATTCCCAGAACCGCAGCGGCTTGGTGTGCGGATTGTCGACCCGGAAGATTTTCACGCCCTGATCGACCCAGAACAGGATGACGTCGCGCAGCGCGTTCCACAGCGAGCCGGCGTCTTCGCAGGAGAAATCCGGGTTGACGATGTCCTCGTATTTCTTCGGCGGATTTTCGGCGTATTTCATCGAGCCGTCGGGGCGACGCTTGAACCAGTCCGGATGCTGCTTGAGCCATGGATGGTCCGGCGAACACTGCACGGCGATGTCGAGCGCAACCTCGATGCCGACCACTTCGCAGGCGGCGACGAAGGCGCGGAAGTCCTCGATCGTGCCGAGCTCCGGATGCACCGCGTCGTGGCCGCCTTGTTCCGCGCCGATCGCGTAGGGACTGCCGGGATCGCCGGGCTCGGCCTTGAGCGAGTTGTTGCGGCCCTTGCGGTTGGTGTGGCCGATCGGATGGATCGGGGTGAAATACACCACGTCGAAGCCCATCGCGGCGACGTCCGGCAGTCGGGCGATGCAGTCACCGAAGGTGCCGTGGCGCCCGGGATCGCGTCCCTGGCTGCGCGGCACCATCTCGTACCACGCGCTGAAGCGCGCCCGCGGCCGGTCGATCATCAGCGGCAGCGGAGCGGTGCGGGTGAGGTCCGGCCGTGCCTGACTGTTCGCCATTGCGTCCAGCAATTCCGGCACCAGCAGCGGCGCGATGTCGCCGGACCGCAGATATTCCTCGCAGCGTTGCTGAATCATCCGCAACACCTCCGGATCGTCGGTCTGCGCCTTGGTCAGCAGTCCGGCGCCTTCCAGCGCATCCAGCGACAGATCCTGGCCGGCCTTCAGCTTCAGCTCGGCACCGTGCCGCCAGGTGGCGAATTCGTCGGTCCAGGCTTCGATGGCATAGACGTGACGGCCGAGTTGCTGCGGTGTGAACGTCGCCGACCAGCGATCGTTGACGTCGAGCCCCATCGGCACACGTTGCCAGGTGCTGTCCTGCTCGCGGCGCCAGATCAAGGCGGCCGCGATGACTTCATGGCCGTCCCGGTAGATGTCGGCCCATACCTCGATCGGCTCGCCGACAATTCGTTTCACCGCAAATCTTCCGCCGTCGATCAGCGGATAGATGTCTTCGATGTGAAAAGCGCCGCCCTGAGCGGCGGCTTGAATCGCTTGCGTCGACTTGTTCACAATTGCCCACGATCGATTGAGTGAGGTGATGCCCGCGATCTAGGACGCTCGTCCCATGGCGAACCAGCGGGTCCCAGTCTACAAAGCTTCTCGACCGAGCTGGTTCCAATGGAACTCACCCTACGCAATTGCGTTCGATATGACTATCCTGGGACAGGTGGATTCGCGGCGCACCCCGCGCGGCGTGAGACAGCGTGCTTAATGGATTTATTCACCAGAGCTGCCGAGCTGGGCATCCAGACCGAATTCTACGACGGTCAGGGGCACCGCCACATCACTCCGCCAGAGGCATTGGCGCTGATCACCGAGGCGATGCCGCAACCGGCTGAGCGAAGGTTGCTGGATCGGATCGTGGTGATCCGGCGCGGCGAGACCTGTCGCTCCGAACTCGGCGTCCAGGCGGCGCTGCCGGTACGGTGGCGCATCATCGGCGAGGCGGCGACGCTGGCTGACGGCGTCGCCGACGAGCGATCGCTGACGTGGCCGCAGGACCTGCCGCCCGGCAGCTACCGCCTGCGGCTCAGCGACGCATCGGGCCACACCGAGGAGCAGCCGCTGCTGGTCGCACCGCCGCAGGCGTACGGCGGCGCGTTCGACCGATCCTGGCTGGTCGCGGTGCAGCTCTACAGCCTGCGCTCGGGCCGCAACTGGGGTATCGGCGATTTCACCGATCTGGCAAATCTGATCGAGCTCGCGGCGGCGCTGGGGGCAGGCGGCATCGGGCTCAATCCGCTGCATGCGCTGTTCGACGACCGTCCCGGTGACTGCAGTCCGTATTCGCCGAACAGCCGGCTGTTCCTCAATCCGTTGTACGTCGACGTTGAGCGGCTGCCGGAGTTTTCCGCCACCGACCGGCCGGTCGATGCCCAGACCATGGCGGCGCTGCGCGACGGTGAGCTGATCGACTATGCGGCCGTGGCGGCGGTCAAATGGCGCGGGCTGCGCGCGGCGTTCGAGACGTTCTGCGCGTCGGCGTCGACCGCCCGCCGCGCAGCGTTCGAGGCGTTTCGCCGCGAGCGCGCGCCGCTGCTGACGCGGTTCGCCTGCTTCGAGGTGCTGCGGCACAAATTCGGGCACCCGTGGTGGGACTGGCCGGAGGAATGGCGCCGTCCCGACGACGCGCGCTGCGCCGAACTGCGCGCTGGCCCCGACGGCAGGGATGTGGAGTTCGTCGAATTTGCCCAATGGTGCGCCGACGATCAGTTGCGCGGCTGCCGCGATCTCGCCGCGGCGCGCGGCATGAACGTCGGGCTGTATCTCGACGTGGCGGTCGGGGTGCAGAGCGACGGCTTCGACGCCTGGAACGAACAGACCGCGATCTCGCGGCTGCTGGCGGTCGGCGCGCCGCCGGACTCGCTCAACACGGCCGGCCAGAACTGGGGCCTGGCGGGCTTCAACGCGCCGGGACTGGAGCTGACCGGGTTTGCACCGTTCCGCGAGATGCTGCGCGCCTCGATGCGTTATGCCGGCGCGATCCGGCTCGATCACGTGCTCGGGCTGAACCGGCTGTATCTGGTGCCGCACGGCTTCGCGGCGCATCAGGGCGTCTATGTCCAGATGCCGTTCGAGGCGCTGCTCGCGGTCACCGCGCAGGAGAGTGTCGCGCATCGCTGCGTGGTGATCGGCGAGGATCTCGGCACCGTGCCCGACGGCTTCCGCGACCGCCTCGCGGCCTGGGGGATCTGGTCGTACCGGGTGATGATGTTCGAGCGCGACTTCCACCAGGGCTGGTTCTTCGGGCTCGATCATTATCTGCCGAACGCGCTGGTCACGTTCAACACCCACGACCTCGCCACCTATTCGGGCTGGCGTGCCTCGACCGATCTGCATCTGAAGCGCTCGATCGGAGTCGATCCCGGCGAAAGCGACGACAGCCGCCGGCATGCGCTGGCGATGCTCGGGGACGCGCTGCGGCATCAGGGCATCGAGCAAGACGATATCTACGCGGTGCTGACCTTCCTGGCGCGGACGCCGTCGCGGCTGTTGGCGATCGCGCTGGAGGATTTGCTCGGCGTGCTCGATCAGCCGAACGTCCCGGGCACGGTATCCGAGCATCCGAACTGGCGGCGGCGGCTGCCGAAGGCGATCGAGGACATTGCCGCCGCGATCAACCGCCAAGCTCTGCTCACCGCGACCGCCGATCGCCGCAGCGCAGGGTGAACGCTTTGCCCGGGAACATCGAAGACTACGCCATGATCGGCGACTGCGAGACCGCGGCGCTGGTCGGCCGAGACGGTTCGATCGACTGGCTGTGCTGGCCGTCATTCGATTCCGAGGCCTGTTTCGCGGCGCTGCTCGGCAGCGAGGAGAACGGTCGCTGGAAGGTCGCGCCGGTCGACGAAATCGTTCGCTGCAGCCGGCGTTACCGCGGCGACAGCCTGATCCTGGAGACGACGTTCGAGACGGCAGACGGCAGCATCACGCTGATCGATTTCATGCCGCCGCGCGGATCGGCCTCCGACGTCGTCCGCCTGGTGCGCGGCGACCGCGGCCGGATCAAGGTCGCGATGCAGCTGGTGATCCGGTTCGGCTACGGCGCGAGCATTCCCTGGGTCAAGCGCGGCGCGGACGACGCGCTGCTGGCGATCTGCGGCCCGGATATGGTCGTGCTGCACACTCCGGTCGCCACCTGTGGCAAGGATATGACCACCGTTGCCGAGTTCGAGGTCGCCGAAGGGGAGGTCGTGCCGCTGGTGCTGACCTACGGCGCGTCGCATCTGCCGGTGCCGACCGAGATCGACCCCCACCAGGCGCTGAAGGACACCGAGGAATTCTGGGCCGAATGGGCCGGACGCTGCACCTATCGGGGCGAATATCGCGACTTGGTGATGCGTTCGCTGATCACACTGAAGGCGCAGACCTTCGCACCGTCGGGCGGCATCGTGGCGGCGCCGACCACCTCGCTGCCGGAAAAGCTCGGCGGCTCCCGCAACTGGGATTATCGGTTCTGCTGGCTGCGCGACGCCACCTTCACGTTGTTCGCGCTGATGAACAACGGCTACACCGAGGAAGCCGCTGCCTGGCACGATTGGCTGCTGCGTGCCGTCGCGGGCAATCCGGCCAACATGCAGATCATGTACGGCATCTACGGCGAACGCCGGCTTTTGGAGTGGCAGGCCGACTGGCTCGCCGGCTATCAGGGCGCGCAGCCGGTGCGGATCGGCAATGCCGCGCATGCGCAGGTGCAGCTCGACGTCTACGGCGAACTGATCGACGCTTTTCATCAATGGCGCCACGCCGGGCTGCGCCTCGACGGCGACTCTTGGGCGATCGAATGCGCGGTGCTGCAGCACTTGTCGAAGGTCTGGGACCAGCCCGACAGTGGCATCTGGGAACGCCGCGGCCCGCGCAAGCACTACGTGTTCTCCAAGGTGATGACCTGGGTGGCGTTCGATCGCGGCATCAAGAGCGCCGAGACCTTCGGATTGAAGGCGCCGCTCGAGGAGTGGCGCAGCCTGCGCGACCGGATTCACCGCGAGGTCTGCGAAAAGGGTTTCGACCCGGTGCAGAACGCCTTCGTCGAGCACTACGGCGCCGATGTGCTCGACGCCAGCGTGCTGCTGCTTCCGGCGGTCGGCTTTCTGGCGCCTCACGATCCGCGCATCAAGGGGACGCTGGAAGCGATCGAGCGGCGGTTGCTGGTCGACGGCTTCGTGCTGCGCCATGATCCGCGGGAAAACAAGGATCAGACCGGCCCAGCCGAGGGCGCGTTCCTGGCCTGCAGCCTGTGGCTCGCCGACGCCTATGTGCTGGTCGGCGACATCGTTCGCGCCAAGGAACTGTTCGACCGTGTCGTCGGCATCGCTAATGACGTCGGCCTGCTCGCCGAGGAATACGACCCGAGCAAACGACGCCAGACCGGCAATTTCCCGCAGGCGCTGACCCACATCGCGCTGATCAACACCGCCAACAATCTCACCGCCGCCAAGGCGTCGACCGAGAAACCGGCGATGCAGCGGTCGAAACAGAGTTAGCGGTCAAGGCTCGCATTGCGATCCAGGATGAAGTCGATGGCGGCGGCGAAGCCGTCGTCGTCGTTGCGGGCGGTGACGTGGGCCGCCTGGTGCTTGACGTCGTCGGTGGCGTTGCCCATCGCGATCGGCAGACCGCTGACGCCGAACATCGGCAGATCGTTCTGCATGTCGCCGATGGTGGCGATCGCCTCCGCCGCGATGCCGAGCCGCTGCGCCATCGCCTGCACGAAGGTGCCCTTGCTGCGACCGGGCGGGGTGACGTCGAGATAGTAGTCCTGCGATCGCACCGCCAGCGCACGATCGCCGAGCGCGGCCTGCAGCTCCGGTTCGCAGCGTTTGAGCAACGCGAAGTCGGCGCTGACGCCGACGATCTTGCAGGCCTGGCCGGCGAGCGGGGCGAAATCATCGACCATCGCCGGCGCGAATTGGATGGTGCGCTGTTCGTGCGGCACGTATTTGCCGTCGTCGCGGCGGATATACCAATTGTCGTTGGTGAACAGCCAGACGTCGATGCCGTTGCGCGCGAACAGGTCGAGGCTCGTCGCCACGGCATGGTCCGGGATCAAATGTTGCTCGATCACGGTCAGCTCCGGATCGACGATCGAGCTGCCGTTGAACGGTCCGAGTGGCAGGGTGATGCCGAGCGGATCGCTGTACATCCGCATTCCGACCGGCGGACGACTCGAGGTGAGGGTGAAGCCGACACCGCTGTCCTCGAGCCGCGCCACCGCGTCACGGGCGCGATCGGTCAGCCGCTTGTCAGTGGTGACGAGCGTGCCGTCGACATCGGAGATTACGAGCTGGATGCGGGTCATGGGACGAACCTCGAAGTGGAGCCTTCGTCATTGCGAGGAGCGGAGCAACGAAGCAATCCAAGTGTCATGCACTGAGCCTGTGGATTGCTTCGCTTCGCTCGCAATGACGATGCTAAGCATGGAATTATTCGCCGACTAAGTTCGGAAGCTGGCCGACGATATCGTCGACGATTGCCTCGACCGGCGCGTCGATCGAGGCGACGATCGGGCGTTCGTCCGGGCCGGGCCGCTGCAGCGTGGCGAACTGGCTGTCGAGCAGACCGGCCGGCATGAAGTGGTTCTTGCGTGCCGCCATCCGCGCTCCGATCAGCTCGCGGCTGCCGTCGAGAAACACGATGCGGACGTCGTCGCGTCCATGCACCAGGATGTCGCGATAGGCGCGCTTCAGCGCCGAGCAGCCGAACACGATGGAGCCGCCGCCGGTGATGACGCGGTCGATCTCGGCGGCGATAGCCTGCAGCCAGGGCCTGCGGTCGTCGTCGGTGAGCGGCTGGCCGGCGCTCATCTTGGCGACGTTGCTGGCCGGATGATAGGCGTCGGCGTCCTCATAGCGCCAGCCAAGCCGCGCGGCGAGGGCTTGTCCGACCGTGCTCTTTCCGGAGCCGGAGACGCCCATCACGATGAGCGCATGTGGCGTCGACCGGGGAAGCACGGCCTCAGGCGACACCGGCATTCTCCGGGAGTGCATCCTTTGTCACCAACCACACCGTCTCACCCTGCGAGCGGGTGCGGCCCGAGGGTAGATCCTCCCCGGCGAACACGCGGGCGAGGATGTCGCGCTTGGCAGCGCCGTGGATCAGGAACAGCATCTCGGCGCAGGAGGCGAGCGCCGGAAGGGTGAGGGTGACCCGTGGCACCAGCGGCTCGACCGGGGCGGTGTCGACGCCGGCGGCCCAGCGATCCTGGATCTGGAGCTGCGGCCGGCCCGGAAACAGCGAGGCGGTGTGGCCGTCCGGCCCGACGCCGCCGAGCACCAGGTCGAACAGCGGCCGGTCGGGGGCGAGCACGTCGCTGCCGTAGAACGCCTTCAGCTCGTCTTCGTAGCGTCGCGCCGCATCCTCCGGCGTCGCCGCGTCGGTCGGGATCGCATGGATGTTCTGCAGCGGCGCGCGGCCATCCAGAAACGCCCGCCTCGCGGCGCCGATATTGCTGAGCGGATCGCGCTCCGGCACGAAGCGTTCGTCGCTGATGAACCAGTGCACCCGCGACCACGGAATCCGATTTTCGAATTCGCCGGCCAGCAGTTCGAACATCCGTTGCGGCCCGGAGCCGCCGGTAAGGCAAATCGCCGGGCGATCGTGATGCAGCTCGATCCGCGCGATCAGCCGCTGCGCTGCGAGGCGGGCCTGCGCATCGGCATCGGCTGCGACCACGAGATGACGATCGGCGCTGCGCATTCGGCTAGCCCAACTTCCGCCAATCGCGGCCGTCGCGCGTCAGCAACTCGTCGGCGTCTTCGGGGCCTTCGCTGCCGGCGCGATAGATCTGCAGGCCGTGGGCGCCGGCTTTCTTCCAGGCGTCGAGAAAGGGCTGCACCACCCGCCATCCCGCCTCGACGCCGTCGGCGCGCTGGAACAGGATGTTGTCGCCGATCATGCAGTCGTGCAGCAGCGTCTCATAGCCGTTGCTCGGCGCCACCTTGAAGTAGTCCTTGTACTTGAACGTCATCTCGACGCCGTCGATCGCGATCACCGGGCCCGGCACCTTGGTGTTGAACTGCAGCGAGATGCCTTCGACCGGCTCGATCCCGATCACCAGATAGTTCTGCGACAATTCCCGCACCGGGGTGCAGCGGAACATCGAGAACGGCGCCTGTTTGAACTTGATCGCGACCTCGGTGCGCTTGCCCGACAGCGCCTTGCCGGTGCGCAGATAGAACGGCACGCCGGCCCAGCGCCAATTGTCGATCGACAGCTTCAGTGCCGCGAAGGTTTCGGTGGTGCTGTCCGGTTCGACGTCCTTGGCGCTGCGATAGTCGGGAATCTCGCTGTCGCCGATCCTGCCGGAGGTGTATTGGCCGCGGACCGAATTGCGCAGCGCCTCGTCTTCGCTCTGGATCTGGATTGCCGCCAACACGTCAGCCTTGGCGGATCGCACCGCATGGGCGTTGAAATGCGCCGGCGGCTCCATCGCCACCAGCGACAGCAGTTGGAACAGATGGTTCGGCACCATGTCGCGCAGCGCGCCGGTCTTGTCGTAGAAGCTGCCGCGATGGCCGACGCCGAGCTTTTCCTCGACGGTGATCTGGATGTGGTCGATGTGCTCGCGGTTCCAGATCGGCTCGAACATGCCGTTGGAGAACCGCAGCACCAGGATGTTCTGCACCGTCTCTTTGCCGAGGTAGTGATCGATCCGGTACAGCTCGTGCTCGGAGATGATGCCGAGCAGATGATCGTTCAGCGCCTTGGCCGAGGCGAGGTCGGTGCCGAACGGCTTCTCCACCACCAGCCGGCGCCACGCGCCGCTGGTCTCTTCGAGCAGCCCGGCGCGGCCGAGCTCGGTCGCGATCGGTGCGAACGCGTCCGGCGGGGTGGCGAGATAGAACAGCCGGTTGCCACCGGTGTTGCGGTTGGCCTCGAGCTTTTCCAGGCGCTCGCGCAGCCGGTCGAACGAGTCCGGTTCGCTCGGATCGGCGCTGATTGCGGTGACGCAGTACAGAAGCTGATCGGCGACCTTGTCGTCGACCGGGCGGGTGGCGTATTTGCGCAAGCCCTGCAGCAGGCTTTCTCTCAGATCGTCGCTCGCCATCTCCTTGCGGGTGACGCCGACGACGCAGAATTTCTCCGGCAGCAGCCCGGCTTCGGCGAGATTGTAGAGCGCCGGGATCACCAGACGGTGGGTGAGATCGCCGGTGACACCGAAGATGACGAACGCGCAGCCGTCGGGAACCTGATTGCTGTTGTCTTGCGTGGTCACGCGCGCTCCGATTTCGGTTTCAGTTTCTGCTGTGGAGCGGCCTGCTGCTCCGGCTCCGGATGCTGCTGCGGCTCCTTGTGGCCGCCGAAGCCGGCGCGCATCGCCGAGAGAATCTTCTCTGCGAACGTATGATCCCGCCGCGACCGGAAACGCGCATACAGCGCCGCGGTGAGCACTTCGGCCGGCACCGCTTCTTCGATCGCGGCGTTGATGGTCCAGCGACCTTCACCGGAGTCTTCGACGAAGCCGGAGTAATTGTCGAGCTGGTCGTTCCTCGCCAGCGCGGTGGAGGTGAGGTCGAGCAGCCAGGACGGGATCACGCTGCCGCGGCGCCACACTTCGGCGATGTCGGCGATGTCGAGATCGAACCGGTGCGCTTCCGGCAGCGCCTCGCTGCTGGCGTTCTTGAGAATGTCGAATCCTTCGGCATAGGCCTGCATCAGGCCGTATTCGATGCCGTTGTGGACCATCTTGACGAAATGGCCGGCCCCGACCGGGCCGGCATGGATGTAACCCTGCTCGACCCGCGGATCGCGCGTCTCGCGGCCGGGCGTGCGGGGAATGTCGCCGATCCCCGGCGCCAGCGTGGCGAAGATCGGATCGAGCCGGTCGACCACGACCTTGTCGCCGCCGATCATCATGCAGTAGCCGCGCGCGTAGCCCCAGATGCCGCCGGAAGTGCCGACATCGACATAATCGATGCCGGTCTCCTTCAGCGTCTTGGCGCGGCGGATGTCGTCCTGCCAGAAAGTGTTACCGCCGTCGATCACAACGTCCCCGGCGGCGAGCAGCTTGCCGAGCTGGTCGATGGTGGCCTCGGTGATCTGTCCGGCGGGCAGCATCACCCACACCGCGCGCGGCGGGTCGAGCTTGCGCACCAGATCCTCGAGGCCACCGGCTCCGATCGCGCCTTCGCGTGTCAGCGCCTCGATCGCTTGCGGATCCCGATCGTACACCACGGCATGATGGCCATCCTTCATCAGGCGCCGGACGATATTGCCACCCATCCGGCCGAGGCCGATCATGCCGATCTGCATGCGCAAGTCTCCACTGTTGAGCCGCCCCCCGCTTGACGTGCGAGGCTACGTTTGTCGGCGGTTACTCCGTCATCGCGGGCCGAAGGCGAAGCGATCCAGGGTTCGGGGCATAGGACTGGATTGCTTCGTCGCTTCGCTCCTTGCAATGACGATCCTGTTCGGCCGAAGGGATCCCCCCGGGGCTACTCCACCGCCTGTTCGATCGCTTCGCCGAGCATCTTCAGACCGGCATCGAGATCGCCCTTGAGGTGGACTCGCAAGGCACGGCGGCCGCGTTCGGTGAGCACGTCGAAATCGCCGCGCGCCTGTGCCGCCTTGATCACGCCGAAGCTGGCGCTCTGGCCAGGCACCGGCAGGTCGGCGGCATCGTCGGCGGTGATCTGCAGGAAGACACCGCTGTCCGGGCCGCCTTTGTAGGCCTGACCGGTGGAATGCAGGAAGCGGGGGCCGAATTCGGCGCAGGTCGCCACCTTGCGACGGTCGCGGACCTTCAGCCGCATGCCTTGCAGCGCGGCGATATGCGCCGCGTTGCGCTCGATGTAAGCGAGCAGGGCGGCGTAGTCGCCGCTGCTCACGCGCGACAGATGCGCCTTCAGCCACGAGGCGACGGTGCCGTCGGCGCCGGCCTTGCGCAGCGCGGCGGCATTGGCGGCGTCGGTGTAGAGGTCGGCCTCGGCGGTCGACAGCGCAGGCGTCTCGGCCGGCAGCGCGCCGGATTTCTCGAACGCCGCGGTAAGTTCGCGGGTCTTGATCTTGGCGCTCTCGACATCGGGCTGATCGAACGGGTTGATGCCGAGCACCGCGCCGGCGACTGCGGTTGCGAGTTCGAAGCGGAAGAACTCCTGGCCGATCGCCTCGGTGGATTTCAGCACGATCCGCACCACCGGATGACCGGCCGCTTCCAGCGCCGAGAGCTTCGACTCGTGAGCCGCATCGGTTTCTGCTTCGGTGCGCAGATCGATGAACAGCCGGTCGTTGCCGTAGGCCGAAGGCTCGGCCAGCGGCTCGCCGTCGATCGGGATCAGGCCCTTGCCTTCCTTGCCGGTGGATTCGGCGATCAGCTGCTCGGCCCAGGCGCCGAAATCGGCGATCGCCTTCGACGAGGTGATCGTCACCTTGTCGCGGCCTTCCAGGCCGGCGCAGCCCATCACCAGACCGAGCTGCACGGCCGGATTCTGCTGCGGCGGCACATCGGTGCCGCAGGAGCGCACCATCGCCAGCGCCGCGTCCAGCAGCTTCGCAAGATCGAGCCCGGCCGCGGCCGCCGGCACCATGCCGAACGGCGACAGCACCGAGTAGCGGCCGCCGATGGTCGGATCGCCGTGGAAGATCCTGGCGAACTTCTGCTCGGTCGCGATCTTCTCCATCGACGAACCGGGATCGGTGACGGCGACGAAGTGCCGGCCGGTCTGATCGGCGCCGACCGCTTCAGAGACGCGGGCGTAGAAATACGCCTTCATCACGTTCGGCTCGGTGGTGCCGCCCGACTTCGACGACACGATGAACAGCGTCGTGGCGAGCTTCACGCTGGCTTCGAGGGCGCGGACCTGCGCCGGATCGGTGGAATCGAGCACGTGCAGCTTGGGGAAGCCGTCCTGCTGCGGGAAGGTCTCGGCGAGCACTTCGGGCCCGAGGCTGGAGCCGCCCATCCCGAGCACCACCGCATCGGTGAAGCCCTGGCTCTTCACCCATTTGGCGAAGTCCTGATAGTCGGCGAGCTTGGCTTTCTCGGCGGCCGCCGAGTTGAGCCAGCCCAGCCATTTGTCCTCGTCGCTGCCGGTCCAGACCGATTTGTCGCGCGACCACAACTTGCGGATCCTGCCGGCGCTGCGCCACGCTTCGCTGTGCTGCTTCACGCTGGCGGCGAGGTCGGCCGGCAGCGCCAGTGTCTGCTTGCCGACGCGGCCGGCGAGCACGGTTTCGCGTTTGAAGGCGACCGCGCCGAGCAGCTTGTCGAACGCGTCGGCGAACAATTGCACGCCCTCGGTGACCAGCTTGTCGGTGATCGCATCGAGCGACACGCCGGCGCCGGCCAGGCCCTTGAGCACCTCGCGCGCCTCGTCGATGTCCTTCTCCAGGCTGTCCTTGGGCTTGCCGTGGTCGCGGAAGGCGTCGAGCGTCGACGGCGGCACGGTGTTGACGGTGTCGGGGCCGATCAGCTCCTCGATATACAGCACGTCGCTATAGGCCTTGTTCTTGGTGCCGGTGGAGGCCCACAGCAATCGCTGCGGCTTGGCACCGCAGGCTTCCAGCTTGGCCCAGCGGTCGCCGCTGAACAGCCGCTTGTAATCTTGATACGCGAGCTTGGCGTTTGCGATCGCGACCTTGCCCTTCAGCTCCTCGAGCCGCTCCTTTTCCGACGGATCGTTGGCCTTGGCGATCTTGTCGTCGAGCGCCGCATCGACTGCGCTGTCGATCCGGCTGATGAAGAAACTGGCGACGCTGGCCACATGCGCCGGATCACCGCCGGAGGCGATCAGCGCTTCCAGGCCGGAGATGTAGGCTTCGGCGACCTGGACGTAGACCTTCTGCGAGAACAGCAGCGTGACGTTGACGCTGATGCCCTTGGAGACGAGCTGCTTGATCGCCGGCAGGCCCTCGCGGGTCGCCGGCACCTTGATCATCAGATTCTCGCGGCCCACCGCCTGCCACAGCCGCTCGGCTTCCGTCAGCGTGCCCTTGGTGTCGAGCGCCAGATAGGGCGAGACTTCGAGGCTGACGAAACCGTCGCGGTGTCCGAGCTTGTCATAGACCGGGCGCAGCACGTCCGAGGCGTGCTGGATGTCTTCGACAGCGAGCGCTTCGTAAAGGTCGCCGACCGAACGGTCGCCCTTGCTCAGTGCCTCGCCGATCGCGCTGTCGTATTCGTCGGTGGCGCCGATCGCCTTTTCGAAGATCGAGGGATTGGATGTGACTCCTTTCACCCCGTCGGTCTCGATCAGCTTCTTCAGGTCGCCCTTGGCGATAAAGCCGCGGGCCAGGAAATCCAGCCAGATCGCCTGGCCGTGTTTTTCGAGCGCTTTGACGGGATTCATGGTGCCTTGTCTGCTGGTTCGGTGCAATGACGGCCTCGCCCGCATTTCCGTCCGGGGATCGAGGCTTGTCAACACGTCCTGGCTGGCGCCTTGCACGCCGGCCGATTACCGCCCAATGGCCGATATGACGTTCGAACCGCCAATCGGTTCCAAGATCCCAGCCTATCGCAGGGATGTGATGCGACGATTACAGGCGGACGCGTCGAATTCCGGTGTCAACGGCCGAGATCGGCCTTCGCCAGATCCCACAGCAGCGCATAGGTCCCAGCCGCAATCAGCTCCGCGCGTGCGTCAGCGATCGCGGCCTCGAACCGGCCGGCCATAGCCACCCCCACGGCCGCAGCGCTGGTGCCGTCGATCAGCACGAACCAGTCGGACGCGCCGGGGCTGGTGATGCCGGGCGGATCGGTCAGCGGCCTCGACAGCGCTGGATCATTTTCGAGCAGGTGCATCGAAATGATGCCGTCGAGCGGCAGCGGATCGAGCTTGGCCGACAGCCCCGTGCGCAAGGCGCCCTCCTGGCCCGCGGCGGGACGGATACGGACCAGGCCGAGCACCGCGCCGCGGCCCTGGCCTCGGCTCAGCGTGATCCGTGCCACGCCGCGGATCATGTTCTTGAATTTGGCGATATTGCGTTTCGACCATTCGGTCTGATTGGCGAGCGCGGTGTGATAGGCGTCGCTGCTCAGCACCTCGAAACGCTCGGTCGAGTACAGCCCGAGATATTTCGGCGCTGCTTCGAGCGCGACATAGCGGCGGGCCTCGACGAAGCCGTCGATCGCGACGCGCTCGGCGATGTGTTCGCGGTCGTACCAGCGATTGAAATCGGCCTCGTCCTCGGGCGCGATGTCCATCGACGTCAGCAGCATGCCCTGTCCGGCGATCGGCATCGGATCTCCCTTCAGGCCCTGGACCGGGCGGCGACGTCGTTGATCCCGGCGATCACCGCGTCGCGGATGCCGGGGTCGTAGAGCAGATGGCCGGCGGCCTCGATGGTGCGCAGTTCGGCCTCCGACCACAGCGCGGCGAGCCGATGTGCGGTCGCGGGCGGACACAGCAGATCGTAGCGGCCCTGCACGATCACGCCGGGAATCCCGGCGAGGCGACCGGCTTCGTCGAGCAATTGATTGGGACGCATGAAGCAGTCGTTCGCGAAGTAATGCGCCTCGATATAGGGCGTCACCGGCAGCGCGCCTTGATTGGTGAGATTTGCGCGATCGAGCCGGTTTCGCCGCGGCGTCACCATCGACAGCACCCCTTCGGTTTCGACCCAAGCCTTCGCCGCAGGAGCGTGCACCGCGGGGTCGGGATCGAGAATCCGCCGCCAATAAGCGTCGAGCGGCGCGGCGCGTTCGGGCTCCGGCAGCACGCCGAGAAAATCCTCGTACAGCGCCGGATAGAATTGCGGCAGATTGATCAGGAAGGCGGTCTCGAGTTCGGCGCGGGTGCCGAGAAACGTGGCACGCAGCACCAGGCCACTGACGCGCTCCGGATGCGCCTCGGCATAGGCCAGCGCCAGCGTCGATCCCCACGAGCCGCCGACCACCAGCCAGCGCTCGAAGCCGTAGTGCCGGCGGATCGTCTCCATGTCGGCGATCAGATGCGGCAACGTGTTGGCGTCGCGTCCACCCTTGGGGCGGCTGCGGCCGGCGCCACGCTGATCGAACAGCACGGCATAAAACCGCTGCGGATCGAACAGCCGGCGGTGATCGACCTGACAGCCGCTGCCGGGGCCGCCGTGCAGATACACGGCCGGGAGGCCGCCGGGATTGCCGTTGGTTTCGACATAGAGTTCGTGGCCGGCGCCGACCGCGAGCATCTGCGAGGATAGCGGCGCGCCTGCGGCAGGGCGCTGCGCGGATGAAGCATCATCTTGCGGATCGAGCGGCATTCGAACCTGTTAGCGCGAAACCGCGAGGTTTGCGAGCGCTGCGCGGACGGGCCGCACCGCGAGGGTTGCGGATCACCGCCGCGATGGCCACCTGAAAGAGGTGTTCAATCTGGAGCCGGAATGCCGCGATATTTCTTCAACACCCGGATCGGCGAGGAACTGATTCCGGACCCGGAGGGCGAGGAACTGCGCGATGCCGACCACGCCTGGGAAGTGGCGCGTGCCACCATCCGCGAAATCGTCAAGACCGAGAGCGCGCAGCTCGATCTGATCCGCGCCAGCCTCGAAGTCACCGACGAGGAGGGCGGCGTGCTGCTGGAATTTCCGTTCAGCGAGGCGATGCTCGATCTGCCGGCGTCGCCGCGGAACCGGCATTGAGCGGTTGATCAATTGGCGGTGGCGCGCCCGATCCTGCCACGCTATCACGTCTGTCTCGCAACGGAGTGATCATGCAGGACATCTGGCGCCTTTCCGCGACTGAACTGGCCGATCTCGTCCGCAGCCGCCGCGCTTCGGCGCGCGAAGTGGCCGAGGCCGCGCTGCACCGGCTTTCCACCGTCAATCCTGCGATCAATGCTGTGGTCGATCACAGTACCGAGGACGCGCTCGCGCAGGCCGATGCGGTCGACGCCGCGCTCGACAAAGGCGAGAGTCTCGGCGTGCTCGCCGGCGTGCCGGTGACCGTGAAGGTCAATGTCGATCAGCAGGGTTTCGCCACCACGAACGGCGTGACGCTGCAGCGCGACTGGATCGCCAAGACCAACAGCCCGGTGGTCGACAATCTGCGCAAGGCCGGCGCGGTGATCATCGGCCGCACCAATACGCCGGCGTTCTCCTATCGCTGGTTCACCTCGAACAAGTTGCACGGCGAGACGCTGAACCCGCGCGATTCCTCGATCACGCCGGGCGGCTCGTCCGGCGGTGCCGCCGCTGCGGTCGCAGCCGGCATCGGTGCGATCGCGCACGGCACCGACATCGCCGGCTCGGTGCGCTATCCCGCCTATGCCTGCGGCGTGCACGGACTGCGGCCGACCATCGGCCGCGTCGCCGCCTACAACGCCTCGTCGCCGGAGCGGCCGATCTGTCCGCAGATCAGCGCGGTGTCGGGGCCGCTGGCGCGGACCATCGCCGACGTGCGGCTCGGACTGCAGGCCTTGGCGCAGCCGGACTCGCGCGATCCGTGGTGGGTGCCGGCGCCGCTCGACGGCCCGCCGCGCGACAAGCGTGCCGCGCTGTGCATCGCGCCCGACGGTCTCGCGGTGGTGCCGGAGGTGCGCGATGCGCTGAAGGACGCTGCAAAGCGTCTCGAAGCCGCCGGCTGGATCGTCGAGGAGATCGAGAACACGCCGCCGCTGCGCGAGGCTGCCGAGCTGCAGGCGCAGTTCTGGCTCGGCGACGGTTATCAGGCGATGCTGGAGGCGGCCGAGCGCGAAGGCGACGAAGGCGCGCTGGCCTGCCTGCGCGGCAACCGCGACAAGGCGATCGCCGACCTCGCCAGCTACTCCAAGCTGCTGACCCGGCGCGCGACGCTGACGCGCGACTGGCAGACCTTCTTCGATGGCTATGCCGTGCTGCTGATGCCGGTGTGCGGCGAGCTGCCGTTCCCGCAGCGGCTCGACCTGAAGGACGAAGCCTCGTTCAAGCGGGTGTGGGCCGCGCAGATGCCGCAGGTCGGACTGCCCTTCGTCGGACTGCCGGGGCTGACGGTGTCGACCGGCATGGTCGGCCGCGTGCCGGTCGGCGTGCAGTTGGTGGCGGGACGCTATCGCGAGGATCTGTGCCTGCTCGCCGGCGAAGCGATCGAGGCCGGCGGTGTGCCGCCGTCGCCGATCGATCCGGTGGCTTGAGGCGAGGCGAGGGGACGATGGCGTCGATCTATGATTTCTCCGCCACATCTCTGGCGGGCAAGCACGTGGCGCTGAAGCAGTTCGAAGGACAGGTGCTGCTGATCGTCAACACCGCCAGCTCCTGCGGCTTCACCCCGCAATACAAGGGGCTCGAAGAGTTGCAGCAGACGTACGGCCCGCGCGGCTTTTCGGTGCTCGGCTTTCCGTGCAACCAGTTCGGCGCGCAGGAGCCTGGCGACGAGGCGCAGATCGCGCAGTTCTGCTCGGTCAATTACGGCGTCAGCTTCCCGATGTTCGCCAAGATCGACGTCAATGGCGCCGGCGCGCATCCGCTGTACAAGTTTCTGAAGGACGAAAAGGGCGGCCTGCTCGGTTCGGCGATCAAATGGAATTTCACCAAGTTCCTGGTCGACCGGTCCGGGCGCGTGGTATCGCGGCATGCGCCGACCACCACGCCGGAGGCGCTTTCGAAAGAGATCGAGACCTTGCTATGACCGACACTCCAAACATCGAACTGCCCGATCGTCTGTCGATCGAGCCTTCCAGCCCTTACTACGACGCGGCCCTGCTCGAACTCGACGTCGGCGTCCGCTTCAAGGGGCAGGACAAGACCAACGTGATTGAATACTGCGTCAGCGAGGGCTGGATCCGCGTCGCTGCCGGCACCGCGAAGGATCGCTTCGGCAATCAGCTCGCGATCAAGGCTCACGGCCCGGTCGAGCCGTATATCCGCCCGCGCAGCTGAGCTTCACGCCGGCGACAGCGCTGCGCGCCGGGCCGGTTCTGCTTCACAGCTTCCTCGGCAATGTCGTCGCTGGCGTGCGTCTCGTACGCCGGCGCGCATTCGTGGGTTGCGTTCGGCCTGCCACGTTAATGATTAGCTAGCTTCGATCGGCACTTGCGCGAATATCGCCACACAGATGTTGAGCCAGCACCCGCCGCGGGTCGCGAGATCTAGCGCGAGCTGAACGCGGCCGCCTGATTCGCGCTGATTCGTCGGTGTTTTGTTCCACCCGCGTTCCAAACCTTAAGATGGCGCAGGGCCGGTGTCGCATCCGGGGACACGCGCAGGCGATGCCGAAGAACGCGTAAAGACGGACCTGGCGGACGAAGGCGACCGGCGCTGCATCAGAGTGCGGCGGCCGATTGTTAACGATCACCATCCCGGCAAGGATCGTCGCTTGAACGCGTGTCCGTAGGTTTTGTGCCGCCGCATGCGTCTATCGCCGAGATTTAGTTCGCGCGCGCCGTGCGAGCTGATTCGCAGTGATTCGGGCTCACTTCGTTCCTTCCGCGTTCCGAACGTTAAGATTGTGCAGCAGCGGTGTCGCATACAGGTACAGCGATTGACGGCGGCAGTTCGCGGCTCGGCGCGGCCTTGCTGCGCACGCGTTAACGCCCTCGGCCGCGGTTTTGGCTGCATACGCCAGCGCTCGCGCAGCTGTTGTGCCGGAAGCAGGTCGCAGCGCACGAGATCTGGTGCGAGTACTGTCCCCCGAGCCGAATCGCAGTGATTCGGCCCCGCTTCGTTCCGGCCGCGTTCCAAAGGTTAAGACCGGCGTCGCGTGGTGTTACGCGCTGGGACAGCTTTGCGGGCTTTCGGCGGGTTGGCGACGCGCGCTTGCGCTTCCGCTGCGAGGCGTCGGCGGAAGGCGCGGTCGCGCTTGAGATGCCACTCGCGGCTCATCGCGTCGTGGCGGCAGGTGAAGCGCTCCGAATGGATCAGCACCCAGGCGCGGCCGCGGGTCGAGCGTGCGCCGGTGCCGGCGTTGTGCTGGGCGAGGCGGCGGTCGAGGTCGAGCGTCCAGCCGACATAGGTGAGATAGCGGCCCGCATGCGCGCAGCCGAGCACGTAGACGAAGCACTCTTCTTCGGCGGGGGCGTCCTGCATGGCGCGAACCTCGCACGGCTGCACTGAGTCCGGCAATCGGCCGCGGGGCGCAGCTGTTGACGGCCGGCGCGCCAGCGGCTTCGCTGCCACCTTGATGCAACCGAAGGAGACGACGATGGCGGGCAAACCGATGATCGCGCTGGCGCTCTTGACGCCGCTGCTGTGGGGCCCGGCTGCGAGCGCCCAGGACGTGCCCGGCATCGAGATCTGCACCGTTGAAAAGACCATGGAGCGGCGCACCAGTTGCCTGCAGAGCAATGTCGACTTTTTGCACAGGAGCCTCGACAAGGCGCGGCTGGACCAGCAGCAGAAGCTCGATGCGGCGCGGGCCCAGATCGCGGCGCTGAGTGCCGCGGTGGCGGCGCTGCAGAAACAGCTCGCCGATCTGCAGGCTGCACAGAAGCCGGCCAAGACGGAGCCAGCAGCGGCCAAGGATGCTCCCGCCGCAAAGGATGCACCGCCGCCGCAGTCCGACGCCAAGAAGTAATTCGCTCCGAAATTGCCGTTTGGCGGAATTCGTGCGCTTGCTTGGCAAGCCGCGACGTCATGACTTACAACTCGTCCCCGAGACAATAAGCGCCGGACCGAAATGGTCCGTGCCACACAACAAACAGCTCGGGAGAAAACCATGTCCAACGTCCGCGTTCTCGCCACCGATCTGGCGTTTCCCGAAGGCCCGGTGGTGATGCCGGACGGCTCGGTGGTGCTGGTCGAGATCCGCGCCCAGCAATTGACGCGGGTTTGGCCGGACGGCCGCAAGGAGGTGGTGGCGAAGGTTCCGGGCGGGCCGAACGGCGCCGCGCTCGGCCCCGACGGCAAGATGTACATCTGCAACAATGGCGGCTTCGGCTGGTTTCCGTCGCGCGGCACGATGATGCCGGGCGCGCCGGCGCCGCACGAATATATCGGCGGCTCGATCCAGCGCGTCGATCTCGCCAGCGGGCAGGTCGAGACCCTGTTCGACACATGCGGCGAGCACCCGCTGAAGGGGCCGAACGATCTGGTGTTCGACAAGCACGGCGGGCTGTGGTTCACCGATCTCGGCAAGCGCCGCGCCCGCGACATGGATGTCGGCGCCGCCTACTACATCAAGCCCGGCATGACCGAGATCACCGAGCAGGTGTTCGGCACGCTGCCGCTGAACGGCATCGGCCTGTCGCCCGACGAAACCACGATGTACGCGGCCGAGACTCCGACCGCGCGGCTGTGGGCCTATGATCTGTCGGCACCTGGCGAAGTTAAGCCGCGCGACGTGATCTATCGCGGCGAGAAGGGCAAGCCGATTGCCGGCCTCGGCGGCTATCAGATGTTCGATTCGCTCGCGGTGGAGGCGGGCGGCAACGTCTGCGTCGCGACGCTGGTCTCCGGCTGCATCTCGGTGATCGCGCCGGACGGCACGCTGGTCGAGCAGGTGCCGACCGGCGACCGCGTCACCACCAACATCGCGTTCGGCGGCCCCGAGCTGAAGACCGCCTACATCACCCTGTCGGGCCGGGGCGAACTGATCGCGATGGATTGGTCGCGGCCGGGACTGGCGCTGAATTTCCTCAACAAGTAGTAAAGATCTGAGTTTTCAACTCGCCTGACATCGCGCGACGGGGGAGCGCCCTTGATCGGCGCATAGGCGCATGTTCGTCGATGGCCGGGACAAGCCCGGCCATCGCGTATTATGGTTTCGGTTCCCGACACCCATGAGGAAGCAGCGCAGATGCCCTGGCTCGAACCCGTCACCCTGAGCGGCCCGCACGCGACTTTGGAGCCGCTCGCGCCGTCGCATCGCGATGGGCTGATCGAGGCGGTGACAGACGGCGAGTTGTGGAAGCTGTGGTACACGTTCGTACCCGAGCCGGCGAAAATGGAAGCCGAGATCGCGCGGCGGCTGGCGCTGCAGGCGCAGGGGGCGATGCTTCCGTGGACGGTGAAGGATCCCGCCGGCAGGATCGCCGGCATGACCACGTACATGAATGTGGACGCCGCCAACCGCCGGGTCGAGATCGGTTCCACCTGGTACGCGTCCCGCGTGCAGCGGACCGGGCTCAACACGCAGTGCAAGCTGCTCCTGCTGCAACACGCCTTCGAGAAATTGGACTGTATTGCGGTCGAATTCCGCACACACTTTTTCAACCATCAGTCCCGGCGCGGCATCGAGCGGCTCGGCGCCAAGCAGGATGGCATCCTGCGCAATCACCAGATCGCGCCCAACGGCACACTACGTGATACCGTGGTATACTCGATTGTCGCCTCCGAATGGCCGACGGTGAAGGCGCATCTGAACTACCAACTGTTCGACAAGCCCGGCCGCTGAGTCGCCGGGCGCGGGTTCCCTTGATTTTGATCAAGATTCCGCTTGCTAATCGGCCGATGATCAAAAGAATAGCGCCCCCGACGGGCTCCGTTTGATCTGCGTCATGTTGTGAGGCCGCCACCGACGCCATTCTGCCGCCATGCCGTTCTATCGATTTCACGTCCGCGATCCGATCAACCGCGTCGATGGCCCGGGCCACGACGGGGCGGCGCTGGCCGACGATATCGATGCGACGTTGTTTGCCGCCGGTGTGATCCAGCGGCTGATCCAGGTACATCCGTCGGTACCGCGAACCTGGTCGATTGAGATCATGCAGGACCAGCGCCGGGTTGGACTGCTGCCGTTCGACAAGGGCTGCCAGGTGATGCTGCGGCCGGAATGGGTCTGCGACCAGCCGATCGGCATGCTCGAAGGCTGGCGCTGAGTCTCAGGTTGGCGGCTTTCGTCATCGCGAGCCTAAGGCGAAGCAATCCAGGGGCTCCATACATGGGGCTCCTGGATTGCGGCTTTGCCCCCTCGCAATGACGCGAGAGATACGCTGCTACGCAGCTCCCGGCAATTGATCCGGCCGGTACAAGGTATCGATCGTCACCGTGCCCCGGGCTCGGGAGACGCAGGTGCACATCTTGGCGCTGTCGTGCTTCTGGTGATCGCTGAAGAACACGTCGCGGTGGTCGATCTCGCCGTCGACGGCGGTGACGTCGAGCGCGCAGACGCCGCATTCGCCGCGCTCGCAATCGAAAATCACTTCGAAGCCGGCAGCGTTCAGTGCGTCCAGCATCGAGCGGTCGTGCGGCACCACGATCTCGTTGCCGGTAGCGGCGATGCGAACGCGGAATTCGGTGGTCGGCAGCCGGCCGCTGGAGCCGAAGGTTTCGAAGCACAGATCGCTCGCCGGGCGGCCGGCCTGATGCCAGACGGCGCGCGCCGCCTCCAGCATCCGCAGCGGTCCGCACAGCACCGCCACCGCCCCTTCGGGAAGCGCACGGAGCGTGGCGTCGAGATCGAGCCGCGCACCTTCGTCGCCGGCGTGGATCCGCAGCCGGCCGCCGAGCAGTCCGGTCAATTCGTCGTGCAGCGCAGCGTCGGCCCGTGACCTCACCGAGTAGTGCATCGTCAGATCGGCACCGCGGCGGGCGAGCGCGGCGGCAATGCCGAGCATCGGGGTGACGCCGATGCCGCCGGCGATCAACGTGTAGTGCTTACGGCTCCAATCGATCTCGAACAGCGATGTCGGACGAGTGATGTCGATCCGCTGCCCGGGCTTCAGTTCCCACATTGCCCTGGATCCGCCGCGGCTGTCGCCGGCGAGCCGCACTGCGATCCGCAAGTGTCCGCGCTCCGGCGCGCCGACCAGCGAGTAGCTGCGCTTGTCGGGCCGGCCGTCGATCAGCACCGCGACGTTGATGTGACTGCCGGGCGGGCAGGCAGCGACCGCGGCTTCGGGTTCGAGCACGATCTCGCGGATCGACGGCGTCAGGTCGCGGGTCGAAACCACGGTGCTGCTGGTCCACTGTTCGGCGAAGCGCATCGCGGTCTCCTGTCGATGAAGTGGTGGGAGCGATTACTTATCGGCGACCTGGGTCACAAGTGCCAGCGCAGGCAGCAGGTCGAGATGGGTGCGGCTCCTCAGCGCCAGCCGCAGATTGCGCACTGCGAGCCGGGCGTGTTCGCGCATCACCGCTTCGGCGCGCGCGCCCTCGCGGTTCTCGATCGCGTCGATCACGGCGCGGTGGTGATCCTGCGCGATCAGCAGGATTTGATGCGCCTCCGGCAGCGCCGACTGCGCCATCACGAAGGCGCTCGGCGAGGCGAACGGCAGGGCGGCGACACGGTCGATCTGGCGCATCACCGGCGCGGAGCCGCACAGCTCGTTGAGCAGCGCATGAAAGCGTGCATTGAGCGCCACATAGGCCGAGAACGCATCCACCGAGATCGGATCCTGCCGCACCAGCTCGTCGATATCGGAAAGGCACTGCTTCAGCGGCTCGAGTTGCCGAGCGCCGGCGCCGCGCTCGGCGGCGAGTCGCGCGGCGAGGCCTTCCATGGTGCCGCGCAGCTCGATCGAGTCGAGGATGTCGCGCTCGGAGAACGCCTTGACCATGAAGCCGCCGGACGGGATCGCCTGCAACAGGCCCTCGTCCTCCAGCCGCACCAGCGCCATCCGCACCGGAGTGCGAGACACGCCGGTGATGTCGACCGCCTGCAGTTCGGAGATCCGCTCGCCGGCGCGGAGATGGCCGGACAGCACCATGTCGCGCAGTGAAAGCTGAGCCCGCACGGTCTGCGATATCGAGCGGTCGGCGGCCTTGTCGTTCATCGCTTACTCCGCCGCCTGCAGCTTCGGCGCGTTTTCCTGCGCGACCATGCGGTCGACCAGCTTGCGCGACCACATCGCGCCGGCGTCGATGTTGAGATTGTAGAACACCCGGTCGGGGTTCTCGAGCATCGCGCGCTGTTGGGCTTCGAGGATGATCTCGTCTTCGCGGAAGATGCCGGAGACGCCTTCACGGATTTCGGTGGTGAGGCGCTGATCGCCGAGCCGGTAGTTACGCGCGAATGCCCAGAAGTAGTGGCAGGTGGTGTCGGTCTCCGGCGTCATGGTGTTGAGCACGTAGCCGTTGACGCCTTGCGAGCGATCGCCTTCCGGCGCGCCGGTGCCGGCCGGCGCCACCCCGACGTCAATCGTCACCGTGCCCGGCGCTTCGAACCGGATGATCTGCCAGCGGTCGACGAGGCCGGGCTTGCGCAGCTGCGCGGCCCAGAACGGCGGCGGCTCGATGCCGTGCATCCAGCGGATGACGGTGACGGTGCGGTCGCCATGGGTGACGTCAAACGGCGCTTCGGCCACCGCTTCGTTGCCGATCGAGGAGCCGTGCACGTAGGTCTCGTGGGTGAGGTCCATCAGATTGTCGACGACGAGGCGCCAGTCGCATTTGGCGTGGATGGTCTTGCCGTCACCGGCCCAGGCCGGATCATCGTTCCAATGCATGTCGGGGACGAGCGAAGCATCGGCCAGCACCGGATCGCCCATCCACAGCCAGACGAAGCGGTGCCGCTCGACCACCGGATAGGAGCGCACGCAAGCCGATGGATTGATCGTCTGCTGCGACGGCATGTAGGTGCAGCGGCCCTGCGGATTGAACTTCAGGCCGTGATAGCCGCACACCACGGTGTCGCCTTCGAGCCGGCCCTTGGACAGCGGCACCAGACGGTGCCAACAGGCATCCTCCAGTGCGGCGACGCTGCCGTCCGCCTTTCGATACATCACGACATGCTTGCCGCAGATCGTGCGCGGAAACAGCGCGTGCTTGATGTCGGCGTCCCACGCCGCCGCATACCAGGCGTTGAGTGGAAAGGCGGGCATGATGGCCTCCCTGAACGTTATCGTTGAGTTCAGATTGTATACATAACTGCGGTTCAAGCAACTATATCGCAAGGATTTTCATGAGAGTCCGGCAAATAATGTATACTTTCACCTAGTCGATTTCACCGACGGGAAAGTACGGACTGGAAAGTTCGTGGTTTGTTCCGATAGCCTGCGTCTCGGGGGAGGTGGGGCATGAACGAACTGGTCCAGCGATCCGACGCCGAACTGCTGCAAGCCTGGCTCGACAGCGTCCGCAGTCGCGCCGCGATCGAGCATGTTGGCGCGCTCAATCGTCTCCTGCACGAACAGCTGCGGATCGAGCGTGAGCTCTCCGGACGCGCCGGCGGCCTCGAGCGGCTGCGCGCATTGCTCTCGGATGCGGATCCGGAGGTCGTCCTGAGCGCGGAGCAGGCGCTGCGCAGATTGAACGCCGGGGCGACCGAGGTCTGCGGGCGGCCGGCGGGCTCGCGGGGCCCGGATGGTGCCGGCGCGCCGGATAAATGTCCCTTGTTCCGACTGGCGCATCAGCCGCCGCCGCCGGCCATGGACGTCGCCGACATCGTGAAGCGCCTGATCGCGGCGTTGCCGCTGGAAGCGGCAGCGCTGCTGCGCCAGCTTCGTCCCGCAATCGGGCTGTGGCCGCAAGCGGCCCGCGCCGACGCGCCGATCGACGGCTCCCGGCTCGGCGGCATGCCCTGTGCGCCGCCGTGCTGGCAATGGCCGGTTGCCGCGGCCGAGCCGATGCTGTTCATCGGCCAGATCAACTGCGCAGACCTGCGCGGCCTGCCGGGCGCGGAGGCGCTGCCGTCGCACGGCCTGCTGTCGTGCTTCGGCGACCACGACACGGTGATGGGATGTCTGCTCACCGGGGAGGGCGGCGCGCTGTATTATTGGCCCGAGACCGAACATCTGACGCCGGCCGAACCGCCGCTGGAAATGCTCACGGTGTTTCCGCGCGCAGAGCTGCTGCTTCGGCCGATGTGGGACCTGCCGGACCCGGACAGCAGCGTGATCGCGGCGATCCTGCCGGACCGATCGCACCGAGCGATCTACAAGAGTTTCCACGGCGAGATGCGGCGGCACGGCCTTCCCGCCGACCTCGACTATCCGTGCAATCGCAGCAAGCTGCTGGGCTGGCCGGATCTGTTGCAGGGCGAGAGTTTCGAGTTCAGTCTGGATCAGCCGTACGACCAGTATCGATTGTTGCTGCAGCTCGACAGCTACACCAACGGCAGCGAAGCCGCCGGCTGGGGGCCGGGCGGCTACTTGTACTACTTCCTGTCCAAGCACGACTTCGCCGAACGGCGTTTCGCCCCGGCGGAATTGGCAATCCAGTTCACCTGAGTTCCGCGATCGTTCGGGCTGGCAGGTCGCAAATAACGACGACGCCCGGGACGGGCCCGGGCATCGCGAAGGTCGGTTCGAAGCCGCAGGCGGGACTGCGGCGCCGCGGTCACACCTCGCGGCGGCTCAAAAAGGCCAGCCGTTCGAACAGGTGGACGTCCTGCTCGTTCTTGAGCAGCGCCCCGTGCAGCGGCGGGATCAGCTTGCGCGGGTCGCGCTCGCGGAGCTGCTCCGGGCTCATTTCCTCGTTGAGCAGCAGCTTGAGCCAGTCGAGCAGTTCGGAGGTCGACGGCTTCTTCTTCAAGCCGGGCACGTCGCGGACCTCGAAGAAGATCTTCAGCGCTTCCTCGACCAGACGCTGCTTGATGCCGGGGAAGTGGACGTCGACGATCGCCTGCATGGTGTCGGCGTCCGGGAACTTGATGTAGTGGAAGAAGCAGCGGCGCAGGAACGCGTCCGGCAGTTCCTTCTCGTTGTTTGAGGTGATCACCACGATCGGCCGCTTGGCGGCGCGGATGGTCTCGCCGGTCTCGTAGACGTGGAATTCCATCCGGTCGAGTTCGAGCAGAAGGTCGTTCGGAAACTCGATGTCGGCCTTGTCGATTTCGTCGATCAGCAGCACCGGGCGCTGCTCGGCGGTGAACGCCTCCCACAGCTTGCCACGCTTGATGTAGTTTCTGATGTCCGAGACGCGCGGATCGCCGAGCTGGCTGTCGCGCAGGCGGCTGACCGCGTCGTATTCGTACAGGCCCTGCTGCGCCTTGGTGGTCGACTTGATGTGCCAGGTGAGCAGCGGCGCGTCGATCGCCTTGGCCACTTCCTCGGCCAGTACGGTCTTGCCGGTGCCAGGCTCGCCCTTCACCAGGAGCGGCCGCTCGAGCACGATCGCCGCATTGACGGCGACCTTGAGGTCGTCGGTCGCCACATAATCCTTGGTGCCGGTGAACTTCATGCGTTTCAGCCTCGTCTGATCCGGCGCGCGCGCCGTTGTTGTTGTTTGTTGATTGGTGGTGGTTGGAGGAGAGGGCGCGGCCGCAGGCAGCGACCGCGAGATCGTCCAGCGTCGGTATCAGGCTCTGCGAATCATCGCCAGCAGCACCAGCACGATCACGGCGCCGATCGCGGAGTTGATGATCGCGCGGAAAATTCCGACGCCGAGATTGACACCGAGGAACGGCAGCAGCCAGCCCGCAACCACGGCGCCGACGATGCCGATCACCACATTGCCGACCAGCCCGAATCCGCCGCCGCGAACGATCAGTCCGGCGAGCCAGCCGGCGATCGCACCGACCAGAAGCCAGACCAGAATGGAATCGATCCCCATTGCGCTCCTCGTCTTGGTTTGTTCGACGCCGGTCGGGAGCCCGGCGCCGCCACGACTTTAGCGCGCATCCCGCGGGGCAGGCTATCGTTTTTGCAGGATGCGGCAGGCCGAAGGTTCGTGCGCAGATTGCAGCCGGCGCCCCACTTGCGGCGAGCGGCCCGAGGTCAGGATGCCGAGGCGGTGGACGGCTGTTCCTGCTCCGGCTGCAGCGGGCCGGCATCGGCGACGAAAGCAGCCGGCTCGGCGGCGACGCAGCGGTCGCGGCCGCGGCGCTTGGCGTCGTACAGCGCGATGTCGGCTTCGCGCAGCAGCAGTGCGGAGTCGAACGGCGCGGTGCCGCAGGCAAAGCCGATGCTGACGGTGAGACAGCCATGCGCCGAGGCCGGATTGCGCACCGCCAGCGCGCGCACCGCGGTCCGCAGGCTCTCGGCGAAGCTCATCGCCGCGGCGGCATCCGCGTCGGGCAGCACGATGGTGAACTCCTCGCCGCCGTAGCGCGCGGCGAAGCCATGCATGCCGGTCACCCGGCTGCTGAACAGGTTGCCGAGCTGCCGCAGCGCGTCGTCGCCGCCCTGATGGCCGAAATAATCGTTGAAGCCCTTGAAGTCGTCGACGTCGATCATCAGCACCGCCATCGTCGAGGCGGAGGTGGCGGTGCGGCTGATGAAGCCGTCGAGCGATCGGCGGTTGGGCAGACCGGTGAGGCCGTCGGTCCGCGCCAATTCCGCCAGGCGGGCATTGAGCGCCTTGACCTCCTGCTCCATCAGCTTGCGCTGCGTGACGTCGCGCAGCGTGCCGACGACGCAATCGCCGGGGCCACGATCGGAGCGGGTGTAGGCAAAGTTCGCTTCGAGCCAGACTTGATCGCCTTCGGTGCGCCGCATCCGAAACTCGGCGCACAAGCCCGCCGGCGATTTGCGGAGCCGCACGGCGACCGCTTGCAGGGCCGGCACGTCGTCGGCATGAACCATCTCGGTCCAGGAGCGGCCGATCAGTTGCTCCGGCTTCAAGCCGAGCACGGTTTCGACCGACATCGAGACGAACCGCATGATGCCGCCGGGGTCGGTCAGCACGATCACGTCGCCCATATTGGCGTCGATCAGCCGGTAATGCGCATCGCGCTCGCGCAGCAGATGCTGCACCTCCTGCCGGCGGCGCAATTGCGCCGCCAGGATTGCGGCCAGCAGCACCACGCAGGTCAGCATCGCCGCCGCCACGGCGATGTCCGATCTGACCGCCTCGCGCCAGCCGGACAGCACGGAGTCCTTGGTCCGCGCTACCGTCACCACCAGCGGGTAGCGGCTGATCTGTCGATACGCCAGGTATTTGGTGAGACCGTCGAACGGCGAAACGGTGAGATAGAAGCCGTCCGGGCTTTGGCGCAGCTCATGCTGGAACAGCACCGACTTCGACATGTCACGGCCGCTCTGCAGCGACGGCCATTGGATCAGTAGCCGGCCATCGCTGTGCAGCAGGCTGATGCTGCCGCCGGGGCCGAGATCGATCGTTTTGTAGAAGTCACTGAAGTAATCGCTGGCGATGGTCGCCACCACGACTCCGGCAAAGCGACTGTCCGCGGTCTCGAGCCGGCGGCTGACGGCGAAGATCGACTGCCCCGAGGTGCGCGACGCGATCGGCCCGGTGATCAGCAGCTTCTGGTCCGGATTGTCACGGTGATAGCGGAAGTAATCGCGGTCGGCATTGTTGAGGGGCGGCACCGGCGTCACCGAAGCGTGGGTGACGTCGCCGGCAGCATCGACGATCGCGACGTCGGAGAGCTGCGGCAGGTGGTCGGCGAGCGCGCGCAGCCGTTCGTTGAAGCCCGCGTTCAGTTCCGGCCGCAACCGGATGTACGCCACGATGTCGTCGAGCACGATGTCGGCGCCCTGGAACGTATGGGTCGCGTGTTCGGCGAGCGACTGCGCCAAATTCCGTGTCCCGGTCTCGTTCTGCGCCAAGGCGATCCGGCGGGAGTCGTAACCCTTCCACAGCATCAGCCCGAGCACGCACGCGGCCAAAGCCGTCACGAACAACGCGACGACCAGGGTCGCGGTGGATACGCGGCCGATCCAGCTTCGGAACAGGGCAAGGCGAGGGGACATCGACACGGCCATTCTTCGGGCGCCCGTGCTTGCACCCTCGATGCTTTACCGACTGATAATTCCACCACTCGGATTTGACCCGATCGGAGCCCGGGGCCGAGTTTTCAACAGACGCGATGAAGGTATTCCGTCTTGACGGGGCCGCAGGGTCGGGCAATCTGTCGCGATGTTCCTGCAATTCTTCACGTCGCTGCGCGACGCCCAGGTTCCGGTCACGCTTCGCGAATATCTGACGCTGATGGAGGCGCTCGACGCCGACCTCGCCGATCAGAGCGTGGAGAACTTTTACTATCTGTCGCGCGCCGCGCTGGTTAAGGACGAGCGCAATCTCGACAAGTTCGACCGGGTATTCGGGGCCACCTTCAAGGGCCTGGAAAACCTGCTCGACGCGATGGACAAGGCCGAGATTCCAGCCGAATGGCTGAAGAAACTCGCCGAGAAATATCTCACCGAGGAAGAGAAGAAACAGATCGAGGCCATGGGCTGGGACAAGCTCATGGAAACGCTGAAGAAGCGCCTCGAGGAGCAGAAGAAGCGACACCAGGGCGGCAACAAATGGATCGGCACCGCCGGAACCTCGCCGTTCGGCGCCGAGGGCTACAATCCGGAAGGCGTGCGGATCGGCCAGGAAAAAAGCCGCCACCAGCGTGCCGTGAAGGTGTGGGACAAGCGCGAGTTCAAGGATCTCGACGGCAATGTCGAGCTCGGTATCCGCAACATCAAGGTGGCGTTGCGACGGCTGCGCAAATTCGCCCGTACCGGCGCCCCCGACGAACTCGATCTCGACACCACGATCCGCGAGACTGCCAATCACGGCTATCTCGACGTGCACATGCGTCCCGAGCGCCGCAACGCCGTGAAGGTGCTGGTGTTCTTCGATATCGGCGGGTCGATGGACAGTCATATCGCTCAGGTCGAGGAACTGTTCTCGGCGGCCAAGAGTGAATTCAAGCACATGGAATATTTTTACTTCCACAACTGCCTGTACGAAGGCGTGTGGAAGCAGAACAAGCGCCGCTTCACCGATCGCACTCCGACCTGGGACGTGCTGCACAAGTTCCCGCACGACTACAAGGTGGTGTTCGTCGGCGACGCGTCGATGTCGCCTTACGAGATCATGGTGCCGGGCGGCTCGGTCGAGCACGTCAACGAAGAGGCTGGCCACGTCTGGCTGGAGCGGGTGCTGCGCACCTATCCGCACGCGGTGTGGCTGAACCCGGTGGCGCAGCGGCACTGGGACTACTCGGAGAGCACCACCATCATCCGCCGGCTGTTCTCGGAGCGGATGTATCCGATCACGATCGAAGGTCTGGAAGGCGCGATGCGCGAGCTGGTGCGCTGAGGCTTTGAAGGTGTCATTCCGGGGCGCGAGCGCCAGCTCGCGCATCCGGAATCTCTTGGACCCAAATGGCGAGATTCCGGGTTCGCGCTTCGCGCGCCTCCGGAATGACCCGGCGATAAAACAAGAAGTTGACGAGGAAGACCCATGCCCCAGACCATCACCCGCGGCATCAAGGCGATGCTCGACGAGGCCAATGCGACGATCGAGACGCTGACCACGGCCGACGCGATCGCGCTGCACCAGTCCGGCGCCTCCGACGTGGTGATCGTCGATATCCGCGATCCGCGCGAGATCGAGCGCGACGGCAAGATCCCCGGTTCGTTCTCCTGCACCCGCGGCATGCTGGAATTCTGGATCGACCCGCAGAGCCCCTACGCCAAGCCGATCTTCCAGGACGACAAGAAGTTCGTGTTCTACTGCGCCGGCGGCCTGCGCTCGGCGCTCGCGGCCAAGACCGCGCAGGACATGGGCCTGCAGCCGGTCGCGCATATCGAAGGCGGCTTCGCTGCCTGGCGCGACGCCGGCGGTCCGGTGGAAGCCTGGGTGCCGAAGAAGAAGTGAGCGCTTCGTTCTTGTCGTCACACGCGGGCTTGACCCGCGTGTCCATCTGCTTCGTTAGATGATTGATCACCGGGCCGAGCCCGGTGATGACGCTTAGAGCAGAGGTATAGACATCCCATGACAGCTCACACCGATCCCCTGGTCTCCACCGAGTGGCTCGCCGCGCGGTTGGGCGATCCCAAGGTGAAGGTCATCGACGCCAGCTTCAAGATGCCGGGCGTGCTGCCGCTGCCGGCGGAGGACTATCTTGCCGCGCACATCCCGGGTGCGGTGTTCTTCGACGTCGAAGCGGTGTCCGATCACGCCAACCCGCTGCCGCACATGTATCCGAGCGCCGAGCAGTTCGCGCGTGACGTCGAGGCGCTCGGCATTTCGTCGGGCGACACCGTGGTCGCCTATGATGCCGGCGGCTGGGTCGCGGCACCGCGGGCGTGGTGGATGTTTCTGTCGTTCGGCCATGCCGACATCCGCATCCTCGACGGCGGACTGAAGAAGTGGACGGCCGAAGGGCGGCCGACGGAAGCTGGCAAGCCGACGATCCGCCCGGGCTCGTTCAGCGCCAAGCTCGATCCGTCGTTCATCCGCAGCCGCGACCAGCTCGTCGCCAATCTCGACAGCGCCGCCGAGCAGGTGATCGACGCCCGCGGCGCACCGCGGTTCGAGGGCAGCGTCGCCGAGCCGCGCCCCGGCCTGCGCGCCGGCCACATCCCAGGCAGCCGCAATCTGCCCTACAACGAGCTGATCGATCCCGCGACCGGCACGATGAAGCCGCTCGACGAACTACGGCAGGCGTTCGAGCAGGCCGGGCTCGACCTTGGCCGGCCTGTGGTCACCACCTGCGGCTCGGGCGTGTCGGCCGCGGTGCTGACGCTGGCGCTCTATCGCCTCAGCGTGCGCGGCTCGGCGCTGTACGACGGCTCGTGGTCGGAATGGGGGCTGCAGGACGGCCCGCCGATCGCCACCGGCGCCGCGTAGCGGCTGCGTCTACAGGCCGAAACCGGAATCCGGCGATTGTTGTTCGCTGCGCGGCAGACGTCGGCGCACCACTCGGCGTGGCTGCTTGGCGGGGCGCCGGACCACGGGCTTCGGTCGCGCCACCGGCAGAGGCGTCGCGTCCAAGGGCGGCAGGGTCTCACCGATCGATCCGGTGACGTCGAGTGAATTGGCGCCGGCCGCCACTGGTTCAGCGGTAGCTGGGGTCGCCAAGATTGCAGCCTTGGGTCTTTCGCGCGGATCGCGCCGCGGCGTCGGGATCGGTCCGCTGAGCGGCGCAACCTCGGGCAGCGGCTCGGCTGCAGGTTCGGTGGGGGCCGATGCGAGCGGGCTGACGGGCGCCGGGGGTTCGGTCGCTGCGGGTTGGCCGGGCGTCGGAACGGCGGGCTTGTCGTCGGCCTGCAATTTTTCCACTGGCGGAGAAGCACCCGTCGCAAGGGCTGCGACCGCAGCAGCGCTCGGTGGCGCCGGAGTTGCCTCGGGCGCATCGGCCGGCTGTTGCGATGGAGTCGCGCTGAGCTGCGGCGCAGGCTCTGGCGCGGACGGGGCCTGCTCAGCCTCGGACCGGGATGCCGACGTCGCGGCTGACGTTTCGGAGGGCGCAGGCTGGAGATCGGCCGTTTGGGTCTGCTCAGGCGCGCCGGCTTCGGGCTTGGCATTCACGCTGCCGTCAAGCGGCGCCGCGAGGTCGGTTGCTGCCGGAGGGGCGGGGGGGTGCGCCACGGCAGCAGCTGTTGCGGGCGCAGGGGCGGCGGTGTCCGGGCGAGCCGGCGGATCGACCCGCAGCAGGCTCAGGCTCGGCGTGGTTGCCGTGTCCGGCGCACGCGCCAGCAGCGTAATCGCCGGCGGCCGCACGGTATGCACGTTCACGAACTGCTCGTGCGCCGCGCGAAGCAGGGCTGCGGCACCGAGACCGAACACCAGCAACGAAACCGCAAGCGTAATCGCCGCGAACAGAAACCGAAAACCGGGGAGCATCTCGGATTGATTCCGTCGTCACGCGTCGGGCGCGACGACCACTTTTGACCAACACCAACGCGGCGACCACTGCGACATCGCTTCACGGCGCACAAAATCCGCCGCGAATCAAAGCCATCCGAGAATAGCGCAAAATGAGTCGTGCCACGTGACGCGAAGCGCCTGGGCTGGGCCCGCTGCTTGCACCCGGTTGTCCGCGGACGCTCGGAGCTTTGGATCGGCCGCACGGTTTCGCCGGGTCTCTCTGGACGCACGCCGCCGATCTCGGCGGTTTTTCGAGCTCCGCGACGGCTTCGCGAGGCCAATACCGGCAAAATTCGCGTGATTGTGCCGGCATCGTCTTGAATGCGCCGCGATCCTCCGGCATCCCGACGCCGTTAACGGTCCGGTTGCCGCTCCGATTTACAAACGGGTTATGATGAACAAGCGCTTACTGACGTTGCTGGCGTCCGCCGCCGTGGTCGCCGCGGGAACCTCCCCCGCGCTCGCGCAGAGCTATCCCTCGACTCCCGGCGTGTATGTCGGGCAGGCCGGTGACGACCGTCCCGGGCTGCCGAATTTCGACAGCGTCGACGACGAGGATGCGCCCATCGCCCGCGACTCCGGGACGCTGCCTCCGCCGGGACCGGTGACGTCGCCGGACGATCCGCGCTATGGCCGGCAGCTCGGTGCGCCGGTCTATTCCAACGCCGCCCCGCAGGGACCTGTGCTGTCGCCGGACGATCCACGCTACGGCCGCCCGATGGCGGCTCCGACCTATTCCAACGCGGCCCCGGCCGCCGCCCCGCAGGGGCCGGTGCTGTCGCCCGACGACCCGCGTTACGGCCGCCCGATGGGCGCCACGAGCTATTCGAACGCGGCCCCGGCCGCAGCGCCGCAGGGACCGGTGATGTCGCCGGATGATCCCCGCTACGGCCGCCCGATGAGCCCGCCTTCGGTGATCTATTCCGACCGCGGCGACGGCATGCGTCCGCCGGCGGGCGTCGACGCTGGGCCGGCCGGCACGGCCGCGGCATCGCCGCAGATCGGCGCCGACGGCAGGCCGCTGCAGGTCTCGGCGTTGCCGCCGGAAGACCAGCCGGAGGCCGAGCAGAGCGTGCAACTGCCGCCGAATCTGCGCCGGCAGGAAGTCGACTTCAAGACCAAGGAGCCGGCCGGCACCATCGTGGTCGACACCGCGAACACCCATTTGTACTACGTGCTCGGCAACGGCCGCGCGGTTCGCTACGGCGTCCGCGTCGGGCGCGACGGCTTCACTTGGACCGGCGTCCAGAAGATCACCCGCAAGGCGGAGTGGCCGGATTGGCATCCGCCGACCGAGATGATCGAACGTCAGCCTTACCTGCCGCGCTTCATGGCCGGTGGTCCGGGCAATCCGCTCGGCGCCCGCGCGATGTATCTCGGTTCGACCGTCTACCGCATCCACGGCACCAACCAGCCGTCGACGATCGGCAAGTTCGTGTCCTCGGGCTGCATCGGCATGCTGAACGAAGACGTCGAGGACCTGTTCGAGCGCGTCAAGGTCGGCACCCGCGTCGTGGTGATGCCCGGGGCGCCGCCGAAGCCGACCGCCACCGCGCAGGCGCAGCCCGCTGCCACCACCGCGACCGGACAATCGATGCCGCAGCAGCTGGCGCCGCTGCCGGGCGCACAGCCGACCTCGGTGCAGCCGCTGCCGGCGCCGGTCACCATCCGCTGAGCTGATCCGTCGCTGATACGCGATTTCTGAACGGACAGAACGCCCGCCGGTGACAGCCACGGCGGGCTTTTTGTTGGCCGGTCGACGAATCTCGGCGGCGGATCAGCCGTGCGGCGGGGGCTTGTGACCGTGCTTGGCGCGCCAGGCCGGGCCGGGGCCGCGCATGTAGTACAGTTCGGGTCGATACGGCGTGAACGCCTGAACAATGAACAGCCGCCAGAACAGGCGGATCTCGGCCAGCAGGCTGTCGTCGCGCGCGCCCTCCGGCTCGTCGCGTCCTGCTTCGCTGGTGGTGGTGAGGCTCGCCATCGTTCTGCCCCTGGTCGGCGCGTTCCGGCGCGACGGCGCATGTTCGCCGCTGTCGATGACGAGTGTTGGACGAGGCCGTTAAGATTGTCTTCGAATCGTTCGCATTCCGTCAGTTCGCGAGAACAGGCTGAACGATGCGTTAACGACGATCGGGCGTGCCGTCAGTAGGAGCGTTTGAACGAATAGCGACGCACCAGTCTGGCCATCTGCAAATACACCTCGACCGTGAACGCCTGCGGGTGCTCTTTGTCGATGGTGCGGATCGCGTCAGCGAGCGCGGGCTCCAACGCGACGGCTTGCTTCAGCAGACCGCGTCCCGTGCCGGCGGCGCCGGATGCGGCCGGTGGCGTGGCTTCGCCATACGCCGGATCCCGCAGTGCGTCGGCCAGAACTGCGTCGCGCGGCAGCGCATCCAGCGCCGGGTAGAACAGCTCGACCAATTCGAGCGGCTGGCCGGTTTCGATCGCCGCCAGCAGCGTGGCGACCGGGTAGCGCGGCGGATCGCCCGATCTACCGAGGAACTGCGCCAGATCGCTGTCGGACAGCCGGGCTCGCACGATCCGATAGATGTTCACCAGCCGCTTCACGGCGCGCGGCGACTTGCAGGCGAGCGCGCCGATGAAGGGACTCGCGAGCAGCGCGACCTCTTCCGCCTCCAGTTTGAGCGAGGCCAGCGCCGCGTTCACCGCGCCGAACTCGTCTTCCTCCGGAACCGGCTCGCCCGGCAGCGCCAGGGCACCGCCGGGGGCTTCCAGCCCGTTTCCGGCGAGCTCGCGAGCAAAGTCGGCGTCCAGCCGGGCCGAGGTCGATGCCAGCACCGACTTGAAGATGTTCAGGCCGGGTGTCGCGCGCTCGTTCTCTTTCAGGAGCGTTCGCACATAAGCGCCGTAACTGCCTTCGGCGGCGCCGTCGCCGAGCGTCAGACGTTCCAGCCAGAACGCGATCTGGAAGATCTTCTCCAGATAATCGAGCGCCTGTTTGCGCCGCGCGATGCTCGGGACTTGCAGGGCGTCGTTGCGGGAAGCGCTGTCCTTGTCGAACGACTTGGCGATCGCCGCCTCGATCCAGCGCACGTCGACCCCGACCACCACCACGAACAGTTCAAATGACAGCAGCAGGTGGATCGCCTGCAGCACCGCGTAGACCTGCTCGTGGCTGCAGCGGTCGAGATCGTCGATATACAGCACGATCCGGTCGGGCACGCGCAGGCCGGCGCCATCACCGGCCGCCAGCCATTTGGCGCGCAGCGCTGTTTCGTCCCTGGACAGCGGGACGCCTTGTTGAAACTTGTCGTCGGCCTTGCGGCCGCGCCGGGCAGTGGCGACGATGGCATCGAGCTGCTCGAACGATCGTCGCGCCCGGCTGACGATGCCGACGTGCTTGTCGTACTCGCGCACGTCGCTGTCTTCGAACAGGAAGTAGCGCAGGATGGTGGCGGGTGCATCGGCAGGCTGGCCGTGGAATGCGGACAGTGGCTTCTGCGAGGCCGCGAGCTCCGCCTCGGCGGCGGTCAATGCCGCGGCGGCCTCGGCTGCTTGCTTGCGTTTGGCTTCGAGATCCTTGGCGGCCTTCTCGCGCGCGCCTTCGACTGCCTTGGCGTAGGTCCAGGCGCCGTCCATGATCGGCTTGGCCGTCCGGAACGCCTGCCACAGCGCGCCGAGCGCCGCGAAACTGCCGGCACCCCAGGCGCCGATCCGCTGATACAAGGTCGCGGCATCGGCCGTGTCGATCGCCGGCAGTGCGATGCCGATGGCGCAGATCGCGATCACCGCAACGATGCCGAGCCAGGTGGCCGGGCCGCCGCCGATCAGGATGCGTCCGATCAAGGCCAGCTTTCCCGGCGCCGAGACAGCGTCCGCAACGGCGGCAGCGAATGTCTTGGTATCCGCCGCCAGATCGTCGCGATAGACGCGGCGGCCGATCTCTTTCAGCTTGGCCTGGTTGTCCTTGCGGATGGTCTCGAAATCCGCCTGGAGCTGGTCCCAAGCCAGCGCGATTTCGCTGGCGGCGAGCTGCTTCTCCGCAAGCGTCAGGGCCGCGGTGGCGGTTTCCAGCTTGCGCTTGGCGTCGTCCACCTTGCCGGCCGCCTGGGCAGCGCTCGCCTCCAGACTTCTCACCCTGGCGGCGACCTTGGTGATCAGCTCCTGATAATCGCGCTGCCGGCCGCCGTCATATCCGCCGCGGCGAAGCTGATCGAAGAACACCGCGGTGAGACTGGCCCACAGATTGGCGTCGGCGAAATGCCAGGCGTTGAACCGGACCTGGACGATGTCCTCGACGAAATTGGGCTCGTCCTCCGCCGGTGCAGGGGCGGCGCGGCCCATGGTCGGCGGTGCGGTGAGTCGTTTAACCTCGCTCTGGATGCCTTCCATGAAGGTCGACTTGCCGGAGCCCCATTCGCCCAGCAGGCAGATCGACAGTGGCGGCGTCGCCTGTTCGAGGCAGATCATCCGCGCGAAGGCATTCACATCGGCCCGGATGCCGAGCGGATCGGCAGCCCTGGACGGAATCGTATCGGACGTGAACTCACCAGCTTCCGTCTGCTCTGTGGCCACCATTGTCGGCCCCGCAGCGACCGCATCGTCGATTGTGAAATGCGGTTGGTTTCGCTAGAAGAGGCATCCTCTCTCAAAGCTCGTGAAGGTTGCAAGGCCAAAATGGCTCGCCAGTTCGTCTATTTCATGCAGGGCCTGACCAAGGCCTATCCGACCCGCAAGGTGCTGGATAACGTCCATCTGTCGTTCTACCCGGACGCCAAGATCGGCGTGCTCGGCGTCAATGGCGCCGGTAAGTCGACCCTGCTGAAGATCATGGCTGGGATCGACAAGGAATATACCGGCGAAGCCTGGGTCGCCGAGGGGGCCCGCGTCGGCTATCTCGAACAGGAGCCGCAGCTCGATCCGGCGCTCACCGTGCGCGAAAACGTCATGCTCGGCGTCGCCAAGCAGAAGGCGATCCTCGATCGCTACAACGAGCTGGCGATGAACTACTCGGAGGAAACCGCCGACGAGATGACGACGCTGCAGGACCAGATCGAGTCCGCAGGGCTGTGGGATCTCGACAGCAAGGTCGACCAGGCCATGGACGCGCTGCGCTGCCCGCCGGACGACGCCGACGTCAGCAAGCTGTCGGGCGGCGAACGCCGCCGCGTCGCGCTGTGCAAGCTGCTGCTCGACCAGCCCGACCTGCTGCTGCTCGACGAGCCGACCAACCATCTCGACGCCGAGAGCGTGTCGTGGCTGGAAACGCACTTGCGCAACTATCCCGGCGCGATCCTGATCGTCACCCACGACCGTTACTTCCTCGACAACGTCACCGGCTGGATCCTCGAGCTCGATCGCGGCCGCGGCATTCCGTACGAGGGCAACTACTCGTCCTGGCTGGTGCAGAAGCAGAAGCGGCTGCTGCAGGAAGGCCGCGAGGATGCGGCCCATCAGAAGACCCTTGAGCGCGAGCAGGAGTGGATCGCGGCCTCGCCGAAGGCCCGCCAGGCCAAGTCCAAGGCTCGCTATCAGCGCTACGAGGAACTGCTCGCCAAGGCCAGCGAGAAGCAGACCCAGACCGCACAGATCATCATTCCGGTCGCCGAGCGACTCGGCAACAACGTGGTCGATTTCGAGCACCTCACCAAGGGCTTCGGCGATCGGCTGCTGATCGACGATCTCACCTTCAAGCTGCCGCCGGGCGGCATCGTCGGTGTGATCGGCCCGAACGGCGCCGGCAAGACCACGCTGTTCCGGATGATCACCGGGCAGGAGAAACCGGATTCCGGCACCATCACGGTCGGCGAGACCGTGCGGCTCGGCTATGTCGATCAGTCGCGCGACGCGCTCGATCCGAAGAAGACCGTCTGGGAAGAGATCTCGGACGGCAACGAGCTGATCCTGCTCGGCAAGAAGGAAGTCAATTCCCGCGGCTACTGCTCGGCGTTCAACTTCAAAGGCGGCGATCAGCAGAAGAAGGTCGGCTCGCTGTCGGGCGGTGAACGCAACCGCGTCCACCTCGCCAAGATGCTGAAGTCCGGCGCCAACGTGCTACTGCTCGACGAACCGACCAACGACCTCGACGTCGACACCCTGCGCGCGCTCGAAGAGGCGCTGGAGGATTTCGCCGGCTGCGCCGTGATCATCAGCCATGATCGCTGGTTCCTCGACCGTATCGCCACCCACATCCTGGCGTTCGAAGACGACAGCCACGTCGAATGGTTCGAAGGCAACTTCCAGGACTACGAGAAGGACAAAATGCGCCGTCTCGGCCAGGACGCCATCATCCCGCACCGGGCCAAGTACAAGAAGCTGACGCGCTGAGGCGCGTCAGCTAAGCCAGTCTGAGGATGTTCGCGCTGTTCGATTGAACCGGCCGCGGTCAACCTGTCGTGGAAGGTGACGAGAGTTGCTCCGAAGCGGCTCGATGTCGCCAGATGGATCGCAGCGGGAGCAGAATCGAACTTCCTCTCGGTCTGGCCGCCTTAGGTCTTGGTATGTCCCGCCGGAAGTTAGAGCTGATTTTCAAGCGAGTAGGCTACCCCACCTTCTCGCTCAGCCACATCTTGATCAGCGACTGATACGGCACGTCGCGCTTGTTGGCGGCGACTTTGATCTGCTCCAGCATGGCGACGGGGAGGCGTAGCGAGATCGAAACGGTAGATGGCTTGAGGTTTGGAAAGCGGACGGGGACCGCCTTCGACAAGTCGAAATAATCCGCAGTGTCGTGCGTCTCCCAGAATTGACGCTCTTCAGCTTCGCTTGCGAATTTCGGAACCTGCTTAAGCTTCTTGGCCATATCTCGCGCGCTCCTTTGCGCTCATCGGTCGGGCAGATATCACACGCAACAGAGTGCCATCCTGGCGTAGCGTGAAGCTGATCTGGATGAGCCGTCCGGCGTCGGTCTGCCCGTAAGCATGATACCTCGGCTCTGACGTGCTGTGCGTCCAGTCGGTGAAGAGCAGCAGCGGCGTGTTGGCGAAGACTTGCTCGGCCTCGCCGCGGCTTACGGCGTGCTTCTGCGTGCTCTTGGTCGAGTTGCCATCGTCCCAATCGAAGCCGACGACGCGGCTCAGGTCGATCATCTGTATATGTCACAAATATACGATCGCTGGAGGATATTGCAAAATCCTTCCCGATCAATAGCTTTCCCCTCGCAGACTCGGGGGCGCAAGGGACGCTGAATGGCCGACTGGAATGCCGAGCAATATCTGAAATTCGAAGACGAGCGGACCCGGCCGGCGCGGGATCTGCTGGCGCAGGTGCCGACCACGGCGCCGCGCAAGGTCGCCGACATCGGCTGCGGCCCGGGCAATTCGACCGCACTGCTGGTCGAGCGCTGGCCGGAGGCCGCGGTGATCGGCGTCGATACCTCCGCCGACATGCTGCGCCAGGCGCGCGAGCGGTTGCCGGAGCACAAGTTCATCGAGGCCAATGTGGCGCACTGGGCGCCGCCGGCCGGCACCGAGGTGCTGTTCGCCAACGCGGTGTTCCAGTGGGTGCCGGACCACCTCAAACATCTCAAGCGGCTGGTCGCCGGGCTCGATGCCGGCGGCGTGCTCGCGGTGCAGATGCCCGACAATCTCGACGAGCCGTCGCACATCATGATGCGGGAAGTCGCGTTGCAGGAGCCGTGGCGGCAGCAATTGTCGAAAGCCGCCGAGCTGCGCGACACGCTGCCGAAGCCGGGTGTGTATTACGACGCGCTGCGGCCGCTGTGCAGCCGGCTGGAGATCTGGCACACGGTCTACAACCACGTTCTCGACGGGCCCGAAGCGATCGTCGAATGGGTCAAGGGCACCGGACTGCGGCCCTTCATCGATCCGCTCGAACTGCACGAGCGCAAGGGCTACCTGGCCGCCTACACGGCGCGGATCGCTGCCGCGTATCCGCCGCAAGCCGACGGCAAGGTGCTGTTGCGGTTTCCGCGGATCTTCCTCGTCGCCGTCAAATAGCCGGCGTGGCCGGTGATCCGGTGTGGTTGCTCGGCGCTGCCGCTGTGTCAGCCCGAACTGCGGTTAAACGCCGCTCCCGGGACTCTCGACAGAATCGAAGGAAGTTCCCAAGTGACTGTTCGCCCCACCACGCTGTTCGGAGCTTTCTTTCATGTCGATGACACCCGAGACGCCGCTGCCGCCGAAGGGCGAGCGGCTGCGCCCGATTCCGATGCTGATCTTCGGCTCGCGCTGGCTGCAATTGCCGCTCTATGTCGGCCTGATCGTCGCCCAGGGCATCTACGTCGTGCTGTTCCTGAAGGAGCTGTGGCACCTGTTCCAGCACTCGTTCGATTTCAGCGAACAGCAGATCATGCTGGCGGTGCTGGGTCTGATCGACGTCGTGATGATCTCGAACCTGCTGGTGATGGTGATCGTCGGCGGCTACGAGACTTTCGTGTCGCGGCTGAACCTGCGCGGCCATCCCGACGAGCCGGAATGGCTCAGCCACGTCAATGCCAGCGTGCTGAAGATCAAGCTGGCGATGGCGATCATCGGCATCTCCTCGATCCATCTGCTGCGGACCTTCATCGAGGCCGGCAATATCGGCGCCGAGGGCCGGGTCGGTGGCTACACCGAAACCGGGGTGATGTGGCAGACCATCATCCACACCGTGTTCATCCTGTCGGCGATCGGCATCGCCTGGGTCGATCGGATTTCGAATCTGGCGATCGAGGAAGCCAAGGCGCACGCCGGGCATTGATGCGATGGGCACGGGCGGCGGGCCTCGTCGGCGCGCTGCTGTGGCTGGGGCCCGCGACGGCGCTGGCCGCCGACGCAGGCTTCGCGCGCTTCCTCGCCTCGTTGTGGCCGGAAGCGCAGCAGGCCGGCGTCTCGCGCGCAACCTTCGATGCGGTCACCGCCGGCCTCGAGCCGGACTACAAGCTGCCCGACCTGATGCTACCGGGCCGACCGAAGACCGGCGCACCGCGGCAGGCCGAATTCGTCCAGGTCCCGGCGGACTACGTCAAGGAATCGCGGATCGAGAACCTCGCCGCGCACGGCCGCAAGCTGCTCGACAAGTACCGGTCGACGCTGAACGGAATCGAGCGGCGGTTCGGCGTCCCGGGGCCGGTGGTGCTGGCGATCTGGGGCCGCGAAACCGACTACGGCCGTTACAAGCTGCCGTACGACGCCGTGAGGGTGCTGGCGACCCAGGCCTATGTCGGGCGCCGCAAGGAGCAGTATCGCGTCGAATTCATCGAGGCGATGAAGATCATCAGCGACGGAGTGGTGACGCGGCAGGGCATGCGTTCGTCCTGGGCCGGTGCCACCGGTCTGACCCAGTTCCTGCCGTCCGAATACTACAAGCACGGCGTCGATTTCGACGGAGACGGCAAGGTCGACATCTGGCATTCGGTGCCGGACGCGCTGGCGTCGGCGGCGCAGCAGCTCGTCAACAAGGGTTGGCAGAGCGGCGTGCGCTGGGCCTATGAGGTCAAGGCGCCGGCGCGGGCCGATTGTACGCACGGCGTGCCGGAGGTGACCAAGCCGATCGGCCAGTGGTTGCACGAAGGCTTTGCGCTGGCGCGGCCGGCCAAGCTGACCGCCGAGGAACTGCGGCAGCCCGCGTCGCTGCTACAGCCCGAAGGTATCTACGGTCCGGCGTTCCTGACCACGAAGAACTACTTCGTGATCAAGGAATACAATTTCTCGGACCTTTACGTACTGTTCGTCGGCCATCTCGCCGACCGGATGACCGATCCGCGTCCGTTCGCGACGCCGTGGTCTGCTTCGTCGCAGCTTCGCACCAAGGACGTCGAAGCGATGCAGCGCGGACTGACGCGGCTCGGCTTGTATCAGGATAAGGTCGACGGCAAGGCCGGGATGCTGACCCGCGCCGCACTCGGCGCTTATCAGAAGCGCGCCGGGCTGAAGGTCGATTGCTGGCCGAGCGAGCCGGTGCTGCGGTCGATCGAAGCGGCACGCTGATCGCAAACGAAAACCCGGCCGATCGCTCGGCCGGGTCGGATACTTGCGGGAGGCGCGGGATGCGCGCGGCTCGGAACGCTCTCGATCAATCGCACACGCGGACGCGGCGCGAACGCCACACGCCGGCGTAGTCGTCCCAGAACCGCTCACGCACGAAGCGGCAATCGGGCTCTTCGACATAAACCGGGGCGGGTTCGGCGTAGGCCGGACGGCTGGCGGCGATCGCGCCACCGAGCAGGGCGCCGCCGATCAGGCCGCCCGCGACGCCGGCGGCGATCCGGCCGCCATCGGCCTTGGCGGCCGGTGCAATGCTGACCAGCGACCCGGCAACGGTCGCGGCCGCAAGCAGGACGGTAACAGTCTTCTTCATTTGAGAGGCTCTCCTGAGATCGCGCCGCGCCTGGCGCTTGGTGAACGAACCGGTAGTCCCCGACGGCACAGCACCAAAAAAGCGCAATGCCGTCAATTGTCGCAACTCGCAGGCCGGATCAGTGTCGCCGAAAAACGGTGTTTTTCGGGCCGAGGTCACGCGGCATCCCGCGGAGCGTCCGGGCTGTAGATTTCGTCGGATCGGACGGTGAAAGGTTCACCGTCACTCGCAGACGCGGATCCGGCGGATTCGCCAGCCATAGCCGTCCCAGAATTGCTGCCGCTGCCAGTAGCAGCCGCCATAGTAGCCGGGCGCGACCACGTAAGCCGGGGCGGGGCGGTAGCCGTAGACGTAGCGCGGGCCGTAGCCGTAACCATATCCGCCGCCGTAATAATAGCCGGGGCCGCCGTAGTACGGCGAGGCGAGCGCGCCGCCGATGAGCGCGCCGCCGATCAGCCCGGCGGCGATTCCCGCGCCGAAGCCGTCATGTGCCTGTGCGGGCGCGGTTGATCCAACCGCCGCAACCGCCAGCGTCGCGGCCGCGGCCAAAGCCATCATCGACTTTCTCATGGCATCACCTCTCGAACGAGCACCGGACCCGATGGGCCGCGGGCGCGACCCCGCCATGGTCCAGCACCCGTAACCTTTCACCAATCGATTGAACGAACCATGAATACGGCCGCCGCAGTGCCGCCATTGTCGGTCGTACCGCCGAGCAATCAAGCGCAGAGCCAGCGGCCGCGCAGCCTTGCCGAAGATGCTGGGGCATCCTCGTGGCCCCGCGAAATGTAGAGCGGATCTAAACAGCCGGAGTGTCGTGGTTGACGGAAATCAAGCCGCCTATCGCAGATTGGAATAGCTTGAATTTGCACGTTTTCCTTTTGCTTCAGCGACTGCAACTCACTATTCGAAAGCTGCGACCTGCTGGATTGAGACCGATGATCGTTTGTTCTTGCAACGTCCTCAGCGACCACGACGTCCGCGCCACGATGCATTCCGAGGGTGGACCCGCTCGGAACCCGGGCGAGGTGCACCGCTGTCTCGGCTGCAGTCGCAAGTGCGGGCGCTGCATGCACACCATCAAGAACATCATGAACGAAGCGCTGTGCGGCGCTGATCATCGTCACACGGGCTCCTGATTCGTCCTTCTGATCCGTCCTTCGGGCACCCCCAGCCCGTGCCGTGCACAGCCGGGATTGCATTTCACCCGCAGTGTGATCTAGAATTATTCTAATTCTAAAGCGGCCGCGCCAGCGGTTCGCCGATTGCAGGAGTGACGGAACCACATGAAGGGCGATGCAAAGGTCATCGAGTATCTCAACCGCGGGCTGCGCAGCGAGCTGACGGCGATCAACCAATATTGGCTGCACTATCGGCTGCTCGACAATTGGGGCCTGAAGGACCTCGCCAAGGTCTGGCGCAAGGAATCCATCGAGGAGATGGTGCACGCCGACAAGTTCACCGATCGGATCCTGTTTCTCGACGGCTTCCCGAACATGCAGGTGCTCGATCCGCTGCGGATCGGCCAGAACATCAAGGAAGTGCTGGCCGCCGATCTGCAGGCCGAGCTCGACGCCCGTGCGCTCTACCAGGAAGCGGCGACCTACTGCCACAGCGTCAAGGATTACGTGTCGCGGGATCTGTTCGAGGAACTGATGAAGGACGAGGAAGGTCACATCGATTTCCTTGAGACCCAGATCGATTTGGTCAATCGGGTCGGCGTCGAGCTGTATCAGCAGCGCCACATCGGCGAGCTCGATCACTGATCGTGAAGTCAGGCTGCCTCCATCCAGTGGGGGCAGCCTTGTTCCGAGTCGGCTGCCAATGCGAGACCGGACAAGCCGGACGGTTGAAACGAAGCTGCCGGGTCTGATTGCCGGCATTCCCGGTCAGGCTCTCAGCTCGTCCGGCGCGGCTCACGCGCCTGCGGCAACGAGCAGTCCTTGTAGGCTGCCTCGATCGCGGCGTCCGAGCCGTCGACCTTGAAGACGGCGGTGCTGGTTCCGGCGTTCAGCGACCTGATCCGCACCACGAGCTGACTGGACCCGCGCAGGTCGGCAATGAACTGCTGCAGCGCTGCGGCGTCTTCGATCACGATCACCCGAAAGCCGAGCAACACCCGCATTCCACACTGTCGTGTCCCGGCTTGTCGTCGAACCGATAGCCGAGGCTGGTGTTGCGATCGCTGCCAATTCTGAAGCCGAAATTGACCTTGGCGATCGGCCGGTTCTCAAAGCAGGTGAGCTGCAGCGTCGCCGGTGCCGCCATCAGCGGGTCGGTGCTGTTCGAGGCCCGCGTGGTCAGAGTGAAGGCGCCCGCCACCGGCGTCCCGGTGATCAGGTCCGGTCGCTGATCGATCCGCCAACTGCCGGACTTGAGTGATTCATTGCTGACGCATCCGGCCAACGCGATGGCGATCACGCAACTTGCAACACGCACTGCAACCTCCCCCGGCCGCAGCTCAAATCTGCAATCATGGGATGTGAAATGCAAGGTCAGATGCGAACGGTAGAAACGGCAACGGCCCGGCCTCGCGTGAGGCCGGGCCGTTGCCTTTGCTGACACGGAAGGCGTTACGCCGCGCGCACCGAGCTGAGGAAGCGCGCCACCTCGGTCTTGAGCTGAGTGCTGTCGCTGGACAGCGACCGCGCCGCCGCCAGGACCTGCGACGACGACATCCCGGTCTCCGCTGCGCCGCGCTCGACGTCGGCGATGTTGGCGCTGACCTGCATGGTGCCCTGCGCCGCCTGCTGGACGTTGCGCGAGATCTCCTGGGTGGCCGAGCCCTGCTGCTCGACCGCCGAAGCGATCGCCGACGAGATCTCCGACATCTGGCCGATGGTGGTGCCGATCTCCTTGATCGCCGACACCGACTCTTCGGTGGCCGACTGCATCCCCGAAATCTGCTGGCTGATTTCGTCGGTCGCCTTGGCGGTCTGCTCGGCGAGCGCCTTCACTTCCGCTGCGACCACCGCGAAACCGCGACCGGCCTCGCCGGCCCGCGCCGCCTCGATGGTGGCGTTCAGCGCCAGCAGGTTGGTCTGGCCGGCGATGGTGTTGATCAGATCGACGACGTCGCCGATCCGCTGCGCCGCGGTGGCGAGCTGATTGATGCGGTCGTTGGTCTTGTTGGCCTGCTGCACCGCGGAGCTGGCGATCCGCGACGAGTCCTGGACCTGACGGCTGATCTCGTGGATCGACGACGCCATTTCCTCGGTGGCGGAAGCGACCGACTGCACGTTGCTGGTGGCGATTTCCGACGCGCCGGCGACCGCGGCGGTCAGCTTTTCGGCTTCCTCGGCGGTGTGCGCCATCTTGCTGGCGGAGGCTTCGAGTTCGGTCGACGCGCTCGACACCGCTTCGACGATGCGGCCGACCGCGCCCTCGAAGGCGTCGGCGAGCTTCTGCATTTCCTGCTTGCGCTGCAACGCCGCCATTTCGTCCTGGTGCGCCTTCTGCTCGGTTTCCTCGCGCGCCCGGTGATCGGCGTTCTCGCGGATCACCACTACGGTCTTGGCGATGTCGCCGATCTCGTCGCCGCGCGCCGCGCCGGGGATCTCGACGTCGAGCTCGCCGCCCGCCATCTTGCCCAGGGCGCCGTTCAGCCGCATCAGCGGCCGCGAAATGCCGAAGAAGGTGAATACCATCGAGATCACCAGCGAGGTCATCACCAGCATGCCGAGCGCGAAGTTGATCCGGTTGGCACTGAACAGCTCGTCCGAGGCCTGCTTCTTGGTCGTTCTCGCCGATTGTTCGGCGCGATCGACCGCCTCGCGCATCAGGCCGAGCGCCTGCGTCGCCATCGATTGAGTCTGCGACACCAGTTGATCGCGTCTCGCCTTGTCGGCGTCGCTGGCAGTGCCGCTCAGCACCGACTTGATCACGGCACCGGCCTCGGTCATCGCACGATCGTACTGCGAGGCCAGAGTACCGATCGACTGCAGCCGCTCCTTCTCGGCGCCGTCTGTGGCCTGCGCGACCGCGATCGCGATCTGCCGGTCGGCCGTCTCGCGCGCGTCGTGCAGCGTCGTGACGGCCGCCTCGAGCTGCGCCGGCGTCGCGGCGAGGCGAAGCTCGGCGGCAGCGAGCTGCATCCGGCGCAGCGCGACGTTGGCTTCGAGACCGTGATCGGCGACCATCTGCAAGGCGTCGGCGCGGGCGTTGACGACGTTGATCGATCGCTCGGTCGTCAGCTGATTGGCCGCCATGCCCAGCGACAGCGCGATGCTGGTCAGGCTCGCAAAGCCGAGCTTCATGCCGATACTGTTGAGTCTCATGTCGAGAACCTTCGTATTGAGCGGGTGCGCCAGGACAAGGCAGGACCGCGCCGAAATCGTGAGTTGCGCCATGGCGCATCGCGGCCAGCACTACGCCCGACCTCGTGAAACCACGGTTAACAAAGGACGTCCGAAATCGCGTGTTGAGGCAAATGGTTACCTGCAATCAGCACGTTACGGCGTGAATCGTTCTGTGAGGTGCCTTACGTAGTCTTACGGATGTCACAGAAGCCGTATCCGGCTGCCTTCGCCGAGCGATGCCTGAACCATGCGCGCGATGCGCTTCGAAGCGCTGCCGGTGGGGAGGATCAGCGCCGCGTGACTTGCACCGCGGCTTCGTTGCGGCGGACGAAGGGGAGCGTGAACGGCGCGTCGTAGAACAGGCCGTACGGCGCGCCGACCGGCTGCCACGGCGTGTTGGCGAGCGCCGCGATCAGTTGCTGCTCGCGCTCGCGCAGGTCGCGGCCGGTGCCGGAGAAGCGCAGCGTCGCGATGGTCTGCTCCGGCACGGTGACGATCTGGACCCGCGCGTCGTCGGGCTTCGGCGCAGTATCAGCCGAGAAGGTGGCCGGCAGAAAGAACCGCATCCGCGTCATGCGGTCCTGCGTCGCGGATTCGACCGGGGCCGTCATCGCAATCTTGGCCGGACGTGCGACATCGACCGGCACCGTCATCGCGACGCGCTCGGAGGCGCCCGAACTGCCGCGATTGGCGCCGGCGATGTAGTTGAACAGCAGCGTGAACGCCTGGCCGTCGGCATTGCCGCGGCGCTCGAGGTCGACCTCGGCGGCGACGCGCGGCGCGTAGCGGCGGATCTCGACCGCCTCGGCGGGCCGGTCGAGCACGGCGTAGCTCGGCTCCTCGTACAGCCGCAGGCCGACGATGCCGAGCACGGATTCGACGACCAGAACCGTGTAGTACCAGATCGTCGAAGCCATGCCGCCGTCTCCGCCGTTCGTTGCGCGCCTTGGCGTCAGCTAATCATCGCACGGCGTTCGGCAAGGCTTTGTGTCGCGGCGGTTCCGTGTTGTCTCGCGGGTGGCCTCGATTACCATCGGCGGCCTGTCGACACGCGAAGGGCCGCTGCCATGTGCCGCAACATCAAGACGCTGTTCAACTTCGAACCGCCGGCGACCGACGACGAGGTCCGCGCAGCCGCGCTGCAATTCGTCCGCAAGCTGTCCGGATTCAATGCGCCGTCGCGAGCCAATGCCGCGGCGTTCGATCGCGCCGTGAGCGAGATCACCGGCGCCGCGCGTACGCTGCTGACGTCGCTGCAGACGCCAGCCGCGCCGCGCGACCGCGACATCGAAGCGGCGAAGGCGAGGGAACGATCGCGCGCGCGGTTCGGCTGACCGCCACGCGGCGATCCTGCGCAAGCCGCTCAGTCCTTGTGCTTGCGCTTCTTCTTTTTCTTGCCGCCATCCGGGTTCGCGTCGTCGTCCTCGACGATCTCGGCTTCGGCATTGGCGGCTTCGATCGCGGCGGCGACCTCGCGCGCGGCGGCTTCGCGCGCTGCCTGCTCGAGCGCTTCGGCGGCGATCCGCTCCTCGAGTTCGCGTGCCTCGCGCGCCCGCTGCGCCTTGTAGTCTTCGTAGGCGTCGAAGATCAGGTGCAGCCAGGGCATCACCTGGTCGATCGAGGGCAGCGCGCCGGCGGGGCCGGGCTCACCGCGGGGGCCCTGTTCGCCGCGCGGACCCTGCTCGCCACGGGGGCCTTGTTCACCGCGGGGCCCTTGCGGGCCGGGTTTGCCTTGCGGGCCGGGCTTGCCGTCGGGGCCAGGCTTGCCGGCGACGCCGGGCTTGCCTTGCGGACCGGCCTTGCCGATCGGTCCGGGTTTGCCGACCGGACCCGGTTTGCCGCGGGGGCCTTCGGGGCCGGGACGGCCCGGATGTCCTTGTGGTCCCGGTCGGCCCGGTTCACCGGGACGTCCGCGCGGGCCCTGTGGCCCCGGACGTCCGCGGCGGGTGGATTCAGTTTCAGCCACGCAACGCCCCCAAACGATTCTTGACGACGCGACTGTACCAGAGCTTGCGTGACGGCTTCAATTCCGCGCCGAGGCGGCAGCGGCCGACGTGAATGAGGCCGACGTGAATGAGGCCGACGTGAATGAGGCCGACGTGAATGAGGCCGACGTGAATGAGGCCGACGTGAACGATGCCGGCGCGAGGTCGCGAGGCGGCGCTACTCGGCGGCGTCGCTGCGCGCCACCGCGTCCGCCGCCGCCGGCTTGGTGGCGGAGGCGGCCGGCGCAGCGTGGGACGCTGCGCTCGCCGCGGCGGAGAACACCAGACCGTCGTCCTTGCGGCAGATGCCGTAGGTGCCGGCGCTGTTCGAGGTCAGCGTGATCACCGGGTCGTTGCACTTGTCGCACACCAGCGTGCCGGCGCCGTTGAGATGGCCGGGCAGGCGGTCCTGCTTGTTGAGCAGCGTGCATTGCTGGCCGAGCGGATCGATCGATACCTTGGCGCCGCAGGAAAAGCAGTAACGCGTCTCCGAATGCTGCTTGCCCTGGTCGATATTCGCCGGGATCTTGCTGGCGCACACCGGGCAATTGACCGACACCGCGCGGGTGAATTGCGAGGCGCCCGGCATCCGCAGAAAGATGTTGCCGCTGGTCGAGCGGTGAGCGTGGAAGCGCTGGCCGCAATGCGGGCAGGTCGGCTTGGCGCTGTCGCCGGGCAGGCTGCCGACCTGGAATTCGACCTGCTTCTTGCAGGCCGGGCAGTTCTCGGTCTCGGTGACCAGCTTGCGCTCCGGGGTGCGGCCGTCGGTGATCCGCGCCTCGATCTGGAGCGTATCACGTGCGGTCAGCATCTCGATCACGTCGAACGGCAGTTGCCGGCCGGTGATCTCGCCGAGCTCGTGGGTGACGCCGATCAGATTGTCGATGCACTGCTCGATCTGCGCCAAGTACACGGCAGCGGGGATCGACTCGTCGCGGCCGCCCTTCACCGATTTGTGGATCTGGCTGATCGAAGTCTCGAGCTGGCGCGCCAGCACGTCGAGATTGGCGGCCATGCGGGCTTCGGCGGCGCGCTGGCGCAGCGTCCACACCACCGCCAGCGTGGCGAGGCTGGCGCCGAAGATCGCCGACACCTGACCCCAGAACCAGATCCAACCGGACTGGGTGCCGAGCGCGAAGCCGAGCACGATCATGAACAGACCGGTGCAGGCGGCGATGGTCTCGACCGGATGGGCCGAAAACACTTTCATGAAGGCTTTGCGCAGCACCGCTTGATCCTCGGAAAACCGTTCCTCAACCTATCGTCAATTCCGCCGCGCCGGAAGCCGGGCCCCGTAAAATGGCAGGGTTTTACCCATCGAACCGGCCTCGACGATGGTCGTGTCGGCGCGTAGCGGCGCTGCGTGTCAGTTGCATTTACCGCCATGTCCCGGTGGCCCGCAGCCCCTGCTATGCTGACTCGATCGAATCGTCCTCGCGACCGCGGGGCTGAAAACTGTACAGCCGGAACGCTCGGGTCCGGTGATCGAAGGGGGATGATGATGCGTCGTTGGTTCGGGATTGTTGCCGCCCTGCTGCTGCTCGGTGGCTTCGTCACCGGCGCGCGCGCCGACGAGGGACGGATCACGCTGACGATCTACAAAGGCGGCTGGGTGATCGGCGGCTCCGGCGGCTCGGGGATGCTGAACTTCCACGGCAAGCGCTATCCGCTGTCGATCGGCGGCTTGTCCTACGGCCTGGTGTTCGGCGGCTCGAAGGCGCAGCTGTCGGGGCGCGTCAGCAACATCCGCTCGCCGCGCGACGTCGCCGGCGTGTACGGCGCGGTCGGGGCCGGGGCTGCGATCGGCGTCGGCGCCCGCGCCATCGTGCTGCGCAACGAGAAGGGCGCGGTGCTCGAACTGTCCGGCTCGCAGGTCGGCCTGATCGCCGACCTCGATCTGTCTGGTCTGGCGATCGGTTTCAAATAGTCCGGCCACGGCGCGGGCCCGAACGACTGCGCCGCGACGGAAGCTTGCGGCGCTCGGCGCACGGGCCGCAAGGCCCGCAAGGAACCGGCGCGCCGAACAGCTCGGCGAGCCGTGCGTCCTGCAGCGCGATCGCGTCGTACAACCCGAACACCTCTGCGGCACGCGGCGTGCCGATGATGTCGTCGCGCCGCAGTGCGTGCGCGGCCAGCCGGTCGAGGCCGTCCGCGAGGCTGGCATCCTGCACCATCACGGCCGGGCCGGTCGGGGCGATGAAATGATGCAGCCGCACGACGGCGCGGTCGGACGCGGTGGTGCCGTCGCCCCAGCGCCCGCAGATCAGGTCGAACTCCGCACCGTGTTCGGCGATATGGCCGACCGTCCACCACACCGTATAGGCCGCGACGGCGGCGTCCGCCGTCGAGATCGTGCCCGAGACACGGCGGCTGATCTGGCCGCAGCACTCACAGCGGCCTGTGACCTGATCGGCTTCCGGGCTGACCCGTAGCGCGTCCGGTTTGGAGGTGACGCCTTCCTCCGGACTAATCACGACCGGGCATCCTGTCGGGCGCGGGCAGGGCGGCGATCTGCTGCGCCGACGCTGCGCTGAACGACTGACAACGACACCGCATCGACGCCTCCGCTGTAACCAGGTCAGCCGTTCTGCAATTCCTGATTGCAGAACGTTCCCGATATGTTCGTGGCCGTCAAGCGCCGTCGTCGGAACGAAAGCCGAATACCGGCGGCGCCGCACCTGCCGGCCTCCCTTGCTTGCCTCGCCCGGCGTTGCTGGCTACAGCAAGTCGAAATCACAAGCGGGTAGGACGTCCTTCTCATGAGCGACAGGGTGATCATCGCCGGCGGCGGCATTGGCGGGCTTGCGGCGGCGTTGACGCTGCATCAGATCGGCGTGCCCTGCGTGGTCTATGATGCGGCGCGCGAGATGCGCCCGCTCGGCGTCGGCATCAATCTGCAGCCGAACGCGGTGCGCGAACTGCTCGACCTCGGCATCACCGAAACCGATCTCGATCGCGTCGGCCTGCCGGCGAAGGAATGGGCGCTGGTCGGCCTCAACGGCAACGACATCTATGCCGAGCCGCGTGGCAAGGCCGCCGGCTATCGCTGGCCGCAATATGCGGTACATCGCGGCCGCTTCCACATGCTGCTGAACGAGAAGGTGATCGAGCGGCTCGGCGCGGACGCGGTGCAGCTCGGCCGCCGCGTCACTTCCTATCGCAAGACCGCAGACGGCGTCGTGGCGACGCTGGAGCATGCCGATGGCGGCAGTTCCGAAATCACCGGCGCGCTGCTGATCGGCGCCGACGGCATTCACTCCGCGGTGCGGGCGCAGATGCATCCGAACCAGCCGCCGATCCATTGGGGCGGCGCGGTGATGTGGCGCGGCACGACATGGGGCAAGCCGACCCGCAGCGGCGCCTCGTTCATCGGCCTCGGCACGCATCGCCACCGCGTGGTGATCTATCCGATTTCGCATCCGGATCCCGCGACCGGGCTGTCGATGCTGAACTGGATCGCCGAGGTCACGCTCGACAATGCCGACGGCTGGAAGCAGCAGGGCTGGTTCCGGCAGGTGCCGACCTCCGAGTTCGCGCATCATTTCGACGGCTGGGTGTGGGATTGGCTCGACGTGCCGGCGATGATCCGTGAGGCCGACTCCGCTTACGAGAACCCGATGATCGACCGCGATCCGGTGAGTACCTGGCGCGACGGCCCGGTGCTGCTGATCGGCGATGCGGCGCACGCGATGTATCCGACCGGCTCGAACGGCGGCACCCAGGCGATCGTCGACGCGCGCGAGCTCGGCGCCGCGATGGTGGCGCACGGCGCGACCGAGGCGGCGCTGGCGGCGTTCGACACCAAGCTGTGCGGCCCGATCTCGCAGCTGATCCTGCGCAATCGCGGCGCCGGCCCGTTCGGCCTGCTCAACCTGGTCGACGAGCGCTGCGGCGGCACCTTCGACAACATCGACGACGTGATCTCGCCGGCCGAGCGCGCCGCCTTCATGGCCGGCTACAAGGCCGCCGCCGGTTTCGCGATCGATCACCTCAACGCCGCGCCGCCGACGATTGCGCCCGGCGCGCGGGTGAAGGTGCCGGCGGCGGCGTGAGGCGCCGCGCGAAGGACTTACCCTTCACGCGCGTGATCGTCTGATGGGTGATCATCATTCGCCGCTGGTGGTGATGAGGTCATTGCGGCCGGCTTCGCCATCTCGCGCCGGACGCGGCTGTTGATCCGAAACAGCGTGTGCACCTTGCCGTCGGCGGTGGCGCAGCCGCCGCGCATGTTCGGAAGTATCAGGGTCGCTTCGCTCATCGCATCTCTCCATTCGCTGTGATGCGATACTAATCGCGACGACAATTGTCTGGTTCGCGTCAGCGCCGTGTTATCGTTAACGGTGGGTTAACGCGCACCAGGTGCGCGGTCAGGCGCGGCGAGGGCCGTTCGGCCTTGGACATGCAACCACAGTCTCGCGGCGCCGCAGCGTCCGAGCCATGCGCCCGTCGTCGTCACGACGAGGGGCGGGCGCGCGCCGCGCGGCGCAAAGTTGGTGGTTGGTCGCGACGGCTTGCGATCCATCGCGAAGGCGCCGTCACGGCGCGCCCACCAGCGGCGATGTTTGGGTATCGGGGCCCTTTTGCGCGCTTCGCGTCGTCGCCGGGCTCGACCCGGCGACCCATCATCTGGACGAGGGCGACGATGGCACAGCGGGTTATCGTTGGATGGATACGCGGGTCGAGCCCGCGCATGACGAGGGCGAATCCCCTCTCCGCGATGGCGTCGTGGCGATGCGGCCTGCGCCCGATCCGGCGCGCTTGGATCCTCCACGCGAGGCCCTGCGACCTTCGGCGATCGTGCGCTCAGATCAATGCTGCGGCCTGCGGCCTTGTTAGGTTGCGGCTCTGTCTTGAACTGGAGGTTGTCATGATCGCGCGTCGTCGTCTTGCTGGTTTGGCTGTCGCGTTGCCCGTGCTCGCCGCGGCGGTGCTGGCGCCGCCGTCGCCGGCGCGCGCCGGGGACGGGCTGGAGCCGTACGCGCCGCTCTTGGTCGAGCTGCCGGGCTGGAAAGCCGGCAAGCTCGGCGGCCTGGCGATGCAGGACGGCGGCAGCCGCATCGTGGTGGTGCAGCGCGGCTACGCGCGCGGCGAGATCCATGTCAGCGTCCAGCTGCTCGCCGGCGCGCCGGCACAAAGTCGGCTGGCGGCCGGTGGCACCGGGATGAAGACCGAAGCCAGCCACGGCCCGGCCAGCACCACCACGATCGACGGCTTCAAGGTGACGCGGACGTTCCAGGCCAGCGACAAGTCCGGCACCATCCTGATCGCGCTCGGCCCCGCCGCCGCGCTGTCGCTGTCGTTCAAGGGCCTCGGCGAAGACGAAGCGCTGGCGACGGCGAAAGGCTTCGACTGGAAAGCGATGCGGGCGGCGGTGAAGTAGCGGCCGGGTCTGCTGCGTCGTCGCCGATGCGCGGACGGCGAACGCAGCGCCGCGTCCGCGCAGATCGGCGCCCGCCGCAGTGCCAAAGCAACCGACGCCGCGCCACCGCGTTGGTCCGGGCAACCAAGGAGGTTCCCATGAGCACTAACGGCGCGCCGGACGACAAGCACAAGGTCGAGACCCCCGCCAGCAAACGCGGCGCAGACCCGGCGCCGCCGCAGCGCAGCACCATCGCCGGCCGGACCCCGAGCGCATCCCCCGAAACCATCCCGCTCGACGAAGCCTCGCCCGGCGCGGAGGCCGACAAGGAGCAGGCCGAGCGGCGCTGACGCGCAAGCACATCGCCGGCGACTGCGGTCGGTCATTGTCAAAGAGTGCGCGGCGCAGCGCCGTGCGCCAATGGCCTTTCTCGGCATGGCGGACATAGACGACGCGCCAAACCAGCCACGCTCCCGTCTGTCGGCTCCTGTTCCCCTGACGATTGCACACGATCTGTCGGCGTTCGATTGCGGTGAGCCGGTGTCGAACGACTGGTTGCGCCAACGGGCGCTCAAGAACGAAAGCCGCTTCTCGCGCACCTACGTGGTGCGCGAGGGCAATCAGGTCGTCGGCTATTTCTGCGTTTCAGCGGGCGCGGTCGAGCGCGCCGCAGCGCCCGGCAAGGTCCGCCGCAACGCGCCCGACACGATCCCGGTGTCGGTGATCGGACGGCTGGCCGTCAGCCGCTCTCATGCCGGAAGGGGGCTCGGCGCGGACCTGCTTTCGGACGCGCTGCGCCGGATCGCGCTGGCGTCGCAGAGCATCGGTATCGGCGCGGTTCTGGTCCACGCCAAGGACGATGCGGCCAAGCGCTTTGATCTGCGCTGCGCCGAATTCATCGAATATCCCGAAGACAGCCGGACGCTGTTCCTGCCGATCGAAACGCTGGTCGCGGCTTTGAGTGAGTAGCCCGCGTGAGCGCAGCGACACGCGGGGGTGAGCGAACATGAGAGTCCCGGGTATCGCTTCGCTCACGCGGGCTACGCTTGCTACGCGAACCCGGATCCCCGAAGCGTTCTGCAGCTTCGCTGCGTACCCAGGAATGACTCGCGGATAGTTTGTAAACCCGTGGGTAGCTTGGACCTCGTAGCGTCGCTCCGCGCCCAACCGTCATCCCCGCGTAGGCGGGGATCCAGTATCGCGGAGCGCTCGCAGCAAAGCACCCCATCGCCACAGGCGCTCTGGAATACTGGGTCGCCCGATCAAGTCGGGCGATGACGCCGTGAGTGAGGCAGGCGCCCCGCATCTCCCCGTTCTCCGATCCACACTGTCAAACAGCCACGGCCAATCGCTCTCGCGGCTCGATGAGCCCGAGTTGTGCGCCCGTCGCTATCGCAGCGAGGGGCGGGGC
>NZ_UFQQ01000018.1 GCF_900218015.1 Rhodopseudomonas pentothenatexigens | reverse complement strand
GAGACCAACCCGGTCAACCTCGATCCCCGCATGGCCTCCTTCGCCAACGGCGTCCACCGCCTCGACGGACAGCTCATGGTCGTCCTCGACGTCGATAAAGTCCTCGAAATCGCAACCCAACGTATGGCTGCATGACGTAGCGCGCCGAACCAAGCTCATCGCCCTCGAATTCTCCCGGGAAGGACCGCATGACACCGCTCGATTACGAGTACCTGCAGAAGCTGCTCAAGGACCGTTCCGGCCTGGTGTTGTCGGCTGACAAGAAGTATCTGCTCGAGAGCCGCTTGCTGCCGCTCGCCCGCAAGGCGGGCGTGCCCGGCATCACCGACCTGGTGCAGAAGATGAAGGCGGGATCCGAGGCGTTGATCCACGACGTCGTCGAAGCGATGACCACCAACGAGACGTTCTTCTTCCGCGACAAGACGCCGTTCGATCATTTCAAGGACAGCGTGATCCCGGACCTCATCAAGGCCCGCGCTGGACGCAAGTCGCTGCGGATCTGGTGCGCGGCGTCGTCCACCGGCCAGGAGCCGTATTCGCTGGCGATGCTGCTCAAGGAGAAGTCCGCCGAGCTCGCCGGCTGGCGGATCGAGATCATCGCCACCGACCTGTCGCCGGAAGTGCTGGAGAAGTCCAAGGCCGGCCTCTACACTCAGTTCGAGGTGCAGCGCGGGCTGCCGATCCAGCTTCTGGTGAAGTACTTCAAGCAGGTCGGCACGATGTGGCAGCTCAACGCCGACGTCCGCTCGATGGTGCAGTACCGGCAGTTCAACCTGCTGCAGGACTTCACCGCGCTCGGCAAGTTCGACGTGATCTTCTGCCGCAATGTGCTGATCTATTTCGATCAGGCGACCAAGTCCGACATCTTCAACCGGCTGATGCGGGTCACAGAGCCGGACGGCTATCTGTTCCTGGGCGCGGCCGAGACCGTGGTCGGACTCACCGACGCCTACCGCATCTGTCCGAAACGCCGCGGCGTCTACCTGCCGAACAACCCGGCTGCGTCGACGGCGCCGGGACTGGCCGCTGGCGGCGGATTCAAAGTCAATGCCCTGACCGGGCGATAGGGAGAACACCGTGGCGTCCGAAACCGGCGGACCGGAACGGGTGTCATTCGGACGCGGTTATCACGTCTGGATCATGGGCATCGACGGCACTTGGCGGCGCAACTGCGTGCTCAAGGCGGTGTCCGCCGTCGACGCCGAGCTCGAACTCGAGGGCTCGATCGAAGGGTTGAACCTGAAGGAGTTCTTTCTTCTGCTGTCGTCGACGGGTCTCGCCTATCGCCGCTGCGAGCTGATCCGCGTCAACGGCTCGGAGATCGACGTCCGCTTCCTCAGCACCCGCAACAAGAGCGTCAAGGCTTCCGGCCGCGACGATCGCGTCGCGTGAACTATCCGCACAAATTTCCGCGAAATCGCAGGGGATTGCTAACGACATTCACGCAGGCGGCGCAGGTCCGAGAACTGCGGAAGCTTCTTTCAACAGTCGAGTGCTAGTATCTTTTCGCGCGATGGTTGGTGTTGGTTTGGTGGCTGCTTACCACATGCCCTTGCCGACGCGCCAGAAACCCGATGATGACGGGCGACCGGTCCGAAACCGACGGCGGATCGTTAGCCACCGAGGAGCCTGAACAGCGAGCGCGGCGATGCCAAATCCAATCACCCCCGAAACGGCGGTCGATGTTCTCGTGGTTGACGACGATCCGGTGCAAGGCGCGATCGTCAGCGGGGTCTGCACCAAGCTCGGCTACCGCCCACGTTTCGCCTCGTCCTATCACCAAGCGGCGGAGCATCTCGCGAACGGCCGGTTCGACTACATCACGATCGATCTGTCGCTCGGCGATCACGACGGCATCGAGCTGTTGCGGCTGATCGCGCAGACCGAGGCCAAGCCGCGCCGCATCATCATCATCAGCGGATGTGAAGAACGCATCCTCAATGCCACGGTGAGGATGGCTCACGCGGTCGGCATGCTCGACACCATTTCGCTGCCGAAGCCGATTGATCTCGCTCTGCTCCGCGTTGCACTGTCGCCGTTCCAGGAAGCAGCGGCGTCGCGGCGCGGCGTCGATGCGCGCCTGTCCGAGATCACCGTCGATGACCTTCGTCGCGGTCTCGACAGCGGGGAAGTCTATGCTGCGTTTCAGCCGAAGATTGATCTCGCCACCGGCAAGGTGACCGGCTGCGAGGCGCTCGCGCGCTGGGACAGCGCGAGGTTCGGTCCGGTCGGTCCGGACGTCTTCATTCCGCTCGCCGAGCAGGGCGGCTTGATCAAGGCGATGACGCTGCGGATGCTGCGGGACTCGATGACGTTCGCGGCCTCGTTCCTGCCGACCGAGCCGAAATTCGTCGTCGCGGTCAATCTGTCGGCCTCGCTGCTGTCCGACACCTCGCTGCCGGAAGAGGTCGAACGCCTGCTCGCCGAGATCGGCGTGCCGGCGCGGTCGCTGATGATCGAAGTGACCGAGACCACCGCGATGGCCGACGTCGGCCGCGCCATGGACGTGCTGCTGCGGCTTCGCCTGAAGGGCATCGGCATCTCGATGGACGATTTCGGAACCGGCTATTCGTCGCTCTCGGCGCTGGCGCGGATGCCGTTCAGCGAGCTGAAGATCGATCGGTCCTTCGTCAAGGATTGCCTCACCGACGCCGACATGTGGAAGATCGTGTCGTCGTCGGTCGCGATCGCGCATCAGTACAATATGAAAGTCGTGGCCGAAGGCATCGAAGACGCCGCGACCTGGCACGCCCTCGATGCGCTCGGCTGTGATATCGGCCAGGGCTTCGAGTTTTCGCGCGCGCTGCGCAGCGACGCCTTCGTCGATTGGTACCGGACCTGGACGGCGCGCGGCCCCGCGGTCCGTGGCGACGCGGCGATCCCGCTGCGGCGCGAGGCCTGAGCGGCGCCGCCGCGCGCTCAGCCGGCCAGTTCGACCAATCGATCGTCGTCGGACGGTGCCCGGCCGGCCGCGGCGAAAGCGTCTTTGAGACGGCCGGTCAGCGCCAGATAGTCGCTCTGCGACAGGTGCGGCGCGGTCTGCTCGAGCTGGCGCGCCAGCGCCGACAGCTGTCCGAGACCGAAGGTGGCGGCCGCACTCTTCAGCGAATGCGCCTCGCGCTCGATCCGGCGGTGGTCGGCGGTCACATCCAGCGTTTCGAACAGCGCGATGCGCTGCTCGGTATCGCGGACGAACACCGAGAGCACCGCCAAGGTGGCGTCCTCGCCGATCTCGTCGACGAGGTGGCCGAATGCTTTGCGGCCGACATAGAGCTGCCGCGCCCGCACCGCATCGACAGGTGGTGCTTCCGCAGCAACGGCGGCGACTTGCACTGCGGGGTGCTGGACCGCTTTGGCCACGGTCGAATGCCCGATGGCGACGGGCGCGGTTGACGGCAAGGGCGGCAGCGCACGCAGGATCGCTTCGACGAGCGCCTTCTTCCGCACCGGCTTGGCGACGTGGTCGTTCATGCCGGCGGACCGACAGGCGGCGGCGTCCTCGGCGAAGGCGTTGGCGGTGAAAGCGATGATCGGCACGGTGGCGAGCGGCCCTCCCTGCGCGCGGATCGCGCGGGTTGCGTCGAGCCCGTCCATCTCCGGCATCCGCACATCCATCAGGATGACGTCGTAACCGAACCGCGTCGCCGCGGTGACCGCCTCGGTGCCGTCGCAGGCGGTGTTGGTCTGGACGCGGAATTCGCCGAGCATCTGCGCCGCGATCGCGCGGTTGGTCGGATTGTCGTCGACCACCAGGATTCGGAGCGGCCGTCCAGCGGCCTCGATCCGGGCGCGGAATTGCGCATAGACGTCCTGGTCTTCCTGCTCGGGCGGTGCGACTTCGTCGGCGATCGGCAGCGTCAGCGAGAAGTGGAATTCCGAGCCGCGGCCGGGCGCCGAGGTGACGCCGATCTGGCCGCCCATCTGCTCGATCAGTCGCTTGCTGATCGCCAGGCCCAGACCCGAGCCGCCGAACCGGCGGCTGATCGAACTGTCTGCCTGGACGAAATCCTGGAACAGGGAATCGATCTTGTCGGCGGCGATGCCGATGCCGGTATCGGTCACCGTCCATCGCATTCGCGCGGTGGCCGCATCGCGTTCGACGCATTCGGTGGTCACAACGATCTCGCCGGCCGCCGTGAACTTCACCGCGTTGGACAGCAGGTTGAGCAGCACCTGGCGGATGCGTCCGGCATCGCCGGTCAGCGTCTCCGGAATCTCCCCGCGAGTCTCCTGGCGGATCACCAGCCCCTTGGCGACCGCACGCGGACCGATCACGCTGAGAGTGTTCTCGACGATGCTGCGCGGCGCGAACGGAATCGGCTCGAGGCTGAGCCGGCCGGCTTCGAGCTTGGAGAAGTCGAGGATGTCGTCGAGGATCTGCAGCAGATTGTCGCCTGCGTCGTGGATGCCGGCGACCGCCTGACGCTGGTCTGGATCGAGGCGGGTCTCGAGCAGGTTGGTGGCGAGACCGATCACCGCGTTCATCGGGGTGCGGATCTCGTGGCTCATCATCGCCACGAAGCTGGACTTGGCGGCGCTCGCCGCCTCGGCGGCTTCGGCATAAAGGTTCTGCTTGCCCCACCAGCGGGCGATCGCCACGCTGCCGGTGATGATCACCAGGGCGCTGATCAACGACATCGCGATCATCAGTGCGGCCATGTCCTGCCAGGTCCGCAGTGCGCTTTCCTCGGATTGCGTCGCCTGGACCACGATCGGGTAATTCGGGAGCATGCGCGCGCCGCGCAGCTGCGTCTTCGGACCGGACGTATCGCGCGGCCGGCCTCCCGCCGGCGCGACAAGCCGATCCGCGTCGGGAACCGGCAAGCCGATCCTGTCGGATCTGGGATAGCTGACCAGCGGCATGCCGTCGGACCGCACCAGCGAGATGTGCGTGTCGGCTCCTGGCGACGTCGCTGCGAAGAAGTTCTCGAAGTAGGACAGTGAAATCGCGCCGAGCAGGAGGCCGACGAATGCGCCGTCGGGGTCGTTCAGGCGATGCGCCAGATAGAGGTTCCAAGTGCCCGAACCGCGGTTCCTGACCGGTTCGCTGACGAAGCTGGAGCGGGTCCCGTCGCTGCTGAGTATCTTGAAATAATCGCGGTCGGAGACGTCGACGTCTGGAATCGGCCAGTAGCGGGAGAAGTTGATCAGCTTTCCGGTCTGATCGATCATGGTGACGGCTTCGACCTGCGGCAGGCCGGTGATCTTCTCGCTCAGCAGCACATGGGCGCTCTGCTGCGACATCAGCTTCCGATAGGAGGAGCTGTCGGTCACCCCGGCGCGGGCGACGTAGTCGCGGATGCTGGTCAGAAGCAGATCGACCGATTTGAACGAGCGGTCGGCTTCTTCCGCCAGGGTCAGCGTATAGCGCTCCAGATTGGTTTCGGCGGTCCGCAGCGTGGTTTCGCGCAGGTTGCGGAGAAACAACAGGTTGGTGCCTACGATCGTGACGACCAGTACCACCGTCGTCAGCCGCAACGTCACCAACGAACGCTTCAGGTTGGGGCGGGTCGACGGTAACACCGATGGCGCCCTTCGGTCAGCAGCGAAGGGCGGAAGCGGGGTGGGGTGGCTGGTCGCCGCAACGCCCAGCGATCTCGCCGCGGCGCGAGCGGACGTTGCGCAATGCCGGGTTATCCACCTGGCCGTAGCCGGAAGTGTATGGTTCGCTTGCTCGAATCCGGCTCATAATGATATTCGGGCGATTATGGGTTTCAGCGGCTTCATGAAACATCCGGGACAGTTGATCGTAACTGGCGGCAGTTGCCTGCGACGTTGCAGGAGATTTTTCACTTAGTTCGGGCAGGCAGATAGCACCGGCGGATCGGTCGATTTCTGGGGTCACTATAACGGTTTGGTGCTGTCTTCGAGTTAACTTGGTTCCTCGTAGGACTACGGGTTCAAGCCAAGCGGTGCGTTCCATCAAGGTTTTTATTTACCGGGAGGTCGTGCAATGAACGAACAATCATCGGGAGAGGTCTTCGTCGTCGACGACGATCCGGCGGTTCGCGAAACCCTGTCGATCGTGCTGTCGGCCGCGGGCTATCAGGTGATCTGCTTCGCCGATGGTGAATCGCTGCTTGCGGTGGCGCGCAACCGCAGCCCGGCCTGCATCCTGCTCGACGTTCATATTCCCGGCCGGTCCGGACTCGATATTCTCGCCGAGCTCCACGCCGAAGACTATCCGGCGCCGATTTTCATGATCTCCGGCAAGGGCGACATCGCGATGGCGGTCAACGCCATCAAGAACGGCGCCCTCGACTTCATCGAGAAGCCGTTCCGCGGCAAGGAGATCGTCGCGCGGGTCGAAGAGGCGATCGAGGCGTTCTCGCGGCGGCGCGATTCCGGTCAGGGCAGCAAGGCGCCGAGCTACAATTTCCCCGGCAAGGAGCCGCTGACGCTGCGCGAGCGTGAGGTGCTGGAGCTGTTCTCCTCCGGCAACACCAACAAGGAAGCCGGTCGCCAGCTCGGCATCAGCCCGCGTACCATCGAATATCACCGCGCCAACATCATGAAGAAGCTCGGGGCGCGCAACGCCACCGATCTGGTGCGGATCGTGATGACGGCCCAGAAGTAGGCGAGGGGCAGGCCGGCAGCGTCGACGCTGCCGGCGCGACGTCCGGGCGGATGCTACATCGTGCCGGGGAAGGCGCCGCCGTCGAGCAGCAGGTTCTGGCCGGTGATGTAGCCGGCGTGGACGCTGCACAGGAAGGCGCAGGCCGCGCCGAACTCTTCCGCGGTGCCGAACCGTCCCGCCGGATTTTCGTTCTTCCGTGCTTCCAGGATCTGCTCGGCCGGCTTGCCGGACGCTTTGGCCTGACCGGCCGCGACGCCGCGCAGCCGGTCGGTGTCGAACGGCCCCGGCAGCAGCGCGTTGATGGTCACGTTGTGGCGGACCGTCTTGCGCGACAGGCCGGCGACGAAGCCGGTGAGGCCGGAGCGCGCGCCGTTCGACAGGCCGAGCACGTCGATCGGCGCCTTGACGGCAGCCGAGGTGATGTTGACGATGCGGCCGAACTTGCGCTCGATCATCTTGTCGACGGTCGCCTTGATCAGCTCGATCGGCGTCAGCATGTTGGCGTCGAGCGCCTTGATCCAGTCGTCGCGGCCCCAGTCGCGGAAATCGCCGGGCGGCGGACCGCCGGCGTTGTTGACGAGGATGTCGGGCTCCGGGCACGCCTTCAGCGCGGCGGCGCGGCCTTCCGGCGTGGTGATGTCGCCGGCGACCTCGATGATCTCGACGTCCGGATAGGCCTTGCGCAGCTCCGCTGCAGCCTGCGCCAGCGCCTCGGCGCCGCGTGCGGTCATCGTCACATGCACGCCTTCGGCGGCGAGCGCCGCAGCGCAGCCACGTCCCAATCCTTTGCTCGATGCGCACACCAGCGCGCGGCGGCCTTTGATTCCAAGATCCACGGTTCACTCCAGCATGGATGACGATGTCGGTGAGGGCGGCACTCTAGCCAAGCGGCTTCGGCATGGTAAGGGGAGGGCAACGCATAACGCATCAACGGGAAACGCGGCATGGATCCACTGTTCGACGTCAGCAACGAAGTCATCCTGGTCACCGGCGCCTCGCAGGGGCTGGGCCGGCAATTCGCCCGCGTGCTCGCCGCGCGCGGCGCCGCGATCGTGCTGGCGGCGCGGCAGATCGACAAGCTGAAAGCGCTCGAACAGGAGATCAAGGACGGCAGCGGCCGCGCCGTGGCGGTGCAGATGGATGTCACCGATCTCGGCTCGATGGCGAACGCGCTCGATCAGGCCGAAGCCGCGCTCGGCCCGATCACCGTGCTGATCAACAACGCCGGCGTCGCCACCGAGAAACTCGCGGTCGACACCAGCGAGACCGATTGGGACAAGGTGATCGGCGCCAATCTGAAGGGCGCTTACTTCCTCGCCACCGAGGTCGCGCGCCGGATGATCGCGCGGCAGCAGGGCGGCAACATCGTCAACATCGCCTCGGTGCTCGGCCAGAGTGTGCTGAAATTCGTCTCGCCCTACGCGATCTCCAAGGCCGGCATCATCCAGGCCACCAAGGCGATGGCGCTCGAACTCGCGAGCTCGCGCATCCGCGTGAACGCGCTGGCGCCCGGCTATATCGACACCGACATCAATCGCGAATTGTGGTCGACGCCGGCCGGCGAGAAGCTGGTCAAAAGCATCCCTCAGCGCCGCGTCGGCCACGAGTCCGACCTCGACGGCGCCATCCTGCTGCTCGCCTCGAGCGCCTCGCGCTACATGACGGGGAGCGTTGTGACGGTGGATGGCGGGTTCTTGCTGGGGTAGCAATCGGCTTCACCTTTCGATCTTCGTTCTGGGACGCGGGTGCCGCTCGCGCACCGGACATTCCTACGCGCTGCGGCGCGATACGAAGCATGAGTGTTTCTCACTCATGCTCGACTGCGGGCGCAGCCGGGAATGACTGAGCCGGACGTTCTGTGCGCTCGGCAGGCAGGCACTACCCGTCGTCATTCCGGGGCGCTCACGAAGTGAGCGAACCCGGAATCTCGACGAGTTCATCCGCGGCGGGCGCCGCGAGGACTGAACTTCTGGATTCCGGGTTCGCGCTGCGCGCGCCCCGGAATGACGGAGCCGCGGAGATACGCGACGTCAGTTCGCCCGCATCTCCTCGCGGATCATATCCGCCGCTTTCTCGCCGATCATGATGGTCGGCGCGTTGGTGTTGCCGCCGATCAAAGTCGGCATCACCGAGGCGTCGACGATGCGCAAGGATCCGACGCCCTTCACCCGCAGCCTTGAATCCACCACGGCCTCCGGATCATTGTCCGCGCCCATCTTGCAGGTGCCGACCGGGTGATACACGGTGTCGACGCGCTCCCGCAGGATGGCGCGGATGTCGTCGTCGGTGCGGACGTTGGCGGTGAACAGATCCTTCTGCTGCAGCGCGCGCAGCGCCGGTGTCTGCATCAGCCGCTGCGTGGTCTTGTAGCCCGCCACCATGGTTTCGAGATCGGACGGATCGCTGAGGAAATTCGGATCGATCCGTGGCGGTGCGAAAGGGTCGGCGCTGCTCAGCCCGACGCTGCCGCGGCTGTTCGGCCGCAGCAGGCAGAAGTGGCAGGAGAACCCTGTGCCCCAGTGCCGCTTGCGGCCGTGATCGTCGACCATCGCCATGCCGAAATGCAGCTGGATATCGGGCACATCGAGGTCGGGCCGGGTCTTCAGGAAGCCGCCGCATTCGGCGAAGTTGGTGGTCAGCGGTCCGCGGCCCTCGCGGCGATATTGACCGATGGTCGAGAGGATGCGCGCGATGCCGGTGAAGCTGGTGCCGGTGAAGTACGGCGCGTCGGACTGATAGGCGAAGATGAAGTCGGGATGGTCCTGCAGATTCTGGCCGACGCCCGGCAGATGGTGCACCACGTCGATTCCGTGCGTTTTCAGTGCGGCGGCGTCGCCAATGCCCGACAGCATCAAGAGCTGCGGCGATTGAAACGCTCCGGAGGCGAGGATCACTTCGCGGCGGGCGCGGACCTCGCGGATCTGGTCGTTGTGCCGATACGCGACGCCGACCGCGCGGCCGCCTTCGATCAGAATCCGGGTCGCCTGCGCGTCGGTTTCGACCCGCAAATTCGGCCGCGTGCCAATGTAGGGATGCACATAGGCGCGCGCCGCGCTCCAGCGCTCGCCATTGTGCTGGGTGAGCTGGTACGGGCCGAGGCCTTCCTGCTCCTCGCCGTTGAAGTCGTCGCGGATGCGGAACTGCGCCTCGCGCGCCGCCTGCAGGAAGATCTCGTGCACCGGATTGTCGGTGCGCAGCCGGTCGACATGCAGCGGCCCGCTCTGGCCGTGATACGCGCCGTTGAATTCGGTGTTGTTCTCCGAACGCTTGAAATAGGGCAGCACGTCGGCATAGGACCAGCCGGCATTGCCGAGCTCGGCCCAGTGGTCGTAGTCCCATTTGTGGCCGCGGATGTAGACCATCGCGTTGATCGCCGAGGAGCCGCCGAGGCCCTTGCCGCGCGGCTGATAGCCGATCCGGCCGTTGAGGCCGGGCTGCGGCACGGTCTCGAAATGCCAGTTGTTGAGCTTGCTCGGCACCATCAGCGACAGCGCGTAGGGCGTCTTCACCACCCAATTGTCGGCGGTGCCGCCGGCTTCGAGCAGCACCACCGATGTGCTGGCATCTTCCGACAGCCGTCCAGCGACGGCGCAGCCGCCTGAACCGCCGCCGACCACGACGAAATCCACTGTTTCGCTCATGTGCGTTTCCCTCCGCGATGTTATTTTGTTTGTTGCCGCCGGCTTCTTCGGCCGTGCGGGACGTCTCTTGCTACGACATCAGGCGCAGCATCTTCGACAGCCGCGCGATCTTTCCGCCATAGGGCGGATACAGATCGGCGAACCGGTTGTAGGGCGAGCGATAGAATACCGGCTTCATCTTGGTGAAGGTATTGAAGCCCCATTCGCCGTGATACGCGCCGGTGCCCGAGGCGCCGACGCCGCCCATCGGCTGGTTCACTTGGGCGAAATGCACCAGGCAGTCGTTGACGGTGACGCCGCCCGACACAGTGCGCGCCAGCACCTGATCGCGCGCGGCTTCATCAGTGCCGAACCAATACAGCGCCAGCGGCCGATCGCGGCGGTTGATGAAGTCGATCGGCTCGGTCGGCTCACTGTAGCCGAGGATCGGCAGCAGCGGACCGAAGATCTCCTCCTGCATGATCTTCATCTCGGGCGTGGCGCCGAGCACGAGGGTCGGCGGGAATTTGCGCTTGCCGGCCCACGCCGCGTCGCTCGCGGAGGCCGGCTGCAGCAGCCGCGCGCCGTGCGCGACCGCGTCGTCGACCAGGCCCTTCAGCCGCGCATAGTGATGCTCGGCGATGATCGAGGTGTAGTCCGGATTGGCCGGATCGGTGCCCCACATCTGCTGCATCGCGCCCCAGATCTTGCCGGCTAGGGCTTCGACCCGGTCCTGCGGCGCCAGCACGTAGTCGGGCGCGATGCAGGTCTGTCCGGCGTTCATCAGCTTGGCGTAGGCGATCCGCGGCGCCACCTCGTCGAGATCGGCGGAGCGGTCGACGATGGTCGGCGATTTGCCGCCGAGTTCGAGTGTGACCGGGGTGAGGTTCTTGCCCGCCTCCGCCGCGACGATGCGGCCGACCCGGGTCGAGCCGGTGAACATCAGGTGATCGAATGGCAGCCGGGCGAACGCCTCGGCGACGCCGGGCTCGATTCCCGTCACCATCATCTCGCTGGCATCGAACTTGGCCGCGACGGTCTCCTGCAGGAGCGTTGTGAAGTGAGGCGACAATTCGCTCGGCTTGATCATCACCCGGTTGCCGGCGGCGATCGCGCCGATCGCCGGCGCGATGGTGAGCTGCAGCGGATAATTCCACGGCGCGATCACCCCGACCACGCCGAGCGGCTGCGGCAGCAGCCGGTTCTTGCCCGGCAGGAACTGAAGCTGGGTCGACACCTTGCGCGGCGCCATCCAGCGCTTGAGATGCCGCGAGGTGTGCTTGATGTCGCCGAGCAGGCTGAGCGTTTCGGCGATCAGCGTCTCGGTCGCGCAGCGATGGCCGAAATCGGCGGAGATCGCCTGCTCGAATCGTTTTTCGTTGTCCTTGATCAGCGCGCGCAGCCGGGCGAGCCGGTCCTGGCGCTGCTCCAGCGTCGGCGGTGGTTCAGCCCGTGAGATCTCGAACATGCGATGAAAGCTGTCGTGGAGCGCATTGCCCCCGAAACCGCCGACCGGCTGGTCCATCTTTCGCTCCCTGCGCTGCCCGTTTTGTTGCCGAATGGGCCGATTTTGCCGAAGTGTCGCAGGGGAAAGACGATCCGGCAACCACACCCGGTTCCGTCCGTCATATAATCTTGAAAATCTTCGCCCAAATCCTCCCTTGGGGCTTTGCAAATCCCCCCGGTGTTGGTAGACACCCCTCGCGCCCCGGGCATTCGCCCCGGGCACCTTCTCAGGAAGCCTCCGGGAGGATCGATCAGCGCTTCAAGGCGTTGATGGTCGTCGGTTTTCTGAAAGCCGCGCAAGGTTTAACGCGGGGTGGAGCAGCCCGGTAGCTCGTCAGGCTCATAACCTGAAGGTCATAGGTTCAAATCCTATCCCCGCAACCAAATCTCGATCGTCAGATCAATGATTTAGCCCGCCGCGTGCGGGCTTTTTCATGTCTTGAAGCTAAGGCGATGGGTCGAGACCGATTGGGTGGCGCCTGCGGCACTTGACGATCTTGCAGCCTGCGCGACAGCTAAACTGAAGATCGGCCAAGAGATCGGCCAAAGTCGCTCGAAGATCGAATTTTTATAATTCGTATCAATATATTATCTGAATTCAGGATCGGCCAAAGGGACGGTGTCGCCTGCCGTGGATTACGTAATTCCAACGGATAGGCAGTCTGCTTGGGCTGGTGGCACAGCAGCAGCGCAACCAGCCGGATCCGGTGCCGGTCTTGCTGCTGGGCCAGCTTGCAGTGGACAAGGCTTATCAAGGTCAGGGGCACGCCGCTTCCTTGCTGCAGTTCGCGTTGAAGTCGGCGCTGCGTGCCGCGGAGATCGTGGGATGTGTCGGCGTGGTCACTCATCCGCTCGACGACGGCGTCCGCGGGTTCTACGCGAGCTGGGGATTCAAGGATCTGCCGTTTGATCGTCGACGTGCGATGATCATTCGGATGTCGGAACTGGAGCAACAGTTCGGCGCCGCGATCTGATGGACGCTTGCTTGATCGCCCCCCGGCTTGATCCTTCCGCTCCCGATCTGATCTAACGGACACGACCTCGGCCGCCAGCGGGCGCTGCGCTTGCACCACTGGTGGCGAACCGGACATCGGACGTGAAATCGCTTGGCATCATCTTCCTACTGGCCCTGGCCGTGTTCGCCTACGGGCTGTATTCCGATATCACGCTGACACGATGCGGGCGTGGCACGATCGCCGCCGCACTCGGCCTGTGCTCGGGCAGCGACTGACGCGCGGCCGTTCGCAACCGATCAGGCTTGCGGACGGACCTCATCGCGATCCAATCGAGGAGAGCCGGGCGGTATGAGCGCAGGCGACAGTGGTGATTTCTACGACGGCGTCGCGGTGTTTCGAGGCTTTGGCAGCCTGATGGACCCGTCGCTCTATGTGCCGCTGCCGGACGATTGGATCATCGGCGTCGCCGATATCGTCGACTCCACCCGCGCGATCGCCGAGCAGCGCTACAAATCCGTCAATATGGCCGGGGCGGCGGTGATCGCGGCGGTGACCAACGCACTCGAGGGCCGCGAATTCCCGTTCGTGTTCGGCGGCGACGGCGCCGGCTTCGCGGTGGCGCCGGCTGACGTGGCTGCGGCCCGTGACGCGCTGGCGGCGACGGCGGCCTGGGTGCGCGACGAGCTCGACCTGACGATGCGGATCGCGCTGGTCCCGGTCACGGCGATCCGCGCCAACGAGCTGGAAGTCCGCGTCGCCCGCTTCGCGCCGTCGCCGCACGTCAGCTACGCGATGTTCGCCGGCGGCGGATTGGGCTGGGCCGAAGCGGCGATGAAGCGCGGCGAATTCTCGATCCCGCCGTCGCCGCGCGGCACGATGCCGGACCTCTCCGGCCTGTCGTGCCGGTTCGAGGAAGTGCCGGCGCGGCGCGGCGTCATCCTGTCGGTCCTGATCGTACCGACCGCGCAGGCCGATGACACGGCCTATCGCTCGCTGATCGAAGACATTGTGGCCCTGGTCGAACGCAGCCCGGAGGCGGGACGGCCGGTGCCGAGCGAAGGACCCGGCTTGCGCTGGCCGCCGCGGGGCTTCGACCTCGAGGCGCGCACCGGGCGCGGCGGATCGCTGGCGATGCGCCGCGCCGGCCTGCTGGTCCGGACGCTGTTCAGTTATCTGATCATCCGCCTCGGCATCACGGTCAGCGGCTTCGTGCCGCGACGCTATCTGGCCGAACTGGCGGACAACTCCGACTTCCGCAAATACGACGACGGCCTGCGCATGGTGGTCGACTGCGCGCCGGAGCTCGCCGCCGCGCTCGAACACAAGCTGGCAGCGGCGCAGGCCGCGGGGGTCGCGCGCTACGGCGTGTCGCGGCAGCAATCGGCGATGGTGACGTGCTTCACGCCGTCGGTGGCGCGCAGCGATCACGTGCATTTCATCGACGGCGCCGGCGGAGGCTATGCGTCCGCAGCGCTGGCCCTGAAGGCGTTGCCCGGCGAGCGCCGCGGCGCGCCGCTCAGCGCGTGAGCGTCCAGGTCTCGCCGCCGCACAGCGTGCCGACGCAGCCTTCGACCAGCAGCGTGGTTGGGCCGGTGTGCGAGATGCTGCTCTCGTAGGTCTTGCCGTCGTCGGCGTTGTAGATGTGGCCGCTCCATTTGCCCTGCGACACCGGGCGCATGTCGCCGAAGATCTGCAGGCCGACGATCGGCCGCGAGGCGAGCTGCGGATTGGCGTTCTTGTCGTCGACCTGCGGCTGGCCGGTGTTCGGATCGGTCGGCTGCTTCAGCCAGACGATGGTGCCGCACAGCGCATTGCCGCAGCTCTTGATCCGCACTTTGGCGTCGCCGGCCTGAGTCAGCCAGGTTCCCTGCGGGCCGGCCGATTGGGCGGTCGTCCCTGTGGGCGACAGCGACACCAGGGCAGCCAGGGCAGCAACGACGAAACCAGACCGAACGGCCATTCCATACCTCCAAACGATACGCGCGGGGAGCCGCGACCAGCATTCAGAAGCAGTGCGGCGGGCGGTTGGATAACAGAGCGCCCGATTCGTGCAATCGTGTGACCCCCGCTGCGCGTCGTGGATAAATCCGATTCACTTGACCCAGCGTGTCAGGTGGATCGCGGCGGCGCTGCCGAGGCCATAAACCACCATGGCGACCGCCACCATCGCGAACATCGCCGACGCCGGCGCCCCGAAGGCGACCAGCGCGGCGCCGCCGACGGCCACCAGCACCAACCTCGCGGTCGCGGCCAGCACCGGGCCGCCGACCTTGGCGGCGCCCTGGCTGGCGAAGTACAGCGTCACACCGAGGCCGAAGAATCCGAAGCCGGGGCCGGCGAGGTGGAAGTAGGCATGCGCCGCCGCAGTGACGGCCGGGTCGGTGGTGAACAGCGACACCCATAGCGACGGCCAGATCGCCAGCACGCCACCGACCGCTCCGACGATCAATGCGGAGACCGCGCCGGCGGTCCAGGCCACGCGCCGCGCCCGTACGATGTCGCCGGCGCCGACCGCCATTCCGACCATCGGGATCGAGGCGACGCCGACCGCGAACGCGATCGGGATCAGCAGGAATTCCAGCCGCGAGCCGATGCCGTAGCCGGCCAGCGTCGCGGTGCCGTAGCTCGCCAGCACCTTGGTGAAGATCAGGATCGTCAGCACTGATTGCAGCGGCGCAAGGCAGGCGAGCGCACCGACCTTGAGGATGTCGGTGAGAATCGGGCGCTGCAGACGAAACGACCGCAGGTGCAGCCGCAGCCGGCTGCGGCCGCTGATCAGATAGATCAGCAGAAACACTGCGCCGACCGTAAAGGCGATCGTCTGGCCCGAGGCCACGCCGGGCATGCCGAGCCGCGGCATGCCGAACAGGCCGAGGCCCAACGCGCCGCCGATCACCACCTGCAGAGCCGCGACGCCGAGCAGCACCGCGGACGGCAGGATCATGTCGCCGGTGCCGCGCAGGATCGAGGCGAGCGTGTTCACCAGCCAGATCGAAACCGCGCCGGAGAACAGCACGACCGAATAGCTGCAGGCCTGCTCCAGCACTTCGCCGCGGCCGCCGAGCAGTGCGAACAGCGAGCGGCCGAACGTCAGCATCACCAGCGTGAACAGCAGGCCGCCGCCGATCCCGATCAGGATCGCATGCAGCGCCAAGACGCCGGCGCGGAGCGGATCGCCGGCACCGAGCGCACGGCTGACCGCAGACGACACGCCGCCGCCCATCGCGCCGGCCGACATCATCTGCGTCAGCATCGCGAACGGAAACACCAGCGCGATCGCCGCCAGCGGTTCGGTGCCGAGCCGGCCAATGTACGAAGTCTCGGCCACCGCCACCAAAGCGGTGCCGAGCATCGCGATGGCATTGGGCGTCGCCAGCCGCAGCAGTGTCGGCAGGATCGGCGCGGTCAGCAGCCGGTTCGGCGGCGGTGCGGGCAGCGGCGCGTCGGCGGGTGCTTCGATGGTCATGCGGTCGCTCCCCGGATCCCGCCTCGCGTCGGCGAGGCGGTCTTTTTGTATTATGATCAACATACAATAAACGGGAGCGCCCGCCGTGCACAAGCGCCGGGGCGTTGCGCCGCGCGCGGGCGTGACGGCGTCCGGCGCAGGGCTCGATCCGGCGATGGTTCGGCCCCGTCACCCCTGCATCTTGCGCAGAACCAGGATACCGCCGGCACGGATGGTCAAATCTCCCAAACCAGGGCATGAAGACGAATAAATATTCTCCGGGGAAGGAATTGGCTCATGAAGGCTGCTCAGCTCAGTCCGTTTCAGCGCTGGTCGATCCTGATCGGCGCCTCGGTGCTGCTCAGCCTCGCGATGGGCATGCGCCAGAGCTTCGGGCTGTTTCAGCCCTCGGTGATCCGCGACGTCGGTATCACCAGCGCCGACTTCTCCTTCGCCACAGCGCTGCAGAATATCATCTGGGGCGTCACCCAGCCGATGGTCGGCCTGCTCGCCGATCGCTACGGCACCCGCTGGGTGATGCTGGGCGGCGTCGTGGTCTATGCGGCCGGACTCGTCCTCATGATGGTGGCCGACTCGGCCTTGATGTTCACGCTCGGCTGCGGCGTCTGTGTCGGCATTGCGCTGTCGTGCACCGCCTCCAGCATGACCATGACGGTGACGTCACGTACCGTGTCGCCGGCCAAGCGCAGCGTGGCGATGGGCGCGGTCTCGGCTGCCGGCTCGCTCGGCCTGGTGCTGGCCTCGCCGCTGGCGCAGACGCTGATCTCGACCGCCGGCTGGCAGATGGCGCTGATCGGCTTTCTCGGCCTCGCAGCGGCGATGCTGCCGTCGGCGCTGTTCGCCGGCCGTGCCGACAAGCTGGAGATCGAAAAGGCCGACGACGTCAAGCAGTCGGCCGGCGAGGTGGTGCAGGCCGCGCTCGGCCATTCCGGCTTCGTGGTGATGGCGATCGCGTTCTTCGTCTGCGGCCTGCAGCTGGTGTTCATCACCACGCATTTGCCGAACTATCTGGCGATCTGCGGCCTCGATCCGTCGCTCGGCGCCTCGGCGCTGGCGGTGATCGGCCTGTTCAACGTGTTCGGCTCCTACGCGTTCGGCTGGCTCGGCGGCAAATTCCCCAAACAGTATCTGCTCGGCGGCATCTACATCGTGCGTTCGCTGACGGTCGCGGCGTATTTCTATTTCCCGGCGTCGGCGGGCTCGACCCTTGTGTTCGCCGCCATCATGGGGTCGCTGTGGCTCGGGGTAATCCCGCTGGTCAACGGCCTGGTCGCGCAGCTGTTCGGGCTGCGCTACATGGCGACCCTGACCGGCATCGCCTTCCTCAGCCATCAGGTCGGCTCGTTCCTCGGCGCCTGGGGCGGCGGGGTGATCTACGACCATCTCGGCAATTACGATCGGGCCTGGCAGGCGGCGGTGCTGATCGGGCTGATCGCCGGCTGCGCCCAGATGCTGATGAACGTCCAGCCGCCGCGCAAGCGCGACGAGCTGGTGGTGCCGGCGACGGCCTGATCCGGGCCGCGGGCGCCGGTCGTACCTCGACGGTACGGTCGCCCGCAAGCGGTAAGCCATTCATGCCGCAGCGGTATTGGCTGCGGCGCTGGCGCTGCGTCACGCTGTTGCAAGTTAGAATAGATATTGGGTCCAGGACGGGAACCTTTTATAAGAGTTCCCGTTAAGACGACGTCCCCCACCCATCGTGGAAATGCATCATGACCTTCACGCTTCCCGAATTGCCGTATGCCTACGACGCGCTGCAGCCGTACATGTCGAAGGAGACACTCGAATATCACCACGACAAGCATCATCAGGCGTATGTCACCAACGGCAACAACCTGCTGAAGGGCACCGAATTCGAGGGCAAGTCGCTCGAGGAGGTGGTCAAGGGCTCGTTCAATAAGAACGCCCCGCTGTTCAACAACGCCGCCCAGCACTACAACCACATCCACTTCTGGAAGTGGATGAAGCCGAACGGCGGCGGCACCAAGCTGCCCGGCGCGCTGGCCAAGAAGATCGACGAGGATCTCGGCGGCTTCGAGAAGTTCAAGACCGATTTCGCCGCCGCCGGCGCCGGCCAGTTCGGCTCGGGCTGGGCTTGGCTCGCGGTCAAGAACGGCAAGCTCGAAATCTCCAAGACCCCGAACGGCGAGAATCCGCTGGTGCACGGCGCCGTCCCGATCCTTGGCGTCGACGTCTGGGAGCACTCCTACTACATCGACTATCGCAACCGCCGCCCGGACTACCTGAAGGCGTTCGTCGAGAATCTGATCAACTGGGAGTACGTCGAGGAGATGTACTCGAAGGCCTGATCACGGCGCCGCGAGCGCTGGTCGGAAGCGGCGGTCGCGGTGCGGCCGCCGTTTCTTTTGGCAGCGGCGCCCGGCGATGCGGCTTGCGGTCGCACCCCGGCTGCTGCAAGAACGAATTCACGGCGACGATCGGATACGGAGCAATTCTCGGATGGCCTATCTCGTGGTGTTCGTAGGCGGCGGCCTCGGCGCAATGCTGCGCCACTTCATCAACACCTTCAGCGGCCGGCTGCTCGGCACCGCGTTTCCCTACCACACCTTCTTGATCAACGTGACCGGCTCGATCGTGATGGGGCTGATCGCCGGCTACTTCGCGTTCAAGGGCGGCTCGTCGCAGCACTTCCGGCTGTTCCTGATGACCGGCATCCTCGGCGGCTACACCACGTTCTCGGCATTCTCGCTCGACGCGGCGCTGCTGTACGAACGCGGCGCGATCGGGCTGGCGGCGCTGTACGTGCTCGGCTCGGTGGTGCTGGCGATCGCCGGGCTGTTCGCTGGGCTGGCGCTGGTCCGCGCGATCACCTGATGCTGCGCGTCATTGCGAGCGGAGCGAAGCAATCCAGGAGCTGCGGGCGCTGACCCCTGGATTGCTTGGTCGCTACGCTCCTCGCAATGACGCGGAGAATCTTTGACCTCAGTTGCCGACTTTCGTGCGAGGGTGCCGAGCCGCGCTCAGCTCGACATCGTGTGCAGCAGGAACGTGAGCGCGGTGGCGGCGAACACCTGCATGTTGTCGACGCGGTCGGCGCTCGCCGTCTCCAGCGTCATCACCGCCTGCTGCGGCCCGGCCACGGCGATGCAGGTGTGGCCGGCGGCATCGCCGTAGCGATTGCCTGAGGGGCCTGCGGCGCCGGTCTCCGACAGCGCCCAGTCGGCGCCGAGCCGGGAGCGGATCTGTTTCGCCAAAAGCTCGGCATAAGGCTCCGACGACGACCGCATGCCCTCCACCTTCATGTCGGCATCGGGAATGTCCATCAGCACGCGCCGCGCCTGCCGGGTATAGACCACCGCCGAGCCCAGGAAGTACGCCGAGGCGCCGGGCACGGCGAGCAGCGCCGCGGCGATCAAGCCGCCGGTCGACGACTCGGCCACCGCGATGGTCTGCTTCTGCGCGATCAGCCTGAGCGCGACCTTTTCCGCCAGCGGCAGCAGCTCGTTCATCATTGGATCGCCCCGTGTTGGCGGTCGCCGGCAGTCTGCGCGTGACCGTTCGGATCATCGGCGAATCGGCGCTCGCCTCGCGCTTACGAGACAGAACTGCCGGGGCTCCGGCAAGCTGATCTTGCGCCGTCGGCAGGCCGGCGGAGGCCATGAGATTATCTCAGCGATCCCGGCGGAAATGTCGTTTGTGGCCGGACCCTGCCGGGGCGGATACTTCGCGCCGGTACGACATGTCCGGGAAGGCTGCGATGTCGACGTGCTCAGACTGCGCGACCATCGATCGGCGCCGGAGCAGAGGTGTGTGGGCTCGGCTCGGCGCGACACTCGCGCTGTGGCGCAGGCGGCGGAGCGGGCGCACCGACCTCGCCGGTTTCTCCGCGCGCGAATTGCGCGACCTCGGCCTGTCGCGCGGTGACATGATCCACGAGACCGCCAAGCCGTTCTGGCGCGCCTGATCGCTCGGCAGCTCAATGCAGCGCGGCGAGGCTGCTCCATACCAGGCTGACGCCGGAGAGAAACAGCAGCGCCAGCACCACGTTGCGGAACGAGCGGTCGCTCAGCGCGTGATAGGTCCGGGCGCCGAGCCAGGCGCCGATCAGGATCGCGGGCAGCGCGAACAGCGCCGCCTGCAGCACCTCGCGCGTCACCAGCCCGTGTGCGGTCTGCAGGATCAGCGCGGCGATCAGCACCGTGGAGTTGAACGCCTGAAACACGCCGCGGCGCTGATGCTTGTCCCAGCCACGGATGCTCGCCCACAGGATCGGCGGCGGGCCGGACAGTCCGGCGAAGCCGCCCATCACGCCACCGATCCAGCCGATTACGCCGTCCATCCAGCGACCGCCGAACGTCAGCGCCATCGGCGGGGTGAAATACAGCGCCGGCGGGAAGATCAGCAGGAACAGGCCGACGAACAGCTTGAAGCCCCACGGGTCGGCATAGGCCACCAGGATGCTGCCCGGGATCACCCCGGCGAGACCGCCGACCAGGAACGGCGTCACCAGCTTGAAATCGATGTGCTGCCACACCATCCGCATCGTCGACGCCTGCGAGGCCATCGAGCACAGCAGCACCAGCGGCACCGACAGCGTCGGCGGGAAGACGTACAGCCAGAACCCCAGCGACACCAGCGCCATGCCGAAGCCGGACAGGCCGGAGACGAAGCCGCCGCACAGCGCGCCGGCGATCAGGACAATGAGGGTAGTTAGTTCCATCGGCGTCGATGCGGCTGCGCAATTCCGCCGGGCGGAACCCGTCGCGCGTCCTTGGATGATTGTGGTGGCGGGCAGCTTTGTGCAGGCTGCGGTTCGGGCTTATAGCATCTGACAGGCCCCGAAGAGCAAAATAAGAGTTGCACATGTTGGCAGGAAACAAACAAGCCGCCGCGCCCGCGGCCAAGCCCGGCAACGCCGCGAATCTGATCGCGCCCGATACCACCGGACTGAATTTCTATCGCGCCGATCCGTCGCTCGCCGATCTGCTCCGCATCCATCTGCCGACAGCGCTGGTCGATCACATCGAGCCGCATCTCGATGCGCTCGGTGCGCTGGCCGGCGGCCGGCTCGACGACTGCGCGCGGCTCGCCGATCGTCACACGCCGATTCTGCATCAGCGCGACCGGTTCGGCCGCGACGCGCAATCCGTCGAGTACCACCCGGCGTATCGCGAGCTCGAGAACGCCGCGTTCGGCACCTTCGGGATCCACGCGCTGTCGCACCGCAAGGGCATCATGGGCTGGCCGGAAGTTTATCCGGTGACCGCGAAGCACGCATTCACGCTTTTATTCAACGAGACCGAATTCGGCATGGGCTGCCCGATCAACGTCACCGACGGCTGCGCCAAGCTGCTGTCGAAATTCGGTAGCGCCGAATTGAAGGCGAAATATCTCGACGGCCTGACCCAGACCGACATGACGCTGCTGACGCAAGGCGGTCAGTTCATGACCGAGAAGGAAGGCGGCTCCGACGTCGGCACGCTGACTTCGGTGGCGGTGCCGGAAGGCGATCACTGGCGCCTGTACGGCGAGAAGTGGTTCTGCTCCAACGCCGACGCCAAGGTGGTGATGCTGCTGGCGCGGCCCGAGGGTGCCGGGCCCGGCACCCGCGGGGTCGGCCTGTTCCTGATGCCGCGCTTTCTCGACGACGGTTCGCAAAATCACTACCGGATCGTGCGTCTGAAGGACAAGCTCGGCACCCGCTCGATGGCGTCGGGCGAGATCAAGCTCGAAGGCGCGATCGCCTACGCGGTCGGCAAGCTCGACCGCGGCTTCGTGCAGATGGCCGAGATGGTGAACTCGTCGCGGCTGTCGAACGGCGTCAAGTCGACCGCCTTGATGCGGCGTGCCTGGCACGATGCGATCACCGTGGCGAACAACCGCGTGGTGTTCGGCAGCCGGATCGTCGATTTGCCGCTGGCGCGGCGGCAATTGATGAAGATCCTGCTGCCGACCGAGCAGGGAATGTCGATCAGCTTCCTCACCGCCGACGCGCTCGACCGCGCCGAGGGCGGCAGCCAGGACGCTGCGGCGCTGCTGCGTATTCTCACGCCCACGCTGAAATTCCGTGCCACCCGCGATGCGCGCAAAGTCTGCGGCGACGCGCTCGAGATGCGCGGCGGCATCGGCTATGTCGAGGAATTCGCCACCGCCCGGCTGCTCCGCGACGCGCATCTCGGCTCGATCTGGGAAGGCACCGGCAACATCGTGGCGATCGATGCGCTGAAGCGCGCGATCGGCCGCCACGGCGCAGAGTCGGCGCTCGCCGCCGATCTGCACGCCCGGCTCGACGACGCGGCACGCGTGCCGCAGGCGTGGCGCGACCGGCTGCGCGGGCTGATCGACCGCTCGATCGGCTTCGCCCGCGATGTGGCGCGCAGCAGCGAGAACGAGGCCGACGCCCGCCGCGCAACTAGCGCGCTGTATCATGTCGCCAGCGCGGTGGCGTTCGCCTGGGAAGGCGCGCGGATCGGAGCGATGCGCGGCGACGCCCGCCGCGTGCTGCTGTCACGGCTCGCAATCCAGCATCGGCTGTATCAGCCCGATCCGTTCGCCCATCAGGACGGCAGGCTCGAACTCGCGATCGCCGATCACCTGCTCGGCGACCGCGCCGCCACCATGGAGGAGATCGCGCCGCTGCTGACGGCGTAGTGTACGAGGTCTGAAATCTCTTCCCGTCATTGCGAGGAAGCGAAGCCGACGAAGCAATCTAGCGCTGTGCTCGGGCTCTGGATTGCTTCGCTTCGCTCGCAATGACGACGGATTGTGGTGACCTTCGTCGCGAACTAATCGACAAATGCCTTCGGCGGCGTGAAGCCGCCGAACTCGCGTTCGATCAGTTCGGCCAGCTTCAGCGGCGTGCGGTCTTCCAGCCACGGGCCGACGATCTGCACGCCTACCGGCAGGCCGTCGTCCGACATCCCCACCGGGATCGCGGTCGACGGCAGGCCGGGCAGGGTGGCGATGCCGGGCCACACCAGCTGATCGACATAGGGATAGGCCTTGCCGTCGATGTCGATGCGGCGGTCTTCCTGCGGCTCGGAGTGATCCTGGGTGTAGGCCGGCGTCGGCATTACCGGGCAGATCACCGCGTCGAACGATTTGAACAGCGCGTGCCATTGCGCCCGCAGCCCGGTGCGGCGCGAATCCGCACTCACCCAGTCGCGGTGGCTGAGCACGACGCCACGCAGCCGCTCGGCGGCAAGGCTGTCGTCCTTGGCGTCGAGCTGCGCGGCCATCGCCTGCGCACCGGCGTAGTCCGCCGGCGCCCAGCCGGCGGCGAGGAACGACAGCAGCATCCGCATGTACAGCCGCGAGGTCTCGGCGAGATCCGGCAGCAACGGCGAGGAGCGGGCGACGCTGACGCCGGCCTTGGTCAGGCCGCCCGCCAGCGTCTGCAGGGCGCCGTGCACCGCTGCGCCGGTCGGCAGCAGCGGATGGGTATCCAGCAGCAGAACCCGGAAATCCTTCAGTGCGGTATGCCGGGCGGCCGGCAGGTCGAGCCGGTAGGCGATGCCGTCGAAAATCGGATCGGGGCCGGCGATGACGTCGAGCAGCAGCGCCAGATCTGCGGCCGAACGTGCCATCGGCCCGATCACCGACAGGTCGCGATTGGACGGCAGCGGCGGAAACGGCGGCGGGGTGTGGCCGCGCGCCGGGCACAGCGCGAAGGTCGGCTTATGGGCGTAGACACCGCAATGAAACGCCGGCACCCGCAGCGAGCCGCCGATGTCGGAGCCGAGCGACAGCGCGCCGTAACCGGCCGCGAGCGCGGCCGAGGACCCGCCGGACGAGCCGCCGGGCGTGCGCGACAGATCGAACGGATTGTTGGTGGTGCCGTAGATCTCATTGTAGCTCTGCCAGTCGGCGAGCGCGACCGGCACGTTGGTCTTGCCGAGGATCACGCCCCCGGCGGCCTTGACGCGCTCGATCGCCAGCGCGTCGTGCTCCGCCACGAAGTCTTTCTGCTCGACGAAGCCCCAGGTGGTCGCCAGCCCGGCGACGTTGAAGCTCTCCTTCACCGTCATCGGAATCCCGAGCAGCGGCTCGCGACCGCCGCGCGACAGCGCCAGGTCGGCGGCGCGAGCGCTCTGCAGCGCGCGGTCGAAGTCGCGGACGCACACCGCGTTGATCTTGTCGTCGTGGCGCTCGATTCGCCCGATCGCGTCCTGCGCGAGTTCGACGGCGGAAACTTGCTTCGCCTTCAGGGCGGCGGTGAGGTCGGTGACGGTCGCGAAGCTCCAGGGCGAGGCGGGCAAGGTGGCTTTCTCCGGGTTCGAGGCGAGCAATGAGCGGCGCGGAGCTTAATCGGTTCTCGGTTCACCGGTAGTGGCTTGCGACGCTGCCCCCCGTGCATTGCGGTATCTCTGCGACAATTTCCGCCCAACGAGATATTCTTGACCTGCGTCAAAGATCGTTGCACGAATAGCTTGTTCGATACCCGTAGTGGTAGTGTTGGCCGAGACGAGGCATTCCGCGATTGATGATTTGCGGACGCGATCGGTTGGCCGAGACCAATGCAGTGATCGCTGCCGGTGAGATCGAGCGGTCGCGACAGGATGAATTCCCGCCAGCCGACGAGCGTCGGCGCTGCGGCGGGCCGAGTCTCCCTTGACTAAAAGCTCCGGCGGTACCGGAGCTTTCTTTGTCTCTGGGGATGAGCTTCTGCCAGTCGAATGCAAACCGCCGCGGCACGGCGTCAGCCGCGGAAATCCTGCGGAGTAAAGCCGATATCGAGCACCCGCCATTCGCGGTACTTGTCGGCCGGCAGCATGGTATAGGGCTGGCACGCTTCCAGCGCGGCGATTGCCCCCTTCATCAGCGCCGGGCCTTTGGCCGAGGCGCTGGCCTCGATCAGGAACGGCTCCTGGGCGAGCCGGCCGTCCGGCGTCAGTCCGACCCGGATCACGATCTTGACGTTGTCGGAAGGCGACAGCCCCGCCGGCAGCGCGGCGCAGGCTCTCAGCCGCTTGCGCAAGGCCGCCACCGCTTCGGCGCTGATATTGGCAACGGTCTCGGCCGGCGCGTCGAAGCCGCCGCCCTCTGCGGGCAGGCCGAGCGCTACCGAATATTTCACGGTGATGTCCGGCTCCTGCGGAATCGCCGGCGGGAACGCGGCCGCGGCTTGCGGCGCCGGCTGAGGCTGAGGCGCGGGCTGGGCCTGCTGCGGCGGAGGCGTTTGCGCCTGTGCGCTCTGCGGCGGCTGCTGCGGCGCGGGTGGCGGTGGCTTAGTCTCGGCCGGCTGCTGCTGGGCGGCGGGTGCCTGCTGCTGCGGCTTGGGCTCTTCAGCCGGCGTCTGCGACACCTCGAAATTCGGCGTCGGCTGTTCGACCGGTTTCGGCTCCGGCTGAGCCTCCGGCACCGGCGGGGCCTCGTCCGCGGTCACCACCTCGACCTCGATCCGCTGCTCCGGCACTTCGGCGAACGGGTGCACCTCGGCGAGGAGCAGCACCGCGCCGACCAGCACGACATGGGCCAACACGGAAACGGCGACGTCGGCACGAAGCGGAATACGGAGCGTCATGAGCACCGGACACGGACAATGGAGCCGCCACCATACCGTGCCCGGCGGGTTCGCGGGACTCCTGATGTCGCGGCGGCGTTGCGTCCGGTCGCAGGCCTGCGGACCGGCGCGTCAGAACACCACTTCGCCGGCCAGCAGGGCCATCACCAGAAACAGCACGAAGATCGCGACGGCGATGAAGAACAGCCATTTGGCGATCCTGGCCGAGCCCGCGGCGATCCCGGTGAAACCGAAGAAGCCGGCGACCAGCGACACCACGAAGAAAATCAAAGCCCATTTCAGCATACGAAGGTCTCCACCCGATTGGCTTCTCGAACCACTCGCGGCGGCGCGCTCTCGGAGCGCCGGCCGCTCGGCGGCGCGAGCGACCACCGAGGTCGCTCCACCGCCGCGCTACTTGTTCGCCCGGTAGGTGAATTTCGGCGCGTTCTTGAGATTGTCCTTGGAGGTGTCGACGAACGCCCGCCAGGTGCCGTTGCGGTCGTTGAGCACGATCGTCGACGGATCGACCGCGACGTAGCTCTCGCCGAGGCCGAGGAAGCCGCCGACGCTCACCACCACGGCCGAAATCGTCCGGCCGCCGTCGATCACCAGGTCCTGGATCTCGCCGAGCTGCTCGTTCTGATTGTTGTAGACGTTGATGCCGATCAGCTTGGAGCTGGTCAGATCGGCGGGTTTGACGGTCGCGTATCGGATCGCGAGCGTCGCCGAGTCGGCAACGCGGATGCCCTGGCTCGACGACGTCACCGCGCCGGTCGTGGTCCGCGAGGCGTCGCCGGCCGCGCCGGTGTCGGTCTGCGCCTGCGCGCCCGCGGGCCGCGGTGCGGTGGCGCCGGGCGGATTGTTGGACGCCGCCGGTGGGGTCTGGGCGTAGGACGCACCGGTCATAGTCGCCAGGGCAACGGCGCCGATGCACAGCTTCTTGATCATCTGCTTCTCCTCCACGAATGAGCGGTGCAAATGCCGGCTGCAGTCTCCGGCATTCGTGGAGGCAAACAGGCTGCGCAGTGGACGGTTCCTGTCGGAAGTTCTCCGCGCCGATCGTGCGGCGGCTACGCCGCCGAAGCCTTGGTCCAGTAGCGATCCTTCAGATGTCGTTTGACCAGCTTGCCGGTCGGGGTGCGCGGCAGTTCGGCCTCGAAATCGACCGAGCGCGGGCACTTGATCGGCGACAGCCGTTCGCGGCAGAACGCGATCAGCTCGGCCGCGCGTTCGCTGCTGGCTGCGACACCTTCGCGCAGCTGCACCACCGCTTTCACCTCTTCGCCCATCTCGGCGTTCGGCACGCCGAACACCGCGACGTCGGCGACGTCGGGATGGGTCAACAGAACGTCCTCGGTCTCCTGCGGATAGATGTTCACCCCGCCGGAGATGATCATGTAGCTCTTGCGGTCGGTGAGATACAGGAAGCCCTCGGCATCGAGATAGCCGACGTCGCCGAGCGTCGACCAGCCCTTGTCGTTGTACGCCTTCTTGGTCTTGTCCGGATCGTTGTGATAGCTGAACGCCGGCGCGTCGGCGAAATACACCGTGCCGATGTCGCCGGTCGGCAGCTCGTTGCCGTCGTCGTCGAGGATCTTGATCACGCCGACCACCGCCTTGCCGACCGTGCCGCGATGCGTCAACCATTGCTGCGACGTCGACACCGTGACGCCGTTGCCTTCGGAGCCGGCGTAGTACTCGATCAGGATCGGTCCCCACCACTCGATCATCTTGGCCTTGACGTCGACCGGGCAGGGCGCGGCGGCGTGGATCGCGCCCTTCAGCGACGACACGTCGTAGCGGCTGCGGACCTCCTCGGGCAGCTTCAGCATGCGCACGAACATCGTCGGCACCAGCTGCGACTGCGTCACCTTGTACTTCTCGACCAGCGCCAGGAACTGCTCGGCGTCGAAATGCTCCATGATGATCGAGGTGCCGCCGAGCGTGGTCGCCATCATGTTGAAGCGCAGCGGAGCGGCGTGATACAGCGGCGCCGGCGACAGATAGATGCTGCCGTCGTTCATGCCGCACATCTTCTCGCACAGCAGGCGCAGGAACGGGCTCGGCACGTCGATGGCATTGCCTTCGAATTCGCGCTTGATGCCCTTCGGCCGCCCGGTGGTGCCGGACGAATACAGCATGTCGTAGCCGGCGACCTCGTCGGCGATCGGCGTGGTCGGCTGTGCGGCGATTTCCTGCTCCCAGGAGCGGAAGCCGGTGGTCGGCGGATCGACCATGTAATACAGCGGCGCGCCCGGCGCGTCCGACAGCAGCGACTTCATCGTCTCGCTGCCCTGCGCGGAGGTGATCACCACCTTGGCGCCGCAGTCCTGCACGATGTAGCCGATCTCGTCCTTGGTCAGATAGCGGCTGATCGCGGTGTAGTACAGGCCCGAGCGCTGCGCCGCCCAGCAGATCTCCATGAACTCCAGCCGGTTTTCCATCAGCAGCGCGATGTGATCGCCGGCCTTCAGCCCCAGCGAGCGGAACAGCTGCGCACCCTGGTTGGAGCGCTCGTCGAGCTGCCGATAGGTCATGGCCTGACCGGTCGAGGCCATCCGGTAGGCGACCTTGTCGGGATTGGTCTTGGCGTGAATCGACGGATGGGTCATGGGAATTCCCTCTCGGTGATGCGGCGGATTGTTTCCGCTCTGTCTGGCACTGAACCTCAGGGTGAGGAGCGCGCCGTCAGGCGCGCGTCTCGAACCATGAGGGTATTGGGCTCATCCTTCGAGACGCCCGGCTCAGCCCTTCGGGCCGTGCCGGGCTCCTCAGGATGAGGTCTGCTGCTTGTTGTCTTTACAGCCGTTCGACGATGGTGACGTTGGCCATGCCGCCGCCTTCGCACATCGTCTGCAGGCCGTAGCGCTTGTTGTTCTGCTTCAGCGCGTGGATCAGCGTGGTCATCAGCTTGGTGCCGGAGCCGCCGAGCGGGTGGCCGAGCGCGATCGCGCCGCCGTTGACGTTGAGCCGCGCCGGATCGGCACCGGTCGCCTTCAGCCACGCGGTCGGGATCGACGCGAACGCTTCGTTGACCTCGAACAGGTCGATGTCGTCGATCTTCATCCCGGCCTTCTTCAGCGCGTATTCGGTGGCGGGCAGCGGAGCTTCCAGCATGATCACCGGATCGCCGCCGCGCATCGTCATGTGGTGGATTCGCGCCAGCGGCTGCACGCCGAGCTGCTTCAGGCCCTTCTCGTTGACCACCACGACGCCGGAGGCGCCGTCGCAGATCTGGCTGGCGGTCGCCGCGGTCAGCTTGCCGCCGTTCTCGTTGATCAGCTTGACGCCCTTGATGCCGTCCAGCGTCGCGTCGAAGCGGATGCCTTCGTCGATGTGGTGGATGTCGGTCGAGCCGTCGGCACGGGTGATCTCGAGCGGGATGATCTCGTCCTTGAACTTGCCGGCTTGCGTCGCGGCGATCGCGCGCTGGTGGCTGTTGAACGCGAATTCGTCGAGCTCGTCCTTCGACAGATTGTACTTGTTCGCCACCATCTCGGCGCCGGTGAACTGGCTGAACTGGATGTTCGGGTAGCGCTCTTCCATCTTCGGGCTCTTGTAGTTGCCGAGCCCGGCCTTGGCGGCGAGGATGCTCGGCGAGCCCATCGGCACGCGGGTCATCGACTCGACGCCGGCGGCGATCACGATGTCCATGGTGCCGGCCATCACCGCCTGTGCGGCGAAATGCAGCGCCTGCTGCGACGAGCCGCACTGCCGGTCGACCGAAGTGCCCGGCACGCTTTCCGGCAGCTTCGAGGCCAGCACCGCGTTGCGGCCGACATTGACGGCCTGCTCGCCGCCTTGGCCGACGCAGCCCATGATCACGTCTTCGATCTGATCCGGCGCGGCGCCCGAGCGGTCGACCAGCGCATTGATGACGGAGGCGGCGAGATCGACCGGATGCCAGCCGGCGAGGCGGCCTCCCTTGCGGCCGCCGGCGGTGCGGGCGGCGGCGACGATATAGGCCTCGGCCATGAGTTTTCTCCCTGAAGCTGATTGTTGGGTGCGGGTTTCGGACCGCGGCGATTTAAGTGGCGGGGCCGGATTTAGTCAATCGATCAATTAACGCTTGAGCCATGTCAAACGATGCTGTAAGTCCGACGGCAATGGCAGCGCATCTCCACCATTCTGTAGCTACCAAGGTACCGGCGGTGAAGAATTCCACCGCCGAGAAGCTGTTGGTTGCGGCGGGCGAACTGATGATCGAGCGCAACTCGGTCGAGATCTCGCTGGCCGATATCGCGCAGAAGTCCGGCGTCAACGCCGCGCTGGTGAAGTATCACTTCGGCAACAAGGACGGTCTGCTGCTCGCGTTGCTCGAGCGCGACGCCGCCAACGAGATGACACATCTCGATTTCCTGCTGACGCAGCCGCTGTCGCCGACCACCAAGATGAAGCTGCACATCGCCGGCATCATCAAGGCCTATCACCAGTTTCCGTATCTGAACCGGCTGATCCACTATCTGCTGCACGGTTCGAACCGCGAAGCCGCCGACGAGGTCACCAAGTTCTTCGTCGGTCCGCTGCTCGACTTCCATCGCCGGCTGCTCGCCGAGGGCGTCGCCAGCGGCGATTTCCGCGAGGTCGATCCGGTGCTGTTCTACACCACGCTGATCGGCGCCTGCGATCACCTGTTCTTCGGCCGGCAGACCATGATGCGCGCTGCCGGCGTCGGACCGGTGACCGAAGAAGTCTGCCGTGCCTATGTGGTGCACATCGAAAAGATCGTCCTCGGCGGGTTGCTGACGAACAAAGCGCGTCAGCCCTCCGCCGACGGCTCCTGAGCTAACAACAAGAAGAAACGACCCCACCCAACTTCAGAGACCTTCCAATCCAGACCCGGGACAAGCCAAGGAAATCCGAACAACAACAATAACGCCCAAGGACCAGTTCACGGAACCTGCCCGTCAGAAGGCAGGCGGAATGGAGCTTCAGGCACCCCCGGGACATTGTTCGTGTCTCTATAAGAAGAAAACGCCAGGAAACGCCCAAGCAATCTGTCGGAACGCGAGCTCAACGAAACGCCACCCAGGGAGAGACCTCGAACCGGATCGGGAGCGGCCTACGTCGCGCCTTTTGCCGGCCACAACCATCGGGGAAACGCCCAAGGGGCTGTTGAAGGCCCGGACCAACAGCGCAATAACCACACGGGACGCATCGGCCCGACCGCTCGTAAAAGGCGGCGAGCGGTGTCGTCCGAGACCAGGCTTCAAGAAAGCGCCCAAGGAAAGGGATATCCAATGCAGTTGAAAGACGTCTCCGTTCTCATCACCGGCGGTGGTTCGGGGCTCGGCGCCGCGACCGCGCGGGCGATGGCCGCCAAGGGCGCCAAGGTCGCCGTGCTCGACATGAACAAGGACAACGCCGAGAAGGTCGCGGCCGAGATCGGCGGCGTCGCCTGTGTCGGCGACGTGTCGCAGGAAGCTCCGGTCAAGGAAGCGATCGCCAAGGCCGAAGCCGCGCACGGCATCGTCCGCGTGCTGGTGAACTGCGCCGGCATCGGCGGCGCGGTGAAGACCGTCAGCAAGAACGGCGCCTATCCGCTCGACCACTTCTCGCGCATCATCAACGTCAACCTGATCGGCAGCTTCAACTGCATCCGGCTCGTCGCCGAGCGCATGCAGAGCGCGCCGACCATCGGCGAAGAGCGCGGCGTCTGCATCAACACCGCCTCGGTCGCGGCGTTCGACGGTCAGATCGGCCAGGCCGCTTACTCCGCCTCGAAGGGCGGCATCGTCGGCATGACCCTGCCGGTGGCGCGCGACCTCGCGTCGATGAACATCCGCGTCATGACCATCGCGCCGGGCCTGTTCCTCACCCCGCTGCTGATGGGCCTGTCGGAAGACGCCCGCAAGAGCCTCGGCGCCCAGGTGCCGCATCCGGCCCGCCTCGGCGATCCGTCGGAATACGCCTCGCTCGCGGTGCAGATCGTCGAGAACCCGATGCTGAACGGCGAGACCATCCGTCTCGACGGCGCCATCCGCATGGCGCCGCGCTAAACGCGCACTTCTCACCCTTTCGATTTCGGGAGAGGGTGAGTCTTCGATCTCCGCCGCGTGTAGTTCGTGATAGATTGACGATCTCTCGCGCGGCGGAATTCGAAGCGCGCAGGACTGTTTCTTTCCCTGTATTTGGGAGGGGAGCGACTATCGCCGGAACGGCGATCCGACTAAACGTCGCAGCAGCGGCGTATAAGAACAAGAATTGACGGGAGTGACGGCGTGACCGAGGCCTTGCTGGTCGATCATCGTGACGGGGTCGATTGGGTGACGCTCAATCGGCCGGACAGCCTCAATGCTCTCGATCCCAGCCTGATCGATGCGCTCAACGATTATTTCGGCCGGCTGCAGCGCGACCGCAAGACCCGCGTCGTGGTGCTGAAGGGCGCGGGCGCCAATTTCTGCGCCGGCCTCGATCTCAAACACGCGATGGCGCGTCGCGCCGGCGAGAACGCCACGCCCGGCGTCACCGAGTCGCTGGATTCGCAGCGCCGGATCGCCGACATCGTGATGCTGATGCGGCGCTGCCCGCAGCCGATCATCGCGCTGATCCGCGGCGCCGCGGCCGGCGGCGGCTTCGCGCTGGCGCTGGCTTCCGACGTCCGGATCGCAGGCCGCAGCGCACGAATGAACTGTGCGTTCATCAAGCTCGGCCTCGGCGGCTGCGACATCGGCACCAGCTACTTTTTGCCGCGCCTGGTCGGCGTCTCGGTGGCGTCCGAGCTGATCCTCACCGGCCGCTTCATCGGCGCCGAGCGCGCGCTGATGACCGGGCTCGTGTCCGAACTGGTGGAAGACGATCAGCTCGAAGCCGCGGCGCAGCCGTTCGTCGATGCGATGATGGCGGCGTCGCCGGTCGGTTTGCGGCTGTCGAAGGAGTGCCTCAACATGGCGGTTGATGCCGGCTCGATCGAGCAGGTGATCGCGATGGAAGATCGCAATCAGGTACTGTGTTCGCGCTCGGAGGATTTCAAGGAAGGCGTCGCCGCGTTCCTCGAGAAGCGCAAGCCGGTCTACGGCAATCGCTGACCAATCAACGTTGGCCCGGCAAGAGGCCGAAACGACGGGAGACGAAAACATGACTGCCAGCGCAGCCGCGGTGCTGACCAAGCCGCCCTTCCGCAAGGTGAACTGGCTGCCGCGCGAGATCGAGGTCGATCGCCGCGAGGGCGGCGTCATCGTGATGAAGTCGCGTTTTCCGCTGATGGACCACGATCCCGACCTGCCGATGGCGCTGGCGAAGTGGGCGAAGCAGCGTCCCGATCACGTCTGGCTGGCGCAGCGCAAGGGACAAGACCGGCAGTGGCGCAAGGTAAGTTATGGCGCGGCCAAGCGCATCGTCGACTCGCTGACCCAGGCGCTGCTCGACCTGAAGCTGCCGGAAGGCCGGCCGCTGACGGTGCTGTCCGGCAATTCGATCGAATTCGCGCTGATGATGATGGCGGCGATGCAGGCGCGGATTCCGACCGCGCCGGTGTCGCCTGCGTATTCGCTGATGAGCCACGATCACCTCAAGCTGAAATATCTGTTCGACCTGGTGAAGCCGGCGGCGGTGATGGTGCAGAACGGCGCGCCCTTCACCAAGGCACTGCACGCGCTGGATCTGACCGGCGTCACGGTGATTCACGTCGAGGGGACGGCCGACGGCATCCCCAGCCTGTCGTTCGACGAGATGGCGGCCACCAAGGTGACGCCCGACGTCGAAGCCTCGATCGCGAAGATCACGCCGGACACCGTCGCCAAGTTCCTGTTCACCTCCGGCTCGACCGGGATGCCGAAGGCGGTGATCAACACCCAGCGCATGATGTGCGCCAACGCCGCGATGATGATGCAGGTGCGGCCGCGTGATCCCAACGGTCCGCCGCCGGTGCAGCTCGACTGGATGCCGTGGAATCACACCATGGGCGGCAACGCGGCGTTCAATCCGCTCTTGATCGAGGGCGGCACGCTGTACATCGACGACGGTCGGCCGGTGCCGGGCCAGATCGAAGAGACGCTGCGTAATTTGCGTGAGATCTCCCCGACCTACTACGCCAACGTGCCGGCCGGCTACGCGGCGCTCGCCAGCGCGATGGAGAAAGACGACGCGCTGTGCCGGTCGTTCTTCAAGGACATGCAGCTGATGGCCTATGGCGGCGCGCGATTGCCCGACGATCTTTACGAACGGATGCAGGCGCTGGCGGTGCGTGCGACCGGGCATCGGCTGGTGTTCTACACCGGCTGGGGCTCGACCGAGACCTCGCCGACTTCGACCGGCACCTATTGGGACACCGAGCGTGTCGGCCTGATCGGACTGCCGTTCCCCGGCGTCGAATTGAAGATGCTGCCGGTCGGCGACAAGTACGAATTGCGGCTGCGCGGTGTCAATGTGATGCCGGGCTATCATGGCCAGCCGGACCTCACCGAGAAGGCGTTCGACGAAGAAGGCTTCTACAAGATCGGCGACGCCGGGGTGTTCGTCGATCCGAACGATCCGGTGAAGGGCATCATCTTCGCCGGCCGCGTCGCCGAAGACTTCAAGCTGATGACCGGCACCTTCGTTCACGTCAGCACGGTGCGCACCGACTCGATCGCTGCCGCAAGCCCGGTGATCCAGGACGCGCTGGTGGCCGGACAGGACCGCGCTTACATCGCGCTGCTGGCGTGGCCCAATCTCAACGCCTGCCGGGTGATGATCGGCGATCCGAATGCCAGCTTCGAGGACGTGGTCAAGCATCCGGCGGTGCTCGCCGCGCTGCGCGCCGGCCTCGAGAAGCACAACCGCGAGGTCGAGGGCGCCAGCTCGATGCGGATCGCGCGCGCGATGCTGATGGTCGAGCCGCCGTCGATCGACGGCAACGAACTCACCGACAAGGGCTACATCAACCAGCGCGCCGGCCTCGAACGCCGCGCCGCATTGGTCGAGCGGCTGTATGCCGAACATCCGGACCAGGATGTGATGGTGCTGCAGTGAGACATTTGAACAACCCATCGTTCGTCATTCCGGGATGCGCCGCGCAGCGGCGCAGGCCCGGAATCCATACTCCCTGCGGTGGTTATGGATTCCGGGCTCGCGCTCCGCGCGCCCCGGAATGACGAACTCTGAAGAAATCAGTCAACACCTAACAACCAACGAGACACGCCCATGAATTTCGATTTCTCCGACGATCAGAAGCAACTGCGCGATCAGGCGCGGCGGTTTCTTGCCGAGAAGTGCTCGCCGAAGGCGGTGCGTGCCGTGCTCGAAGGCAAGGCGGACTACGACCGCGACCTGTGGAAGGGCCTCGCCGAGATGGGCTTCCTCGGCGTCGCGATTCCGGAGGAATACGGCGGGACCGGTGCGGGCCACCTCGAGCTCTGCGTGATTGCCGAGGAGCTCGGCCGCGTGCTGGCGCCGGTGCCGTTCTCGTCGACCGTGTATCTGGCCGCCGAAGCGCTGCTGCTCGCCGGTTCGGAAGAGCAGAAGCAGAAGTGGCTGCCGAAGATCTCGTCTGGCGAGGCGATCGGCACGCTGGCGCTGTTCGAAGGCACCGGCAATCCGTCGCCGGCCGCCGTCAAGCTCGCGGTGTCGAACGGCACGCTCACCGGCACCAAGAAGCCGGTCGCCGACGGCGCGATCGCCGACTTCGCGATCGTCGCGGCGCGCACCGGTACCAGCGGCCGCGAGACCGACGTGTCGCTGTTCCTGGTCGACCTGAAGGCCGGCGTCACCGCCAAGGCGTTGCAAAATGTCGATCCGTCGCGGCAGCAGGCCGAACTGACCTTCGCGGGCGCCAAGGCCGAGCCGCTCGGCGCGGCCAATGAAGGCTGGAGCATCCTGTCGCGTGTGATGGACCGCGCCGCGGTGCTGATCGCGTTCGAACAGGTCGGCGGCGCCGACCGTGCGCTGGAGATGGGCCGCGACTACGCGCTCGACCGCATCGCCTTCGGCCGGCAGATCGGCTCGTTCCAGGCGATCAAGCACATCCTCGCCGACATGTACGTCTCGGCGACGCTGGCGCGTTCGAACTCCTATTACGGCGCCTGGGCGCTCTCGACCGATGCGGCCGAGCTGCCCGAGGCCGCGGCCTCGGCGCGGATCAGCGCCACCCAGGCGTTCCAGCACTGCGCCAAGCAGAACATCCAGGTGCACGGCGGCATGGGCTTCACCTGGGAATTCGACTGCCATCTGTACTATCGCCGCGCCAACGCGCTGGCGCTCAGCCTCGGCAGCCAGTCGTATTGGGAAGATCAACTGATCGACCGGATGCGCCAGAAGAACGCGGCGTAACGACGGCTCTGTAGGATGGGTTGAGCGTCAGCGAAACCCATCTTTCGCCTTCACTTCGTCGATGGGTTTCGCTTCGCTCAACCCATCCTACGAGGACGCTTTCGAGGATGACCCGATGAACTTCGACGATACCCCGCAGGAAGCCGAATTCCGCGCTCAGGCGCGTGCCTGGATCGACGCCAACGCGCCGAAGCAATACGAGGACGAGCTGCGCAAGGCGTCGCTCGGCCGCGTCGTGCTGAAGGGCGCCAATATTCTCGAGGTCGCCAAGGCCTGGCAGAAGAAGAAGGCGGATGCCGGCTGGGCCGTGCCGCATTGGCCGAAGGAATATGGCGGCCGCGGCGCCTCGCCGATCGAGCGCGTGATCTGGCAGCAGGAAGAGGGCGTGTTCGGCAAGCTGACGGCGATGTTCATCATCGGCCAGGGCATGTGCGGACCGACCATGATGGCCTACGCGTCGGAAGAGCAGAAGCGGCACTACCTGCCGCCGCTCGGTTCCGGCGAGAAGGTGTGGTGCCAGTTGTTCTCCGAACCCGCCGGCGGCTCCGACGTCGCGGGTCTGCGCACGCGCGCCGAGAAGGACGGCGACGACTGGGTCATCAACGGCCAGAAGATCTGGACCTCCGGCGCGCACTATTCAGACTACGGCATCCTGATCACCCGCACCGACCCGACCGTGCCCAAGCACAAGGGTCTGACGATGTTCTTCCTCGACATGAAGAGCGAAGGCGTCGAGGTGCGGCCGATCAAGCAGGCCAACGGCAATTCCGACTTCAACGAGGTGTACTTCACCAACGTGCGGATTCCGGACAGCCAGCGGCTCGGCGAAGTCGGCGACGGCTGGAACGTGTCGCTGACGACGCTGATGAACGAGCGGATGTCGATCGGCGCCAATGTCGCGACCGGCTTCCCCGAGCTGTTCGACTACTGCTCGTCGCTGACGCTCGACGGCGCGCCCGCGCTCGACGACCGCGCGGTGCGTTCGAAGCTCGCGAACTGGGCGGTGAAGGCCAGCGGCCTGCGCTACACCTCGTTCCGCTCGATCTCGGCGCTGTCGAAGGGCCAGCGTCCGGGCCCGGAAAACTCGATCGGCAAGCTGGTCGCCGGTTCGATGATCCAGGAAGTCGCGATGTACGCGCTCGACCTGCAGGGCGCGGCGGGGGTGCTCAGCGGGCCTGAAGACGCGGAGGTTGCCGGCAAGTTTCAGGCGATGCTGCTGCGTTCGCCGGCGACCCGCGTCGAAGGCGGGACCGACGAGATTCTGCGCAACATCATCGCCGAGCGCGTGCTCGGCCTGCCGGGCGACATCCGGGTCGACAAGGACGTGCCGTTCAACCAGATCCCGACCAAAGGGCGGGCGTAGCAACATTGTAGGATGGGTTGAGCGCAGCGAAACCCATCGACCCGCAGCGCGAGTTTTGGATGGGTTTCGCAACAGCTCAACCCATCCTACCGACGAGACCAGTCTCATGGTTCGCGACGCGCGCGATGCGCGCTCCTCACCGTGAGGGCCTAGACAAGAACAAAGTGACGAGAGGCTGAGATGAATTTCGACGATACCCCGCAGGAAGCCGAGTTCCGCGCTCACGCTCGCGCGTGGATCGATGCCAACGCGCCGAAGCAGTACGAACAGGAACTGACGAAGTCCGGCCTCGGCCGCATCAGCCTGAAGAACGCCGACATCGTCGAGGTCGGCAAGGCGTGGCAGAAGAAGAAGGCCGAAGGGGGCTGGGCCTGTCTGACCTGGCCGAGCGAATACGGCGGCCGCGGCGCGACGCCGATCGAGAAGGTGATCTGGCAGCAGGAAGAGGGCGTTTACGGCAAGCTGACCCAGCCGTTCCAGATCGGCGAGGGCATGTGCGGCCCGACCGTGATGGCTTACGGTGCCGAGGAGCACAAGCGCCGTTACTTGCCGAAGCTCGCCTCTGGCGAAGAGATCTGGTGCCAGCTGTTCTCCGAGCCGGCCGGCGGCTCCGATGTCGCGGGTCTGCGCACCCGCGCCGAGAAGGACGGCGACGACTGGATCATCAACGGCCAGAAGATCTGGACATCGGGCGCGCACTACTCGGATTACGGCCTGCTGATCACCCGCACCGACCCGAATGTGCCCAAGCACAAGGGACTCACCATGTTCTTCCTGGACATGAAGAGCCCCGGCGTCGAGGTGAAGCCGATCAAGCAGGCCAACGGCATGCAGGAATTCAACGAGGTGTTCTTCACCAACGTGCGGATTCCGGACAGCCAGCGGCTCGGCGAAGTCGGCGACGGCTGGAACGTGTCGCTGACCACGCTGATGAACGAGCGCATGTCGATCGGCGCGCGGCTCGCCACCGGCTTCCCGGAAATTTTTGCGTTCTGCAACGATCTGGTCACCGAGAACGGCCCGGCGATCGACGATCCGGCGGTGCGCAGCAAGCTTGCGAACTGGGCGGTCAAGGCCAGCGGCCTGAAATACACCTCGTATCGCTCGATCTCGGCGCTGTCGAAGGGCCAGCGGCCCGGCCCCGAGAACTCGATCGGCAAGTTGGTGGCCGGCCCGATGCTGCAGGACATCGCGGCGTTCGCGATGGATCTGGAAGGCGCGGCGGGCGTGTTCACCGATCCGGCCGAGGCCGAAGCCGGCGGCAGCTTCCAGGCGATGCTGCTCGGCTCGCCGTCGATGCGGATCGCCGGCGGCACCGACGAGATCCTGCGCAACATCATCGCCGAACGCGTTCTCGGCCTTCCCGGCGATATCCGGGTCGACAAGGACGTGCCGTTCAACAAGATCCCGACCAAGGGGCGGTGACGCGATCATCAACCACGGGCCGTCATTCCGGGGCGCGAGCGAAAGCTCGAGAACCCGGAATTCCGAAGTTGTTCGATTGCCGGCGCCACAGTGCGTTTCAAATTCCGGGTTCGCTCACTTCGTGAGCGCCCCGGAATGACGACCATCAAGCAATGAGGCCATCATGACCGACGCCGCTGCAACTGCCGCTCCGATCGACGTCCTCGAACAGCTGATGGCCGCGCGCTATTCGTGCCGCGGGTTCAAGCCCGATCCGGTGCCGCGCGAGGTGATCGAACGCATTCTCGGCGCGGCGCAGAAGACCGCGTCGTGGTGCAACAGCCAGCCGTGGCAGGTGGTGATCACCTCGGGCGAGGCCACGGCGAAGTTTCGCGAGGTGATTTATCCGGCTGCCGCCGGCGGCGCGCCGATGTCGGGCGATTTCGAGTTTCCGCGCGAGTATCGCGGGGTCTATCTCGATCGCCGCCGCGAGAGCGGCTTCCAGCTCTACAACGCGGTCGGCATCGCCCGCGGCGACAAGGCCGCCGCCGCCCAGCAGGCGCTGCAGAACTTCAGCTTCTTCGGCGCCCCCCACGTCGCCATCATCACCACCGACGAGGCGCTCGGCGTTTACGGCGCGGTCGATTGCGGCGGCTACGTCACCTCGTTCATGCTGGCCGCGCAGGCGCTCGGCGTCGCCACCGTGCCGCAGGCCGCGCTGGCGTTCCATGCCGCCGTGGTCCGCAAACATTTCGGCCTGTCCGACGACCGCCGCGTCGTCTGCGGCATCTCGTTCGGCTACGCCGATCCAGACCACAAGGCGAACTCCTATCGCACCAACCGCGCCGCACTCGGCGAGGTCGCGACGTTCGTGGAGTAGTTGCTGAACGGCCGCGTTCGAACCTCTCCCCGCGCGCGGGGAGAGGTCGGATCAGCGCGCAGCGCTGAGCCGGATGAGGGGGCGTTTCCGTTTCGTCGAGAGTACGCGACTCGCGTCGCCCCTCACCCCAACCCTCTCCCCGCAAGAGCGGGGCGAGGGAGCTCGCTGTCGTTGGGGCGCTGCATCTCCTCCTGATTATTGAATGCCGAGCACCGCCTCTCCCCCGTCGTTCCGGGGCGCGCGCAGCGCGAGCCCGGAATCCATAATCACCGACGTTGCTATTTTGCGCGAGCGTTGCCGGCGCTTGGCCTCATCGATACCGCAGGGCGTATGGATTCCGGGTTCGCGAGCTTTCGCTCGCGCCCCGGAATGACACCCGAAAGGTGGCTGCGCTGGTGCGAACTGCAGCTTATCAGTCCGCTCAAAATCGCGGCGCGCGTTTCTCCGTGAACGCCGCGATGCCTTCCTTGATTTCGTCGCTGCGCATCGAAGCGCGGGCGCGGGAGTCGGCGGCCTGTTCGTCGAAGGCGGCGCGGGCGAATTCGTTGATGGCGCGCTTCATGCCGGCGACCGCGTTCGGCGCGTTGCCGGCCAGCGTCGTCGCCAACGCGTCGACCTCGCGGTCGAGCCGGTCCATCGGCACCATCTGGGTCAAGTATCCGATCCGCAGCATCTCGGCGGCGTCGATCCGCTGTGCGGTCAGGAACAGCCGCTTGGCGTTGTCGATGCCGAGACGCGAGACGTAGCGTTTGATGCCGCCCGGATAGTAATGCAGTCCGAGCCGTGCGGCCGGCATGAACATCTCGGCGGTGTCGACGCCGATGCGGAAATCGCAGGCCAGCGCCAGATCGGTCGAGCCGCCATAGACCCCGCCGTTGAGCCGGCAGATCGTCAGCACCCGCAGATCCTCCAGCCGGTTGGCCACGACTTCGAATGCCGAGCCGGGGGATTCGGCCTCGACTTCGGCAGTCGCACGCTCGGCGACCTCGCCGAGATCGAAGCCGGCCGAGAATGCCCGCCCGGTGCCGGTGAGCACCAGCACCCGGATCGCAGGCTCGGCGTCGATCCGGGCGAACTGATCGAGCAGGACGGCGAGGTCGTCCGGCTGCAGCCGGTTGAGGTGCTTCGGGCGGTTCAGCCGGATGGTGGCGCGCGGCCCGTCGACGGTCAGCACCGGCGGGCCGGCGGATTGGCTGTCGGTCATCGGCAAAATCTCCTGAAATCGAAGCGGGCGGCTGCCGGAGCGGGCGCCGGCCCTGCAATGGCCGCGGGAGGGCCGCGGCGGATGGTGAAAGCGGCGGCGCAAACTGCCCGGCGGCCAGGTGGCCGTCAACTCGCCGGCAGCCCGGCCGGGACCGCACCGCTCGCGCAACCCGCTGCGGCTGGTTTATAATTCCGTCCGCACCAGCGTGTAAGGCTTCGCGGCGCCCCGGCGACGGTTCGCCGCGAAGCCTTGATCGTGTCCGCTGGAATCGTCGCGTTCGATCGCAAGCAACGGTGGGTCCCACATGGATATGTCTCTCATCGCCCAGAATGCCGGCATGGCGAGCAGCGTGTTCGCGACCATCTTTGTGCTCGCCACCGCCACGATGCGGACGATGATTCCGCTGCGGGTGTTCGGCATCCTCACCAACGCCCTGCTGATCGCGGTGTCGATCCCGACCCATAATTACGCGACGCTGGCGCTGCACGCGGTGCTGCTGCCGCTGAACGCCTGGCGGCTGCACCAGATGCTGCAGCTGGTGCGCGACGTGAGGAAGTCGGTGAGCAGCGACCTGTCGATGGACTGGCTGAAGCCGTTCATGACCAAGCGCAAATGCGTCGCCGGCGAGGAGTTGTTCTACAAGGACGAGCGGGCCGAGGAGATGTTCTACATCGTCAGCGGACGGTTTCGCCTGGTCGAGTCCGGGATCGAACTGCCGGTCGGCGCGATCGTCGGCGAGCTCGGCATGCTGTCGCCGACCCACACCAGGACGCAGACGCTGGAATGCGTCGAATCAGGGATGGTGCTCAGCGTGAGCTATCGCCAGGTCGAAGAGCTGTACGTGCAGAATCCGGAATTCGGCTTCTACTTCCTGCGGCTCGCCAGTGCCCGGCTGTTCGAGAACATCGAGTCGCTGCAGGCGAGGCTGGCCGAGACGACGCAGCCGCCGCGGGCCGACGCCGTCGGCCGCACCGGCTGAGGACGCCGACTTGGCCGGGTACATCGACGCATTGCGCTTCACGCTCGCCGAAATGCTCGGCGAGAACGATCGCGTGGTGGTGCTGAATGCGCCTGCCGCCGCGTCGCCGGCGGTCGCGAGAGCACTCGAAGACGCGGCGGAGCGGCTGGTGATCTATCAGGGCCGCCGCTACGCACGGCTGTATCTCGATCGGCTGCTGCGCTTCACCGGTCGTCGCGACGTCGACGATGCGATGCTGCTGCGGATCGCCGAGCTGCTCGCGATTCGGATGGCCTATGAAGATCCGATCCGGATCGCACAGCTCACGCTGCAGGAGGCGGCGAGCGCGCCGGCCCGCCGGCCGATGCCGCGGATCGATCACAGATGCCGGTTTCGGATCGACGAGGTGGTGGCGGCGCTGCCGGTGGTGGTGGCCACTCCGACGCTCAGAGTGCTGGACTATCTCGGCTGGCAGCACATGCCGGTGAAGATGCGCTTCAACGCCGCCGGATGGCTCGGCACCCGCAAGCTGCGGATCATCTCCTGGCTGCGGCGCTGGCGGCTGCTGTCGATCCGCTACGCCCACGAGCGCCGATGGGTCGAGCGCTGGCTGCACATGATCGACCGCAGCCTGGCGGTCCGCCCGGAGGCCGCGGTCGCGGTGATCGAAAGCGCCACCATGGTCCGCGGCTATGGTGACGCCTATCGCTACGGCATGGCGAATTGGACGCTGATCATCGACGCCCTGGTGAAGCCGGCGCTCAACGGCGGCCTTCCGTTGCCCGATCTGGCCCAGGCGATCGCCGATGCGCGCGCGGCCGCTCTGCCGGAGCGCAAGCAGACCAGCCTGAAACGCGCGATCGAAGCCATCAGGGCACGGTCCGGCACCGTGTCGATCCAGGCCGCTGCGTCGTGACAGCGCCCTCATGGGCATTCACGTACCGGTCGTGGCGGCTCGGCGCAGCGCGCGATTTTCGCGGGGACGACGACGCGGTTCGTCGGCAGCCGCGTGCATTCGGTCGCCGGAAATGTCATAAATCTGCGCTGGTCGATCCCGACCGGCTGCGATGCGAAGCCTCCGTGCAGGAGGCGGACGATCGGACGGCTGAGCGCCGCCGTGGCCGCCTTCACCGCCTGCCGAGCCCAAGCGAAGGTGCGAGCTTGATCCTTCCCGATTTGTCGTCGTCGATTGCCTTGGGAGCGCTGCTGTATTGGATGCTGCTCCTCACCGTCAAACACGTGTTCGCGGACTTCATCTTCCAGAACAGGTGGATGGCGATGGGCAAGGACGCCAAGACCGGATGGGCGCTGCCGCTGTTGGCGCATTGCAGCGTGCATCTGGCGATGACGACGCTGCTGATGCTGATCCTTGCGCCGAGGTTCTGGTACGTCGGCGTGATCGATTTCCTGATTCACCTGGCGATTGATCGGCTCAAGGGCTTCATCGTCGCCAGCTACGACGTCACCAATCAGGACACCGTGTTCTGGTGGCTGATCGGCACCGACCAGGCGCTGCATCATCTGACCGGCTTCGGCCTCGCGATCCTGCTCGCCGCGAACAACGCTTAGGACGGGCCGTTCCGCGCACGCCGCAACACAGGCGGGGAAGGCTGGGACAAGCGGGCCGTGGGGCGCGCAGACGAGGACGTGGTCCGCTTCGATCAATCGACTGCCGAAGGGCCCGCGAGTTCCGCCTCGGATTCGATCAGAACGGGAAATGTCGCGCGCAGGCACGGACGCGCCAGACGTGCCGAAGCGAGTGTGTCGAACGACGGTGCAACCTGGGATGAAGGTGACGCTCGTTTTGCGCAGCGCCGTGAACCAAAAACTCACGACGACTTGGCTCCGGTGTGCTGTGACCCCAATCCACGTAGTTGTACGGGGCGTGGTATTAACCGCTGCATGACTTGAGATCGATTAGCGTCGCCGCGATCAGCATGAGGTGCTGACCGCGCGCGAGGTCGTGGCGGGCAACATCAAGTTCGAGTGCCATGGCCCGCTATTTGGAAACGCAGCTCGACTTCATCTTCTTCTTCTACGGCCTGTCGTTCCTGCTGCTCGGGGCGCTGTGCCTGGTGCTCGCCCGCCGCCAGCACGACGATAACAGCACGATGATCCGTCTCACCGGGCTGTTCAGTTGCGTTCATGGCATCAGCGAATGGCTGGACATGACCGCGCTGATTGCCGGCGATGCGAGCGAGTTCGTGCTCGCGCGTGCAGCAGTGTCGGTCGCGTCCTTCGTTGTTCTGGCGGAGGCCGGCCGGCAGGGCGCGCTGGCACGCGGAATCCCGATGCCGGGACCGTGGATCTTGGTCGCGATCCTGATCGTGATCGGCCTCGTCGGGGCCGTCGACGGCTTGTCGTCGGCCAAGGCGACATCGCGTTATCTGCTCGCCGCGCCGGGGGCGGTGCTGGTTGGTGTCGCGGTGTATTTGAGCCGCGGCGACTACGCCGGATCGGCGCGGCCGCTGATGGTCGCGATCGCTGCGGCGTTCGTCGGCTACGCGGCGGCGGCGGGGATCGTCGTCGAGCCGGCGCCGTTTTGGCCGGCCGACATCGTCAACCAGACGACCTTCGAGCAGATCGCCGGAGTTCCGATCCAGCTCGTGCGCGGACTGATCGCAGTGACGCTGGCGGCGCTGACCTGGGCGGCCTGGGGCCGCCGGCTGATGGAAACCTTCGACTATCCGGACTATTCGAACCATCTGAAGCGGCAGTTCGTCGGCGTGCTGATCACGTTGTTCGCCATTCTGCTGCTGGGCTGGGCGCTCACCAATTATTTCGGCAAGATCTGCCGCGAGGGGATCGAAGCCGAAGCCCGCGGCGACTCGGCGCTGCTGGTCAACGGTCTGGAGCGCGAGATCGCGGTCGCCGACGCGATGGTGAGAGCCCTCGCCGCGTCGCCGGCGATCGTGCCGCTGCTCGGCGACGGGCAGGGCGCCGGCGCCGGCATCGCTCGGTCGGTGCTCGAGCTGGACGCCGGCGCCGTCGAGGCGATCCGCAGCTTCGTCGTCGACCGCGCCGGCATGATCGTCGGCTCGTCCGACGCCTCCGACCGGAGCTGGCTCGGCCTGCCGAGCCTGCGGGCAGTCGGCTGGTTCGAGCAGGCGATCGCCGGCAGGGTGGTGCGCGAGTTCCGGCTCGATCCGCCGCAGCGTCTCAGAACCTATCTGACGGCATCGCCGATCCGCGGCGCCGGCGGCCAGATCCAGGGCGTTGCCGTGCTGGAGATTTCGCTCGAGAAGCTGGCGGCGGTGATGAGCCGTTTCGATCCGGCGTTCTTCGTGGTCGATGGGCGCGGCGTGGTGATCATCACCAACCGCGGCGACGAATTCCTGCGGACGCTGTGGCCGCGGCCGGATCTGCCGCGGATGCAACTCGACGAGCAGTTCGGCGCGCCCGCGCGGCAGCCGCTGTTCGACCGCGAACTGTTCGGCGCCGGCTGGACCGACTTCGGCGGGCGGCGCAGCTATGTGATCCGCCAACCGATCGAGGACACCGAGGTGTCGCTGGTGCTGGCGATCCCGGTGAAGGGAATCCTCGCCAGCCGGCTGCTCGGCATCGTCATCACCCTGCAGGTCGCGATCGCCGCACTGTTCTATTTCTTCGGGCTCGATCGCGGCGTGCGGGACCGGTTGCAGCGCCAGCTCCGCGAGGAGCTGCAGTCGCGGACCCAGGCCCTCGCGCTGCAGGCCGTGACCGATGCGCTGACCGGCCTGTTCAACCGCATGAAGTTCAACGAGCGGCTTGAAGAGGAGCTGGAGCGCTACAAGCGCAGCCGTGTGCCGTTCTCCCTGATCATTTTCGACATCGATCACTTCAAGGAGGTCAACGACATCTTCGGCCACCCGATGGGCGATCAGGTGCTGATCCGATTGTCGCAGACGGTCGCGGCCAGTGTCCGCCGCGCCGACCTGCTGGCGCGCTGGGGCGGCGAGGAATTCGCGCTGCTGCTCGCCGACACCGACGCTGCCTCGGCCTACGAGACGGCCAAGAAGCTGCGCCTGCTGGTGGCACACACGCTGTTCGAACAGGTCGGCACGGTGACGGCGAGTTTCGGCGTTGCCCAGGTGCTGCCGGGCGATAACGCCGAAATGCTCGTGGCGCGCGCCGACAACGCGCTGTACCGGGCCAAGCTCAACGGCCGTAACCGGGTCGAACTCAGCCTGCCGGTGGTCGACATGGTGGAACTGTCACCAACCGGATGATCTGCGCAAATATGCGAACTCGGCGTCCCGCCGTTTGCGCGGTCAGCAGCGTCGAGCCCGGAGGGCTAAGCGCTCATCCGCGTCTCTGGCGACGGCGCTGCGTCGGTCGGCTCGTCCTGACGCGGCATGTGCGGCGCCAGCTTGGCGTTGGCCTTCATGAATTGCTGCTGCCACGCCATGCCGTCTTCGAGCATGCGGGCCATCGCGCCGCCGAGCCAGTCCTGATATTCGCGAAACGCATCGAGCGGCGTGGTCGCTTCCCCCATCCGCCGTGCGGTTTCCAGCGCGGCGCGGGTTCCAATGCGCCGCCGTTCGAACCAACCGTCGGCGAATTCCTTCATGCTGTCGAGGACGGTCGCCTCGCTCTCCCAGAACTTGATCCCCATCGGGGCGTAGGTCTTGGCTGCAGGTTGCATCAGATTGGGGAACAACGTGACCGGATCAGTCATGGTACGCTCCATCGTGCCAACTGAACGTGCCGAATGGATCTCGCCGAGCCTGGATGTCGTGAATGTGAGTCGCGGCTCGATCGTTCCGGCACCACGCTGCTCGCTGCTCGGAACTCGCCGGGCAAGCGGCACGCGGATAGTTAATCCTTGCCGGCTCGCCGTCACGTGCAAAATTGTCGCTGTATCAAATCGTGATCCGTGTTTAGTTCCATGCACACGGCGCAAGGGCAGGTGCTGGTATTAGGTTGTGTAGTTAAGAGCCCATTAACAGAATGGGTCGCATCCTCACGACCGTCACCTGTTCGGGAGAACGCCGATGTGGTCCAGCCGTGAAGCTTTCGAGAACGACGCTTGCCCGGTCCGCGAGGAACTGCTGGGCCAGATGTATCGCGCCAACGAGCATGGATTGTCACAGTTAGTTGACAGCGTGTCGGGCGACGTTCGCGCGATGTTGGCGCTGTTCTGCTATCGCCGGGCGCATTTGCAGCCGCTGGCGCTCGCCGTGGCGGCGAGCTGCGACGAGCGCGACCTGATCCAGGTCGGTGGCCGTGCCGGTTCCGTGCTGTACGCGCTGGCGCACGAAAGGCGGGCTCCGGCGGTCAGCAGCTACTCACAGCGCAAGGCGATCACGCTGTCGACCGCGCCGCTGGCCAGCTTCGCGCCCCTCGATCAGGACTCCGAGCTGGAATCCGACGACGCACCGGCCCCTGACGTCGCCAACTGATCGGTCTCGGCGAGCGCGCTCGGCAGCGGCGGCAGCCGGAATTTGCGCCGCGCCATGTTGCATTCCGGATCGCCGGGGAGGCAGTCGCGGCACACCTCGGGACGCAGCGGGTAGATCGTGCAGGCCGTGGCTTGCCCGATGGTGCCGCTCAGCGCGGCACAGCGATCGGCGTCGCAGCGCATTCCCGACAGTCGCGCGTTGACCAGCGCCGCCGGAATGGCGTCGAGCGCGGCGTCGTCCTCGATCGTGAAGCGCGGCCAGTTCTCCGAATAGCCGCAGCAGGCGCCGCAGCTTTGGCAGGTGTTGGCGTTGATCGGGGCGAGGGCGGTCATCGGCCCTGTTTATCCCGGCCCGGCCGCGCGCGAAACGGTCGGACGCGGGCAAATCGTCCGGTGCGTCGTTATTCCTTCGCCTGGGTGGCGGCGGCGAGCAGCGCTTCCAGCTCGGCGATCCGGATGTCCCGGGTGGTGATCGCCGCGGCGACATCGGCCGCATCGAACTTCTGCGGGATGTGCTGCGGGCAGTTGCTGTCCCAAGCCGCGACCTCGAACAGGATCGCCTGTTCGGGGCGGGCCTTGTAGCCCTTCGGCATCAGCCGGGCGATCAGCTCCGGATCGTCCTCGATCACACGGGCGCGGCCCCAGATCTTGATGCGCCGGCGGTGCGCGTAATCGATCACGAACAGATAGGCCTTCGGGTTCTCGGCGAGATTGCCCTGGGTGATGAACTGCTGATTGCCCTTGAAGTCGGCGAACCCGATGGTCTGCGGGTCGAGCACATGCAGGAAGCCGGCCGGCCCGCCGCGATGCTGGATGTAGGGCTGCCCGTCGGCGCTCGCGGTGGCGAGCAGCACGCTGGTCTGGGCGCCGAGGAAAGCGGCGAGGTTGTCGTCGATCGTGGTTGCCCAGCCGCCGTTGCGTTCGACCCGGGCATAGGACTCGCGCGAGCCCTTGCGGGTCTGGATTGCCTTGACGGCGGGGGTGAAGGCGATGTCGCTGGAGACGTGCAGCGCTTCGGTCATGAGACCCTCCTGCTCGAATGTGTCGGACAGATCGTCCTTTCTCTTCCGCCAAACAATCAGTTGATTTGACACTTTATTGTTGCGCAGGACGAAATAGTGCCATGGACCGTCTCGACACCATGAGCGCGTTCGTCGCCGTCGCCGAGCTGCAGGGCTTTGCGCCGGCGGCGCGTAAACTCGGGATATCGCCCTCTGCGGTGACGCGGCTGGTTGCGACGCTGGAACAGCGTCTCGGCACCCGGCTGCTGCAGCGGACGACGCGCTCGGTCGCGCTCACCGACACCGGCGCGCGCTATCTGGAGCGGGTGCGGCGGATTCTCGCCGATCTCGAAGAGGCCGACGCCTCGGCCGCGGCCGAGCACGTCACGCCGTCGGGCCGGTTGGTGGTGTCGGCGCCGGTCGGCTTCGGCCGGCGCTATGTCGCACCGCTGCTGTCGGACTATCTGCGGCGCTATCCGCAGGTGACCGGCGAATTGCGGCTGTCGGACCTGATGATCAATCTGGTCGAGGACGGCGTCGATTGCGCGGTCCGGATCGGGCATCTGTCGGATTCCAGTCTGGTGGCCCGGCAGCTCGGCGCGATGCGGCGGATCGTGGTGGCGTCGCCGGACTATCTGGCGGCGCGCGGCGTGCCAGCGACCCCGGCCGAGATCGCGGCTCACGACATCGTGCATTTCGGCCAGACCGGCGCGCCGGTGGAATGGCGCTTCGTGCTCGATGGCCGTGACGTCCGGGTGCCGTGCGTGCCGCGCCTCGTCAGCAACGTCGCCGATGTCGCGATCCTCGATGCCGAGCGGGGCGGCGGGTTCGCACGCGTGCTTGCCTATCAGGCCGCCGACGCGATCGCGGCGGGGCGGCTACAGATCGTGCTCGCCGATTACGAGGTGCCGCCGCTGCCGATCACGATGGTGTATCCGACCGCGCGGCTGCTCTCCGCCAAGGTGCGCGCCTTCATCGATCTTGCGGTGGAGACGGCGGACTGGCAGTTCGGCGGCAATGTGAAGGGGAGCAGCGCGTAATGGCGGATCTGTTCGACAGTCTCGACGCGCCGCTGCCGCGCCGCCAAGACATCGCGCCCGGCGCTGCGCTGCTGCGCGGCTTTGCCCGCGACAACGAGCATGACGTGCTCGCGGCGATCGACGCCGTCGTCGCCCGCGCGTCGTTCCGCCACATGATGACGCCGGGCGGCCACACCATGAGCGTGGCGATGACGAGCTGCGGCACCGCCGGCTGGGTCACCGACCGCCGCGGCTATCGCTATTCTCCGACCGATCCGGACAGCGCGGCGCCGTGGCCGGAGATGCCCGCGGTGCTGCGCGATCTGGCGCAGCGCGCCGCCACCGAGGCCGGCTTTGCCGGCTTCGATCCGGATGCCTGCCTGATCAACCGCTACGTCCCCGGCGCCAGGATGGCGCTGCATCAGGACAAGGACGAAGCCGACTTCTCGGCGCCAATCGTCTCGCTGTCGCTCGGCCTGCCGGCGACCTTCCAGTTCGGCGGAATGAACCGCAGCGACAAGCCGATCAACTACCAATTGCGCCACGGCGACGTGCTGGTGTGGGGCGGGCCGTCGCGGCTGGTGTATCATGGCGTGCTGACGCTGAAGGACGGTGAGCATCCGCTGCTCGGCCGGCAACGGATCAATCTCACCTTCCGCAAGGCGCTGTAGCGGCGCGCGGCACAGAGGCACGACCCAAAAGGGGGCTCATGACCGATCTGGCGAACGACGGGGTCGAGGCGAAGCCGGCGAGCGGCGTCACCCGCGCCGGAGTCTATGTGGCGCTGCTGCAATTGCTGTTCACGCTGCTCTGGACCACCTACGTGATCTATCTGCCGAAGCTCGCCGCCGAGGTCGGGATCGCGCCCGCCGCGGTGATCCTGATCCTGATGCTCGACCAGGCCATCTTCACCCTCACCGACACCGCGATGGGGATCGCCGCCGACCGGGTGTCGGCGCTGGTCGGCCGGCTCGGCATCTTCGTTGCGATCGTCGCGGCGCTGTCCTGCGCCGCCTTCGTCGCCATGCCGCTGGTGGCCGGGCAGGGGCCCGGCGCCCAAACGGCGTTGATCGCGCTGATCGTGCTGTGGGCCGCGAGCTCCTCGGTGCTGCGTGCGCCGCCGCTCACGCTGTTCGGCAAATACGGTGCGCGACCGTCGCTGCCATTCCTGTCGGCGTTGACCATGCTCGGCTACGGCCTCGCCGGCGCGGTGTCGCCGTATCTCGGCGTGGTGCTGAGAGGCGTCGATCCGCTGCTGCCGTTCATGATCTCCAGCGTGGTGTTGGTGCTCACCACGCTGGTGCTGATCAAGGTCGAACGTCACCTCGCCGGGCAGCGCACGCCCGCGCCGCCGCGCGCAGTCGCCAAACCGCTCGGCAAGGTGCCGGCGCTGTTCGTCGCGGCGATGCTGATCCTCGCGCTCGGCTATCAGCTTCATTTCAGCATCAACAGCGCCAACCTGTTTTCGCGTTTCGCCGCGCCGGGCGATCTGCAATGGCTGATGCCGGTGTTCTGGATCGGCTTCAACCTCGCGCTGTTTCCGGCCAGCCTCGTGGTCAAACATCGCGGCGGACTGATCGTGATGGGCGTCGCCGGCTTGATCGGCGCGATAGCTGTCGGCATCGCCGAACTGGCCGGCTCGCTCACCGTGCTGATCGCCGCGCAGTTTGTCGCCGGCGCGGCGTGGGGCTGCATGCTGATGAGCGCGGTGTCGGCCGCGCTCGCGATCGGCCGCACCGGCGCCGAGGGCAAGCTCGCGGGCTTGGTGTTCTCCGCGCTGGCGCTGGCGACCTTCGCGCGAATGGCGGCGGTGGCCGGCGGGATGCAGAAGCTGCCGGACTACGCGCCGCTGCTGCAATGGGCGCCGGTGGCGTGCTGGTCGGTCGCCGGTGCCGGCCTGGTGCTGCTGGCGGCCTCGCGACTGCGCGGCGCGGAGTAGCTTAGAGAGAGGCTGGTCATTCCGGGGCGTGCAGCAAAGCTGCACGAACCCGGAGTCCGCAACGGGCAGAGCGGGGCAACGTCCTATTCCCAAGCGGGCGAGAGTCCGGGTTCGCGCTGCGCGCCCCGGAATGACCGCGTTGGCTAGCCCTTCGGCCGCTTGTCGAACACCCGCCGGGCCTTGCCGAGCGATCGCTCCAGCGTGTCGGGCGGCACCACTTTGATCGTGGTCGAAATCCCGATGGTGTTCTTGATGTAGGCGGCGGCCCGCTCGGCGTGCGGCACCAGGCCGGCGCCGTCCCAGCTCTCGGCGCGCGCTTCGGCCAGCACCGTCATCTCGTCCATCCGGCCTTCGCGGGTGAGTTCGATGATGAAATGGCCGCCGCACCAGTCGGTGCCGAGCAGCACTTCCTCGATCTGGGTCGGAAACACGTTGACGCCGCGCAGGATGATCATGTCGTCGGAGCGGCCGGTGATCTTCTCCATCCGTCGCATCCCCGGGCGCGCGGTGCCCGGCAGCAGCCGCGTCAAATCGCGGGTGCGATAGCGGACGACGGGGAAGGCTTCCTTGGTCAGCGAGGTGAACACCAGTTCGCCCTTCTCGCCGTCCGGCAGCACCTCGCCGGTCTCCGGGTCGATCACTTCGGGATAGAAGTGATCCTCCCAGATGTGCAGGCCGTCCTTGGTCTCGACGCATTCCTGGGCGACGCCGGGGCCGATCACTTCCGACAGGCCGTAGATGTCGGTGGCGTCCATGTCGAACGCCTGCTCGATCTCGGCGCGCATCGCGTTGGTCCACGGCTCGGCGCCGAACACGCCGTATTTCAGCGACGACGCCCGCGGGTCGAGGCCCTGGCGCTTGAACTCGTCGAGGATCGCCAGCATGTAGCTCGGCGTCACGGTGATGACGTCCGGCTTGAAGTCGTTGATTAGCTGCACCTGCCGTTCGGTCATGCCGCCGGAGACCGGAACCACGGTGCAGCCGAGTTTCTCGCCGCCGTAGTGAGCGCCGAGCCCGCCGGTGAACAGGCCGTAGCCGTAGGAGTTATGGATGATCATGCCGCGCCGCGCGCCGGCGGCGCGCAGCGAGCGCGCCATCACCGTCGCCCAGGTGTCGATGTCGTCCGCGGTGTAGCCGACCACGATCGGCTTGCCGGTGGTGCCCGACGAGGCGTGCACCCGCACAAGATGTTCGCGCGGCACCGCGAACATCTTGAACGGATAGTTGTCGCGTAGATCGGTCTTCACCGTGAACGGGAATTTCGCCAGGTCGGAGAGCTGGCGGAAGTCCGACGGATGCACGCCCTTGGCGTCGAACGCGGCCTTGTAATGCGCGACGTTGTCGTAGGCGTGCTTCAGCGACCACGCCAGCCGCTTGGTCTGCAGCGCCGTGATCTCGTCGCGCGAGGCGCGCTCGACATCGTCGAGTTCGGGATTGTAGGTGCCGAGCTTGATCTGATGCACGGTCGCGGCCATCGCCGTCTCCTCCCTCAACATTGGTCTTGTTGTTGTTGTTGCGGCACCAGCGCGCCGCCGATCGCGCGCGAATGGCCGCGGAATTCGGCGATCACCATCGATCCGGACGTGACGCGGACGTCGTAGATGCCGCTGCGGCCGGATCGTGAGACTTCGCGCGCGCTCGCCACCAGCCGGGCGCCGAGCTTGCCGGGGCGGATGAAGCTGATCGCGCCCTGCGCCGCGACGGTCGAGTCGTTGTAGGAATTGCATGCATAGGCGAAGGCGCTGTCGGCCAGGGTGAAGATGAAGCCGCCATGGGCGATGCCGTGGCCATTGACCATCTCGGTGGTGACCGTCATCGCCAGGGTGGCGAAGCCGGCGCCGATCTCGACGATCTCCATGCCGAGCCCCTTGCTGGCGTGATCGTTGGCCCACATCGCATCGGCGCAGGCCCGCGCCAGTTCGTCGGGCGACAGCTCGTCCTGCACGGTCACGACGCCCTCCCGGTGAAGTTCGGCGTGCGCTTGGCGATGAAGGCGTCGACGCCTTCGGCATAGTCCGGCGTCCGCCCGGCCTTCCGTTGCAGGTCGCGTTCGAGATCGAGCTGGGCGTCGAGCGTGTTGGTGGCCGCCGCCGCGAGCGCCTGCTTGATCAGCGCCAGCCCCTGCGTCGGCTGGGTGGCGAGATGCGCGGTGAGCTTTTCGGCTTCGGTGCGGAGCTGATCGTCGTCGACCGCCCGCCAGATCAGGCCCCAGCCTGCCGCGGTCTCGGCGCCGATCGGTTCGGCCAGCATCGCCAGCGCTTTGGCGCGGGCGTCGCCGATCAGCCGCGGCAGCAGCCAGGTGCCGCCGGAATCCGGCACCAGCCCGATTTTGGCGAACGACTGGATGAACTTCGCCGAGCGCGCCGCCAGCACGATGTCGCAGCTAAGCGCGATGTTGGCGCCGGCGCCGGCCGCGGTGCCGTTGACCGCACATACCACGGGCTTGTCCAGCGCACGGATGCGCCGCACCAGCGGATTGTAGAACTCGTCGATGGTGACGCCGAGATCGGGCGCAGCGCCGTCCGTCACCGCGACGTCGGCGAGATCCTGCCCGGCGCAGAAGCCGCGCCCGGCGCCGGTCAGCAGCACCGCGCGGCAGGCCGGATCGCGAGCCGCGTCGAGCGCTGTAGCCAGCGCACGGTGCATCGCCGCGTTGAACGAATTCAGCCGGTCCGGCCGGTTCAGCGTGATCACGCGCCACGCTCCCCGATCGTCGATCAGGACCTCGTCCACGTCTCTCTCCCTCACCGTATCGGGGCTTTTGAAAAGCCTCTTGAATTGAACGATCGGTCAGTCAATTATTAGCCCAAGCCAACATCGTGTCAACGGCCGGCGTGGACGTCAAACCGCGCCGCGAACCGCGGGCCGCTATCGGGAGGACGCCATGACCATCACCCTGCAAAGCCTCGCCTGCGACCGCTGGGTGACCCCGGAGAGCGGCCTGGTCGAGATCGCCAGTGCGATCGACGGCCGCGTCGTGGCGCGCACCTCCAGCGCCGGGCTGGACGTCAAGGCGATGGTCGATCACGCCCGCAACGTCGGCGGGCCGAATCTGCGCAAGCTGTCGTTTCATCAGCGCGCCGACATGTTGAAAGCGCTCGGTGCTTACCTGACCGAGCGCAAGGAACAGCTTTACGCGCTCGCCGCCGACACCGGAGCCAACCGCCGCGACAACGCCATCGACATCGACGGCGGTCTCGTCACGCTGGCGGCGTTCGCCTCGCGTGGCCGCCGCGAGCTACCGGATACGCCGTTCATCACCGAAGGCGAGGTCGAATCCTTATCGAAGCGCGGCAGCTTCGTCGGCCAGCACATCCTCACGCCGCGCCGCGGCGTCGCGGTGCACATCAACGCCTTCAATTTCCCGTGCTGGGGCCTCCTCGAAAAGCTCGCGCCGGCGCTGCTGGCCGGGGTGCCGGTGATCGCCAAGCCGGCGACCGCGACCGCCTACGTCGCCGAGGCGCTGGTGAAGCTGATCGACGAGTCCAAGCTGCTGCCGCAAGGCGCGCTGCAACTGATCTGCGGCGGCACCGGCGATCTGTTCGATCACCTGAGCGGTCAGGACGTGATCGCTTTCACCGGCTCGCTGGAAACTTCCGAGAAGCTGCAGGCGCATCCGAACGTCGCCCGCCACGCTATCCGCTTCATCGCCGAACGCGACTCGCTGAACGCCGCGATCCTCGGGGCGGACGTGACGCCGGACGCGCCGGAGTTCGATCTGTTCGTGCGCGAGATCGTGCGCGAGATGACGTCGAAGGCCGGGCAGAAATGCACCGCGATCCGCCGCGTGCTGGTGCCGCGCGCAATCGAGGCCGCGGTGATCGAGGCGCTGAAGGCCAAGCTCGCCGAGGTCAGGCTCGGCGATCCGCGCCGTGACGACAAGGCGATGGGGCCGCTGGTCAGTCGCGGCCAGCGCGAGGCGGTGCGCGCCGCGATCACGACGCTGCAGGGCGAAGCCGAGATCGTGTTCGGCGATCCGAACGTTTGCGAAGGCGAGGGCATCGATACCCAGGCAGGTGCCTACATGGCGCCGGTGCTGCTCCGCGCGCGCGATCCGATACAGGCCAGGCACGTTCACGCCACCGAGGCGTTCGGACCGGTCGCCACCGTGCTGGCCTATGACGATGTCGACCAGGCGATCGAGCTGGTGGCGCGCGGCGAGGGGAGTCTGGTGGCGTCGCTGTTTACTTATGACGACGCGGTCGCCGAGCAGATGATCCTCGGCCTCGCCCCGTTCCACGGCCGGCTACTGATCGTCGACCGCGACGACGCGGCGGAATCCACTGGCCACGGCTCGCCGCTGCCGGCGCTGCTGCACGGCGGTCCGGGCCGCGCCGGTGGCGGCGAAGAACTCGGCGGCCTGCGCAGCGTGTATCACTACATGCAGCGCACCGCGATCCAGGCGTCGCCGCGGCGGCTGGCGGCGCTCACCGGCACTTGGAGCCGCGGCGCGCCGGCGCCGGCGGCCGAGGTGCATCCGTTCAAGCTGAATTTCAACGAGCTCGCGATCGGCCAGAGCATCGAGACCGCGAGCCGGCCGATCACGCTGGACGACATCGAGCACTTCGCGCACTTCACCGGCGACACCTTCTACGCCCACATGGACGAAGCCGCCGCCAAGGCGAACCCGTTCTTCCCCGGCCGCGTCGCCCACGGCTATCTGATCCTGGCGTTCGCTGCCGGCCTGTTCGTCGATCCGGCGCCGGGCCCGCTGCTCGCCAATTACGGCCTCGACAATCTGCGCTTCCTGAAACCCGTCTCGCCCGACGACACCATCAAGGTGAAGCTGACCGTGAAGCAGAAATCGCCGGCGCGGCGGCCGGAATATGGCGAGGTGCGCTGGGACGTCGAGGTCGTCAACCAGAACGGCGAGCCGGTTGCACGCTACGACCTCTTGACGATGAGCGCGCGGCCCGCTGCATAGCCCGGCGCGGCGGAATCTGGCACAACGCGGCGGCTTCGTCCGCGACCAATTCGCGCGGTTGCCGTGGCACCCGGAATGTCGGCTGGGCCGATCGATGCGAAGTCGCCGTCATCCCTGCTTTCTGAGCCGTTCGATCTCCTCTGGGTGTCTCTCCAGGATGCGCAGCAGGTTGCTCATCGGCTTGCTCACCGTCACCGCGTCCTGCTCGTATTTCTGGAACGCGTTGGGACCGCCGCCTAGCAGCGTTCCGGCTTCTCGCTGCGTGAGGCCGATCTTCACGCGGATGCGTTTGATGTCCTGCGGGGACAGCAGATTTTCCACCTGCAGCCGCAGCTCCTTCAACGCGGCGTCGGAAACTTTCAAATCCTCCGCCGTGTGAAGGCTTTCGCCCGACTCGTCACAGTACCACCCGGGCATGTCGATCGTCGCCGACTGCCCCTTGTAGGAGACTTCCATCGGGCGGGTGCCGCGAAACATCGGCTTCCCGGTCTCAGGGCAAACCGGCGGTTTCGACATCCGTTTACTTCTCCTTGAAGGACAGCAGAGTGAATTGAACCAACGTCCCGTTGTCGGTGAGTTTTACGTACAAGGTCCGCCCCCCTTCGGGAACGTGGTAGACGTCCTGCCAAACGGTGCTGTCGTAGATCGACGTCATCGACTTGTAGAAGTGGCAGGCTTCGATCGTGCGGATGACATTCGTCATGCCGTCTCGGTCGTATCCCAACGCGATTGCATCTCGCGTGGCGGTGCCGGTGAAGAGGCCGCGCCCCTCGGAAAAAGCAGCCTTGATCCGTTCGAGATCATGACGCTGCACTCTTTTGTCGATCATAATCCAATACACCATAATGGTGGATCGTCAAGCCGGTTCCATCCTGCACGATCCGCGGGTGTTGTGCCAGTCATCGACCGGGGGTTGCGGCTTCGCAGGGTGCGATAACTTCCGGTGCTCGTGCCCGCGCCGAGCTCAGGCGCTTAGTCCGCGGGACGGGTATCCTCGCCGGCGCAATTACTAACGGCGGCCCGCTTATTATACCGGTTTCCAAACAGGAACCTTGCACCGGCGGCGGCGGTTGAAGTTCCGCCGGTTGCCCCGATCGATTGACGACCGGCCACCACGGCTGACGGATAGAGCGGTCCGCCGACGAGGCGTGACGTTCGCTCATGACCGGAGAACCATGCCGATGCTGGACAAGGTGAACGGCGCCGATCTCGCGATGCTGAGCACGCAGGCGCTCAAGACCCGGCTGCTGCAGCTGGTCGAGGGCCAGGACGACAAACGGCTGAGCGAAAAGCTCGCACTGCTGGACGGCGCGCTCGCGCCCTATATCGACGAGCTGACGCGGCGCAATCCGCATCCGCGCGCCGAGGATCAGGTCGCGACGGTGATCGGGGTGTGGACGCCGGTGTGGTCGACTATTCCGTTTCACCATGCGCTGCCGGGCCGGATACCCTCGCAGTCCTACCAGATCTTCCGTGAACGGGGCTTCTACGCCAACGTCGCGCACCACGCGCCGGGGCACCAGAACGCGCTGCTGCACAGGCTGACGCCGCTCGGGCTCGCCTGCAATCTGATGCTGGTGCAACGCTTCGAGGTCTCCGGCGGGCGCTGGCTGATCGAGAATATCGGCATCGAGCTGGCGCGCGGCCGCCGCGACAAGGGCCTCGGCATCGACGACGCCGAAGCCTGGTTCGATGCCGTGCTGGCAAAGAAACTCGATTGCACCGACACCGCGAATGCCACCCTGGGCGCTCCCGACCTCAGCGGTCTCGACGCAGCGTCAGCGAAGCGGCTGGCGAAGTCGTTCCAGGCCAAGCCGATGATGGAAAACATCTACCTCGACGACGATCTGCGCCTGATCCGAAGCCAGCGCGAAGCCACGCAGCGGCCGTCCTACACCATCGGCCTCCGCCTGCGCTGAAGCGTCGGCCGGCGGCCCGCGCGCCTCGTTACGCGACCAAGCGATCATCCGTCCGAACCGGCAGCATCGCCACGTCGTCAGTTACGACTTCTCCCCGTGGTAGCTCGGTCTCGGTCGAGAGCCGACATTGGCTCGCCGGTATCACTGCTGAGGCGACCGGAAATGACCCTTGGCGGTCCTTGAGATGGTGAGATCTGAAGCCGGTTCGCTCAGCCGATAACAATAGCGGGCCCGATCCGTTGGAATCGGATGAAAATACTCGAATGTTATATAGTTCTATATTGCCGCCGCGTCGTATGTACCTGTGAGATACGGGCTATCTGCAAATCGCAATCACCATTTCGCGTATTGTGTTTGACTGGTACGGTTCCTCAAAATCGGAGGAGGCCCAAATGGCGATGCGCGTTGGAAGCAAGTATCAGCATTTGATCCAAGGTGAGATCTGTCAGTGCTGTGATCCGAAGCTTCGTGATCTGACGTTGCGAATGAATGCGGACCTGTCCCGGCGAGGCTTCTTTCTCGGCGCCGCGGCGGCGGCCGCGGGCCTCGGGCTGAATAGCCTCGCCTTGCCTGCGCGGGCGCAGGGCGCGCGACCGAAGGCCACGCTTTTCGAGAACGTCAGGATTTTCGACGGCGTGGCCGACAAGCTGTCGGGGCCGATGAACGTCTTGGTCATCGGCAATCTGATCAAGTCGATCTCGGCGGCGCCGATCACGGTCACGCCCGATCTGGAGTTGACCCGCATTCAGGGCAGCGGGAGAACGTTGATGCCGGGCTTGGTCGACGCCCATGCTCACATCATGTTCGCGACCGTGCCACAGGTAGCGGTGCTGACCTCAGACATCGGCTTCGTCAACGTCGCAGCGGTCAAGGCTGCGGGTGACATGCTGCTGCGCGGCTTCACTTCAATTCGCGATCTCGGAGGACCGGCCTTCGGGCTGAAGCGAGGCATCGACAGCGGTCTGGTCCCCGGACCGCGGATCTGGCCATCGGGCGCCTTCATTTCGCAAACCGGTGGGCACGGTGACTTCCGCTTGCCGAACGATTTTCCTGCGCGTCCCGCCGACTACACGTTCAGTGAGCGGGTCGGCGGCGCTGCGATTGCCGACGATCCCGACACCGTTCGCAAACGCGTTCGCGAACAACTGACGTTGGGAGCATCACAGGTCAAGCTGATGGCCGGCGGCGGCGTCTCTTCGGTCTATGATCCGCTCGACGTGACGCAATATACGGTGCCGGAGCTGCGCGCCGCGGTCGAGGCCGCCGAAAACTGGGGAACCTACGTCGCCGTTCATGCATATACCCCGCGCGCGGTACGACAGTCGCTCGAAGCCGGCGTGATATGCATCGATCACGGCCAGTTGCTGGATGAGCCGACCGCAGCACTGATAGCCGAGAAAGGCGCCTGGTGGAGCTTGCAGCCGTTTCTGGACGACGAAGACGTAACACCATTCCCGGAAGGGTCGCCCAATCGCAAGAAGCAGCTGCAGATGACGGCTGGCACGGACAATGCCTACAAGCTGGCCAAGCAGTACAAGATCAAGACCGCGTGGGGCACCGACGTGCTGTTCGACGCCAAGGTCGCCGCTCGACAAGGCGCGCAACTGACCAAGCTGACCCGCTGGTACACGCCCGTTGAAATCCTGAGGCAGGCGACCTCGGTCAATGCCGACCTGCTGGCGCTGTCCGGCCTGCGCAGCCCCTACGAGGGCAAGCTCGGCGTGGTAAAGGAAGGGGCGCTCGCCGACCTGCTGCTAGTCGGCGGCGACCCGATCGCGGACATCAGGCTGGTCGAGGATCCCGCTAAAAACTTCGTGCTGATCATGAAAGACGGCGCGATCCACAAGAACGCCGTCGCGTAGTCGGCAGCGTCTGGCAATGCGATTTGGCAGCAATCGACATTTGAATGACACCGGATGTCCGCAAGTGGCCCATCGCGATATCCGTCACAGCAGGCAGCCCCGGCCGCTTTGGGCACAAGGCGGCCATATCCTGACCCAGCTAGCTGGGGGCTTGGGAAGAGGGCTCGGCTTCGGCGCGCCCCGCCCCTCGCTTGCCGAAGCGACGATCGCACAACTCGGACGCCGCCGGCGCCGCGAGGCCGCGGAGGCATGGCTGTTTGGGATTTGAATCGATGGTCGCTGCAGGGCAGGAGGGCAGCGCAGAGCGGAGCGCTCGTTCCAAGCATAACCGTCATCGTCCGGCTTGTCCGGACGACCCAGTCTCCCAGAGCGCTCGTTGCTCCGTGCGGAATTTGCGCCGCAGGCGCTCTGGAATACTGGATCCCCCGCATGCGCGGGGGACGACGACGGAAAATGGGGATGACGATGGAGGAAGGGGGATGAAGGAGGCGAGGAATGACGACGAAGAGACGTCCGGCGTAGCTCCGGGGAGCAGCCGCGCGCAGCTACTCCGCTGCCACCGTGCGCGGCCGCATCGTCGCCAGTTTCAGCACGTCGCGATAGGACGGCGCCACGGTGACGCGGTCGATCAGGCCCTTCTGCTGTAGCAGCCGGTGCGCTTCCGGCAGATTGTAGCAGGGCAGGTACATGAACAGATGATGTTCGGCGTGGTAGTTGACCCAATATGGCGCGATCAGCGCGCGCTCCAGGGGATTCGCCAGCGTGGTGCGGGCCTGGCTGAACGGATCAGTGCCGGTCGAGGTGCAGGCATGTTCGGCGATGTTGCGCACCCGCGTCACCAGCGGCAGCCAAGTCGCCATCGCCACCAGCCAGACGCCGACGAACCAGATGCCGGCGCCAGCCAGCCAGAACAGCGCCAACAGCACGGCGTTGGCCGCGAGGAAGCGCTGGGTGCGCGCCTTGCCGCTGGCGACGAAGCTATCGTGTTTGGGCGCGCCGGTGTCCGCCGGCGCGAACAGCGCCTTCAGCGCCGGAAGCCGCTGCTTGACGAAGGTCTGCCCGGTGAGATCGCGGATCGCCTTGCGGGCGAAGCTCTCCTTGCTGATCGGGAACGGCGCCGACAGCACCAGATCGGGATCTTCGGGCTGCTGGGTGTATTTGTGATGCTGCAGATGATAGCGCCGATACGCCGGCAGATCGGCGCCGACCGGCACCGCGCACAGCCATTGCCCGATCGCCTCGTTGAGCTTCGGATTGCGGTGCAGCCCGCCATGCGCCGCCTCGTGCATCAGGATGGCGAGGCCGAGCTGCCGCGTGCCGACGATCATCACCGCGATCAGCCAGGTCAGCGGGTTCGGCCAGATCGTCACCAATGCGACGGCGAGGGCGATCGTGCCCCAGGCATGCGCCACCAGCCACAGGCCGCGGGCCGAGCTGCGATGCGTCAGCCGCGCCCATTCGTCGGGCGTGAAGATGGTCTTCGGGTCGATCCGCGCCACGGCCGGCATCGCCGCCTCCCTGATGTTGTTTTTCGGCAGTGTCGGGGAAGCGGCCGAAGCCGTCAATCGGCGCTGCGCGTGATGATGCTGACTTCCGAGGTGAGGGTGCGGTGCACTGGACATTTGTCGGCGATCTCGATCAGCTTGGCACGTTGCTCCGCCGAGAGGTCACCTTCGATGCCGATCACCCGCTCGATGCGGTCGAGCAGGCCGATCTTGGTCTCGCATTCGGCGCAATCCTCGGCGTGGATCTTGGCGTGGCTCAGCGTCACCGTGACGCGATCGAGCGGCAGCGCCTTGCGTTCGGCATAGAGCCGCATCGTCATCGAAGTGCAGGCGCCGAGCGCGGACAGCAAGAGATCGTAGGGACCCGGCCCGCTGTCGCGGCCGCCGACGCTGGCCGGCTCGTCGGCCAGCAGCCGATGCGGGCCGATGCTGATCTGCTGCTGGAACTTGCCGTCGCCGGTTTCCTGCACGGTGACGAGGCGCGGCACCTCGGGGGCGCCGGCTGTCGGAGCCGGCGGGTCGGCATCGATGTAGCGCTGCGCCCAGGCGGCGATCACGCCGGCCGCGTAGTTCGCGTCACGACGATCGCTCAGCAGATGGTCGGCATGATCGAGCGAGACGAAGCTCTTCGGATGCTTCGCAGCGAGAAAGATCTTGGTGGCGTTGTCGATGCCGACGGTGTCGTCGGTCGGCGCGTGCAGGATCAGCAGCGCTTTGTGCAGCCTGGCGATCTCGGCCATCAGATTGTGTTCGGCGATATCGTCGAGAAACGCACGCCGAATCGTGAACGGCCGGCCGGCGAGCGAGACATCGACGCTGCCTTTATCGCGGATGGTGTCGACATGATCGGCGAACAGTCCGGTGACGTGCGACGGATCGGACGGCGCCGCGATGGTGGCGATCGCCTTTGCTTCAGGGATTTGTGCTGCGGCTGCCAGCACGGCCGCGCCGCCGAGGCTGTGGCCGATCAGCAGCGACGGCGCGCGGTGCGACGACCGCAGATGGTCGGCCGCCAAAACCAGATCGGCGACGTTGGACGAGAACGTCGCGTTGGCGAATTCGCCTTCGCTGGCGCCGAGCCCGGTGAAGTCGAACCGCAGCACCGCGATGCCGCGCGCCGCCAGCGCCGCCGAAATCCGCCGCGCCGCGAGGTTGTCCTTGCTGCAGGTGAAGCAATGCGCGAACAGCGCATAGGCCAGCGGCTGCGCATCCGGCAGATCGAGCGCCGCCGCGAGTTGATGCCCGCCGCTGCCTGGAAATTGGAAACGTTCGGTGGGCATCGGCAGGCCTCCATGTTGTTGTCATTCCGGATTGCGAGCGAAGCTCGCAAGTCCGGAATCCATACTCTCTGTCCTTGCAGTAAGGCACGGTGGAGCAACGCCGTGATCAAATCTCCGGGTGCAGGGAGTATGGATTCCGGGTTCGCCGCTGCGCGTCGCCCCCGAATGACAATTTCGTTCGGGCCGTATCAATCGCCCGAATAACGCTGCTCTTGCCATGGGTCGCCGCGGTTGTGATAACCGCGGACTTCCCAATAGCCGGGCGCATCGTCGTTGCGGAATTCGATTCCCTGCAGCCACTTCGCGCTCTTCCAGAAATACAGATGCGGCACGACGAGACGCACCGGGCCGCCGTGCTCCTGATCGAGCGGCGCGCCGGACCAGCTGTGCGCGATCAGCGCATCCGCCGCCGCAAAATCCTCGATCGACAGATTCGTCGTATAGCCGTCGGAGCTGTGCAGCACGACGAAGCGGGCCTGATCGGTCGGCTGGCAGGCGTCGAGCAACGTTCGTGTCGAGAGCCCCTGCCAGCGATTGTCGTAGCGCGACCAGCTGGTCACGCAGTGGATATCGGAGACGATATCGGCCTGCGGCTGGGCCATGAACTGCGCCCAATCCCAAAACACCGGCTGCGCCACCGCGCCATAGACGTCGAGCCGCCAGCGGTCGTGGCCGATCTGCGGCGTCAGGCCGAGATCGAGCACCGGCCAGTCCTTCACCAGATGCTGGCCCGGCGGCAGCCGTTGCTCGTCCGGCCGGACATGCCGGCCGGTGAGGAATTTGCCTTCTGCCGCCCAGCGCTGCTTGCTGCGGGTGAGTTTGGACTCCGGCGGCAGTTCGGCATCGTCGGACATCGGCGACCTTTCGGGCGTGGCTCAGCTCGGCTTGCCGAACAGCAGCGGCAGACTGCGCGGGCCCCGGACTGTGCCCTCCGACCAGCGCACTTTTTGTGACGGGTCGAGCCTAAACGAACGAATCCGCTTCAGCCACTCCTCGATCGCAACCGTCATCTCCATCCGCGCCAGGTTGGAACCGACGCAGCGATGGATGCCGAGCCCGAACGCGACGTGCGGATTCTCCTTGCGGTCGATCATCACCTTGTCGGCGTCGGGAAACACCGACGGATCGCGGTTGGCGGCGGGGAACGACAGCAGCACCATGTTGCCCGGCTTCACCGGGCAGCCGGCGATCGCGGTCTCCTTCATTACCTCGCGCGCCATCGTCACCGGCGAGTAGGCGCGCAGGAATTCCTCGATCGCGGTCGGCATCAGCTCCGGCTCCGCGAGCAGCCGCTCGCGGTCGGCCGGATGAGTGGCGAGATGCCACAGCGCCGCGCCGATCGCGCTCCAGGTGGTGTCGATGCCGGCAATCAGCAGCAATCGCAACGAGCCGAGCACATGGGCATCCGACAGCGGCTGGCCGTTGTCGTCGCGGGCGTTCATCAGCGTGGTGATCAGATCGTCGGTCGGTTTCTGCTTGCGGCTGGCGATGTGGCCGGCGAAGTAGGTGCTCATCTCGAACACCGCCTTCATCAGGATCGCGTCGTCGTTGATGCCGAGTTCGAGGACCTCGTGAATCCAGCGGATGAAGATGTCGCTGTCGTCCTCCGGAATGCCGAGCATGTGGCAGATGGTCTTGACCGGAATGTGCTTGGTGTAGGCGGTGGCGGCGTCGCAGCCGTCGTCCTCGATGAAGGCGTCGATCAGCTCGTTGCAGATCGCTCGCACCCGCGGCTCCAGCTTGGCGACCGCATCGGGCGTGAACGGCGGCAGCAGCAGCCGCTTCGCAGGTTTGTGCTCGGGGGGATCGGAGGTGATCGGGGGCGCCGGCGGCGGCGATGCCGAGCGGACGTTGCGGACGATGATCCGCCGCGATGAGAAATGCTCGGTGTCGTAGGAGATTTCCTTCACCGCCGCGAAGGTGGTCGGCATGTAGCAGCCGAGAAAGCGCTCGGTGTGGACCAGCGGACTGGCTGCGCGCAGCTCGTCCCAGATCGGATAGGGGTTCTCAGTCCAGCGCGGATCGGTGTGGTCGAAATCATGGACCCAGTCGGTGACGGGTGCTCGTTCGCTCATGTCTGGCGTTTCCTCTGCGAGAAGTCGTTGCGGTCTTGGCGCCGCTCGAACGGGGAGAAGGCGGAGTGATCAAGCTTCGTCGATGACGATCGCGTTCTCAGGGCAGTTGGACTTGGCCAGCCATGCCTGGTCGATCAGCGCGGTAGGCACCGTGCCGTCGCCGATTTCGTGGGCATTTCCGTAGTCATCGAGTTCGAACAATTCAGGAGCCAGCGCTTTGCAGCGCGCATGGCCCTGACACTTGTCCTGGTCGACGTGGATTTTCAGCGTCTCGGACGCTTTCAGGTGATCGGACATTGGCGTTTCCCCATCGTCCGCCTTTGTCGGCGGATCTATCGGTGTTGCAACACGCCGGAGAGTAGCACAGCGTGTTGCAACCGCCAGTCCCGTCGGCGCCTACAGACTTTCGGGCGCCGGACGCGGATCGATCGGGGTGGTGCCCTTCAGGCCGAGAATGTCCTCGAGCAGCGCGGCGCCGGCGAGCAGGCCGGCTTCGTTGCGCGGCTTTGCCACCATCTGCAGGCCGACCGGCAGGCCGGTCGCGGTGAAGCCGCAAGGCAGCGACAGCGCCGGGCAGCACACCAGCGTGATCGCATAGACGATGCCCAGCCATTCGACGTAGTTGCCGAAGGTGTGGCCGTTGCATTCGGCGAGGTAGCGCTGCTCGACCGGGAACGGCGCGGTGATCGTCGCCGGGCACAGCAACAGGTCGTAGGTCTGGAAGAACTCGATGGTTCGCGCCGCCATCGCGACGCGCTGCGCTTCGGCCTTGGCGAGATCATCGACCGTCAGCTTCAGGCCCTGCTCGATATTCCAGATCACTTCCGGCTTGAGCAGGTCTCGCTTGGTGCGCAGCAGTTCGGCCTTGCTGATCGCGAAGTCGAAGGCGCGCAGCGCCTGGAAGCACTCGTGCGCCTCGGACAGATCCGGCTGCGCCTGTTCGACGATCACGCCGGCCTCGGCGAAGCGTTCGGCCGCCTTGGCGGTGATCGCGGCGACCTCCGGATCGACCGGGGTGATGCCGAGATCGGGCGAGTAGGCGACGCGCAGCGGCTTCCGCCGCGACCGGGCCGCGGCGAGGAACGAGGTCGCGGGCGAGGGGATCGACAAGGGATCGGCGGCGTATTCGCCGCTCATCGCATCGAGCAGCAGCGCGACGTCCTCAACGTTGCGGGCCATCGGGCCGTTGACGCCGAGATTGCGGTCGATCTTGGCCGCCGGCGTGTGCGCGACCCGGCCGAAGCTCGGGCGCAGGCCGACGATGCCGCAGAAGCTGGCCGGGTTGCGCAGCGAGCCGCCCATGTCGGAGCCTTGGGCCAGCCATGCGGTGCCGGATGCCAGCGCCGCCGCGGCGCCGCCGGACGAGCCGGCCGCCGAGCGCGACAGGTCCCACGGGTTGCGCGTGGCCCCGAACACCTCGTTGAAGGTGTTGGCGCCGGCGCCGAATTCCGGGGTGTTGGACTTGGCGTAGACCACGGCGCCGTTGGCTTCGAGATGCTCGACCATCAGGTCGGAACGGGCCGGCACGACGTTCTTGAAGATCGGCGAGCCCTGGGTGGTGAGCACGCCGGCGACCGCGGTGAGGTCCTTGATCGGCAGCGGTAGCCCGGCCAGCAGGCCGCGCTCGGCCGGCGGCTTCTTCATCAGCTCGGCGGCGTGGCCGCGGGCGCGGTCGAAGCACAGCGTCGGCAGGGCATTGACGGCGCCGTCGACCTCGGCGATCCGCGCTTCCAGCACGTCGAGCAGCTCGATCGGCGTCACCTCGCCGGACTTGAGCTTGCCCACCACCGCACAAGCGGTTTCCTTTACCAGCGCCTGATCTGCCGCCACCCTGTAACTCCCCTAAGTTGATCGCGCCGACGGTATCACCACATCGCCGTCCGCGCTTTGGACCGGATACCAAGACTAGACGCAAGGGCTACCCCGGACCGCTTCACAACCTGATGCTCCGGGCCTTATATCGCGTCATGGGACTCTTCTCACATAACGACTCCAACGGCCACAACCTGACCGGGTTCTGGCTGCTGTCGCGCAGATTTTGGCTGAGCGGCAAGCCGCGGGTCACCGGCCTGATCGCGGTGCTGATCGGCGTGGTGCTGGCGCAGCTGCTGGTTCAGTTCTATCTCAACTTGTGGAATCGACATTTCTTCGATGCGCTCGAACGGCGTGATGCCGACGCGTTGTGGATGCAGACCGGGATGTTCGTGCTGCTCGCCGCCACCAGCGTGATGGTCGCTGCGACCTCGGTGTGGGGGCGCATGACCGGCCAGCGCAAATGGCGGGAGTCGATGACATGTGAAATCCTCGAGCGCTGGTCGCGTAAGGACCACAACGTCCCAATCGATGGTACAGATCACGGCGCGGAGAACCCGGAATATCGCCTCGCCGAGGACGTCCGGATCGCCACCGACTCGCCGGTCGATCTGATCCTGGCGTTCCTGTCCTCGGTGCTGACGGCGCTGACCTTCTTCAGCGTGCTGTGGAGCGTCGGCGGCAGCATCAATGTCGGGCTGTTCGGCTACAATGCCGAAATCCCGGGCTATCTGGTGGTCGGCGTGATCGGCTACTCGACGGTCATGACCGCGATGATGCTGTGGTTCGGCCGCCGCATGACCAGCATCAGCGAACGGCGCAATCAGAACGAGGCGGAATTCCGCGCTGCCGCCGAGGTGCTGCGCGGCGGCCGTCCCGCCAGCGAGGCCGACGAGAGGGCGTGGATGGCGAAGCTGGCGCGGCGGCTGCAGGAGGTGCTGCGTTCGTGGCGCGAGCTGTGCTGGCAGCTCGTCGACATGACGCTGGTGTCGCACAGCAACTTCCTGTTCGCGCCGGTCGCAGCCTACTTCCTGTGCTTTCCGAAATATCTGTCGGGCGCGATGACGCTCGGCGAGGTGACGCAGAGCGCGGCGGCGTTCGTCACCGTGCAGGGTGCGGTGAACTGGCTGGTCGACAATTATCAGCGGCTGGCGGATTGGCGCTCCTCGGCCAACCGCGTCGCCGCGCTGCTGGCGGCGATCGACCAGATGCCGGACCGCAATCCGGCGGCGCCCGCCGAGCCGTCGCGCGAGCTGGCGCCGTCGTAACGTCGCCGCCCGATCAGGCGGCCGTGCCGCGGGCGTGGCGGATCACCTCGGCGAACCATTGGAACGACGCCTTCGGAATCCGCCGCAGCGTGGCATAGTCGATGTAGATCAGGCCGAACCGCACCCTGTAGCCCTGTTCCCACTCGAAATTGTCGAGCAGCGACCAGACCATGTAGCCGCGCACGTCGGCACCCGCAGCGATCGCCTGGTCGAGGGCGGTGATGTAGTCGCGCAGGAACGCGATGCGGCCGGGATCGATCACGTCGCCGTTGTCGTCCGGCTTTTCGATATTGCTGCCGTAGCCGTTCTCGGTGACGTAGACCGGCTTGCCGTAGCGACGGCTGACCTCGATCAGCGTGTCGCGGAACGCATCCGGTTCGATCGTCCAGTCGATCGGCGAACGCGGAATGCCCTCGGGTTTCGGACCCCAGCCGAGCCCGACGATCGCGTTCGGATCGGCGTTGATGTACACCGGGCTGTAGTGGTTCAGCCCGAACCAGTCGAGCGGCCGGTGGATGCGCGCCATGTCGCCGGGCTGGATATGCGGCTTGATCGCGTCGCGGATCAGATCGGGATATTCGCCGCGATATTGCGGATCGGCGAAAGCGCGGTTCCAATAATCGCCGATCAGCTTGGCTTCGGCGACGTCTTCCGGCTTGTCGCTCGACGGATACACCGGCTGATAGTTGGTCACCAAGCCGATCTGCGCATCCGGCACGGTCTCACGCAGCGCATCGACGGCGGCGCCGTGCGCCAGATTGACGTGGTGGATCCAGCGGTGCAGCTTGTCGTCGGCGCTGCGGTCGCGGGCGCCGAACGAGCGGCTGAACAGGCTGAAGATGCCGGGCTCGTTGAAGGTGGCGAACCGCTTCACGCGCTTGCCGTAACGCTGGCCGATGACGCGGGCGTAGTCGGCGAACCAGCCGACGATGTCGCGGTTGAGCCAGCCGCCGCGCTCTTCCAGCGCCAACGGCAGGTCCCAGTGATACAGGCAGATCCACGGCTCGATGCCGGCGGCCTCGAGTGCATCGATCAGGCGGTCGTAGAAGGCGAGGCCGGGCTCGTTGATCGCGCCGGTACCTTGCGGAAACACTCGCGGCCAGGCGATCGAAAACCGGTAAGCTTGGATCCCGAGCGCCTTCATCAGCGCGACATCTTCCTGGTAGCGATGATAGTGGTCGCAGGCGACATCGCCGGTGTCGTTGTCGGCGACGTAGCCGGAGCGGCAATACACGTCCCAGATGCTCTGGCCGCGTCCGTCTTCGCCGGTGGCCCCTTCGATCTGGAAGCTCGCCGTCGACACGCCCCAGATGAAATCCTTGCGGATGTGCGCCAGCGTCGGCAGCGCGGAGATCGGCGCGGAGGCGGGAGGGGTGAGCGACGAGGCCATGGCGGGTTCTCCAATTGCAGCTGTCATTTGATACGCCGCGGCGCTGACGGCGCCGCTTGCGTTGAATCAAACAGCGGCGTTGTGACGCCCGTGCGGCTGACGATCCGTTGCGGCGGCGCCGCCGCAAAAGGGGCGCGACGCCGTATCGTCATGGCTGCATTGCGGCGGGCGCGGCCGCTTCTTGCGCCGACGCTCAGCCCGGCCAGCCGGCGCTGAGGCCGCCGTCGACCGTGAAGATCGCACCGGTGGTATAGCCGGAGCGGTCAGAGGCGAGATAGGTCATCAGGTCGGCGATCTCGCGCGGCTCCGCGGGTCGGCCGAGCGGAAGATTCTTCTGCAATTCGAGGTAGCGGCTTTCGTCGCCGAGCTCGGCCTTGGCCCGGCCTTTCATGCGGCCGAGATAGCGGTCGGTGCCGACCGGCCCCGGATTGATGCCGACCACGCGGATATGGTCGGCAAGGCTCCGGCCGCCGAGCGCGCGGGTGAACGCCATCAGCGCGGCGTTGCCGGCGGAGCCGCAGATGTAGCCGGCGTCGAGCCGTTCGCCGGCCGCGCCGATGTCGTTGATGATGACGCCACCGCCGCGCGCCTTCATCTGCGCGTACACCAGCCGGGTCAGATCGATGAAGCCGAACACTTTCAGATCCCAGGCGTGACGCCACGCGGCGTCGTCGATTGCGTCGATCGTGCCGCGCGGAATGTCGCCGGCATTGTTGATCAGGATGTCGATATCCATCGCCTGCGCGGCGAGCTGCGTCAGGTCGGTCTTGTTGCGCAGGTCGGCGACATGCATCGCGACGCCGACGCCGTACTGGTCGCGGAGCCGCGCGGCGAGGTCTTCCAGCGCATCCTTGTTGCGGGCGGCGAGCCGCAGATGGCAGCCTTCTTCGGCGAAGGCTTGGGCTGCGGCGGCGCCGATGCCTTTCGACGCGCCGGTGATGAGGACGCGCTTGCCGCGCAGATGCAGGTCCATCGAGTGCCCTTCGGTGAAGTCCGGTTCGGCCGGACGCCGCCGCTACAGATAGCCCTCTCCGGCTTCGGCGGCAAAGCGTGCCGGATCGCCTTCCCACACGATCCGGGCGTGCTCGAGCACATAGACGCGGTCCGCGTGCGGCAGCGCGAAGGTGACGTTCTGTTCGCCGAGCAGCACGGTGATCGACGAGGTCTGGCGCAGCTTCTCCAGCGCCTTCGACAGCTGCTCCAGGATCACCGGCGCCAGCCCGAGCGTCGGCTCGTCGAGGATCAGGATCTTCGGCCGCATCATCAGCGCGCGGCCGATCGCCAGCATCTGCTGCTCGCCGCCGGACAGCGTCTGGGCGAGCTGGCTTTGGCGCTCGCGCAGGATCGGAAACAGCTCGAACAGCCAGTCGATCTGCTTGTCGCGGACGTCGTCGGCAAGATGATAGCCGCCGAGGTCGAGATTTTCCCGCACCGTCATCTCGCCGAACAATTCGCGCGACTCCGGACACTGCACGATGCCGTCGCGCGCGATCTTGGCCGCCGAAGTCCCGCGCAGCGGCTCGCCGCCGCGCTTGATCGCGCCGGTGTAGGGCAGGAGGCCGGAGATGGCGTTGAACAGCGTGGTCTTGCCGGCGCCGTTGAGGCCGACCACCGAGACGAACTCGCCCTCGTGGACGTGGATCGAGACGTTCTCCAGCGCCTGGGCCTTGCCGTAGAACACGCCGACGTTCTCGACCTGCAGCAGCGGCACCTTGTCGTGGAAGCTGGTCTCCGGCCGCGCCGAGCTCTCGATCGCGCCGCCGAGATACACCCGCCGCACCGTCTCGTTCTTCATCACCTCGCTTGCGGCGCCGGTGCAGATTTCTTCGCCGAGATACATCGCCAGCACGCGGTCGACCAGCGCAGCGACGCTCTTGACGTTGTGATCGACCAGCAGCACCGCGCGGCCCTCGTCGCGGAAGCCGGCGATCAGCTCGGAGAAGGTGCCGACCTCCGCCAGCGTCAAGCCGGCGAACGGCTCGTCGACCAGCACCACTTTGGGATCGCGCGCGATCGCCTTGGCGAGTTCGAGGCGGCGCAGATCAGCGAACGGCAGTGTCGGCGGCTTGCGCCGCATCACCGCGCCGAGGCCGACCCGTTCGGCGATCGCCTCGGCGCGTTCGACCAGCGCACGATCGTGAAACAGCGCCAGCAGGCTGTCGGGCAGCAGCGCCACCATGATGTTTTCCAGCACGGTCTGCCGGTTCAGCGGCCGGGAATGCTGAAACACCATGCCGAAGCCCTTGCGGGCGATCTTGTGCGCCGGCAGGCCGGCGACGTTTTCGCCCTGGAACACGACTTCGCCGGCGGTCGGGCGTTCGATCCCCATGATCGATTTCATCGCGGTGGATTTGCCCGAGCCGTTCGGCCCGATCAGGCCGAAGATCTCGCCGGGCCGCAGATCGAACGACAGGTTCTTCACCGCGGTGAGACCACCGAACCGCTTGGTCAGGCCGCGGACTTCGAGCGCGGGAGCGAAGTTGCTGGAAGCTGCGTCCATCAGGTCCGGGCCTCGCGCGACAAGGCCGCTCCGAGAAAGCCGCCGGGGAAAAACAGCACGACGAGCAGCGCGATCGCCGAGACGATGAAGGTGGCGAGTTCGCCGGTCGGACGCAGGAACTCGCCGGCGACGATCAGGAATACGGCGCCGAGCGCGGCGCCGATCACGGTGCGCCGCCCGCCCAGCACGGCCGCGACGATCACGTTCACGCCGACCGCGACATTGACCACGGTGCCGACCGAGGCGGTGCCGAAGTAGAACACCATCAGCGCGCCCGACAGGCCGGAGAAGAAGGCGCTGACCACGAAGGCGAACAGCTTGTGCTTGACGATGTTGAAGCCGAGCGCGCCGGCCTGCACCGGGTCCTGGCCCGAGGCCTGCAGCACCAGGCCGATCGGCGATTGCGCCAGGCCGTACAGGATCGCGCCGCTGACGGTCATGAAGCCGAGCGCGATCCAGTAGTTGGCGCCGGCGTCGATGGTGATGACGTCCGGAATGGTGAGGCCGATCTCGCCGCCGGTGAGGTCGGCGAACACCACGATGAAGTTCTGCAGCATCAGCACCGCGACCAGCGTGGTCAGGCCGAAATACGGCCCGCGCACCCGCAGCGCCGGCAGTGCCAGGACGAAGCCGGCGACCACCGCGGCCATCGCGCCGATGAAGATGCAGAAATAAGGCGACACCCCGTAGAGATTGTTGATGATGCCGGCGGTGTAGGCGCCGGTGCCGATCAGGAAGGTCGGACCGAAATTGACCTCGCCGGCGAATCCGAACAGCAGGTCCCAGGACATCGCGAACACGCCGAAATAGAACGCCACCGTCAGCAGCCCGAGGATATAGCCGGAGACGTAGAGCGGCAGCGTCGCGGCGACCGCGACGACGAGAAGCGAGATCCAGAACAGTCGTGACGTGAACACACCCATCTCAGCGTCTCCCGAGCAGGCCCTGCGGCCGCAGATACATCACCGCCACCAGCAGCAGCAGCGCCGGAATGGTGCGATACGCCGGCGAGACCATGTAGGCGGTGAAGGTCTCCAGATAGCCGACCACGAAGGCGGCGATCAGCGAACCGGACACGCTGCCGAGCCCGCCGAGCACCACGATCGAGAACGCGCTCGCGGTCAGCGGCCCGACGCTGTAGGACGACACGCCGAGGAACATGCCGAGCAGCACCCCGGCGATGCCGGCGAGCACGCCGTAGATGATCCAGACCACGACATAGATGTTGGTGAGTTCGAGCCCGAGCAGGGTGACGCCGCGCGGGTTCATCGAGGCCGCCAGCACCGCCTTGCCGATCTTGGTGCGGTTGACCAGCAGCCACAGCAGGGCGATCACCAGGCAGCACACCAGCGCGGTGAAGATCTGGTTGCGCGGGGTGCGGACGCCGAGGATCTCGACGACGCCGGTGACGATCGGCAGTACCGTCTTGGCGTTGTTGGTGAAGAAGTAGGCGATCGCTTCCTGGATCATGATGCCCCACAGCAGCGTGCCGGTGAGGACGAAGATTTCCTTCTCTTCGTTGGCGATCCGCCGCGAGCGCTGGATCGGCTGCACCACCGCGAAATAGGTCAGCAGCGCGATCACCAGCGCGGTGGCGATGCCGATCAGTGCACCGGCGTAGCTGCCGATGCCGAATGTGCTCGACGCCGCCCAGGCCGCAACCGCGGCGGCGACCATGATGGCGCCGTGCGACAGATTGAGGACGCCGGAGACGCCGAAGATCAGCGTGAACCCGGTGGCGCCCAGCGCATACAGCGCGCTGATGGCGAAACCGTCGATCAGGATTTGCAGGGCGAGCATTCGGGACTTTCAATTGCCAAATCCGGGACGTCATTCCGGATGCGCGCCGCGGGCGCGCAGACCCGGAATCCCGAGCTGATCTGAGATTCCGGGGTCGCGGGCGTTGCCCGCGCCCCGGAATGACGAAGTGGAGAAGCTTGCGGTCGACGAAAATGCTCCCGGCGTTTCCGTCCGGGAGCATTGGGCTCATCGTCAGTTCGCGGCGGCCTTGATGAAGGCCGGGAACTTGATCTTGGCTTTGGCCACTTCCGGCGGCCACACCGCGACCTGCTTGCCGTCCTGCCATTGCAGCATCAGGCCGGTGAGCAGGCCCTTGCCGTATTTCAGGCCGTGGGTGAACTGATCGTCCTTGCCGTAGAACTGGACACGGCCGATCGTGCCTTCGTAGTCGGTTTTCTCGAGCGCTTCGACCAGCTTGTCGCCGTCGGTGGAGCCGGCGCGCTTCACCGCTTCGGCAATGTAGTAGACCTCGTCATAGGCGGTGTATCCGGCATAGGACGGATAGTTGCCGTACTTCTTCTTGAAATTCTCGGCAAACGGCACCGACTTCGGCGTCACCGCGACGCCGGGCCCCGACACGCCCTGATACAGCACGCCGTCGGAGGCGTTGTTGGTATCCTTGCCGAAGGTCTCGTTGGTGGCCTGCGAGGCGATGCCGAACATCGGGATCGGCACCTGCTGGTTCTTCCACTGCACCGTCGGCTGGACGCCGACATGCGAGATGCCGGTGATGATCACGTCCGGCTTGGAGCCCTCGATCTTGTTGAAGATCGGGGTGAAATCGGTGGTGTCGGGCGAGAACCGGATGTGGTCCAGCACCTTGAGGCCGATCTTCGGCAGGCACTCCTGGTAGCCGACGTCGAGCGGCTTGGTCCAGGCGGCGTCCTCGCTCATGATCACCGCGCTCTTCATCTGCCGGGCGTCGACCAGCAGATCCTTGGCGGCGTCGCACACCGATTGGGCGAGCTCGCCCGAGGTCAGATAGCCGTGGAAGGTGTACTTGTTCTTCTCGTAATCCTTGTGCACCGCCTTGGTGATCTCGTTGGAGGCCGCGCCGGGCGTGACGAACGGTGTCTTCAGCCGCGACGCCCACGGCATCAGCGCCAGTACCACTTCCGAAATATAGCTGGCGATCACCGCATGGACCTTGTCCTCGTTGACCGCGCGCTGGAACGCGCGGACTGAATCGGCCGAGGAGGAGTGGTTGTCGTAGCTGACGATTTCGATCTTGCGGCCGTCGATGCCGCCTTTGGCGTTGATCTCGTCGGCGGCGAGCTGGGCCGCCTGCGGAATCGAAGCGCCGGCGATCGCCTGCGCTTCGGCGATCACGCCGATCTTGATCGGATCGGCCGCGAGCGCGGACGAGACGCCGAATCCGAGCGCGGTCGCAGCGACCACAGCACGCATCGACCAAGAACGGACATTCGAGGGAGCTGAAGACATGGCGTTTCCTCTTTATTGTCTTTGTTGGCGGCGCGTTGGCCGGCGGCTTGTTGATCAGCCGCGAAAAGTGTAACGCGCATTTTGTCGCAGGCAAGCGCAATACCTGGGCAATACGCGGTTCCGCTATGTGCGGCGCAGCGTTGAACGCTGGCGTACTTTGGGCCAGATGAAAGCGCGCGACGCGCGAGACAAAGGGGAACCGAGTTGAGTGAGAGCAAAGACCAGTATCGCATCGCGGTGATCGCAGGCGACGGCATCGGCAAGGAAGTGATGCCGGAAGGACTTCGGGTGTTGGAGGCGGCCGCCAAGAAGCATCGCGTCAAGCTGAGCTTCGATCACTTCGATTTCGCCAGCTACGATTACTACGAAAAGCACGGCCAGATGATGCCGGACGACTGGAAGGAGAAGATCGGCGGTCACGACGCGATCTTCTTCGGCGCGGTCGGCTGGCCGGCGAAGATCCCGGATCACGTGTCGCTGTGGGGCTCGCTGATCAAGTTCCGCCGCGAGTTCGATCAATACGTCAATCTCCGTCCCGTCCGGCTGATGCCCGGGGTGCCGTCGCCGCTTGCCGGCCGCAAGCCGGGAGACATCGACTTCTGGGTGGTGCGCGAGAACACCGAGGGTGAATACTCCTCGGTCGGCGGCCGGATGTTTCCTGACACCGAGCGCGAATTCGTCACCCAGCAGACGGTGATGACCCGCACCGGCGTCGACCGCATTCTGAAGTTCGCGTTCGAGCTCGCCCAGTCGCGGCCGAAGCGGCATCTCACCTCGGCGACCAAATCGAACGGCATCTCCATCACCATGCCGTATTGGGACGAGCGCGTCGAAGCGATGGCGAAGGCCTATCCCGAGGTGAAGTGGGACAAGTACCACATCGACATCCTCACCGCGCATTTCGTGCTGCATCCGGACTGGTTCGACGTCGTGGTCGGCTCCAATCTGTTCGGCGACATCCTGTCCGACCTCGGCCCGGCCTGCACCGGCACGATCGGCATTGCGCCGTCAGGCAACATCAATCCGGAAGGCGATTTCCCGAGCGTGTTCGAGCCGGTGCACGGCTCGGCGCCGGACATCGCCGGCCAGGGCATCGCCAATCCGATCGGGATGATCTGGTCGGGCGCGATGATGCTGGAACATCTCGGTGAGAAGCAGGCGGCGGATTCGATCGTCAAGGCGATCGAACGCACGCTCGCCGAGCGCACGCTGCGCACCCGCGATCTCGGCGGTCAGGCCGATACCTCGGCCTGCGGCAAGGGCGTCGCCGAGATGGTCGAGTAAGCGGCGGACCGCGGATCGCGCCGCGCCAGATATCAGCGGCCCGATGACAGGTCCGCTACGCTGGCGCGGATCACCAGGGTCATCGGCTTGCGTACCCGCCGCCGCTGCCGCAGCGGCGGCGGTTGGCGCAGCGGTCGTCGCGGCTTGAGCGCGATCGCATAGCCGGGCTTGCGGCTCGGCAGCGGCGCAGGCGGCCGGACCGGGACGCGCCCCGGTTTGCGCGGGGCGCGCTTGCCGGCGGCCTTGCGGACGGCGCCGCGGGCGAGCGGGCGCAGGTTCTGAGACGGCCGCGGCTTGGCGATCTCGCGCGGCTTGGGCGGCACGATGCGGGTGACCGGTCGTAGCAGGAGCGGGGCCGCCTGCACCGCTGGCGGAGCGGGCGTTTCGTCCGGAGCCAGAACCGCCGAGTTCGTCGGCGCCTTGTTCGGCGGCGGAACGGAAGCGCTTCGGTTCGCGTGCGCGGAGACATCTGCGCCGGCATCGTGGATCCGCACCACACGTCGTGGCGGAGTAGGCCCTTCGCGATGAATGCTGAAAGCCAGATAGGCGGCGATCAGCGCAGCCACGAGCAAGGTGATCGATGTGCCGACCATCAGCGTGCTGGCCATCACCAGCATCGCAGCCGCCGCCGCCTTCAACAGCTTGTCGCGATCGTCGAACAGTCGCTCCAGCCACAGCCAGTTGCTGCGCGTCCAGATCGGCGGATCGAACCGAACACCGAACGCGGCGCGCGCCTGCGCGAAGCCGAGTTCGCGGGCGGAGAGCAAGTACCACGTGACGAAGAACGTCAGCAGGAAGGCCAGTGTGCCGACGAGACCGGTGGCAGAGCCGATAATGATCACCAGCGCGAGGGCGAAGACCGCGTACCAATCCTTCATGGGAATGTCTCCGTGCGATTCGCGAAGTATCGCACAGGCTGGGTTCACGCGTTGTTGATTCGGATCAGGCGGGATTGGTCGGGCGCCCGATGATTGCGGCGGCTGCCCGGTGGCGATGGTAATTAATTGCCGCCTGCGAGCGGGGCTGCGGATCAGCCGCTGGCCGCGATCCGCCGGCAATGTGCACGGGCGGCCGTGATCAGGTTCTCGCTCGCTTCCGGAGTGCGGAACGCCGAGTGTGCCGACAGCGTCACATTGGCCAGCGTAGTGAGGGGATGACCGATCGGCAAAGGCTCGATGTCGAACACGTCGAGCGCGGCGTGGCGCAGATGGCCTGAGCGCAGCGCGTCGATCATCGCCGCCTCGTCCACCAGCGCGCCGCGCGCGGTGTTGACCAGGATCGCGCCCGGCCGCATCGCGGCGATCCGCTGCCGTGACAGGAATCCGCGGGTCTGGTCGTTGAGCAACAGATGCATCGAGACGACGTGGCTGTCGCGTAGCAGGGTGTCCAGATCGACGAAGCTGACGCCGTCGATCTGCTTCGTGCTCCTGTTCCAGGCGATCACCTTCATGCCGGAGCCGTGCGCGATCCGCGCCACTTCGGCGCCGATGCCGCCGAAACCGATCAGGCCGAGCGTCTTGCCGGTGAGCTGCATGCCGTCTTCGCGCAGCCACTGCCCTTGCCGCATCTCGCGGTCCATCACCGCGAGATTGCGCGCCGCCGCCCACATCAGCGCGATCGTGGCTTCGGCCACCGCGGTGTCGCCATAGCCGCGGATCAGGTGAACTTCGATACCCAGCTCGGCGAGCTCTTCGACGTTCATGTAGCTGCGCGCGCCGGTGCCGAGAAAAACGACGTGCTTCAGCCCGGCGCATTGCCGTGCGATCTCGGTCGGCAGATAGGTGTGGTCGATCAGCGCGATCGCGGCGCCGGCCAGCACCTCGGGCAACTGCTCCGGCGTCACGTCCGGATCGCGGTGAATCGTCACCGGCGGATCGTCCGGCGCCGCCAGCCGCTCCATCAGTTCGGCGAGCGTATCGCTGGCGTCGACGAACACCGCGTGCATCGTGATCTCCCCCAGAAATAGAGTGGCCGTCGTCCGGCGATTACTTGGCGACGCCGGCGAGCGACAGCACGGTGTGCAGCAGCACGTTGGCGCCGGCGGCGCAGTCGGGCTGGGTGGCGTCTTCCAGCTCGTTGTGGCTGATGCCGTCCTTGCACGGTACGAAGATCATCGCGGTCGGAATTCTGGCGTTCAGGTTGCAGGCGTCGTGACCGGCCCCGGAGGTGATCCGGCGGTTCGAATAGCCGAGCGCGCCGGCTGCGGTCTCGACCGCCCCGACCAGCTTCTGATCGAAATGCGTCGGCTCCTTGCGCCAGACCAGATCGAGCGTGACTTCGACCTTGCGGCGCGGCGCGATCTCCGCGACCGCGGCGCGCAGCCGCTGGTCGAGCTGCTGGAGGATCGCGGCATCGGCGCTGCGCATGTCGATGTTGAAGGCGATCTCGCCGGGGATGACGTTGCGCGACGGCGAGGCGATCACCGCTTCGCCGACGGTGCCGACCGCATTGGGGCCGAGTTCGGTCGCGATCTTCTCGACCGCCAGCACGATCTCGGACAGCGTCGCCAACGCGTCGCGGCGCAGATGCATCGGGGTCGACCCGGCGTGGCTCTCGAAGCCGGTGATCTTGCCGTCGTACCACAGCACGCCCTGGCCGTGCTCGACCACGCCGATGGTCTTGCCTTCGGCCTCCAGGATCGGGCCCTGTTCGATGTGCAGCTCGATGAATCCGCTGAACGGCTGGGCGCCGACCGGCTTGTCGCCGCGATAGCCGATGCCGTCGAGCGCTTCGGCGACGCTGATGCCGGCAGCATCCTTGCGCGACAGCACGTCGTCGACCGTGAAGTCGCCGACGAACGCCGCCGAGCCCATCATTGCGGGTGCGAAGCGCGAGCCTTCCTCGTTGGTCCAGTTGGTGATGCACAGCGGCAGCTCGGTCTCGATGCCGGCGTCGTTAAGGGTGCGGACCACTTCGAGCGCGGCCAGGGTGCCGAGAATGCCGTCGAACTTGCCGCCGGTCGGCTGGGTATCGAGATGCGAGCCGAGCCCGATCGGCGGCTTGGTCATGTCGCGGCCCTTGCGCAGCGCGAACATGTTGCCGAGCGTATCGATGCCGACCTCGAGCCCGGCGTCCTCGCACGCGGCACGAAACCAGTCGCGCACCTGCTTGTCCTCCGCCGACAGCGTCAGCCGCCTGACGCCGCCCTTCGGCGTGCCGCCGAACTGCGCGGTGGTGTGGATGGTGTCCCACAGCCGCGAGGAATCGATCTGCAGGTTCGAGGCAGTCTTGGTCATAGTCACTCCGGAAAATCAGCGTGAACGGCGCGAGGTCGGGCGGGAGTTTGTCAAGGCGGTCGCGCGGGCGTCAACCAATCGCCGGTTCAACCACGTGGGCAATATCGCGGAGCTGCATTGCGGGATCGGGCATGAAGCCGCCGGTATGCGCGATCTCGGCGGCGAGTTCGGCGACGCGCTCGATCGCCACGGTGTCGGGCGAGGCGAGCCAACTCGCGGAGAACCGCAGCGGCGAAATCTTGAGGTTGGTCTGCAGCAGCTGCAGCCGCCCTTCGGCGAGCTCATCCTCGACGATCGCGGTCGGGATCACCGCGATGCCGAGGCCTTCGATCGCCATGTGGATCACCGTGCCCAGCGAGGCCGAAGCGTGCAGCCGGATCGGGGGCAGCTCCGGCTTGTTGAACAGCGAGCGCACGATCTCGTAGGGCTGCGTCTTGCGCGGGAAGGTGATGATCGGGAATTTGGCCAGATCCGCCACCGTCAGCGGGCCGCTGCCGAGCCCGAGCGTCGGGCTGGCAAGGAAGCCGATCGGATACTCGCACAGCACCCGGCTGCGCACCGTCGAGGCCGTCATCGGGCCGAGCAGGAACGCCAGCTCGATCTCCTGCGCCAGCAGCCGCGCGCGCAGGTTCGGCGTGATGTCGACTTCGATCTCCAGCGACAGGTTTGGATAAGCGCGGTTCACCTGTTCGATCAGCCGCGGCAGCCAGGTGTGGACGATGGTTTCGGCGACGCCGAGCCGCAGCACGCCGCGCATGCTCGACTGGTCGCTGACCGCCGCCATCATCTCGGTGCGCAGCCGGATCAGCTTTTCGGCATACAGCATCAATTGCCGGCCGCTCGGCGTCGGCGAGGCGACGCGATGGTCGCGCTGCAGCAGCCGTACCCCGAGCTCCCGCTCCAATTGAGCGATCCGCTGCGAAATCGCCGGCTGCGTGGTGTTCAGCTTCTGAGCGGCGCCGCGGAAGCTGCCCAGCGTCACCACCCAGATGAATGTCTCTAGTGCTTTGAAGTCCACCATCGGGCGATGCCTTTGGTCGATAAGTCGGTCTTATTGTTTCCGATCAGAAACAAAGATTAGACATTATATTAGGCTTCGGCTCCACTGCTGTCGAGAGACTAGGCAGGGTAACGGAATGACTGTTTTTGCGGCAGAGCAGCAGTTCCATGACGCGGAGGCGTCGCTCCCTTCCCATCAGGCCCGGCTCGCCTGCCGCGCCGGCCTTGCTCAAACCACCGCCGGGGTCGCTCCCGGTTACATCCAGGGAAATCTGGCGATTCTGCCGGAGACATACGCCGCCGCCTTCCACCGGTTCTGCCAGCTCAATCCGAAGCCGTGCCCGATCATCGGCATGTCCGACGTCGGGGATCCGATGATTCCATCGCTCGGCACCGACCTCGACATTCGCACCGACCTGCCGCGCTACCGGGTGTGGCGCGACGGCGAGCTGGTCGAGGAGCCGACCGATATCACCGCGCACTGGCGCGACGATCTGGTCGCCTTCGTGATCGGCTGCTCGTTCTCGTTCGAAGAGGCGCTGCTCGCCGACGACATTCCGATCCGCCACATCGAGCAGAAGGTGCGGGTGCCGATGTATCGCACCAACATCTCCTGCGCAGCGGCCGGTCCGTTCGCGGGCCCGATGGTGGTGTCGATGCGGCCGCTGAAGCCGAAAGACGCGATCCGCGCGGTCCAGATCACCTCGCGGTTTCCCTCCGTGCACGGTGCGCCGGTGCATCTCGGCCTGCCGCAATCGATCGGCATCGCCGATATCGATAAGCCGGACTATGGCGACCCGGTACGAATCGAGCCCGACGAAGTACCTGTGTTCTGGGCCTGCGGTGTTACTCCCCAGGCTGTGATTGCCGCCGCTAAAGTCCCGTTCGCCATCACCCATGCGCCCGGCTTGATGCTTGTCACCGACCTGAAGAACAAGCACCTTGCCGTGCTGTAACGCCGAATAGAGCCTCTGACCGCTTCACTCCCAACGCTGGTAGCAAAGGAAGACGTCATGAAGATCAATCGCCGTAACCTCGTTCTCGGCAGCGCGGCCAGCGCCGCTTTGCTGCCGTTCGCCACGGCGCGGGCCGAGACCAAGGAAGTCGTGATCGGTGTGATCTATCCGTTATCGGGGTCGAGCGCCCAGATCGGCGTCGACGCCCAGAAGGCGTTCCAGACCGCAGCCGACATCATCAACAACAAGTACGATTTCGATCTGCCGCTGGCGCGCGGCGAGGGGCTGCCCGGCCTCGGCGGCGCCAAGGTGCGACTGGTGTTCGCCGACCATCAGGCCGACCCCCAGAAGGGCCGGGCCGAGGCCGAGCGTCTGATCACCCAGGAGAAGGTCTGCGCCATCGTCGGCACTTATCAGAGCTCGGTGGCGGTGACGGTCAGCCAGGTCTGCGAGCGCTACCAGATCCCGTTCCTGTCGGCCGACAACTCGTCGCCGAGCCTGCATCGCCGCGGCCTCAAATTCTATTTCCGCGCCGCGCCGCACGACGAGATGTTCTCCAAGGCGATGTTCGACTTCTTCGACGCCGAAAAGAAGAAGGGCAAGAAGATCGAGACGCTGGCGCTGTTCCACGAGGACACCATCTTCGGCACCGACTCCTCCAACGCCCAGCTCGCCCTCGCCAAGGAGCGCGGCTACAAGGTGGTCGCCGACATCAAGTATCGCGCCAACTCGCCGTCGCTCACCGCCGAAGTGCAGCAGCTCAAGGCCGCCGACGCCGACGTGCTGATGCCGTCGAGCTACACCACCGACGGCATCCTGCTGATCCGGACCATGGGCGAGCTTGGCTACAAGGCCAAGAACATCGTCGCCCAGGACGCCGGCTTCTCCGAGAAGGCGCTGTACGACGCGGTGGGCGACAAGATCCCGGGCGTGATCTCGCGTGGCTCGTTCTCGCTCGACCTCGCCAAGAAGCGGTCGATGGTCGGCAAGATCAACGACATGTACAAGGAGAAGTCCGGCAAGGACTTCAACGACTACTCGTCGCGGCAGTTCATGGGCTTGATCGTGATGGCCGACGCGATCAACCGCGCCAAGTCGACCGATGGCGAGAAGATCCGCGAAGCGCTCGTCGCCACCGACATGCCGGGCGATCAGACCATCATGCCGTGGAAGCGCGTCAAGTTCGACGAGAACGGCCAGAACCAGGACGCCGACCCGGTGCTGCTGCAATATGTCGGGGGCAAGTTCGTCACCATCTTCCCCGAACAGGCCGCGGTCGCCGAGGCGATCTGGCCGATGCCGTAAGTAACCTCTCCATTCGTCATGGCCGGGCTTGACCCGGCCATCCACGGACCAGAGCGATGCGCTTGCTTCGAAGACGTGGATGCCCGGGTCAAGCCCGGGCATGACGCGGTGGGCGGGGCGAAGCCGCTCCGTTCATCGAGCTCGCATAACCTGTCTGCGGAGACGCTGATTTGACCACCGCCACCATCATCCAGTCCCTCGCCAGCGGCCTGCTGATGGGACTTCTTTACGGCCTGGTCGCGGTCGGCCTGGCTCTGATCTTCGGCCTGATGGACGTCACCAACTTCGCCCACGGCGAATTTTTGATGTTGGCGATGTACATCACCTTCTTCCTGTTCGCGTTCTTCGCGATCGATCCGATCCTCGCCGCTCCGCTCGTCGGCGCGGCGATGTTCCTGTTCGGCGCGGTGATCTACTTATTGGTCGTCAGATTTGCGATGCGGGCGAAAGCCAATATCGGCATGGTGCAGATCTTCACCACCTTCGGCCTCGCCATCCTGATGCGCGGCTTGGCGCAGTATTTCTTCACCCCCGACTATCGCAGCATCAACGTCTCCTGGCTCGGCGGCAGGACGATCGAGATCGGCGGCGTTTTCCTGCCGGTGCCGCAGCTGGTCGGCGCGCTGGTGTCGATCGCGGCGTTCGGCGCGCTGTATTTCTTCATGAAGAAGACCGATTTCGGCCGCGCCCTCGAAGCGACCCGCGAGGACGCCGGCGCAGTGGCACTGGTCGGCATCGACAAGAACAAGGTGTTCGCGCTCGGCTGGGGGCTCGGCTCGGCGCTGATCGGGCTCGCCGGCGCCGTGATGGCGATCTTCTTCTACATCTATCCCGACGTCGGCGCTTCGTTCGCGCTGATCGCCTACGTCACGGTGGCGCTCGGCGGCTTCGGCAGCGTGTTCGGCGCCTTCGCCGGCGGCATCATTGTCGGCCTGGTCGAGGCGACCACCGCGATGATCCTGCCGCCGTCGCTGAAATCGATCGGCATCTATGCCGTCTATCTGCTGGTTGTGTTCATTCGGCCGCGCGGCCTGTTCGGATCGATCTGATGGACCAGGCTCACCTCAAACGCCGCCGCCGCGACCTGATCTTGGCTTTCCTGCTGGCCGCCGCCGCGGCCTGCGCGCCGCTGTTCGTCAAGGACGTCTACGTCCAGAACATCATGGTGCTGACCCTGATGTACGCGGCGCTGTCGCAGGCTTGGAACATCCTCGGCGGCTATTGCGGCCAGATCTCGCTCGGCCACGCGCTGTATTTCGGGCTCGGCGCCTACACCACCGCGCTGCTGTTCACCAAGCTCGGCGTGCTGCCGTGGTTCGGCATGATCGGTGGCGGCCTGATCTCCGCGGTGATCGCGCTGGCGCTCGGCTATCCGACGTTCCGGCTGCGCGGGCACTACTTCGTGATCGCCACCATTGTGATCGCCGAGATCGGCTTCCTGCTGTTCCACAACTGGGACTGGGCCGGGGCCGCGCTCGGCATCGACATCATGGTGCGCGGCGACAGCTGGGCCAAGTTCCAGTTCACCCGCAGTAAGCTGCCTTACTACTATTTCGCGCTCGTATTCTGCTGCCTCGCCTGGCTGATCACCTGGTGGCTGGAAGACACCAAATGGGGCTACTGGTGGCGCGCCGTGAAGGACAATCCCGAGGCGGCCGAAAGCCTCGGCGTCGTGGTGTTCAACTCCAAGATGGGCGCTGCGGCAGTGTCCGCGTTTCTCACCGCGGTCGGCGGCAGCTTCTATGCGATGTTCGTGTCCTACATCGATCCTGAGAGCGTGATGACGTTCCAGTTCTCGCTGCTGATGGCGCTGCCGGCCGTACTCGGCGGCATCGGCACCCTGTGGGGGCCGGTGCTCGGCGCCGCGATCCTGATCCCGCTCACGGAACTGACGCGGTCGTTCGTCGGCGGTTCCGGGCGTGGTGTCGATCTGATCCTGTACGGCAGCGTGATCGTGCTGATCTCGCTGGCGCGGCCCGAAGGCCTGCTCGGCCTGTTTTCGCGCAAGCCGGCCTCGAAGGGAGCGCCGCAATGACGACGCCTCTGCTCGAGACCCGCGGCGTCTGGCAGCGCTTCGGCGGCCTCGTCGCCAACTCCGACGTGTCGATCTCGGTTCAGCGCGGCGAGATCGTCGGCCTGATCGGGCCGAACGGCGCCGGCAAATCGACGCTGTTCAACCTGATCGCCGGCGTCCTGCCGCCGACGCAAGGCTCGATCATCTTCGATGGCGAGGACGTCACCAAGCTGCCGGCGACCGCGCGCTGCGCCCGCGGCATCGGCCGCACCTTCCAGGTGGTGAAAAGCTTCGAGTCGATGACGGTGATCGACAACGTCATCGTCGGGGCGCTGATCCGGACCACCGTGATGCGCGAGGCGCGGCGGAAGGCCCACGAGGTGCTCGCGTTCTGCGGTCTCGACGCGCGCGCCGACGTGCTGGCGAGCCAATTGATTCCCTCGGAGAAGCGCCGGCTGGAAGTCGCACGGGCACTCGCCACCGAGCCGAAGCTGTTGCTGCTGGACGAGGTGCTCACCGGCCTGACGCCGACCGAGGCCGAGAAGGGCGTCGAGCTGGTGCGCCGCGTCCGGGATTCCGGCGTCACCGTACTGATGGTCGAACACGTCATGGAAATCGTCATGCCGCTGGTCGACCGCGCCATCGTGCTCGATCTCGGCAAGGTGCTCACCGAAGGCCAACCCGCCGACGTGGTGCGCGATCCGAAAGTCATCACTGCCTATCTTGGGGATCGCCATGCTGTCGGTGCGTGAGGTCACCACCGCCTACAAGGGGCTGGTCGCAATCTCGAACGTCTCGATCGAGGTCGAGCAGGGCGAGATCGTCTGCGTCGCCGGTGCCAACGGCGCCGGCAAGTCGACATTGCTGAAATCGATCGCCGGCGCGGAGCGGATTCGCTCCGGACAGGTGCTGTTCGATGGCGAGCGGCTCGATGGCGTGCCGCAGCATCTGATCACCGCCCGCGGCGTCGCCTATGTGCCGGAGAACCGCCGGCTGTTTCCGCGACTGTCGGTGCACGACAATCTCCGGCTCGGCAGCTATCTGTATCGCGGCAAGCCCGATCGCGAGCAGCCGCTGGAGTTCGTGTTCAGCCTGTTTCCGCGGCTGCAGGAGCGGCTGGAGCAGCGCGCCGAGACGCTGTCGGGCGGCGAGCAGCAGATGCTGGCGATCGGCCGCGCGCTGATGACGCGGCCGCGCCTGCTGATGCTCGACGAGCCGTCGCAGGGCATCATGCCCAAGCTGGTCAGCGAGATCTTCCAGTCGGTGAAGAAAATCCGCGATGCCGGCATGACCGTGCTGATCGTCGAGCAGCGCATGGCCGAATGCCTCGAGATCGCCGACCGTGCCTACATCCTGCAGACCGGACGGGTGCAGATGCAGGGCGGAGCCGCCGAGCTGATGGACAATCCGGACGTCCGCAAGGCGTATCTGGGGTTGTAAGAGCTGGTTCTCACCTCTCGTGTGTCGTGGTACACTGTGTTCATGAGCGTTGAGGACATCGAGAAGGCAGTCGAGCAGCTTCCGGCCGACCAACTCGCGCGGTTTCGCGCGTGGTTCATGGCTTTTGATGCTGCGCGTTTCGACGAGCGGATCGCGCGAGACGCGGCTGGAGGACGGTTGGACGACTTGGCGGCAGACGCCATTGCCGAACATCGGCGTGGCGGCTCGCGAGAGCTGTGAGGCATTTTGCCAGCTCCCGATTTTGGACGGCCTATCGGGCGTTGCCTCAGTCGATACGCGCTCTCGCCGACAAGAACTTTGCTCTGTTGAAGACCGATGCCAGTCATCCATCGCTGCATTTCAAGAAAGTCGGCAATCTGTATTCGGTGAGGGTTGGCCTTGGTTACCGGGCGCTCGCTGTGCCGGTGGACGAGGGGCTGTTGTGGTTCTGGATTGGCAGCCACGCCGACTATGATGCGATGCTCCGATGACGGCAGCGCTGCATCAAGTTCGAATGCGCTAAAGTCAGGTGTCTCCCGAGGATGATCATCGATGCCGCGCTTCGCCGCCAATCTCAGCCTGATGTTCACCGAGTACGCCTTTCTCGATCGCTTCGATGCGGCGCGGGCGGCGGGGTTCGATGCGGTCGAGTTTCTGTTTCCCTATGAGGTCGAGCCTGGCGTGATCGCCGAGCGGCTGCAGCGCAATCACCTGACGCAGGCATTGTTCAACCTGCCGCCGGGCGATTGGGCCGCGGGCGAAAAGGGATTTGCCGCGCTACCCGACAAGTTCGACGAACTGCAGCGCAGCCTGCACACGGCGCTGCCCTATGCGCTCGCGACCGGGGTCAAGCGGCTGCATCTGCTGGCCGGCAATGCCGACCGCCGCGACGGTGCAGCCGCGCTGGCGTTTCGGCGGTCGCTGGCGGTTGCGGCGCACTTCTTTGCGCCGCACGGCATCGATGTGCTGATCGAACCGCTGAACCGTCGCGATGCGCCGGGCTATTTCCTCGACGATGTCGACCATGCCCACACGCTCGTCCGCGAAATGGCTATCCCCAATCTGAAGCTGCAGTTCGACATCTATCACTGCCAGATCCTGCACGGCGACGTCACCACGCGTCTGCGTGAGATGCTGCCGGTGATCGGCCATATTCAGATGGCCAGCGTGCCGTCGCGGCAGGAGCCGGACGGCGAGGAGGTGAACTATCCGTTCCTGTTCGCCGAGCTCGATCGGCTCGGCTACGCTGGATTCGTCGGCGCGGAATATCGGCCGCGTGGCAAGACCGAGGATGGCCTGGGCTGGTTTGCGTCCTACCGCGCCGGAACCTGAAGCCGTCCACCGACGCGGTTTGTTGCACCGCAATCAATCTGTCGTGAGCGCCGCGTTGAATGCGGCCAACAAACCGGGACCTTGCGGTTTGCCGCGTCTTCGCCGGCTGGGCGACGCTTGGCTAATTGCACGGCCTTCGGTAAATCAACACAGGGGCCTGTCCGGGCAGGCGGCCCTTCCGCAACAAGAAGACCGGGACGACCCGACGAATGATCGCGCTGGTCCGTATCGCACTGAGCCGGCCGTACACATTCGTGGTGCTGGCGCTGCTGCTGCTGATCGTCGGCCCGCTGGCGGCGCTGCGCACCCCGACCGATATCTTCCCTGAAATCCGTATCCCTGTGATCGGCGTCGTCTGGCAGTATACCGGCCTGCCGCCGGATCAGATGGCCGGCCGGATCACCACGCCGTTCCAGCGTGCGCTCACCACTACGGTGAACGATATCGAGCACATCGTCGCGAATTCCTACGGCGGGTTCGGTATCGTCAAGATCTTCTTCCAGCCCAATGTCGACATTCGCACCGCGAATGCGCAGGTCACCGCGATCTCGCAGACCATGATCAAGCAGATGCCGCCGGGCGCGACGCCGCCGCTGATCCTGAACTACTCGGCATCCACCGTGCCGATCCTGCAGCTCGCGCTCTCGGGCGACGGTTTGACCGAGCAGAACTTGGCGGACCTCGCCATCAATCAGCTGCGCACCCCGCTGGTCACCGTGCCTGGGGCGGCGATCCCGTGGCCGTTCGGCGGTAAGCAGCGCCAGATCCAGATCGACCTCGATCCCAGTGCGCTGCAGGCGCGGGGGCTCTCGGGCCAGGACGTCGCCAACGCGCTGGCCGCCCAGAACCTGATCACCCCGGTCGGCACCCAGAAGATCGGCGAGTTCGAATACATCATCCAGCTCAACAACTCACCGCTCAAGATTCAGGATCTCGGCAACCTGCCGATCAAGGCGGCGAACGGCGCGATGGTTTACATCCGCGACGTCGCCTCGGTACGCGACGGCAACCCGCCGCAGACCAACATCGTGCACGTCGACGGCAACCGCTCGGTGCTGATGATGGTGCTGAAGGCGGGTGCGGTATCGACGCTCGACATCATCGCCGGCATCAAACAGAAGGTGCAGGACGTCAAGGATGCGATGCCGGCAGCCCTGAAGGTCGCTTTCGTCGGCGACCAGTCGGTGTTCGTGCGTGGCGCCATCACTGGTGTCGCCGTCGAGGGCGTGATCGCCGCGCTGCTGACCAGCGTGATGGTCCTGCTGTTTCTGGGCAGCTGGCGCTCGACGATCATCATCGCGGTGTCGATTCCGCTGTCGGTGCTCGGCGCCATCATCTGCCTGTCGGCGATCGGCGAGACGCTGAACATCATGACGCTCGGCGGCCTCGCGCTGGCGGTCGGAATCCTGGTCGACGACGCAACAGTGACGATCGAGAACATCAACTGGCATCTGGAGCAGGGCAAGGAGGTCGAGCCCGCGATCCTCGACGGCGCCAACCAGATCGTGACGCCGGCCTTCGTATCGCTGTTGTGCATCTGCATCGTGTTCGTGCCGATGTTCTTCCTACAGGGAGTCGCGCGCTATCTGTTCGTGCCGATGGCCGAGGCGGTGATGTTCGCGATGGTCTGGTCGTTCCTGCTGTCGCGCACATTGGTGCCGACGATGGCCAAATATCTGCTGAAGCCGCATGTCCACCACGACAGCCTCTCGGGGCGGAAGCCGTCGCGCAACCCGCTGGTGCGCTTCCAGCAGGGGTTCGAAGGCGTGTTCGCCCGGTTTCGCCACGGCTACGGCGACCTGCTGACGCTGGCGATGGGGCATCGCCGGGTGTTCGTCGCCGGCTTCCTGGGCGTGGTCGCGGTGTCGTTCGCGCTGGTGCCGTATCTCGGCCGCAACTTTTTCCCGTCGGTGGACGCCGGGCAGATCCTGATGCACGTCCGCACCCAGGTCGGCACCCGGATCGAGGAAACTGCCAACCAGCTCGCCGAGGTGCAGAAGGCGATCCGCAAGATCATTCCGCCGGATCAGATCGAGACCCTGACCGACAACATCGGAATGCCGATCTCCGGCATCAATCTCACCTACAACAACACTGGCGTGATCGGCACCCAGGATGCCGATATCCAGATCAAGCTGAAGGGCGAACACAGGCCGACTGCCGAGTATGTGAAGATCCTGCGTGAGCACCTGCCCCGGCAGTTCCCGGGCATGACCTTCGCGTTCCTGCCCGCCGACATCGTCAGCCAGATCCTGAATTTCGGTGCGCCGGCGCCGATCGATCTGCAGATCCGCGGCGCCAATCTGCCGGCGAATTTCGACTATGCCGGCAAGCTGCTGGCCAAGATCAAGCGTATCCCCGGCGTCGCCGATGCCCGAATCCAGCAATCGCCCAACAATCCGACCTTCAACATCGATGTCGACCGCACCCGCGCCCAATATGTCGGTCTGACCGAGCGCGACGTCACCAACAGCCTCGTCGTCAATCTGGCCGGCTCGTCGCAGGTGGCGCCGACCTACTATCTCAACCCGGACAACGGCGTGTCGTATTCGATCGTGATGCAGACGCCGCAATATCACGTCGACTCGCTCAGCAAGCTCGAGACAATTCCGGTGTCCGCGGCCGGCGCAGCCGCCGCAGGCGCGCCGATCCTCGGTGGTCTCGCCGATATCAAGCGCTCGGTCGGCAATGCCGTGGTCTCGCAATACGACATCCAGACGATGGTGCAGATCTTCGCCACCACACAGGGGCGCGACCTCGGCGCGGTGTCGGCCGACATCCGCGAGGTGATCGACGAGACGAAGGCCGGGGTGCCGAAGGGTTCATCGGTCGTTCTGCTCGGTCAGGTCGAGACCATGAACAGCGCTTTTGCCGGGCTGCTGTTCGGCCTGCTCGGCGCCATCGTGCTGATCTATCTGCTGATCGTGGTGAATTTCCAATCCTGGGCCGACCCGTTCGTGATCATCACCGCGCTGCCGGCCGCGTTGGCCGGGATCGTCTGGATGCTGTTCGCCACCGGCACCACGCTGTCGGTGCCGGCGCTCACCGGCGCGATCATGTGCATGGGCGTCGCCACCGCCAACAGCGTGCTGGTGATCTCGTTTGCGCGCGAGCGCTATGCGGTGCTCGGCGATCCGGTGCAGGCGGCACTGGAGTCCGGCTTCGTCCGGTTCAGGCCTGTGCTGATGACGGCGCTGGCGATGATCATCGGCATGGCGCCGATGGCGCTGGGGCTCGGCGAAGGCGGCGAGCAGAACGCGCCGCTCGGCCGCGCCGTGATCGGCGGGCTGCTGTTCGCGACCTTCGCGACGCTGATGTTCGTGCCGGTGGTGTTCAGCATGGTTCACAACAAGCAGCCGGCGTCCGATGCCGCGCCTGCTCCGGAGACGTCGCATGTCCACTGATCAACCGCCGCGCCGATCCCGTCGCGGCCTCGGCATCGCGGGCCTCGTGATCGCCTGCGGCGCGGTCGCGATCGTGGTCACCGGAATCAACGCCCGCGAGAAGAGCGGCGCCGAGCTGCGGACCTGGACCGACGAGCAGGCGATTTCCAGTGTGGCGGTGACGCGGCCGGACGGCAAGGTGCCGACCACGACACTCGATCTGCCGGGGCGGCTGGAAGCCTATTCGCGCGCGCCGATCTACGCCCGCGTCTCCGGCTACGTGAAGAGCTGGAGCGCCGACATCGGCGCCAAGGTCAAAGCCGGCGAGGTGATCGCCGAGATCGAGGCGCCGGATCTCGATCAGCAATTGTTGCAGGCGCGCGCCGATCTCACCAGTCAGCAGGCGAGCGCGAAGCTGTCGGAAGCGACCCTGAACCGCCGCAAGACGCTGGTGGCGTCGAATTTTGTCTCGGCGCAGGAAATCGACGAGCGCACCGCCGACCTCGCCGCCAAGAAAGCGGCGGTGAATTCCGGCCAGGCCAATGTCGAACGGCTCGAAGCTCTTGCCGGCTACAAGAAGATCTCCGCGCCGTTCGACGGCGTGGTCACCGAGCGCAACACCGACGTCGGCGCGCTGATCAACGCCGGCTCGAGCTCTGGCCCAGCGATGTTCGTGGTGTCGGACATCGCCAAGCTGCGTGTCTACGTCAACGTGCCGCAGAACTACGCGCCGATGGCGCGGATCGGCGGCAAGGCGGTGATCGCGCTGCCGGAATATCCGGGGCGCACCTTCCCGGCCACGGTGGAAGCCTCATCCCAGGCGGTCGATGTCGCGACCGGCACAATGCGGATTCAGCTCGGGCTCGACAATGCCAAGGGTGAACTGATGCCCGGCGGCTTTGCCAATGTGAAGCTCGCGCTCGCCCGCGAGTCTGCGCCGCTGCATATTCCGGCCAGTGCGCTGATCTTCAACCGCAGCGGCCTGCGCGTCGCGACCGTCGGGCCCGATGATCGGGTCCAGCTCAAGCCCGTCAGCATCGCCCGCGATCTGGGGCGCGAGATCGAGCTCGCGGCCGGTCTCACCGCGGAGGACCGCATCATCATCGCGCCGCCGGACGGCATCGCCGACGGCGAGAAAGTGCGCGTGGTCGCCGACGACGCCGCCAAGGCCGGGAAGCCGACCGCGTCTGAGAAGCAGGACGTGAAGGGGTAGGGCACCGGCGCCTGCTGTCGGGGAACCGCGCACTCAAGACCTCGGCCGTCATCACGAGAAGCCGAAGGCGACGAAGCAATCCAGGGCTCCGTGCACCGAGGGCACTGGATTGCTTCGCTGAGCTCGCAATTGTGCGAGTTCACTAATTCGTTGATCGGATTTTTTTGTCGGCGGCGAAGTCCTTCGGGGTTTTGCCGCCGAGGGCCTGGTGGGGCCTGAAGTTGTTGTAATAGACCATGTATTCGAACAACTCGTTGGCGAAGTGGTCGAGGTTGTCGAAGGTGGCTCCGTCGATCACGTCGTCGTCGAGGGTCCGCCAGAAGCGCTCGATCTTGCCGTTGGTCTGGGGGCGGTAAGGCCGAGTGTAACGGTGCACGATGCCGAGCTCGCGCAGCATTGCCTC
>NZ_UFQQ01000019.1 GCF_900218015.1 Rhodopseudomonas pentothenatexigens | reverse complement strand
TACAACGCCCTTCGCCTGCAAGGAAAACCCGGAAAGGTCGCGCTCATCGCAATCGCCCGAAAACTGCTCGTCACAGCCAACGCACTCGTCAAAGCAGACACGCCATATCAAGGTAAGACCCTTGACACATGAGACAGTCGCCGGGTTCGCTCGCTGGCGCGAGCGCCCCGGAATGACCTGTGTGGAGCGCAAACGAAGTAACAGCCGCCGCGCGGGTCTTCACCACACCTCCGTCATTCCGGGGCGCGCGGCAGCGCGAACCCGGAATGACGGAGATGCTGGCCGACCCGCCTTGCTCCACAGCCGCGGATTCCGGGTTCACGCGCTTTCGCGCGTGCCCCGGAATGACGGTGTAGGAGACAGGAAGGCGTTGCATTGCGTCCGCTCGCGCGCAGTGACAATGTGCACCGCGGCGCGCGAGTCCTCTCCGCGCCGTCCTGCCAGCTCCCCCGAGTCCCCGCCATGTCCAAATCCACCCGCGCCACCCAGATGCTGGAGAAGCTCGGCGTCGCGTTCAAGCTGCACGCTTACGACTACGATCCCAACGCCGAGGCGATCGGGCTCGCGGCCGCGGCGGCGGTGGGGGTCGAGCCGAAGCGGATGCTGAAGACGCTGATGGCCGAGCTCGACGGCAAGCCGGTGTGCGCGGTGATCGCGTCCGACAAGGAAGTCAGCATGAAGAAGCTCGCCGCCGCGCTCGGCGGCAAGAGCGCCAAGATGATGAAGCCGGCCGATGCCGAGCGGCTGACCGGCTATCATGTCGGCGGCATTTCGCCGTTCGGCCAGAAGAAGCGCGTGCCGGTGGCGATCGACGAAGCCGCGCTCGCCGAGACCACGGTGTATCTCAACGGTGGCCAGCGCGGCCTGCAGATCGAACTCGACCCGAACGCCGCCGTCACCGCGCTCGGCGCCGTGGCGCGCCCGATCGCGGCGGATTGATGCCGCTATCCGGCAAGCGCGCCGCGAGTACCCCGGTAAGCTGATACTTCGTCCACGGCCGCGGTTGGCGCGGGTCGATTTCTTTCGGCACGGCGCAGGACTATGCTGCGCCACGACTCGCCGGAGGGGCGTCCGATGACCGCAACGGGTGAACGACGTGGAGAGGTCAGGCCGCTCGGCCCGGCCGACGCCGACGGCTACTGCAATCACCTGATGCGGCTCGACGCCGAGGCGCGCCGGATGCGGTTCTTCGAGGACGTCTCGGAATTCCACGTGCTGTTCCACGCCGGCGCGGCGCTGTCCGACGGACGCCCGGTGCTGGGCTATGTCGAGGACGGCGAGATCCGCGGCGCCTGCGAACTGCTCGAGACCGATCGCGACCATCACCTCGCCGAAGCCGCCTTCAGCGTCGAAGCCGAGTGGCGCTGCCAGGGCATCGGCGGATTGCTGATGGCGGCGATGATCGCCGAGGCGCGCCGGCTGGGCGTGCGCCGCATCGAAATGTCGTGCCTGCGCACCAACCTGCCGATGCAGGCCCTCGCCGCCCGCTTCACCTCCGACCTGCGCCAGGTCGGCGAGACCGCGCTCGCCGTGCTCGACAACAGCCCGGAACCCAGCGCCGCCTGAGCCGGCCGGGGCAAAGCCAAGCTCTCCATCGACCTCACCGAGGCGCCGCAGCACGGCCGCCGACGACCGCATTCGTCCCTCGCGCAAATAAACGCTTGCGCACCGGCGAGCATCTGACATAATTCGAATATTCGAATGTATGAAGATAGCAGGCTGAACGCTGCCGTCCGGTCGACGGCCGGCGCAGACGACAACAAACAGCGGCGATCCTGCGGCCGGCCAGACGAGGAAACAGCATCGCCGCGGCACGCCGCGTGCCGGCGGCCATAGGGAGTTGGCGACGATGGCACACATCCTGATCATGGGCGCCGGTCTCGGCGGCGTCGTGATGGCCTACGAGATGAAGGACCTGCTCGGGCGCGACGACGACATCACCGTCGTCACCAAGGACCCGATCTATCACTTCGTTCCGTCGAACCCGTGGGTCGCGGTGAAGTGGCGGACCCGCGAGGCGGTGGAGGTCGATCTGGCCCCGACCTTCGCCAAGCGCGGCATCGACTACAAGCCGGTGCCGGTGATCAAGCTCGAACCGGACGAGAACCGCGTCACCCTCGCCGACGCCAGCGTGATCGGCTACGATTTCCTGGTGATCGCCACCGGGCCGGAACTGGCCTTCGACGAGATTCCGGGGCTCGGCCCCGACGGCTACACCACCTCGATCTGCCACGTCGATCACGCCACCGCGGCGGCCGAGGCGTTCGAACAATTCTGCAAGAATCCGGGCCCGATCGTCACCGGCGCGGTGCAGGGCGCGTCCTGCTTCGGGCCGGCCTACGAGTTCACCTTCATCCTCGAGACCGAACTGCGGCGCCGCAAGATCCGCGATCAGGTGCCGATGACCTTCGTCACCGCCGAGCCCTATATCGGCCATCTCGGCCTCGACGGCGTCGGCGACACCAAGGGGCTGCTCGAAGCCGAGATGCGGCAGCACCACATCAAGTTCATGACCAGCACGAGGATCGCCAAGGTCGAGCCGGGCAAGATCACGGCGGAAGAAATCGCCGACGACGGCTCGGTGAAGAAGACGGTCGAGCTGCCGTTCGGCTTCTCGATGATGCTGCCGTCGTTCCGCGGCATCGCGCCGCTGCGCGGCATCGAGGGGCTGGTCAATCCGCGCGGCTTCGTGCTGATCGACAAGCACCAGCGCAACCCGAAATATCGCAACGTATTCTCGGTCGGCGTCTGCGTCGCGATCCCGCCGATGGGGCCGACGCCGGTGCCGTGCGGCGTGCCAAAGACCGGCTTCATGATCGAATCGATGGTGACCGCCACCGCGCACAACATCCGGCAACTGCTCGACGGCGAGGAGCCGACCCATCAGGCGACCTGGAACGCGGTGTGCCTGGCCGATTTCGGCGATTCCGGCGTCGCCTTCGTGGCGCAGCCGCAGTTGCCGCCGCGCAACGTCAACTGGTCGTCGTCGGGGGTGTGGGTGCACAACGCCAAGATCGCGTTCGAGAAGTACTTCATGCGCAAGATGAGCCGCGGCGAGAGCGAGCCGTTCTACGAGAAGGCGATGCTCGACATTCTCGGCATCGGCAAGCTGAAGAAAACGACCGAGTCGGCGTGAGCGATCGGTGCCCGCACGCCGCGCCGGCGGTCAGGGCTTCGCCCCGAGCCGCCGCGGCCCGGTGCCGTGGCGACCGAGTTCGTCGTCGGGGTTTCGCAGCGGACATTCCTCCAGCGACAGGCAACCGCAGCCGATGCAGCTCGTGATCTGGTCGCGCAACTGCGTCAGGCCGACGATGCGCGCTTCCAGCATCGTCTTCCACGCCTTGGCGAAACGCGCCCAGTCGGCTTTGGACGGGACGCGGTCGTGGGGCAGATCGACCAGCGCATCGTGGATCGTGGTCAGCGGAATCCCGGCCAGCAGCGCGACGCGGATGATGGCGATGCGGCGAAGCACCGAGCGATGATAGCGCCGCTGGTTACCCTCGGTGCGCCAGCCCTGGATCAGCCCCTTGGCCTCATAGAAATGCAGGGTCGAAACCGCCACGCCGCTCCGCTTGGCGGCTTCGCCGACGGTGAGTGCGATCTTGGTAGTGGCGTCGGTCATCTCGGAAAACTCTGCGAAGGCGGCTGAGTCCAGCGCCTCTCTACAACCTGCTTGGTCCGACGCATACCGAATGCGCGCCGGCGGCACGACCCGGCGCGGTGACGCACGGCTTCGAACGCACTCGTGCTGCGAGCGCGCACGGGACTACGCGGAGACGACATCGGACTCGGCCGGCGTCCGGCGCTGTCCGCCTGCCGCCCCGGCATGCCGGTCGGCGGCGATCAGCGTGTAGAAGGTCGGCAGCACGAACAGCGTGAACAGCGTCCCGATCAGCATGCCCATCACCACCACGATGCCGATGGCGAAACGGCTGGCGGCACCGGCGCCTTCGGCGAACAGCAGCGGCACCAGGCCGGCGACCATCGCGGCCGTGGTCATCAGCACCGGCCGCATCCGGACTTTCGCCGACTGCAGAATAGCGTCGCGGCGGCCGAGCCCCTGCTCGCGCTGAATCTGGTTGGCGAACGCCACCATCAGGATGCCGTGCTTGGAGATCAGCCCGATCAGGGTGACGAGCCCGATCTGCGTATAGATGTTGAGGGTGGTGTAGCCGAGATACAGCGGCAGCAGCGCGCCGCAGATCGCCAGCGGCACCGTCACCAAGATCACCAGCGGATCGCGAAAGCTCTCGTACTGCGCGGCCAGCACCAGGAAGATCACGATCAGCGCGAAGCCGAAGGTGACGGTGAGGCGGTTGCCTTCCTGGACGTATTGCCGGCTGTCGCCGAGCCAGTCGATGGTGACGCCGGGCGCGCGCGGCTGCGCTTCCATGAACGCCACCGCCTGCCCCATGGTCACCCCGGGCCGCAGCACAGCCGACAGCGTCGCCGCGTTCATCTGGTTGAACTGCGGCAGCCGGTTGGCGCTCGGCGTCACCGACACCGCGGCGACGGTCGAGAGCGGGATCATCTCACCGGAGCGGGTGCGGAGCTGATAGCGCCCGATCGTCTCCGGCGTCAGCCGGTCGCTGCGGCGAACCTGCGGGATGACGTCGTAGGAACGGCCGTAATAATTGAAGCGGTTGACGTAGTTCTCGCCGACCAGCACCGCGAGGGTGTCGGCGATCGCCTGCATGGTGACGCCGACCTCGCCGGCCTTGGCGCTGTCGATGCGGATCCGCGCGGTCGGGCTGTCGAAGGCGAGGTCGCTGTCGACGAACACGAACAGGCCGCTGCGCCACGCCGCCGCCTTCAGCGCTTCCATCTCGCGGTAGATCGTCTCGAAGCCGGCGGGCGAACGCAGCACCATCTGGAACGGCAGGCCGCCGGTCGAGGCCGGCAGCGCTGCCGGTTGGAACGGCGTGACGGACGCACCGTGGACGCCGCCGACGGCGCGGTAAAGCGCCGCCTGAATGTCGGTGGCCGAGCGCTGGCGTTCGCTCCAGTCCTTGAGGATGATGCCGCCGAACGCGTTGTTGAGGCCATCGGTGCCGACCACGAAGAAATTGGCGGCGTATTCCGGCATCGACCGGAAGATCTGTTGGACCTGCCCGGCCGCCGCCGCCGTGTAGTCGAGATTGGCGTATTGCGGTGCCCGCACCGCGGTGAAGACGTAGCCCTGGTCTTCCTGCGGCGCGAGTTCGCGCTTGGCACCGAAGAACAGCGCCACGATGGCCAGCAGCATGGTGCCGGCGACCAGCAGCACCGCCGGCCGGATCGCCAGCGTCGCGGCGAGCAGCCGGCCGTACCCGTTCGCGAGCGCCGCGAAGCGATGCTCGATCATCGTGGCAAAACGACTCTGGGCCTGCTTGCCGCCGAGCAGCCGCGAACTCATCATCGGCGACAACGTCAGCGCGATCAGGCCGGAGACCACCACCGAGCCCGCCAGCGTGAAGGCGAATTCGCGGAACAGACTTCCGGTCAGGCCGCCCATCAGGCCGATCGGCGCGTAGACGGCGGCGAGCGTGATGGTCATCGCGATCACCGGGCCGACGATCTCGCGGGCGCCGACCAGCGCCGCGTCGATCGGCGACAGCCCCTCCTCGATGTGGCGGTGAATGTTCTCGACCACCACGATGGCATCGTCGACGACGAGGCCGATCGCCAGCACCATCGCCAGCAGCGTCAGCAGATTGAGCGAGAAGCCGAACGCCAGCATCAGCGCCGCGGTCCCGACCAGCGACAGCGGGATGGTCATCACCGGAATGATCACGGCGCGCAGCGAGCCGAGAAACAGGAAGATCACCACCACGACGATGACGCCGGCTTCGATCAGCGTGTGCTGGACCTCGTCGATCGCGGCGTTGACGAAGTGGGCGACGTCGAACTGGTTCTCGACCGTGAGACCCGGCGGCGCCACGCTTTGCATCGCCGGGATCAGCGCCTTGGTGGCGGCGACGATCTCCAGCGGATTGCCGTCGGGGGTCGGGGCGATCTTGAGATACACCGCACGGCGGGCGCTCGCCCAGCCGAGCGTGTTGCGGTTCTGGCTGCCGATCTCGACGTCGGCGATGTCGCGCAGCCGCACCAGGCCGTCGGCGCCGGTCTTGATTACCATGTCGCGGAAGTCGTCGGCGGTGGTGACGTCGGTTGCGGCGGTGATGTTGGTGACGGTGCGGCCGCTCTCGAGCTGGCCGGGCGCGGCCTGCACGTTGTTGGCACGCAGCGCCGCGGAGACGTCACCCGCCGTCAGGTTGCGGGCGGCGAGCTTGACCGGATCGAGCCATACCCGCATCGACAACGCCTGCGCGGCGGCGAGATCGGCGGAAGCCACGCCCTTGACCGAAGTGATCAGCGGCTGTCCGACCCGCGTGACGAAATCGGTGATCTGCGGAATCGTCAGCGTGTCGCTGACGAAGGCGACGTACTGCACCGCGGACGCACCGTCGGTGATCTTGGTCACTACCGGATCGTAAGCGCCGGCAGGCAGCCGATACTTGACCTGCTGAACCTTGGCCAGCACGTCGGTCATCGCCCGGTCGGAGTTGGCGTTGAGCACCAGCTTGGCCTTGACCTGGCTCTGCCCCATGGTCGAGGTCGAGGTGAGATATTCGATGCCGTCGGCGGAGGCGATCGCCTGCGCAATCGGGGTGGTGACGAAGCCCTGCATCACCTCCTGGGTCGCGCCGGGAAGCATCGTATCGACCGTGATGGTCGCGCTTTCGAGGTTGGGATATTGCCGCACCGGCAACGACAGGAACGCGCTCGCCCCCGCCATCAGGATCAGCAGGCTGACCACCACGGACAGGATCGGCCGGCGGATGAACAGATCGGTGAACCGCATGGCGCCGCCCTCACCGCGACGGGTTCGACGCGGCCACCGAAGCGGCCACGCTGACCGTCGCCCCCGGCTGGACGCGGAGCTGGCCGCTGGTGATCACCACGTCGCCGCTGCCGAGCCCGGTCTCGACCACGATGCGGTCGCCGCGCCGCTGACCTGTCGTCACCGGCACGGGCGCGGCTTTGCCGTCGCGGACGACGAGGACGCTGTCGCCCGACGCGCTGGTCTGGATCGCGGTGGCCGGCACCAGTATCGCCGACGGGCGCGGCGGCTGCGCGATGCCGACGGTGACGTAGAGGCCGGGCCGCAGCTTGCGGTCCGGATTGCCGAGCGTCGCCTGAACCCGCACGTTGCGGGTGTCCTGCTGCACCATCGGCTCGATCGCGTTGATCCGCGCCGCGAATTCCTGGCCCGGATAGGCGTCGGTGCGTACCGTGACTGCGCCGCCGAGCACGAGCTTCGACAGATCCTGCTGCGGCACGGTGAAATTGGCGTAGAGCCGGTCGAGCGCGGTCAGCGTCGCCAGCACGTCGCCGGGATTGACGTATTGCCCGAGATTGACCCGGCGGATGCCGAGCAAGCCGGCGAACGGCGCGCGGATCGTCTTCTGCGCGATCACCGCCTCGATCCGCTGCACCGTGGCGTCGGCCTGCTCCTGTTCGGTGACGCGCTGGTCGAGCAGCTGCTGCGTCGCGGCGTCGGTCGCGACCAGCCGGCGCGAGCGGTCGAGCTGCAGCCGCGCGAATTGCGCACGCGACACCGCCTCGGCAAGCTGCGCCCGCTCCGGCGCGTCGTTGAGTTCGACCAGCGGCGTGCCGGCCTCGACCGACATCCCCGCCTCGAACCGGATCGCGACGACGCGGCCGGCGACCTCGGGCGCGAGCGTCAATTCCTGCACCGCCTGCAGCGAGCCGGTGGCTTCGAGCGATTGCGGCAGCGGCTCCGGCTCGACCGTGAGGGCCGAGACCTCGACCGGCGGGCGGGCATGCCCGGCACTCGCGGGCGCGAGCCGCGCCTGACGCCACAGATAGATCCCGGCGAAGGTCGACGCCAGGATCGGAATCACGATCAGCACCGGCGCCAAGCGGCGCCGGGTATCGGTCAAGGGTCGCATAGTGTCGGTCATCGCCGGCTCCAAGCCGCATTCACGCGCGCGTTCGGAACAAGCCGCTGCAGCGGAGCAACGTGCGCTGTGGCGGGCCGGGGACGAACGAGCCGACCACTCCGATACAACCTCAACAATAGTTGAGGTCTAGTGCTCAAATAGTCGAGGGCAGGGCGCCGCACTTGCCGCCGCGCTACGTCGACCGGTCGTCGTCGGGGGTGTGGGTGCACAACGCCAAGATCGCGTTGGAGAAGTACTTCATGCGCAAGATGAGCCGCGGCGAGAGCGAGCCGTTCTACGAGAAGGCGATGCTCGACATTCTCGGTATCGGCAAGCTGAAGAAAACGACGGAATCGGTGTGATAAACTCAGCCTGACTGCGGCCGGCCGCATGCGCGCAATGCGTGCAGCCGGCTTGTGATCGGCGCGAAAACCCGTATTGCTGGGCCAACTCAAAGGGAGGCGGCGTTCGGCTCGTGCGGATACGGCGTGGCGTGCGCCGCTTCCAAGCACCGGGCCTGACGATGACCACCACGACGCCGCCTGCCGAAACGCACCGCTTCGGCTGGATCTCCGACCAGCCCTATCTGCTGCTGAGCCTGACCTCGCTGTTCTGGGCCGGCAACGCCATCGTGGGCCGCGCCGTCGCCGGACATTTTCCGCCGGTGACGCTGTCGTTCCTGCGCTGGGCGGTCGCGTTCGTGATCGTCGCGCCGTTCGCCTGGCGCCACCTGATCGCCGACTGGAAGGCGATCCGCCGCCATCTGCCGCTGATGGTGACGGTGTCGATCATCGGCATCTCGACCTTCAACACGCTGCAATACACCGCCCTGCAATACACCACGGCGCTCAACGTGCTGCTGCTGCAATCGACCGGCCCGCTGTTCGTGGCGCTGTGGGCGCTGATCGTGCTGCGCGCGCGGCTGACCGCGACCCAGGCGCTCGGCATCGGCGCATCGATGCTCGGCGTGGTGGTGATCATCCTGCACGGCAACATCGCCGAACTGGCCGCGATCGAGCTCAACCGCGGCGACCTGTTGTTCATCGGGGCGCTCGCCACCTTCGGCCTCTACACCGCGCTGACGCAGAAGCGGCCGCAGATGCACGCGCTGTCGTTCCTCGCCTTCACGTTCGGCTGCGGCGCGCTGTTCCTGATCCCGCTGCAGATCTGGGAGCTGACCACCAGGCCGCTGCCTTCGCTCGACTGGAGCAACGCCGGCGCGCTGCTGTACGTCGCGGTGTTTCCGTCGATCCTGGCCTATCTGTGCTACAACCGCGGCGTCCGGCTGATCGGCGCCAACCGCTCGGCGCCGTTCTTCCACCTGATCCCGGTGTTCGGCTCGGCGATGGCGATCCTGTTTCTCGGCGAACGCCCGCACCTCTACCACGCGGTCGGATACGCGCTGGTGCTGACCGGGGTGATCGTCGCCGCAAGGAAGCCGAAGGGGGCGTAGTTGCAGCGCTCCCTGTCATTCCAATACCGCCGGACTGCATAGAACGCGACGGCAGGTGCTGGCCGTCGAAAAATCCCATTGACGCGCGCCCCAACTTGAGGCTGCATAGCCGCGTTTTGGAATAACAATTAGTTGCAGATGCTGGCACACGGCTGTCCGGGCCGTCGCAGCCGATGTGGTTACTTTTCTCATTTTGCGAGGATGACCATGCGTGCACTACGTCTATTCCCTGCGCTGTGCTTATCGCTCACCTGCTCGACATCGTTGCTGGCCCAAAACCTGCAACCGGAAAGCCGGCAGGAATTCCGCCGGGTTTTCGGCACCAGTCCTCGGCCGCCCCGTCCACCGACCGCCCAGATCCAGGCGATCGAGCCGTTCCGCCAGAGTTTGACCGTTCCCGGCCTGCAAACATTCGTCGATTCGAAATCGACCCCGGCCAGCATCAATTCCACTTCGCTTCTCGAACTTCTCAACGGTCCTGAGCCGCGAAGATACTTCCTGTTATGGCATCTGATCGCACTCGACCTTACCGCGATAGATCACCGGGTTACGATCGCCGACAGCCCTAACACCTATCAGGAACAGTTCGGGCCGGCCCGGACCGCGCGCGCACTGGCGCTGATCCACCAAGCGATGTTCGAAGCACAGAACGCATTCGATCGGAAATACGAAACCACGCTGCCGGGGCCTCAGATCGTGCCGAAGCCCGGGGCTTCTGTGGAGGTCGCACTCACCGAGGCAGCCTATCAGCTCATGACTTGGCTCTATCCGGGCCTCAACGATCAGGAATTGCCCGATCCGACGCGCGCCGCAATGGGTGCCGCCGCGGCGCAAACGCTTCCCTGCATTTCGCCGTCGTTCAGCCTGTCGCGGTACTACCGCTGCGCGCTGGATAAGGCCAATTCGAGTAAGGAAGCCCGGGAAGAAGGAATTCACGTCGGCCGAGCGATCGCCGGCCGGATTATCGCAGAACGTGTCCACGACGGCGCCGATCGCCCCGACCCCGTCTGGCGCAACGATTTCCGACCGCGACACACTCCGAGCGATACGGACTACAATTACCTCCAATGGCAAAGGGACCCTGTGTCCGGCCTGGATACTGCACTCGGGGGATATTGGGCCAACGTCAAGCCGTTCGCTCTGAGCTCAGCCTTCCAGTTCCGGCCGGACGTCGATCCGACCAGAGACTTCTTCGTGAACCCGGACAAGACCGCCGAAAAGACCTCCATAAAGTCCTATGACGCCGTTCGCAAATGGGGGCGCGACGCGAGGCTCAACGACGTCTCGGTAGACCCGCCGCCGGACATCGGCCTGTACCTCGCCCAGTTCTGGGCCTATGACGGCACCGCAAATCTTTGCGCGCCCGCCCGGCTCTACAACCAGATCGCGCTGGCCGCGCTTGCGCATCTCGAACTCAAGCCAGAAGACGGCTACAACGCGATCGACGTCAAGTCGCCGGTCGAGTTGGCGCGGTTCTTTGCGCTCATCAACATGGCGCTCGCGGATTCGTCGATCAGCGCGTGGGATGCGAAATATCACTTTCAGTATCCCCGTCCCGTGACCTACATCCGAGCGGTCGAGGAAGCGAAGGCGACGGAAGCGGCCATGAAACCGCGCGCCCCCGCGCCTACCGGTACCGGAAGCAACGATGATGCGGACCGGATCGCCCCGAAGTGGCTTCCTGTCGGCGCGCAAGTGACGAATGCGGAGCAGCCCCGAAACATCACACCACCCTTCCCGTCCTATCCGTCCGGGCATGCGGTGTTCGGCGGCGCGCTGTTCGGAATGCTGCGGCAATTCGTGAAGCCGGAAGCAGAGTTCGAATTCCGATCGGACGAATTCAATGGAAAGAACCGCGACGTCTTCAACTACGTTCGTTGCGACGAGCCGCGCAGTCCGAACGACAAGACCCCCTCCTTGTTCTGCGGCAAGCGCAAGTTAACTCTGGATTGCGCGGAGCGCGAAAATGCCGACAGCCGGATCTTCATGGGCGTCCATTGGATCTTCGATGCCGACGACGGCATTACAATGGGCAACGAAATCGCCAGGCAGGTCTATCGCAAGCAGATGAGCGGGATGACGACCGCCAGCCCCCGCAGCGGAATGCCGACGCCTCAATTGTTCTCGGCATCCGACAAAAAACCGGGCAGCGAAGCGAAGCGGATGCGTGACGATCTGCTATGTCCCGGGGTTGCGCTGCCAAAAGGGTTGGACGCCGCCGCGAACTTCGGACCGCTCGAGATCAAGACCGTTAGGCTCGATTGATCCGCGCATCGCGACAAATCCGGTCGCGCGGAAACCACCGCGCGACCGCCCAGATTCGGCGCGCCGGTCGCAGACGGATGCAGGCGGCCCTCGGCTTCACCGCCGAGGAGAAACTGTCATGTCCGGCTCACTTCGCCGGGATGTGAAATTTGCTGAAGGCTTCGCGGGTGCAGATGATCAGATGATCGGCGCAGGCGTTGCGGCGATGCGGCTCGCACTGGCTGAGATATTCGGGCGACCGCATCATCGTCATGAAGGCTTCGACCGACGGGTAGTAGACCAGCGAAACGTAGTCCCACGGCGCGCCGTCGAGACGACCGAACGCCACCGCCTTGGCATTGCCGTTCCACAGCAGGATGCCGCCGTGGGCCTTGACCAGCGCCACCTTCTGCGAGCTGTAGCGCATGTAAGCATCCCAGCCGGTGCCGTCGCCGTCGCCGGCCTGCTCGCTGAACCTGATCAGATTCACCATGACCACCGGCCCCGGATCGTCGCGGTCAAGCTCCGTCAGGCCCTGGATGTTCAACTGGTCGATGCTCATGTCCGTCCCATTCGACTGTCCTGCACAGGATGCGCGGATCGGCCGCCATGTGGTAGCCGATTCTCGGCCGCTGTCGACCGCGCCGCATCATCGCAGACGGCGCGGCGATGCATGGAACCGCACCACGACCGCGCATGTCTGCAATCCGCCCCGCGCCTCTTTTGCGGCGTGGAAAATTCGGGCACGAAGACGGAATCGTCCATCGCGCCCGCGACCGCCGTTTGATCTCCTGGTTCCGCACCGCTTTCGGCTGGCTCGCCAACCAGCCTTATCTGCTGCTCAGCCTGACCTCGCTGTTCTGGGCCGGCAACATCGTGCTCGGACGCGCGGTGGCCGGCCACGTGCCGCCGGTGACGCTGTCCTGCGTGCGCTGGATCGGCGCGATGCTGCTGCTGCTGCCGATTGCATGGCCGCATCTGCGGCGCGACTGGCGAAAGCTGCTCGTGCATTGGAAGCTGATGATGGTGCTGTCGGCGACCGGCTTTGCCATCAACAACGCGTTGGCCTATTGGGGGTTGCAATACACCGAGGCGCTGAACGCGCTGCTGATGCAATCCTCGGGACCGCTGTTCGTGGCGCTGTGGTCGCTGCTGCTGTTCGGGGTGCGGCTGACCTGGATGCAGGCGATCGGCATCGCGCTGTCGCTGCTCGGCGTCCTGACCATCATCCTGCGCGGCGACTTCGCGGCGCTGGCGGCGATCGAAATCAACCGCGGCGACCTGATGATCGCCGGCGCGCTGTGCGCGTTCGGGTTGTATTCGGCGCTGATGCCGAAGCGGCCGGCGACGCATCCGTTGTCGCTGATCGTGGTGACCACCGGCGGCGGCGCGCTGTTGCTGCTGCCGTTCGCGGCCTGGGAATACGCCAGCGGCGTGCGGCCGAGCGCCGACTGGATCACCGCGCTCACGCTCGCTTACGTGGTGATCTTCCCGTCGATGCTGGCGTATTTGTGCTTCAACCGCGGCGTCGCGCTGATCGGGCCGAACCGTTCGGCGCCGTTCCTGCATCTGATGCCGGTGTTCGGCTCGGTGATGGCGATCGCGCTGCTCGGCGAGACGCTCGAACTGTTTCACCTCGCCGGCTACGCCATGGTGGTGGCCGGCGTGTTCATCGCGGCGCGGCGCTGACCGAACGCGCAGCCGTCAGGCCGCGCGCACCGTGTGCATGAACTTGCCGACCTCCAGCTTGAGCCGGTTGCTCTCCCCGGCGAGCGACTGCGCCGCGTGCAGCACCTCGCCGGCGGCGGCGCCGGTGCCGCTGGCGCCGTGCTCGACCTCGACGATGTTGGACGACACGTCGCGGGTGCCTTGGGCGGCCTGCTGGATGTTGCGCGAGATCTCGCGTGTCGCGGCGCCCTGCTCCTCCACCGCCGAGGCGATGGTCGAGGCGATCTCCGACATCTTCTCGATGGTGCCGCCGATGCCCTTGATCGCCTCGACCGACTCGTGGGTGGCGGACTGAATGCTGGCGATCTGCTGACCGATCTCGCCGGTCGCCTTGGACGTCTGCTCGGCCAGCGCCTTGACCTCGGCGGCCACCACCGCGAAGCCGCGGCCGGCCTCGCCGGCGCGCGCCGCTTCGATGGTGGCGTTGAGCGCCAAAAGGTTGGTCTGCTGCGCGATGGTGTTGATCAGTTCGACGACATCGCCGATCCGCGCCGCCGCCTGCGACAATTCCTCGACGCGCTGATTGGTGTGCGCCGCCTGCTCGACCGCTTCCTGCGCGATCTGTGCCGAGGACTGCACCTGGCGGCTGATCTCTTCGACCGACGCCGTCATCTCCTCGGAGGCCGAGGCCACCGACTGCACGTTGGTCGAGGCCTCTTCGGAGGCTTGCGCGACCGCGACGGTGAGATGCTGGGCGCGCTCGGCATTGCCGTTCAGCGTCCCGGCCGAGGCTTCGAGCTCGGTCGCGGCCGACGACACTGTTTCGATGATCTCGCCGATCGCGCCTTCGAAATCATCGGCCAGCCGGTGCATATCGGCGCGGCGTTGCATCGCGGCGATCTCGTCCTGGCGGATGCGCGCCTCGGCCTCCTCACGCGCCTTGGCGGCCGCATGGACCTTGAGGTCCTCGATCGCATGGGCCATGTCGCCGATCTCGTCCTTGCGGTCGAGCCCCGGCAGCTTCAGATCGAGCTGGCCCTGCGCCAGCTTGTGCAGCGCGCCGCCGAGTTCGGCGAGCGGACGCAGCACGCGGACGAAGGTGATCCACAGGCTGACCAGCACCAGCGCGCCGGCGGCGCCGAGCGCGGCGAGCGACTGGATCAGCCGGGAGCTGCTGCGTGCGGAATCGGCGCCGGCCTCGGCATCGGCCGCCTGGCCGATCGCCCCGGCGAGTTTGAGGATGGTTTCGATGCCCACGGTCGCGCGGGCGATGTAATCGACGCCGCCGAGCGGATAGGCTCCGGTTTCGCCGGCGGCGAGCACGCTGTCGCGCACCCGCGCATAGGTTCCGAAATATTCGCTGTCGACGGTGCGGATCGCGTCGAGCACCGCGACCGGGGTGTCGGCGCGCTGCCTCAACGCGGCGATCATCGGCCAGGCGAGATCGATCTGACCGCGGAACGCGGCGGTGTCACCGATCTCGGCAGGCGTGAACCCGGTCCGTGCGCTGACCTTGGCGCCGAGATAAGCGCGCTCGCGCCCGGCATTCTCGGCCATCATCGCCGCCAGATGCCGCACCCGGATCATCTGCGCCAGCGCCGCCGAGGGCGGATCGCTCAGCGTCTCCAGCGTGCTGCGAAGCGAGTTGCCGGCGGCATCGATGGCGCGGGTGATGATGCCGAAGGCGCCGCGCACCACCTCGGGATCGCGCGCCGAAGCCGGCTTGCCGATCTCGTCGTCGATCCGCGCACGCAGCGTAACATGGTCCTGTCGGGCGCGCTGCGCGGCGGCGATCGCCGCGCCGGCGGCCTTCATTTGCGGCACCTCGCCGATCAGCCGCATCGCCTCGCCGAATGCCGCATCACCGGCGCTGCGCACCTTGGCGATGTCGGCCCGCCGATCGGGATCCGCCGCATTCGGCGCGTTCAGCGCCGCGTTGCTGAGGCCGCGCTCCAGCGCCCAGCGGCCGGCGCTCGTCAGCAGCAGTTCTGCGACGCGATTGACTTCGACGAAGGCCTCCGACTGGTTGCGACGGATCACGGCATCGCGCGCCTCGAAGCCTGCGAGCGTCATGGCGGTGGCGGCGAGCGCGAGAACGATCAGCGGCAGCAGTACACGAATCTTGAGAGTCATCGCCGGCTCCTGGTTGGCGAATTTCAAAGCGAGCGACGGCGACGGGCTTGCTCCGGAACAGGAACAAGCCGCGGTGAATCATCAATCGATTTCGATGGTAGGGTTCGCCGTTGAACCCGGTGCATCGCGCCAATCGCGACGGTTCGACACTACCTATGCGAGTATCAATCTTCGTTAATTGCGGACTACGTACGAGTCCGGAGCGACGAAAGGCGAAGACGCCCGCCGCGTGTCAATTGCGGCCTCGAAACGCGAAGGCGCCGCCGTGCGGGACGGCGGCGCCTTGATGTTCACCGTGACTGAACAAGGTCAGGCGGCGCGGATGGTTTCGAGGAAGCGGGCGACCTCGCGTCGCAGCAGGTTGCTGTCGCCGGCGAGCGACTGCGCCGCCGCCAGCACCTGCGAGGAGGCCGTGCCGGTGTCGCCGGCACCGCGTTTGACGTCGGCGATGTTGGTCGTGACCTGGCTGGTGCCGCGCGACGCCTGCTGGATGTTGCGCGAGATCTCGCGGGTGGCGGCGCCCTGCTGCTCGACCGCAGAGGCGATCGAGGCGGCGATCTCGGAGATGTGCCCGATGGTGTCGGTGATCTCCTTGATGGCCGAGACCGAGTCTCCGGTGGCCGACTGGATGCCGCTGATCTGCGCGCTGATCTCGCCGGTGGCTTTCGCGGTCTGTTCGGCGAGCTGCTTGACCTCGGCGGCCACGACGGCGAAGCCGCGGCCGGCCTCGCCCGCGCGCGCCGCTTCGATCGTCGCATTGAGCGCGAGCAGGTTGGTCTGGCCGGCGATGGTGTTGATCAGTTCGACCACGTCGCCGATCCGCGTCGCGGCCTTGGCGAGCTCTCCGACCCGGTCGTTGGTGCGCTGCGCCTGCCCGACCGCCTCGTTGGCGATCCGCGAGGATTCCTGCACCTGACGGCTGATCTCATTGACCGAGGCCGACATCTCCTCGGTCGCGGTGGCGACCGACTGGACGTTGGACGAGGCCTCTTCCGACGCCGTGGCGACCATCGAGGTCAGTTGCTGCGACCGCTCCGCCGTGGTCGTCAACCTGGTGGCCGAGACCTCCAGCTCGCCGGAGGCGGACGACACCGTCTCGACGATCTTGCCGACCGCCGATTCGAACTTGTCCGCCATGTCGTTCATGTCGCGGCGCCGCGCCTGATCGGCACTGGCCTGATCCTCGACGCGCTGGGCGATGCTGAGCTTGAGTTCGCCCTGCATGGTGCGCAGCGAGGCGGCGAGCACGCCGACCTCGTCGGCCTGTTCGATCGCCAGCTTCTGGTCGAGATCGCCCTTGGCGATGCCGTCGGCGAAGTTGGCGCAATCGCCGATCGGCCGGGAAATGCTGCGGGCCGCGAAGGCGATCACCGCGATGGCGATCACCACCACCAGGATTCCGGTGCCGAGCTGCCAGAAGATCGCCGAATTGGCGCGGTCGTTCAGCGCGGTGTCGAGCTCGTGGGCGGAGGCCAGCACGACGTTGCGCGGCACCGAGATCAGCACCGACCACGGCGTGCCGGTGCGGCCGACCGAGATCGGCGCGTAGATCTCGACGTTGTCCCATCTGGGATCGTCGAGCACCTTGCCTTTGCCTTCGTTGACGATCGCCTGACTTTCGGCCCAGCGCGGATCGGCGCTGACCGCACTCTTGCCGATCGATTCCGGATTGGCGCTGTTGGCGACGATCAGCCCGGTGTCGTTGAGGATCACGACCTTGCCCTTGCCGCCGAACAGCGAACTGTTGCTCTGCTGCGCCAGCTTCTGAACGAAGTCGAGATTGTAGTCGGCGCCGGCGACACCGACGAACTTGCCGTCGATCTTGATCGGCACCGACATCGTCGCCAGGAACACCGCCTTGCCCTGCACGATGTAGGGCAGCGGGCCGAGGATGTTCTCCTTGCCGGTCGCCTTCGGATTGATGAACCAGGCGCCCTTCACCAGGCCGTTCGGGTGGCGCTCCTGGCTGTCGTATTCGACCAGCGGCTGCAGCGCGATCGAGCCGCTGGCGCTGCGGGTCCAGTAGGGAAGGAAGCGGCCGGTGCCGTCCGAGCCCATCGTCTGCCGGCCCTTGAAGGCGACGTCGTTGCCGTCGAGCGCATTCGGCTCCCAGGCCGAGTAGGTGCCGTTGAAGGCCGGGTTCTTCTCCAGCGTGTTGCGCAGCACGGCGTTGAGCTGAAGCCGGCGGTTGCCGTCGGTGGTGCCGGCATTGTTCGGATCGGCCAGCACTTCGAAGGCGTGCGCCATGTTGCGCGCGGAGTCGAGCCCGAGGTCGAGCTCGGCCTTGATCTCGGCCGCTTTGGCGGTGGCGCGGTTGAGCAGGCTTTCCTTGGTCTGCTGATCCACCAGCTTCATCACCTCGGCGGCGACGTAGTGATGCGTGCTCTGCGCCGACAGCACGCTGTATCCGATCAGGATCAGGCTGGCGCCGGTCAGGCAGAGGCCGGCGACCAGCGCGATCTTGACCTGGATCTTGCGGATGGAATTGAACGAGAACGACATGAAGGGCTCCTGGAGAGCCTTCAGACTGAGTATTCGCCGTTTGGAATTGCTTAATCCACCGCCTCGTGCGGATACGGGGAACGGTCGCTCCGAACCAAGACTTAGGTCGGATTCGAGCCACCCAGTACAACTACGCACCGCCGATCAGAATGCCGACGCCGAGCACGATGACGCCGCCGAGCACGATCTGAAACACCGCGTGCAGGAACGGCGTGTCCATGTACTTGGCGCGGACATAGGCGATCGCCCACAATTCGACGAACACCACCAGCGCCGCGATCCCGGTCGCGATCCAGAACGCGTTGGCCCAGCTGTCGGGGACCAGATAGGGCAGCGTGTGGCCAAGGCCGCCGAGCGTGGTCATCAGGCCGCAGATGCCGCCGCGCAGCCACGGCGAGCCGCGCCCGGTCATCGAGCCGTCGTCGGACAGCGCCTCTGCGAAGCCCATCGAGATCCCGGCGCCGATCGAGGCGGCCAGACCGACCAGGAAGGTCGGCCAGTTCTGGTGGGTGGCGAAGGCGGCGGCGAACAGCGGCGCCAGCGTCGACACCGAGCCGTCCATCAGGCCGGCGAGGCCGGGCTGGACGTATTGCAGCACGAACATCCGACGCGCCGCATGGTCCTCGGCGCTGCGGGCGTCGGGGGTGAGGATCTTGTCGGTGAGCTGCACGGCGCGCTGCTCGTGGCGCTTTTCGAACTCGGCGAGATCGGTGAGCAGCTTGCGGATGTGGACATCGGTGGCGCGTTCGGCGGCGCGCTCGTAGAAGCGCTGCGCCTCGAACTCCATGGTCTCGGCTTCTTTGCGGATGCGGTCGAGCGGCAGATTGCGGGTCAACCAGATCGGACGGCGGCGGATGAAGCCCTTGACGTCCTGGCGGCGGATCGGCGGCAGGTTGGGCCCGAACCGCTCCTCGTACATCCGCAGCAGCATGTGGCGATGGCCCTTCTCCTGCTGAGCCATCTCGGTGAACACACGCGCCGAATCCGGATAGCGCTCGGCCAGATCCTCGGCAAAAGCGAGATAGATCCGGCTGTCCTCCTCCTCGCTGGCGATCGCCACGGCAAGGATCTCGCGCTCGGTCAGCTCGGAAAACGCTTTCATCGCATGTCCATCAATTTAGAACGCTTCTAAATAGGCCCGGGATCGACCTCTGTCAAAGCCGGGTCGTCTGCAGCACGGTCAATCCGTCGCAGGCACGTCATCGCCGCTTCATCGACTCGTCAGGCCGCTGTGACCTCGCGCGGCGACAAGACCGGCTTCCATCACAGGAGGCTGTTTCATGCGAAATCTACTGCTCGGTTCGGTCGCGATCTTTGCGCTGGCGACGTCCGCCGCCCTGGCGCAATCCGAAGGCGAATTCCCGGCCACTCTCGCCGGACACGCGGTGATGCCGGCGGCCTCGTTCATCGAGGCGCCGAAGGACGCGCCGGACGACCTGAAGACCTCGGGCAAGTACACCACCGGCAAGCGTGTCGACGCGCTCGGCAGCATCGAAGGCAAGTCCAACGGCCGGCCGACCGGCGTGTCGCTGCCGTTCCAGGGCCAGCCGCTGCAGGGCCATTCCGGCATCAAGAAGATGGACGACGGCAGCTTCTGGGTGCTGACCGACAACGGCTTCGGCTCGCGCTACAATTCGGCCGACACCATGCTGTTTCTCAGCCACCTCAAAATCGACTGGGCCGGCAGCAAGGTCGACCGTGTCGCCACCGTGTTCCTGCACGACCCCGACAAGAAGGTGCCGTTCCGGATCGTTCACGAGAACACCGACAAGCGCTATCTGACCGGCGCCGATTTCGACACCGAAGGCTTCCAGATCATCGGCGACCGCATCTGGATCGGCGAAGAATTCGGCCCGTATCTGATCGAAGCCGACATGGCCGGCAAGGTGCTCGGCGTGTACGAGACCACCGCCGACGGCAAGCCGGTGAAGTCGCCGGATCATTGGTCGGTGCAGTCGCCCGGCGCGCCGGGCGCCAGCTACAACGCCGCCGTCAACCTGAAGCGCTCCAAGGGCTACGAAGGCTTCGCCGCCTCCAAGGACGGCAAGTTCCTGTACGGCCTGCTCGAAGGCCCGCTGTGGGACGCCGACAAGAAGGACTGGGAGAAGGTCGACGGCAAGGAAGCCGCACGCATCCTGGAATTCGACGTCGCCCAGAAGAAGTTCACCGGCCGCTCCTGGACCTACGTGTTCGAGCAGAACGGCAACGCGATCGGTGACTTCAACATGATCGACGACAGCCACGGCTTGATCATCGAGCGCGACAACGGCGAAGGCACCAAGGACAAGGCCTGCCCCGAAGGCAAGCCGGGCACCGACTGCTTCGCCGATCTCGCCAAGTTCAAGCGGATCTACAAGATCGAACTCACCGACGCCGGCGCCGGCAAGCCGGTGAAGAAGATCGGCTTCATCGACCTGATGAAGATCCGCGATCCGGACAAGAAGGCCAAGAAGCCGCTGACCGACGGGGTGCTGACGTTCCCGTTCTTCACCATCGAGAACGTCGACAAGGTCGACGACCGCCACATCATCGTCGGCAACGACAACAACCTGCCGTTCTCGACCAGCCGCGAGCCGAACAAGGCCGACGACAACGAGTTCGTGCTGCTCGAAGTCGCCGACTTCCTCAAGGCGAAGTAAGCACTGCAGGCGGAGGAAGGCACTGTGTCGTTCCGGGGGGCACGCGCATCAGCGCGTGAACCCGGAACCTCGCGGTGCGGTTCTGCGGCGTTACTTCAACATCTCGACATTCCGGGTTCGCGCCTGTCGGCGCGCCCCGGAATGACGTTTGCGACGGGAGGCGCCGCTTCGGCATAGGAAGCTCGCGCCCGGTGGCCTTACGCCGGCGGCGACATCCAGCGCGTCAGACGGGCGAACATGCCCTTGGGCGGCAGCGCCGTCGGCGCGTCGTCTTCGGTTTCGAGGCGGTTGAGAAACTGTTCGAGAAACCGCGCGTCGCAGGTCTCGATCACGACGAAATCACCATCTCCGGTCGACACCGTGTAGACGTAGCGCACCCCACTGGTCCGTGGCATCGCGCCTGCGCCGGCCAGATCCTTGGCGATCGTCACGCCGTCCGGATCGATATCGCGGGCGATCAGCGCGCGGGTCAGCCACGCCAGATTGCCGACGAATTCGGGTTCGAAAGCGACGGTGCCTTGCAGCATCATGGGCATGCGTTGTCTCTCGTCCTTCACGCATCCCCCAGCAGATAATTGTCACCGCCGGGGCGAAAAGGTTCAAGCCCGCGCGATCAGGCGGCGCGGATCTTGCGCAGGAAGTCGTCGACCGCCGTCTGCAGCGCGCCGGACTGGCCGTCCAGCGCCCGCGCGTGCGACAGCACCTGCGAGGCCGCATCGCCGGTCGCCGAAGCGGCGGAACTCACTCCGCCGATGTGATCGCTGATCTCGCTGGAGCCGGTCGCCACCGACTGGATGTTGCGGGCGATTTCGCGCGTCGCCGCGCCCTGCTGCTCGACCGCGGTGGCGATCGCCACCGTGATCTTGTTGATGTCGCCGATCGTCGCGGTGATGCCGCCGATCGAATCCACCGCGCTCGAGGTCGAGGATTGCATCGCAGCGACCTGTGCGGAGATCTCCTCGGTGGCCTTGGCGGTCTGGCTCGCCAACGCCTTCACTTCGTTCGCCACCACCGCGAAGCCGCGGCCCGACTCGCCGGCGCGCGCCGCTTCGATGGTGGCGTTGAGCGCCAGCAGATTGGTCTGCGACGCGATCGAATGGATAAGCTGCACCACCTCGCCGATCTTCTCGGCGCTGACGGAAAGCTGCATCACCGTCTCGTTGGTCTGCTCGGCGTCGCTGACCGCCTTGCCGGCGACCGAACGCGACTGTTCGACCTGCCGGGAAATCTCCTGCACCGAGCTGGACAGCTGCTCGGAAGCGGACGCCACGGTTCCGACCATATCGGATGCGGAGTCCGAGGCGGCCCCGACTGCCGCCGCGCGGGTCGAGGCATCCGCCGCGGTCGAGGTCATCGACTGCGCGGTGGCCTGCATCTGCCTGGTGGCGTCGGCGACGCTGCTCACCACGCCTTTGACGCTGCGCTCGAAATCGTCGGCGATGCTCTGGATCAGGTTCTGGCGCTCGGCCGCGGTGCGACGCTGCGCCTCCTGTTCCTGCTGCTCCAGGCCGCGGATGCGGATGGCGTTGTCCTTGAACACCTGCACGGTCTGAGCCATCGCGCCGATCTCGTCGCCGCGGTCGACGCCGGGAATCGCCGCGTCGAGCTCGCCGTCGGCGAGGCCCTTCATCCGCGTCGCGAGCGCGCCGAGCGGCCGGGTGATGCTGCGGCTGATCAGCCAGGCAATCGCGGCACACACCACGCCGATGGCGACGATGACCAAGCCGAGCCAGGTCAGGAGCGGCTTCAGCTTGGCGTTGATGTCCTGCAGATACACGCCGGTGCCCACGAACATGTCCCAGCCGGGAATCGCGGCGGCGTAGGATACTTTGCGCAGCAACTCGTCGCCGCCCGGCTTCATGAACTCGTAGATCAGCGTCACGTTGCCCTTTGCGGCGACGCCGTCACGGAGCTCGCGCACGAGCTTGCGGCCCGCGGTCTCGACGTCGAGCCGGTTGGTGCCGATCATTTTCGGATCGGACATCACCACGACGGTGCCGTCCATCTTGTAGGCGAAGAAGTAGCCGTTGGCGCCGTCGTAGGTCATGCTCCGGGCGCGCTGCTGAAACTCGGCGATCGCCTGCTCCTTGGTGAGTTTGCCGTCCGAGACCTGCTTCTGCAGACCGATCGCCATGTTCAACGCGCTCTCGACCAGTGCCTTGGTCTGTTCGATCCGTTCGTTGCGCATTTCCCGTTGCAGCATCGAGGCGGCGAACAGACCGGACGCCAGCAGGCCGAGCATCGCCACGGCGACGAGAATGCCCAGCTTGGGCGAGATACGCAGATTGGTGAACGTCACTGGGCGGCTCCATCAGCGTCGGGAGATCGGCGCTGTGAGCAGCGTTAGTGAAGCAGGGTGTCCAATCGGTTTATAGGCTCCCTGGTAGGAACCCGAGGGCCACGGTTCGGGCAGGCCCGCCGGGACCATAGAAAAAGCCCCGGAACATCAGCACGATGTCCCGGGGCGGCGGGAATTCAGGAGGGAGGTCGATCAGGCGGCGCGCACCTTGCCGAGGAAGTCTTCGACCGCACGGCGCAGCTCGCCGGACTGGGCGTCGAGCTCGCGGGCGTTGGCCAGCACCTGGGTCGCGGCCGAGCCGGTGGCGCTCGCCGCCTCGGTGACGCCGCCGATATGCGTGCTGATCTCGTTCGATCCTTCCGCCACCGACTGGATGTTGCGGGCGATCTCGCGGGTCGCGGCGCCCTGCTGCTCCACCGCGGTGGAAATCGCCATGGTGATCTCGCTCATCTGCGCGATCGTCGCGGTGATGCCGCCGATCGATTGCACCGCATTGCTGGTCGAGGACTGCATCGCCGCCACCTGGGCCGAGATCTCCTCGGTCGCCTTGGCGGTCTGGCTGGCCAGCGCCTTCACTTCGCTGGCGACCACCGCGAAGCCGCGGCCGGACTCGCCGGCGCGCGCCGCCTCGATGGTGGCGTTGAGCGCCAAGAGATTGGTCTGCGAGGCGATCGAGTGGATCAGCTGCACAACCTCGCCGATCTTCTCGGCGCCGGTGGAAAGCAGCTTGACGGTCTCATTGGTCTGCGCCGCATCGTCGACCGCCTTGCTGGCGATCTCGCGGGACTGCTCGACCTGCCGGGAGATCTCCGTCACCGAGGCGGACAGCTCTTCGGCGGCGGAGGCCACCGTGCTGACATTGTTGGAGGCACTGGCGGACGCCGACGACACCGTGGCGGCCCGTGCGCTGGCGTCGGTGGCGGTGGCGGTCATCGACTGCGCGGTCTGCTGCATGCCGGCGGTGGCGGTGGCCACCGAATGCACCACGCCGTTGACGCTCTGCTCGAATTCCCCGGCGAGGCGTTCCATCGCCTGGCGCCGCTCCGCCGCGGCGCGCTCCTTGGCGGCCTCCTCGGCGCGTTCGAGGTCGCGGATCCGCAGCGCGTTGTCCTTGAACACCTGCACGGTCTTCGCCATCTCGCCGACTTCGTCGCCGCGCTCGATGCCGGGGATCGGCTGCTCCAACTGGCCGTCGGCGAGCGAGGCCATGCGCGCGCCGAGCCGGCCGAGCGGACGGGTGATGCCGCGGGCGATCAGCAACGCGAACAGACCGGCGACGATGGCGATGGCGAAGATCGCGCCGCCCAGGGTCCAGAAGATCGGCATCAGCTTGGCGTCGATGTCGTCGAGATAGGCCCCGGTGCCGACGAACATGTTCCAGCCCGGGATCGCGACCGCGTAGGACATCTTGCGGATGTTCTCTTCGCTGCCCGGCCGGCGGAAATCGTAACGCAGGGTGACGTCGCCGTTGGCGACGACGCCGTCGCGCAGCTCGCGCACCAGATAGCGATCGTTGGTGGCGACGTTGATCCGGTTGACGCCGACCATCTTCTTGTCCGGCGTGGCGATGGTGACGCCGTCATTGGTGTAGGCGAACAGGTAGCCCTGGCCCTTGTCGTAGGTCGCGATCGCGGCGACGCTGGCGAACTGGGCCTGCGCGGCCTCCTTGGTCATTTCGCCGGCGTCGACCTTCTTCTGCAGACCGATCGCCAGATTGCGGCCCATCTCGGAGATCGCCTTGGCCTGCTCGATCCGCGCGTTGAGCATCTCACGCTGCATCATCACGCCCGCGAGGACGCCGGCCAGACACAAACCGATCATGGTACCTGCGACCAGCAGGCCCAGCTTGGGCGTGATACGAAGATTGCTGAACTTCACGGACGTCTCCCCCGGATGCAACACAGCGCGCGCGTATAGGGCGCTTGGTACAACTACGAGGGAATTGTTCCCGGACGGTTACCGTGCTGCACGCAATTCCCAAAAAGAAGCACGGCCGAACCGACGCTCGATAAACAAATCCCTCCCCCGAAGGGGAGGGATCAATCAGTCGTTAACCGCTGTGGCGGGCGTGATCGTGTGATCGCGCCCGCTTTCCGTGAGATGAAATCAGAACGCCAGCGCCTTGACCTGCTTGACCTGCGGCAGCGCCTGGACCTTCTCCAGCACCTCCGCCGGCGCCGGACCGTCGATCTCGACCAGCGCGATGGCGTCACCGCCCTGGCTGTGACGGCCGAGGTTGAAGGTCGCGATGTTGACCTTGGCGTCGCCGAGCAGGCTGGCGAACTTGCCGATGAAGCCCGGCTTGTCCTCGTTGGTGACGTAGATCATCGAGGCGCCGAACTCGGCGTCGACGCGGATGCCCTTGATGTCGACCAGCCGCGGCTTGCCGTCGGCATAGACCGTGCCGGACACCGACCGCTCCTGGCGCTCGGTGGCGACGGTCAGGGTGATCAGGCTTTCGTAGTCGCTCTCGGCGGCGCGGACGACCTCGTCCACCACCATGCCGCGCTCCTTGGCGATCACCGGCGCCGAGACGACGTTGATGTCGCCCAGCATCGGACGCAGCAGTCCCGACAGCACCGCCGAGGTCAGCGCCTTGATCTTCATCTCGGCGACCTCACCCTCATAGGTGATGGTGACCTTGGTGATGCCGGTCTCGGTGAGCTGGCCGGCGAACGAGCCGAGCTTTTCGGCGAGCTCGATGAACGGCTTCAGCTTCGGGGCTTCTTCCGCGGTGATCGACGGGAAGTTGATCGCGTTGGTGATCGCGCCGGTCAGCAGGTAGTCGCTCATCTGCTCGGCGACCTGCAGCGCGACGTTCTCCTGCGCTTCGGTGGTCGAGGCGCCGAGATGCGGGGTGCAGATCACGTTCGGCAGGCCGAACAGCACGTTCTTGGTGGCCGGCTCTTCGGAGAACACGTCGAACGCCGCACCGGCGACGTGGCCGGACTTCAGCGCTTCGGCGAGCGCGTTCTCGTCGACCAGACCGCCGCGGGCGCAGTTGATGATGCGGACGCCCTTCTTCATCTTGGCGATCGCCGCCGCGTCGATGATGTTCTTGGTCTTGTCGGTGAGCGGGGTGTGCAGGGTGATGAAGTCGGCGCGCTTGAAGATGTCTTCGAGCTCGACCTTCTCGACGCCGAGATCCTTGGCGCGCTCCGGCGACAGGAACGGATCGAACGCGATCACCTTCATCTTCAGGCCGAGCGCGCGGTCGGCGACGATCGAGCCGATGTTGCCGCAGCCGATCACGCCGAGGGTCTTGGCGGTGATCTCGACGCCCATGAAGCGGTTCTTCTCCCACTTGCCGGCCTGGGTCGAGGCGTCGGCGGCGGGGATCTCACGCGCCAGCGACAGCATCATGGTGATGGCGTGCTCGGCGGTGGTGATGGAATTGCCGAACGGCGTGTTCATCACGATGATGCCCTTGGCGGTCGCCGCGGGAATCTCGACGTTGTCGACGCCGATGCCGGCGCGGCCGATCACCTTGAGCCGATTGGCCTTCTCCAGGATCTTCGCGGTCGCCTTGGTGGCGGAGCGGATCGCGAGGCCGTCGTAATTGCCGATGATCTCGGCGAGCTTGTCTTTGTCTTTGCCGAGGTTCGGCTGGAAATCGACGTCGATGCCGCGATCCTTGAAGATCTGCACGGCGGCTTCCGACAGCGCGTCGGAAATCAGGACTTTGGGAGCGGTCATGGGATGTGATCCTGCGTGAATTGTTGAAGCAGAAGCTGAGCAACGAATGCGGTGCGCTCCCTCGCCCCGCTCTTGCGGGGAGAGGGTGGGGGTGAGGGGCAACGGCGGCCCCGCAAATGCAGACGGTGAGTTGAGCGCAGTGTGACTAGCGCAGTGCCTGGCCCCTCACCCGGATCGCAAGAGCGATCCGACCTCTCCCCGCAAAGCGGGGAGAGGTTAGGAAGGTCAAGCCGCCTGAGTCAGCGAGGCCTTGGTGGTCTCGAACGCCCAGTCCAGCCACTGCGTCAGGGCCTGCACGTCGGCGGCTTCCACCGTGGCACCGCACCAGATCCGCAGGCCGGGAGGGGCGTCGCGATAAGCGCCGAGATCGTAACCCGCGCCTTCCTTCTCGACCGCCGCGACCAGCTTCTTGGCGAAGTCGGCCTGGGCTTCCGGAGACAGCGCGGTAATCGCCGGATCCACCACCTTGAGGCAGACCGAGGTGTTGGAACGGATCGCCGGATCCTTGGCGAGGAAGTCGACCCACGGGGTCTTCGCCTGCCAGTCGGTCAGCACCTTGGTGTTGGCGTCGGCGCGGGCGATCAGGCCCTCGAGGCCGCCGACCGACTTCGCCCAATTCAGCGCGTCGATGTAATCCTCGACGCACAGCATCGACGGGGTGTTGATGGTCTCGCCCTGGAAGATGCCCTCGATCAGCTTGCCGCCCTTGGTGAGGCGGAAGATCTTCGGCATCGGCCACGCCGGCGTGTAGCTCTCGAGACGGGCGACAGCGCGCGGACTGAGGATCAGCATGCCGTGCGCGGCTTCGCCGCCGAGCGCCTTCTGCCAGGAGAAGGTGACGACATCGAGCTTGGCCCAGTCGAGCGCCTGCGCGAACGCAGCCGAGGTGGCGTCGCAGATGGTCAGGCCTTCACGATCGGCCGCGATCCAGTCGGCGTTCGGAACGCGAACGCCCGAGGTGGTGCCGTTCCAGGTGAACACGACGTCGGTGTTGCAATCGACCTTGGAGAGGTCGGGAATTTCGCCGTAACCAGCCTTGAGCTTGGTGACGTCGGGGAGCTTGAGCTCCTTGGTGACGTCGCCGACCCAGCCGTCGCCGAACGATTCCCACGCCAGCGTCGTGACCGGGCGCGGCCCGAGCAGCGACCACAGCGCCATTTCGACGGCGCCGGTGTCGGACGCCGGAACGATGCCGATCTTGTAGTCGGCCGGGACCTCGAGCACTTCGCGGGTTAGATCGATCGCGAGCTTGAGCTTGGCTTTGCCGACCTTCGCGCGATGCGAGCGGCCGAGCGGGGCGTCCTTGAGATTTTCGGGGGACCAGCCGGGGCGCTTGGCGCAGGGGCCGGAGGAGAATTGCGGCGCGTTGGGCCGCGAAGCGGGCTTCGCTACAGTCATCGTCTATCCTTCCAGATAGCTGCCTCTCGGTGGGGAGAGGTTTCCCGCCGCTGGGGATAGTCGATCGCGCCATAAAGTCAAGGAACTTCGGACCCCGACCGGATGGGACTTTCGTCGCTGAGCTTTGCTCTGCGGAGAAGAACGAGGTCCCGGGGATATCGGAACCGATGCGAAGAGAGCGGCGATCCAGCGCCGCTCTCCTCGCTTAGCATGGAGCAGCTAACGGTTTACCGGCCGGAAGGCGGCGGGGTCTGGGAGCGCGCAGCGCCGGACCCGGTGGTGGCGCCCGCGGCGGCGTCACTGCTGCCGCTCGACCGCGGCACCGCATTGACCGAGCCGACGTTCGCTGCGCCGCCCGGCGTCGATCCCTGCGAAGCCGATTCACCGCCGGCCTTGCTGAGAGAATTCAACGTCGTCGTCCCGCTGCTGTTCTGCGCCGACGCGATCGCAGTCGACGCCAGCAACGCTGCTGCGACGACGGCGGACATACCAAGCTTGCTTTGCATTGTGAGCTCCTTGAGCGGACTGAGTACGGTCTCAACTAACTCCGCGTGAGCACGTTCCCCGCTCACGTAGCAATCCATCGAGCACCGCAGTCAGGCGCGGCGGCGACTGACCGCAGAGTGATCATCGCTGCGGAAAGCCGGGCGAGGTCGGGCTGTCGCCTGGCAGGCCGCTCGGCGATGCATCGGTTCCGATGCTGCCGGGCGTGGAGGTGTTGGGCACGCCCGGCTGATTGCTCGGCGTGTTCAAGCTGGAACCTGTGCCGGTGCCGGTGGTGCCGGCGCCGATTCCGGTCGCCGTCGTATTGGAGCCGCCCGGCGCCGAACTGATCCCCGCACTGCCGGAGTTCTGTGGAATTGAACTCGGCGCACTGATCCCACCCGGCGACGTTACTCCGCCGGCGGCACCGCCCGTTGCGCTGCCTCCGGCGCCCGTCTGCGCCGAGGCGCCGGTGGCCGTGAACAGAGCCGCAGCGACGATCAGACACGTTTTCGGTTTCATGACGTTCTCCCTGACTGACCCGGGAAGAACGGATGCCGGCGCGGTGTCGTTCCGCACCGGCGCGCACGATCTGTGCCGCGCCGGACCGAACCGCCGCGACCAGTTCAGGCAACCTGCGCGATGAAGCGCTGAACTTCGCTGCGCAGCCGGTCGACCTGGCCGGCGATTTCGCCAGAGACGCCGTTGACACGGGCGGCGATCTTGCCGGTGTCTTCGGCGGCGTGGCTGATCCCGACCACGTTCGACGTCACCAGCGAGGTACCGGACGAGGCCTGCTGAACGTTGCTGGCGATCTCGCGGGTCGCAGCGCCCTGCTGCTCCACGGCGGAGGCGATGGTCGTGGAGACCTCGTTGATCTCGCTGATCCGCCGGCTGATCGCTTCGACCGCACCGACCGACTCCTCGGTGATCGACTGCATCTCGCCGATCCGCGCGGTGATCTCCTCGGTGGCCTTGGCGGTCTGGCTGGCGAGCGCCTTCACTTCCGCCGCCACCACCGCGAAGCCGCGGCCGGACTCGCCGGCACGCGCCGCCTCGATCGTGGCGTTGAGCGCCAGCAGATTGGTCTGCGCCGCGACCGCATTGATCAGCTTGACGACGTCGCCGATCCGCTGCGCCGCGTCGGCCAGATGCCTGATCTTTTCGGTGGTCTGTGCCGCCTCCTCCACAGCCTGGTGCGTGCTGCTGGTGGAGTGCTGGATCTGCCGGGAGATCTCGGCGATCGATGCGGTCAGTTCCTCCGCCGCGCTGGCGACGGTCTGGACGTTGGCGGACGCCTCCTCGGCGCCGGAGGCGACGCTGATCGATTGACGGCTGGTTTCCTCCGCCGCCTCGGCCATCGCCCCGGCATCACCTTTCAGCCCGGTCGACGCCGTGGTCAGCAGTCCGGCGACATCGTCCATGCCGGCCGCGAAGCACTGCGCTTCCCTCGCCAGCTCACGCACCTTGCGGTCCATCGCGTCCGAAGCGCTGTTGATCACGATCGAGGCGTTCTTGAACGAGCCCGGCAGGCCGCGCGTCAGCACCTTGCGGAAGGTCTTGCCGTGGCTGACGTAGTCCATCGACGCCGAGGCCTCGCGAACGAAGGCATCGACGATGTCCAGCATGTTGTTGACCTCGGCCTGCGCCCGGCCGATTTCGCCGCCGTCGCGGCGGCCCTGGACACGCGATTCCAGATTGCCGTGCGCGGCATCGACGCAGACCGCGGCGATCTCCTTCATCGCTGCGGAGGCCCGGCGCAGGAGCCACACCGCATAGCTCAACAAAGCGAGGCCGATACCCATCGCGATCATCTCGACGACGTAGCCGAGCGAACCGACCATCGTGCCGACGGCGCTCAGGCCCACCATCACCACCGCAGCGGCGACGAGAGCGGCGATCGCCTTAGACAGAGAAGATGAACTCATCGTACTCGACTCCCCGCTCCTTGATCGTGCTCATCAGCAACGCATAGCCCGCCAGCATTCCGTCCTTGGCGTTGCGATGCCGGTTCTCCTCGTCGCGCAATTTGCGATACAGCGCCTCGATGCGGGTGACCTGATCGCGATCCGGCTTGCGACGGTTGGAATGGAACCCGGTGACGTTGCGGTTGGCGTCGAGCGTCGGCGTGACGTGGGCGAACACCCAGTAATGATCGCCGTCGCGGGCCATATTCACCACATAGGCGAAGATCTCCTTCTTCGCCTGAATGGTGTCCCACAGCAGCTTGAAGATCGAACGCGGCATGTCGGGGTGGCGCACCAGCGAATGCGGCGCGCCGATCACGTCGGAGCGGGGAAATTTCGAGAGCCGGACAAAGACGTCGTTGGCGTAGGTGATATGTCCCTTTAGATCGGTTTTGGAGACGATCAATTCCTCTTCGTCGAACGGGCATTCGATGCCTGTCGGTTTCACCTGCGGCCGAGCCATCGGTCGTAAACTCCTGGTTACCAAAGGGTGACTGGCGGTCTCAGGCCGACTGCGTCCCCTGAGAAGCGGCGCGTGTTGTAAGGTACAGACTCTTATCGACCGCGTTACACCGACGTTAAACTGCCACTCAGTAGCAATACCAGGGTATGATGGTATTGTGGATTACTCGAATTAATACCGCAGCGTCATGCCGACATGTGACGGTTGGAAGCCGAGGCGGACATAGAACCGCTGCGCATCGACGCGGCTCCGATGCGTGAACAATTCGATCAGCCTGCAGCCCTGATCGCGCGCTTGCGCGATCGCCCAGCGCACCAGCGCTTCGCCGATGCCGCGGCTGCGGCAATCGCTGGCGACGCGCACGTCCTCGATGATCGCGCGCGAGGCGCCCTGCGAGCTGAGCCCCGGCAGCACCGCGAGCTGCAGGCAGCCGACGACGCGGCCATCCTGATCTTCCGCCACCACCATCTGGATCTGCGGCGTCCGCTGCAGCGCCTCGAATGCCGCGTAGTAGGACTCCGGCAGCGGGTCTTGCAGCTTTTCGCGGCCGCTGCCGAGATGATCGTCGGCGAGCATCGCGACGATCGCGAACACGTCGTCGCGACGGGCGGCGCGGATGGTGACGGCGGTTTCGAAACTCATTGCGACGATGCGGCTGCAGGTTCGAAGGCAGGCAGGCCAAGGCCGGCCTCGGCGCGGGCGATCCAGGCTCGGACAGCCGGATAGTCCTGCAGCGCGAAACCACCCTGCTCCGCCATCCGGGTGTAGGCGAGCAGCGCCACATCGGCCAGCGTCAGCCGGTCGCCGACCAGAAAGTCGAACTGCGCCAGATGCTGTTCCATCCGCGTCAGCGCGGCATGGCCACGGCGCACCCTGTCCGGGTCGAGTTCGCCAGCCGGCATGCCGAGATAGACCATCTGGAAGCGGCACACCGCGATATACGGCTCGTGGCTGTACTGCTCCCAGAACAGCCATTCGTCGATCTTGGCCTGGAGCCAGGGATCGGCGGGAACGAGATCACTGCCGCGGGCGAGATAGCGGATGATGGCGTTGGACTGCGCCAGCGTGCGGCCGTCGTCGAACGCCACCACCGGCACCTGCCCGGCCGGATTCAGCGCCAGGAACGCCGGCGTCCGGCTTTCGCCCTTCATCGTGTCGACGGCGATCCAGTCATAGGGCAGGCCCAGCCGATCGCAGGTCCACTTCACCTTCAGGCAATTGCCGGAATTGAGATCGCCGTAGATCTTCATGGCCCGCAGGCTACCCCCGTCGTCCGGATCGATACGGGCAGCGGCCCGCACTTCCATCGACCGACAAGATCAGAACTTGTAGCCGATGCCGCCGCGGACCGTCGACACCGCGGTGTTGATCGGTGCGGCGAACTTCAGATACTCCCACTCGGCGCGCACGAACAGGCCGCGCGTGATCATCATGTCCATGCCGACGCCGCCGGCATAGCCGTAGATGAAGTGGTTGTTCTGCACCTGGCTGAGGCTGCCGCTGAAGTTGATGTTCTGAAAGCCCGGCGCCGCGCTGGGATTGACCTGAGTGCCCGAGACCGAGGCGGTGCGGACAATGTCGGCCTGACCGAGCGAGACGCCGCCGAACGCATAAGGCAGGAAGCTGCCGAACGCGTAGGCGGCGCGGGCGCGCACCGATCCGATGTCCTTCACCTTCATCGTCGCGTCCGCGGAGTAATATACCCCATTGGTGTAACCGTCCGAGGTGGTGAAGCTGCGCCCCATCCCCCCCGAATCGGAGCCGCCGAAATTGCCGTGCATGTAGTTGGCCTCGAGGCCCAGCACGACGTCGTCCCATTGCCAGTTGTAGCCGATGAATCCGCCGAAGCCGCTGCCATGCGCCGATTTCTTGCCCAGCACCGGCCACCCCGAGACGTTGTACTCGTTCTCGATGGTGGTCAGCACCAACTGCTGGTGCGCGAGGCTGCCGGTCGAATCGGAGAAGTCCATGTCGGAGGTGCCGTAACCGGCCTGCCCGCCGACGTAGAAGCCTTCCCAGTTGACCACGCGGGCCGTCTCCACCAGCGCGCCGCGGAGCGGACCGTAGTCCGGCATGTCGGCCGCATACGCGGTCTGCGCCATCACTCCGACCGCCGCAGCCACTACAACTCTACGCATCGCTACACTCCCCGGCGAACCTTCCACGCCACAAATCATCGGCTGTTAACCTTAATTCTTCGTTGTCGTGCCGGGCGCCCGAGACAGAAAAACGGCGCGGGAAGCTCCCGCGCCGTTAAGACTTGCAAACGGTGAAGGGCGACGATCAGCCCTTGCGCATCAGCGGCGGCGGCGCGGCGTAGACCGGACCGGCATCGAGATTCCAGCGCACGCCGAGCTTCACGTCGTGCGAGGTGATGTCCTTGAACTTGAAGCTGTTGTTCGTGGTCGCGCCGGTGAAGGTCGACAGCGAGCCGGTGTAGCCGTCGCCGAGATTGAGATAGCTGTAGGCCAGTTCGAGCGTCAGGTTCGGATTCACCTTGTAGGCGAGACCGGTGTGAACCGCCCAGGCCAGATTCCACTTCGACGCGGTCGGCGCGCTGGCGAAGCTGGCAGTCGAGAACGGGATGTTGTTGATGCCGGTGTCGGTGAAGTTCGCCATCGTCACCCGGGCGGCGCCGACGCCGGCGCCGACGAACGGGGTGATGCACCACCAGGTGCCGAGGTCGACATAGGCGTTCGCCATCACCAACCATTCGGACTTGCTGGCGCCGTAGTTGTCGATGCCGCTGTACGGCAGGCCGCCGGCGGTGCCGGTGAAGCGGTCGGTGCCCTTGAAGTTCGCGTTGGCGCGATACTGACCGATCAGGTCGGCGCGGAACCAGGGATTGAACTGATAACCGACACCGAGACCGTAGATGCCGGCCGCGTCGAACGAGGTCTGCTGGTCGAACGAGGTGAGCTGCGAATACGCCGATTCGCGGCCGTAGCGCAGGTCCTTGACCTGCTGGTTGCTGAACCCGATGTCGCCGCGCAGGTACCAGCCACCGAAGTCTTCAGCCGGCGGCGGCGCGTAGGCCGGCGGCGGGGCAATCGGCATATCGGCCGCCATCGCGGCCGAGGCAATCAGCGAAGCCGCTCCGGCGGCCATCAACATCTTCACGCTACGCATTGGCTTCGTCCTTTGGTCCAATGATCAACTACGAAGGCCCCACACCCGGAAACCTATGAGACTGGACGATGCCACCAATTCCTTAAGCGCGACTTAACCCTAATTTTTAAGGTTGATATTTGGTGATGCGGATGCAGACGCTGATAACAACTGCCCGCCAGACGATGTCAGCGCCGCCTCAATGACTAACAGACTGTTACTGACGGCCGGCGGGGCCGCGGGACCGCCACTAGCAAAAACGGCTCCAGTTCCATCGGAACCGGAGCCGTTCTTGAACGATCAGGGCGACCGCCCTGCTCCACCGCCCCCCTAATGAGCGTGGCGCGGCATCTTCGGCAGCAGCACCGCCAGCAGGCCGAGCGCCGGCAGGAACGAGCAGACCTGATACACGAAGTCGATGCCGCGGATGTCGGCGAGTTCGCCGAGCGCCGCCGCCCCCAGCCCGCCGATGCCGAAGGCGAAGCCGAAGAACACCCCGGAGATCATGCCGAAGCGGTGCGGCATCAGTTCCTGGGCGAACACGATGATCGCCGGCGTCGCCGACGCCAGGATGAAGCCGATGAACACGGTGAGTACCGCGCTGGCGTACAGCCCGGCGTAGGGCAGCGCCAGGGTGAACGGCAGAATGCCGAGGATCGAGAACCAGATCACGTAGCGGCGGCCGAACCGGTCGCCGAGCGGGCCGCCGAAGAACACCCCGGCGGCGGTGGCGGCGAGGAAGACGAACAGGAACATCTGCGCGGTCTGGGTCGAGACCTGGAACTTCTCGATCAGATAGAACGTGTAGTAGCTCGACAGGCTCGACAGATAGAGCTGCTTGGAGAACAGCAGCGCCACCAGAACCACCAGCGCCACCATCACCCGACGCCGGCTCGGCGCGTGCGGATGCGGCTGCACCACCATCCTCTTCTTGCCGGCGACCTGCGGCTTGTACCACACGCCGATCCGCCACAACACGATGATGGCGAGGAACGCGATCGACGAGAACCAGGCGATCGACGGCTGGCCGAACGGCACCACGATCAGCGCCGCGAGCACCGGGCCGAGCGCGGTGCCGGCATTGCCGCCGACCTGGAACACCGACTGCGCCATGCCGTGGCGACCGCCGGAGGCGAGCCGCGCGATCCGCGCCGACTCGGGGTGAAATACCGCCGAGCCGAGGCCGATCATCGCCGCGGCGATCAGGATCACCGCATAGGAATGCGCGACGCTGAGCAGCAGCAATCCCAGGAAGGTCGAGCCCATGCCGATCGCCAGCGAGAACGGCTGCGCCTTCTTGTCGGTGATGTGGCCGACCACCGGCTGCAGCAGCGAGGCGGTGAACTGGAACGCCAGCGTGATCATGCCGATCTGGCCGAAGTCAAGCGCGTAGTTCGCCTTCAGGATCGGATACACCGACGGAATCAGCGACTGCATGGTGTCGTTGAGGAAATGCGAGAAGCTGATGCCGCCGAGCACGATGTAGGCCGGCCCGGCCGCGGCGGGCGCCGCCGGCTTGGCGAGTTCGGGCAGCGGCAGCTCGGCCGGATTGACCGGAGCAGCGATATCGGCGTCGACAATGACAGGCTTGTTCACGGCGTTTCCTGAAATCGGCTTGCTGGCGCCGGACAAAGCTCGCGGCGCAATAACGACGAACGGCCGGCACATTGGCCGACCGCCGTCAAATTAGTAGCAGGTAGCGCCGGTGTGTAGCGCGGATTTGCGATGGCAGCGTTGCACCCCGCCCGATGCGGCGAGAGCAGGCCTCAGGCGGCCGCAGCCGCGGCGTTGCCGAGCGCGTCGACGATGCTGTCGACCACTTCCTCGACCACGTCGCGATCGTCGCCCTCGCCCATCACCCGGATCACCGGCTCGGTGCCGGAGGGACGGATCAGCAGCCGGCCGTGGCCGTTGAGCCGCTTCTCGCCGTCGGCGATCGCGGAAATCACGCCGCCGTCGTCGAGCGGCCGGCCGGCGCGATAGCGGACGTTCTTCAGGATCTGCGGCAGCGGATCGAAGCGGTGGCAGACCTCCGACACCGGGCGGCCGAGCTTCTGCACCATCGCCAGCACCTGCAGCGCCGCGACGAAGCCGTCGCCGGTGGTGTTGAAGTCGGACAGGATGATGTGACCCGACGACTCGCCGCCGACGTTGTAGCCGTCCTTCAGCATCTGCTCGAGCACGTAGCGGTCGCCGACCGGGGTGCGCAGCAGCGCGATGCCTTCGCCCGCGAGGAAACGCTCGAGCCCGAGATTGGACATCACGGTGGCGACCACGCCCGGCTTGGCGAGGCGGCCGTCTTCCTTCCAGCTCTGGCCGATCACCGCCAGGAGCTGATCGCCGTCGACCACATGGCCGCGCTCGTCGACCAGGATCACGCGGTCGGCGTCGCCGTCGAGCGCGATGCCGATATCGGCGCGCATCTCGCGGACCTTGGCGCACAGCGCCTGCGGCGCGGTCGAGCCGCATTCCTTGTTGATGTTGAAGCCGTCCGGCTCGACCCCGATCGGGACCACGTCGGCACCGAGCTCCCACAGCGCTTCCGGCACCACCTTGTAGGCGGCGCCGTTGGCGCAATCGATCACCACGCGCAGGCCTTCGAGGCTGAGTTCGCGCGGCAGCGTGCGTTTGGCGAATTCGATGTAGCGGTCGTGGACGCCGTCGATGCGGCGGGCGCGGCCGAGGCTGGCGCTCTGCGCCAGCTTCTTGTCGAGCGTGTCGTCGAGCATCAGCTCGATCTGCTTTTCGACGTCGTCGCTGAGCTTGTAGCCGAGCGGGCCGAACAGCTTGATGCCGTTGTCCTCGAACAGATTGTGAGACGCGGAAATCATCACGCCGAGGTCGGCGCGCATCGACTTGGTCAGCATCGCGACCGCCGGCGTCGGCATCGGGCCGACCAGCAGCACGTCCATCCCGACCGAGGTGAAGCCCGCGACCAGCGCGTTCTCGATCATGTAGCCCGACAGGCGGGTGTCCTTGCCGATCACCACCCGATGGCGATGCTCACCGCGTTGGAACGCCAGACCGGCAGCTTGACCGACCTTCAACGCCAATTCCGGCGTAATCAGCCCGTTGGCGCGCCCCCGGATTCCGTCCGTCCCGAAATATCTGCGGCTCATGCAATCATCCCCCGCCTTGCCGTTCACGGCCAAAACCCACGATTCGTCCGGGGCTTGCCGTGCGGCGAAACGGCCTTATAGGCCCAAAATGGTTGCGGGGACTTCAAAAAATGTAATCAAAGATTACGCCGCCGAACTGGACCGGCGGCGTAACCTTCTGAAATACCGAAGCTATCCGGCAATATGCAGGATCGGATGATTAACCCTTCCGGCGCTTATCCCCATCCGGCTTCGATGGCGCCGGCTGGGTCACGCTGACCGGATCGGAGCCCGGAAACGAGTCCTCCAGACCTTCGTTCAGTTCCTCTTCCAGCTCTTTCTTGTTCTTGGTTTCGGTGTCGGCGGTCTTGGCGTCGGTCATCACGTCCTCCTGCTCCACCTTTGCGAATTGGGATGGAAAACGCGCTGCAACGCAGCGAGTTCCCAGACTTCACCGATCTCTGACGCGACGATTTTGCACATTGCGTCCGCGTGCTACAGGACGGACCGCGCCCCCCAACGACAACAGGCCCACGGCATTTCCATGAAAGAGATCACCTGCATCGAAGACCTCCGCCAGGTTCACAAGCGGCGGGTGCCGAAGATGTTCTTCGACTACGTCGACCACGGTTCCTATGCCGAGGAAACGCTGCGGGCGAACGTCGAAGACCTGAAACGGATCAAGTTCCGGCAGCGCATCCTGGTCGATATCTCCAAGCGCGATCTGTCGACCACCATCCTCGGCGACACCTACGCGATGCCGCTGATCCTGGCGCCGGTCGGCTCGACCGGGATGCAGCATGCCGACGGCGAGATCCATGCCTGCCGCGCCGCGCAGGCCGCCGGCATTCCCTACACACTGTCGACGATGTCGATCTGCTCGATCGAGGACGTCGCGGCGAATGTCGACAAACCGTTCTGGTTCCAGCTCTACGTGATGCGCGACCGCGGCTTCGTCAAAGCGCTGATCGAGCGCGCGATCGCCGCCAAATGCAGCGCGCTGGTGCTGACGGTCGACCTGCAGGTGATCGGCCAGCGCCATCAGGACATCAAGAACGGCATGACGGTGCCGCCGCAGCTGTTCAAGCTGAAGAACGTGCTCGACATCGCCACCAAGCCGGGCTGGGTGAAGGGCATTCTCGGCACGCCGCGGCGCAATTTCGGCAACATCGCCGGCCACCTGCCCGGCTCCAAGGATCTGGAATCGGTGTCGGCATGGGTGGCGTCGCAGTTCGACGCCTCGCTGAACTGGCGCGATATCGACTGGATCCGCTCGATCTGGCCGGGCAAGCTGATCATCAAGGGCATCCTCGACGTCGAGGACGCCCGCGAGGCGGTGAAGATCGGCGCCGAGGCGCTGGTGGTGTCGAACCACGGCGGCCGCCAGCTCGACGGCGCGCCGTCGTCGATCCAGGTGCTGCCGGAGATCGTCCACACCGTCGGGTCGCACATCGAGGTGATGTTCGACGGCGGCATCCGCTCCGGCCAGGACGTGATGCGGGCACTGGCGCTCGGCGCCAGGAGCTGCATGATCGGCCGCGCCTATATCTACGGCCTCGGCGCCTATGGCGGGCCGGGCGTCGCCAAGGCGATCGATATCATCGGCAAGGAACTGTCGACCACGATGGGACTGTGCGGCGTCAATTCGATCCACGAGATCGACGAGAAGGTGCTGGCGGAGTAATTCCGCCCACTCCTCTGCGCGTCATTGCGAGCGAAGCGAAGCAATCCAGGAGCTCCGTGCACTGAGCTGGATTGCTTCGTCGGCTTCGCCTCCTCGCAATGACGGGGAGAGAGCTGACAAACAACGAACGACAAGAACAACAACCGGAGGAAATCCATGACTGATACGCAACGCGCGCCGCAGACCGCTTCCAGCGAAGTGCTCTATGCGGTCGAGGATCATATCGCCACCATCACGCTGAACGCGCCGGAGCGGCTCAACACCATCTCCGGGCCGATGCTCAACACGCTGGCGGCGCTGCTGACCAAGGCGAATGAAGACCCGGACGTCCGCTGCGTCATCCTCACCGGCAACGGCCGGGCGTTCTGCGCCGGGCTCGACCTCAATAAAGAGCGCGGCGACGAAGGTCTCAGCGCGGCGTCGTCGCCGACCACGCTCGACTTGCGCAACACCCCGCCGACCGTGCTGCAGGCGATGGACAAGCCGACGATCTGCGCCGTCAACGGCGGCGCGGCCGGCTACGGCATGGACACCGCGCTCGGCTGCGACATCCGCATCATGGCGGAATCCGCCAAGCTCGCCGCAGCCTTCGTCAAGCGCGGCGTGGTGCCGGAGAGCGGCGGCACCTGGTTTCTGCCGCGGATGATCGGCTGGGCGAAAGCCGCCGAGCTGATCTTCACCGGCCGCACGCTGAGCGCGCGCGAGAGTCTCGACTGGGGCCTCGCCAACGAAGTGGTGCCCGACGCCGAGCTGATGGACCGCGCCCGCGTGGTCGCCAAGGAGATCGCCGGCAATGCGCCGCTGGCGGTGCAGGCGGCCAAGCGGATGATGCGGATGGGCCTCAACGAAACCTTCCCGGATCACGTCCATCACGTGTACTTGCAGCTGCTGCCGCTGTTCAAGACACAGGACATGAAGGAAGGCATCGCGGCCTTCATGGAGAAGCGCGAGGCGAAGTTCGTCGGCCGCTGAGGACCGGCGACTGGTCGGAGACGCACGATGTTCGAGACCGTCACCACGCTGCTCGACTGGCTCGGCGTGGTGGTGTTCGCCGTCACCGGCGCGCTGGTGGCGTCGCGCAAGGAGATGGACATCGTCGGCTTCGCGCTGCTCGGCACCGCGACCGGCATCGGCGGCGGCACGCTGCGCGACGTGCTGCTCGACCAGCCGGTGTTCTGGATCCGCGAACCGGCCTATCTGGTGGCCTGCGTGCTGGTTTCCGGAATCGTGTTCTTCACCGCGCACATTCCGCATTCGCGCTACAAGATGCTGTTGTGGCTCGACGCGATCGGCATGGCTTTGTTCGCTGTCAGCGGGGCCGAGCGCGCCGCGCTGGCCGGCGCCAACGGCATCGTCGCGGTGGCGATGGGCGTCGTCACCGCGACCTTCGGCGGCATCATCCGCGATCTGCTCGGCGGCGAAATTCCGGTCATCCTCCGCCGCGAGATCTACGTCACCGCCGCGCTGGTCGGCGCTGCGACCTACGAGGCGTCGACGGCTTTGGGGGCGAGCCGCGAACTCGGCACCGTCGCCGGCTTTACGCTGGCGCTGCTGATCCGTGCCGCGGCGCTGCAGCGCGGCTGGTCACTGCCGCGTTATCGATCCCGGCCCGGTGCCCAGGACGAATGACACGCGTGCAAGCCGGTGGCAGGCGTCCGCCTCATGTGTGTCCGAGCAGGTCCGCCTCGACCAGCGCCCGCAGCTCCGCGGTGACGTGGGGCCGCGCGCCGAACCACAGATCGAAGCCGCGCACCGCCTGATGCAGCAGCATGCCGAGCCCGTCGGCGGTGCGCAGGCCGCGCGCCTTGGCGGCGGCGAGCAGATCGGTTTCCAGCGGCACATAGACCAGATCGGCCACCACCGCGTCCGCCGGCAGCGCCGACAGGTCGATCGGGAGCGGCGGCTGTCCCTTCATGCCGAGCGACGTGGTGTTGACCAGAAGTCCGGCCCCCGGCAGCGCCGCCGGGATATCGCTCCAGGCGATCGGCACCACGCGGTCGCCGAACAGATCGCGCAGCGCCTGTGCCCGCTCGATCGAGCGATTGGCTAGCGCGATCCGGCCGATGCCCCGCTCGAGCAGGCCGAACACCACCGCGCGCGACGAACCGCCGGCGCCGAGCACCAGCGCATGCGCGGTGCGGTCCCAGCCCGGCGCGGAAGCGTCGAGATTACCGATGAAGCCTTCGACGTCGGTGTTGGTCGAGCGCAGCACCTCGCCGTCGTAGTACAGCGTATTGGCGGCGCCGACCGCGCGGGCACGCGCGTCCGGCTCGGTGAGCTGCAGGGCGCGCTCCTTGTGCGGGATGGTGACGTTGGCGCCGATATAGCCGTGCGACTTCAGATGCAGCACGAATTCGGCGAAGCCTTCCGGCGGCACCGCCTCGATCGAATAGCCGCCCTCGATGCCGAGCTGGCGCAGCCAGTAATGATGGATCAGCGGCGAGCGCGAATGCGCAGCCGGCCAGCCGATCAGACACGCGGCGCGCTTGGTCGCAGCCATTTCGCCCTCCAACAGACGCGAGACCTCCGAAGCCTGTGAAAATCAGGCTGCTGCGCCAGCGTCAACGCAAAACACACCGGCGCGACGGAAGTCGATGCCTCATGCCGAGGCTGGCTGCGGCGACGCGTCCTCGGATGGAGCGGTCTTGCCCTTGATCTCGTCGATCGCGCTGGCGATGTCGGCGCGATAATGCGCCAGCGGCGGCTTGACGCCGTGGGTGAGCAGCGCGCGACGAACCGTCGGCGAGGCGCCGGTGACGATCAGCTTGATACGCTTGCGCTGTGCCGACAGCGCGACGCGGTAGATCGCGTTGGCGGCGGTGGAATCCAGGAACGGAACCGCCGCGAAATCGACCACGAATACCTTGTGGCGATCGGCGATGTTGTTGAGCACCGACGACACGGTCGCGGCGGCGCCGAAGAAGAACGCGCCGGTGATGCGGTAGACGACGACGTCCGGGTCGGTGACCAGCGCCAGATCGGCGGCGATGCCGCGGCGCTTGCCGCTCTCGTCGGCGCGATCTTCCTGCGCCAGCCCGGAATACGCCTCGACGCCGGTAACTTCGGACATGCGGTGAATGAACAGCACCGCGCCGAGCGCGAAGCCGACCACGATGCCCTCGGTGAGATCGCGGAACACGGTGAGCAGGAAGGTCGCCAGCACCACCACCGCGTCGCCACGAGACGAGCGCACCAGCGTGGCGAATTCGTGCTTCTCGGCCATGTTCCAGGCGACGATCGCCAGCACCGCAGCCAGCGTGGCGAGCGGGATGTAGCTCGCCAGCGGCGCGGCCACCAGCATGAACACCAGCAGGAACACCGAGTGCAGCATGCCGGCGATCGGCGAGCGCGCGCCGGTGCGGATGTTGGTGGCGGTGCGGGCGATCGCGCCGGTGACGCAGATGCCGCCGAACAGCGCCGAGCCCATATTGGCAACGCCCTGCGCCACCAGCTCGCAATTCGAGCGATGCCGCCGGCCGGTCATGCCGTCGGCGACCACGGCGGAGAGCAGCGACTCGATGGCGCCGAGCAGCGCAAACGCCATCGCGTCCGGCAGCACCTCGATCACCTTGGCGACCGAGACCACCGGCCAGGACGGCAGCGGGAAGCTCTCCGGAATGCCGCCGAATTTGGTACCGATGGTGGCGACCGGCAGCGACAAGCCCCACACCAGCGCGGCGGTGACGGCGACCGCGATCAGCAGCCCGGGCCAGTTCGGCCGCAGCTTCTTCAAGCCCACGATCAGCACGATCGCGGTGACGGCGATGCCGAGCGCGTAGACGTTCATGGTCGGCAGCGCCTGCGCCAGCGCCTCGAGCTTGGGAATGAACGGCCCCGGCTCGTGCGCCAGATCGATGCCGAGCAGATCCTTGAGCTGGCTGGCGAAGATGATCACCGCGATGCCGGCGGTGAAGCCGACCGTGACCGGATAGGGAATGAACTTGACGTAGGTGCCGATCTGCAGAAATCCCGCGATCACCAGCATGATGCCGGCCAGGAAGGTCGCCAGCAGCACGCCGTCGATGCCGTGACGCTGCACGCTGAGCATCACCAGCACAATGAAGGCGCCGGCGGGACCGCCGATCTGGAACCGCGAGCCGCCGAGCAGCGACACCAGGAAACCGCCGACCACCGCAGCGTAGAGGCCGCGATCCGGCGTGACGCCGGAGGCGATCGCAATCGCGGTCGACAGCGGCAGCGCCACGATCGCCACGGTGAGGCCGGCGATCAGGTCGGCGCGGAAATCGCCGAGGCCGTAGCCCTCGCGCAGGACGGTGATCAGCTTGGGCGTGAACAGCTCGCGGAAGCTCGGTTTGGCCGCAGATACAAGTCGCCGGGAGGTGTCCATGCCGTTTCTCCTGGTCCGCCCCGCGCTGCTGCACCGAAACCGTCAGGCCTCGTTGCGGGGCGGCGCCGGTTCTTTGAACCGGACGCCGCGGCCGCCGCCTTCGCTGCGGGAATTGTCTCCGATCAGGGTCACGCCGCAGCGATCGAGGGCCTCGATGACCTTGGTGAGGGATTCCACCACACCGCGGACGTTGCCTTCGCTCGCCTCCATCCGCTGGATGGTCGGCAGCGACACGCCGGACAGTTCGGCCAGCGTGCGCTGGTCGATGCCAAGCAGTGCGCGCGCGGCGCGCAATTGGGCTGCGGTCATCATGGATGAGGCATGAACTCTGATGTCTGAAGGCCTGATTATGATGTTTTTAACCAGATTAGACAAACAAAAAACGGCTGGAGTGATGTCTGAGACATCACTCCAGCCGCTCTGGAGCAGTCATATTTTAGTGAGCGCCGGGCGGGTCACCCCGCCGGCGCTGTCTTGGGTCAGGCCGCCGCCTGACGATGGGCCGCGACGATCTGGTCGGCGGTCCGTCCGGTGACCTCGGCCATGTGGTCGAAGCTGCGGGTGAAGCTGCCGGCGCCGGCGGTGGCCGAGCGCAGCTCGACGATCAGGTCGCCGATCTCGCTCTCCGGCATGGTGGCGCGTACCGTGTCCCACCCCGGCCAGCCCTCGCGGGTGTCGAAACCGAGGATCTGGCCGCGCCGCCCGGACAGGATGGCGTTGACCTTGGCGGTGGCCTCGGTCGGGCAGACGATCTCGACGGTGTGGATCGGCTCCAGCAGCACCGGCTGGCATTGCGGCAGCGCCTCGGTGATGCCGATCCGCGCCGCGGTGCGGAACGCCTGATCCGAGGAATCGACGCTGTGGTACGAGCCGTCGGTCAGGGTGACGTGGACATCGACCACCGGGAAGCCGAGCGGGCCGGCGCGCAGGCCGTCGACCACGCCCTCCTCGACCGCGCCCATGTAGTTGCGCGGCACCGCGCCGCCGACCACGGTCTCGGCAAAGGCAAAGCCCGCGCCGCGCGGCAGCGGCTTGATGTCGAGCACCACGTCGCCGAACTGGCCGTGACCGCCGGACTGCTTCTTGTGGCGGCCGCGCTGAGTCACCGGCTTGCGGATGGTCTCGCGATAGCCGATTCCCGGCGCGTGCGACTTCACGGTCACGCCGTAGCGGTCGTGCAGACGCTCCAGCGCCACGCGCAGATGCATCTCGCCCTGGCCCCACAGCACCATTTCGTGGCTGTGCGGATCGTGGACGATGGTGAGCGACGGATCTTCCTCGTTCAGCCGCTGCAGCGCCTGGCCGAGCTTGACGTCGTCCTTGCGATCGGCGGCGGCGAGCGCCATCGCCAGTACCGGGGGCGCGGCAGTGACTTCGAGCAGTGCGGCCGGCGCGGTCTTGCCGTTGCCGAACGTATCGCCGGTCTTGATCACGTCGAGCTTGCCGAGCGCGACGACATCGCCGGCCGAGGCCGACGAGCGCTTGCTGTCGTGGCCGCCGCCGACCGCCTGGATGCCGGAAACGCGCGACGACTCGCCGGCAGACGATTGCACCGTGTCGCCGTCGGCGAGCGTGCCGGCGAACAGCCGGGCCAGCGACAGCTTGCCGCCGTGCTGCAGATGCTGCGTCTTGAAGACGTAGCCGATCGCCTCCTTGCCCGGCGTAACGCCGAGCCGGGCCGCGGTTTCGGACACGTCCGGGGCCTCGTGGCGCAGCGCCTTGAGAAGACGCATCACGCCGTTCTCGCGCAGCGCCGAACCGAGCAGCACCGGGCAGATCACGCCTTCGCGCAGTTCGCGGGCGAGATCGTCGAACACCGCGTCGCGCGGCGGCGGAATGTCTTCGAGTAGTTGCTCCATCAGCGCGTCGTCGTGATCGGCGAGCTTCTCGAGCATCGAGAACCGCGCTTCCTTCTCGCGATCGAGATCGCCGCCTGCGAGTTCGATCACTTCGGAGGGTTTGTGCTCCCGATAGACGAAGGCGCGCTCCAGCGCGAGGTCGACATAACCGGCGATCAGGTCGCCGTTCCAGATCGGAATCTGGCGCAGCACCAGCGGGATGCGCGATGCCGGCTGCAGACTGTCGAGCACTTCACGAATGCGCTTGCTGGCGCGGTCGATCTTGTTCAGGAACAGGAATCTGGGAATGCCGAGATCTTCGAGTTCGCGCAGAATGAGCTGCAACTGCGGCAGCTTGCGCTCGTCGGCTTCGCACACCACCACGGCGGCGTCGACGGCGGGAAGCGCCGCGCGCATGTCGTGCGCGAATTCGACGGAGCCGGGACAATCGAGGAAGGTGTAGCTCTCACCCATGAATTGGGTGGTGACGGCCGTGAGGCTCAGGCCCATCTTGTGCTGGCGCGCCTCGGGGCTGGAATCGCCGTGCGAGGTGCCGGCATCGACCGAGCCGGCGCGCGGGATGGCGCCGGTTCGTGCCAAGATCGCTTCGAGTAGTGTGGTTTTTCCGCTTTGGAATGGGCCCACCAGTGCGATGCACCGGGGACCGCGGGGACTTCTGACGTCTTGTCCCATCGCCGCCTCCTGACTTTGGAGCTCGGCCCGTGATTGGGTCGGCAAGGTGTGATGCTTCCGCAACCCACGACGCTTGGCAAGCGCGAAAAATTACGACGGTTCGATGTCGGCCTTGAGCCGGATCAAGGACAGCAAAAAATCAGCGCTGCGACGCGGTTGCATCGCAGCGCTGTGATCGACAGTGGGAATAACAGCCGCAGCGGGCGGTTAGTTAGCGGCCCGGGCGCAGCTCGAGTTCCTGCAGGCCGACCGCGACGTTGACGCCGGTCTGGCCCTGCAGGCTGAGCGGCTGCAGCGCGATCGAATTGGCCGAGCCGCCGACCAGCACGTTGGCACCGAGACCGACGCCGACCGAGGCCGAGCCCTGCGCGCCCGCGTAGTTGCCGGCGAGGTCGCCGGGGCCGAAACGCTCGACCGGCGCGAACACCGCCCAGCCGAGCGCGGTTTCGGGGGTGATGCCGATGTCGAGGCCGATCTTGCGGATGGTGGCGACGTAGGGTGTGTCCGGCCGGCCCTCGGTGCGCAGCACGCAGCCGAGATTGGTCACCGAGCCGACGATGAATCCCATGCTGGCGCCGCCGCGGCATTCCAGCATGCCGACGCGCACCCGCCCCTGCTGCGCATCGGCGGCGGTGACGGTCAGCGAGGCGGCGGCTAATCCGACGAGAAGCGAGAGGCGGCGCATGGCGAAAATCTCCGACGTGGGGAAGGTGATGCGGAAGACGACCCGATTCGGGCGAGACGGGCGAACAATCGCCGCCATCTAGTCACAGCATCGGCAAATCTTCAATGACAGCACCTTGCGCGCCGCCGCGCGGATCGGCGCGAGAAACGCAAAAAGGGCCCGACGGTGCGGGCCCTTCTGCTGACGCGACTAACGCTTGGTAAATCGCGGCGATCAGCGATGATGCCGGCGGTGCTTGCGATAGTGCTTCTTCTTGACGATCGGGGCCGGGCGGAGCTGCACGTCGACGATACCGGCGGTGGCGTTCAGACCGGTCTGGCCCTGCAGGCTGAGCGGCTGCAGCGCGAAGGCATTGCCCGAGCCACCGACCAGCAGGTTGCCGCCGACGCCGAAGCCGAACGACGCGTTGGCGCCGACGCCGCCGAAGCTGCCGGCGAGGTCACCACGACCGATACGGCGGGTCGGGGCGTAAACCGCCCAGGCCAGGCCGGTGTTCTGAGTGAAGCCGAGATCGAGGCCGATGCGCTGCACGGTGGCGATGTAGGGCTCAGGACGGCGGCCGTCGGTCCGGAACACGCATTCGAGCTGGGTCGCCGAGCCGACCACGTAACCGACGTTCGGGCCGCCGGCGCATTCGATCACGCCGACCTGCACCCGCTCTTGAGCGCTCGCGCTCACGATCGAGGCGACCAAAGCGACCGCAGCGATGCCGAACTGTCTGAGGGTAAACATAGAAGCACACTCCACATGTGGATTGAGATTGCGGAGGCGACAAAAAGGAAGCGTCTTGTCCAAAACAAGGCGCTTCCGCAATTTTGGAACGAATCCTGTGTGGGTTGCGGATTGTTGATGAAAGCTCAGCGCAAATTCCCGCAGAACCGCTGGATCCGCTTGCACGCGTCTTCGAGATCCGAGGTCTTGGTGGCGTAGGAGATGCGGAATGCCGGGCCGAGGCCGAACGCCGATCCCTGCACCACCGCGACGCCTTCGGCCTCGAGGAGTTCGGTGACGAAGTCCTGGTCGGTCTCGATCTTTTTGCCCGACGGCGCGGTCTTGCCGATGGTGCCGGCGCAGGACGGATAGACGTAGAACGCACCCTCGGGGCGCGGGCAGTCGATCCCCGCCGCCTGATTCAGCATCGACACCACCAGGTCGCGGCGCTCCTTGAACACCTTGTTGTGGGCGTCGATGAAATCCTGCGGGCCGTTGAGCGCCTCGACGGCCGCCCACTGCGCGATCGAGCACGGATTCGAGGTCGACTGCGACTGGATCGTCGACATCGCCTTGATCAGCTCGGCCGGACCACCGGCATAACCGATGCGCCAGCCGGTCATGCAATAGGCCTTCGACACGCCGTTCACCGTCAGGGTGCGATCGAACAGCTTGGGCTCGATCTGCGCCGGGGTGGTGAACTCGAAATTGTCATAGACGAGGTGCTCGTACATGTCGTCGGTCATCACCCAGACGTGCGGATGCTTGACCAGGACATCGGTGAGCGCCTTCAGCTCGGCGCGGGTATAGGCCGCGCCGGTCGGGTTCGACGGCGAGTTGAGGATGATCCACTTGGTCTTCGGCGTGATCGCCGCTTCCAAGGCCGCCGGCTGCAGCTTGAAGCCGAATTCGGCGGTGCAAACCACCGGCACGGATTCACCACCGGCGAGCGCCACCATTTCCGGATAGCTGACCCAATACGGCGCCGGGATGATCACCTCGTCGCCCGGATTGATGGTGGCCATCAGCGCGTTGTACAGCACCTGCTTGCCGCCGGTGCCGACGATGATCTGGTTCGGCTTGTAGGTCAGGCCGTTCTCGCGCTGAAACTTGTCGATGATCGCCTGCTTCAGCTCCGGAATGCCGTCGACCGCGGTGTACTTGGTCTTGCCGGCCTCGACCGCATGGATCGCCGCCAGCTTGATGTTGGCGGGAGTATCGAAATCCGGCTCGCCGGATCCCAGCCCGATGACGTTGCGCCCGGCCGCTTTCAGCTCCCGCGCTTTGTCCGTGACCGCGATGGTCGCGGACGGCTTCACACGATCGAGCGCGGTGGCGAGGAACGGCATCGTCTTCTCCTTGCAGCCGTCATGAGCCGGCATTTGGCGCGACTCTTCCATATCTGACGGGAATGCTCCCACACTAAGCGCGGGCCCGTTGCATCGCAAGAAGCTTGCGGGAATGGTGGCATTGCCCGATCGCCGCACAGCCGGCGGCGGCGGCGGCCGGGCCAATCGCTGTTGCCAGTCATGCGCGACAGACCGCCCCCTTCGCCGATTTCGCATAGCGAAAGCAGAAAATCGGTCGCCGCCGCGGGTTTTCCCAGCCGCAACCGCCCCCTTCGCAATGCGGCATGGGATTTCGATGCTTTCCAGCGCTTGGGGCTTGCGACACCTGCCGGGGGGCATCATTGTTTAGCCGCGTTAGGCGCGGCAGATGCCGGCGGCAGGGAGAGCGAAGCGGCCTTCAGGATGTACAAGCTCTATTCGATGCAGCGATCGGGAAACAGCTACAAGGTTCGCCTTGCGCTGGCGTTTCTCGATGCCCCGTACCGCGCGATCGAGGTCGACATCCTGCGCGGTGAAAGCCGTACGCCCGACTTCCTCGCCAAGAATCCGAGCGGCCAGGTGCCGCTGCTGGAGACCGCGCCGGGCCGCTATCTCGCAGAATCCAACGCGATCCTGTGGTATCTCGCCGTCGGCACCGCGCTGGCGCCGGACACGCGGATGGACCGTGCCGAAGCCCTGCAATGGATGTTCTTCGAGCAGCACGCGCTCGAGCCGAACATCGGCTCGGCGTATTTCTGGCTGTGCCTGGTCAAGGGCGGCCGCGACCTGCAGACCCACGCGCTGGAGGACTGGCTGGAGCGCGGCTATGCGGCGCTGCAGGTGATGGAAAATCACCTCAAGACCAACGATTACTTCGCCGCCGGCCAGCTCACCATCGCCGACATCGCGCTGTACGGCTACACCCATGTCGCCGACCAGTGCGACTTCGACCTGTCGATGTTTCCGGCGGTCAACGCCTGGCTCCGCCGGGTGGAGCAGACTCCCGGCTTCATCACCATGGATTGGACCCCGGAGACGGCAACCGTCGATGCGGCGAATTTCGCCGCCGAGGCCTGAGCGGCCGCCCCGCTCGAATTCCGCCGTGATTTGGCCAGATTTGCCGCGCCGGGCCGCCGCATAAACGCCCGTGATGACAAGACAATCCTTCGTGCCTCGGTGATTCGCCGGGGTCTGGTTCGAGGATGTCGACTCATGAATCCGTCGTCCGGCCCGGCGGCCGGCTTCTTCCGGCCCGCCGCGCCCGTCACTTCCCCGCGTCTGCTCCGCGCAGTCACCGCATCGCTGGTCATTGCGGTGGCGTCGCTCGGCGCCATCCTGGCCCTGACGCTGCTGTCGCCGCAATTCGCGGCGTGCGGCATGACGACGCCTTTCGCGCTCTGACCGGCTCGGCAACGATCCTTTCCGATCGCGGCGCGTTGGCCTGCCGCCGCCCGCACGGCACCGGCCATCCTGCGAGGAGGCACTGCGATGAAGGCACCGATCGTCTGGGTTTCCGGGACGCTGACCGCCGCGACCGCGCTGGTCGCGTCCCTCGTCATCGTGACCGCCAGCCGCGGTGCCGTCACCACCTTCGAATCCTCCGCGGGCCCGCTGGCGGTGCAAACGGTGGCCCAGAATCTCGAGCATCCGTGGGGGCTGACGTTTCTCCCCGACGGCCGGATGCTGGTGACCGAGCGTCCCGGACGGCTGCGGCTGGTGACAGCGCAAGGCGAAGTGTCGAAGCCGCTCCAAGGCGTGCCCGAGGTATGGGCCTCGGGCCAGGGCGGACTGCTCGACGTCGTCGCCGACAAGGACGTCGCCACCAACCGGACGATCTATCTGTGCTACGCCGAACGCGCCGGCAGCGGCGGCCGGACCGCAGTAGCCCGCGGCACTTTCGTCGACGGCGACGCGCCGCGGCTCGATGCCGTGAAGGTGATCTTCCGCCAGCAGGGACCGCTGTCGTCGGGCAATCACTACGGCTGCCGGATCGCGCAGGACGCGAGCGGTGATCTGTTCGTCACCCTCGGCGACCACTACAGCCATCGCAATCAGGCGCAGAGTCTGTCCGACCACATCGGCAAGATCGTGCGCATCGCACCCGACGGCAGCGTGCCGGCCGGCAATCCGTTCGCCGGCCGCGACGGCGCCAGGCCCGAGATCTGGAGCCTGGGCCATCGCAATCCGCAGGGGCTCGCGCTCAATCCCGCCGACGGCAGTCTGTGGGAAGTCGAGCACGGCCCGCGCGGCGGCGACGAGGTCAACATCATCCGCAAAGGCGAGAATTACGGCTGGCCGGTGATCGGCTACGGAATCGACTACAGCGGCGCCAAGATTCACGAAGCGACCGCCAAGCCCGGAATGCAGCAGCCGATCAAGTACTGGGTGCCGTCGATCTCGCCAAGCGGCATGGCGTTCTACACCGGCAAGCTATTCCCGGATTGGAACGGCAGCCTGTTCGTCGGCGCGCTGTCCGGCCAGATGCTGGTGCGGCTGTCGCTGCAAGGCGACAGGATCACCGGAGAAGAGCGGCTGCTGCGAGCGCTGAGCGAGCGGATCCGCGATGTCCGCCAGGGCCCCGATGGCGCGCTGTGGCTGCTCACCGACAGCGACGCCGGGCGGATTTTGCGGGTGACGCCGGCGCCGAACTAAGCGCTGTTGGGCGGGTCGGCGGGCGAGCGCCGTACGATCGCCTCACAGGTTAAGATGTAGTTGACGCGTCACTGCCGTGTAACAAACTACCGCTACGGTCCGCTCGCGTCTGATCGAGGCCCCCCGTCGCCGATCAACGTCCCCAGCGGTCCCCGTCAGTCGCCGCGTCTGACCGGGGCCGCACCTTTTTGAGCGGCGCAAAGTTATTGCCATGCTGCGATTCATCCTCGTCATTGCCGCCGTGGTGCCGCTGACGTTTGCACTGCTGCCGGCGCATCTGCTGGCGAAGCGGTTCGGCTGGCGCGCGCAGCGCACCATTCCGCAACTGTATCATCGCATCGTCTGCGCGCTGATCGGCGTGCGGATTCATCAGGTCGGCCGCCGCTGCGACGGCCCGGTATTGATCCTGTCCAATCACGTCTCCTGGCTCGACATCTGCGTGATCTCCGCGGTGGCGCCGGTGTCGTTCATCGCCAAGAGCGAAGTCGCGACCTGGCCGGTGTTCGGCGCGCTGGCGCGCTGGCAGCGTACCGTGTTCATCGATCGCCAGGCGCGGCATCGCACCGGCGAGGTCACGCGCGAAATCGGCGCGCGGCTGCAGGACGGCGACGCCATGGTCCTGTTCGCCGAAGGCACCTCGTCCGACGGCAGCCGGGTGCTGCCGTTCCGCTCCGCGCTGGTCGGCGCGGTGCATCACGCAATCGGCGAACAGAGCGGCGCCGAAGTCGCGGTGCAGCCGATGGCGGTCACCTATACCGGCCTCAGCGGCCTGCCGATCGGCCGCGAACTGCGCGACCGCGTTGCGTGGTACGGCGACGCCGACCTGATCCCGCACTTCATCGCGCTGCTGTCGGCCGGCGCGATCGACGTCACCGTCAGCTGGGGCGATGCGGTCGCGACCTCGACCACCGCCGACCGCAAGCAGATCACCCGCGACGCCGAGCAGTCGGTGCGCCGGATGTGCGAAGCCGCCCGCCGCGCCGGCATGCGCGGCGCGGTGGCGCAGCGGCCGGCCACTCGCCCGGTGCCGCCGCCGGACGTTCAGGCGGAGCCGGCGTAGCGCACGCATACTTACGCGCTGCCACAAACCGTCATTCCGGGGCGATCGCGCAAGCGAGCGAACCCGGAATCCCGCGATGCAGGCTCCGGCCGTGCCCCAAACCTGCGAGATTCCGGGTTCACGCGCTGACGCGCGCGCCCCGGAATGACACGCGGGGTAGGGGCATGAGTAACGGGCCAGATGGCACGAGAGCGGCTTTCGCTCAGCAACGCCGTCACGACGCACGGCATGACGCGGCTGTGATCGGCGACGCGGGTTGCGGCGCTGCGCGGCGGGCGCCACAATGGGCGGCTCCACGCATCGCTCAGGGACTGTTCATGGACATTCGCAATCTCGGCGGCAGCGGCCTGCGGGTCTCGGTCGTCGGCCTCGGCTGCAACAATTTCGGCCAGCGCACCGATCCCGAGACCTCGAAGAAGGTGATCCACAAGGCGATCGACCTCGGCGTCACGCTGTTCGATACCGCCGACATCTATGCCGGCATGGGCGGCTCCGAGACTGTGCTGGGCAATGTGCTCGGCGACCGCCGCAAGGACATCGTGCTGGCGACCAAGTTCTGCAAGCCGATGGCGACCGACGGCACCAAGCAGGGCGCGTCGCGGCGCTACATCGTCGAGGCGGTCGAGGCCAGCCTGAAGCGGCTGAAGACCGACTGGATCGATCTGTACCAGCAGCACGACTACGACCCGCTGACGCCGATCGACGAGACGCTGCGTGCGCTCGACGACCTGATCCGCGCCGGCAAGGTGCGTTACATCGGCAATTCGAACTTCCCGGCATGGCGGATCGCCGAGGCCGAATACGTCGCCCGTGCGCTCGGCACCCATCACTTCGTCTCGTGCCAGGACGAATACAGCCTCGTCGTCCGCGACATCGAGAAGGACCTGTTGCCGGCGGCGCAGGAATACAAGCTCGGGCTGCTGCCGTTCTTCCCGCTGGCGAGCGGGCTTCTGACCGGCAAGTACCAGCGCGGCACGGAAGCGCCGGCGCACACCCGCTTCGCCAAGATGCCGGCGATCCGTGACCGCTACTTCACCGAGGTCAATCTCAACGTCGTCGATCAGCTCAAGGCGTTCGCCGAAGCCCGCGGCCACTCGCTGCTCGAACTGGCATTCTCCTGGCTCGCCTGCCGCCCGCAGGTCTCCAGCGTGATCGCCGGCGCCACCACGCCGGAGCAGATCGAGCAGAACGTCAAGGCGGCGAGCTGGAAGCTGACCGCCGAGGAGATGGCGGAGGTCGATACGATCACGAAGGGGTAGTTGGCGGCAGACAGCGCCCGTCGTCCAACCTCGACGGTCATTCCGGGGCGCGCCCGCAAGCCCGGAATCCCGACGTTGGTGTGCGCGGCGCCCGCCAAGCCCTGCCCCGCGCCAGATTCCGGGTTCGCTCGCTGAGCGCGAGCGCCCCGGAATGACAGGGGGAGAGGTGGCTCCCCTTTTATTGAGTCGGGCGGTCCCCCTCACCTCCGCGACCTTCCGCGTATTGCATCGCGGCTCAGGCGGAGTACGCTACCAACTGGTTTCACCTGCGTTCATCGACCCACGAACATGCCGCTCCGCCCGACCAGTTCCGCCACGCCTGCGCCGCCGCCGCGGCGGCTGATCTGCGCCGGATGCGGCGCGGAGTTCTCGTGCACGATGGACAGCGGCTGCTGGTGCTCGGCGGAGCCGGCGCATCTGCCGCTACCGTCGGACGCGGTCGATTGCCTGTGCCCGGAATGTCTGCGCGAGGCCGCGAAGGCGAGCCGCAAATCGTGAACGCTGCGCAGGACTGGCTGATCGCAGCGGTGCTGCTCGACATGGACGGCACGCTGGTCGACACCGAGCGGGTGTATCTGGAAAGCTTAACCGAGGTGCTGAACGGCTTCGGCCTGCCGGATGCGACAAAGACCTGCGAGTCGATGATCGGGCTGCCGGGGCCGGAATGCCAGGCGCTGCTGGTCGCGCGCTACGGCGAGACGCTGCCGCTCTCCGAGATCAACCGCGCCTTCGTCCAGAAGCGCGACGCCCGGTTCGCCCAGGGGCTGCCGGTGAAGCCCGGCACCTGCGAACTGCTCGATGCGCTCGACGACGCGCGCTGCCCGGTGGCGGTGGTGACTTCGTCGTCGCGCAAGACCGCCGACCTGCATCTGACGCTCGCCGGCATCCGCGGCCGGTTCGACACCATCCTGACCCGCGACGACGTCGCCCATGGCAAGCCGGCGCCGGATCTGTATCTGCTCGCCGCCGGCCGGCTCGGTGCGGCGCCGGCGAATTGCGTCGCGGTCGAGGATTCCAGCGTCGGCGTCACCGCCGCGGCCACCGCAGGCGCCATCACCCTGATGGTGCCCGACCTGCTGCAGCCCGACGCCGCCACCCGCGGCAGATGCGCCGCGGTGCTGCCGGATCTCAACGCGGTGCGGAGTTTGCTCGAGACCCGCGGCCGGTTCGCGGCATCGAACGCGTTGGCCGCGCCGCGCTGACCCGGCGCGGCAGCGCCGCCGCCACCAGCCTGGCCGCCGCCGCGCCTGCGGTCTCCATGTAGCTCGCATCGCGATGCAGCAGCACCACCGCGAACGAGCCGTCGAGCAGCAGCAGCATCTGCCGCGCCAGCTCGTCGGCCTCGCCGATCCCGGCCTCGGCGAACGTATCGCGCAGCCAGCGCTCGAACTTCTTCTTGTGCGCGGCGCCGATCTTGATCGCCGGATGGCCCGGCAAATTGGCGAGCTCCGCCGAGGTGCGCAGGAAGCCGCAGCCCTTCCATTTCGGATGCCGCGCGGCGCGGGCAAGATTCCTGAAGATGCCCTCGACCTTGGCCGACAGCGCGCCCGGCGTCTCCTCGAACCACTGCCGGAACAGCGCGAGATTCGGCTGGTCGCGCCCTTGCAGATAGGCGGCGACCAGATCGTCCTTGCTGCGGAAGTGATAATACAGCGTCCGCTTGGTGACGCCGGCTTTCTCGGCCACCGCGTCGACCCCGACCGCGCGGATGCCCTCGGCATAGAACAGCTTGGCGGCGGCGGCGACGATGCGGTCGCGCGTGATCGTGCCGTCGCGGGTGTTCGGAGACGCTGCTGAAGTTCGGCTCGCCATTCCCCTCATGTATACCGACCAGTGAATATACACAACGCACCTGCCGCGGTAGCGATCGGACGACCCGATGGAGACCCGGACATGACCGAGCTGATCCCGATCGAGCTGCGCGACGGCGTCGCGCTCTTAGCGCTGAACCGCCCCGACAAGCTGAACGCACTGAACTACGCGTTGATCGACCGCTTGATGCAGCGGCTCGACGCGATCGAGGTCGACGACGGCGTCCGCGCCGTGATCCTGACCGGCGCCGGCGACCGGGCGTTTTCCGCCGGCGCCGACATCGCCGAATTCTCCGGCAGCGTCGCGCGCGGCGCCGAGCATGCGGTGCGCGACTTCGTCCGCCGCGGCCAGACCATGACGGCGCGGCTCGAGAGTTTCAATAAGCCGGTGATCGCGGCGGTGAACGGCCTCGCCTATGGCGGCGGCTGCGAGATCACCGAGGCGGTGCATCTGGCGGTGGCGAGCGAGCGCGCCCGGTTCGCCAAGCCGGAGATCAAGCTGGCGATGCCGCCGACCTTCGGCGGCACCCAGCGGCTGCCGCGCCTCGCCGGCCGCAAGCGCGGCCTGGAGCTGTTACTCACCGGCGAGCCGTTTTCGCCCGACCATGCGCTCGCGATCGGCCTGGTCAACCGCGTGGTGCCGCACGGCGACCTGCTCTCTGCGGCCGACGCGCTGGCGCGGCAGATCATCCGGCATCCGCCGGGCGCAGTCGCAGCGGTGATCACCGCCGCAACGCGCGGGCTCAATCTGTCGATCGACGAGGGCCTGCTGGTCGAGCGCGCGCAATTCGCCGCGCTCGCCGGCGGCGAGGAGCTGGCGCGCGGCCTCGCCGACTGGCGCAACCGGCGGCGCGGCCCGGCTCAGACCGGATAGCCCGGCGTGGCGCGCGCCAGACCGCCGAACGCGTCGAGCAGCCGCTCGCGCCAGGCATAGACCGGGTCGTCGTTCTGCAGCAGTTGGAAATCGCTGACGATGCGCGCCCATTGGAAGCCGCCGAACACGATGTAGTCGGCGTAGTTCGGCGCGGCGCCGCCGAGAAAGGGTTGCGTCTTCAGCGTCAGCCGCAGCGGATCGAGCGACCTGCGGAAGCCTTCGACCGCGCGGTCGCGGGTCGCGGCGGCTTCTTCCAGCGACGTCTTCAGCCGCGCCTCGCGCGACTGCCGGAAATACGCCGCATCGGCAGGATCCAGCCGCTGCACGATGTCGGCGACCACCATCGGGAAGATGCCGCCGACGATGGCGAGGTCGCCCCACCAGTTCAGCATCCGCGCCATCGCCCGGCCGCCGTCGCCGCCGAACAGCGACGGCCGGTCCGGATAGGCGTCTTCGAGATAGTTGGCGATCGCCCAGGAGTCGCACACCGCCTTGTCGCCGTCGAGCAGCACCGGCACCTTCTCGGAACCGTGGCAGGCGATCGCGGCCTTGTCGGTGAAGCGCCACGGGATCGTTTCGGCCTGCAGTCCCTTGTGCGCCAGCGCCATCCGCGTCCGCCACACGAACGGCGAGAACGGCCGCCCGGCATCGGCCCCGACCAGTTCGAACAGTTGGAGAGTCATGTCGCCCATCACCCCTCGTTGATGCGCCGCTGTGATCCGGCGCTTACCCGACAACCGACGTCATCGCCGGACTTGATCCGGCGATCCATCGTTCGGGAGATGGATGCGCGGGTCAAGCCCGCGCATGACGGAGTTGGTCAGTATCACGCTCGTCATTCCGGGGCACGCGCGCCAGCGCGTGAGCCGGAATCCCGAGGTGATCTGAACATCGAGATTCCGGGTTCGCGAGCTGCGCTCGCGCCCCGGAATGACCGACGGATCGAACTACTTCACCACCGCGGCGGTCTGGCCGAACAGCATCTTCTTTTCTTCCTCGGTGCGGATCGTCGGCTGGCCGAAGCTCGGGTTGACCTCCTTGGCCTTGGCGTAGGCGCGCTCGGCGGCAGGCCGCGCCGCGATGGCCTCCAGCCAGCGCCTCAGATGCGGGAAGTCGTCGATGTTCTGGCCCTGGTTCTTGTACGGCACGATCCACGGATAGCTCGCCATGTCGGCGATCGAATAGGTGCCGGCGAGGAATTCGCGATCCGCCAGCCGCTTGTTGAGCACGCCGTACAGCCGGTTGGTCTCGTTGACGTAGCGGTTGATGGCGTAGGGAATCTTCTCCGGCGCGTAGACGTTGAAATGGTGGTTCTGCCCGGCCATGGGTCCGAGGCCGCCCATCTGCCAGAACAGCCATTGCAGCGTGTCGTTGCGCCCGTACAGATCCTTCGGCAGGAACTTGCCGGTCTTGTCGGCGAGATACAGCAGGATCGCGCCGGATTCGAACACCGACAGCGGCTTGTCTCCGCCGGCGGGCGCATGATCGACGATCGCCGGCATCCGGTTGTTCGGCGCGATCGCCAGGAAGTCAGGCTTGAACTGATCGCCGGCGCCGATGTTCACCGGCACGATGTTGTAGTCGAGCCCCGCTTCTTCGAGGAACATCGTGATCTTGTGACCGTTCGGCGTGGTCCAGTAGTACAGGTCGATCATGAGCGTTTCTCGCGGCTGAGGGTGGCATCCCAATTGGATGCATATGCATGAACTTTCACCACTTGCCCGGCGAAGTCAACCCGCCGACCCGCCTCAATCCACGCTGGCCTTGACCGGCTCGATCACTTCGAAATTCGGCGAGAACTCGTCGAACATGCCGAACAGCTCGCGCAGCTTCAGCGGGTTGCCGCTGACCCACAGGTCGCCGGTGGCGATCGCGCCGAGGAAGCTGCGCTGCTTCAGCGAGATCGCATCGAAGGTCGGGCGGCTGAGCGTGACGCTGACATTGGCGTCGCTGGAGAGCTTGCCGGCGACGTGCGACAGCGCCGAATTCTCCAGCGTCATCGTGTAGGTCTCCTTGGTGTCGCTGAAGGTCCAGTTCACCACGATGCGCTTGCCCTCGGCCTTGGCGGGATTGAGCCGGACGGCGAGGAAATCGAAGGCGAGATCGACCGACACCGCCTTCAACAGATCGGGGTTGGCGGTGCTGAGCGCCGTCGCGGCGAGACCGCTGCGCAGCTCCTGCGCGCCGAGCAGATAGGCGTTGCGCCAGGTCGCGGCCTCGGCCTGATAGCCGAGCTGTTCCAGCGCGTCGGCGCCGAGCGCCCGCGCCTCCTTGTTCGCCGGATCGGCGAACACCAGCTTGCTGGCGACGCTCGCGACCCAGCGATACTGGCCGGCCTTGTAGTCGTCGCGGGCGCGGGCCAGCACGGCGGCGGCGCCGCCCATATAGTCGATCTCCTTCTTCGCCTGTTCGGCGCGCGGCAGCGGATTGAGCTCGGCCGGGTTGGCGTCGTACCAGCCGAGATAGAACTGATACACCGCCTTGGCGTTGTGACTGACCGAGCCGTAATAGCCGCGCGCGGCGAATTCGCCGGCCAGCGACGGCGGCAGCGTCAGCCGCTCGGCGATCTCGGTCGGCGTCAGGCCGTGATTGAGCAGCCGTACGCTCTGGTCGTGGATGAATTTGTAGACGTCGCGCTGCTTCTTCAGATAGCCGACCACACGGTCGCGGCCCCACACCGGCCAATGGTGCTGCGCGATGACGATGTCGGTGCGGTCGCCGTAGCGGTCGATCGCCTCGCCGATATATTTCGACCACAGCCGGCCGTCGCGCACCGCCGCGCCGCGCAGCGTGTAGAGATTGTGCAGGGTGTGGGTGGTGTCCTCCGCCATGTTGAGCAGCCTGAACTGCGGATAATACGAGATCATCTCCGACGGCGCCTCGGAGCCGGGCACGAGATGGAATTCGATCTCGACGCCGTCGATCGTGCGGGTCTCGTAGGATTGCTGGATGGTGTCGTTCGGCGGGATCAGCGACAACGGCCCGAGCGCCAGCGCCTTGCCGAGCCCGGCGTCGACCTGGCCGCGCTCGCCGACCGGCAGCGGCGCGCCGAACTGGAACTGGGCGCGGCGGCTCATCGCGTTGCCGGCGATGACGTTCTCGGCGACCGCATGCTCCATGAAGCCGGCCGGCGCGATCACCTTGACCTTGCCGCTCGCGGCGTCGGCCTCGCTGATCAGGCCGCGCGCGCCGCCGAAATGGTCGATGTGGCTGTGGGTGTAGATCAGCGCCACCACCGGCTTGTTCGGCCGGTGCTGATAATACAGATCGAGCGCCGCCTTGGCGGTCGGCACCGTCATCGTGGTGTCGGTGACGATCAGCCCGGTGTCGCCCTCGACGATGGTGAGGTTGGCCATATCGAGCCCGCGCACCTGATAGACCCGGTCGGCGACCTGGAACAGGCCGTTGGCGAGATTGAGCTGCGCCTGCCGCCACAGACTCGGATTCACCGTCGGCGGCGATGCTCCGCCTTTCAGGAAATCGAAGGGCTTCAGATTCCACACCGGCGGCGCGCCCGCGGCACCGGCGACGACGCCGTTCGGCAGCGGCGCGATCAGGCCGCGCTGCGCATCCTCGAAATCCGCGCGGTCGGCCAGCGGCAGCGCCTTCGCCACCGCCTCGTTGGCGGCCCGGGTCGCCGGCTCGGCGTCGTTCGGTTGGGCGATCGCAGCGGCGGGCAGCGCGAGCGCAGCAACGAGGAGAGCCAAGGCAGTGGGACGGTGCATGGCGGGAGCTCTCGAGGCGGGAACGGAACCGCAGCTTACGGTTCCCGGCGGCGAAGGAAAGACCGCGCAGTGCATTCGCAACGGCATTCCGCACCACAGCCGCATCGCAGCAAAATTCTGTCGCGCCCCGGTTCTGCGGCAGCGGCTCCGCGCAAAGCGCCCTTTCATCGATCGTCGACTCTGCCCATATTCCCGCCGATGGCGAAATCTCCCGACACTCCGAAAAAATCGACCCGCGCGCCGAAATCCAAGGCGCATCGGCCCGAGGTGAAGCCGATCGGCCCGGCGCTGGCCGAGCTGCTGAACCCGGCGCTGAACCGCGGCGATGCCGGCCTCGGCTCCGGCACCGGCTTGCAGCCGCCGCCGGACAATTCGCACGACCGCCGCAGCGGCGGCGAGGCCGCGGTGCATCGCGGCCGGGCCTCGACCGCCAGAGCGGGAGACGGCGCGACGCCGCGGCCGACGGCGCTGCAGCCTTATCCGCAGCCACCTCGGGGCTCCCCTCCCCCTCGCGGGGAGGGAGCCCGCCCCGGACTTGATCCGGGGTCGGGGGTGGGGGGCCACGGGCAAGGATTGGGTCAAGGCTTTGCCGAAGCCCAGCAGGCCAATTACGGCACCGCCGCGACCATTCCGACGCTCGATCCGGAGCTGGCGCGGCAGCTCGGCCTGCCGACCGAGGAGGACGACGCCGAAGCCTTGGCCCGTCCGCCGCGCAGCAAGATGGAGGCGCTCGGCGTCAAGGCCACCGCCGACGCGCTGGAGAGCCTGATCCGCGACGGCCGCCCGGAGTTCAAAGGCGAGGACGGCGGCGTCAAGCTGTGGGTGCCGCACCGGCCGCCGCGCCCGGAGAAATCCGAAGGCGGCGTGCGCTTCGTGCTGAAATCCGACTACCAGCCGCGCGGCGACCAGCCGCAGGCGATCAAGGAGCTGGTCGAAGGCATCGACCGCAACGATCGCACCCAGGTGCTGCTCGGCGTCACCGGCTCGGGCAAGACCTACACCATGGCCAAGGTGATCGAGGCGACGCAGCGCCCGGCGATCATCCTGGCGCCGAACAAGACGCTGGCGGCGCAGCTCTACGGCGAGTTCAAGAACTTCTTCCCCGACAACGCCGTCGAATATTTCGTCTCGTATTACGACTACTACCAGCCCGAGGCCTACGTTCCGCGCACCGACACCTATATCGAGAAGGACTCCTCGATCAACGAGCAGATCGACCGGATGCGCCACGCCGCCACCCGCGCGCTGCTCGAACGCGACGACGTCATCATCGTCGCTTCGGTGTCGTGCATCTACGGTATCGGCTCGGTCGAGACCTATACGGCGATGACCTTCGCGCTGAAGCGCGGCGAGCGGATCGATCAGCGCCAGCTGATCGCCGATCTGGTGGCGCTGCAATACAAGCGCACCCAGGCCGACTTCACCCGCGGCACCTTCCGGGTGCGCGGCGACGTCATCGACATCTTCCCGGCGCACTACGAGGATCGCGCCTGGCGGGTGAAGATGTTCGGCGACGAGATCGAGGGCATCGAGGAATTCGACCCGCTCACCGGCCACAAGCAGGACGAGCTGGAATTCGTCAAGATCTACGCCAATTCGCACTACGTGACGCCGCGGCCGACGCTGATCCAGGCGATCTCCTCGATCAAGACCGAGCTGAAATGGCGGCTCGATCAGCTGCACGCGCAGGGCCGGTTGCTGGAAGCGCAGCGGCTGGAGCAGCGCACCACCTTCGACATCGAGATGATGGAAGCGACCGGCAGTTGCGCCGGCATCGAGAACTACTCGCGATATCTGACCGGCCGCCGGCCGGGTGAGCCGCCGCCGACGCTGTTCGAATACGTGCCCGACAACGCGCTGGTGTTCGCCGACGAGAGCCACGTCTCGATCCCGCAGATCGGCGCGATGTTCAAAGGCGACTTCCGCCGCAAGGCGACGCTGGCCGAATACGGCTTCCGGCTGCCGTCCTGCATGGACAACCGACCGCTGCGGTTCGAGGAATGGGACATGATGCGGCCGCAGACCGTCGCGGTGTCGGCGACCCCGGCGGCGTGGGAGCTGAACGAGTCGGGCGGCGTGTTCGTCGAGCAGGTCATTCGCCCGACCGGACTGATCGATCCGCCGGTCGACATCCGCCCGGCCCGCACCCAGGTCGACGATCTGGTCGGCGAAGTCCGCGCCACCGCGGCGCGCGGCTATCGCACGCTGATCACCGTTCTGACCAAGCGGATGGCCGAGGACCTCACCGAGTTCCTGCACGAGCAGGGCATCCGCGTGCGCTACATGCATTCGGACATCGACACCATCGAGCGCATCGAGATCATCCGCGACCTGCGGCTCGGCGCATTCGACGCGCTGGTCGGCATCAACCTGCTGCGCGAAGGCCTCGACATTCCCGAATGCGCGCTGGTGGCGATCCTCGATGCCGACAAGGAAGGCTTTTTGCGCAGCGAAACGTCCCTCATTCAGACCATCGGCCGCGCCGCCCGCAACGTCGACGGCAAGGTGATCCTCTATGCCGATCAAATGACCGGCTCGATGCAGCGCTCGATCGACGAGACCAATCGCCGCCGCGAGAAGCAGATCGAATACAACACCGCGCACGGCATCACGCCGGAGAGCGTCAAGAAGTCGATCGGCGACATCCTCAACAGCGTGTACGAGCGCGACCACGTGCTGGTCGAGATCGGCGACGGCAAGGGCGCCGGCTTCACCGACGACGCCGCGGTGATCGGCCACAATTTCGAGGCGGTGCTGGCCGACCTCGAAACCCGGATGCGCGAAGCCGCCGCCGACCTGAACTTCGAGGAAGCCGCCCGCCTGCGCGACGAAGTCAAACGCCTCCGCGCCACCGAGCTCGCGGTGATCGACGATCCCACCGTGAAGCAGCGCGGCGTCACCGAGAAAGCCGGCGCCTACGCCGGCGCCAAGCGCTACGGCGCAGCCGCGAACCTGCCGGCCGAGACGAGCAAGGGTGGACGCGGCAAGGGCGCGCGCGGCGCGTCGGGCGACAGTGTTTCGCGAGGCCGCGCCGTCTCGTCACCCTCCCCCTTGCGGGGAGGGTCGGCTGCCGCAGGCAGCCGGGGTGGGGGTGCCCCAGGCACAGCCTCCAAGGTCCACAAACCCGACCTCGACGAAATGGGCATCGCCGGCTGGCACGAATTCAAGAAAGTCCAACGCGACAAGCCGCGCAAACCGACGCTCGACGAGATGGGCCCGGGCACGGAGAGCAAGATCTATCAGCCGACCTCCAGCCGCGAAGCCGGCCCCGAATTCGGCCCCTCCCCGCGCTCGACCGGCGGCGCGCCGGGAAAGAGGGGCGGGTGGAAGAAGAGGTAGGAGACCTAGACGGTTACGTCTATTCCATCAAACCGCTGAGCAAGCTATCTACAGGACGGCAGCTGAGCGGCGGGGTCAGGATGAGACCTCGGCAACGCCAGAGATTGAGGCGGGCTTGCGTCGCGCTGCTTCCTTGCTGCACGTTGCCAATCTAAAGAAGTTGCTAACTTTGCGACCATAGGTTGACGCTCCGCAAATTGAACGGGGCGATTAAATGACACAGACGAATTTCGGCTCCCTTACTAAAGAGCCTCCACTTGAAAAATTAGATGCCGCAATCCTCGCTGCAGCCCCTGGAATGCCATACCAGGCACTTCTTGATTTTGCGCGCCATTCTCCGAACTCTCATCGTGACGCACCGGGATTGATTAGCAAGCGCTTCTTAATCATCAACAATGGACGTATTTCTTACGATTATTTTCTTTCTCTGACGAAGAGTTACAGTCTGAATAGCGCCTTGTTGAGAAAGGTGATGTATTTTGTTTGGGCTTACAGAGACGAGCGCATAAGACGCTTCATATGCGAAGTGATAGCCGACTCTTCGGGAAATTGGCGACCGACCGAATTGACGAACAAGAGAAACGCCGATTTTTTCAATCTATGGCTAAGCAAGAAAGCATCAAAGAAAGCTCGATCAAACTTCGAATTTTTCTTAAGCGAGACAGGAATCTTCGACGCCTCTTCGAATACTGTACGCTTGGAAAGGGAGGATGGTTGGCTTGAACAAGCCGCAATCGTTGCTGCGCAGCACGAGCCAGATCTTGTCGCCAGAGACGAACTGCTAGCCAATCCAATCAACTTCTTAAGAGACAGAGGCTGGTTGGGTCTGTTAAATTCCGACGACACAGTCAAAATTGTAGTTCCTCCAACAAATCTGCTAGACACTGATTTACTCGAAGATGAATCTATCGAGACTTGCCCTGCTACGGTTAGCCAATCACGGGATTGGGACCGACGGCCACCTAGTGGGGCGAGCAGCGCAAAGGGGGCCACATTCAATCTGAACATGATTGCCCGCGAGCGAGCAAATAAGTCTCACTACGACCTTGAAAAGGCACTTGCGGACCTTGTGAGGAAAATCGGATGCGCTCCAAAGTACAATCAGAACATCGACCTCCACTTCGAGGTCGAAGGCCACTCCGTGTTAGTGGAAATCAAGAGCTGCACGGACCGCAACTTTCACACACAAGCGCGGCGCGGAATAAGCCAGTTGCTTGAATACCGCTTCCTCTATCGAGACCTTCTTGATCCTGGAGAATGGATGCTTCTCCTAATGGAGGCAGCACCACCAGAGGGAAAAGAGTGGCTCGTGGAACATGCATCATCAGTCGGAATTATCCTGGCATGGATGGATGCAAAATCCGAAAAAGTTGTTACGACAACAGAGATCCCCGCAACGCTTACGCGTGTACTAAGCAGCGTTTAGTCGCTCACTCAGCAGCATCCAACTCAGTTCTTGAATGATAAGAGTATGTCCTCCATGTCGGACGATAGCTATCATCGGCCTGATTCCCCCAATTCGACCACCCCTGCCGAATTCCGCGGGAGAACAATTCGATGAACGGCCCAGGTGAGCACGACTCGATAATTTCATACTGCTCATCCGGCTTTCGCGAGTGCTCTCGCTTGCGCGTTGCAAGCAAATTGACCTGACGCCGTCCTGGCGCGAGCGTGCGCGCATTCTTGCCGCGTACGCCGAACAGGATCAGCTCGGTCACATTACGAAAATAGAAACCGACACCCCGACCGTCGGAGCCTCCATCCTTGCGGACTTTGTGCCAGACGATGTTCGACTTGTAGGTGAACCCCCAGGCTTGCATCACCGCGAGGCCGTCCGGCAGCATCGCATTCGGCACCCACAGATAAAGGTGTGAGGTCGGCGCAGCGATGTCTTGTACCGGCAGCGAACAAATCTCGTCAAGCTTCATGGTGCCGTAGCGCGACAGACGGCGATGCTCCGGCGCAACCTTGCCAGTCTTGTTGGTGAACTGCCATGGTGGGTCAGCCAAAATCGTGGCGAACTTTCGCTTTCCTGCGAACCTCAACAGATCGTCGGAGGCGGCGTTATTGGTCTTTGACATAGCAGGTTGCTCTAATTCCAAAGACAACAACGGGGCATCCGCCGCCGCTTCCGCCTTCAAGCCTCGGTAGTAGTTTCGCCATGTGGGTCGTTGAGTTGCCAAAGCTCGGCCCTCTACCCAACTCGTTGAAGATGGTCTGAAGTTCTGAGCAACGCGTGATGATGACGCCGACGTCGATCGCGCGCAGATCGAACAGCAGACGGAAGTTGTTGAGATCCCGATCGTAAAATGGATCCTTGTTGTTCCACTCCACTTCGAGCGCGACACGATCCTTGTAACAGTCGACCTTGTGTGTGGGGGCAGCATGTTCTGCTTCGTCCACTACAATCTTTGTTTCGAATTTCTTCTCGGCCCATCCCAGCTTGGTGAAATGCGAGTCCAGCTTGCTGGCTATGAGCCCCTTCGCACCGCCGGGCTTCATCACATCGGAGGTCGAGAATGAGAACCCCCGCAGCACGGCGAGGATGTCGGCCCATTTTTCGGGGTGTGCCGCCGAAAGTATCGCGATCCCGTTGCGCCATTCGAACACCTCGTAACGCGCAGCAATATCGTCAGGGACAAACGAATGATTCGGCATGTGACCATTGTTCATGGTCTGGCGCCGCCTAGAAGCGATTTGTACAATGTACTCTATTTGTTCTCAAGCAAAATTCACAGGAATCCTCGGAAAATCGAGCTAGGCTTGGCAGCGGGCGCCCGGAAGATGGGAGGGCTTTGGAAACGCCGTGACCAACATTCGATCCGCATCAACGATCAATGGCAGATCTACTTTGATTGGCGCGACGACGGCGCCGAGATGGTTGAAACTGTAGACTATCAGTTGAGGCGCTCAGTATGGCCAAATCAAAGCAGCTCCCCCCGATCCCTCCCGGCGAGATTCTGATCGAGGAATTCATGCGCCCGAACGGGATCAGTCAGAACCGGCTGGCGCGCGATATCGACATCAATCCGGCCCGGGTCAACGACATCGTGCACGGCCGCTCTGCGATCACCGCCGCAGTCGCCCTGCGGCTGGCGAAGTACTTCGGCACGACGCCCGAACTCTGGATGAACCTGCAGGCGTCCTACGGCCTGCGCCGTGCCCGCGCCGCAGACTGGCCCGCCATCGAGCCGCGCGTCCGCGTGCTCGCCGCGGAGTAGACGCTACGGTTTTTTCGCCATGCGCCCAGGGTAGTGGCAGCGGCCACACGTAGCCGACTGCCCACCAGCCACCTGCGCCGACGCGAGCGGGAAGCCTCGGCTGCCCCGGCACTCTTACTCTTCGATCAGCACCTTGACCGCCGCCGCTGCCTCGGCCCGATCCTCGATCAACACATACTCCCCGCGTCCCAGCGTCGCCGCGCTCGCCGTGACCACCGCGCGCTTGGGGCAGATGCCGAGACAGCCGGTGGTGACGAGCTTGGGGCGCTTGCCGCCCTGCGCGGCGGCGGCGTGCTTCAGTTCGGCTTTCAACGCCCGCTTCAGCTTCTTGCCGCCGTCGATTTTCGACAGGCATTTGCCGCAGATCAGCACCGGTGACGGGCGTTTGGGGCGGGCGATGGGGAGGGAGGATTTGGTGGGCATGATCGTCATATAGGGACGATCGGGCCACGTAGGATGGGTTGAGCGCAGCGAAACCCATCGAACTCCATGAGCGTGAGTGATGGGTTTCGCTGAGCTCAACCCATCCTACGAATTCTTGCTCCAAGCACGGACCTCATCTTGAGGAGCCCGGCGCGGCCGGGCGTCTCGAAGGATGGCGGCGGCCTCACGGCCTCATGGTTCGAGACGGCGCTGCGCGCCTCCTCACCATGAGGGACCGCGGTGGGGCGACACAGAAAAAGGGCGACGCATCTCGCGCCGCCCTTTTCGATGACTTCAGCAGTGCTGCGCGGGATTGATGGGTTTCGCTGACGCTCAACCCATCCTACGCGTCCCTCGCCTTACACCCGCTCGATGATGATCGCAGGCGCCATGCCGCCGGCGGCGCACATGGTGACGAGGCCGCGCTTGAGGTTGCGACGCTCGAGTTCGTCGAGCACGGTGCCGACCAGGATCGCGCCGGTGGCGCCGATCGGGTGGCCCAGCGCGATCGCGCCGCCGTTGACGTTGACCTTGGAGCGGTCGAGGTCGAGGTCGCGCATGAACTTCTCGGCGACCACGGCGAAGGCTTCGTTGATCTCCCAGAGGTCGATATCGTCCTTGGTGAGACCGGCCTTCTGCAGCACCTTCTTGGCGGCCGGCACCGGCGCATTCAGCATCAGCGTCGGATCGTCGCCGATATTGGCCATCGCCACGATCTTGGCGCGCGGCTTCAGGCCGTGCTTGTCGGCGTATTCCTTCGAGGTCAGCAGCAGCGCCGCGGCGCCGTCGACCACGCCCGACGAGTTGCCGGCGTGATGGACGTGCTTGATCTCGAGGTCCGGGTACTTCTGGTTGATCAGCTTGCGATAGGTGGTGCCCTTGTCGTCGAGCGGATAGTCGGCCATCGCGGTGAAGGCCGGCTTCAGCGCGGCGAGGCCTTCGGCGGTGGTTTCGGGGCGCGGATATTCGTCCTTGCCCAGCACCACCTTGCCGTCGTCGTCGACCACCGGAACGATGCTCTTGTCGAAGCGGCCTTCCTTGATGGCGATCGCGGCGCGGCGCTGGCTTTCGAGGCCGAGCGCGTCGAGCGTTTCGCGGCTGATGCCTTCCATGCTGGCGATGGCGTCGCCGCAGATGCCCTGGTGCGACTGCGGATGCACCTTGGCGAGGCGGGCGTTGCCCGAGCCCATGCCGAGCGGCGGCTTGCCGGCCGCCATGTCCTCGGCGGCCATCGAGGCGGTCAGCGACATCATCTCGGTGCCGCCGGCGATCACCACGTCTTCCATGCCGCTCATGATCTGCGCCGCGGCGAAGTTCACCGCGGTGATGCCGCCGCCGCAGAAGCGGTCGAGCGTGGTGCCGGACGCCTTGATGTCGTAGCCGGCGTCGAGCGCCGCCATGCGGCCGAGGTCGCCGCCCTGCTTGCCGCGCTGGGTCGAGGTCGACCAGATGATGTCATCGACATCGGCGGTGTTGAGCTTGTTACGTTCGGCGATCGCCTTCAGCACGGTGGCGGCGAGGTGCTGGGGATGCATGTCGGCCAGAGCGCCCTTTCCGACCTTGCCGATGCCGCGGGGGGTGCGGACTGCGTCGATGATATAGGCGTCTGCCATCTTGTTCTTCTCCCGATCTTGTTTGCGGTTTGTTGGGGCTTGGCGGCGAGATTGTCCGAGACGCCAGCGAAGTCAAGCCGCAGCGGCGATGCAGCACCATGCAATCGCCGGCGCACGTCGGCTTATGCCGCGCGGCGGAACTGACGAATTGCCAAGCGTGGTGCGGCTCTGCATAGTCGCGCGCAAATCGACACTTCTGGGGGACTACCAACATGGCCGAGGCCGATCTCGACGCGATCATCCGGCAGCTCGCGAAACAGCAGACCAAGGCGCTGACCGCCGCGGTGAAGAAGCGCCGGGCCGCCCTGCAGGCGCGCGCCGCCAAGGCCAAGGACGCGACCGGCAAGGCGCAGGCCAAGGCGCTGGCGACGGTCGCCTACGAACTGGGACTGGCCGCGGCGAAGCGGCTGCAGATGGCCGCCGACAACGCCGCCGACTCTTATGCCAGGGCGATGCGCAAGGCAGCCGAGGAAGCGGCCGCAGCCGCCAAGCCGAAACAGAAGCAGAAGGACGAGCCGGCGGACGACGCCGCGAAGACCGGCGCCGCCAATCCCGGGTCGCGCCGCAAGGCGGCGAAACACGACAAGGCAGCGGCGGCCAAGACACCGGCGAAGCCGGCGGCCGCAAAGCCGAAACCGGCCCGGAAGGCGAAGGCCTGATCGATCGGCCGGCTCCCGAAGCCGGCCCGACCGGCCGGCAGGATGCGGCGGCGCTGGAGAGAACCGCCGCATCCGCACGGCGCGACCGGTCATTGCTACCAGACCGTCGATCCGGTCCGGCACGACCGGCCGCCGATCGAAGCGCTCCGCGCCGCGGAGCGCCCGGGGCCGCTGATTGCCGGCGGCTTATTGCTGGCGGATGATGCCCGCGACCTTGTTGGTCTGCGGGTTCACCAGCACGATCCGGTCGTCCAGCATCGCGAAGTGATAGTTGCGGATCACCGGAACCTCGCTCGCGGCCTGTGACGGCAACGGCCGGGTGCGGACGTCGTTCGGCACCACTTCGCCGACCTTGCCGATGAAGTTCGCCGGCGGGGTCTGGCGCTGCGCGCTGCCGCTGAGATCGCTCCACAGCTTCTGCTTCTGCGAATCCGACAGCGTCAGCCTGCCGTGCGGCGCGGCCGAGCCGGTGGTGGCGTGCTCCATCCGGTCGCCACGCTTCATCGCGTTCGAGGCATCGCTCCGGTCGGTTCCGGTCGAGGCATTGTTCTGGGACATGGTGCCCGCGAACGCACCGGATGCGCCAGTGAACGCCAGCGCGGTCGCCAACACGATCGACAGGTGCTGTTTCATGGATGATCCTTCCTTTCGTTCGGGTTCGATGTCGCCCCCCCGAACCGAACGACCGACGCCGACCTCCAGCCGCCGCCGCGCTCGGATGCAAGGGCAACGCGGCCCCGCGTGCTAACGTTTCGTTAAAGGTCGGCCATGTCGTCACGACGGTGTGAGTCCAGCCCTCGAGGCAGCTCGCCCGAGCCCGCTAAGGAACGCTGACCGATGCCCGCATTTGAGGCATTTCGGGAACCGTCAACAGATTTTGTGCAATGCACAAAAAATCGATTGCATTTGACTTTCGTTGTAACTAATTGGGCTAATCCGCGCAGCAAATCGCGAAGGGCACGGCGTCGTCACTGATGATGCCCAGGTGCCGCTGCTTGCATCCACATCAACTGAACGAGATTGCCAATGACAGAGCACAGTCTCTGGCGGTTCTCGCGTGCATTGCATCGCGCCCTCACCGACCGCCAGCAGGATGACCTCGCCGCCATCATCGACGACAACATCGATTGGGCGATTTACGGCCCGGTCGACATGTTTCCGTTCTTCGGAGCCCGCCACGGCAAGCCGGCGGTGCTCGAAGTCTGCCGGCAGATCGCCGATTGCGTGCGGATCTATCGCTATCACCGCGAGTCGGTGATGCTCGGGCTCGACTCCGCCGCATCGATGGTGCGCTACACCCTGACCGCGAACGATACCAACCGTCCGATCAGCGTGCGGATGGCGCTGTTCACGCAGTTTCAGAACGGCAGGCTCACCAATCTGCGGATGGTGCTCGACACTTTCGACCTGGTCGAACAGGCGCTCGGCCGCCCGATCCATCTGCCGAAGATCGCCTGAGCGGCACCCCGCCGAGATCGGCCCGATCCGCAGCGCCGCCGCTCGGCGGCGACGGCGTTAATACGACGTTGAGGATTGTCGCCGAAACACCGAGGCGGCGCCGCAGAACGGCCGCGATGCGGTCAAATTGCGCTGGAGTTATGCAGCCACAGGTGACGTGCGGGGGATCCTCGCGCGGCGTGACGCTCAAACAGGGGACCAACCGAATGAACGCCATTCCTTCCGAAAAGATCGAGACGCCCGAAACCGACGAGAACCTCGCTGCCGTCTCCGAGGTGGAAGCGGGCATCCGCGACTTCGTCCGCAACGACATCGCCTATCTGCGCCGGCCCTCAGCGACGACCTCGACCACCGACGCCTCGGCCGTTCCGGCCTCGACGCTCGGCCTCGAGGGCAGCGCGGAAGCCGCGGTCAACAACGTCAATTCGCTGATCCAGCGCGTCGCCGGCACTTCGCTCGGCGAGATCGAGAGCCTGATCGGTGAGTTGGAGGCGCTGCGCGACCTGCTGCACGCCGAAGGCCAGCGGGTGCAGCGCGAGATCTCGAGCTATGCCCAGCTCAGCCAGGCGGCGATGAAGTCGACCCGGATGATCGCCGACAATGTCGCGCAGTGGAAGCGCACCGCCGAGACGCTGCGTCACGGCTGATTCGGCCAACCGGCGGTCGCGGCCGGAAGCGGCGGCGGCCCAGCCGAGCTGGTGAAAACCCGGTTCAATAAATCCGCACTTCAAAACGACAAAAGCAGCCATCGCGAGGTGGCTGCTTTTTTGTCGTCGATCTCGAAATTCGGTCGGATCGAAGATGTCGAGGCCGGCTTGGTGCCGGCCGGTAACCGCTCAGCGGTCGGAGAGAGTCGTCGTCGCGGATTCGAGGCTGTAGGAGCCCACCGCATAACCCTTCACAACCATCCCGGTGGTGATCATCACCGCCAGCGTCACGGTGGCGAAGATAACCCCCACCCATTTCAGTCCAGCTTGGTCAGCCATTGTCCTCAATTCCCTCAGCCCTGCGTTCGTCGACCGTGACGCCCGCAAGGTTCACAACTTCCTAATATCCCGGCCGTTCCGGCGCCGTCTCGCGGAAAAGCCACGCATTTGGTTAAAATGCGAACGGCTGTTGCCGCCTCGCCTCACTTCACGCGGCGTTCGGCCGCCTCGGCACGAAAGCCGTCGCCAGGAACGAGAACACCACCTCGCCGCGCTGATTGATCCCGGTGTTACGGGCCTGCATGATTCCCCATTGCGGGCGCGAATCGGACGGCCGCAGATTCTCGATCTGCTTGTAGTAAGTGACGGTGTCGCCGGCCAGCACCGGCTTGAGCCAGCGCAACTCGCGGAAACCCGGGGACGGACCGCCGGTCGCCACCAGATCGCCGCGCTTCGCGGCCTCGGCGGCTTCGCGCTGGGCGTTCGCTACCATCAGCTTCATGCACACCGCGGCGACGTGCCAGCCGGAGGCGGCGAGGCCACCGAACAGCGAGTTCTTGCCGGCCTCCTCGTCGAGATGGAACGGCTGCGGATCGAACTGCGCCGCGAACGTCTTGATCGAGTCGGCCGTGAAGGCGAACGAGCCGATCTCGTGGCGCTCGCCGATCGTCATGTCTTCGAGAAAACGCATGGTGATCGCTACCCGTTGCTGCCGGCGTCCGGCGCGGCGGCCGCGTCGCGGCGCTTGAAGATGATCGGGGACACCATCTCGCTCAGCATCTGGCCGTGGCCGTTGCGGACGTAGCACTTGAAGGTGACGATCCCGGTTTCGGGCCGGCTCTTCGACACCCGCGCTTCGATCACTTCGACGTCCAGCATCAGATCGTCGCCCGGGCGCAGCGGCGACATCCAGCGCATCTCGTCGACGCCCGGCGAGCCGAGTGAGGCGGCGTCCTTGATGAAGCCGTCGTACATCATGCGCATCATCAGCGACGACAGATGCCAGCCGGAGGCCGACATGCCTTTCAGCATCGAGGCGTTGGCGGCGTGGTCGTCGAGATGCATCGGCTGCGGATCGTATTCCGAAGCAAAAGCGATGATCTCCTCGCGCGTCACACGGCGAGGTCCATAGCGGCCGAAATGGCCGGGCGCGAAATTTTCAAAGAACAGGGTTGTCATGGCATTTGCTGGTGGGAGGCCCGATTGTGGCCGTTATTGCGGTCGATCACAAGCCCATCATTCGGTTTGTTGGGGGAGACCACCGATGTTCAATTTTCGGGACCTGTTTCAATGGGACCGTTTCATCACGCCGACCATCATCAAGACGTTCTATTGGCTGGTGATCGCCGTGACGGTGCTGTTCGGGATTTCCGGTGTGTTTTCCGGGCTGGCGACGATGGCGGTGAGCCCGTTCGGCGGCTTCATCCTGGTGCTGTCCAGCCTCGCCTCGATCCTGGTCGGGATCGTGTTCTCGCGCATCGTCGCCGAATTCGTGCTGATCGTGTTCCGCATCAACGAACACCTCGGCGCGATCCGCGATCAGCAGGGATTCAGGTGACACCTGCTTCGCGCCGCTCTCGCCCTCTCGTTCGTCATTCCGGGGCGCGCGCAGCGCGAACCCGGAATCCATAACTCCTTGCCTGATTGCCCTGCATGAGGATCGTCAACTGCCGCCGTGCGTCACCGCACCGCTACGACGTATAGATTCCGGGCTCGCTCACTTCGTGAGCGCCCCGGAATGACGAACTCAAAGGCTTTTATCCAAGCCTCAGGTATTAAATCTGAAATGCATCACGTCGCCGTCGGCGACGACGTATTCCTTGCCTTCCAGCCGGAGCTTGCCGCCGTCGCGGGCGCCGGCTTCGCCGCCGAGCCTGACGTAGTCGTCATACGCGATGGTCTCGGCGCGGATGAAGCCCTTCTCGAAATCGGTGTGGATCACCGCCGCGGCCTGCGGCGCCTTGGTGCCCTTGGTGATGGTCCAGGCGCGGGCTTCCTTGGGGCCGACCGTGAAATAGGTGATCAGGTGCAACAGTTCGTAGCCGGCGCGGATCAGCCGGTCGAGCCCGGCCTCGTGCAGGCCGAGCGTGTCGAGGAAATCGGTGCGCTCTTCCTTCGACAGCGTCGCGATCTCGGATTCGATCTTGGCCGAGATCACCACGGCGACCGCGCCTTCTTCCTTGGCGCGCGCCATCACCTGCTCGGAGAAGCTGTTGCCCTCGGCGGCCGAGCCTTCCTCGACGTTGCAGACGTACAGAACCGGCTTGGAGGTGAGCAGGCCGAGCATCCGGAAGGCGCGCTCCTCCTCGGGCTTGCGCTCCAGGAAGCGTGCCGGCTTGCCGTCGCGCAGCAGCGTCAGCGCGCGGGTGACCAGCTCGAGCTGCTCCTTGGAATCCTTGTCGCCGCCCTTGGCCTTTTTGGAGAGATTGTCGACGCGCTTTTCCAGGCTCTCGAGATCGGCGAGCATCAGCTCGGTCTCGATCGTCTCGATGTCAGCGAGCGGCGCGACCTTGCCCTCGACATGAGTGATGTCGCTGTCTTCGAAGCAGCGCACCACATGCGCGATCGCGTCGACCTCGCGGATGGTGGCGAGGAACTGGTTGCCGAGGCCTTCACCCTTGGAGGCGCCCTTCACCAGGCCGGCGATGTCGACGAAGGTCAGCCGGGTCGGGATGATTTGCGCCGACTTGCCGACCTCGGCCAGCTTGTCGAGCCGCGGATCCGGCACCGCGACCTCGCCGACATTCGGCTCGATGGTGCAGAACGGATAGTTCGCCGCCTGCGCCGCCGCGGTCTCGGTCAGCGCATTGAACAACGTCGACTTGCCGACGTTCGGCAGCCCGACGATCCCGCATTTGAAGCCCATGATATGTCCTGCTGTTCGAGGCCGACGCCGCAACTAAGGTACCGCGTCATACGCGGGCTGACCCGCGTATCCATCTCCTTCGCGAGAAGATGGATCGCCGGGTCAAGCCCGGCGATGACGCTGTTACTTGTTGCTGCCCTTCGGCTCGCCCTTGTCGTTGTCGTAGAAACCCTTGGCCTGCATCGCCAGGTGCACCTTGTTGGCGAAGGTCGAATCCTTGCCCTTGGCGATCAGCCCGGCATTGTCTGCGGCGATCTCGCACAGAGCTTCGACCCACGGCCGCTCGCTCTTGGCAAAATCGCCGAGCACGTGATTGTGCACCAGCTCCTTCGCGCCCGGATGGCCGACGCCGAGCCGGACGCGAAGATAATCGTTGCCGATATGCGCCGAGATCGAGCGCAGGCCGTTGTGCCCGGCGATGCCGCCGCCGACCTTCACGCGAACTTTCGCCGGCGGCAGTTCGATCTCGTCGTGAAACACCGCGATCTCGTTCTGCCCGATCTTGTAGAAGTTCGCCGCTTCCTGCACGGCGCGGCCGGAGTCGTTCATGTAGGTGGTCGGCTTCAGCAGCGTGATGCGCATACCGTCGAGCACGCCATCGGCGGTCTCGCCCTGAAAGCGACGGCGCCATGGCGAGAAGCCATGACGCCGTGCGATCTCGTCGATGACCATGAAGCCGATGTTGTGCCGGTTGCCCTGGTACTTTGCACCAGGATTGCCGAGCCCAACGAACAGCCGCATGACGCGGAACCCCGCGCCGGATTACTTCTTCTTGGCCGCCGGAGCCGCCGCGGCCGGAGCCTTGGCGGCAGCAGCCGGAGCCTTCGCCGCAGCAGCCGGCGCAGCAGCAGCCGCAGGCGCGGCACCCGCCGCCGCCTTGTCATCGTTGTAGCCCGACGGCGGCACGATGGTGACCAGCGTGACGTCCTCACGCGACACCGACTTGACGCCGGTCGGCAGCGCGATGTCCGACAGATGCAGCGACACGCCGATATCGAGGGTCGAGACGTCGGCTTCGATGAACTGCGGGATGTTCTCGGCCGGCGCTTCCAGGTCGACGGTGTGGGTGACGATGTTGAAGGTGCCGCCACGCTTCACGCCCGGGGCGACTTCGAGACCCTTCAGGTGCAGCGGCACGCTGACGCGGATGGTGGCGCCGGCGCCGAGCCGCAGGAAGTCGACATGGACCGGGAAGTCCTTGACCGGATCGAGGTGATAGTCCCGCGGGATGACGCGATGCTTCTGACCGTCGAGAACGACGTCGAAGATCGTGGTCAGGAACCGGCCGGCCAGAATCCGCAGGCGAAGCTCTTTCTCTTCGACCGAGATCGGCAGCGGGGGCTGGTTGTCTCCGTAGATCACTCCGGGCACACGGCCGGCGCGACGCTCAGCCCGGGCGGCCCCCTTGCCGCTCTTCGGACGCGCGGTCGCCTTCAGTTCCAAGACGCTCGTCATCTGTTTAAGTCCTTGATCTGTAAAAAGTTAAAGGCCGCAAAGCGGCCCATTGCAGACGTCGCGGCAAGCCTCCAGGGGTGCGGGGGCCGCGGACGTGGCCGGGTTCTAGCCGCAAAGGCCGCAAATGACAAGGAAATCAAGTCTTCCCGAGCACGGCCTCATCCTGAGGAGCCCGCGCCGCCAGCAAGGCGGCGGCGGGCGTCTCGAAGGATGCGCCCGGGTGTAGGCTGAGCCTCATCGGCCTTCATGGTTCGAGACGGCCGCTTCGCGGCCTCCTCACCATGAGGGACTCAAGCAGGGTAAATTGGCGCCCGTTTGCGTCCTCACGCCAGCGCGGTCGGAGGCTCCGAGCCGCCGCCCTGGCGGGCTTCCAGCGCGGCGATCCGGGCCTTCAGCGCCTCGTTCTCCTCGCGGGTGAGGCGGACCATCTCCTTGAACGCCTCGAACTCCTCGCGCTTCACCAGATCGAGATCGCGCAGGATCTTCTCGGCCTGGCTGCGCACCACCCCGTCGATCTCGCGCTTGACGCCCTGCGCCGCGCCGGCGGCGTCGTTCATCAGGCGGCCGATCTCGTCGAAAAGCCGGTTGTTGGTCTGGGTCATGGTCGAGATCTCCGTCGCGCGTCGTGCGCGGTTGCAAGCCAAGCGGGCATTGCGGTGACAATGGCGATGGATCGGGCTTCCTTCAAGGCCGGCTGGCGCGGCCGGTGCCGGCCCGGTCCGATTTGCCTCTCCTTGCGACGTTCGCACCCCCGTCGCAAGGCCGATTTAAGCATCGGTTGGCTGGACGGGGCAGTGCCGGTGCCGGCAATTGACGCTGTACCGTTGCCGGCTTTGGAGCTAAGCCGAACGAACAATGCCATTCTTCGCCGTCGCCTTTCCCGTGTTCGACCCGGTGGCCGTCGCGATCGGTCCGTTCGCGATCCGCTGGTACGCGCTGGCCTATATCGCCGGCATCGTGATCGGCTGGCTGTACGCCCGGATGCTCCTGAAGCGGCAGCGGCTGTGGGGCGGTCCGTCGCCGATCTCGCTGGAAGCGTTCGACGACTTCATCCTGTGGATCACCATCGGTATCATTCTCGGCGGCCGCACCGGCTACGTGCTGTTCTACAATCTCGAGTTCTTCATCCGGCATCCGGCGGAGATTTTCGAATTGTGGAAGGGCGGGATGTCGTTCCACGGCGGCTTCATCGGCTGCGTGCTGGCGGTGGTGCTGTTCGGCTGGAAGCGCAAGGTGCCGATCCTGTCGCTCGGCGACATCACCTGCGCGGTCGGCCCGATCGGGCTGTTCCTCGGCCGCATCGCCAATTTCATCAACGGCGAATTGTGGGGCCGGCCGGCGGACGCCTCGGTGCCGTGGGCGATGGTGTTTCCCAATGCCGGGCCGCTGCCGCGGCACCCGAGCCAGCTCTATGAGGCTGGGCTGGAGGGCATCGCGCTGTTCGTGATCCTGGCGCTGATGATCCGCGCCGGCGCATTGAAACGGCCGGGCCTGATCATCGGCGCATTCCTCACCTTCTACGGCCTCGCCCGGATCACCGGGGAATTGTTCCGCGAGCCCGACCCGCAGCTCGGCTTCCTGTGGGGCGGGTTGACGATGGGCATGCTGCTGTCGGTGCCGATGGTGATCGTCGGCATCGGCGTGATGGTCGCGACCTGGCGCCGCGGGCGGGTGACCGCGGCTGCGGCCGCCACGCATCCGAGCGAGACTGCCTCATGATCGACCAGACCGCGCTCGCCACCGAGATCAAGCGGCTGATCAAGGCCGCCGGCCCGATGCCGGTGTGGCGCTACATGGAATTGTGCCTCGGCCATCCCGAGCACGGCTATTACGTCACCCGCGATCCGCTCGGCCGCGAAGGCGATTTCACCACCTCGCCCGAAATCAGCCAGATGTTCGGCGAGCTGCTCGGACTGTGGTCGGCCTCGGTCTGGAAAGCCGCCGGCGAGCCGCAGGCGCTGCGCCTGATCGAGATCGGGCCCGGCCGCGGCACCATGATGGCCGACGCACTGCGCGCCCTGCGGGTGCTGCCGATCCTGTACCAGTCGCTCAGCGTGCATCTGGTCGAGATCAACCCGGTGCTGCGCCAGAAGCAGCAGACCACGCTGGCCGGCATCCGCAACATTCACTGGCACGACAGCTTCGACGACGTCCCCGAAGGCCCGGCGGTGATTCTCGCCAACGAGTATTTCGACGTGCTGCCGATCCATCAGGCGATCAAGCGCGAAACCGGCTGGCACGAGCGGGTGATCGAGATCGGCGCCTCGGGCGAACTGATGTTCGGCGTCGCCGCCGATCCGATCCCCGGCTTCGAGGCGCTGCTGCCGCCGCTGGTGCGGCTGGCGCCGCCCGGCGCGGTGTTCGAATGGCGGCCGGACGCCGAAATTTTCGAGATCGCCAGCCGGGTGCGCGACCAGGGCGGCGCAGCCCTGATCATCGACTACGGCCATCTGCGCAGCGACGTCGGCGACACCTTCCAGGCGATCGCCAGCCACAGCTACGCCGATCCGCTGCAGCACCCCGGCCGCGCCGACCTCACCGCGCATGTCGATTTCGACGCGCTCGGCCGCGCCGCCGAGAGCGTCGGCGCCCGCGCCCACGGCCCGGTGACGCAGGGCGCGTTCCTGAAGCGGCTCGGCATCGAGACCCGGGCGCTGTCGCTGATGGCCAAGGCCACGGCGCAGGTATCCGAAGACATCGCCGGCGCGCTGCAGCGCCTGACCGGCGAAGGCCGCGGCGCGATGGGTTCGATGTTCAAGGTGATCGGCGTGTCCGATCCGAAGATCGAGACCCTGGTCGCGCTCAGCGACGATACCGACCGCGCCGCCGAGCGCCGGCAGGGGACCAACGGATGATCATCACCTCGTCGCTGCTCGGCGCAGCGCCTGGTCTGCGCCATGCGTTTTTCACCCGCGAGGGCGGCGTGTCCGAGGGCATCTATGCCGGGCTGAACGCAGGTGTCGGCTCGAACGACGACCCGGCCAAGGTCGCCGAGAACCGGCGGCGGATGGCGGAAGCGCTCGGCGTCGCACCGGAGCGTTTCCTCACCGTCCATCAGGTGCATTCGCCGGACGTTGTGGTCGCCGAGACGCCATGGTCGCCAGCGAACCGGCCGAAGGCCGACGCCATCGTCACCCGCACGCCGGGCCTCGCGATCGGCGCCAGCGCGGCCGATTGCGGTCCGATCCTGTTCGCCGATCCGGCCGCAGGGGTGATCGGCGCGGCCCATGCCGGCTGGAAGGGCGCGCTGACCGGTGTGCTGGAATCCACCCTCGCCGCGATGGAGCGGCTCGGCGCCGATCGCAGCGGCGTGGTCGCCGCGATCGGCCCGCTGATCCGGCAGCCGTCATACGAGGTCGGCGACGAATTCGTCGCCCGCTTCACCGCGGCCGATCCGGCTTACGCGACCTTCTTCGTCGAGGCCGAGCGGCCGGCTCATGCGATGTTCGACCTCGGCGGCTTCATCCGGATGCGGCTGGAAACCGCCGGCGTCGGGCTGATCGACGATCTCGGCCTCGACACCTATCCGGACGAACGGTTCTTCTCCTATCGGCGCACCACCCATCGCGGCGAGCCCGACTACGGCCGCCACGTCCACGCCATCGTGCTGGACCCGGACGCCTGAAATCCAGCGATCCTGCGCCGGTCGGAGCGCAAAGATGAACGGGGATTAACCACGTTCGTTTACGTGCCAGGCCGCGACCATCGCGACAATCTATTGAAAACTTTAGAGAAATTAGACCCGCGTGGCGGCCGAAGGTTAACCTGCGATCTGTCCCTCGCTGGACCTTAATGGATTTTAACGATATCGCTTTTCGTCGTTCGGCGGCCGCTGCGCCGCGCCTTCGACGGGACCCTGCATGTCGGCTCGCCTGCCCCGCCTGATCGCCTCGCGCACGATGCGCACCGCCCTTTTGCTCGCACTGCTGACCGGCCTCGCCGGCTGCGTCACCGAAGGCGGCCCGGGAGCCGGGCCGATGGCCTCGGCCGGCGGCAGCGGCGTCGCGTTCGAATCGATCGACGGCCCGCCGCCGCAGGTGTTCGACCGCATGGTCGCGGTGCTCGACAGCGAATCTAAGCTGCGCAACATCCCGGTGGTGTCGCGCGAAGCCGGCGCGGCGTTCCGCGTCCGCAGCTATCTGTCGGCGCAGGTCCGCGGCAACCGCACCAACATCGCCTGGGTCTGGGACGTTTATGACCGCAACCAGCAGCGCGCGCTGCGGTTGTCCGGCGAGGAACCGGCCGGCAACGGCCGCGACGCATGGGGGCAAGCCGACGACGTCGTGCTGCGCCGGATCGCCCAGGCCGGATTCACCGGGCTGAGCGGCTTGGTAAACGGCGGGTTACCAGCCCAGCCGTCCACACCTTCGGCGCCGGCGACGAGCGGGCCGGCGATCGCAGCCGCAGAGCCGACCCCGGCAGCGAGCGGCGATGCACGTACTGCAGCCCTGAGTTTCGCGGCACGCTGATCGCCGCCATTGCACGCGACATAGGTCGAATCCGCGTCGGAAAACCGTCACGATGGGTTGCCATCGCTGGCGGGCGGCTGATATCACCTCGCTCGCAAAAGTGTCCGATTTCGCGAGTCAACCGATATGCTGAACGTAGTATCCACCGCGCCGAGGGGGGACGCGTCGATGTCGGGTAAGAACGGATCGGTCAAACTGGTCGCCGGCAATTCCAATCCGGCGCTGGCCCGCGATATCGCGCAGTGGCTGAACATGCCGCTGACCAAAGCCAGCGTCCGCCGCTTCGCCGACAACGAAGTCTTCGTCGAAATCCAGGAGAACGTTCGCGGCTCGGACGTCTTCATCATCCAGTCGACGTCGTATCCGGCCAACGACCACCTGATGGAACTCCTGATCATCACCGACGCGCTGCGCCGCGCCTCGGCGCGCCGGATCACCGCGGTGATCCCGTATTTCGGCTACGCGCGGCAGGATCGCAAGGCGGGTCCGCGCACGCCGATCTCGGCCAAGCTGGTGGCCAATCTGATCACCCATGCCGGCGCCGACCGGGTGATGACTCTGGATCTGCACGCCGGCCAGATCCAAGGCTTCTTCGACATCCCGACCGACAACCTGTACGCCTCGCCGGTGATGGTGCGGGACATCAAGGAACGCTTCGACCTGTCGAAGGTGATGGTGGTGTCGCCCGACGTCGGCGGCGTGGTCCGCGCCCGCGGCCTCGCCAAGCGCATCAACGCGCCGCTGGCGATCATCGACAAGCGCCGCGAGCGCGCCGGCGAATCGGAAGTGATGAACGTGATCGGCGACGTCGCCGGCTACACCTGCATCCTGCTCGACGACATCGTCGATTCCGGCGGCACGCTGGTGAACGCCGCCGAAGCGCTGCTCGCCAACGGCGCGACCGAAGTCTACGCCTACATCACCCACGGCGTGCTGTCCGGCGGCGCCTGCGCCCGCATCACCAATTCCAAGCTCAAAGAGCTGGTGATCACCGACTCGATCCAGGCCACCGAGGGCGTCTGCAAGGCGCCGAACATCCGCACCATCACCATCGCCTCCCTGATCGCCGAAGCGATCGGCCGCACCGCGGCGGAAGAGTCGGTATCGAGCCTGTTCGACTGAGCACTCCCCAAGCGCCCCTCATTCTGGGGCGCGCGCAATCGTCAGCCTCTCCCTGTGTCATTCCGGGGCGCCGCTCAGCGGCGAACCCGGAATGACGAACTAGAGGCTGTGTACGCGGCGGAGAGGTCTGTCGACTACACAATCCCCGCCGCGACCTGGCCGCGGAGGCGTTCGAGGCTGAGCAGGGTGTCGGCGCAGGCGTGGGCGACTTCGGCGCCCTTGAGGGCGAAGTGCTGCCGGAACCGATCGGTGTCGGCCTCGCCGCGCTCGAAGCTGTGCGGCGTCGCCACCGCGGAGAACACCGGCACCTCGGTCTTGAGCTGCACGTCCATCAAGGCCTGGATCACCGTCTGGGCGACGAAGCCGGTGAGGCCGTCGTCGACGACGAGGCCGGCGGCGACGATCGCGGTGTAGCGCCGGGTCTTGGCCAGCATCTGCACGTGCAGCGGAATTTCGAACGAGCCCGGCACCTCGAACAGATCGACCTGCGAGGCGACGATGCCGCGCTCGACGATCTCGCGCAGGAACGACTCCCAGCAGCCGGCGACCACGTCGTGGTGCCACGACGACTGCACGAAGGCGACGCGCTGCGGCTTGGCGAAGCGCGGATACGACCGCTCGGCCGGCGGCGGTGCAGTCTCGGCGGGATCGGTCACGGTCTCGGTCATCGGCAGGCTCGCTCGGCTGTGATCTGAAGGGTCGGCCCAGGCTACCAGCGCACCGGCACGAATCAAAGGTTGCCGATGCGGCGAAAGACTCGTGTGGAGCGAATTCCGCGCCGCAGACTCGGCCTGCGCGAATCCGATTCCGTTTTGTTCTCGCGCGATCCATCCGACTGTGGACGGGTTACTCTTTGGTTGTGGAATTGGCGAGCGCGGGATTGCACGGATTCGGCAAATCACATCATTTCAGTCCTGCAACCTCGGTTCGTCCGGACTAAGCCCTCCGACGCGAGCACAGGTACAGGCGCGTACCGGCCTGCCTCATGCGTATCAGCATATTCCAACGTAAGGTCGAGACGGCATGCCCTTGCTCGAAGGCATCATCGAGTCCCGAAATAATCCGCTGGCGGTGGTCGAAGACATCGCAGCGTCGAACGACCTCGCTTTCGAGCGCTCCGGCGAAGACGAGATCACCATCGTCGCCAAGGGCCAGTGGACCGACTACACGCTGTCGTTCACCTGGATGCACGAGATCGAAGCGCTGCATCTGGCCTGCGCGTTCGACATGAAGGTCCCGGCGGCGCGCCGAACCGAAACCCTGCGGCTGATCGCAGCGATCAACGAACAGCTCTGGGTTGGCCATTTCGACGTGTGGAATCACACCGGCACCGTGATGTACCGCCAAGCGCTGGTGCTGCCGGGCGGCCTCGCCGCCACCGAAGCGCAGTGCGAGACCATGCTGATCAGCGCGATCCACGCCTGCGAGCGTTACTACCCGGCGATCCAGTTCACGGTGTGGGCCGGCAAGACCGCGGCGGAAGCGATGAGTGCCGCGATGTTCGACACCCAGGGCGAGGCCTGACGGCTCCCTGCTCGATTTCTCCGTCATTGCGAGGAGGCGAAGCCAACGAAGCAATCAGCGGCTCCGTGCACTGATCCTCTGGATTGCTTCGCCTTAGGCTCGCAATGACGTGGAGAGACCGCCTGCGCGTTTCAGCCCTTGTGAGCGTTGCCACCTTCTCCTAGAACGCTGACCGGATGACGCCGCCGACCGCGGCGCCGATGGATGCTTGCGATGATCACGTCCTCGAAATCTCCCCTGCAACAGCTCGGCGGCACGGTGGTTCTCGCCGGCGCCGGCAAGATGGGCGGCGCGCTGCTGACCGGCTGGCTGGCGCAAGGGCTGGACGGCGGCGACGTCGTGGTGATCGAGCCGCATCCGACCGAGGAAATCGCGGCGCTGAGCGCGCGCGGCGTTCGCCTCAATGCCTCGGCCGCCGATGTCGGCGCGGTCTCGACGCTGGTGGTCGCGGTGAAGCCGCAGATGTTCGCCGAGGCCGCCGCGGCGCTGCGCGGCTATGTCGGGCCGTCGACGCTGGTGGTGTCGATCATGGCCGGCAAGCCGATCGCGGCGCTGTCCGAGCAGCTCGGCGGCCACGTCGTTCGCGCGATGCCGAACACCCCGGCTGCGATCGGCCGAGGTATCACCGTCGCGGTGGCGGCCCCTAACGTCACGCCCGCCCAGCGCGGCATCGCCGATGCGCTGCTGCGCGCCACCGGCGGCGTCGAATGGGTCGAGGACGAAGCGCTGATCGACGCGGTGACGGCGGTGTCCGGCTCGGGCCCGGCCTACGTGTTCCTGCTCGCCGAAGAACTCGCGCGCGCCGGCGTCGAGGCCGGTCTCCCAGAGGGCCTTGCCATGACGCTCGCCCGCGCCACCGTCGCCGGCTCGGGCGAGTTGCTGCACCGCTCCGACCTCGACGCCGCGACGCTGCGCCAGAACGTCACCTCCCCCGGCGGCACCACCGCCGCCGCGCTCGAGGTGCTGATGGCGCAGGACGGTTTCCGCCCGCTGCTCACCCGCGCGGTGGCGGCGGCGACGAAGCGGTCGAAGGAATTGGCGAAGTAGACGGGATACCGACGTCATGCGCGGGCTCGACCCGCGCATCCATCGCGCGCAAACGCGCCACCAGACAGATGCTGACCATTCACGAGAAGATGGATCGCCGGGTCTAGCCCGGCGATGACGCTTCATTGAATAAGACACGTCATCGCCCGGCTTGTCCGGGCGACCCAGTATCCCAGAGCGCGTGAAGTAGTAACGCTCTGCGATACTGGATCACCCGCATGCGCGGGTGATGACGCAGAAATTTGTAGAAGTGCTTCGGCCTACACTGGCACCCGCACCGTCGCGCGCAGGCCGCCCATCGGGCTGTCGCCGAGGGTGATGTCGCCGCCGTGCGAGCGGGCGATGTCGCGAGCAATCGCAAGGCCGAGGCCGGTGCCGCCTTCGTCCTGGTTGCGGGCGTCGTCGAGCCGCAGGAACGGCTTGAACACTTCTTCGCGCATCGCCATCGGGATGCCGGGCCCGTCATCGTCGATCGTCACCGTCAGATAGCGGTGATCGCGCTGCCCGGTGATCGCGATGGTGTGGGCGTGGCGGGCGGCGTTCGACACCAGATTGGCGAGGCAGCGCTTGAACGAGGCCGGCTTCACGGTCACCACCGGCTGCCCGGAAAACGCGACGCTGACGACGTGGCCGTGGCGCTCGGCGTCGGAACGCAGTTCCTCCAGCGCCGCCACCATGTCGGTCGGCTGCGCCTGCTCGCCGCTGTCGCCGCGCGCGAACGCCAGATACGCCTCGAGCATCGCCGACATCTCGTCGACGTCCTTGCGCATGCCCTCGGTTTCGGGCGCATCGCCGATCAGTTCGAGCTCGAGCTTGAACCGGGTCAGGATGGTGCGCAGATCGTGGCTGACGCCGGCCAGCATCGCGGTGCGCTGTTCGATCGAGCGCTCGACGCGGGCTTTCATCTCGATGAACGCATAGGCGGCGCGCCGCACCTCGCGGGCGCCGCGCGGCCGGAAGTTCGGCACGTCGCGGCCCTTGCCGAAGCTCTCCGCGGCATCGGCAAGCCGCAGGATCGGCCGGATCTGATTGCGCAGGAACAGCACCGCGACGATCAGCAGCACGGTCGAGGTTCCGACCATCCATAACAGGAAGATCTCGGAGTTCGACGCATAGGCGGCGCTGCGCAGCGCGAACACCCGCATCACCGCGTCATCGAGCTGGATGCGGATCTCGACCAGGCTGGAGCGGCCGACGGTGTCGATCCAGAACGGCCGCGCGATCTGCCGGCTGATCTGCTTGCTGATCGACTGGTCGAGCAGTGAGAAGAACGGTTTCGGCCCCGGCGGCGGCATCTCGCCGGGACCGAGGAAATCCACCACCAGGCCTAGCCGGGTCTGCGCGATCCGCCGCAGCACGGCGCGGTCCTTGTCCTGCGGATAGCTCTTGTAGACGTCGATCAGCGTCGCGATGTCCTGCACCACCGCCGCCGACAGCCGCTGCGTCACCGTGTTCCAGTGCCGCTCCATGAACACGAAGGCGATCACCGACTGCAGCAGCACCATCGGCGCGATGATGATCAAGAGCGCGCGGGCGTACAGCCCCTTCGGCATGAAGTCGTTGAAGCGCTGCCCCAGATAACCATTGGCCGCCGACACCCGCCCATAGGCGGACCGGATCAGCGTCAGCCCGGTGTCGAGCGTGCTCATGACACGGCCCGCCGGATAGAACGCGCAGCGCCGGCTTCAGCGTCAATGCTGAAGGCAATGCCCTGGCCAAAAGCACGGCGAGCCCCCTCGCCCCGCCCTTGCGGGGAGAGGGTTGGGGTGAGGGGCAGCGGCGCATCCGCGCGCGCCGAGGCTGCTAATAGACGCCGTGCCATGCCCCTCACCCGGCGCGCGAACGCGCGCCGACCTCTCCCCGCGCAGGGCGGGGAGAGGTTGCACGGTGCCTGGGGCAAAGCTCTGCTCATCACGAAACTAATCAGGAGCTACGGCGCCGCCACCAGGCGGTAGCCGATGCCGCGGACGGCTTGCAGGAACAGCGGGTTGGCGGGATCGCGCTCGATCTTGCGGCGCAGGCGGTTGATCTGGACGTCGACGGCGCGCTCATTGGCATTGCCGGCGCCGCTGAGATCGCCACGCGGCACCGTCTCGCCCGGTGCCGCCGCCAGCATCCGCAGCATGTCGCGCTCGCGGTCGGTGAGGTGGACGATCTCGTCGCCCTGGCGCAGTTCGCCGCGGTCGATGTGAAATACGTACGGCCCGAACGCCACCGTCTCGGCCTTCGCAGCCGGGGCCGGCGCGGTGCGCTTGAGGATATTGCCGATCCGCAGCAGCAATTCGCGCGGCTCGAACGGCTTGGCGAGGTAGTCGTCGGCGCCGATCTGCAGCCCCTCGATCCGGCTCTCGGCCTCGTGCCGCGCGGTCAGCATCACGATCGGCACGTCGGAGGTCTGGCGGATCGAGCGGGCGAGATCGAAGCCGGTCTCGCCCGGCATCATCACGTCGAGGATCAGCAGGTCGAAATCCAGCCCCGCCAGCTTGGCGCGGGCGTCGCGGCCGCTTTGCGCGGTGGTGACGCGGTAGCCCTCGGAGGCGAGAAACCGCGACAGCAGATCGCGGATGCGGCGGTCGTCGTCGACCAGCAGCAGATGCGGCGCATCGTCGGCGGGGCGGACCGGTTTCTTCGCCAGTGCTGCGAGCTGGATCACGTCACGTCCTTTGCGCTGGCGCCGCCGTGCAGGATGGTCTGGAGCACCTTGTCCGGATCGTCCCGATCGATCATCGCGCGGAGGAATTTGCCGACCGCCTCGGCGCCGGCGGGCGGAAGATCGCGCAGCGCGCGGTCGATCCGTTCGGTCTGCAGCCGGGCCAGTTTCTCCACCAGCGCCTCGCCCTTTGCGGTGGCGAAAAGAAGGCGCTGGCGGCGGTCGCTGTCGCCGGCCCTCTGCACGATATAGCCCTCGTCGAGCAGCTGCTTCAGCACCCGGCTGAGCGACTGCTTGGTGATCCGCAGCACGTCGAGCAGATCGGCCACCGTCAGCCCGGGATAGCGGCAGACGAAATGCACCACGCGGTGATGGGCGCGGCCGAAGCCGAACGCCTCCAGCACGTGGTCGGCGTCGCCGACGAAATCGCGATAGGCGAAGAACAGCAGCTCGATGATGTCCCAGCGCGGCGGCTGCGGGTCGGCATCGGCCGCTGCTTCCCCCGGGCTCCCACCGCTCTGCCGGATCAGCTCGTTGAAATTTATGTCAGCCATGTTGACATATCAGGTCTTTATGTTACAAAACCGCCGACCAAGACGAAATATTCGACTATTCCGCTTGCGACCCCTGCCCGTGCAGTCCGATAAAGGAAGCTGCCCGGCGGCGTGCATGCGAAGGTCGGACGGCTCGGCCGAAACATTACCGGAGTTCGGCAATTCCGCCAAAAACATCTCCCGGCGACTGCCGGGACCGATAACCACCTTCTGCGGCCGGCTTTCGCAGCCGGATCCGCGACAACCACGGCCACCCGCAGGCGCGCCGGTCCAGGAGAAGATCGATGGGAGTTTCGTTCGACAAGATCGACGGCTCGCTCTGGCTGAACTTCGACATCCAGCCCTCGGCGAACCCGACGCCCGACAAGGAACGCGACGCGAAGCTGGAAAATCTCGGCTTCGGCCGGGTCTTCACCGACCATATGGCGATCGTCCGCTATGATCAGGCGCACGGCTGGCACGGCGCCCGGATCGAGGCGCGTTCGAACTTCCCGCTCGATCCGGCGCACGCCGTGCTGCACTACGCGCAGGAGATTTTCGAAGGCCTCAAGGCCTACAAGCGCGACGACGGCGGCGTGAACCTGTTCCGCCCCGACGCCAATGCGCGCCGTTTCCGCGACAGCGCCGACCGCATGGCGATGGCACAGCTTCCCGAGCAGGTGTTCATCGAGGCGATCGAGCAGCTGGTTAAGATCGACCGAAACTGGATCCCAGGCGGCGAAGGCAGCCTGTATCTGCGGCCGTTCATGATCGCCAGCGAAGTGTTCCTGGGCGTCAAGCCGTCGTCGGAGTACATCTTCTCGGTGATCGCCTCGCCGGTCGGCTCGTACTTCAAGGGCGGCCCCGCCCCGGTGTCGATCTGGGTGTCGGAGAACTACACCCGCGCGGCGGTCGGCGGCACCGGCGGCGTCAAATGCGGCGGCAACTACGCGGCGTCTTTGCGCGCCCAGGCCGAGGCGATCGAGCGCGGCTGCGACCAGGTGGTGTTCCTCGATGCGCTGGAGCGCCGCTACGTCGAAGAGCTCGGCGGCATGAACGTGTTCTTCGTGTTCGACGACGGCTCGCTATCGACGCCGCCGCTCGGCACCATCCTGCCCGGCATCACCCGCGACTCGATCATCACGCTGGCGCGCGACGCCGGCCGCGTGGTCCGCGAGGAGCCGTACACGATCGATCAGTGGCGCGCCGACGCGGCGAGCGGCAAGCTGAAGGAAGCGTTCGCCTGCGGCACCGCCGCGGTGATCTCGCCGATCGGCAAGGTGTGCTCGAACCACGGCGACTTCACCATCAATGGCGGCCAGGCCGGCGAGGTGGCGATGGGCCTGCGCAAGCAGCTCGTCGACATCCAATACGGCCGCGCCGAGGACAAGCACGGCTGGATCAAGAAGGTGTTCTGAGGCACCTCGCCACGAGTCATTCCGGGGCGCTGACGAAGTCAGCGAACCCGGAATCCCTCTTGGTAACAACCTCGAGATTCCGGGTTCGCGCTACGCGCGCCCCGGAATGACGTTGGCTACACCATCGACACGAGCACGGCACGCTCCCTCGCCCCGCTCTTGCGGGGAGAGGGAGCGTGCCGTGCTTGGGGCGCGGCTACGCACTACGTGTCGACGCCCAACTACCTCCGCCCGAACAGCTTCTCGATGTCGGTCAGCGTCAGTTCGACATAGGTCGGGCGGCCGTGGTTGCATTGGCCGGAGTTCGGGGTGGCTTCCATTTCGCGCAGCAGCGCGTTCATCTCTTCGGGCTTGAGCACGCGGCCGGCCCGCACCGAACCGTGGCAGGCCATGGTGGCGGCGACGTGCATCAGGCGGCGCTCGAGCGGCAGCGCTTCGTCCCATTCGGCCATGTGTTCGGCGAGGTCGCGGAGCAGCCCGCCGGCATCGGTCTTGCCGAGCAGCGACGGCGTCTCGCGCACCGCCACCGCGCCGGGGCCGAAGCTCTCGATGACGAGGCCGAACTTCGCCAACTCATCGGCGCGTGCGACCAGGCGCTCGACCGTCGCCTCGTCCATCTCGACGATGTCGGGGATCAGCAGGATCTGGCGCTGCACGCCGTTGGCTTCGAGCGACGCCTTCAGCCGCTCATAGACGATGCGCTCGTGCGCGGCGTGCTGATCGATCACGATGAGCCCGTCGCGGGTCTGCGACACGATGTAGGTCTCGTGGATCTGGGTGCGCGCCGCGCCGAGCGGCCGGTCGAGCAGATCCGGCGTGATCTCGGCCGGACGGATGTCGGCGCTCGGCGCGCCGACATCGAACGCCGCCTGCGCGCGCTCGGCGAACGACGGCGCCGCACTGCCGCCTACCGGATAGGACGGCGAAGAGCGCCAGTCCCAATTCGCCGGTGGCATCGCGGCGGGCCGGAATGTCGAGATCACACTGCCGGCGCTGTTGGCGGCGGTGCGGCGGCCCTCGCGCGCCAAACCTTCCTTCAGCGCGTGCACGATCAGCGCGCGGACCAGGCCGGCATTACGAAAGCGCACCTCGGTCTTGGCCGGATGCACGTTGGCGTCGACCTCGCGGCTATCCAGCGTGACGAACAGCGCCACCACCGGGTGGCGGTCGCGCGGCAAGTAATCCGAATAGGCGGCGCGCACCGCTCCCAAGATCAGCTTGTCGCGCACCGGGCGGCCGTTGACGAACAGATACTGGCCGAGCGCATTGGCCTTGGTCAGCGCCGGCGACGCCGCGAAGCCTTCGACCACGACGCCCTCGCGCTCGGCGCGGACCTCGATGGCATTGGCGCGGAAGTCTGCGCCGAGAATGTCGCCGAGCCGGATCAATTGCCCCGGCGCACCGGGCAGCGCCGCCGCCCAGGTCACCGGCGCGCGCTCTTCGCCGGCCAGCGTGAAGGCGACGTCCGGCCGCGCCATCGCAAGGCGCCGCACCACTTCGCGGATCGCCTCGGCCTCGGTGCGATCGGTCTTGAGAAATTTCAGCCGCGCCGGCGTGGCAAAGAACAGATCGGCGACTTCGACGCGGGTGCCTTGGCTCAAGGCCGCCGGCGCGATCGGAGTCTTGTCGCCGCCTTCGACCCGCATCGCCCAGGCGTGCGGCTCGCTGGCATGGCGCGTGGTGATCGACAGCTTCGCCACCGCGCCGATCGACGGCAGCGCCTCGCCGCGAAAGCCGAGGGTGCGGATCGCCAGCAGGTCCTCGTCGTCGAGCTTCGAGGTGGCGTGGCGATCGACCGCGAGCGCGAGATCGGCCGCGGTCATCCCGGAGCCGTCGTCGGCGATCACGATCTTCCGCCGCCCGCCGCCGTCCGAGAAGATATCGATCCGGCTGGCCCCGGCATCGATCGCGTTCTCGACCAGCTCCTTCACCACGCTCGCCGGCCGTTCCACCACCTCGCCGGCAGCGATACGGTTGACGATGGTTTCGGGGAGTTGGCGAACGGGCATGCGGCGACTCGGTTGGCAGAGCGCGGACTTTAGGGGAGCGAAGGAGGAATTGCGACGCTAGCGCTGCCGATCCCCTCCCCCTTGCGGGGAGGGTCGGCCGAGCGAAGCGGAGGCCGGGGTGGGGGGCCCCGGGCGGGTACAGACCGGCTAGATTCCTGACAGTTTGGACCGGGATGATTGTCGACAGTTCACACTGCATCGGAGGGAGGACCGCCGATGCCTTTTGTGG
>NZ_UFQQ01000053.1 GCF_900218015.1 Rhodopseudomonas pentothenatexigens | reverse complement strand
ACCGGCGCCCCGTCCCGGATGGCCGTCCGGGACGGGGCATTCCCCGAAGGGAATGATGAAGGATAGCAGATCGCGCTAATACAAGGAGCCCGGCGAAGCCGGGCGTCTCGAAGGATGGGGTAACGCGTTCCCTGCGTCACATGGTTCGAGACGGCGCTACGCGCCTCCTCACCATGAGGTTGTGCGTGTGGCAGGCGGTGCCGATCAACTCTGATTCTATCAAAAACAGAACTGCTCTAAGCGCCAAAACTCTTCGGCGATCCGGCCACCGCCACCGGCCCGCCGCTGGCGACCTTCATCACCGCGAGGCCCCGCTCATTGGTGCCGTCGGCCCGGAACCGGAACAGGCCGTCGATGCCGGCGAAGCCGGACGGGTTGGTCAGGACTTCGGTCGAGAACCGTTGGGTCCCCTGGGTGCGGGCCAGCGCCGCCACCAGCGCAACCCCGTCATAGGCCAGCGTCGCGGTCCGCACCGGGTCCTGGCCATAGCGGGTGCGATAGCGGCCCGCGAACGCACGGAAGCCGGACGGATCCGGCGCCGCATACAGCCCGCCCTGCAGCGCCTGGGTGGCAAACACCCGCGGATTGTCCCACAGCCCGGTGCCGATCAGTTGCACGCGCTTCAGATCAGCCCCCGCGCCGGTCAGCGCGTCGGCGACTCCGGCCAGCGCCTCGCCGTCGTCGGCGAGCAGCAGCGCGTCGGCGCTGCCGAGCGAAGCCGCAATGGTTCGCGCCGGACCGGCCCGATCGGCGCCGTATTTCTCGAAGGCGACGATCCGCCCGCCCTTTTGGCTGGTGATCTGCTTGAAAGCGGCCTCGACCACCGACCCATAGGCGTTGTCCGGCAGCAGCGCCGCATACGAGCGCTTGCCGACGCTGCCGGCGTAGCCGACGATCCGATTCACGTCGGATTCCGGCAGGAAGCTCAGAAGATAGACGCCGCGGCCGGCGACGCTGGAATCGGTCGAGAACGCAATCACGCTGACGCCGCGCGCCCGTGCCGCCTGCGCGGCAGCCGGCACCGACTGTGCGAACAACGGCCCGAGGATGATTTCGGCGCCTTCCGCCAACGCCTGCTGGGTCGCCGATTGCGCCCCGACCGGATTGCCGCCGTCGTCCTTGATCAGCAGTTGAATGTCCGGATTGTGGAATTCGGCCAGCGCCATCTCGGCGGCGTTCTTCATCGATTGCGCGGCGACGCCGGCGTTGCCGGGCGCCGACAGCGGCAGCACCAGCCCGACCTTGACCCGGCCGCTGCCGACTGCGGCCGGCTGCTGGGTCGGTCCCGGCGCCGGCTGCTGCTGGCCGAATTGATCGCTCAGCGTTTGCTGGACGCCGGAGCAGGCGGTCAGCAGCGGAGCGCCGAGGAACAGTCCCAGCGCGGCGCGGCGGGTGGTTCGGAACGGTTTCGTGTGTGGATCGTGCAAGCTTCCCATGCCATCTCTTGCAGCGGTCCGGCGTGGCGCCGGATCTGGTGTCGTGCTCCGGGCGATCGGCCCTTGCGGGCTTCAGCCGAAGATTTCATCACAATGTCGGCCAATGATTAACCGGGCCAATAGGTTTATGCTGCTTGGCAGCGCCGGACAAATCACCGTGCCGTCGTTTTCGACATTTCCGTCGTCCTGCCCTCCAGCACGACGGGCAGATCAGTTACGATGCGCCTCGACCGAAACATGTCCGTACCATCGTTAGAAACCGCCGAGCCGGGCGCGCGAACATTCCTGATCGCCGGGCAGCGCGTGGTCGCGGCGCGCGCGGCGCCGGGTCTGCACCTCGTCGCCACCCCGATCGGTCATCTCGGCGACATCACCTTGCGTGCGCTGGAAACCTTGGCCGGTGCCGATCTGATCGCCTGCGAAGATACACGAATAACCCATCGCCTGCTCGAACGATACGGCATCTCGGCGCGGCTGAAACCCTATCACGAGCACAATGCAACGCAGATGCGGCCGAAGCTACTCGAAATCCTCGGCCAGGGCGGTTCTGTCGCACTGGTGTCGGACGCCGGTACGCCGCTGATTTCCGACCCCGGCTACAAGCTGGTCCGCGAGGCGTACGCTGCCGGACACCAAGTAATCAGTTTGCCGGGGCCCTCCGCCGTGCTTGCTGCCTTGTCGCTCGCCGGCCTGCCGACGGACCGGTTCTTCTACGACGGCTTCCTGCCGTCCAAGCAGGGCGCTCGCCGCACGCGCCTCACCGAGCTTGCGGCGATCGATGCGACGCTGGTGCTGTTCGAAGCCGGCAGCCGGATTCAGAATTCGGTACGCGACCTCGCCGAACTGCTCGGCGCGACGCGCGAGGCGGCGATCTGCCGCGAACTCACCAAGCTGCACCAGGAGGTGCGACGCGCCTCGCTCGCCGAACTCGCCGCGCAAGCCGGCGAGATGGAAACCCGCGGCGAGTTCGTGGTGGTGATCGCGCCGCCCGACCCGGCCGCCCGCGTGATGAACGACGACGCGCTCGACCGCTGGCTGAGTGAAGCTCTGACGCGGCACAGCGTCAAGGATGCGGTCGCGCAGGCGGTCGACCTGTCCGGCCGGCACAAGCGCGACATCTACGCCCGCGCATTGAAGCTGTCGCAACGGCGTGAGGCCGACGATGGCGAACACTGATCGCCCGCGACCTTCGGCGCTGGCGCGCATCGCCGCGTTCCGCACCGGACTGTCGGCCGAAGCCAGCGCGGCCGACTATCTTGAACGACAAGGCTATCGCATCCTAGCGCGGCGCTTCAAAACCCGCTGCGGCGAGATCGACCTCGTCGCACAGCGCGGCGCGCTGGTGGCGTTCGTCGAGGTGAAGGCGCGCGGCAACGTCGACGATGCGGCCTATGCGGTGACGCCGCGGCAGCAGAGCCGGATCGTCGCCGCCGCCGAAGCCTGGCTGAGCCGGCATCCCGAACACGCGATGAGCGAGCTGCGCTTCGACGCCATCCTGATCGCCCCCAACACAGCGCCCCGCCATTTGCCCGGCGCGTTCGACGCCACGCCATGAGCCCGGCTGCTTGACCAAGCCGCCACGACCCCGCATCGTCTCCGCCGCTCTGCAACTCCGGAACACCCGACATGACATTGAAGGTCGCCGTCCAGATGGACCCCATCGCGCGGATCAACATCCGCGGCGATTCGACGTTCGCGCTGCTGCTCGAAGCGCAGGCCCGCGGCCACGCCCTGTCGTACTTCACGCCCGACAGGCTGTCGCTGCGCGGCAACGACGTCGTGGCGTCGGTCCAGAGCCTCGAGGTACGCGATCAGGAAGGCGATCACTTCACGCTGGGCGAAGCCAGCCGGGTCGACATGCGCAGCTTCGACGTGGTGCTGCTGCGCCAGGATCCGCCGTTCGACCTCGCCTACATCACCTCGACGCACCTGCTGGAGCGGATCCATCCGCAGACGCTGGTGGTCAACGATCCGGCCAGCGTTCGCAACGCGCCGGAAAAGCTGTTCGTGATGGATTTCACCGAGCTGATGCCGCCGACGCTGATCAGCCGCGACAAGGACGAGATCAACGCGTTCCGGGCCGAGCACGGCGCGGTGGTGATGAAGCCGCTGCACGGCCACGGCGGCGCCGCGGTGTTCCGGGTACTGCCGCAGGACATCAATTTCGGGTCGCTCTACGATATGTTCGCAGTCACGTTCCGGGAACCCTGGGTGATTCAGCGCTTCCTCCCCGAGGTGAAGCACGGCGACAAGCGTATCATCCTGGTCGACGGCGAATTCGCCGGCGCGGTCAACCGGGTGCCGGCCGCCGACGATCTCCGCTCCAACATGGTTCGCGGCGGCGCCGCGGCGGCGACCGAACTGTCGCCCCGTGAACAGCAGATCTGTGCAACGCTCGGTCCCAGGCTTCGCGAGCGCGGTCTGCTATTTGTCGGAATCGACGTGATCGACGGTTACCTGACCGAAATCAACGTCACCTCGCCGACCGGCATCCGTGCCGTGGCGCGGCTCGGCGGCCCCGACATCGCGGCGAAGGTCTGGGACGTCATCGAGGTGAAGAGGGCGTAAGAGGTTCGCCTGGCCGAGCGTTTTCACGGTCGGCGCGACCAGCCACCCCTTGCCAGTCGGCGGCGTCCGCCGCACAACTATCAGGCTCCGCCTGATGTTCGGGCATCAGTAAGGCTTCCAGAGAAAGCCGGCGGTGGATCGGAAGCGGCAATGCTAAGTTGTTGATCGGTCGACCGGGTCCCGGTTTGCTCCGCGGGCGACCATAACTGATGGGATCGGAGGTTCCGGCGGCATGATTGTCGGCGAAGATCAGCTTTGGGGAAAGCGGGCGCTGGAGTTCGTCGACGCCGTCGAGCGGCTCGACGCACCGGCGCTGATCAGCCGGTTCGAATCGCTGATCGCCAGCTGCGGCTTCACCGCCTACATCATGGCCGGCCTTCCGTCACGAAACGCCAAGCTTCCGGAGCTGACGCTGGCCAATGGCTGGCCGCGCGACTGGTTCGACCTGTATGTCAGCGAGAACTTCAGCGCGGTCGACCCGGTGCCACGCCATGGCGCCACCACCGTCCACCCTTTCGTCTGGTCCGAGGCGCCGTACGACCGTGACCGCGACCCGGCCGCCCACCGGGTGATGACCCGGGCCGCCGAGTTCGGCCTGGTCGAAGGCTACTGCATCCCGCTGCACTACGACGACGGCAGTGCGGCGATCAGCATGGCCGGCAAGGACCCCGACCTCAGCCCCGCGGCCCGCGGCGCGATGCAGCTCGTCAGCATCTATGCCCACAGCCGCCTTCGTGCGCTCGGCCGGCCGAAGCCGACGCGCCGCAACAGACTGACCGCCCGGGAATGCGAAATCCTGCAATGGGCGGCCCAGGGCAAGACCGCCTGGGAGATCTCGATGATCCTGTGCATCACCGAGCGGACGGTGAAATTCCACTTGATCGAAGCGGCCCGCAAGCTCGACGCTGCCAACCGCACAGCGGCCGTCGCCAAGGCATTGACCCTGGGATTGATCCGTTTGTGACCTGTCCGATCGGACAGTAGTTAGGTTCCCCTTCGCGCCTGCACATTTCCCGCCTGCAGACCCACTGCAGGAGGGGAATTTTCATCATGCAGGTTCATGTGATCCGTCGAGAGAACCGTGCGCTGTACGCCGGTCTGCTCGATGCTTACTTCCGCATTCGTCACCAGATCTACGTCGTCGAGCGCGGCTGGAAAGAGCTGGCGCGGCCGGACGGCCGCGAGATCGATCAGTTCGACACCGACGACGCGGTGTATCTGCTCGGCGTCGACAACGACGAGATCGTCGCCGGCATGCGGATGGTGCCGACCACTTCGCCGACGCTGCTCAGCGACGTCTTCCCTCAGCTGGCGCTGACCGGCCCGGTGCGGCGGCCGGACGCCTACGAGCTGTCGCGGATCTTCGTGGTGCCGCGGAAGCGCGGCGAGCACGGCGGGCCGCGCGCCGAAGCCGTGATCCAGGCCGCGGCGATGGAATACGGGCTGTCGATCGGCGTCTCGGCCTTCACCATCGTGCTGGAGACGTGGTGGCTGCCGCGTCTGGTGGATCAGGGCTGGAAGGCCAAGCCGCTCGGTTTGCCCCAAGACATCAACGGCTTCTCGACCACCGCGGTGACCGTCGACGTCGACGACGACGCCTGGGTCGGCATCTGCAATCGCCGCTCGGTGCCCGGACCCACGCTGCAATGGCGCGGGCTCGAAACCGTGCGCCGTCAATCGCTTCCGGAATTCCAGGTGATCACATGAATGCCTCGTCCAAGCCCGGCACCGCGCGGCCGGTGGTTCTCAGTGCGGCCAATGCGCCGATCAAGCAGCAGGCGATCAGCATCGATACGTTGGCCTCGACGATCAATCGCGCGATCGAACAGGCCGAAGATCTCGGCATCCCCTCGGCGGTCCAACTCCTGATGATGGCGCGGCTGGAGGTCGACCTGACAGAGATCGCGTTGGAGACCCGCCACAAGAACAGCGCTTGAACCCGCGCCGGCGGGCGGCGCCCGCCGGTTTGTTCCCTTAATGTTCTTGCCTAGGCGGTGCACCGCGGCTAGCCTTGTGGCTCTGCGGAGAGGGACGTCATGGTCCAGCACGTATCCACGGTGGCGTTCGAAGGCATCGAGGCGCGCAGCGTCGATGTCCAGGTCCAGGTGTCGCCCGGGCTGCCCGCCTTTGCGGTGGTCGGGCTTGCCGACAAAGCGGTGTCGGAAGCGCGCGAGCGGGTGCGGTCGGCGCTGATCGCGTCCGGCCTGGCGCTGCCGGCGCGGCGGATTACCGTCAACCTGGCTCCTGCCGACCTGCCCAAGGAAGGCAGCCACTACGATCTGCCGATCGCGCTCGGGCTGATGGCGGCGATCGGCGCCATTCCGCCCGACGCGCTCGAAGGCTTCACCGTGCTCGGCGAACTCGGGCTCGACGGATCGATCGCGGCAGTCGCGGGCGTGCTGCCGGCGGCGATCGCCGCCAACGGCCGGGATCATGGCCTGATCTGCCCGGCGGCCTGCGGCTCGGAGGCGGCCTGGGCCAGCCCCGACATCCAGATTGTCGCGGCCGGGTCGCTGATTCAGATCGCCAATCATTTCAAGGGCTCGCAACTGCTCGGCCGACCGCTGCCGCGGGTCCGGGAAGCCGAGGCCTCGATGCTCGACCTGCGCGACATCAAGGGCCAGGAGAGCGCCAAACGCGCACTCGAAATTGCCGCCGCCGGCGGGCATCATTTGTTGATGATCGGCGCCCCGGGGGCCGGCAAGTCGATGCTGGCGGCGCGGCTGCCGTCGATCCTGCCGCCGCTGACGCCCGCCGAACTGCTGGAAGTGTCGATGATCGCCTCGGTGGCCGGCGAAATCCGCGACGGGGCGCTGACGGCGCGGCGGCCGTTCCGCGCGCCGCACCATTCCGCCAGCATGGCGGCGCTGACCGGCGGCGGTATCAAGGCGCGGCCCGGCGAAATTTCGCTGGCGCATCAGGGCGTGCTGTTCCTCGACGAGCTGCCGGAATTCGATCCGCGGGTGCTGGATTCGCTGCGCGCGCCGCTGGAGACCGGCGAGGTCGCGGTGTCGCGCGCCAACCACCGCGTCACCTATCCGGCCCGGGTGATGCTGGTAGCGGCGATGAACCCGTGCCGCTGCGGGCAAGCGTTCGAGCCCGGCTTCGCCTGCAAGCGCGGCCGGGTCGAACGCTGCACATCCGACTACCAATCGCGCATTTCCGGTCCGTTGATGGACCGCATCGATCTGCGGATCGAAGTGCCGGCGGTGAGCGCCGCCGACCTCATCCTGCCGCCGCCGGCCGAAGGCTCCGCCGAGGTCGCCGCCCGGGTCGCGGCAGCCCGCGACGTGCAGCGGGAGCGCTACGCATCGGCCGGACTGCCGCAGATCCGCACCAATGCGGAAGCCCCAGCCGCGGTGCTGGAGACCACGGCGCAGCCGGATTCGGCCGGCTGAAACTGCTGCATGACGCCGCCGAAACCATGCGGCTGTCGGCGCGCGGCTATCACCGGGTGCTGCGGGTGGCGCGCACGCTGGCCGATCTCGACGGCTGCGACCGGATCGGGCGCCTCCATCTGGCCGAGGCGTTGTCGTACCGCGCCCTGGCTGACGATCAGCGCCGCGCGGCCTGAGCGCCGTTAAGGCGCCGTCAACCCTGTTTGCCGGCGCCGACCGGGTAGTTCGCGACTTTCAACCTGATCGCAGCACCCCAGGCTCATGGTTCTGCGTTGCCTTAAAACGGCAAGTGTGGGAGCGGCGATGGCGGGCAAGCTGCGGATCAGGTCGAGACTGCGGCTGTTCGCCCGCCGGTATCCGCGCGTCGCGATGGCGAGCCGCGCCGTGGTGGCGTTTTCCGCAGGCTTCGGCGGGGCGTACGGGCTGCTGTTCGGCAGCCGGCCGGAAACCTCCGGCTATGATCCGCATGCGTTCGCGATCGGTGCCAGTTTCCTGTTCGCGCTGGCCTGCCTCGGGCTAGCGATTCAATCGATGCGACTGCGGCGACTGCGCAGCCGCTTGCGCCTGCTCACGACTTCGCTGGAAACGGCCGCGGCGCCGCCGCTCGACTCCGGCGAACCGCGCGCCGCGACGGCGGCGGCCGTTGCGGCGGACGCAGCCAACCGCGCCAAGTCGCGGCTGCTGGCGATGGCTTCGCACGAGATCCGCACGCCGCTGAACGGCATTATCGGCATGAGCCGGTTGTTGCTCGACACCTCGCTCACTCCCGAACAGGCGACCTACGCCAAGGCGGTGAAAACCTCCGGCGAGGCACTGCTGGCGCTGACCGACGATCTGCTGGATTACGCAAGGGTCGAAGCCGGCAGGATCGAACTCGACCATCGTCCGTTCGAACTCAACGGCCTGATCGAAGAACTCGTCGAGCTGCTGGCGCCCCGCGCGCAAGCGCGCGGGCTGGAGATCGTGGCCGATATCGACGAGCGGCTGCCCGCGCGGCTGATCGGCGATGCCGCACGGTTACGGCAGGTGCTTCTCAATCTCTGCGGCAACGCCATCAAATTCACCGAAACCGGCGGAGTGGCGCTGATCGCCGAGCCCGCCGATCACCCGGGCGAGCTGCATCTGATCGTCCGTGACACCGGTATCGGCATCGCACCCGACGCCCAGGCACGGATCTTCCGCGAGTTCGAACAGGCCGACGCCGGCATTGCCCGCAATTTCGGTGGCAGCGGCCTCGGCCTCAGTATCAGCGACCGCATCGTCGCGGCGATGGGAGGTCGGATCGCGCTCGACAGCATGCCGGGGCAGGGCTCGACCTTCACCGTCACGCTGCCGCTCATCGCGGCCGATGCCGACGGTGCAGCCGTTCCATCTGCGCCCGACCTGCGCGGCGCGTCGGTGATGATCGTCGCGCCATACGGGGTCGGCGCTTCGCTGACCGGCCATCGGCTGAGGCGCTGGGGCGCCGAGACCTGCCTGTGCGACGATATTGCGGCCGCGATGGCCCGGTTGCCGGAGCGCGGCTGGCACGCGGTGCTGATCGATCATGCGCTGGGATCGGACGCGATCGAGACCCTGGCGCGTGAGGCTGAGCCGCACGCAACGCACCGTCTGGTGATGCTGACGCCGGCGGCGCGGCACGAGCTGCTGCCGGATCTGCCGGCCGCATTCACCGGCTATCTGGTGAAGCCGCTGCGCGCCGCTTCGCTCGCGGCGCGGCTCGGCCTGCCGGCCGGGATCACAGCGCCGCGGATCGCGGACGGCGATCCGCCGGAGCCAAAAGATGCGCCGGCAGCCGCCACACAGCCACCGCTCACGATCCTGGTAGCCGAAGACAACGACATCAACGCGCTGCTGATTCGCGCGCTGCTGCGCCGGCTCGGCCATGGTGCGGAGATCGTCCGCGACGGCCGCAGCGCCGTCGCGGCGTGGCGAGCCGCGGAGCGGGCCGGCACTCCGTTCGACCTGGTGTTGATGGACGTGCAGATGCCGATCCTCGACGGGCTCGAAGCCGCCCGGCAGATCAGGCGATGCGAAGCCGAGCAGACGGGGACGCGGGTGCCGATCCTGGCGCTGACCGCGAATACGCTGGCGGAGGATCGCGACGCCTGCCTGACGGCCGGGATGGACGGCTTCCTGATCAAGCCGGTCGATCCGGACAGGCTCGCCGCAATCCTGTCGGAGCTGTTCTCCGCGCGACAAACCGCCTGACGCGGCAAGTAGATACCGGGTAGCGCTGCTAACAACAAAGTCAGCGGCGATGTCATCGTCCGGCAATCATCGCGTCACATCGCTGTTGAACGGCCATGATTGTTGGTGCGATCAGGCCGCGGCGATTCCGTTCGGGACGGGTGCGGTCGCGAGGACGCCATGCACACCGACCATCTCGCCCGCTCGAAGAAATTCATCAAGCTGCTGCGCCCGGAGACTGCCGGAGCCGCTGCGCAAACCGCGATTACCTGGTTCAAGCCGGCCGCCAAGCTCGCCGAGACTGGCAAGCCGATCGGGACCTCGCCGGCGACGCTGGGCCGGCTCGGCCCGCTCGAAGTGCGGCTGGCGCAGACCAAGCAGGACGTCAAGCGCGCCCAGAAGCTGCGCTACCGCGTGTTCTACAAAGACGGCACCGCGATCGCCGACGCGCCGACGATGCTGGCCCGGCGCGACAAGGATGCGTTCGATCCGATCTGCGATCATCTGCTGGTGGTCGATCATTCCGCCAAGCCGTCGCTGAGCGGCAAGCAGCCCGTGGTCGGCACCTATCGGCTGCTGCGGCAGGACGTCGCCAACCGCAACGGCGGCTTCTACACCGAGAGCGAATTCAATATCGGCGGGCTGATCTCCCGCCATCCGGAGCTGCGCTTTCTCGAACTCGGCCGCTCCTGCGTGCTGCCGCCGTACCGCAACAAGCGCACCGTCGAGCTGCTGTGGCACGGCATCTGGACCTATGTCCGCCAGCACGGCGTCGACGTGATGCTCGGCTGCGCCAGCTTCGACGGCACCGACCCGGACCGCCTGGCGATGCCGCTGTCGTTCCTGCATCACTACGCGCCCGCGCCGGAAGCCTGGCGCGCCCGCGCGCATCCGTCGCGCTATGTCGAGATGAACCGGCTGCCGAAGGAGGCGGTCGACCAGAAGGCCGCGCTGCGCGAACTGCCGCCGCTGATCAAAGGCTATCTGCGGCTCGGCGCCACGATCGGCGAGGGCGCGGTGATCGACTATCAGTTCGGCACCACCGACGTGCTGATCATCCTGCCGGTGTCGGCGATCAGCTCGCGCTACATCGAACATTTCGGCGCGGACGCGTCGCGGCACGCGGCGTAGCAGGGCACTCCCACACAACTCACCGTCGTCGCCCGCGAATGCGGGTGACCCAGTATCCCAGTGCATTTGCTTTCATGCTGAGTGCCAGAGCGGTTCATCGTTTGATTGAACGATCCGACCTTTCCTAAGGCACTGAGTCCTCATCCTGAGCAACCATTAGATCGCGGCAGATTTAGCGATCCAAGGGGTGCCGCGGGCGACGACTGTGTTGATGAAGATAATCAGCTTACGGGCGCAGGCGACCAAGGCGAGCTTGTGTGGTTTACCCCTGGCGGTCAGCGT
>NZ_UFQQ01000044.1 GCF_900218015.1 Rhodopseudomonas pentothenatexigens | reverse complement strand
TACAACGCCCTTCGCCTGCAAGGAAAACCCGGAAAGGTCGCGCTCATCGCAATCGCCCGAAAACTGCTCGTCACAGCCAACGCACTCGTCAAAGCAGACACGCCATATCAAGGTAAGACCCTTGACACATGAGACAGTCGCCGGGTGCGCTTGCTGCGCAAGCGCCCCGGAATGACCGGGCGCCATTAATCCCTTCGGAACACGACCGACGCCATCCAGCCGGTGGCCAATGCCATCAGCGCGGTGACCAGGCCGTAGATGATGCCGTGCTGGCGCGCCGCGGTGGCGACGAACTGCTCGAAGCCGATCTTGGCGATCTCGAACGAGGTGTCGGTCTGGGTCAGCAGCTCGCCGGCCGCGAACAGCTTGATCGAGATGTCGTAGCTGCCGATCGGCACTTCGGCCGGCAGCGGAATCCCGGTGCGGAACAGCGTCGGGGTGAGGAATTTCACCGCGGCCGCGTCCTCGCGATACAGCCTGCGGTCTTCCTGCAGGCGGACGAAGGCTTGGCGGAACTGGTCGTCGGCGACCACGTCGGCGTAGTCGGTGCCGATCCGCTGCGTCAGCAGCACGTGGTTGATGCCGAGCTGCTGCCGCCGCCGCACCTCAAGCGGCGCGATCGCGTCGATCGGCCGATTGGCGAACACCGCCAGATAGCTCGGCACCATCAGGAACTCGCGGGAATCGGTGTTGATCCAGATCCCGAATTTGCGTTCCTTGCGCCGCGTCACCATGCTGGCGCGCGGGCCGATCACGGTGACCACCAGGTCGTATTTGGCCGGCTCGGCGAACGCCGGATGGTCCTTCTCGATCGCGCCGAACAGCACCAGTTCGCCGCCCGAATAGTTCGGGGTCACGGTGACGCGGGCGTTGGATACCGACACGATCAGCCGCTCGGCCGCGGCCGGCGAGGCGAACGCCAGCATCAGCGCCAGCAGCCCGGCGGCGAGGACGCGGAGCGATGCGATCCGCCGCGCCATTACGTCGGGCCCAGTTCGCGCAAGGTGAACAGCTCGGCAGGCCGGATGCCGAGTTCGACCGCGAACCGGATGCCGACCGCCAGCACCAGCAGGCCGAGCAGCAGCCGGAGCTGTTCGCCGCGGATGCGCTGGCCGGCGCGGGCGCCGAACTGCGCGCCGGCGACGCCGCCGATCATCAGGATCAGCGCCAGCACGGCATCGACCAGATGGCTGGTGGCGGCATGCAGCACGGTGGCGATCAGCATCGTCACCAGGGTCAGCACCATCGAGGTGCCGACCACGGTGCTGGTCGGGACCCGCAGCAGATAGATCAGCATCGGCACCAGAATGAAGCCGCCGCCGACGCCCATCACCGCGCCGATGAAGCCGATCAGCACCCCGATCGCGATCACCGGCAGCACCGACAGATAGATCTTGGAGCGCTTGAACCGCACCTTGAGCGGCAGCGCGTACAGCCAGTTGCGGTTGCCGGAGCGGCCCGCCAGCGCGACCTCGCCGCGGCTGGTGCGGCGGATCGCGCGAATGCCCTCGTACACCATCAGCCCGCCGACCGCGGTCAGCAGTACGACGTAGGACACCGCGATCACCAGATCGAGCTGGCCGAGCGAACGCATCAGCACGAAGAACCATACGCCGAGCCCGGTGCCGGCGATGCCGCCGCAGAGCAAGACGAAGGCGAGCAATGGATCGATCGCCCGGCGCCGCCAGTACGACAGCGCACCGGAGAACGACGAGGCCGCCATGTGGCTGGTCACCGAGGCCACCGCGACCGCCGGAGCGATGCCGATGAAGATCAGCAGCGGCGTCATCAGGAAGCCGCCGCCGACACCGAACATCCCGGACACGAACCCGACCGCGGCGCCCATCGCCAGCACGAGCAGGACGTTGACGGGAATGTCGGCGATCGGGAGATAAAGCTGCACGCGCGGTTCGCTTCGGAGTTCTCGCTGGCACGAGAGCATCCCCGTCGAAGCGGCGACCGGTTCGGCGCGATGATGCTCTATTCGACGATCCGGCGCGGATCCGAGCGGCCTGGCCGAGATCCACTGTCGCGGGATGCGCGCCAGACTGCGGTCAATCCGAACCGCATCCCTGCATAGCCGAAATTAGTTCGCACCGGGATTCCAGAATCTGTCGCGGCCGGGGTTTTTTCGGCCCCACCGCGACGTTGCTGTCCACTTGGTGAACGATCACGCTTAACGCGCGGCGCGTTGCGCCGAGCCGCGCTTGGTCGCGGCGCCCACCTGCTCGTCCCAGCCGCCGGCCGGAGCCGCCACCTTGACGGCGGCGTCGGGCTGCGGCTCGGCGGTGAAGGTCTGGGTCGCCAGCTTGGCGGCGGCCAGCGATTGCGGGTCGAGCCGCTTGGCGACGTCGTCGCGCTTGCGGCCGGCGTCCTCGTCGCCCTGGGCGGCGGCGAGGGAGAACCATTTGTAGGATTCCGCGAGGTTCTGATCGACGCCGATGCCGCGTGCATAAAGGATGCCGAGGTTGAACTGGCTGTCGGCGACGCCGCGTTCGGCGGCCTTGCGGAACCAGGCGGCGGCGGTCTTGTAGTTCGCGCCCTTGCTGCCACCGTCGGCGTACAGCACCGCCAGATTGTGCATCGCCTTGGCGTTGCCGCGGTCAGCCGCGGTCGAATACAGCTTCCGCGCTGCGTCGTGATCCTTCTTCACGCCCAACCCCTTCTCGTAGAGGGTGCCGATCCGGAAGATCGCCGGAGTGACGCCGGCGTCCGCTGCGCGCTGATACCACTTGGCCGCTTCGTCGTAGTTCACCGGCACGCCCTTGCCCTCGGCGTAGCGGCTGGCGACCTCGTAGGCCGCGGCGGCGTCGCCCTTGAGCGCCGCACTGCGCAGCTTGGCGCCGCCGATCGCCTCGGGCAGGCGTTCGGACGAGGGAATCGCGATTGTGCCGAATTTTTCCGCAGGGGCGCTCGGCGAGGGTGACGGGATCGTGCCGGTGACGTCACTGGCGGCAGCCGTTGCTGCAGGCGCGGCCTGCGGCGCCTGCGGCGTGTAGAGCGACTGCCGCTCCACCGGGGTCGGCGAGATCATCGACGGCGGCGGCGCGATCGGAGCGATCGCGGGCGGAGCGGCAGGCTCGGTCGGGTCCGCATTCGGTTCATCGGTGGGCGCGTTCTGCGGGTCCGGGGCAGGTGCCGGTCGCGATTGGTCGACGCTGGCGACCGGGGGTGCCTCGCCGTTGTCGAACAGCTTCATCGCCATCTGGAAGCTGGACAGAACGATCACGACGACGCTGGCGCCAACCAGCAGCGACTTGATCTTGGAGCCGAGGGTCGAGCCCGGGGTGGTGCCGTCCGGGTCGGGCTTGTTGCCGTCGGTTTTGGGCTTGCCGGGCTTGGCCTTGGCGGCGCTGGAGGCGGACGCAGCGGCCTGCGCAGCGCGGCGGGCGGCGGCGATGAAGCTGGTCGCGTTGGCCGGCTCCGGCGGCGCCGGCGCGATGTCGCCCAGCGCGCTTTCGGAGGCGGCGATCCGCTCCGACGGGGACGCGATCCGGCCGGGAGGCTTGGTTCCGGGTTCGAGCGGATGGTCGGGCGGCAGCACGCCTTCGCGCCGCTGCGGCGCCGCTGCGGCGGACGCCGGATCGTTCTTGGGAGCATTTCGGTCGGCTGCTGCCGGATCGAGAATGTCGTGAATTGCCTTTGGTGCGCGTGGCGACGCGGCAGCGGTCGCGGGCTCGGCAGCCGGCCTGCCGGCCGCGAAGTCGCGCGGCGCTGCCGCGAACGGTTCGGCGGCCGGGTTCGGCATCTCGGGTTGCGGCGGCGGAGGCGCCGGCACCACGGGCGCTGCCGAGGCCGGCGCGATCGGAGCCGCGGCCAAAAATGCCGGCTTGGCCGACTCCGTGGCTGCCGGTGGCGCCAGCGGCGTCGCGCGCGCGGCGCGCAGATCGCCTTCGATCATCGCCAGCCGGTCGACGACATGGCCGAGGGTGTTGTGCACCGCCTCGAGCGAGTCCTGGGTGTGGCGGTCGGTTTCCGACTGGCTGAAGCGCATGTCGGAGAGTTCGCGCTTGATGGTGTCGACGAAGCTCGGATCGAACACCGGCCCCGGGCTGCGCTCGACCTCGGTGAGCCTCGAGAATTGCGACTGCTGACGCTCCAGCATCCGCAGGATATCCTGCAGTCCTTCCTCGACCCGGCCGAGATTGGCACTGCCGCCGCGCTGCTCCGTGGCCGCTTCCATCCGCTCCAACAGGTGCGAGACGCGCTGTTCGAGATGCGCGAACGCCGACCGGTCGTCGTTGCCGATCGGCAGATGGTCGATCCGCTCCGACAGCGCGCGCACCGCGCTTTCGAGCTGTTCGGTGGATTCGCTCGGCGCGGGCCGTTCGCGGCTTTCCAGCGCCGCGGTCAGCGCCGAGATGCGCTGCTCAAGGGCGGCGAACGAGATGCCGTGGCTGTCGGCCTGCGCCAACTGTTCGATCTTCTCCGCCAGCGCCTGGACGTTGTCGCCGAGCTGCGCCAGCGCCTCGTTGGAGGCGACGTTGGAGACGATGCCGCGCAGCGCGCCGATGGCGTTTTCGAGCTGCTGGACGGTGCCGGGATCGTCCGCGTTGCGGACGATCATGTCGATTTTGCCGCCGAGATTGCGGATCGCCTCGTCGAAACCGGCAAGCTGTTCGGCCGGGGTCAGCGAGCGCAACGCGGCATGGATGTCGCCGAGCGCGCGTTCGATGCCGGCGACGACTTCGCCGTCGCTGCCATTGGCGCGGCTCTCGTCGAGCCGCTGCGCCAGCGACCGGACCTCGCCCTCCAGCGATTCGATCGCCTTGCGCGGCAGCGCCTCGGTGATGGTCTGGCGGATCTCGGCGAGATCGGCGCGGAATGCCGCGATCGACTGCTCGACCTTGTCGGAGCGCTGCAGCGCGTCGATCTGGCCGGTGATCTTGTGGAGCTGCTGCTCGAGGCTGGAGAAGTCCGGGCCCGCCGGCGGGGAAGGCGGAGCCATTGCCGGTACGATCGGCGGGGCAAACGACGCCGGCTGCCTCGGCATGCGGTTTGCCCCGGCATCGAGCTCCCTCTGCCGCGCCGCGATCTCGGCGATCACTTTGTCGAGGGCGTTCGGATCTAGCGTCGGCGAGGTGGCATAGACCTGGGCTGCGGCGCGCTCGACGCGCTCGGTCGCCGTCTGCGGCGGCACCGCTGCAGCCTCGGCCGGCCGCGCCGCGGGCTTCGGCTCGGTGATCCGCGCCAGGCGAGCGTCGAGCCGCGAAATCGCGTCGTTGAGCTGCCGGGCGACCGGCGGCTCGTTGCGCGCCGGGGTGCGGGAAATGTGATCGATCTGGCGGGCGATGGCGTCGAGCCGCTGGTGGATTTCCGCGACTTCGCTGGCGCTGCGCTCCGGCATCGCGGCCCGGCTCATGCGCGCGCTGTCGGCGGGCGGCTGCGGCGCTTCGCCGAGCTGACCGTTGATCCAGTCGGTGAGCGACAGGCCGGCGCGCTTTGCGGCGGCCTCGGCCCTCTCGCGCACTGACGGCTCGATCTCCTCGATACTCCACGACACGCGATTCATGCTCTTGTCCGCACCCGAGCCGGCTCACAGCCGCGCCTGCAAACGCTTCACGTTCGGGTCGAGCGAGCATCGACACGACGCGGGAGTCTGCTTCTGGGTCGACTTTTTCCCGTTAGGGTAAATACCGAGTTAAGGAACACGGCGGCGCGAGGCGAAACTTAACGATCGAGGCGAAAAACCGCGGTTTCCAAGTGGTTGTCCGGGCTTCATGCGCAGGCGGGACTACCTTCTGCTACCGCCGGAGCCGCTAGCTGCCGGCGCGGGTGAACAGCGCGCTGAGGTCGTCGATGTCGGATTCCGTCACGGCGTTGAGCGCGGGATTCATCACCGCGGTCTGGCCGATATACGCCCAGTACAGGAACTCCGCCCGCGGCCTGGCGTGACGACTTTCGACGCCGGCTTCGATCATCAGCTTGGACAGATACTCGACCCGCCGGGCGTCGACCGAGGCGACCATTTCGGCAGCGACCGGGTCGGTCGCTGCCAGCTCCCGCACGGCGCGGTCCAGGCTGCGGTCCTCGTTGAAGGCGAGCTTCATCAGATGTGTCAGCCGTGCGGGGCCGACGATCGCGGCATCGATCTCGGCAAACACCTGATCGGTAACCCGCTCCTTCCAGAGCTGCAGCAACTGGGTGCGGAAATCGGTCGCATCCTTGAAGTGCCAGTAGAAGCTGCCGCGCGACACGTCCAGCCCGGCGGCGAGATCGCCGACCTTGAGGGCGTTGGCACCGTGCCGGGCGAGCGTGCGCAGGCCATGGGCGAGCCAGTCCGCCCGCGTCAGCCGGTCTTTGGTATCCGAATCCATGTCGGCACCATACACGCGTGTATTGACACGGCCAACCCGCGCCGTTAGATGCCATTCAGAGATGTATGGATGATCCGGTAGGCCGCTGTGCGTGGTCCGCCGAAAAACGTCACATCGGAGGAGCGCTCGTGCACGCCATGTTGGTCCTGCGGCCGATGGTCGACCTGTTCCGATCCGTCATCTTGGTATCTCGCGATAATTTGGAGATGGGCATGCGCCCGCGCGCGCCGCGGCGTCATCGCGCTTGATGTCACCACCGATGTTGGTCGAACATCCGCTCCGCCTTGGGGCTTTCCCGCAATCCCGTCCCGCTGCTCCGGAGTACCGCCAATGGCCTTGAAAGGGCTCGACGCCTGGTACGCGTTCATGAAGTCCCACGACGCCGCGGCGCTGTGGGATCTGCTGCATCCCGATGCGGTGTTCGAAAGCCCGGTGGTTCACACCCCGCAGGCCGGGCGCGACATCGTGTTCAAGTATCTGAAGGGCGCCGAGAAGGTGCTCGGCGGACCGGGCTTCACCTATGTGGGCGAATGGCGCAGCGACCACGGTGCGGTGCTCGAATTCGAGAACGTGATCGACGGCATCAAGATCAACGGCGTCGACATCATCACATTCGCCGACGATGGCCGTATTTCCCACTTCAAGGTCATGGTAAGACCCCTGAAAGCGATCAACCTGCTGCATCGTCTGATGGGAGAACAGCTGGCGCGGCAGTAAACCCGCCAGCGGCTGGTCGAATTCATCTCGCCGTCGTCTGAAATTGGTTCAGGCGTCGCATACTTCACACCTGATCCCGATCGAGAGACCCGCATGACGATCTACAAGGCCCCGGTTGAAGAAGTCGGCTTCCTGCTCAACGACGTCTTTCAGTTCGACCGCTACAACAACCTGCCCGGGTTCGCCGATGCGGCGGCCGACGTGCGCGACGCGATCATCAACGAGGCGGCACGGCTGAGCGAGGAAGTGCTGCACCCGCTCAACGCGGTCGGTGACCATGAAGGCTGCACCCGCCATGACGACGGCAGCGTCACCACCCCGGCCGGGTTCAAGGAAGCCTACCGGCAGATCGCCGAAGGCGGCTGGATGGGCTTGTCGTCGCCGACCGAATATGGCGGCCAGGGTCTGCCGATCACGCTGACCCAGACGGTGCAGGAGTTTCTGAACTCCTCCAACATGGCGTTCGCGATGTATCCGGGGCTGACCATGGGCGCCGCGGCGGCGCTGACGGTGCACGGCTCGCCGGAGCAGAAACAGACTTACTTGCCCAAGATGGTATCCGGCGAATGGACCGGCACCATGAACCTCACCGAGCCGCAGTGCGGCACCGATCTTGGCCTGCTGCGCACCAAGGCGGTGAAGCAGGCGGACGGCAGCTACAAGATCACCGGCACGAAGATCTTCATCTCGGCCGGCGAGCACGACATGGCCGACAACATCATCCATCTGGTGCTGGCGCGGATCGAAGGCGCGCCCGCCGGGATCAAGGGCATCTCGCTGTTCGTGGTGCCGAAATTCCTGGTCAACCCGGACGGCACCGTCGGCGCCCGCAATGGCGTGATGTGCGGCTCGATCGAGCACAAGATGGGCATCCACGGCAATGCCACCTGCACCATGAACTACGACGGCGCCACCGGCTGGCTGGTCGGCGAAGAGAACAAGGGCATGCAGGGCATGTTCGTGATGATGAACGAGGCTCGCCTCGGCGTTGCCGTGCAGGGTCTCGCGCAGTCGGAAGTCGCGTATCAGAACGCGGTCGAATACGCCCGCGAGCGGCTGCAGGGCCGGGCGCTGTCGGGACCGAAGGCGACCGATAAGCCGGCTGACCCAATCATTGTGCATCCCGACATCCGCCGCGCACTGCTGACGATGCGCGCGTTCAACGAGGCGGCGCGGGCGCTGGTGCTGTGGACCGCGCTGAAGAGCGACGTCGCGCATCGTTCCAACGACGCCAAGGAGCGCCAGGCCGCCGACGATCATCTCGGCCTGATGACGCCGGTGCTGAAGGGCGTGCTGACCGACGGCGGCTTCGCCAATGCTGTCGCGGCCCAGCAGGTCTATGGCGGCCACGGCTATATCGCCGCCAACGGCGTCGAGCAGTTCGTCCGCGATGCCCGCATCGCGATGATCTACGAAGGCGCCAACGGCATTCAGGCGCTCGACCTGGTCGGCCGCAAGCTGCCGCGTGACGGCGGCCGCGCCGTGATGGCGTTCTTCGCCGAGGTCGGCGCCTTCGCCAAGGAGCACGGCGGCGACGAAGCGATGAAGCCGTTCGTGGCGCCGCTGTCGACGTCGCTCGGCCATTTGCAGAAGGCCACCACCTGGCTGATGATGAACGCCATGGCGCAGCCGGACAATGCCGGCGCCGCCGCCACCGACTACATGCATCTCTTCGGCCTGGTGGCGATGGGCTACATGTGGGCCAAGATGGCCAAGGTGGCGCAGGACAAGATCGCAGCCGAGGGCGCGACGCCCTATCTGACCAGAAAGCTGGTCACCGGCCGGTTCTTCGCCGAGCGGATGCTACCCGAGACCGCGCTGCGGCTGACCCGGATCGAGGCCGGCTGTAACACCCTGATGGAACTGCCGGCGGAAGCGTTCTGACATTGACACTGCCGTCATCCCCGCGAAGGCGGGGATCCAGTAAGCCGGGCGCCGGCGGTTTGATCGCCGGTGCCGTAATGACTGGGTCGCCCGGTCGAACCGGGCGATGACGTCTCGAAGCCACACGACGTCACTGCTTTCATTCGAGAGAGGTCCCATGCCCGAAGCCTATATCTACGATCACGTTCGCACCCCGCGCGGCCGCGGCAAGGCCGACGGCTCGCTGCACGAGGTGACCGCGCTGGCGCTCGCCACCGTGCCGCTGAAGGCGCTGAAGGAGCGAAATAATCTGAAGCAGGACGTGGTCGACGACGTCGTGATGGGCGTGGTCGATCCGGTCGGCGAAGCCGGCTCGGACATCGCGCGGTTCGCGGCGATGAACGCCGGTCTCGGTGAAGCGGTGCCCGGCGTGCAGATCAGCCGGTTCTGCGCCTCGGGTCTCGACGCGGTGAACTTCGCCGCGGCGCAGATCATGAGCGGCCAGCACGAATTGGTGATCGGCGGCGGTGCCGAATCGATGAGCCGCATCGGCATCGGCGCTTCGGGCGGTGCCTGGCCGATGGATCCGTCGATGGCGATCCCGTCCTACTTCATGCCGCAGGGCGTCTCGGCCGACCTGATCGCCACCAAATACGGCTTCTCGCGCGATGACGTCGACGCCTATGCGGTGCGCAGCCAGCAGCTCGCCGCGAAGGCCTGGGACGAGGGCCGGTTCGACAAGTCGGTGGTGCCGGTGAAGGACATCAACGGCCTGACCATCCTGGCCAAGGACGAGCACATGCGTCCCTCGACGACGATGCAGTCGCTGGCGCAGCTGCAGCCGTCGTTCGCGCCGATCGCGGCGATGGGCGGGTTCGACGCGGTGGCGATCCAGTCGCACCCCGAGGTCGAGAAGGTCAACTACGTCCATCACGCCGGCAACTCGTCGGGGATCGTCGACGGCGCCGGCGCGGTGCTGCTCGGCAGCAAGGAAGCCGGCGAGAAACATGGTTTGAAGCCGCGTGCGAAAATCCGAGCCTTCGCCAATATCGGCTCGGAGCCGGCGATGATGCTGACCGGTCCGGTCGACGTCACCAACAAGCTGTTCGAGCGCTCCGGCATGAAGAAGAGCGACATCGATCTGTTCGAGCTCAACGAGGCGTTCGCCTCGGTGGTGCTGCGCTACATCCAGGCGTTCGAGATCGACAACGACAAGATCAACGTCAATGGCGGCGCGATCGCGCTCGGCCATCCGCTCGGCGCCACCGGTGCGATGATCCTCGGCACCGTGCTCGACGAGCTCGAGCGCACCGGCAAGGCGACCGCGCTGGTGACGCTGTGCATCGGCGGCGGCATGGGCACTGCCACCATCATCGAGCGGGTGTGAATATTCGATAGCGCGGCGGGCCGCGCCACGCGCGCCGGCCTGCTCCCTCCCCCCTTGCGGGGGAGGGTCGGGGTGGGGGGGGCCCCGAGGCGAAGCTTCCGATGTGGACCCCCACCCCCGACCCCTCCCCGCAAGGGGGAGGGGAGATGAACAACAACCGCCGCGCCGTAATGGCTGCTGGCAGCGAAGGAGCTAATCAGATGACCGTCAAGAACTTCAAAATCGAGACCGACGCAGACGGCATCGCGCTCGTCACCTGGGACCTGCCCGGCAAGTCGATGAACGTGCTCGACGCCAAGACGATCGAGGAACTCGGCGCGATCGCGGAAGCGACCACTAAGGATGCGGCGGTCAAGGGCGTGGTGATCACCTCGGCCAAGGAGGCATTCTGCGCCGGTGCCGATCTGTCGATGCTGGAGGGCATGAACCAGCAGTTCGCCCAGATCCGCAAAGACAAGGGCGAAGAAGCCGCCCAGAAGATGCTGTTCGACGAGAGCCGCAAGCTGTCGCAGATCCTGCGCGGCATCGAAACCTGCGGTAAGCCGTGGGTCGCGGCGATCAACGGTCTGGCGCTCGGCGGCGGCTTCGAAGTCACGCTGGCCTGCCACTATCGCGTCGCAGCCGACAATCCGAAGACCCGCCTCGGCCTGCCCGAGATCAAGGTCGGCCTGTTCCCGGGCGGCGGCGGCACCCAGCGGATTCCGCGCATTGTCGATCCGCAGAGCGCGATGACCATCCTGCTCAAGGGCGATCAGATCAAGCTCGACAAGGCCAAGGCGCTGAAGCTGGTCGACGCGGTGGTGCCGGCGGCCGACCTGATCAAGGCCGCCAAGGACTGGATCAAGAATGGCGGCAAGGCGGTGGCGCCGTGGGACGAGAAGGGCTTCAAGCTGCCCGGCGGCCCGGTGTTCTCCAAGCAGGGCATGATGATGTTCCCGGCGGGCAATGCCATCTATCGCCGCGAGACCTACGACAACTATCCGGCCGCGCGCGCGATCATGAGCTGCGTCTATGAGGGCCTGCTGGTGCCGATCGACGTCGCGCTGCGCATCGAGTCGCGCTACTTCGCGCACGTGCTGCAGACCAAGGAAGCGGCGGCGATGATCCGCAGCCTGTTCCTGTCGATGCAGGAGCTGAACAAGGGCGCGCGGCGTCCGCAGGGCGTGCCGCCGACCAAGGTCAAGAAGCTCGCCATCATCGGCGCCGGCTTCATGGGTGCCAGTGTCGGCTACGTCTCGGCCAAGGCCGGCATCGACGTGGTGCTGATCGACCGCGACCAGGAGAGCGCCGACAAGGGCAAGGCGCATTGCAAGAGCGTGATCGATGGCCTGATCGCCAAGGGCCGTGCCAAGCCGGCCGACGCCGAAGCGCTGATGTCGCGCATCACCGCGACACCGGACTTTGGTGCGATCTCGGATTGCGATCTCGTCATCGAGGCGGTGTTCGAGGATCGGACAGTGAAGGCCGAGACCTACGCCAAGGCGCAGCCGCTCTTGAAGGAAGGCGCGATCTTCGCCTCCAACACCTCGACGCTGCCGATCAATTCGCTGGCCGAGGAGTTCAAGGATCAGTCGAAGTTCATCGGCATCCACTTCTTCTCGCCGGTCGAGAAGATGATGTTGGTCGAAGTCATTCTCGGCAACAACACCAGCGACGTGACGCTGGCGACCGCGCTCGACTACACCCGGCAGATCGGCAAGACTCCGATCGTGGTCAACGACAGCCGCGGCTTCTTCGCCAATCGCTGCGTGCTGCGCTTCACCGCCGAAGGCCTCGAGATGCTGATGGAAGGCGTTCCGGCGCCGATGATCGAGACCGCCGCCAAGATGGCCGGCATGCCGGTCGGGCCGCTGTCGCTGGCCGACGAGGTGGCGCTCGATCTGATCCTCAAGATCATGAAGGCGACCGAAGCCGACCTCGGCGAACAGGCGGTCGATCAGCAGCAGAAGAAGCTGATGGTCGAGCTGGTCGAGAAGCAGGGCCGGTACGGCCGCAAGAACGGCAAGGGCTTCTACGTCTATCCGGAGAAGGGCAAGGGTCAGAAGAGCCTGTGGGACGGCATCGCCGCGCTGCAGCCCAAGCATCTCGACCCCGACACCATCGACGTCGAAGAGCTGAAGCAGCGCTTCCTCGCCGTGCAGGCGGTGGAAGCCGCGCGCACCGTCGAGGACAACGTCATCGTCGATCCGCGCGAGGCCGATGTCGGCTCGATCCTCGGCTTCGGCTTCGCGCCGTTCACCGGCGGCACCTTGAGCTACATCGACTTCATGGGCACCAAGGAGTTCGTGGCGCTGTGCCACAAGCTCGAGGGTAAGTACGGCTCGCGCTTCACCCCGCCGAAGCTGCTCGAAGACATGGCCAAGACCGGTGACACCTTCTACCACCGCTTCGCCCCGAAGAAGCAGGCGGCGGCGTAAGCCCTGCAACCGCTTCACAAAGCACAGTGCTAACCTCTCCCCGCGCGCGGGGAGAGGTCGGATTGCGCAGCAATCCGGGTGAGGGGGCGTCTCCAGGTCGCCGGGACTCAGTGCCCGCGTCGCCCCTCATCCCGACCCTCTCCCCGCAAAGGGCGGGGCGAGGGATCTCGCTGCCGGTGGGGCGAGCCCTTCGCTTCGTCAAATGGACGAAAAGAAAACGAGCCGGATCATCGCGATCCGGTCCCCGTTGTTCGCGTCGAACTCACCCGGTCATCGCGAGTGAAGCCAGTCCGCCGGGCGCGTCTTGGCACGCCTGTCAACCGGCCGACATGGCGGCTCGATAGCGTGGCTTCGAGTGTCTGCTGATGGAAGTACAGTGCCGCGGGTGACGTCGGGATCATCGCTACCCAAGTTCTTCCTGCGCGCGATCAGCGTTCCGGCCGGCGTGCTTGTCGTGTGTCTCTGGCTGGCCGCTCCAATTGCGAGTCGTGCCGCGTCGCTGGTGGTGGACGCCGCCGATGTCGTCGCGGAAAGCGACAGCGGAGATGACCTCGCCACTTTGAAGGGGATATTCCAGGGCGCTCATGCGCCCCATGATTTCGCCTCGCTGGCGCCGATCGGCCGGCCGCTCGCCGACCTGAAGATGAAGCGGATGCGGATTCTCCACGCCGACGTCTACAGCGACCTCGACGCGGCCGGCAACTTCGTGCCGAGCCCGCCCGGCACCTGGGACAACCTGACGTCTCAGATCGACTGGGCGGTTCAGAACGGGCTGTCGCTGCATGTTCCGCTCGCCTTGCACATGCCGGCCAGCTTCGCTGCCTACGGCCCGGGAGAAAGCTGGCCTCAGGCGATCGTCGACCGATACAAGTCCTACGCCCGGCAGCTCGTCGGATATGTGGTGAAACGGGCGTTCGACGGCGGCGCCGCGTCCGTGACGTTCGAAGTCAGCAACGAGCTCGACGTCGCCGACGAGACGCCTTTGCACTACCAGGAATGGCTCGCCTGGTTCGCCCAATGCGGCACGTCCTGTTCGGCGGCCGCCAATCCGGTCGTGCTCGGCCATCTGCCGCTGGGGCCGTGGGGACGCGCGTTGTGGTGGATCGACCCGGCCACCTACGATCTCGCATACCCGGAGATCTGGGGCACCGGCGGCTATCCGTTCCCGGGCGACCTGCGGCGTCTGACCCGAAATGTCGCGCCGATGCAGAAGATCTACGGCGACGCCGTCGCCGATGTCCTGGCCGACCAGCCGTTGATGGCGAACTATCCGGGCAGGACGATTGCGGTCGCCGGGCCGGCGTTTGCCGGCAACAGCTTTCGATCGGCGGAGGACCCGGCGACCCGGGTCGAACGGTCGACCTTGGAGGAGCAGTTCATCGCACTCATGTTCGATCCGGGCGCCGCCGACGGAAAGTTCAACGTGCCGGCGCTGAACTACGTCTCGTTTCACTATTATGGCGATTTTCGCAACGGCTGGGATGGCCCCACCACATCGTTGAGATACGTTGCGGGGCGGCTGCGCGAGAAGCTGGCGGCGGTCGGGCGCGATGCGGTCGGATTGTTCGTGTCGGAGTGGGGCCCCCGAGCCGACGAAACCACCGACATCAACTATTCGCACAAGGGCGCGGCCTGGGTGGCGGCGTTCCTGGCCGAAGCCGTTGCCAGCAAGATCGCGCTGGGTTCGTATTTGCAGTACACCGACGCGGTCGGCCAGGCCGTAACCGGATCGATCGGTATCGCCAGTCTGGTGCACAAGCTCGACGGCGTGTATCACCCGAAGCCGCCAGCCAACGTCTTCCAGATGATCGCGATGATGTCGGGGGTGCGCAGGCCGGTATCGGGCCTGTCGGAGAGCAACCCGGATATCGGCGCCATCGCATCCAGCGATGCGAATTCCGCCGGAGTCCTGGTCTTCAACTACAATCCCGACTTCAGCGACACGGCACAGGATTTCACCGTCGAACTGCGCCGGCTGCCGTTCGCCGGCCGCGAGGTCACCGTCGAGCGCTATCTGATCGATGCCCGGACCAGCAATCTGCAGGCCTTTCTGACGCTCCCGAGCCACCCGTCTCCGGATCTGCAGCGCGTCGAACGATTCACCGCGCAGGTCGATCCCATGGGCGTCCTGACATTGCCGGTGCGCACGCTCGGTCTCGGCGTCAGCCTCTGGCGGGTCATCGAATAGAACCGGTCGGCGATCCGGAGAGGCCGATGATGGAGCGGGCCCCTCCGGTCGCCGACAATCTCACGCCTTCAGCAGGCCTTCACGCTGCATCGCTTCCTGCACCTTCGGGCGGGCGGCGACGCGGGCCTTGAAGGCGGCGAGGTTGGGGTAGGGGGCGAGGTCGATCTTCATCCGGTCGCACCAGCTCAGGATCACGAACAGATAGCCGTCGGCCACCGTGAACGAGGAGCCCATCAGGTAGTCTTTGCCGGCGAGCTGCTTGTCGACGTAGCCGAGATGGCGGGCGATGCGGTCCTTGAAGAAATTCTTGGCATCGTCGCCGAGCGTCGGGGCGAACAGCGGACCGAAGCTCTTGTGCAGGTCCGTGGAGATGTAGTTCAGCCATTCCTGCAGCCGGTAGCGTTCGATCGTGCCGGCCTTGGGCGCGAGCTTGCCGGAGCCTTCCTGATCGGCGATGAACTGCACGATCGCCGGTCCCTCGGTCAGCACCGAGCCGTCGTCGAGGCCGAGCGCAGGCACCGAGCCCTTCGGGTTGATCGCAGCGTAGTCGTCGCCGTTCTCGAGCTTCTTCGCCCGGATGTCGACCTTGACGAGGTCGAACGGCAGACCGGCCTCGCTGAGCGCGATGTGCGGCGACAGCGAGCAGGCGCCGGGCGAATAATACAGCTTCATGGGCGGGTCCTTCCGAGCCGGGGTGAGTGTCGGCGATGAAATGCAGTTGCATGAAACTGTCAAGCGCGGTCCGGCCGCCGGTCAGACCTGCGATGGACCGACGAGCGCGCGGGTGCGGCGGAAGATGTCGCCGAGCCGGCGAAACAAGGCGGCGCGGGCGCTGGTGGTCCGCCACGCCAGCACCACCCTGCGCGGGCACGCGTCCGGCAGCGGCGCGATCGCCACGTCCTGACCGCCGATCACGCCGGCATCGAGCGCCAGATCGGGAAGCAGGGTGATCCCCAGGCCCTCGCTGACCATCGAGATCAGCGTCGGCAGCGAGGTCGCCGAGAAGCTCTCGTCCTGTTCGATGTTGCGATCCGGAAAGGCGCTGAGGGCGTGGCGCTGCAGGCAGTGGCCGCGCTCCAGCAGCATCAGCCGCGCGCCGTCGAGCTGGGCGCCGCGCACCGGCTCCGGCCCGAAGCTGCCGGGCGGTGCAGCCAGGTGATAGCCGTCCTCGAACAGCTCGATCGTCTCCAGCCCGTCGGCCTCGAACGGCAGCGCGAACAGGATCAGATCGAGCCGGCCGCGCTGCAGCCCGTCGAGCAACTGCTCGGTCATCTCTTCGCGCAGCAGCAGGCGCAGCTTCGGGAAGACGCGGCGGATTTCGGGGAGCGCGCGCGGGATCAGATACGGGCCGATGGTCGGGATCGCGCCGAGCCGCAGGTCGCCGCTGTCCGGAGCGCCCTCGGCGGCGGCCAGCGCCTCGATCTCCTGGGCGGCCAGCAGCAGCGCGCGGGCGCGCTCGGCGATGACCGCGCCGATCGGCGTCAGCAGCACGGAGCGCTTGGTGCGCTCGGCCAGCACCACGCCGAGCCGGTCCTCCAGTTCCTTCAGCCCGGCGCTGAGGCTCGGCTGGGTCACGAAGCACGCCTCGGCGGCACGGGAGAAATTCAGGGTGTCGGCGACGGCGACCAGGAAGCCGAGCTGCCGGAGCGTGACTGCGGTGTTCATAGGTTTAGGCTATCACAGATAGCGATATAATCAATTTCACCAATTAAATCGCCTCGGATACATCCGCAGTGCTCGGGACGTCCCGACCGCCAGGAGACTGCAGATGACCGAAATCGCAACGATCGCCCCTCAGCTCAACGCCCCCGCGCCCGCATTCGACGCCCCCACCACCCACGGCCGCAAGACGCTCGCCGACTACGCCGGCAGGTGGCTGATCCTGTTCTCGCACCCGGCGGACTTCACCCCGGTCTGCACCACCGAATTCATCGCCTTCGCCAAAAAGCACGACGCCTTTGCGGCGCGCGGTGCCGAGCTGCTCGGCCTGTCGATCGACAGCCACTACTCGCACATCGCCTGGATGCTCAACATCAAGGAGAAGTTCGGGGTCGAGATCAGATTTCCGATCATCGCCGACCTCAGCATGACGGTGGCCCGGGCCTACGGCATGATCCAGCCGGGTGCTTCCGACACCTCCGCGGTGCGCGCCACGTTCCTGATCGATCCCGAAGGCAAGCTGCGCGCGATGGTCTACTACCCGATGATCGCCGGCCGCTCGGTCGACGAGATCTATCGCCTTCTGGTGGCGTTGCAGACGGCCGACGCCAACAAGTGCGCGATGCCGGAGAGCTGGCAGCCGGGCGATGCGGTGATCGTGCCGCCGCCGTCGACGGCGGCCGCCGCGCTCGCCCGTGCCGGTGAAGGCTACGACACGGTCGATTGGTACTACTCGACCCGCGCGCTTTGACATCACGCCGGCCCCGGCGGACGCCGGGGCTGATCCTTCGATCCGCTCGACCACCCAATACGGAGGACCATGCCATGACCAATGCTGCGCAGACCACGACCGAAGCTCTCTCCCGCGTCCTCGGCCGAACCTTCGGCCTCTACGTGCAAACCCACGGCTACCATTGGAACGTCGTCGGGCCGGAATTCCGCCGTCTGCACGCTGCGTTCGAGGAGCAATACAACAACCTCTGGAACGCGCTCGATGACATCGCGGAACGAATCCGCAGTCTCGGCGCTCATGCGCCAGGCTCGCTCGCCGAACTGACGGCGTTGGCGGGGCCGGCACCGGAACCGGCGCAATCCGCCGAAGCCATGGTCGGCGCGTTGACCTCGGGCCACGAGGCGCTGACCGACGAGCTACGCCGCGCGATCGCCTCGGCGCAACACGACGGGGACGAGCCGACGGTGGGATTGTTGAGCGATCGCCTAGCCTGGCATCAGAAGCAGCTCTGGATGATGAAGGCCAGCCGCGCCTGAAGATCGCCGCCGCGCCCTTCCTGAACGGCGGGCGCCGCGGTCTAGCGACAAAGGAGAATCGAACGATGAGCAAGCCGATCGTGAAGCCGTTCTGGGATGAGGCTACCGGAAGCTGGCAGTACGTGTTTCACGATCCGAACACGATGCAGGGCGCGGTGGTCGATCCGGTATGGAACTACGATCCCAAGGCCGGTGCGACCTTTACCTCGAGCGCCGACGAGATCGCGGCCTATGTGCAAGAGGCCGGCATCGACATCGCGTGGGTGCTCGACACGCATCCGCATGCCGATCATTTCTCGGCGGCTCCGCTTCTCGCCGAGCGCCTCAAGGCGCCGACCGCGATCGGTGAGCGCGTCACCGAGGTGCAGAAGCTGTGGCAGAAGATCTATCATCTGCCCGAGTCGTTTCCGACCGACGGCCGGCAATGGGACCGGCTGTTCGCGGACGGAGACGTCTTCATGGTCGGCGACATCCCGGTGCAGGTCATGTTCTCGCCAGGCCATACGTTGGCGTCGGTCACCTATCTGGCTGGCGACGCCGCCTTCGTCCACGACACGCTGATGATGCCGGACAGCGGCACCAGCCGCGCCGATTTTCCCGGGGGATCGTCGAAGCAATTGTATGCCAGCCTGCAGCGCATTCTGGCGCTCCCCGACAATACCCGGCTGTACGTCGGTCACGACTACGCGCCCGAGGGGCGCAACCCGCAGTGCATGGCGACGGTCGCCGAACACAAGACGCGCAACATCCATCTTGCCGGCGGTCGCACCGAAGCGGAGTTCTGCGCCGTCCGGGATCAGCGCGATGCGTCTCTGCCGCTGCCGAAATTGATGCTGGCGGCGCTGCAGATCAACATCCGCGGCGGCCGCAAGCCGGCGCCGGAAGCCAACGGGCGGTCCTATTTGAAGATTCCGCTGGACTATTTCCAGCCGCGTTGATCGCGCGTGAGGGTGCTGGCAGATTGCCAAAAAGGCGCCGATCGTTGCATCGGCGTCTTGACGGCCGCAGCGCCGGCACAGCGGCGCTCGCCGATCCAAATTTCGATCCGCTTCTTCATCCGATTCGGGGACCAAAGCCGGTTTCTGAGGTTGTGATCTTGGCTTTCCCGGCCGAGAGTATTAAATGCGAGTGCATGGAAAACTCGCGATGGCTGCCTTTGCAGCCCGTGCGCTACAGTTTGTGCACGCCATGGATGGAGCGATGAAACGCAAACCCTCCACCGAGGCGACCGCCGCCTGGGTCCGCCTGATGCGGGTCCGGAGCCGGGTATTGGACGCGGTCGAGCAGGACCTGAAGAAGGCGGGTTTTCCGCCGCTGGCGTGGTACGACGCGCTGCTCGAACTGGCGCGGGCGCCGGGCGGCGAGATGCGTCCGGTTGAGCTCGAAAAGCAGATGCTGATCCCGCAATATTCCACCTCGCGCCTGGTCGACCGGCTGGTCGACGAGGGATTGGTGGTGCGCCGCGAATGCCGCAGCGACAAGCGCGGCCAGTTCGTCGAAATCACCGAGGCTGGACGCGAGTTGCAGAAGAAGATGTGGGCGGCCTATTCGGCGGCGATCGAAAAGCACGTCGGTTCGAAACTGTCCGATGTCGACGCCGTCAGGTTGTGTGGCCTGCTCGACCGGCTCGGCTGCTCCTGCGAAGGCAACGCCGCCGCGCTCGATGCGCGAGACACCGCAGCCCCGCGATGATAAACAGCTCTCGCTTCGTGTTCGCGGTTGCTCCCAGCCGCGGCTTCCACCACCTCGCGTCGCTCGATCCCGCGCGCTTGTTTCGGACTTCCCATGGCGCGTGACCAACTCGACATGACTCCGCTGAATTCGCGCGACGAATTGGTCGCGTGGCTGGAAGCGGGCGTGAAGCCGCCGTCCGAGTTTCGGATCGGCACGGAGCACGAAAAGACCCCGTTTACGCTCGAGGGCCATCGCCCGGTCCCCTACGAGGGGGCGCGCGGCATCGGCGCTCTGCTCGAGGGCATGCAGATCCTGCTCGGCTGGGAGCCGATCATGGAGGGTTCTCATATCATCGGGCTGCACGACGTCACCGGCGGCGGCGCGATCTCGCTGGAGCCGGGCGGGCAGTTCGAACTGTCCGGTGCGCCGGTCGAGACCGTTCACCAGACCCACGCCGAGTTGATGGCGCATCTGTCGCAGGTGCGGGAGGTGGCGACGCCACTCGGCATCGGCTTTCTCGGTCTCGGCATGACGCCGTCGTGGTCGCGCAGCGAAATCCCGGTGATGCCGAAGGGCCGCTACAAGATCATGACCAACTACATGCCGAAGGTCGGCTCCTACGGCCTCGACATGATGTACCGGACCTGCACGGTGCAGACCAATCTCGACTTCTCCTCCGAGGCCGACATGGTCAAGAAGCTGCGGGTGTCGCTGGCGCTGCAGCCGGTCGCAACCGCTTTGTTCGCCAATTCGCCGTTCACCGAAGGCAAGCCCAACGGTCTGCTGTCGTTCCGCTCCGAGATCTGGCGTGACACCGACAACGATCGCTCCGGCATGCTGCCCTGGGCGTTCGAGGACGGCATGGGGTTCGAGCGCTGGGTCGACTACGCGCTCGACGTGCCGATGTATTTCGTCAAGCGTGGCGACAGCTACATCGACGTCGCCGGTTCGTCGTTCCGCGACTTCTTCGACGGCAACAACGACAAGCTGCCGGGCGAGCGGCCGACGCTGTCGGACTGGGCCAACCATCTGTCGACGATCTTCCCCGAGGTGCGGCTGAAGCGTTATCTCGAAATGCGCGGCGCCGATGGTCAGCCGTGGGGGCGTCTGACCGCGCTGCCGGCGTTCTGGGTCGGGCTGCTGTACGACGACGTCAGCCTCGACGCCGCCTGGGACTTGGTCAAAGGCTGGAATGCCGCCGAACGGCAGGCGCTGCGGGACGACGTGCCGCGGCTCGGCTTCAAGGCCAGGATCGGCAATCGTTTCATGTTCGAGATCGCCAAGGACTGCATGGTGCTGGCGCATGCCGGGTTGCGTCGCCGCGCTCGGATCGACGCCACCGGCCTCGACGAATCCCGGCATCTGGCGCCGCTCGACCGCATCCTCGACAGCGGCCATACCCCGGCCGAGGAAATGCTGGAGAAATTCAACGGGATGTGGCGCGGCTCGGTCGAGCCCGCCTATGACGAATACGCGTTCTGACGCTGTCGTGAGACTCGCCGAGGCGCTCGGGCCCGGCGTCGTTCATCCACCATACAGGTTGCCGGCCGTCAGATGAGCCCCGGGGGCTGGGACGCGGACCGGCCTGATTTCTGTCGGCCAGGGTTCAGGGCCTAACGCGAAAGCAAGTGAATGCGAAGCGGCCTGCTCAGAGCGTGTTGGCTCGTGCTTGCCGTGGTTGCGGCGGCGCTTTTGCCGCGTCCGTCCTGGGCGCAGGCGAATTTCGATCGGATCGGGGGCGATTACCTGCGCACGCCGGTCACCAGCGGCGATCCGGCCGAATGCGCGCTGATGTGCGAGCGCGACCGGCGCTGCCGGTCTTGGACCTTCGCCTATCCGCGCTCGCCCGAGGACGGCGCGATGTGCTGGCTGAAGAGCACCGTCCCGCCGCGGACGCCGAGCTCGTGCTGCGTGTCGGGCGTGCGCGGTGCCGGGGTATTGGAGCCGCGCAACGATTCCAACGAGGTCTCGATCGACCGCTTCGGCGGCGACTACCGCAATTTCGAGCTGAAGGGCGGCGAGGGCGACGAGGCCTGCAAGGCGGCCTGCGTCGACGAGCACAAGTGCCGGGCCTGGACCTATGCGCGCCCCGGCTATGTCGGCCGCAACGCCCGCTGCTTCCTGAAAAGCCACATCAAGCCGCCGCGGCGCAAACCCGGCTTCATCTCCGGCGTGGTCAGGTAACAAACCCGGAACCGGCAGCGTACCTGTTGCGCGCGGGCTGAAACCGGCCCGCACCACGCAACGGAGGATGCCGATGTCGTCGATGCTCACCCGGAAGACCTTGCTGCGCGCCGTCCTGGCGTTCGCGCTCGCAGCGCTGCTGCCGCTGCTCCCGGCGTTCGCCAATACCGCCGCGCCCTACAGCGCCGCGGCGTTCAAGGCGGCGCAGGCCGCCGGAGGGCCGGTGCTGGTCGAAATCCACGCCGACTGGTGCTCGACCTGCAAGGCGCAAACGCCGATCATTCAGCGCCTCGCCGCCGATCCGAAATTCGCCAAGCTGAAGATCTTCCGGGTCGATTTCGACGGCCAGAAGGACGTGGTCAAGGCGTTCGGCGCCAGCATGCAGTCGACCCTGATCGTGTTCAACGGCACCAACGAAACGGGCCGCTCGGTCGGCGACACCAAGGAAGCCTCGATCGCGTCGCTGCTCGCCAAGGCGCTGTGACGCATGACTGCGATCGCGCTGGCCTTCGTGGCTGGACTGCTGTCGATCCTGTCGCCCTGCGTGCTGCCGCTGGTGCCGATCGTGCTCGGCGCCGCGGTGGCGCAGCACCGGCACGGGCCGCTGGCGCTGGCGGCGGGGCTGGCGCTGTCGTTCACCCTGATCGGGCTGCTGGTCGCGGTGGCGGGCTTCAGTCTCGGTCTCGACGCCGGGGTGTTCCGCGCCGCCGCGGCGGTGATCATGATCGCGCTCGGCGCGGTGCTGCTGGTGCCGGCCGCGCAGGTCCGGCTCGCGGCTGCCGGCAGCCCGCTGTCCGGGCTGGCCGATCAGTATTTCGGCCAGAGTGCGGGGGCGGGACTCGCCGGTCAGTTCGGCATCGGGCTGCTGCTCGGCGCGGTGTGGTCGCCTTGCGTCGGGCCGACGCTGGGCGCGGCGTCGCTGCTGGCGTCACAGGGCCGCGATCTCGCGACCGTGGCGATGACGATGGCGGCGTTCGGGATCGGTGCGGCGCTGCCGCTGGTCGGGCTGGGGCTGCTGTCGCGGGCGACGCTGACGAACATCCGCGGCCGCCTGCTGTCCGCCGGCAAGCTCGGCAAGGCGGTGCTCGGCGGCGCCTTCGTGGTGATCGGGATCGCGATCCTGTCCGGCGCCGACAAACGGATCGAAGCGGCGCTGGTCGCAGTGTCGCCGGCCTGGCTCACCAACCTGACGACGCGGTTTTGAGCGTCGCGCCGGTCAGTGCACCTTGGTGAAGAACCGCGCCACCCGGAAGCCGGACAGCCAGTCGCTGACCGGCTGGCGGCGGACGCCGGGATTCCACGAGCCGACGATGGCGTCGACCCGGCCGACCAGATCGTCGATCGGCACCATGCCGACGCCGCCGTCGCGCACCGGCACCCGGCTGTCGGCGGAATTGTCGCGGTTGTCGCCCATCACGAACAGGTGGCCGGCCGGCACCGTGACTTCCGGCATGTTGTCGAGCCGGGCGTTGTCGTACAGCTTGAAGATCGGGTGGGCGACGCCGCCGGGCAGGGTCTCGATATAGCGCGCGGCGGTCTCGTACGAGCCGTTGTCGTCCTCGGCCCGGCCGACGCCGTCCGGCGTCACCTTGGCGGCTTCGCCGTTGATGAACACCCGGCCGCCGTCGATCTGCACCCGATCGCCGGGCAGTCCGACCACCCGCTTGACCCAGACCTGGGAGCGGTCGCCGGCCCAGCGAAACACCACGACGTCGCCGCGGTGCGGCGTGGCGCCGAACACCCGGCCGCTCTCCGGCACCGCGACGTGGATCGGCAGCGAGGCGGTCGAGTAGCCGTACGGATATTTCGACGCGAGCAGCGCGTCGCCGATCAGCAGCGTCGGCTCCATCGAGCCGGACGGCACATAAAACGGCTCGGCGACCGCGCCCTTGCCGACCAGCACGATCGCCACCACCGCGGCGAGCTGTGTGAGCTGCGAGCCCCAGCGCCGCGCCGTCGCGCTTCGCGACTCCGTTTCCGTCGTCATCCGCCGGTGCCTCCGACCGTAATCCTGTCCATGCGCAGCGTCGGCTGACCGACACCCACCGGCACGCCCTGGCCGTTCTTGCCGCAGGTGCCGATGCCGTCGTCGAGCTGCATGTCGTTTCCGATCATGGAAATGCGGTGCAAATCGGTCGGGCCGTTGCCGATCAGCATTGCGCCCTTCAGCGGCGCGCCGATCTTGCCGTTCTCGATCCGGTACGCCTCGGTGCACTGGAACACGTATTTGCCTGACGTGATGTCGACCTGACCGCCGCCGAAGTTCACCGCGTAGATGCCGTTTTTCACCGAGGCGAGGATTTCGGCCGGATCGCGCTGGCCGGCCAGCATGTAGGTGTTGGTCATCCGCGGCATCGGCACGTGGGCGTAGGACTGCCGGCGGCCGTTGCCGGTCGGCTTCATGCCCATCAGCCGGGCGTTCTGACGGTCCTGCATATAGCCTTTGAGGATGCCGTCCTCGATCAGTACGGTTCGGCTGGTCGGGGTGCCCTCATCGTCGATCGACAGCGAGCCGCGCCGCGCCGAGATCGTGCCGTCGTCGACCACGGTGACGCCCTTGGCGGCGACCTGCTGGCCCATCAGGCCGGCGAAGGCCGAGGTCTTCTTGCGGTTGAAGTCGCCCTCGAGGCCGTGGCCGACCGCCTCGTGCAGCATCACGCCGGGCCAGCCCGGGCCGAGCACCACGTCCATCTCGCCGGCCGGGGCGGGGACAGATTCCAGATTGACCAGCGCTTCGCGCAGCGCGCCGTCGGCGGCGTCGCGCCAGGCCTTGGTCTCGATGAACCGCGCATAGGCCTCGCGGCCCCCATAGCCCTTCGAGCCGCTTTCCTGGCGGTCGCCCTGGCCGGCGACCACCGAGACGTTGACCCGCACCAAGGGGCGGATGTCGCGATAGCTTTCGCCGTCGGGGCGCAGGATCTCGACCACCTGCCAGGTGGCGCCGACCGACACCGACACCTGCCGCACCCGCGGATCCTTGTCGCGGATATAGGCGTCGATCTCGCCGAGCAGCTTGACCTTGGCCTCGAAGCCCGGCGCGTCGAGCGGGTTGTCGTCGCCGTACAGCCGCACATTGGTGTGCGGCGGCGCCACCGACAGGCTGCCGCTGTAGTCGCCGCGCACCGCAGCGACCGCGTCCGCCGCGCGGATCAGCGCCGGCAGCGACACGTCCGAGGAATGCGCATAGCCGACCGCGTCGTCCTTAACGGCGCGTAAACCGAAGCCCTGCGCGGTGTCGTAGGTCGCCTGCTTCAGCCGGCCGTTGTCGAACGCCAGCGCCTCGGTCTGGCTGTATTCGAGAAACAGCTCGCCGTCGTCCGCCCCCGCCAGCCCCCGCGCGATCTCGCGCCTCACCTCGTCGCGATCGAGATTGGCGCGGTCGATGAGCGAGGTCTGGGCTGGGTTGGTCATGAGGTCCTGTTCCCGAAGTTGTTCGGGGCACAACATAGGTGGTCTGGCCTGGTTCTGCGAGGGGTTGGCGGATTTGGGAGCGACGCCTGCGCCCCATCGAAAAAGCATGCTATGGTGTTCAGATGGATTACCGGGAGATCATCACCATCGAGCCGGGGAAGCGCGGCGGTCGGCCGTGCATTCGCCATATGCGAATTGCGGTCGCGGATGTGCTCGGCTGGCTGGCAGATGGCCAGACGCCGGAGGAGATTATCTCCGATTTCCCGGAGCTGACCGAACAGGACATCCGTGCGGCGCTCGCGTATGCGGCGGATCGTGAACGGCGGCTCATCACGGCTTCGTAATGAAGCTGCTGTTCGACCAGAACCTCAGCTTCAAACTCTGTCGAGACGTCTCCGATCTTTTCCCAGGATCGTGCCACGTTCGCGATGTCGGCCTGACGCAGGCAGACGATCGGACGATATGGAGTTTCGCTCGGGCCAATCAGCTGACGATCGTTTCCCAGGACGCGGATTTTTCCGACATGGCGATGCTGCTGGGGCCGCCGCCGAAAGTGATTTGGGTGCGCTCAGGAAATCGGTCGCGCGCCGCAATCGCATTGTTGCTTCGAACCCATTCCGGTTTGATTGCGGAGTTCGAGGCCGATGATGCCGTCTGTCTGGAAATCTATTAGAGCAGTTCTGTCTTTGATAAAATCAGAGTTGATCGGCGCCGCCTGCCACACGCACAACCTCATGGTGAGGAGGCGCGTAGCGCCGTCTCGAACCATGTGACGCAGGGAACGCGTTACCCCATCCTTCGAGACGCCCGGCTTCGCCGGGCTCCTCAGGATGAGGAGTCAGTGCCTTCGGAAACGTCGGATCGTTTCAATCAAACGATGAACCGCTCTAGCTGTGGAGCCTCAACAGGTTGTCCTCGGACAGGCCGAGGCGGCTGATGGGTATTTGTGACTTTATGCCGCCGTGGGGCCGGTGCCAATTGTATCGA
>NZ_UFQQ01000036.1 GCF_900218015.1 Rhodopseudomonas pentothenatexigens | reverse complement strand
TGTGAATGTTCATCCGGTCCCTCCCTGGATACTGAAGCATCGCAACCTCAGCATCCCCGGTCCGGACCGGATGGACAACCTAATGAAAGCTCACAGCTAGAGAGCGGTTCATCGTTTGATTGAAATGATCCGACCTTTCCGAAGGCACTGAGTCCTCATCCTGAGGAGCCCGGCGAAGCCGGGCGTCTCGAAGGATGGAACAACGCATTGCCTGCGTCACATGGTTCGAGACGGCGCTACGCGCCTCCTCACCATGAGGTTGCGCGCGTGGCAGGAGGTGCGGATCAGCTCTGATTCGATGAAAAACAGAACTGCTCTAGGATAGCACCTGCTGCTGCTGCAGCTTGTCTGCGATCGCGGCCAGCACCCGCTCCAGGCGCGCGGCCCATTCGATCTGGCCGGCTTCGTCGGTGATCTGGTCCTGGCGGATTTCGATGCCGGAGGTGATCAGGCCGCGCGCGGTGCCGTGCACCGGGATGGTGTAGTCGGTGCCGTCGGCGACTGCGTAGGGCTGGTTGTCGCCGACCACCAGTTCGGGCTCGCGTCGCAGCTCGCCGAGCAGCAGCGGCGGCAGCACGGTGCAGTCCTGATACAGCGTGCCGATGTGCCAGGGCCGCGCCATGCCGTGATACACCGGCGTGAACGAATGGAGCGCCAGCAGCACGGTGGGCTGGCCGGACAATTGCCGGTCCTCGATCGCGGCCTCGATCCGCTGGTGGTACGGATCGAAGATCAGCCGGCGCCGCTCCGTCGCCTGCTCCCGGGTGAGCCCGTCATTGCCGGGAATCGTGGTCGCCTCGCTGACCAGCGGAATCGAACTTTCGGCGCTCGGCGGCCGGTTGCAGTCGATCACAAGGCGCGAATAGCGCTGGGCGATCAGATGGGCCTGAAGCGCGTCCGACAGCCGCTCGACCACGCCGGCGATGCCGACATCCCAGGCGATGTGCCGCGTCAGCTCGGACTCGGGCAGGCCGAGGTCGCCGAGCTGCGCCGGGATCCGCCGGCCGTAGTGGTCGCACACCAGCAGGAACGGCGACCGTCCGTTTGGATTGCGCTCGATCACCGGAGGCTGTCCGGCATCGAGGCTGAGGAAATCGTCGCGCACGCCGTCCATCACCAGACCTGCCTATCGACCGCCGTCGTCCGAGCCCCGCCAAATCGGTAGCGGATTCGCCCGCGCGCCGTCGAGACGAATGGTCGGACACTGTACAAAATTGCAGTCGCCGGCGGCCATTCCAACGGCCGACCGGTCGTGCTGTCGGGAGATGCTCAGTGGTTTCCGCGGATCGCCAGCGTGCACCAATGCCGCCGAAAACCGAGCGAGGTCAGCTCTGGCGCGGCGCCGATCGCGATTTGCACTTCCGGAACCGCCGCGATCGGGCCCTCGATGGTGCTTGCCGGCGAAGGGTGTTCGCCCGGGGTATCGAGCAACCGGATCAGGTCGTGATCCGCGGCGTTGACGCGTCTCAGCAATTCAGCCGCATCGGGGATCGGCCGGTCAGCGCAGTAGCGCTTCAACACCGCAAACCCGCCAATATGGGGGTCATTGCGACGGCCCCGCAGCAGCGCGAAACGGAGCCGTCGATAGGCCGTGACCAGCGGATAGTGTCCCGCGAGGCGACGCAGTGCCGCGCCGGAAAACAATTCGGCGAGGCCTTCGTCGAGACTGCGGTCGATCCGCCGTGTCAGCAACGGCGTGCCGCGGTCGTCGACCATTGTTCGAACCGGCGGTCGCATCTGGGCGTAAGCGAGATGCGACATCTCGTGCAGGGCGATTTCCGGCAGGCTGGCGATGGAATTGCCGATGTCGAAGCGGATCGAATTGCTGGCGTGAATCACGCCTGACCGGAACATTTCGCGCCAATCCTGGAGTCTCAGCCCTGGCTCGATCCTGTCGGTCAAGCCGCGCAGCCGCAGGTCGAGCCCGGTGAGGATCTGCTGCTTCTGCACGGCCGAAGCGGCGCCGAGCCAAGCGCGGCCGGCGTCATTGTCGCCCCGCACAGCGGCATCGACGAGCACCGCTGCATAGCCCTCGGCGACATAAGCATCCGGCGCGCCGCACGCGTCGACCACCAATTGAAACGGGGGCATCTCCGCCGCGGCCGGAAATACCTCGGAAAGCGCCTCGGCCAGGGTCGCGCCGCGGCCGTGATCGCCTGCGATCCACGGTTCGTATACGACGAAGGCGAGCACCTCGGCGTACCATCGTTCGGCTTCCTCCAGGAGGCGGCTCAGCCGCTCGGCGCTGCGGCTGCAGGCCGGGCTGATGGCCTCGGCCTGTGCGGCATAGCGCTCCGGGGCGCCGCCGCATTTGCGCTCCTGATAGAGCAGATAGCCGAGCTTGAGCGGTGCCGACAATCCAGCCGGGTGGGAGGCGCCGGCAAAGGCGGCGTGGTTCGGGGGCCGCAGCGGGATCAGCGCTTCCTGCGCGATCGCCTTTCGCAGTGTGCGATCGCGGCTGAGCGCCCAGGCGATGCTATCGTGCAGCCAGGCGTCCTGATGACGGAACAGCCGATCGAAACGATCGCGCAGGCACTTGTCGGGAATCGCAGTGCGAATCGACCGCAACAGCATCTCGCCGGACCTCGCGGTCGTGGTGCGGTCGACGAACCCTCCAATCACGTCGTGCAAGTCCGCCGTCGGCGCCGTCTCCATCCGGCGAAGATCGGGATCTTGCTTGGTGTCGTCGTCGTGCCGGAGATCGACGGGGGCGGAGAATTCGTGCGTGACGCTGAACGCAAAAAACGGCGCCGCGGTGATCAGCGGGTGGTCGTTTGTCGTGCTCAAATCACCCATGCCGTCACCGGCGGCTTTGCCGCTCGTCCACCCCTCGTCGGATTGCGCTTATCGTGCGGGAGGCCGCGCTCCGGCTCAGCGCGGATCGACCGGCTGGCTGTGGCAGATTCGATTGGCGCAAGGGTCGGCCACGTTACGACATCGATAGCCGCAGACGTGCAACGCCTCGCACGCGAGCCGGGTCGCGCAGATCACGACGTTTGGCTTACAGCGATCGTCGCAGTTCTCCTGGCTCGCGCATGGACCTGCTTCGATCAGGTTGCGCTTACCTTCCTCCCAGTGCAGGATTTCCATATCCGGATCGAGCTGGATGCCCTTGCTTTCGAGCGATCCTCGGGTGCTCTTCTCGATGTCGATCTGCATTTGCTGCAGCATTTCGATCATCTTCTTGTCCTGGTCGGCGCTCATGTCGTCCTCGCTTCGTTGGACAGACGTTGCATCTCTCTGAATCGGCGATTCAGGAGCTCCATCTTCAAGGTGTCGTGCAAACCGAAGGCGATGGAGGGACATTCCGGTTCGCCGGTCTCGACCGCGCTCGCAGGGCACGAGCCGAGGCACAACGGAAGCTTGTCGCAGGCTTTGCATTTCGGATAGTCGAACGGGTCGTAGGCGAGCCATCGGCTCAGCCGGATCTGGTCGAGTTCGCCGGAGATGTGCCCGACTTCGCTACCATCGACACCCGTATGGTTATAACATTTGAACAGCCGCCCGTCGGGCGCAACGACATAAGCGCTTGCCGAGGTCGCGCCGCAGCCCATTCCGCCGCCGGGATAGTTGTCGACGACGAAGCCGTGGCGGAGTGCCGTCAATTGTAGCTTTAGCGATTCGCTTGCGAATTGCTCCTTGCTGAAGCAATTGCAGCCGTAGTCGCGGCACGATTCGGTGGCGTTGTCGACCAGTCCGAAATACACGTTGACCTTGCCGCGCAGCCCGGCTGCGTCGAGATCGGTCAGGAGCTCGGGCACCGCATCCGCGTTGCCCTTGTCGATGTTGACGCGCAGCGAGACCGCTTCCATCCGGCCCACGACTCGTTGCAGATTTTCGAGAATGCGATCGTAGCTACCCTTCCCGTTGCGCTGCGGGCGGCGCTGATCGTGAATGCGTTGCGGGCCGTCGAGCGTGACTTGCACCGAACGGACGCCACAGGCGCTCAACTGTTTCGCGGTGTCTTCGGTTAAAAGGTATCCGTTGGTGATGGCCGCCGCGGAGTAGTTGAAGCCCCTGGCGGCGGCCAGGCCTTGAAATTTCTGCGCCAGCGATTCGATCACCGACAGCCCGACCAGAGGTTCGCCACCGAAATACACTACGGACAGTGCTGCGAGGCCGGGGGTCCGTGAGTCGACATAGTCGACGATCTTGGACTGAACGTCCTGGCTCATCAGCGCGCTGTCTTTTTTCTGATAGCAATAGATGCAACGCAGATTGCAAGCGAGCGTGGTGCAGATCGTCAGGCCGAGCCGGCGGCCGTCGAACCGTTGAGTGCGCTCCGCGGTCTTCAGCAGCGCCAGTTCGTCGGCAGCGTCGTCGATCATGAAGCCGAGCGTGACGAGCTGACGCGCCAGGTCGTCACTGCCGGTCGCGTCCGGGCGCGCAAGATGGCTTTCGGCCTTACGCTTCAGCTCGGCCGATAGCCGCAGAAGCGCGTTGCTCCGGGTGTTGTAGAGCAGATGAACGCCATCGCCGAGTTGCGTCCAGACGTTGAATTGAGACGGCTTCATCGCGGTCTCCAGTGCAGCAAAGGACTGGTCGCGGCCGGTGTGTGTTTGAAACGTGTCCTGCCCAATCTCGAACACGTAACAAGTATAAACTAATTCAACCGATGCGGACGCTAACACGAGCGCTGCGCACCCTCAATCACGCGCTTGGTGTCCTGCCTAGATCGATGGTCTAGTTTTGCCGCGGTTGTGGTAATCGAGGGGAGGTCGCGGAGGCGGCTGGTTTGCTGAGGTAAATTGAAATGTTCGACCGTCTGTTCGTTTATGGCACGCTGATGCGTGGCTACGATCATCCGATGGCCCGGCTGCTATCGTCGAATGCCGAATTTCTCGGCCCGGCCTCGATCCCGGGCCGGCTGTATCTGGTGCGGCACTATCCCGGCCTGGTGCCGTCCGACGATGCCGCCGATCGCGTGTACGGAGAGGTGTTCCGGCTGCATCGGCCGGACGAGATATTGGCGCAGCTCGACGATTACGAAGGTTGTGGCCCGTCGGATCAGCGCGCCGAATACCGGCGCGAGATCGCCCGGGTGACGCTGGAGGGCGGCACCGAGCTCGACGCGTTCGTGTACTATTTCAATTGGGACGTGGCGCGGCTGCCGCGCATCGAGACGGGGCGCTACCAGCCGGAGGCGTTTTCCGGCTGATCGCGTAGCGCGGCCTTGGCCCTAGCCGGTCAGATGCAGTTCGATCCGCGCATTGGCGGCGAGCGGCAGCAGCGTCAGCCAATCCGGATCGCCCGGCTCGGTGAGGCAGAAGCTGGGGAAGTCGTAGGCTTCAACGGACGCGGTGGCGATGTCGAGGACATGGCCGCAGTCGTCGCATTTCCAGGAATGGATCTCGTACACACCGTCGACGGCTTCCACGCCGAGCGACGTCATCTGCGCATTGCAATGGGCACAATTAGCCATGGTCTGGCTCCTTATCGTTCGAACGCGGCATTCCTGAACGGTCGGGAACGTCGCGGGTGAGCCCTCTAAGCCTTGGCTGATCGTTCTCCCCCGACTCCCCTGCGTATTGCAGGGTGCGGCAGTTCAATCCCGCTTGCGCGGTGCAGCAATGAGCTGGATCAAACCCGCTCCGCTTGCGAATTGTCGCGGGTTTACAAGGGTATCGCCTATGCCGCAATGCGAAATATTGCGAGGTGATGACATGCGTGTATCACGAGTCCGTTTCGCGTATCGGTGGTTTTGGGGGCTGCGGCCGGGTCGATCGAAGTTGTCTGTGAATCACCGGGACAACTTTCACCCCGGTTCACCCACGCCGGCCCACACCCTATATCCATGGTCGGTCGGCGCTGTCGTTGCGCCGCTTAGCCCTTGAGCCCCATGCGCTTCTCGCCGCAGTTCCTCGACGATCTGAAAGCCCGGCTGTCGGTGTCGGAGGTGGTCGGCCGTCGCGTCAAGCTGAAGAAGGCCGGGCGGGAGTGGAAGGGGCTGTCGCCGTTCCAGCAGGAGAAGACGCCGTCGTTCTTCGTCAATGACGAGAAACAGGCGTGGTTCGACTTCTCCTCCGGCAAGAACGGCTCGATCTTCGACTTCGTGATGCTGACCGAGGGCGTCGACTTCCCCGAGGCGGTCGAGCGGCTGGCGGCGATGGCCGGCGTCGCGCTGCCGGTGCAGTCGGCGGATTCGGCGCGCCAGGAGCAGCGCCGCAAATCGCTGTACGATGTGATGGAGCTGGCGGCGGCTTACTTCGCCGACAATCTCGCCTCGCGCGGCGGCGCCCGCGCCCGCGGCTACCTGGCCGACCGCGCGATTCTGCCGGGCACCCAGGTCAAGTTCCGGCTCGGCTACGCGTCGAACGAGCGCTTCGCGCTGAAAGAACATCTCGGCAAGCACGGCGTGCCGGTGGCCGACATGATCGAAGCGGGACTGTTGTCGGCGGGCCCCGACATCCCGGTGCCGTTCGACAAGTTCCGCGACCGGGTGATGTTTCCGATCACCGATCTGCGCGGCCGGGTGATCGCGTTCGGCGGCCGCGCGCTGGAGAAGGATGTCGCGGCGAAGTATCTGAACTCGCCCGAGACGCCGCTGTTTCACAAGGGCGACAACCTCTACAACCACGCGCCCGCACGCAAAGCCGCGCATGACGGCGGTTCGGTGATCGTGGTCGAAGGTTATGTCGACGTCATCGCGCTGGTCACCGCCGGCTTTCCTGCGACCGTTGCGCCGCTCGGCACCGCGCTGACCGAGGCGCAGCTGCAGCACCTCTGGAAGATGGCCGACGAGCCGATCCTGTGCTTCGACGGCGACCGCGCCGGCCAGAAGGCGGCGTATCGCGCCGCCGACCTGGCGTTGCCGCATCTCAAGCCGGGGAAGAGCCTGCGCTTCGCGCTGCTGCCCGAAGGCCAGGACCCCGACGATCTCGCCCGCGCCGGCGGCCGGCTCGCGGTCGACGAAGTGATCAGCGCGGCGCGGCCGCTCGCCGACATGCTGTGGGCGCGCGAGGCCGAAGGCGGGATGTTCGCCACCCCGGAGCGGCGCGCCGCGCTGGAGGCGCGGATCAACGAGCTGTCGAACGGCATCCGCGACGAGATCGTGCGCCGGCATTATCGCCAGGATCTCACCGACCGGCTGCGCGCCGCCTTCGCCCCGGCCGGCGGCTATGGCGGATTCGGCGGCGGCTTCCGCGGCGGCGGGGGCGGCGATTCGGGCCGGCGATTCGCCCACCCCGGCGGTTTTCCACAGGGCGGCGGCCGATTTGCCCCGCGCGGGCGTCCTGGACAACCGGCGCCGGGGCTCGGCCGCGGGCCCTACCAGATTGCCAGCCCGGACCTGATCGGCAGCCCGATCATGCGCGGCCAGCGCTCGGCGATGTCGCGCCGCGAGGCCTTGATCCTGATCTCGCTGCTCAACCACCCCTGGCTGCTCGATGACCATCTCGAGGAAATCGCCGCGCTGGAATTCGCCCATCCGGAGGCGCACCGGCTGCGGGCGGCGATCATCGCCGCCTTCGCCCAGCACCACCACCGCGGCGACGATCCGGCCGAGCAGGCCGAGAAGCTCCGCGCAGATTTGGTTAAGGCAGGATTATCCGAGCAATTGCAGCGGGTTGAGCGGGCGATCACGACCTCCGCGGTATGGGGGACCGGCCCCAAGGCGGCGCGCGAGGACGTGCTTTCGACGTGGCAGCAACTCGTTGCCTTGCATCGACAATCCCACTCCTTACTTAGGGAATTGAAGGATGCCGAGCTGGCCCTGGGTGATGACGGCAGCGAGGCGAACATGCAGTGGCTGAACGACGTCAAGGCGCGCCTGGCGCAGGTCGAGGGCACCGAGGCGCTGATCGAGGGATTCGGCGAATCCTCCGGCCGGTTCCAGCGCAGCGTGTGAGGCGGTCCAGCGAGACCCGGACGATGGAACGAGTCGAAAAGACTCGCAAATCCCCGGAATTGGCTGCAAAAAACAGGGTTAGTAAGGGCTTAACGGCATTCCGGCTAAAAGGCCTTCGGGCGACCAATTGGGTGACCAGCGAGCGGGATCGTGTGGGGGTGGCGCAGGCAGGCGCCGCCCTTTGTGCGTCTCTCCCGATCAGGCAAGTTTTCATGGCGGTGCGGTGACGCCTCGTCCGTGAGCGCGTTCAGGAGCAGTGGATGGCCAGCAAGGCGAAGACGGTACAGGTGCAGGACAAGGACAAGGACGACAAGGTAGACGCGCCGGAGAAGGACACCGTCGACGCTCCCTCGCCGCTCCTCGACCTGTCGGACGCGGCCGTCAAGAAGATGATCAAGCAGGCGAAGAAGCGCGGCTTCGTCACCTTCGATCAGCTCAATGAAGTGCTGCCCTCCGACACCACGTCGCCGGAACAGATCGAAGACATCATGTCGATGCTGTCCGACATGGGCATCAACGTGTCCGAGGCGGAAGATACCGAGGCCGAAGAGGAAGAGGCCAAGGAGGAAGCCGACGAGGAGCTCGACAACGATCTGGTCGAAGTCACCGCCAAGGCCGTCACCGAGACCAAGAAGTCCGAGCCCGGCGAGCGCACCGACGATCCCGTCCGCATGTACTTGCGCGAGATGGGCACCGTCGAGCTGTTGTCGCGCGAGGGCGAAATCGCGATCGCGAAGCGGATCGAAGCCGGCCGCGAGGCGATGATCGCCGGGCTGTGCGAAAGCCCGCTGACGTTCCAGGCGATCATCATCTGGCGCGACGAGCTGAACGAAGGCAAGATCTTCCTTCGCGACATCATCGATCTCGAAGCCACCTATGCGGGCCCCGAGGGCAAGAACAACATCGGGAACGACAGCGAGGAAGCCGCGGCCGAAGGCGAGGGCGCTGCGCCCGCGCATGTCGCGCCGCCGGCCGCGCCGGCCGCCGCCACCCCGTTCCGTCCGGCCCAGCAGCGCGGCGCCGCGCCGGCCGAATCCGGCGAGGGCGGCGAAGGCGCGTCGGAAGGCGACGGCGACGACGACGAGTTCGAGAACCAGATGTCGCTGGCCGCGATCGAGGCCGAGCTGAAGCCGAAGGTGGTCGAGACCTTCGACAAGATCGCCGACAACTACAAGAAGCTGCGCAAGCTGCAGGAGCAGGACATCGCCAACCAGCTGCAGAACGAGCAGCTGTCGCCGTCGCAGGAGCGCAAGTACAAGAAGCTGAAGGACGAGATCATCGTCGAGGTGAAGTCGCTGCGCCTCAACCAGGCCCGTATCGACAGCCTGGTCGAGCAGCTCTACGACATCAACAAGAAGCTGGTGTCGTTCGAGAGCCGCCTGATGCGGCTCGCCGACAGCCACGGCGTCGCCCGCGACGACTTCCTGCGCAACTATCAGGGCTCCGAGCTCGATCCGCGCTGGCTCAACCGGGTGTCGAAGCTGTCGGCCAAGGGCTGGAAGAACTTCGTCCACCACGAGAAGGACCGCATCAAGGATCTGCGCCAGGAAGTGCAGTCGATGGCGGCGCTCACCGGCCTCGAGATCGGCGAATTCCGCAAGATCGTCCACTCGGTGCAGAAGGGCGAGCGCGAAGCCCGTCAGGCCAAGAAGGAAATGGTCGAGGCCAACCTCCGCCTCGTGATTTCGATCGCCAAGAAGTACACCAACCGCGGCCTGCAGTTCCTCGATCTCATTCAGGAAGGCAACATCGGCCTGATGAAGGCGGTCGACAAGTTCGAGTATCGCCGCGGCTACAAGTTCTCGACCTACGCCACCTGGTGGATCCGGCAGGCGATCACCCGCAGCATTGCGGACCAAGCCCGCACCATCCGTATCCCGGTGCACATGATCGAGACGATCAACAAGATCGTGCGCACCTCGCGGCAGATGCTCAACGAGATCGGCCGCGAGCCGACCCCGGAAGAGCTCGCCGAAAAGCTCGGCATGCCGCTGGAGAAGGTGCGGAAAGTCCTGAAGATCGCCAAGGAGCCGCTGTCGCTCGAAACCCCGGTGGGTGACGAAGAGGACAGCCACCTCGGCGACTTCATCGAGGACAAGAACGCGGTGCTGCCGATCGACGCCGCGATCCAGTCGAACCTGCGCGAGACCACCACGCGCGTGCTGGCCTCGCTGACCCCGCGCGAAGAACGCGTGCTGCGCATGCGCTTCGGCATCGGCATGAACACCGACCACACGCTGGAAGAAGTCGGCCAGCAGTTCTCGGTGACCCGCGAGCGCATCCGCCAGATCGAAGCCAAGGCGCTGCGCAAGCTGAAGCATCCGTCGCGGTCAAGGAAGCTGCGGAGCTTCCTGGATAACTAACGACGATCAACCGATGTCATTGCCGGGCTCGACCCGGCAATCCATCGGTCTTCGACCGGATGGATGCCCGGATCAAGTCTGGGCATGACGCCGGCAAGCGAGACGAGGCGACGATGTCGAAACCGGTCATCTTCACCGTGTCCGCCGTTTGGGACGCCGACGCAGGCGTCTGGAGCGGACATTGCGACGAGATCCCGGCAGCGGCCGATGCGCCGACGCTCGACGCGTTGCTGGCCAAGATCGAAGCCATGACGCTGGACCTGTTGCCGGACAATCATCCCGGCGTCGATCCGGCGTCGGTGTTTTTGCAGATCACCGCCTTGCGTGAAGCGCTCCCGGCGGCCTGATGGCGCCGCAGTTTGACCGCGAATTGAGAGACCTGCTGCGGGTGGCCGGCTGCACGCTGGTTCGCCAGGGCAAGGGAAGCCACGAGATCTGGCACAGCCCGCTCACGAATCGAAACTTCGCCGTTCCGGTCGGCATTCCGAGCCGTCACACCGCGAACGCCATCCTGCGTCAGGCCGGGTTGCCGAAAGCCTTTTGAACGGCGAGAGCAGATCCGTAAGCGCCGTAGGTTGGGGTAGGCGCAGCCGTAACCCACCATCTGCACAAGCAGCTTAGGACGCCTTCGGCGTATGTGTCCTACGGAGCTGCTATTCCGCCGCGCCCGCGTAGCGCGCGATCTTGATCTCGCCGGCGCGCTTGCGCGCCTCGGCGATATCGAAGCTGTTCTGCATGCGCATCAAGGTGTCCATCGACACGCCGAACGCCTTTTCGATGCGGAGCGCCATCTCGGACGACAGCGAGGCGCGCTCGTTCAGAACCGCGGACAGCGCCGGCCGGGTGACGCCCAAGACCTTCGCGGTTTCGGTGACGGTGAGCCGGAGCGGTTCGATGATCTCGTGCTTCACGAAGCTGCCGGGGTGTACCGGGCTTTTCATGCGCAGGTCGGTCTTTGTCCGCATCGTCGGTCTCATCAAAGCGTCCTAGTGGTAGTCTTCGTAGTCGAGGTCGATGATTTCGATCCCGTCCTTGTCGATCTGGAATGTCAGCCGCCAGTTCTTGGTGACGAACAGACTCCATGTCCCCTGCGATCTCCGGTCAGCCTGTGCGCCTTCCAGCTCGGGACTGTTCGGAGTTCGTCCTCCCGCTCCATGTCCTGCAGAAACGAAATCATGCGGCGCAGCTTGTCCGCGATAGCCGCTTGAATCCCGCCGGCGTCATCATCCTCGATGAGCCGTCGGAGCTCCTTGTGCAGGACGTTCCGAATTCTCATGGAAAGCACGATATAGGATATGTATGTCTTCTGTAAAGTAACGCTTTACAGGACGCGTGGTTAGGCGAAACCGTACCCCACCATCTGCACGGGTGGCGCATGACGCCGTCGGCTCATGCGCCCTACGGGCCGCCGGTGCGGATACGCAACTCTTGCACCACGCCCGCCTCCCGCCGCAGCGCGCTCCCTCGCTCGCTTGCGGGAGAGGGCTGGGGTGAGGGCGACGCGCGTATTGATTCGGTAAATCTGGAACGGAGACCCCTCGCCCGGAGCGGCACTCCGCGCCGTCCGAGCACAGGCTCCACGGATACCCGGTTGGGGGCCACGCGTCGCAGTGCCCGCGGGTCCCCAACCCCCGCCCCGCCCTGCAACGGGGAGGGAAGAAGGAGGCAACTGCGGAGCTACTTGTAAAACTGAGGGTCTGGCCAGCGAACGACGAAACGATTGCAAAGGCGGCGTAATCCAGACCTTTTTGCATGTAGCGGCAGGCTCTCATGCTGTTAGTCTTCAGGCTATTGTCAAGTTTGTAGCGAAGGTCTTCCGCTATGCCGACAATTGCCTGGTTCTACGGTATTAATATCCAGATGTACGACAACGACCACGAGCCACCGCATTTCCATGCGCGGTATGGCCGGGCCAAGGCCTTGGTCCGATTGTCGGATGGGATGATCATGACAGGCGAATTGCCTCCGGTCGCAAGCCGGCTGGTTCGCGATTGGGCGCTGGCGCGCCGATCCGAATTGCAGGATAATTGACGACGTGCCCGAGCTTATCGCCCGCTGGAAAAGGTGCCGGGTCCCGATGATGACGAATGATTGGCCGATGGTCGAGGTGTTGCGCCTCAAGGCGCTGGATGACCGCCGTCTGTGGCTGCGCTTCACCGACGGCAGCGAAGGCGTGCGCGATCTGTCGGATGTCCTGAGCGCCGATGGGCCGATGCTGGCGCCGCTCCGCGATCCCGCTTACTTCGCCCGTGCCTTCGTCGAGATGGGCGCACCGACCTGGCCCAACGGTTTCGACCTCGACCCGATCCAGCTCTATGTCGAACTCCGAGACGCGGGCGAATTGTCCCGCGTAGCTGCGGAATAAGCGCCGTCGGTTGGGTTAGGCGAAGCCGTAACCCACCGCTCCGATCGCGGCGGATTACGCCTTCGGCTAATCCGCCCTACGGGCTATGAGGCTAGTTGCCTACCTTCTCATCGGCTCGAACTAATAGGCCAAATATATAAGCCACACGAGCAAACGCAAAGAACGCCCATATAAAAATAGAAAACCAGGCGGATAGAATAGCGTAAGTCAAGTTGTCGTCGGCCGATAGAGAAAATTTCCAAGAGATCAGAGGCATCGATGTGAAGGTCAAAATAAAGCCACTCCAAATCGCTCGCCTGATGAAAGTGTTATATCGAGCCATAGATCTGGTTTTTCGAATCTCGACGATGAAGCCGTCTGTCTTTCCTGCTACGAAACCGTAGATTGCAAATACGCATCCGGTCTGTATCGACGCCCAACCAAACACTGCTGAAAATACATTGCTGATCGACAATTTATCTGCAGCCATCAAGGGTAGAAGATACGGTTGTGCAGTCAGTAGCACTACGAAAGCAGCTATTCCGGAAAGCGCTGGTCCATAGGCCTCTAAGTAATAGGAGGCGTAGCGTTCAGAGCCGCTCACGCATTTTCTCGCGCAGTGCCGCCAACTTAATGCGGTAATTTTCTTCGGGATTGTTATCTTGAAGTTGTAGAACCTCTTTGGTTGACAGGAAATCTTCGAGAAGGTCCAAGTCCTCTGTCTTTTCGCCTTCCGGTTTAACCTTTGCCTTCATAGACGAGATCTCAATTTGGTCCTGTACCGCTTGGGTCCGGAAGTGTCTGACCATTGATCGTACCGCATTTGCTAACCCTCCTCGACGATGTCCCATTGAAAGTTCGATTGTTATGCTCGGTGCTGCGTAAGCATCCGCCATATCTCGCATTGATCGCGTCACCGATGCTGCTCCCCCTCGTTCCAAAACACCGAGATTGTCGGGTCGACTAATTGAAATCGAAACCTTTCGGACCGTTCCCTGATTAAAGCGGTCCCACATGTCGTCCCGCACGATTGGTTCAAATTCGAAATGAGCGCCATCGATAATTTGCCCTACGTAATACGAGAATTTACTTGGAGACAGAACGCGTGGATCGTATTGCAGGCCAATCTGTTCTGTGCCGGGCAGGTAGCGAAAAACCACCCCGTGACCAAGGGGATTCCGGACTCGAAGCGATCTGCGGCCATCATCTTGGACTTCGGATGGAAAGTTTGTTCGTTGAATTCGAGTTAATTCGCCGTGGATCGAGCCTTGAGCCCGCTCAACAATCTCGGCGCGGACATGATAGTCCGTTGCGAGTTGCCGCTCGCGATCGCAAGGTCGGGGTATGTTGCCTATTTGCGTAAGCACCTCTCCGAAATCTAGCCGCGTACGGTTCGCAGGCCTCACGCGGTAAAATCTGAACGTAATGCGCTTATCCACTTTGCTCCCCCGGTAGCGTGTTGCGGGCGAAGCTTTACACAACCAATAGGTTTGTTTAACGGAACAAATAGAGAACTTAAACGAAATGGTCAAATCGAATTCGAAGCTTTTTGGGTAATCGCGCCTCAGCGCGCCACTCTTCCTCGGAGAGCACACACTGTCTTCAATTTGCTTCGATCGCCTTACGGAGAGTCTCACTATCTAGCGACGCCGTCGCCGTGCAGGCCGTTCGCCTTCAGCCTGACTTTCCGATGCTCGTCATGTGAATCTTGACAATATTCCTATTTGATCTATATTCCTATCCATCCCGCTCCACTCCGAGGGGCGGCTCGCGATCGTCACTAGTCGCGCGGCGGGGTGCGGTGGACGCGGCAGCGTCGGCGCGGAGGGAGGCGGTTGGGGGCCGCGAGGCAGGGAGTCCGCAGGGCCTGGCCTCTGGGTCTATGGCGCCGCTGAACCAACGCGCAAGACGACGACGCTGTGCAATGCGGGCCGGGGCGGAGATGCGCCCCATCTGCATCGCCTTTGCGCGCCGGCCCAAACCGTGTGGTCCCGACGCCCGTCGCTGGCGTCAAGGGATGGAGCGCCTGCCGGCCGACCGGCCGCAGGAAACCACCGGTTCAGACACGGGCTGCGAACAGCTCGGCGTCTGCCGGACAGCTCAGTCCCGACGGTGACGAACCCAAGCGAACAACGCCACCGGGGAGAGCACGAAGCAAGCCGGAAGCCCACCGCGTGCGGAACGCCGGACGTTTCGGTGCGCCGTGGTGACTAACTCGTGCGCTTGTTTGTCTTGCGCATGAGGCTGCGGACGCATCGTCGCGTCCGGCGTTCCGCGCGCCCTCGTTTCGGGCGCGGCGCGACGGGGCCGGTGCCCCGCCCCCTCATAGCCGTCGGCGCCCCCGCGCCGGTCAAACAACAGGGGCGATGACGCATGTCCGGCAGCGACGCATTTTCGGTGGCGACGCATGTCCGGTGGCGATGTCCGGCGGCCCCGGCGGCGATCGATCATCGCGACGATCGGCACTGAAGGGTGAACCATTAGTGAAGCCTTCAGATCTGACTTGTATGTGGTTTATCAGGCGCAGCCGAATTCGGCGGTCGCTCGGAACGGCGGCTTGTTTCGGCGGAGATGACACCAAGCCCGATGCGCTTTCTCTGGAATCAGATTGCCACCAGCCTCAAGACGCGGTTTCTGGTCGTCACGGTCTGCGTGTTCGGGTTGGTCGCCGTGCCGGCCTATGTGGCGTTCGAATTCTTGACCCGGAAGACCGTGGTGGCGCTCGGCACGTTGTTCGCCGAGAAGCAGGTGCTGTTCGACCGCTACCGCGGCCTCGAGGCGCTGATCCGGGAGGTCTCGCTGGCCGAGACGGTCGCCCGGTCGCCGGCGGTGCGCGACTGGGCCCGCGACGAGGCCGACCCCGACAAGGCCAAGCGCGGGCTGGCCGAACTCGAGCACTACCGGCTGTCGTTTCACGACAAGAGCTATTTCTTCGTCGTCGACCGGTCCGGCAACTACTACTTCAACGATGCCCAGAACAGCCACGACGGCAGCCAGCTGCGCTATCAGGTGAGGCGCGACAATCCGCGCGACGGCTGGTATTTCAAGACGATCGCGGCCGGACAGGGCTGCCAGCTCAATGTCGACCGCGACGACAACCTCGCCGTCACCAAGGTCTGGATCAACTGCGTCATCGCCGAGCAGGGCCGGATTCTCGGCGTGATCGGCACCGGCGTCGACCTCAGCGAGTTCATCCGCGAGGTGGTGGCGCTGCCGCAGACCGGCGTCACCAGCATGTTCGTCGATCGTGCCGGCGCCATCCAGGCGCATCGCGATCCGGCGATGGTCGATTTCCACAGCCTCACCAAGGACACCAAGACCAAGAAGACGATCTTCCAGCAGGTCGACAGTCCCGCGGACGTCGCCGAACTCGCCGCGATGATGCAGCGCGTCTCCGCCGGTCCCGCGGCGGTGGAATCGCGCTTCATGAACATCGGGGGGCGCGAGGTCCTGGTCGGCGTCGGCTATCTCGACCAGCTCGGCTGGTTCAACGTGACGCTGATGGACATCGACGCCATCATCGATCGCCGCTTGTTCACCCCGATCGCGCTGTTGCTGATCGTGATGATGACGGCGGCGGTCGCGCTCGTCACCATCCTGTTCCGCCGGGTGGTGCTCGATCGGCTCGCCACCGTCGAGGCCGCCGCGCGGCGGGTCGAAGACGGCGACTTCGACGCTATCGTCGTCGACCAGGGCAGCGACGAGATCGGCCGGCTGTCGCGCACCTTGTCGGGCATGGCGCTCGCCGTGCGCGACCACACCCGCGTGCTCGAGGATCTGGTCGACGAGCGGACCGAGAAGCTGCGGCGTCTCGCCAACATCGATCTCTTGACCGAGATTCCCAACCGCCGCGGCTTCACCCAGGTGTTCGAGCAGTGGCTGGCGCAGTCGCCATTGGCGCCGCGATCGGGCGGGCTGCTGCTGATCGATCTCGACGACTTCAAGGACGTCAACGATTTGTTCGGCCATCTGGCCGGCGATCGGCTGCTGTGCGAAACCGCGCGGCGGCTGGCGCCGCTGCTGGCCGAGGGCGATACCTGCGCCCGCTGGGGCGGCGACGAGTTCGTCGTGCTGGTCGAGGATTGCGACCAGGACGGCCTGCAGGCGCTGTGCGCCCGCATGGTCGCGGCGATGAACGCCGCGCCGATCCGCTCCGACGATGGGCAGGACATCGCGCTGACGGTCAGTATCGGCGCCTGCCGGGTGGTCTCGGGCAGTTCGGTCGACGCCGCCTTCGCGGAGGCCGACGCGGCGCTCTACGCCGCCAAGCGCGCCGGCCGCAACCGCTTCGTGCTGTTCGACTCCGGCGCCGGGTCGGCGCTCAGCGCCGTTGCGACGGCGCAGGCTTGAGCCGGCGTGCGCCTCAGAGCCCGACTGGAAAAGCGCGCAGTGAAATCAGGCACTTTCGTTTCAACCCGTCATGCCCGGCCTCGTGCCGGGCATCCACGCCTTGCAGCGAACGCAGCAAGAAAGGCGTGGATGGCCGGGACAAGCCCGCCATGACGAAACTAATCGTCAATTGAACGGCTTATCAAAGCCTTTCGATTAGCTGCCCGCATTTCCGGTCAGGCTCTCGAGAAGACGCTCGTCGCCTTGGCTTGTTACTCGCCTTCGACAAACGCCCGGAAACGGTCGGCCCAGGCCGGGTGCCAGCGCGACAGTGCGGGGCGGTTGTCGATGATGTCGCCGGCCGCCCAGGCGATGCGGCGTTCGTCGAGGTTGCGGGGCACGTCGTTGTCCGGGCACAGGATGTAGAAGTCACCGTCGTCGAGCCGCGCCAGCATGAAATCGACGGTTTGCTCGGCGGTCCATGCGCCGGCCGGCTTCTCGCTGCGGCCGCGCGCGGTCAGCGCGGTGAACACGAAGCCGGGGATGAGCAGATGCGCCGTCACCGCGCAGCCCTCGGTGGTGCGCAGCTCGTGCGCCAGCGCTTCGGTGTAGGCTTTCACGCCGGCCTTGGAGACATTGTAGGCCGGATTGCCCGGCGGCGTGGTGATGCCCTGCTTGGAGCCGGTGTTGATGATCATTCCCGGCCGGCCGCGCGCGATCATGTCCGGCGCGAAGATCTGCGAGCCGTGGATCACGCCCCACAGATTGACGGCCAGGATCCGCTCATAGGCCTCGCGCGGGCCGAGCGCGGTGCTCGGTGGCTCGATGCCGGCATTGTTCATCACCACGTCGACACCGCCGAACCGCGCGGTGACGGCGGCGCGCAGCGCCTCGAGCTGGTCGGGCTTGGCCACGTCGGTTTCCTTCGCCAGCACGTCGTCGGCGCCGCCGCCTGCGACATGCGCCAGCAGTTCGGCGGCGCGGGCGAGATGATCGGCGTTCAGATCCGCGATAGCCACCTTCATGCCGGCCTGTAGAAATCGCTTGGCGGCTGCAAAGCCGATCCCCGATGCGCCGCCGGTGATGACGGCGACCTGATCCTTGGCGATGGCGGGATGCGGCATGGTGGTCTCCTCGAAGCGGGCGGCGATGCCCGGGAGATAGGCGCAGCCGCCGAGGACGCAAGCCGAGGAGACAGGCGGACTTTCATCGTCATTGCGAGCGAAGCCAAGCCATCCAGCGGTGCCTTGCACCTGGCTTTGGATTGCTTCGTCGCTTCGCGCCTTGCAAGGACGGGAAGATGGCGAGGTGAGATCGTTACCGCTTCTGCACGAACACCGTGCCGGCCGAGTAGCCGGCGCCGAACGAGCAGATCAGGCCGAGGTCGCCTGGCGCCATGTCATCCTGGTGCTTGTGGAAGGCGATGATCGAGCCGGCCGACGAGGTGTTGGCATAGTCGTCGAGGATGATGACGTTCTCGTCCCGCGTCGGATCGCGGCCCAAAACTTTGCGGCCGATGATCTCGTTCATGTTGATGTTGGCCTGGTGCAGCCACATCCGCTTCAGGCTGTGCGGATCGATGCCGATCTCGCGGGCGTGCTCGATGATCATCTCCGACACCAGCGGCACCACTTCCTTGAACACCTTGCGGCCCTGCTGCACGAACAGCTTGTCGACGTTGTCGCGGCCCTCGGGCCAGGCGCGGTTGAGGAAGCCGGCGTTGTTGCGGATGTTGTTGGAGAACTGCGTCTTCAGCCTGGTGCCGAGGATCGACCAGCCGCCTTGCGCATCGTCGGCGCGCTCGACGATCGCCGCGGTGGCGACGTCGCCGAAGATGAAGTGACTGTCGCGGTCGCGGAAGTTGAGATGGCCGGAGCAGATCTCCGGATTGACCATCAGCACCGCATCGACCGAGCCGCCGCCGACGAAATCCGCCGCGGTCTTCAGCCCGAAGGTCGCCGACGAGCAGGCGACGTTCATGTCGAACGCGAAGCCGCCGAGGCCGAGCGCATTCTGCACCTCGATCGCCATCGCAGGGTACGCGCGCTGCATGTTGGAGCAGGCGCACAGCACCGCGCCGATCCGCTCGCGCGGCTTGCCCCAGCGTTCGATCGCCTGCTCGGCCGCGGTCACCGCCATCTCGGCGAGGATCGACAATTCGTCGTTGGAGCGCTCCGGAATGATCGGGCGCATCACTTCCGGATCGACGATCCCCGGCTTGGCCACCACGTAGCGCGACTTGATGCCCGAGGCCTTCTCGATGAATTCGGACGACGACGGCTGCAGCGGCTCGATCTCGCCGGCTTCGATGCGCGCTGTGTTGGCCGCGTTGAAGTTCGCCACATAGGTGTTGAACGCCTCGACCAGCTCCGCGTTCGAAACGCTGTCGGGCGGGGTGTAGAGGCCGGTCGCGGCAATGACGGCAGGGCGCACGGAAAGCTCCAGGCTCAGTGGCTGAGTGAGAGGACCGCCGGCCAAGCGATCCGCCGCGCCCTGCCGGTATCCGACGCCGTTTCGTCCGGGTCGGCTTTGACGCCGGACAAAAGGCGGAACGCGGCCGCATCGTCCGTTGGTCGGGCGCGGGGAGGCCGGCGGGCGGGGCGCGCGGGCATCTCGGCCGGCGCGGGCAAAAGCGGTATGAAACGCCGCGCGGCGAAACACAAGCTCGATCGCAAGACGGATAGCGGCCGGCGCCGATCGGGGCCAAATTCCGCGCCGAGGATCATGATCATGGACGCACCGCACGGACATCTGCTGCACCCGCTGCCGCCTGCCGGCCCCGACGAAGTGCTGGACACCCTGCTGGCCCGCGGCGGCGTCCGCGTCGAGCGCATCGTCTCGTTCGGCCAGTCGAGCCCGGACGGGTTCTGGTACGATCAGACAGAGGACGAGTTCGTGGTGCTGCTGGCCGGCGCCGCCGTGCTGCGGTTCGAAGACGGCGACCGCACCGTCGACCTCGTCCCCGGCAGCTGGGTCGACATCCCCGCCCACTGCCGCCACCGGGTCGAGGCCACCGCCGCCGATGAGGCGACGGTGTGGCTGACGGTGTTCTGGCCGGCGGCGTAACGGACGGCGGCTCTTCCTGAGACTGCCCATCGTGGCTGCAAACAGCTTCTCTGCCGCAGGATACCAATCCGGTCGTGCGCAGAAAGGTGGCCGAGCTAACAACACTCTCCTCCGCTCGTCGAATGGACCGTCGCGACAGCCGGCCGTAACATTCGGTCATTCGAATAAGCGGTCGCTCGGGCGATCGTAATCCGCGGGGGCGGTGATCTTGCACAAGGGGATGGCTTCGCCGCTCTCGCTTCGGCGCGCGGTGACGACGGATGGCGTCCAGGCGACGGCCGTGGTCGCCTGGACTGGAGTCCTGTTCATCCTCGCGGTCGCCGCGCTGCAACTGGCGTGGGCGTTCGAGCGGTTGCCCTATCACGTCCCGATCGGCGCCAACGAGGGCTGGAACGCGATCCACGCCGCGCGCGCGATGCTCGGCGCGGAGCTTTATCCGCCGGCCGACGCCTTCATGTTCGACAACTACCCGCCGCTGTCGTTCTACATCGTCGGCGCGCTCGGCCTGCTGACCGGTGACAACATCATCGCCGGCCGAATGGCGTCGCTCGCAGCGACGTTCGTCATCGGGTTGAATATTGCGGTCGTGGTCCGACACCTCGGCGGCACCCGGCTGTATGGCATCCTGGCCGGCTGCCTGTGGCTCGGCATCGTCAGCAAGAGCTATCTGCTCTATGTCGGCGTCAACGATCCGCAGCTGCTCGGCTTCGCGGTGATGACCGCCGGGCTCGCGATTTTCACCGTCGCGCCATCGCGCACCGGAATCCTGGCGCTGGCGTCGCTGGTGATGGTGGCGTCCGGTTTCATCAAGCACAACGCGCTGGCGATCCCGCTGGCGTGCACGGTGTGGCTGGCGTGGCAGGATCGCCGTGCGCTGCTGCGCTGGCTGGGATTTTCGCTGCTGTTTCTGGCGCTCGGCTTTGCCGCCTGCGCGCTCAGCTACGGTGCCGCGTTCTTCGAGCAGCTGCTGATGCCGCGCACCTACAGCCTGCACAACGTGGTCAGCCTGCTCGGTTGGCTGCAGGGCTTCATCATCCCGCTTGCGTTGTGGATCGCCTTCGTCGTCACCACCAAGCCCGACGCGGCGTTCCGGCTGGTCAGCCTGCTGGTGCTGTTCGGCGGCGTCGTCTTCGTGGCGACGCGGATCGGCGAGGGCGTCAATATCAACTGCCTGTTCGACTGGATCATCGCGGTCTGCATCGCCGCCGGGGTGCTATTGTCGCGGCTCGACCAGTCCCGCCTGTCGGCGCGGTTCGGCGTCGCGACCACCGCGGCACTGATCGTCGGCGCGCTGTGCCTGCGACTGGTGCTGCTGCCGTCGAGCGACCTGATGCGCTATCTGACCGACCCGCGCCAGCACGAGGCGCTACGCGCCGGTGACGCCGCGTTTCGTGCCGACGTCGCAGTGATGGCCCGACTGCCGGGGCCGGCGCTGTGCGACGAATTGGCGTTGTGTTACTGGTCCGGCCATGCTGCAGACGCCAGCTATGATCAGTTCAATGCCGGTCAGGCCTTCCTCACCGGCGCGAGGTCGCAGGCCGAACTGACCCGCCGGATCGAAGCCGGGGACTTTCCGCTGATCGCCGCCTATCCGCAGTCGCTGCTGGTGGCGCCCGCCCGCGCTGCCGGACTGCGCGAACGCCCCGCTGCGATCGTCGGCTTCATCTTCTGGGCCGACGGAAATTGACCGGCGCGGTTCCCCGGAACGATCGCTCCCGCACCCGATTACTCAGCGGGGCGTTCAGAACAGCAATGGAGATCAACATGGCAGGCCAACTCGATGGCAAGCGCGTCGCCATTCTCGCCACCAACGGTTTCGAACAGTCGGAACTGGAAACCCCGCGCGACAAGCTGAAAGCGGCCGGCGCGCAGGTCGACATCGTGTCGCCGGAACAGGGCGAGATCAAAGGCTGGGACCAGAAGGATTGGGGCCGGCCGGTGAAGGTCGACAAGCAGCTCGGCTCGGTGAAGGCCGACGACTACGACGCGATCGTGCTGCCCGGCGGTCAGATCAATCCCGACCTGCTGCGTGTCGATCAAAACGCGCTGAAGCTGATCAAGGCGTTCTACGATGCCGGCAAGCCGGTGGCGGCGGTGTGCCACGCGCCGTGGCTGCTGATCGAGACCGGCATCGCCAAGGGCAAGCGGATGACGTCGTACCACTCGATCAAGCAGGACGTGATCAACGCCGGCGCCAAGTGGGAGGATTCCCAGGTCGTCACCGACAACGGCCTGATCACGTCGCGCAACCCCGGCGACCTCGAGGCGTTCTCGGCCAAGATCATCGAGGAGATCCGCGAGGGCAAGCATCAGCGCCGCGCGGCCTGACGCGGCGAACGTGGTGATGCGGCGGCGCTGGCCGCCGTTTCGCCATGGTGATCCGCGACAGTTCCGGGATGCGAACAACGACCGCGCCGGTGGTTCATCGGCGCGGTTTCGATGCCAGAGGAGCCGCGATGGCGCGGGCCGTGCGGATCGCGAGAGGTGGAGCGCTGCGGCGCCGGATGGCGCCGCAAGCTGCCGGCTTAGAGGCTGCTGTGCCGGCGCACCACGCGGACGCCGTGTTCGGCGCGGACCGGGATCGCCTCGGCGCCGGGGAGCAGCTCGATCGGCAGCGCCAGTTTGCTGCCTCCCTTGCCGCCGCCGCGCAGATCGGTGCCCATCGCCATGATGGCGGAGCCCATCGCGGCCGAGCCGAAGGTGATGACGAAGCCGAACAGCAGCAGGCCGAGCGCGGTGCCGGGCGAGTCGTCGGCGAAGATCAGGTCGCGCAGATGGCCGGGATTGAGATACAGCAGCCCGCCGAGCAGCAGCGCTGCGATCATCACGCCGATCGCCAGATTGATCGCCAACAGGCGAAACAGCGGCTGGCCCAGCAGAGTGCTCCGGCGCGGCATGAGGTGATTCCCTTCGCTGACGATGATCCGCCGGCTGGTCGCCAGCGTCCATGGATTCGGGGCCGATCAGACGGAGCAGATATGGCGCTGTTGGCGCCGCCTCGCAACCGCAACAGCGAAATGGTAGATTCGCGCGGTTGTCATAGCAATACGCATCAATACGCATTCGGTTCTGGTCCGCCGTTCCTTCGCTCTGCCATTTCCGTTGCCTGGAGACACGATTCAGATGTTGAAGCTGCGCCTCGCTCTCGTCACCTGCGCCCTCGGCGGCGCGCTGCTGTCCACCGCGCCGGCTGAGGCCGCCCGCTGCGGCGGCGACTTCAACAGCTTCATCGCCAGCTTTTCGGCGGAGGCCGCGCAGGCCGGGATTTCGCAGAGCGTGATCTCGCAGGCGCTCGGCGGCGTCACCGAGGACCCCGCGGTGCTGGCGTTCGACCGCCGCCAGCGCGGCACCTTCAACAAAACCTTCGAGCAATACGTCTCGACCCGGGTCGGCGCCGGCCGGATCAAGGCCGGGCGGGCGATGCTGATGCGCCACGCCTCGCTGCTGTCGCGGATCGAGCGGCAGTTCGGCGTGCCGCCGCAGATCGTGGTGGCGATCTGGGGACTGGAGTCCGACTACGGCAAGGGCGACACCGGCAAGCTGCCGGTGTTCCGGGTGCTGGCGACGCTGGCGCACGACTGCCGCCGCACCGAGCTGTTCCAGGGCGAATTGATGGCGGCGCTGAAGATCGTGCAGCGCGGCGACCTGACGCTGCGCGACATGATCGGCGCTTACGCGGGCGAGATCGGCCAGACCCAGTTCCTGCCGTCGTCCTACATCAAATACGGCGTCGACTACGACGGCAACGGCCACGTCGATCTGCGCCACAGCGTGCCGGACGTGCTGGCCTCGACCGCCAACCTGCTGAAGACCGCGGGCTGGCAGGCCGGCGGCTCCTACGAAGAAGGCACGGCGAATTTCGAGGCGATGCGCGAATGGAATCGCGCGCTGGTGTACCGCAAGACGATCGCTTACTTCGCCGACAAGCTGGTCGGACCGTGAGCGCTCTCTTCCTATGCCGCGCCGGCGCGGCGATCGTCACATCGTGGTCGCCGAGCTGCTCGACCGCACCAGCTTGTTGATCTGGTCGAGCGTGAAGGTCTGGCCGCCGATCGACAGTTTCGGCGGGGTCTGGCTGAGATCGACGGAGTCGATCGTGCCCTGGATCTGGGTGGAGACGGTGGCGGTCTTGCCCGACGCATCAGTGGCGACGATCGACAGCGTGTAGTTGCCGTCCGGCCATTTGGTGCCGTCGTTGCCGCGGCCGTCCCAGGCGAACGCCTGATCCTTGCCGGCGTTGATGGTGAATTTGCCGGAATACACCGTCTGACCGGTGTCGCTCTGGATCGAGACCTGCGCGGTGACCGGCTTGTCGGTCGACAGCGACCATACCGCCTTGCTGTCGGTCATCTGCACCTTGCTGCCGTCGACGATGGCGTTGGCGCCGACGAGGCTCATGGCCTGCGTCGCCTGCGCGGTGGTCTGCAATTGCACCAGCGAGCTCAGCGACTCGTTGGATTTGAGCTGCTGTTCGATGCCGGCGAACTGCACCAGTTGCTGGGTGAACTGGTTGGTGTCCAGCGGGTCCATCGGGTTCTGGTTCTTCAGCTGCGTCGTCAGCAGCGTCAGGAAGGTCTGGAAATTGTCGGCGATCCCCGGCGTTGAGCCGGTCTTCGACTTCGCGGTTTCGGCCGAGTAGTTCGGGTTGGGGGCCGAGTACGGCGTGGTCGCGGCGGTTGCATCGACGGACATGCTGGCTACTCCTCAAATCCGGATGTCGACGCCGCTGCTCGCACCGAGCATGCGGCCGTAACCGCGGCCGGCGTTCGCCGTGGGCGGCAGTTCGTCCTGGCTGATCACCAGTTGCTGCGGACGGCGGCCGCCGTCCTGCTGCTGGCCTTGCTGTTGCCCCGACGACGACTGGTCGCGCAGGCTGAATTGCAGGCCGCCGTCACCGGTTTTCAGGCCGGCGTCATCGAGCGCGCGCTGCAACTGGGTCTGGTCCTGGCGCAGCATCTGCAGCGTCTCGGGCTTTTCCACGGTGAGATGCGACGTCACCTGGCCGTGGCGGTCGACGTCGATTCGCACGTCGATGCGGCCGAGCTCCGCGGGATCGAGCCGGATGTCGAAGCGGGTCGCGCCGCCGCGGGCGCGCGCGGCGATCTCGACCGCGAGGCCTTCGACCGGCACCGGCGCATTGCTCGCGGCGTTTGCGGTGAGCAGCGCGGCGGCCGCGGTCGTCGTGCCGGCAGCGGTGAGGGTCGGTTGCAGATGCGGCACCACCGTGAACGGCGTCTGCGGCAGGTTATTGCTGCCGACATTGGCCTGGGCCTGCGGCAGAGCCGTCTCGGTGCCGAGAGACGAGGCGCCTGGCTTCTGGCCGCCGTCCTTGCCCTCGCCGCCGCCGGCGAGCGCGTGGGCGGCCTTGGAGTCCGCATGCGGCTGGGTCTCGGTCGTCGCCGCAGCGGCCTGCGGCTGCGTCGCCGCGGCCGTGGCGTTTGCCGTCGCTGCCTGGATCGTCGCACCGTCGGCGGTCGTCGCCACCGTCTTGGTCTCGGTCTTGCCGTCCGGCTTGGCAGCGGCGTCGGTCTTGGTGCCGGGCTTGGCCGCATTGGCCTGCGCGGCGAGCGCCGCGAGCTTCGGATCGGTCGCGACACCGGTCGAAGCCGTCTCCGCGGTCGCGGTCTGCGCAGTGCTTTGGGCCTGTGTCGACACGGTTCCGGTCTCGGCCGCCGCCTTGGCCTTGAGCGCAGCAGCGGCCGCAACTGCTGCCGGCGTAGCGCCGGACGCTGTCGCATCGCCGGTCGCGGTGGCGGCCGCCGGCGTGATTTCGACCTTCGGCGCCATCAGTGCGGTGGCGTCCGCGGTGATGGTGACGGTCGCGGTGGCATCGTCGGTCTTTGTCTGGTCGGTGCCCGTTGCGTCCGCACTGGCCTTGCCGTCGCTCGACGCGCCCTCGTCGGAGGACTTGCCACCGTCCGCCTTGTCGCCCTTGGTCTTGCTGGATTTGTCGGCTCCGCCGGCATCGTCCGCTTTCGCATCCGAGGCCGTCGATTCACGGGGCGAGGATGCGTCGTCGGCGCGCCGGGAGCCCTGGTCGGCGTCGCGGCTGCGGTCCGGTACGTCGCTTCGCTCGGCGCGGGAACTGCGGCTGGCGCTGCGCTCGTCCGCCGCACTGCTCGACGGACGGGGGTCCGATTTGGCCGGAGCCGCGGTGGCTTTGTCGTAGGCGGCGGTATTGCTGTCGACGAGCGCAGCGAAATCGTCGGTGTGCGACGACCGCTCTTGCCGCGCCGACGGGCGGGGCGACAGGGAGGCGGTGCTGGCTGCGACATCGGGCGATACGGTGACCACGGCAATCTCTCTCACGCTTCAGTCGAATCCCTTCAGCAAGGACCGGGCCAAACAAAAACAGTAGCGAATACAAACGGATGATGGCGTGTCGGCGGGTTGGGAAGCGGCCGCCGGCACGCGATTCTTGCCGCGGCGGGCAGAATCTGCCGCCGCGTGGTTCGGCAAAAGCCGGCCGCTGCGATTGCGCCCCCGGAACGCGGCCTATATTAAAAGCAGGCCTCACCGAGGTTCGCGGAACTGGCACGGCCGCTTCCGGACAATGCGGAAGGATGACCGCGCGGCAGACGCCGGTCGCAGCTCATGACTGAACCAATGCTCAACAGTCTGGATCTCGAAGGCCGGCCGCAGGACACCCGCGTCGTGGTCGCGATGTCCGGTGGTGTCGATTCCTCGACGACCGCCGCGCTGCTCAAGGCGCAGGGTTACGACGTCGTCGGCATCACGCTGCAGCTCTACGATCACGGCGCCGCCACCCATCGCAAGGGGGCCTGCTGCGCCGGCCAGGACATTCACGACGCCCGCGCGGTCGCGGAGCGGATCGGGATCCCGCACTACGTGCTCGACTACGAAAGCCGGTTTCGCGAGTCGGTGATCGACAGCTTCGCCGACAGCTACGCGTCCGGCGAGACGCCGGTGCCGTGCATCGAGTGCAATCGCTCGGTCAAGTTCCGGGATTTGCTCGCCACAGCGCGCGAACTCGGTGCTTCGGCGCTGGCAACCGGTCACTACGTGTCGTCGCGGCGGCTGCCGGACGGTTCGCGCGCGCTGGTCTGCGCCGCCGATGCCGACCGCGACCAGAGCTATTTCCTGTTCGCCACCACCCGCGAGCAGCTCGACTTCCTGCGCTTCCCGCTCGGCGACATGACCAAGCCGCAGACCCGCGAGCTGGCGCGGCAATTCGGTCTGTCGGTCGCCGACAAGCACGACAGCCAGGACATCTGCTTCGTGCCGACCGGGCGCTACACCGACGTGGTCGAGCGGCTGAAGCCGAACGCGATGGAGCCGGGCGACATCGTCGATGTCGACGGCCGCGTGCTCGGCCGGCACCCCGGCATCGTGCACTTCACCGTCGGCCAGCGCCGCGGTCTCGGTATTGCGTCGCGCGCGCCGCTTTACGTGCTGCGGCTCGATGCGGCGCGGCGGCAGGTCGTGGTCGGCCCGCGCGAAGCGCTGCTGATGGACCGGATCGTGCTGCGCGACGTCAACTGGATCGGCGACGGGGTGCTCGACGATGTGATCGGTGACGGCCTGGAGCTGTTCGTCCGGGTGCGCTCGACGCGGGCGCCGCAGCCGGCCTGGCTGCGCGCCGCGAACGGCGGCTACGAGGTCGAACTCGTGGTCGGCGAAGAGGGCGTGTCGCCGGGCCAGGCTTGCGTGTTCTACGACGCGGCCGAAGGCCAGGCCCGCGTACTCGGCGGCGGCTTCATCAAGAGCGCGGCGCCGCGCCGGTTCGAAGGCGGGCGTGAGCACATCGAGGCGCCGGCGCTGGCCGCCGCGCGCGGCTAAGGACATTTCGGGGCGGGGTATGGCGAACGACATCGATCGCGCGGGCGTGGCGAAAGCCTACGCGCGCTGGGCGCCGATTTACGATCTGGTTTTCGGCAAAGTCTTCGACAGCGGCCGGCAATCGACCATCGCGGTGGCCGATGCGATCGGCGGGCGGGTGCTCGACGTCGGCGTCGGCACCGGACTGTCGCTGTCGGATTATTCGAAGACCACGCGGCTGTGCGGCGTCGACATTTCCGAGCCGATGCTGCGCAAGGCGCACGAGCGTGTTCGCGCGCTGAACCTGACCAATGTCGACGTGCTGGCGGTGATGGACGCCAAGAACCTGGCGTTCCCGGAAAACCACTTCGACGCGGTCGTGGCGCAATACGTCATCACCGCGGTGCCGGACCCGGAAGCCACGCTCGACGATTTCGTCCGCGTGCTGAAGCCGGGCGGCGAGCTGATCCTGGTCAACCACATCGGCGCCGAGAGCGGTCCCCGCAAGCTGTTCGAGCTGGCGTTCTCGCCGATCGCGCGCCGCCTCGGCTGGCGGCCCGAGTTCCCGTGGCAGCGGCTGGTGAACTGGGCGGCGCGTCACGGCGGGGTCGAACTGGCCGAGCGTCGGCCGATGCCGCCGATGGGCCATTTCTCGCTGATCCGCTATCGCAAACTGTGACCTCTCGTCGCCGGAACGCGGCGCCACGCGTCACGTTGTCCGGGCATGATGTCGAAGCTCACCCTTGCATTCGGTTGTCTCGCCTTGGCCGCCGCGCCGGCGCTGGCCCAGGCGCCGCCGAAGCCGCCGACAACCGCCGCTCCGGCCGCGACCGCCTGCGCGCCGCATCCGGGGACCGCCAATCCGCCCGGCACCACCGCGCCTGGCGCCACCACCGGGCAGACCGGGCAGCCGCTCGGCGAAAAGCTGGCTAAAACCGACGGCGTGCTCTGCCCGCCGACCGGCATCGACCCGGAGATCCGCGCGCCGGCCCCGGATGTCGGCACCATGCGGGTGATTCCGCCGCCGGGCACTCCGGGCGGCGACCCGGCGGTGCGGCCGAAATAGCCGATGCGGCGACCGAAGGGCGCGCCGGTCGCTGGCCCGGCCGGCTGCTTGACAGCGCAACCCGCGCCTCCTTATATGCCGCGCGTTCGCGTCGCTTTCGCTCGCAGGGCCGACGACGAACCACCGTGGCGGGGTAGCTCAGCTGGTTAGAGCACGGGAATCATAATCCTGGGGTCGGGGGTTCAAGTCCCTCTCCCGCTACCAAATTCTTCTGCAAATTCTTGAAACCGTGGAACTTGGCCGGCGCATGCTGCGCCAAGAGATGTGTCGTTGATAGACGGCGCAGAGATCTGCACTTGTCACGTCTTCAGAGCCTGAGACGCAGCCTTCCCGTTGCAGCGCCCTCGCGGGGAAGAACAATCTCGAAGACAGATCCACCTCTGTCCGATGTCCTGTATCGGGCATATCGGTCAATCGGCATTGGATCGGGACCCCGTATCGGCGTCCAAAAGGGCCACCTCTGGATGACGAGGCGCGAGCAAGCCGCGAGCGAGCGCGAAGCGGCGGCGGCGCGCTGGATGAAGGAAGTCGACAAGGCCGACACCGGCAAGAAGGTGCTGTGCCCGATGCCGGGGCTGATCGTGTCGATCGCAGTGGCCGAGGGCCAGGAGGTCAAGGCCGGCGAGACGCTCGCCGTGGTCGAGGCGATGAAGATGCAGAACGTGCTGCGCGCCGAGCGCGACGGCCAGATCAAGAAGATCCACGCCGCCGCCGGCGCCACGCTCGCGGTCGACGCGGTGATCATGGAGTTTTCCTGATCGATGTAAGTAATCGCTAGTCAGGTAGCAGCGCGGTTCGTCCGAAAGCCGGCAACTGTCAGAAGTCGACAAGTGTGAAAGTCAGGCATCGTTCGGGACCAAAGTCAGCTGCTCGGCGATCGGGCCCGTTGGCTGGTCCCCGCCCTCGATCGTGCAGCGCGCCGCCATCGAGCTGCCAGCAGCGAGATGCGTCGATCCCGGCTGCGGCGGCCGGCCCGGCAGTCAACGCTGCGCGATCGCAGCGAAGGAACGCGCGTTGAGGTGCCGGGAAAGCCGATCCAATCGAGTCGCGCTTCGGCGGATGCACAACGTAGCGGCCATCATTTTGCACCCCGCCGGCCCGATGCAGACTATGGTCTATCGGGCGGGTTTGTTCGGAGAACCGATCAGATCCGGGAAGCGAGTCGCGAGTGCGGCCCGCAGAAACTTGAAGTGCCCGATGCTGTCTTCCAGCTCCCGGAGCCGACGCTCGGCGTTCGCGATCTCGACGCTGAGTGCGCTCTGCAGCTCGTTGTTCTCCGGCTCGCGATCGATGTATTCGTCGGCGTCGTTGCCGACCGTCAAGGCGGCGCGCGCCAACACATCGGTCAGCCGCTGACTCAGACCTGCGTGCTCCGCCTGCGCTGCCGCAAGCGCGGCATCGATGGACTGTTCGATCGAACTCACGCGGCCGGCGTCGGTTTGAGAATCCCGTCCGGCAGAGCGTGCCTTGAACTGTCTGTCGGGCTTCGACCGCGAGAACATCTGCAACATGGTGCGTGCGAGGATAGTATTCGACCGACTCTAGCAGAATCGGCCGATCGCGCAACGGCGGCCGATGCCACGGATAGTCCGGGTGCGAGGCCTGCCGGCTCGCGGGAGCGCCGCATCGGCGGAAGCAGCGATCGGGCTCGACGGCACCGGCTGTCACAGCCAACGCCTGTCGAAACCTCCGAGGCCGGAGCTTGCGACGCCGTCGCTGAACGCCGAAGTCGCCGCCTCGGACGAACTATTTCTGACGCAGTGCGCGGGCGAGTTGGTCTTCCAGCGGCTTGCGCAGATAGGCGAATGCTGTCCTGACGCCGTTCTGGATGAAGGCTTCGACCGGCATGCCCGGCACCAGCGCCTTGCCTTCGAGCTTGGCCAGTTCGGTCGCGGCGAGGCTGATCCGGGCCACGTAGTACGCCGCACCGGTTTGCTGGTCTTTGGTCAGGTCGGCGGCGATCCGCGTCAATGTCCCGTCGAGCTCGGGCGTGACCGCGGAGTCGAACGCGCTGAAACGCAGCTTGGCGGATTGCCCGACCCTCAGTCGATCGATCATCTGCGGTTCGACCCGGGCCTCGACCACCAGCGCGTCCTTGGGCACAATCAGCATCAGTTGCTCGCCGGCGGTGATCACTCCGCCGACCGTGTGGACTGATTTCTGGTGGACCAGACCATCCTGCGGGGCGCGCAGCACCACGCGCTCGAGCTGATCCATCGCCGCGATGCGGCGCTCACCGAGATCGGCGAGCTTGGTTTCGACCTCGCGCAGCTCGGTCGCCACCTCACGGCGCTGATCCTGAACCAGCTGGATGATCTGCAATTCGGTCTCGGTGATCCGGCCCTTCGCGCGCGCGATTTCGGCGATCAGTTGCCCGTCCTCGCCTGTGAGCCGGGAGGCCTCACGTTCCAGCGCGGTGAGGCGCGCATAGGGCACGAGATTCTTCTCATAAAGCTGCCGGACGCCGTCGAGCTCGGTCTGGATCCAGCGGACCTGCTCGCGCTTCGACGCGATCTGGGCTTCGAGGCCGCGGATTTCGTCGGCGATCTGCGCTTTGCGTTCGCGCAATTGCGACTGCTGGCCGCTGATCGCCTCGCGGCGCCGGGCGAACAGCGTGGTTTCACCGTCGATCATTTCGGCGATCACCGCGACGTCGCGGCGTGCGAGAATCTCCGGAGGCAGCACCAGGGCGTCTCGTCCGCTCTGTTCGGCCTGCAGCCGGGCGCGCCGCGCCGTGAGCTGATTGAGCTGGTTTTCGATCAGCGCCAGATTGGCGCGCGGCAGCGTCTCGTCGAGCCGCACCAGAATGTCGCCGGCGCGGACCTGATCGCCGTCATTGACGTAGATCTCGGCGACCACGCCGCCGGTCGGATGCTGGATGCGCCGCACGTTGCTGTCGACCACCACCTGCGCCGGAGCGATCACCGCGCTGGCGAGAGGCGCGGTCACCGCCCACACGCCGGCGGTGGAAATCACCAGCGTCAGTGTCGCGACGCCGGCAATCACCGCGCGGCGGATATCGCGCGCTGGATTGCTGCGGGGCGGCTTGGTGTCGGGAGATCGAGACATGCGCAGGTCCTCAGCTCACGGCTGCCGCCGGTGCCATGCGGGCGTCGGGCACGGCCTGCAGCGGAACGGCGCCGGGCACCGGATGGCCGGCCAAAGTCTTGCGCAGCACCTCGTCCTTCGGTCCGAACGCCTGCACCTGCCCATTGGCGAGGGTGAGCACGAGGTCGACGGCGGCCAGCGCCGCCGGCCGATGCGCGACGATGATCGCGATGCCGCCGCGGGCGCGCACGCGCCGGATCGCTTCGGTCAGCGCGGCGTCGCCCTCGGCGTCGAGGCTGGCATTCGGCTCGTCGAGCACCACCATGAACGGATCCTTGTACAGCGCGCGTGCCAGCGCGATCCGCTGGCGCTGTCCGCCGGAGAGCGTCGCGCCGGCTTCGCCGACCCGCATCTCGAACCCCTTCGGCAATTTGAGGATCATGTCGTAGGCACCGGCGGCCTTGGCGGCGGCGATCACCGCCTGATCGTCGATCTCCGGATCGAACCTGGCGATGTTCTCCGCCACCGTGCCGTCGAACAACTCGACGTCCTGCGGCAGATAGCCGATCATGCCGCCACGGATATCCGCCGGCCATTGATCGAGCGTCGCGCCGTCGAGCCGGAGCTCGCCGCGGCCGACCGGCCAGATCCCGACCAGCGCCCGCGCCAGGGTCGACTTGCCCGCGGCGGACGGCCCGATCACGCCGAGCGCTTGGCCGGCTTCCAGCTTGAAGGTGGCGTTCTGCACGATCGGCGTGCCGCTGCCGGGTGCAGCGACGAAGACCTGCTCGACCGTCAGCCGCTGTGTCGCGGGTTCCGGCGCCACCGCCGAGGCGGGAGCATCGCCGCTGCCGAGCGCGGCCCGCAGCCGCTGCCATGCCTGCCGTGCGCCGAGAAACGGCCTCCAGATCGAGATCGCGAGTTCGACCGGGGCGAGCGCGCGGCTGCCCATGATCGAGGCCGCGATCATCACGCCGCTGCTGGCCTCGCCTTCGATCACCAGATATGCGCCGAGGCCGAGCAGCGCCGATTGCAGCATGAAGCGCAGCGTCTTCGACAGCGCGCCGAGCGATCCTGCGATATCGGCATTGCGCTGTTGCGCGGCGATATGCTCGTCGTTGGCGGCGCCGATCCGCTCGATCAGACGTCGCTCCATCCCGAGCGCGGCGACGATTTCCGCATTCCGTCGCCCGGCTTCGAGCTGAACGCCGCGCGCCGCGCCGCTGCGAGACGCCTCGCGCGTCGGCTCCCGGGTGAGCAGTTCGGTGACCAGCGCGATTCCGAACAACAGCACTGCACCGGCGACCAGCGTCCAGCCGAGATACGGGTGGAGCAGGAAGCAACCGGCGAGATACAGCGGCATCCACGGCAGATCGAACAGCGTGGTCGGACCGAGCCCGGACAGAAACGAACGGACGGAGTCGAGATCGTGCGACAGTTGCGAGCCGCGATTGCCCGCACCGCCGCGCAGCGGCCCGCGCAGAATGGTGGCGACGACCGGCTGCCACAGTGCGATATGCAGAGCCGCACCGATCCGGGTCAGGATGCGCTGCCTCAAGGAATCGAACAAACCCTGCAGCGCATAGCAAGCCGCGACCGCGATCGACAACGCGATCAGCGTAGGGATGCTCCGTGACGGGATGACGCGATCATACACCTGTAACATGTAGATCGGGCCGGCCAGCATCAGCAGGTTGATCACGGCCGAGAACAGCCCGACCGCAATAAAGGCGTTGCGGCAGGAGGCGATTGCAACGGTCGTTAGATCGCGCGGCTTTGTCGCAGCCTGTTGGGACGGCGTCGGGACGGTCATGATTTCCAATCGAAACGAGCGGCGGATCGCCATGATCAGAGCCGTGCGGGGTTTGTTATCGACGATAAGCGTCAGTCACATGACAGCGCCCGGCGTCGCGCCGGGCCCGTGCAAGCGGATTGTCCTTCCCGAACCTGCGACCAAACGCCGCCGTGCTGCCGGCCGCCCCCGGGGCCGCGAAGGCCGCCCGGGGTGACCAGGGCGAGTGAGAACCGCTCGCGACTTAACGTAGCCAACCGCCTATATCATATGAATATCATACGCGACGCCGGGGCACGGCGCTGTTCTGGAACAGCGCTTCATCGTCAGTTCCGCGCGGCCGGGGATATGGCTGTCGGTCCCGACCTTTCATTCCAACGTTAAGATCCAGTCACCCAATTGTTAGCGTTCACGTCCTAGATGCCGACATTAACAGCTCGTTAACCACGGCCGTTCGGGCCCGTCGCGCCATGCGCGTCGACGGCGCTCGACGTCCATCCCCCGATCATTGGAGTGGCAATCGATGTCGACGACCTATCATGTCCTGGCGAACGGCGACCTCCTGCAGGATTGGACCAACAAAGGTCTGATCACCGCCGACGACAATTGGAACAATGTGCCGTCGATCATGGGCTATCTTGGCGACATCAACGGCGCCTCGCCGACCAATGTCGACCCGCGGACGCTGACCGGCGCGGCCCTCGGCGCAGTCGACGTGATCGCCAACGCGACTGCTCCGAACACCCTGACCAACGGCGGCGTCGCCGAATTCGACATCGCCAACCCGACCATCGCGCTGAACGGCTCGGGCACCGCCGACGCGCCGAGCCTGGTGCTGTATCTCGACGCCTCCGGCCGGGAGGACGTCCGGGTTTCGTTCAATGTCCGCGACCTCGACGCCAGCACCGACAACGCCGCCCAGCAGATCAACGTGCAGTATCGCTTCGGATCCTCCGGCACCTGGACCAACGTGTCCGGCGGCTATGCTGCGGACGTGACCACCCAGGGCAGCGCGACCCAGGTGACGCCGTTCGATCTGCTGCTTCCCGCCGAGGTCAACGGCCACAGTGACCTGCAGGTCCGTATTATGACCACCAACGCCGGCGGCAACGACGAGTGGGTCGGCATCGACGACATCAAGGTGACCAGCGAGCCGGACACGCCGGTCGAGGGACAGACCGTCGGCTTTGTGCCGGGCTCGACCTCGGTCTCTCAGGACGAAGGCGACGCCGGCCCCACCGTCTATACCTTCACGGTGGAGCGCAGCGGGGGCACCGTCGGCGACGTGTCGTTCTCGGGCACCTTCGCCTCGTCGCAGACCAATGCGTCGGACTATGTCGGCGGGACGCCGGCGGGCTTCTCCGGAACGATCGCCGAAGGACAGACCACTGCCACCGTCACCATCACGGTGGCCGGCGACACCAGCAACGAGCCGGACGAGAGCTTCACGCTGACGCTCGACACCGTGTCGAACTCCGCGGCGGTGACCACCACCATCGGCGGTTCCTCCCAGGCCACCGGCGTGATCGTCAATGACGACGTCGGCATCACCAAGATCAGCACCATCCAGGGCGAAGGCGCCAGCAGCACGATGGTCGGCCAGACCGTGACGGTGGAGGCGATCGTGGTCGGCGACTTCCAGAACGGCGACAGCGACACCGGCCGAAACCTGAACGGCTTCTACGTGCAGGAAGAAATCACCGATTCGGACGGCAACGTCCTGACCTCGGAAGCGATCTTCGTCTACGGCGGCTCGACCGACGTCCAGATCGGCGACAAGGTGCGGGTGACCGGCTCCGTCAGCGAATATTTCGGCCTGACCGAGCTGACCGCGAGCAGCATCTCGATCGTCGAAGCCGGCGCGGTGGCCGACATCAACACCATGGCGGTGCAGATCGATCTGCCGTCGGCGGGAACCACGCTGAGCCAGGACGGCGACTACCAGCCCGATCTGGAAGCTTATGAGGGCATGCTGGTCACCATTCCGCAGACCCTGACCATCACCGAGCAGTACAATCTCGATCGCTTCAACGAGATCAAGCTGGTGGCCGGCGACCGCCCGGCGCAGTTCACCCAGGAGAACGCGCCGGACGCCGCGGCGTATCAGGCCTATCTGGCCGAACTCGGCGCCCGCACCATCACCTATGACGACGGTCTCAACACCCAGAACGAGCCGATCAGCAATCTCGACGGCTTCGGCCCGGTCTACAACACCGAGACTGCGCCGCGGATGGGCGACACCATCACCGGGCTGACCGGCGTGCTCGACTATCAGTGGGCCGGCAATTCCGCCTCGGGCGCGACCTGGCGGATCCGCTCCGTCGAGGACGGCACCAACACTTTCGACGACACCGCGCCGGCGCGGACCGAGGAGCCGGCGGACGTCGGCGGTCGCCTCAAGGTGGCGAGCTTCAACGTGCTGAACTACTTCACGACGCTGGATGTCGGCTCCGCCACCACCGCGATCGGTGCCGACCCCCGCGGCGCCGATAACGCGACCGAACTGGCGCGCCAGACCGCCAAGCTGGTCGAAACCATCCTCGACATGGACGTCGACGTGCTGGCCCTGACCGAACTGGAGAACGATTTCCTGGCTGGGTCTTCCGGCAACGCGATCGAGCATCTGGTGGCGCAACTGAACGCCGCGGTCGGTGCCGGCACCTATGCCTGGGTCGATCCCGGCCAACGTTTCGTCGGCGGCGACGCCATCGCGGTGGGCTTCATCTACAACACCACGGCGGTCAAGATCGCCGACGGCACCACGGTCGAGATCCTCAACGACGCCGACCTTCCCGGCCTCGGCCTTTCGGGCCTGCTCAGCCAGAGCACGGTCGGCGCCGTGTTCGACGGCGAGAACACCAGCCGTAACGCGCTGGCGGTGACGTTCGAAGAAGTCGCCACCGGCGAGACCTTCACGGCGATCGCCAACCACCTCAAGTCGAAGAGCGGCACCGGCTCGGGCGCCGACGCCGACCAGGGCGACGGTCAGGGCAACTGGCAGAACCAGCGCGAGCTTGCCGCCACCGCTCTGACCGCCTGGGCGGCGAGCGATCCGACCGGCTCCGGCGATCCGGACGTGATGCTGCTCGGCGACTTCAACGGCTACGCCAAGGAGCAGTCCACGGCGATCATCGAGGGCGCCGGCTACGAGAACCTGCAGAACCGCGAGGAGGGCGCCTACTCCTACGTGTTCGACGGTCAGACCGGCACGCTCGACTACGCCTTTGCCAACGGCAGCCTCGGCTCTCAGGTGTCCGGCGTCACCACCTGGCACATCAACGCCGACGAGGCCGATGCGCTCGACTACAACACCGACTACGGCCGCGACACCTCGATCTTCGACGGCGACGAGGCCGTCCGGGTGTCCGACCATGATCCGGTGATCGTCGGCCTCAACCTCGGCGAAGACGAGCCGGCGGCCGCCTACACGCTGCAGATCCTGCACGCTTCGGACTTCGAGGCCGGCCTCAACGCCGTCGACCGCGCCGGCAATTTCGCCGCCATCGTCGACTATCTGGAGGACACCTACGAGAACTCGATCACGTTGTCGTCGGGCGACAATTTCATCCCGAGCCCGTTCTTCAACGCCGGCAGCGACGCGTCGCTGAAGGAAGTCTACGAGACCGCGCTGGAGACCTACTACGGGCTCACGCCGGGCTCGCTGAACATCTCGCCGGGCTTCGGCACCGCCGACATCTCGATGCTGAACATCATCGGCGTTCAGGCGTCGGCGATCGGCAACCACGAGTTCGACGCCGGCACCAATCCGTTCGCGGCGATCATCCGTCAGACCGCGAGCTTCCCCGGCGCGCAGTTCCCCTACCTCTCGGCCAACCTGAACTTCTCGGGCGACTCCAACCTGTCGGGGCTCTACACCGGCACGATCCAGGACGCGGCCAACTACACCGGCTTCCCGCCGGCGGCCGGCATCGGCAAGAAGATCGCGCCCGCCACCATCATCGAGGAAGGCGGCGAGAAGATCGGCGTGGTCGGCGCCACCACCCAGATCGTCGAGAGCATCTCCTCGACCGGCGGCATCGACGTGATCGGTGACGACGTCAACGACATGGCGGCGCTCGCGGCCATCCTGCAGCCGACCATCGACGAACTGCTGGCCCAGGGCATCAACAAGATCATCCTGGTCAGCCATCTGCAGCAGCTCTCGTTCGAACAGGAACTGGCGCCGCTGCTGCACGGCGTCGACGTCATCATCGCCGGCGGCTCGCACACGCTGCTCGCCGACGACACCGACGTGCTGGCGCCGGGCGACACCGCCGGCGGCACCTACCCGATCGTCACCGCCAACGCCGACGGCAACACCACGCTGATCGTCAACACCTCCGGCGAATACTCCTATGTCGGCCGGCTGGTGGTGGATTTCGACGCTGAAGGCAACGTGATCTACACCGAGAACAAGGCCGTCAACGGCGCCTACGCGAGCACCGACGAGGTGGTCGACTCGCTGTATCAGGGCAACACCACCGTCGACGTCGACAATGACGGCGACGTCGACGCCGACGACGCCAATCCGTTCGCGGAAGGCGGCAGGGGCGATCTGGTCGACGACATCGCGCAGGCGGTGGGCGACGTGATCGAGGCCCAGGACGGCAATCTGTTCGGCAGCACCAGCGTGTATCTGGAAGGCCGCCGCGGCGAGGTGCGCACCGAGGAAACCAATCTCGGCAACCTCACGGCGGACGCCAACCTCTGGTACGCGCAGAAGGTCGACGGCACCGTGCTGGTGTCGATCAAGAACGGCGGCGGCATCCGCGACTCGATCGGCAACGTCTATGCGGTCGGTGACACCGCGGTGGAGAACCCGCCGGCGGCCAACCCCGGCGTCGGCAAGCAGGAAGGCGACATCTCGCAGCTCGACATCGCCAACTCACTGCGCTTCAACAACGCGCTGTCCCTGGTCACGGTCACCGCGTCGCAGCTCCTCGAAGTGCTGGAGCACGCGGTGAAGGCCACCACCGCGACCGCCACCCCGGGCCAGTTCGCTCAGCTCGGCGGCATCTCCTACTCGTTCGACATCGACAATCCGGCCGGCAATCGCGTCCAGTCGGCGGCGCTGATCGACGAGAACGGCAACCCGGTGTTGGCGCTGGTCGCCAATGGCGAGCTGGTGGTCGATCCGAACATGGCGATCCGCGTGGTCACGCTGAGCTTCCTGCTCACCGGCGGCGACGGCTACCCGTTCGCCAGCTTCATCGCTGCCGATCCGGCCTTCGCCAACGTCGTCAACCTGACGCCGGACCTGGTTCCGGACGCCGGCCAGGTCGCCAACTTCGCCGCCGAGGGCACCGAACAGGACGCCTTCGCCGAATATCTCGCGGCGAAATACTCCGACACGCCCTACGACGTGGCGGACACCGATCGGGCGCATGACGAGCGCATCCAGAACCTCGACTATCGCGAGGACACCGTCCTCGATGTCGAGTCGGTGGTTCTGGTCGGCGACGACGACGACAACGAACTCACCGGTGCGCTGGGTGACGACGAGCTCACCGGCCTCGGCGGCGACGATCGTCTCGTCGGCCTTGGCGGCGACGACCGGCTCGACGGCGGCGAGGGCGACGACGTGCTGCTCGGCGGCGCCGGTGACGACCAGCTCGACGGCGGCGAGGGCGACGACGAACTCGACGGCGAGGCCGGCGACGACACCCTGCTCGGCGGCGACGGCGACGACACCCTGCGCGGTGGCGCCGGCGACGACATCCTGGTGGGCGGCGACGGCTACGACACGCTCGAAGCCGGCGACGGCAACGACGAGCTCACGGTGGGTGAGGGCGACACCGCGGACGGCGGCGACGGCGACGACCTGATCATCGTCTCCACCGAAGACGGCGCCCCGGCGCTGATCGACGGCGGTGCCGGCAACGATACCGTCCGGCTGATCGGCGGCGGCAGCAGCGAGCTGCCCTCGACCATCAACGTCGAGAACCTGCAGGTGGCGGAAGGCACCTGGTCGGTCGACGGTTCGGCCACGTATTCGGCCATCACCATCGAGACCGACGCGACCCTGACCTCCAGCCTGATCGTCGACAACGACGACCAGGTGGCGATCGAAGCCGGCGGTACCCTTGCGGTCACCGGTAACGCCATCGTCTGGCAGGGCGGCGGCGACGCGGTGGTCGACAACGCCGGCGAGATCGAAGGTTCCAGCCGTGCCCTGACCACCACCGCCGGCGCGACGGGTTCGCTGGCCGTCAACAACCTCGCGGGCGGCGTCATTCGCGGTGCGGTGACCCCGCAGCAGGCCGGCCACGCCGACGCCAGCATCGTGGTCAACAATGCCGGCGTGATCGAAGCCAACGGCCGCGTGCTCGACTTCCGCAGCTTCGACGCAAACGGCGCTTCGGCGGTGATCAACAACCTGGCCGGCGGTGTCATCCGCCAGGTCGGCAGCAACACCGACGTCATCCGTCCGGGCGTCGACGGCGTCGTCAACAACTGGGGCACGATCACCACCGACGCCTCCTTCGTCGGCGGCGGCGACCTGATCGACTTCCAGAGCGACACCGGCGGCAGCGTCAACAACTACGCCGGCGGTCTGCTGGAGGGTGCGCGCCACGCGGTGACCGGTGACTACGCGGTCACCGTGGTCAACCGCGGCACCATGATCGGTCGCAACGGCTCGGCGGTGAACCTCGATACCGACGGAACCGAAGCGCAGAAGGCGTTCATCACCAACTACGGCGTGATGGAAGGCCGCTCGGCCGAACTGACCGACAGCGACGGCGACGCCATCGATGTCGACGGTCTGGTGCAGGTCGTGAACTACGGCAAGATCTCGGGTCTCGGCGCCGAGGGCTATCACGACGGCGAGCCGAACGTCTCCGAAGCGATCGCGATCGGCGGCGGCAGCATCGTCAACAATGCCGGCGGCGAGATCTACGGCTACGGCCGTGCGATCCAGGTCGACAACTCCAGCAACGCCAACGCGCTGGGGGTGACGACCATCACCAACCACGGCCTGATCAAGGGCGACGGCAACGGTCCGGAAGGGGTCTCCCCCGAGGATGCGGCGCGGTTCGACCTGCGCGGCAACGAGGCGATCAATCTGGTCGGCAGCTATGCCGACAGCCTGTTCAACAGCGCCACCGGTCAGATCGTCGGCGGCGTCGCGATGGG
>NZ_UFQQ01000021.1 GCF_900218015.1 Rhodopseudomonas pentothenatexigens | reverse complement strand
GAGGCAATGCTGCGCGAGCTCGGCATCGTGCACCGTTACACTCGGCCTTACCGCCCCCAGACCAACGGCAAGATCGAGCGCTTCTGGCGGACCCTGGACGACGACGTGATCGACGGAGCCACCTTCGACAACCTCGACCACTTCGCCAACGAGTTGTTCGAATACATGGTCTATTACAACAACTTCAGGCCCCACCAGGCCCTCGGCGGCAAAACCCCGAAGGACTTCGCCGCCGACAAAAAAATCCGATCACCGAATTAGTGAACTCGCACAATTGCGAGCCGAAGGCGAAGCAATCCAGGTGCTCGGTGCACTGAGCCCTTGGATTGCTTCGTCGTTCACTCCTCGCAATTACGCGGGAATTCCGTGAGCGATCTTCCCGCCTCGTCGCGCGGCGGCCGCGGAAGCTGCGGGGCCATCACCTCGCCGCGACCGCGGCCTGAAGGATGTGATCGCAGTGCGCCTTCACGGTGTGGTGGGCGAAGACGTGGTCGCGCGCGGCCAGCGCCATGCGGCGCAGGTTGTCTTTGTCTGCCAGTGCTGACGTGACGGCGCGCTCCAGTCCGCCCGGTTCGATGTCGTAGTACACGCCGTGCTGCCCGGACAGCAGCGGCGCGTAGCGCAGGATGGTCGGATTGTTCATCAGCGGCACCGACTGCACGATCGGCGCCTCGTAGTGCCGGTAGCAGTCCCACCCCATGCCCTCCGGCGACCACGCCAGCCAGGAATGCGACATCCGCTCCATGAAGGCATCGTAGGGCAGCCGCTCGGTCGGCTGATCGATCCTCACGCCCATCGCCCGCAGCCGCTCCAGCTCCGGCAGGCCGGCGCGCCGCACCGTGGAGTTGCCGTCCACCGAACCGATGAAGAAGATATCGTGAGTCTTCTCGGGAAACGGCGCGTCACGCCAGCGCGCGTCGAACCGGAATTGCGGCAGTGAAATCGGCTGCAGCTTGTCGATCCGGCGCTGCCATTTCTCGTTGCGGCGATAGCGCAGCGTCGGTAGATGCGGATGCACCGTGCCGGCCAGCGCCTGCCATTTGTCGCACGGCAGCTCGCGCTTGAAATACGCCTTGGCCTTGTCGAGCAGGAACACACTGCTCTTCGAGATCGCGAAGTGATCGTCCATCTCGACGGCGACCAGCGGCACGGGCGACCTTACCCAGCGGAACACGCTGGGACCGAACTGCCGCGTCAGAGCCGCCCAGGGATTGGCCGGGGTGTAGAAGATGCCGCGCGCCCAATAGCGCGGATGCCAGGGCGAATAGCGCAGGCTGTTGACCACCACGACGTCGTATTCGCCGCGGCCGGCAGCGCGCAGTTCGCGCAGCACGCGGTCCGGCGTCGAGAACCCGTCGAGCTTGCCGAAATCGTCGGTCAGCTTGGTCCAGGTCCACAAGCAGGTGGTGCGCTCGGGATATTGCAGTTTGAAATAGCCGCCGCCGATTTCGAGGATGCGAAGCTTGGAGGTATCGACGGGCGCGGTCATGGGGCGAAATCGCCTGGCGTGGGATCGCGGGCAGGCGCGAGGCGCCCCGGATGTCGGCGCAGGGCCGGTTTCGGCGCTTGCCTAGCATGGGGTTTCTTGCCATTCAATGCGACCGAGAGCGGTCGCCGCGACGGCGCGCGGCCGTCTGTTCGACCCAAATGGGCACCCGTTCCCGCGACTGAGGCGCGTCCGAACCCGCCCCTGTCCAGGACCCAGCGATGCGATTGTCCCGACGAATTCTCGTGAGCGGCGGCGCCGGCTTTATCGGCTCGCATCTGTGCGACAAGCTGCTGGCCGAAGGCCACGAGGTGCTGTGCGTCGACAATTATTTCACCGGCTGGCGGCGCAACATCGAGCATCTGGTCGGCACCCCGCGGTTCGAAATGATGCGCCACGACGTCACCTTCCCGCTCTATGTCGAAGTCGACGACATCTACAATCTGGCCTGCCCGGCCTCGCCGATCCACTATCAGCACGATCCGGTGCAGACGCTGAAGACCAGCGTGCACGGCGCGATCAACATGCTCGGCCTCGCCAAGCGCACCCGCGCCAAGATCTTCCAGGCCTCGACCAGCGAGGTCTACGGCGATCCGAACGTCCACCCGCAGCCGGAGAGCTATTGGGGCCACGTCAATCCGCTCGGGATTCGCGCCTGCTACGACGAGGGCAAGCGCGCCGCCGAGACGCTGTTCTTCGACTATCACCGCCAGCACAAGGTGAAGATCAAGGTGGCGCGGATCTTCAACACCTACGGGCCCCGGATGCACCCGAACGACGGCCGGGTGGTGTCGAACTTCATCGTCCAGGCGCTGTCCGGCAACGACATCACCATCTACGGCGACGGCAGCCAGACGCGGTCGTTCTGCTACGTCACCGACCTGCTCGACGGATTCGCCAAGCTGATGGCAAGCGGTGACGAGTTCATCGGCCCGGTCAATCTCGGCAATCCGGTCGAGTTCACCATTCGGCAGCTCGCCGAGATGGTGATCGAAATGACCGATTCGAAGTCGAAGCTGGTGATGATGCCGCTGCCGTCGGACGATCCGCGGCAGCGGCAGCCCGACATCTCGCTGGCCCGCCGTGAGCTCGGCTGGGAGCCGAAGGTGCCTCTCGCAGACGGCCTTAAAGAGACAATCGGCTACTTCCGCACCCTGATGGCGTCGTGACTGCGCGCCCGCCCGTCGACTCCCTGCCCTATCGCCGCAACGTCGGCATCGCGTTGTTTGGCGTCGATGGCCGCGTCCTGATCGGGCGGCGGTTTCGCGACGATGGCCCCGAGATCATCCTGCCTGGCCTGGAGTGGCAGATGCCGCAGGGCGGTATCGACGAGGGCGAGGAGCCGCGGATCGCGGTGATGCGCGAACTCTGGGAGGAGACCGGCGTCACCAGTGCCGAGATCCTCGGTGAGACCGACTGGGTCAGCTACGACTTCCCGCCATACGACGGCCCTGCCCATCGCCTCGCGGTGTTTCGCGGCCAGCGTCAGAAGTGGTTTGCGCTGCGCTTCACCGGCAGCGACGCCGAGATCGACCCGCTCGCCGTCCGCAACGGCATGCCGCCGGAATTCGACGCCTGGCGCTGGGAGCGCCTCGACCGCGTCGCCGACCTCGTCGTGCCCTTCCGCCGCGAAGTCTATCGGGAAGTTGCGCGGAGTTTTTCGCGGTTTGCCGCCGCTCAAGCTTAGCTGCGGCGCCTTCTTCACTACCGTACGTCATGCGCGGGCTTGACCCGCGCATCCATCATTCTTGGGAAAACAGATGGATTGCCGGGTCAAGCCCGGCAATGACCACTGTGTAGAGCGCCGCCTCAAAAGCAAATGGCCGGGACGATGCTCGGCCATTCGAAACTTCAGAACACTCGGTCGCGACGTCAGTGCATCGCCGTGGTGTTGAGCTCGTGCTGGATGCTCTTGAAGTGATCCAGGCGCTCGATGGCGCTGTCGAGTTCGTCGCCGACCTTACCGGGGAGCTGCTGCTCCATGGTCTGGATGGTGGCGGCAAAATCCTGCAGGTCCATGTCCCGCGCCGGCGTGGCGACGTCGGCCAGCACGGTGAGACCCTTCTCGGACACTTCGGCGATGCCGCCGAGCACCACGATCTTCTGCTTGTTGGCGCCCGCCGTCACGGTGAGGATACCGGGACGGATCACCGCCACCACCGGCGCGTGGCCAGCGAGCACGCCGAAATCGCCCTCGGCGCCCGGGATGTCGACCTGATCGACCTCGCCGGAGAAGGCGACCATTTCGGGCGAAACCAGATCGAAGTGGAAGGTGGACATGCTCGCTGCTCTCTTTGCGGTCACCCGCGGGCTCGACCCGCGGGTCCATCAGTGAAACGATTTGAGGCGATGGATGGCCGGATCAAGCCCGGCCATGACGTGTTCTCTCGGCTCAGGCCGCCTCGGCGGCGAGCTTCTTGCCCTTCTCGACCGCCTCTTCGATGGTGCCGACCATGTAGAACGCCGCTTCCGGCAGGTGGTCGTACTTGCCTTCGCACAGGCCGCGGAAGCCCTTGATGGTGTCGGCGAGGTCGACGAACTTGCCCGGCGAGCCGGTGAACACTTCGGCGACGAAGAACGGCTGCGACAGGAAGCGCTCGATCTTACGGGCGCGGGCCACGGTCAGCTTGTCCTCTTCGGACAGTTCGTCCATGCCCAGGATGGCGATGATGTCCTGCAGCGACTTGTACTTCTGCAGGATCTGCTGAACCATGCGCGCGGTGGTGTAGTGCTCTTCGCCGACGATCGAGGCCGACAGCATGCGCGAGGTCGAGTCGAGCGGGTCCACCGCCGGGTAGATGCCCTTTTCCGAGATCGCTCGGTTGAGCACGGTGGTCGCGTCCAAGTGCGCGAACGAGGTCGCCGGCGCCGGGTCGGTCAAGTCGTCGGCCGGCACGTAGATCGCCTGCACCGAAGTGATCGAACCCTTGGTGGTGGTGGTGATGCGCTCCTGCAGCGCGCCCATGTCGGTCGCGAGCGTCGGCTGATAACCCACCGCCGACGGGATGCGGCCGAGCAGCGCCGACACTTCGGAGCCGGCCTGGGTGAAGCGGAAGATGTTGTCGACGAAGAACAGCACGTCCTGGCCCTGGTCGCGGAAGTGCTCGGCGACGGTCAGACCGGTGAGGCCGACGCGGGCGCGGGCGCCCGGCGGTTCGTTCATCTGGCCGTAGACCAGCGCGCACTTCGAACCTTCGCCGCCGCCCTTCTTGTTGACGCCGGATTCGATGAACTCGTGATACAGGTCGTTGCCTTCGCGGGTGCGCTCGCCGACGCCGGCGAACACCGAGTAACCACCATGGGCGCGGGCGACGTTGTTGATCAGTTCCTGGATCAGCACGGTCTTGCCGACGCCGGCGCCGCCGAACAGGCCGATCTTGCCGCCCTTGGCGTAGGGCGCCAGCAGGTCGACGACCTTGATGCCGGTGACGAGGATCTCGGCTTCGGTCGACTGGTCGGTGTAGGCCGGGGCTTCCTGGTGGATGGCGCGATTGCCGTCGGACTTGATCGGACCCTGCTCGTCGACCGGCTCGCCGATCACGTTCATGATGCGGCCGAGCGTGCCGTCGCCGACCGGCACCGAGATCGGCGCGCCGGTGTCGGTGACTTCCTGGCCGCGCACCAGACCCTCGGTGGTGTCCATCGCGATGGTGCGGACGGTCGATTCACCGAGATGCTGCGCAACTTCGAGCACCAGGCGGTTGTCGCCGTTCTTGGTTTCGATGGCGTTCAGAATGGCCGGCAGGTGCCCTTCGAACTGAACGTCGACGACGGCGCCGATCACCTGGGTGATGCGTCCGGTCTGATTGGCGGGTGTAGCCATTTCAACTGTCTCCCTGAAGTCCGAAAACCCGTCCACGGTCGATCGACCGGACGTAAAACCTTGTGAAGTCGCGTCAGATCGCCTCGGCGCCCGAGATGATCTCGATCAGTTCCTTGGTGATCATCGCCTGCCGGGTGCGGTTGTAGACCAGCGTCTGCTTGCGGATCATCTCACCGGCGTTGCGGGTGGCGTTGTCCATCGCGCTCATCTGCGCGCCGTAGAACGAGGCGTTGTTCTCGAGCAGCGCGCGGAAGATCTGCACCGCGAGGTTGCGTGGCAACAGGCCCGAGAGGATCTCGTCCTCTTCCGGCTCGTACTCGTAGGACGTCGCCGAAGCGCCGGCAGTCGGGGCCGTCACTTCCAGCGGGATCAGCTGCTGGGCGGTCGGGATCTGCGAGATCACCGACTTGAAGCGCGAATAGAACAGCGTGCAGACGTCGAACTCGCCGGCATTGAAGCGAGAGATCACCTTCTGGGCGATGTCCTCGGCGTTGACGAAGCCGATCTGACGCACCGAGCGCAGCTCGACATTGGCGATGATCTGCTTCTCGAAATTGCGGCGGAGCTGCTCGTAGCCCTTGCGGCCGACGCAGAAGAACTTGACGGTCTTGCCCTGCCCCATCAGCTCGTACGCCCGCTCGCGAGCGAGGCGGACGATCGACGAGTTGAAGGCGCCGGACAGGCCGCGCTCGCCGGTGCACACCAGCAGCAGATGAACCTGGTCCTTGCCGTTGCCGGCGAGCAGCACCGGTGCACCGGGCGAGCCCGCCGCGGCGCCGGCGATATTCGAGATCACCGCTTCCATCTTCTCGGCGTAGGGCCGCGCTGCTTCCGCCGCCATCTGGGCGCGGCGCAGCTTCGAGGCGGCCACCATCTGCATCGCCTTGGTGATCTTCTGCGTCGCCTTGGTCGAGGCGATGCGGACGCGCATGTCTTTAAGTGAAGCCATTCTCAGTCCACCCCGGCGATCTGACCTGTGATCCGACCGCGAACCTCACACTCGTCATGCCCGGGCTCGTCCCGGGCATTCACGATGTCGAATAGCCACGTCGAGGACGTGGATGGCCGGGGAGACCCCGGCCATGACAGCATCAAGCGAACGTCTTGGCGTAGCTCTCGACCACCGCCTTGAGCTTCGCAGCGGTGTCGTCGGAGAGATCGCGGCTGGTGCGGATCGCCTCGAGGATGGCCGACTCCTTGCCGCGCAGCAGCGCCAGCAGGCCGTCTTCGAACGGGCGCACCTTGTTGAGCGGCAGCGCGTCCAGATAGCCGTTGGTGCCGGCCCAGATCACGCAGACCTGCTCTTCCATCTTCAGCGGCGAGAACTGCGGCTGCTTCAGGAGCTCGGTCAGACGCGAACCGCGGTTCAGCAGGCGCTGGGTCGCGGCGTCGAGGTCGGAGCCGAACTGCGCGAACGCCGCCATTTCGCGGTACTGCGCCAGCTCGCCCTTGATCTTGCCGGCGACCTTCTTCATCGCCTTGGTCTGCGCCGACGAACCGACGCGCGACACCGACAGACCGACGTTCACGGCCGGGCGGATGCCCTGGAAGAACAGGTCGGTTTCCAGGAAGATCTGGCCGTCGGTGATCGAGATCACGTTGGTCGGGATGTAGGCCGACACGTCGTTGGCCTGGGTTTCGATCACCGGCAGAGCCGTGAGCGAGCCGTTACCCTGTTCGTCATTGAGCTTGGCGGCGCGCTCGAGCAGGCGGGAGTGCAGGTAGAACACGTCGCCCGGATACGCTTCGCGACCCGGCGGACGACGCAGCAGCAGCGACATCTGACGGTAGGCGACGGCCTGCTTGGACAAGTCGTCGTAGATGATCACGGCGTGCATGCCGTTGTCGCGGAAGTACTCGCCGATGGTGCAGCCGGTGAACGGGGCGATGTACTGCATCGGAGCCGGATCCGACGCGGTGGCGGCGACGACGACCGAATATTCCAGCGCGCCCTGCTCTTCCAGAACCTTCACGAACTGGGCGACGGTAGAGCGCTTCTGACCGACCGCGACGTAGACGCAGTACAGCTTCTGGCTCTCCGGCGCGCCTTCGACGTTCAGCGGCTTCTGGTTGAGAATGGTGTCGAGCGCGATCGCGGTCTTGCCGGTCTGACGGTCGCCGATGATCAGCTCGCGCTGGCCGCGGCCGATCGGGATCAGGGCGTCGATCGCCTTGAGGCCGGTGGCCATCGGCTCGTGCACCGACTTGCGCGGAATGATGCCGGGCGCCTTGACGTCGACGCGCCTGCGCTCGACCGCCTGGATCGGGCCCTTGCCGTCGATCGGGTTACCCAGCGCGTCGACGACGCGGCCGAGCAGGCCCTTGCCGACCGGCGCGTCCACGATCGAACGGGTGCGCTTGACGGTCTGGCCTTCCTTGATCTCGCGGTCGGCACCGAAGATCACGACGCCGACGTTGTCGGTTTCGAGGTTCAGCGCCATGCCGCGCGTGCCGTTCTCGAACTCGACCATTTCACCGGCGAGCACATTGTCCAGGCCATAGACGCGGGCGATACCGTCGCCGACGGACAACACCTGTCCGACCTCGGAGACTTCGGCTTCCTGGCCGAAATTCTTGATCTGGTCCTTGAGGATCGCGGAAATTTCCGCGGCGCGGATGTCCATCAGCCTGCCTCTTTCATCGCGTGCTTGATCGAATTGAGTTTGGTGCGGAGCGAACTGTCGACCATGCGGCTACCGAGCTTGACGACAAGCCCGCCGATGATCGCCGGATCGACATTGATATTGAGGGCGACATCCTTGCCGGTGACCGACTTCAGCGCCGCCTTCAGCGCTTCGAGATTCTTGTCGCTGAGCTTTTCCGCGACGGTCACATCGGCGGTCGCCTCGCCCTTGAACCTGGCGACCAGCGCTCGATAAGCGCGGATCACATCGGCAACCACGAACAGCCGGCGGTTGGCAGCGAGCACTTTCAGAAAATTGGCACTGATGCCGGTGATGCCCGCGTTGTCGAGCACCGCGGCCAGCGCCTTGCCCTGCACCTCGGAAGCGAACACCGGGCTACGGACCAGGCGGACCAGATCGGGGCTGCCCGCCAGCATGGCGCTGAACTTGTCCAGATCGGCCGTCACCGCATCGATGGATTTCTCGTCGCGGGCCAGTTCAAACAAAGCGGTCGCGTAACGACCGGAGACTCCGGAAACCGATGGATCTTCAGATGCCACGAGCGCGCTCTTCTTGCTGTCAAATGGCCAAGGAAAAAACCGTCGCCACGAAGCGGCGCCCCCGATTTAAGCCCTTGGAATTCAAGCTGGACTTCGATTTCTGACCGGCACGATGGTCCGGCGGCCCTTAAAATCGCGGCTTTGCTAACATAGCGCGCGGGCAGGTGCAACACGATGGCACGAGCCCGCGGCGCCTTGTTGCAGGTCAATTGTCGACGCGCCCAACGGAGCGCTTCGGCGCAACGCCGAGCACAGGCTTCGATCGGACAGCGGACCTCCGCTCCGCCACACAAGGGCACCTCGAACGCCGCTCCGCGAGACGTCGAGGAAGCGTGCCAGCCCCTTCGCCGGGCGCATGGAGCTAATCCTAACGGTCGCAGCTTCTCTATTTGCGGTTGCAAAAGCGCCGGCGCCGCCAAACGCAGGCTTAACAGCCGATTACTTGTGCGATTCGCAGTCGGCGTTCATGAAAACTTCGCAATTCAGTATTCTTGAGAAACGCGCAGTATTTAGATAGTAAAATAGCTGTTAATATCAGAGTACCGCACTGTACTGCGAAAGATCAACAAATATTGCAGCATGAAATATGGCGGATTGACCGCCAATAATAAGCCTCATTACAAGGCCACTCGTTCGCCCGCGAACATAGGGACGGGGGTTCCACTTGCCACATGTAGGGCAATACTCGACTTAAGGATAGGATATGGTTCGAAAGAAAACACCGGCGCTGCTCACCACCGGGCCGGCCACGGCCGCGGCGATGATCGTCGCCTCTGTCTTCCTCGGCGGGTCGGTCGGCGAAGCCTCCGCGAAGAGCCGGCAGCAGCGTCACCACCATCATCACCATAGCCATCATCAAAGCGACTGGCGTTCGGCCAATGCCTCCCTGGGAGGCGGCAGCGGGCGCAGTTTTTCCGGCATGGCCTCCTATTATGGCAACGAGTCCGGCAGCCGCACCGCATCGGGCCAGCGCTTCAACCAGCATGCGATGACAGCGGCGCATCGTTCGCTGCCGTTCGGCACCAAACTCCGCGTCACCCACGGCAGCCGCAGTGTCGTCGTCACCATCAACGATCGCGGCCCGTTCATCCGCGGCCGCGTGCTCGACCTGTCGCGCGGCGCCGCCCAGGCGATCGGCCTCACCAGCCGTGGCGTCGGACGGGTCGTCGCCGAGGTGATGTAACCGCGGCATAGCGGCCGTCTTCCCTCTGTGGCTTAAAACGCCTGACGCCGGATTTGGTTCGCTCGGGAAGAACGCGCATCTCTCAGTCACGTAAAAGGCCTGCCGTCGACCGCGACGGCAGGCCTTTTTTTGTTGGTCCCGGCCGGTTTCAAGATCACAGAAAGCTCTGCGGATCGACATCGACTTCGAGCTTGAGATTACCCTTAGTCTTGGGGCCGCGTGCGAGCCATGAGCGCAAGTAATTCGACAGATCGAACCCGCGTACCGACTTCACCAGCAGCCTGAATCGGTAGCGCCCTTTGATCACCGCCAGCGGCGCTTCTGCCGGACCCAGCACCTGGACCCGCTCGTCGAACGGCGCGGCGCCGGCGAGCTGGCGGCCGAAGCCTTCGGCGGTCGGCCGATCGCCGGCCGAGACGATCAGGCTCGCGAGCCGGCCGAACGGCGGATACAGCGTGCGCTCGCGGATCTCGATCTCGCTGGCGTAGAACGCCTCACGGTCGCAGGCGACCAGGGCTTTCATCACCGGATGTTCGGGCTGATGCGTCTGCAGGAAGCCGACGCCGCGGCCCTGATCGCGGCCGGCGCGGCCGATCACCTGATTGAGCAGCTGGAAGGTGCGCTCGGCGGCGCGCGGATCGCCGTTGGACAGGCCGAGATCGGCGTCGACCACGCCGACCAGATTGAGCCGCGGGAAGTTGTGGCCCTTGGCGACGAGCTGGGTGCCGATGATGATGTCGACCCGGCCCTCGGCGATCTCGTTCAGCTCGGCGCGCATGGTCTCGATCGAGGTGATCAGATCGCTCGACAGCACCATGGTGCGGGCGTTCGGAAACAGGCTCGCCGCCTCCTCCTGCAGCCGCTCGACGCCGGGTCCGACTGCGACCAGCGAGCCCTCGGCACCGCAATGCGGGCAGGCCGGCGGCCGCGGCATCGAGAACCCGCAATGGTGACACACCAGCCGCTGCCGGAAGCGGTGATCGACGAGCCAAGCATCGCAGATCGTGCAGGCAAAGCGATGGCCGCAGGCGCGGCACAGCGTCAGCGGTGCATAGCCGCGGCGGTTGAGAAACAGCAGCGCCTGTTCGCGCCGTTCGATCGCGAAGCCGATCTGTTCGGCCAGCCGCGGCGAAATGAAGCGGCCGCGCATCGGCGGCTCGCGCCGCAGATCGATCGCCTCGATCTGAGGCATGTGCTGACCGCCGAACCGTGACGGCAGCGGAATCCGCGTGTAACGGCCCTTGCGGGCGTTGACCTCGGTCTCGACCGACGGCGTCGCCGACGCCAGCACGATCGGAATTTTCGCGATCGATGCCCGTACCACCGCCATGTCGCGGGCGTGATAGTGCGCGCCGTCTTCCTGCTTGTAGGCCTGATCGTGCTCCTCATCGACGATGATCAGCCCGAGATCCGCATAGGGCAGAAACAGCGCCGAGCGTGCGCCGACCACGACGCGGGCCTCGCCGGCTGCGATCGCCGCCCAGTTGCGGGCGCGGGTGCGCGGGGTCAGTTCGGAGTGCCATTCCAGCGGCCGCACGCCGAATCGCTGGGCGAAGCGATCGAGAAACTGCCCGGTCAGCGCGATCTCCGGCATCAGGATCAGGCTCTGCCGGCGCTGCCGGATCACCTCGGCGACCGCCTCGAAATACACTTCGGTCTTGCCGGAGCCGGTGACGCCGTCGATCAGCGCCGCCTGAAAGCCGCCGGCCGCGACGAGGCCGCGCATCGTCTCGGCCGCGCGGGCCTGCTCCGGCGAGAAATCCGTCGGTGCGAAATCCGGGTCAGGCTCCGGTGCCGGGTTCTCGCGTGGCATCTGCTCGACCTGCAGCGTGCCCTCATCGACCAGGCCATCGATCACGCCGGGACTAACGCCGGCCTCCTTGGCGACGTCGGATTTGCCGTGCAACAGGCCATCCGACAGCATCTCGAGCAGGCGCCGCCGCGCCGGCGTCATCCGCTGCGGCGGCGGGCCGACCAGCCGCACCCCCATACGCTGCCGCTCCGGGCCGAGATGCTCGCCCATCCTCAGGCACATCCGCAGCACCATGCCGCGCGCCGATAGCGTGTAGGTCGCGACCCAGTCCACCATCCGCCGCAGCTCGTCGCGCAGCGGCGGCAGGTCGAGCTTTTCGGCGACGTCCTTCAGCCGGTTGTGCAGCCGCGGGTCGGGATTGGGATTCTCTGCCCAGACCACACCGAGCACTTCGCGGGCGCCCAGCGGCACCGCCACGACATCGCCGGGCTTCAGCGAAAGGCCGCGCGGCACCCGGTACGAGTAGGACTGGTCGATCGCGACCGGCACCAGCACGTCGACGACGCTGGCGGGCGCGTGGGAGGCCGGGCTGCTGGTCGGCAAATCATCCATCGGCCCGGTGTGCCGCCAAAGCCCGGTTTCATCAATGGGAAAGGAAATCGGTTATGATTCCGACCAGAGCTCACCGTCATTGCGAGGAGCGAAGCGACGAAGCAATCCAGCCTCGTGCACTGAGCTGGATTGCTTCGCTTCGCTCGCAATGACGGAGACGGTCCGATCAGTCACAAGAAACACATGCCCAAAACCCAGCCCGCGCCTCCGCCTCTCGAACTCTCCTGTGCGGCCGCCGATCTCACCGCCGAGATGACTAAATGGCTGTCGCATCTGCGGGCCGAGCGGCGGCTGTCCGGCAAGACGCTGGAAGCCTATGCGCGCGACGTCCGGCAGTTTCTGCAATTCCTGGCGGGGCATTGGGGCGGCGAAGTCACGCTCGGCCGATTCGCGCGGCTGGAGGCGACCGACGTCCGCGCCTTCATGGCGGCGCGCCGGGCAGACGACATCGCCGGACGGTCGCTGATGCGGGCGCTGGCGGGCCTCCGTTCGTTCGGCCGTTTTCTCGAACGCGAAGGCAAGGGTCGGGTCGGTGCGCTGGCTTCGGTGCGGGCGCCGAAGATCAAGAAGAGCCTGCCCAAGCCGCTGCCGATCGCGGCCGCCAAGCGGCTCGCCGACGCCGACGAGCGCGCCGGCGAGGAGCGCGAGACCTGGGTGCTGATTCGCGACGCCGCCGTGATGGCGCTGCTGTATGGCTCGGGCTTGCGCATCTCCGAAGCGCTCGGCCTGAAACGCCGCGACGTGCCGGCACCGGGCAAGGGCGACACCCTGATCGTGCACGGCAAGGGCAACAAGACCCGGATGGTGCCGGTGCTGCAAAACGTGCTCGAGCAGATCGCCGAGTATGCAGCAGCCTGCCCCTACAACCTGCCGCCCGATGGGCCGATGTTCGTCGGCGCCCGCGGCGGGCCGCTCAGCCCGCGAATCATTCAGCTCACGCTGGAGCGGCTGCGCGGCGGCCTCGGGCTGCCCGACAGCGCCACGCCCCACGCGCTGCGGCATTCGTTTGCGACGCATTTGCTGAGTCGCGGCGGCGACCTGCGCGCCATCCAGGAATTACTCGGTCACGCCTCGCTGTCGACCACGCAGGTCTATACCGGCATCGATACCGAGCGGCTGCTCGAAGTCTATAACAGCGCCCATCCCCGGGCCTGAGCAACGGAAGCGCCTCGGCTAAGCTGTTAGTCCGGTGCCGGCGGCCTTGACCCTGCCATTTATCCAACTGACAAGATCGCGGTGCTACAAGGCCTGCGCGACGCAGGCGCGATGATTGCGGTGACAGGAGATTCCGGACGATGGGGGCGCACGAAAGCATGGAGCACGCGGAGCATGCCGAGCATGCATCGGGCTCCAACAAGGGCATCGCGCTGCTGATCTCGGTGATCGCGCTGTTCCTGGCGTTCTCCGAAACACTCGGCAAGGGCGCCCAGACCGAGGCGCTGGCCAAGAATGTCGAAGCCTCCAATCTCTGGGCGTTCTTCCAGGCCAAGAGCATCCGTCGTACCACCGTGCAGGCGGTGTCCGAACACGCCAAGCTCAGCCTCGGCACCGTACCCGACGAGGCCACCAAGGCGGCGCTGCAGAAACAGATCGAAGACTGGCAGAAAACCGCGGCGCGCTATCGCTCCGAGCCGGAGACCGGCGAGGGCTCCGAACAGCTCGCCGCGCGCGCCAAGCACGCCGAGCACGACCGCGACTTGGCGATGGCGCGCTACCATCACTACGAAGTCGCTTCCGCCGCCTTCCAGATCGGCATCGTGCTGGCCTCGGCGACGATCATCACCGGAATGATGGTGCTGGCGTGGATTTCCGGGCTGCTGGCAATCGGCGGACTGGTGTTCACCGCGATCGGCCTGTTCGCGCCGCACGCCGTGCATCTGATGTAGGATCAGCGCGCCGTGCGGATGCGCCTGCGCAACGCGCCGATGCGGCGCAGCACCTTCGCTCCCCAGCCGTCGCCGTCACCCTTCAGCAGCTCGGCGAGCTTGGCCCGGATCTGCGCCATGATCGGCGCCACGATGGCATGGGCCTTGGCGCGCAGCGCGATCACCCAGCGATAGGTCGCGGCGAACCAGCGAAGCTGCAGCAGCTTCGGCTTGGTGACATCGAAGATGAAGGCGGCGACGCCGAGGCCGAACACCTGGGCGGCCGCAAACATGCCGAGCCCTGCGATCCAATGGCCTTGAGCGAGCAGTGCCAGCGCGAACAGCTTCAGCGGATACAGCGGCGCTACCGGCACCAGAAACACCGGTAGCGTCATCGCGGGCGACAGATGGTCGACCCAGCCCGCCAGCCGCTCCTTGAGTTCGTGCAGCGGAATCAGCGCGACAATGCGGGCGATCAGCGGCTCGACGTGATCCCAGAACCACGCCTCGATCAGGAACAGAACCGCCAGCAGCACCCATAGGGGCTGCCACAACCGACTCCTCATCACACCACCATCCGTCGCGCCGGCCCTCCGTCACATATGGATGGCGCGCTTGCCGACCGAAAGGGCGGCTTCCTTGATGGCTTCGGAGCGGGTGGGATGGGCGTGGCAGGTGCGGGCCAGATCTTCGGCCGAGCCGCCGAACTCCATCAGCACCGCTGCTTCATGGATCATCTCGCCGGCCTCGCGGCCGATGATGTGAACGCCGAGGACGCGGTCGGTCTTGGCGTCGGCCAGGATCTTCACGAAGCCGTCGGTGGTCTGGTTGACCTTGGAGCGGCCGTTGGCGGTGAATGGGAATTTGCCGACCGTGTAAGCGACGCCGGCCTGCTTGAGATCCTCTTCGGTCTTGCCGACGCTCGACACTTCCGGCGTGGTGTACACCACGCCTGGAATCACCTCGTAGTTGACGTGGCCCGCCTTGCCGGCGATCAGCTCGGCGACCGCGACGCCTTCGTCCTCGGCCTTGTGCGCCAGCATCGGACCGCGCACCACGTCGCCGATCGCGTACACGCCCTTGAGGCTGGTGGCGAAATGATCGTCGATCACCACCCGGCCGCGCTCGTCGAGCGCCACGCCGGCCTCCTTCAGCCCGAGACCCTCGGTGTAGGGGGCGCGGCCGATCGCAACCAGCACGATGTCGGCTTCCAGCGTTTCCGGATTGCCGCCGGCCGCCGCCTCGACCTTCACGGCGAGCTTGGCGCCCGAGGTGTCGACACCGGTGACCTTGGCGCCGAGCTTGAAGGCGAAGCCCTGCTTTTCGAGGATGCGCTGGAACTGCTTGACCACCTCGCCGTCCATCCCCGGCAGGATGCGGTCGAGGAATTCGACCACGGTGACCTCGGCGCCGAGACGGCGCCACACCGAGCCGAGCTCGAGACCGATCACCCCGGCGCCGACCACGATCAGCTTGCCCGGGACCTTGTCGAGCGACAGCGCTCCGGTCGACGACACCACGCGCTTCTCGTCGATCTCGATGCCCTTGAGCTGCGCCACCGCCGAACCGGAGGCGATCACGATCGACTTGGTGTCGACGGTTTGCGCCTTGCCGTCGGCACCGGTGACCTCGACCTTGCCGGCGCCGAGGATCTTGCCCTTGCCGGCCAGCACGTCGATCTTGTTCTTCTTCATCAGGTATTCGACGCCCTTGACGTTGCCGTCGATACCCTGCTGCTTGAAGTTCATCATCGCCGGCAGATCGAGCTTCGGCGCGGGGACGCCGATCCCCATCTTGGCGAACGAATGCCCGGCCTCCTCGAAAAGTTCGGAAGCGTGCAGCAGCGCCTTCGACGGCATGCAGCCGACGTTCAGGCAGGTGCCGCCGAGCGTGGCGTTCTTCTCGACCACCGCGACCTTGAGTCCGAGCTGAGCCGCGCGGATCGCGCAGACGTAGCCGCCGGGGCCGGTGCCGATGACGACGAGATCGTAAGTCATTGAGTTCTTTCTATTCAGCTAGCGAGATGGAGGAGGCCGGCTTGACGTTCAGCGCGGTGCCGGAGGGCTTCGGATCCGAAATCGATCTCGTCGCCGTCATCGTCCACCCAGAAGATCTTGTGTCCATGGGCTTCGAGCACGACGTCGTTGAACCTGGGCGGGGAGGCACGAAGAAATGCAAACATCGTCCCCTTGTTGATCAGCGGGCGCAGATCGACGATCCCTTCGAAACCATCGGCCCAGACGATCTTGAGCACTCCGAAGATCACCGGCTCGGCGTGGCGCATCACGAGGATCTCAGTCATCGATCTTCTCCGGCTTGCGTAGCTCCTCGACCGCAGTCCAGGCGTTCATCAGGCCGATATAGTGGCCGGCCGCCCATTCCAAAACGACCCTGAGTTTTGCGGGCGGTAGCGAGCCGCGCAAGACCTTGGCCGTTCGAATCTCGATCTGCGCGACATATTCGGCATAACGGGCGTGAAAGTGCGGCGGTGGGTGCTCGTCGGGATAGAATTCGATCTTGACGCCGTCCACCATCGCGACCACCGGCATCGGGCATCTCCATCAAGGTCCGGGCTCTACCGTCCCCCCGACACGTCGAGGATGGCGCTGGTGACATAGGAGGCCTCGTCGGACAGCAGCCAGACGACGGCGTTGGCGATTTCTTCGGCGCGGCCGACGCGCTTCATCGGCACGTTGACGCTCAGCCGATGGGCGCGTTCCGGATCGCCGCCGGAGGCGTGGATCTCGGTGTCGATCAGTCCCGGCCGGATCGCCGCGACGCGAATACCTTCGCCGGCGACTTCGTGGCCGAGCCCGACCGTGAAGGAATCGACAGCGCCCTTGGAGGCGGCATAGTCGACATAGGTGTTGGGCGAGCCGAGTTTGGCCGCGACCGACGACAGATTGACGATCACGCCGCCCTGGCCGCCGTGCCGGGTCGACATCCGCTTCACCGCCTCGCGGGCGCACAGCATGCTGCCGGTGACGTTGACCGCCATCATGCGCTGAATGCGCTCCGCCGACATCTCGTCGACGCGGGCGGTCGGGCCGACGATGCCGGCATTGTTGACCAGCGCGCCGAGCGGGCCGAACTGATCCGCCGCGGCGAACAGCGCCAGGATGTCGGCCTCATCGCCGACGTCGCATTTCACCGCGATCGCCTTGCCGTTGCTGGCTTCGATCTCCGCCACCACGTCGTTCGCCGCGGCGGCGTTGCTGGCGTAGCCGATCACGACATTGAAGCCGCGCCTCGCGCAGCCGAGCGCGGTGGCGCGCCCGATGCCGCGACTGCCGCCGGTGATGATGACGACGCGATCGTTCATGGGCCTCTCAGCTCAACAGCCTGACCAGCATCGTGACCAGCGCCAACAGGGCGACCAGCCAGGCGATGCTGCGGGCGAACGGGACGTGGACGATGTAGAGCGGTACGTAGAGCACCCGCGCCGCCAGCCAGACGATCGCAGCGGTGGCGGCGTATCCGCCGGTCTTGCCGGTGACGGCGAGCGCTAGGGCGATCGCCACGAAGGCCGGGAAGGTCTCGAGCAGGTTGCGGTACGCGCGGCCGGCGCGACCGGCGAAGTGGCCTTTCGGCGTCCGCGGCTCGTCGCGCGGGCCGGCCTGATAGTCGCCGCCGAGCTCCATCGTGGTCGGGATCGATGCCAGCAGCATCTGCACGATCAGTAGCGCCACACCCCAGCCAAGCACCGTGATTTCGACCGGCATCGCGGCATCGCCTCCCCTGAACTAAGCGGCGGCGCGCCGGTGCCGCGCCGCCGGGATTGTTTGGGCGTTAAAGATCCAGCACCAGCCGGGCCGGATCTTCCAGGCTTTCCTTGACGCGGACCAGGAAAGTCACCGCTTCCTTGCCGTCGATCACGCGGTGATCGTAGCTCAGCGCCAGATACATCATCGGGCGGACTTCGATCTTGCCGCCGACCACCACCGGCCGTTCCTGGATCTTGTGCATGCCGAGGATGCCCGACTGCGGCGCGTTCAGGATCGGGGTCGACATCAGCGAGCCGTAGATGCCGCCGTTGGTGATCGTGAAGGTGCCGCCCTGCATCTCCTCAATCTTGAGCTGGCCGTCGCGGGCGCGCTTGCCGTAGTCGACGATGCTCTTCTCGATGTCGGCGATCGACTTCGCGTCGCAGTCACGCACCACCGGCACCACCAAGCCCTTGTCAGTGCCGACGGCGACGCCGACGTGGTAGTAGTTTTTGTAGATCAGATCGGTGCCGTCGATCTCGGCGTTCACCGCCGGGATGTCCTTCAGGGCCTGAACACAGGCCTTGGTGAAGAAGCCCATGAAGCCGAGCTTGGCACCATGCTTCTTCTCGAACACGTCCTTGTACTGCGCGCGAAGCGCCATCACGTTGGTCATGTCGACCTCGTTGAAGGTCGTCAGCATCGCGGCGGTGTTCTGCACTTCCTTCAAGCGGCGCGCGATGGTCTGGCGCAGCCGGGTCATCTTGACCCGCTCTTCGCGCGCGGCGTCGTCGGCCGGCGACGGTGCGCGGACCTGCACCGCGGCAGCGGGCTGATTGACCGGGGTCGGGGCGGACGCCGCCTTCTCGATCGCCGCCAGCATGTCGCCCTTGGTGACACGGCCGTCCTTGCCGGAGCCCGGCACGGTCGAGGCGTCGACGCCGCTCTCGGCCGACAGCCGGCGCACCGACGGCGCCAACGGCGCGTCGGAAGGCGGAGCCTTGGCGGCCGGAGCTGCGGCCGGTGCAGCAGGCGCAGCCGGAGCGGGCGCTGCGGCAGGTGCCGCTGGCTTGGCCGGAGCAGCGGCGGCCGGCTTGGCCGAGGCGGCGCCATCGGTGATCTGGCCGAGCAGCGCGCCGACCGCGACGGTCTCGCCATCCTTGGCGACAATTTCGCCGAGCGTGCCGGCCGACGGAGCTGGCACTTCGATCGTCACCTTGTCGGTCTCGAGCTCGACGAGCGGCTCGTCGACGGCCACCGCCTCGCCCGGCTTCTTGAACCAGCGGCCGATGGTCGCCTCGGTCACCGATTCACCGAGCGTCGGAACGCGAATTTCAGTCATCGTTATCGTCCTTTTGCAGCGTCGCGGCTGTCGCGCCGGCGCCCGCCCATGATCCAAACTCAGGAAAAACCGAAGGGCCGCCGGCAGACGGCGGCCCGGTGCGTCAACGCAATGCTTCGTCGAGGAACGCCTTGAGCTGCGCCAGGTGCTTCGACATCAAGCCGGTCGCAGTCGCCGCCGAGGCGGCGCGGCCGACGTAGCGCGGCCGGCGATGCTTGGCTTCGATCTGATTTTGCACCCACTCGAGATACGGCTCGATGAAGTGCCAGCCGCCCATGTTGCGCGGCTCTTCCTGACACCACACCAGCTCCGCATCCTTGAAGCGCGACAGCTCGTGCACCAGCGTCTTCAGCGGCACCGGATAGAGCTGTTCGACCCGGAGCAGATAGACGTCGTCGATGCCGCGCTTCTCGCGCTCCTCGTAGAGGTCGTAATAGACCTTGCCGGAGCATACCACGACGCGGCGGATCTTGGCGTCCGCCACCAGCTTGGTCTTCTCGTCGGGCTGCGTCTGCGCGTCGTCGAGCAGCACGCGGTGGAAGCTGGTCCCGGGGCCGAGCTCTTCGAGCCGCGAGATTGCCCGCTTGTGACGCAGCAGCGACTTCGGCGTCATCAGGATCAACGGCTTCCTGATCTCGCGCTTGAGCTGGCGGCGCAGCGCATGGAAGTAGTTCGCCGGAGTGGTCGGATACACCACCTGCATGTTGTCTTCGGCGCACATCTGCAGATAGCGCTCGAGCCGGGCGGACGAGTGCTCCGGCCCCTGGCCCTCGTAGCCGTGCGGCAGCAGGCAGACCAGGCCGGACATGCGCAGCCACTTGCGTTCGCCCGACGAGATGAACTGGTCGAACAGCACCTGGGCGCCGTTGGCGAAATCGCCGAACTGGGCTTCCCACAGCGTCAGCGCGTTCGGCTCGGCCAGCGAGTAGCCGTACTCGAAGCCGAGCACAGCTTCCTCGGACAGCAGCGAGTTGATCACTTCATAGTGGCCCTGGTCGGGCGAGAGGTGATTGAACGGGGTGTAACGGGTCTCGTCTTCCTGGTCGATCAGCACCGAATGGCGCTGCGAGAAGGTGCCACGTTCGGAATCCTGACCCGAGAGCCGGATGCGATGACCTTCCAGCAGCATGGTGCAGAACGCCAGCGCTTCGCCGGTCGCCCAGTCGAGGCCGTTGCCGCTGTCGATCGCCTTGGCGCGGTTCTCGAGGAAGCGCTGCACGGTGCGGTGCAGGCGGAAACCCTCCGGCACCTTGGTGATTCTGCGGCCGATCTCTTTCAACGTCGGCAGATCGACGCCGGTGATGCCGCGGCGCGGTTCCTCGTCCTGGTCGGCCGACTTGAAGCCGGCCCATTTGCCGTCGAGCCAGTCGGCCTTGTTCGGGCGATAGCTGGATGCGGCCTCGAATTCGGCGTCGAGCCGGGCGCGCCAATCGGCCCGCGCCTTCTCGACCTCGCCTTCAGTAATCACGCCGTCCGCGATCAGCCGCTTGGAGTAAATCTCCAGCGTTGTGGGATGGCCGGCGATCTTGCGATACATCAGCGGCTGGGTGAACGACGGCTCGTCGCCTTCGTTGTGGCCGTGCCGCCGGTAGCAGAACATGTCGATGACGACCGGCTTGTGGAACTTCTGCCGATACTCGACCGCGATCTTGGCGGCGAACACCACCGCTTCCGGATCATCGCCGTTGACGTGGAAGATCGGCGCGTCGATCATCTTCGCCACATCCGACGGATACGGCGAGGAGCGTGAGTACCGCGGATAGGTGGTGAAGCCGATCTGGTTGTTGACGATGAAGTGGATCGAACCGCCGGTGCGGTAGCCCTTCAGATCCGACAGCGCGAAGCACTCGGCGACCACGCCCTGGCCGGCGAACGCGGCGTCGCCATGCATCAGCAGCGGCAGCACCGAGACCCGCTCCTCCGGGAGATCGCCGTGCTGGTCCTGCTTGGCGCGGACCTTGCCGAGCACCACCGGATCGACAATTTCGAGATGCGACGGGTTGGCGGTCAGCGACAGGTGGACCTTGTTGTGGTCGAACTCGCGGTCCGACGAGGCGCCGAGGTGATATTTGACGTCGCCCGAGCCTTCGACCTCGTCCGGATTGGCCGAGCCGCCCTTGAACTCGTGGAACAGCGCCCGGTGGGCCTTGGCCATCACCTGGGTCAGCACGTTGAGGCGGCCGCGATGCGGCATGCCGAGCACGATCTCGCGCACGCCGAGGTTGCCGCCTCGCTTGATGATCTGCTCCAGCGCCGGGATCAGCGCTTCACCGCCGTCGAGGCCGAACCGCTTGGTGCCGGTGAACTTCAGGTCACAGAACTTCTCGAAGCCCTCGGTCTCGATCAACTTCATCAGGATCGCGCGCCGGCCCTCGCGGGTGAAGCTGATTTCCTTGTCCGGACCTTCGATCCGTTCCTGGATCCAGGCCTTCTGCGCACCATTAGAGATGTGCAGAAACTCGATGCCCATGGTCTGGCAGTAGGTGCGCTCACAAATGGCGACGATGTCGCGGAGCGAGCCGTATTCGAGGCCGAGAACATGGTCGAGGAAGATCTTGCGGTCGAGATCGGCTTCGGTGAAGCCGTAAGAGCGGATGTCCAGCTCCTCGTGATCCTTCGCCGGCGACAGGCCGAGCGGGTCGAGCTTGGCGTGGAAATGGCCGCGCATCCGGTAGGCGCGGATCAACATCAGAGCCCGCACCGAGTCGCGGGTGGCCTGCAGCACGTCGGCGGAGGACAGTTCGACGCCGCGGCTCTGGGCTTTGGCCTGAATCTTCTGGCCGACAGCCTTCTCGACCTGATTCCAGTTGCCGTCGAGCGCCGAGGTCAGCTCGTCCTGCGGGGTCAGCGGCCAGTTCGCCTGCTCCCAGGATGGGCCCTCGGCATTCTTCTGGATGTCGCCAGGATTGTCTTTGAGGCTCCGGAAGAATGCCTGCCAGTCGGCATCGACCGAGGACGGATCGCTTTCATACCGAGAGTACAGATCGTCGATATAGGTGGCGTTGGCGCCCTGTAGAAAGGAAGACAGGGCGAAAGCGGCATTCGCGTCCTGGCGAGACATGATTGCTTCCTGATTATGAGATCGCGACTTAGTCGCGATAAGCTGATCCGGTTACCGGATCAGCAACGTAGTGCACCTTTTATCCTATTCTAGGGAAATGTAAGCTCGGAACGACACAAGGTTTGAATTAAGACTTCAATTTTTCGGCAAGCGTTTTGCCGAGCCGCGCCGGGGACGGCGACACGGTGATGCCGGCCGCTTCCATGGCGGCGGTCTTCGAGGCTGCATCGCCCTTGCCGCCCGAAATGATCGCGCCGGCGTGACCCATGCGGCGGCCGGGAGGGGCAGTGACGCCGGCGATGAATCCGACCATCGGCTTCTTGCGGCCGCGCTTGGCCTCGTCGATCAGGAACTGGGCGGCGTCTTCTTCGGCCGAGCCGCCGATCTCGCCGATCATGATGATCGACTCGGTCTTGTCGTCGGCCAGGAACATCTCCAGCACGTCGATGAATTCAGTGCCCTTGACCGGGTCGCCGCCGATACCCACCGCGGTGGTCTGGCCGAGGCCCTCGGCCGAGGTCTGGAACACCGCCTCATAGGTCAGGGTGCCGGAGCGCGACACGATGCCGACCGAGCCCGGCTTGAAGATGTTGGCCGGCATGATGCCGATCTTGCACTCGCCGGCGGTCATCACGCCCGGGCAGTTCGGCCCGATCAGCCGCGACTTCGAGCCGTTCAGCGACCGCTTCACCCGCACCATGTCGAGCACCGGGATGCCCTCGGTGATGCAGACGATCAGCGGGATTTCGGCTTCGATCGCTTCGCAGATCGCGTCCGCGGCGCCCGGCGGCGGCACATAGATCACCGACGCATCCGCCCCGGTCTTGTCGCGCGCCTCGCGCACGGTGTCGAACACCGGCAGGCCGAGATGGGTCGAGCCGCCTTTGCCCGGCGAGGTGCCGCCGACCATCTTGGTGCCGTAGGCCACCGCGGCCTCGGAATGGAAGGTGCCGTTCTTGCCGGTGAAGCCCTGGCAGATGACTTTGGTGTTGCTGTCGATCAGGATGGACATAGGAGCTCGACTTAGTTGGCGCGGAAGGGATTCACGACACGGACCGAACCGTAGGTCTGATCGTGGCTGAGGTCTTCGGAATAGAGGATGGACGCGTTGAGACGGTGAGCGGCGGCAAGCACGGCGCCGTCCCAGTAGGAGATCTTGTAGCGTTGCGCGATTTCCGCGCCGGATCTGACCAGCGCGGCATCCACAGGGACGCACGGCAGTTCATCGAGCACGTCGAGCCAAGCCAGGGCATCGTCGACCGATAACGGCGTCGGGCTCTTTCGGGTAACGGTGACGTAAAATTCCTGCATCACTTGGCCCGAGATGCCGACGTTACCGGCCTTGAGAAGTTGCGTCGCAGTAAGCGCCTTGGCGGTCTCAGAGGAGGCGGTCGAGGCTGCGTAGACCAGGACGTTGGCGTCGAGCATTGCTTCAGCGCTCATAGAGATCGTCCCGAGACCACGTCACCGGACCGACTTCCAAGGTCGATTTAGCGCGCAACTCGTCGATCCGCTTTGCTAGGCGCGCACGTTTATCCTCGGCGCCCGACAAGTTTTCCAGATAATTCCGAACCAATCCGTTCACAGTCGTCTTCCGTTCGGCGGCGATGATCCGGACCCGGTCCAGCACAGCCTCATCGATTGCCAAAGTGATGTTCTTGGTCACGTCCGCACCTCCCACAGCTACACTGGATATGTGAAACTGTGTGAACCGGTCAAGACACCATCGACAGGGCGTTCAATCCGCATGATTTTCTAACTCTCAACGAGATTCCGAACCCCACAACTAGCCATAGCGCTGCGGCGATGCCGCCGGTCGGGAAGAAAACGAACCAAACCAGGTACATCAGCGGTCCCATCCCGGGTTGCATCGCATGCAAGTACGTCAGCCCGCTTGGAACACCCTATAACAAAAGGCCGATCAGCAACACAGCAAGTGCGTTCGCGGCCGATCCCCCCATCACCCAGCGCGTTCGAGAACAGAATTCCACCGATAGTCATCGAAGCCAGGTGGAATACGATCGCGAGGATGAGGAAGCCATCTAGGCTCAGATGATCAGCCCTTCACGGCGTTGACGATCTTCTGCGCGGCGTCGTCGAGATTGTCGGCGGGCAGCACGTTGAGACCGGAGTGCTTGATGATCTTCTTGCCGGCTTCGACATTGGTGCCTTCGAGGCGGACCACCAGCGGCACGTCGAGACCGACTTCCTTGACCGCAGCGACCACACCCTCGGCGATCACGTCGCACTTCATGATGCCGCCGAAGATGTTGATCAGGATGCCCTTCACGTTGGGATCGGCGGTGATGATCTTGAACGCCGCCGTCACCTTCTCCTTGCTGGCGCCGCCGCCCACGTCGAGGAAGTTGGCCGGGCTCATGCCGTACAGCTTGATGATGTCCATCGTCGCCATCGCGAGGCCGGCGCCGTTGACCATGCAGCCGATCGTGCCGTCGAGCGTGACGTAATTGAGGTCGTATTTCGACGCTTCGATTTCCTTGGCGTCTTCCTCGGTCTCGTCGCGCAGCGCCTGGACGTCGATGTGGCGGTACAGCGCGTTGCCGTCGAACGAGATCTTGGCGTCGAGACACTTCAGATCCCCCTGCTTGGTCAGCACCAGCGGGTTGATCTCGAGCATGTCCATGTCTTTGGCGACGAACGCGGTATACAGCTTGGCCACCATCGCCTCGGCCTGCTTGGCCTGATCGCCCTTCAGGTTCAGCGCCTTGGCGACGGTGCGGCCGTGGTGGCCCATGATGCCGGTCGCCGGATCGACAGTGAACGACACGATCTTTTCGGGCGTCTCGTGGGCGACGTCTTCGATCGACATGCCGCCTTCGGTCGAAACTACGAAGGAAATCCGCGAGGTGGCGCGGTCGACCAGCAACGACAGGTAGAACTCCTTGTCGATGTCGGAGCCTTCCTCGATGTAGAGGCGATTGACCTGCTTGCCGTCGGGGCCGGTCTGCACCGTCACCAGCGTGGCGCCGAGCATCTGCTTGGCGAATTCCTTGACCTCGTCGATCGACTTGGCGAGACGGACGCCGCCCTTGTCGCCCGCAGAGGCCTCCTTGAACTTACCCTTGCCGCGGCCGCCGGCGTGGATCTGGCTCTTCACCACCCAGACCGGACCGCCGAGCTGCTTGGCGGCGGCTTCCGCCTCGGACGCCTTGAAGATCGGGAAGCCGTGCCCCACCGGCACGCCGAACTCGCGCAGCACCGCCTTGGCCTGGTATTCGTGAATATTCATGGAATTGCCCCTCGCCAGATCGCATCCAGCCGGTTGAACCGCGATGCTGCGCCGGCCCTTCGGGAGCCGGCGCAGCCAGTTTCGTTAGACGTTCCTCAGCGGCCGAGCAGATCGGGCGCAATCTTCTTGCAGGCGTCCACCAGGCCCTGCACGGCGGCGACCGACTTGTCGAACGCCTCCTTGTCCTTGCCGGCCAGTTCGATCTCGACGATGCGCTCGACGCCCTTGTCGCCGATCACCACCGGAACGCCGACATACATGTCCTTGACGCCGTATTCGCCGTTGAGATGAGCCGCGACCGGGACCACCCGCTTCTTGTCCTTCAGATAGCTCTCGGCCATCGCGATCGCCGACGACGCCGGGGCGTAGAACGCCGAGCCGGTCTTCAGCAGGTTGACGATCTCGGCGCCGCCGTTGCGGGTGCGGTCGACGATCTCGTCGAGCCGCGCCTGAGAGGTCCAACCCATCTTGACCAGGTCGGGCAGCGGGATGCCGGCGACCGTCGAGTACTTGACCAGCGGCACCATGGTGTCGCCGTGGCCGCCGAGCACGAAGGCGGTGACGTCTTCCACCGACACGTTGAATTCGTCGGCCAGGAAGTAGCGGAAGCGGGCCGAGTCGAGCACGCCGGCCATGCCGACGACTTTCTTGGCCGGCAGGCCCGAGGCCTTCTGCAGCGCCCAGACCATCGCGTCGAGCGGGTTGGTGATGCAGATCACGAACGCGTCGGGCGCGTACTTCTTGATGCCGGCACCGACCTGCTCCATCACCTTGAGGTTGATGCTGAGCAGATCGTCACGGCTCATGCCCGGCTTGCGCGGCACGCCGGCGGTGACGATCACCACGCGGGCGCCTTCGATCGCCTCGTAGGAATTGGCGCCGGTCAGCTTGGAGTCGAAACCGTCGACCGGCGAGGACTCCGCGATGTCCAGCGCCTTGCCCTGCGGCACGCCCTCGGCGATGTCGAACAGCACCACGTCGCCGAGCTCTTTCAGCCCGATCATGTGTGCCAGCGTACCGCCGATCTGGCCGGAGCCAATCAAAGCAATCTTATCGCGCGCCATGGGAAAGCAGTCCTTTGAGCCCGTGGGTGGGGAGGGGTGGGAAATCCGCTTGGGTGGTTATCGCTTTCGTCCCATGCGTTCAAGTCGGCGAACGCCCATTTGTTGAGCCGGCACCCCTGCAAACCGCGGGCTGCCGGGAACAGGCCTAGGTTTCGACCAGTCCAGTGGTGTCGCCGGTGGCGGTGGAGTCGCGCCGGCCGTGCGGCAGCGCCAGATACGATTCCGATCCCATTTCTGTGAGACGGGAGACGGTGCGATTGAATTCCAGTGCCTCGAAGCCTTCGGTGGCGCGGTAGAGTTGCGCCGGCTCGGCTGCGGCGGAGGCCATCAGCTTCACCGAGTTGTCGTACAGCGTGTCGATCAGCGCGATGAACCGCTTGGCGGCGTTGCGATCGGCATAGTCCATCACCGGCACATGATCGATCATCAGCGTGTGATATTCATGTGCGAGCCGCAGATAATCGCTGGCGCCCAGCGGTTTCTGGCAGAGATCGGCGAACGAGAACCGCGCGACGTGATGGTCGGACTGCGGCACGTGCAGAATGCGGCCCTTGATCGAGATGTCACGAGCCTCGCCTTTGGCGGTACCGGTGATCCGATGCCAGGCCCGATCAATCGTGGCGGTCGCCTCGGCATCGTCCGGCGTCAACCAGACCTTCATGCCGGCGAATTTCTCCAGGCGGTAATCGGTTCGCGCGTCGAGACGTATCACCCGCATATGCCGCTTGACCTGACCGATGAAGGGCATGAACAGCGAGCGGTTGAGGCCGCCCTTGTAGAGGTCGTCGGGCGCGACGTTGGAGGTCGCCACCACCACGGTGCCGAGCTCGAACAGCTTTGTGAACAGCCGTCCGAGGATCATCGCGTCGGCGATGTCGGTGACGTGAAACTCGTCGAAGCAGAGCAGCCAGGCTTCGTCGAGGATCGACGCCGCCGTCAGCTCCATCACGTCGGCATCCGGAATTTCGCCGCGCTTGATCGCCTGGCGGAAGCCGTTGATGCGATCGTGAGTCTCGGCCATGAACTCATGGAAATGCGACCTCCGCTTCAACGCGATCGGACTCGCATCGAAGAACAGGTCCATCAGCATGGTCTTGCCGCGACCGACCTCGCCATGGATGTACAGCCCTTGCGGGGGCTGCTGGCCGGCATCGCCGCCGCCGAACAGACGGCCGAAAAAGCCCTGCTTTTTCGGCGGCTTATAGCCGTCGAGCGTCTCATTGAGGAGCGTGAAAGCCTGCACCGCACGGGCCTGCGCCGGATCGGCTTCGATGCTGCCGGAGGCGATCAGGGATTGATAGTGCTGGCGGAGTGAGAGCGGCGGGGACATGCGGTCTTGTACCGCCTGATCGGGCGGCAAAATGCAAGCCGGGAATCGGGCGGAGAGCTATGCGCGATCACGAGGGAGCGGCGATCAGGCGTTCAATTCGTACGGCGCCTCGACGATATACGGGCCACCGCCGGTCGAGGCGCGGGCCGAATACAGCACGAACCGCTCCGCTTTGAACACTTTGGACGGGAAATAGCCACGAATCGACAGATAGTCGGCGACATCGCGGCTCGAGACGTCGCCGCGCAGCCGCGCCAGGGTGACGTGCGGGGTGAATTTCCGGCCTTCGGGATCGAGCCCGACCCGCTGCATCAGCCGCTCCAGTTCGGCCTGCAGTTCGATCAGCGGCTTCGACGGCACCACCGAAGCGACCACGGCGCGCGGTTTCTTGCCGCCGAAACTCGACAGCCCCTGCAACGTCACCTCGAACGGCTTGCGATTGACCCGGAACAGGGTCGAGGCGATCTCGTTGGCGGTCGCGCCGTCGATATCGCCGATGAACCGCAGGGTGAGGTGATAGTCGTCAGGGTCGACCCAGCGCGCCCCCGGCAATCCGCCACGTAAACTCGAAAGCGTCTGGCTGATCTCGGCCGGAATCTCCAGTCCCGTGAACAAACGCGGCATCGCTACATCCTCGAACTTGAGGCCCGATTGCGGCAGCCCATCCCGATCTTGGGACCGATCCCCACCGGGACCTGGCAGTCCACGAATCGTCCGGCGAATCAACGACACGAGTCGTAGCGCGTTTGTGTAACAGCGCCACAGCGGAGCGCCGGTCTCCGCAGAAAACATGAGGGCAATCCGCCTGTTAAGCCCGAATTGCCGTTTTCTCAGCGCGCTTGCCCGAGGAGCGGGCGAAGCAGCGCCTCGACCGCAGGCAGAATGCGCGCGACGATGACGTCGACCCCCGCGGCCGTCGGATGAATGCCGTCGGGCTGGTTGAGGTTCGCCACCGCCGCCACGCCGTCGAGAAAGAACGGATACAGCGGCACATCGTATTGCTTGGCGAGATCCGGATAGATCGCGTTGAACTGCGCCGCGTAGTCCTTGCCGTAGTTCGGCGGCGCCAACATGCCGGCGAGCAGCACCGGAATGTTTCGCTGCTTCAGCCGCTTCAGGATCTCGTCCAGTGCCTTGCGCGGGACCTTCGGATCGGTCCCGCGCAGCGCGTCGTTGGCGCCGAGCTCGACGATCACCGCATCGGCATCCGGCGGGACCGACCAGTCGAGCCGCTCCAGACCACCGCTGGCGGTATCGCCGGATACGCCGGCGTTCACCATCTCGGTGTCTATACCTCTGTCTTTCAAAGCCTTTTGCAGCTTGGTCGGAAACGCGTCTCCGGCCGGAAGACCATAGCCGGCCGTCAGGGAATCGCCGAGCACCACAACCTTCAGCGGCTTGGTCGTCGCCTGCGCCTGGGCGTCCTGGCCCGGCAGCAACGCCGCCATCAGTCCCAGTGCCAGCACCAGCGCGATCCTGTGTCTCCACCTCTCGACCGCCACGAATAAATCGCCATATGAGGCAGCCATGGACAGTCTCATCGAATCCTCATTGTCGGCCGGCGGCGCGCCGGACACCATCGCGATCTCCAACGTCAACCTGTCGCTGGGCAGCGGCGCCGCGCGGGTGCACATCCTCAAGGACATCAGCCTGCGCGTCGCTGCCGGCGAGGCGGTCGGACTGATCGGCCCGTCCGGCTCCGGCAAATCCACCCTGCTGATGGTGATGGCCGGGCTGGAGCGGCCCGACAGCGGTGAGGTGGTGGTGGACGGCACCGCTTTCAATGGTTTGGACGAGGACGCGCTGGCCCGCTTCCGCGGCCGACAGATCGGAATCGTCTTTCAGTCCTTCCATCTGATCCCGACCATGACGGCGCTCGAGAACGTCGCGGTGCCGCTGGAGCTGGCCGGCCAGGCCGACGCCGCGGACCGGGCCGCCCGCGAACTGGCCTCGGTCGGGCTTGGAGAGCGGCTGCACCATTATCCGTCGCAGCTCTCCGGCGGCGAGCAGCAGCGCGTCGCGCTGGCCCGTGCGCTCGCCCCCGATCCGGCGATCCTGGTCGCCGACGAGCCGACCGGCAATCTCGACGAGGCCACCGGCAGGCAGATCGTCGACCTGCTGTTCGCCAAGCACGCCGAGCGCGGCATGACGCTAGTTCTGGTCACCCACGATAGCGCGCTGGCGCAGCGCTGTGATCGGGTGGTGCGGCTGCGCTCCGGGCGGATCGACACGACACAGCCCGGTTCTGCCGCACGCGCACGGTCGGCCTGATCGATGACCGTCCTCGTCGAAACCCCGCCCCGCGCCCGCTCATGGTTGCTGCCGCTGCGGTTTGCGCTGCGCGAGATGCGCGGCGGCCTGAGCGGCTTCTACGTGTTCATCGCCTGCATCGCGCTCGGCGTGATGGCGATCGCCGGCGTCGGCTCGGTGGCTGCCAGCCTCGGCGACGGGCTCGCCCGCGAGGGCCGCACCCTGCTCGGCGGCGATGCGGCGTTCTCGCTGATCCAGCGCGAGGCAACGCCGAACGAAGTGGCGTTTCTGCGCAGTCGCGGCGAGGTTTCGGTGGCGGCCACGATGCGCGGGATGGCGCGCACCGACGACGGCCGCTCGGCCCTGGTCGAGCTGAAGGCGGTTGACAGCGCCTATCCGCTGCTCGGCGAACTGAAACTCGATCCACCGATGCCGGTGAGCGATCTGCTGGTCCGGCGCGACGATGCCTATGGAGCCGCCGCCGACGCCGCGCTGCTGGCACGGCTCGACCTCAAGCTCGGCGACAGGATTCATGTCGGCAGCGCCGTGTTCCAGATCCGCAGCGTAGTCGCCGCCGAGCCGGACAAGCTGTCCGGAAATGTCGGCTTCGGGCCGCGCTTTCTGATCAGCGACGAGGGGCTGCGCGCCACGCAGTTGCTGCAGCCCGGCAGCCTGGTGCGCTGGATCTATCGCGTCCGGCTGCCGGACAATGGCGCCGACGATCGTGCTGCCCTGCGCCTGGTCGACGAAACCCGCGCCGCCCTGCCGCAGGCCGGCTGGGAGATCCGCACGCGCAGCAACGCCTCGCCGCAGCTCGAACGCACCATCACCCGCTTTACGCAATTCCTGACCCTGGTGGGCCTCGCCGCGCTGGTGGTCGGAGGGGTCGGCGTCGCCAATGCGGTGAAGAGTCATATCGACCGCCGCCGCGACGTGATCGCGACCTTCAAGGCGGTCGGCGGCACCGGCGGCGACGTGTTCGCGATCTATCTGACGCAGGTGGTCGTGCTGGCGGTGATCGGCGCTGCGATCGGATTGGCGCTCGGCGCCGCGATTCCGTTCGTGATCGTCGGCCTGTTCGGCCAATTGCTGCCGCTTCCCGTGGTCGCCGCCATCCATCCAGGGGAGCTGGCGCTGTCGTTGCTGTACGGCCTGCTGACCGCGCTGGCGTTCGGACTGTGGCCGCTGGCGCAGGTTCGCGACGTCCCGGTGGCGACGCTGTTTCGGGAGGCGGCGACCGCGGACGGCCACCGGCCGCGGCTGAAGCACATCGCCTGGATCGGCATCGTCGTCGTGGCGCTGCTGGCGCTGGTGATCGGCCTCTCCTACGACAAGCGGATCGCGCTGGCGGTGGTCGGCGCCGTGCTCGCGGTGTTCGTGCTGCTGCGCGGCGTCGCCGCCGCCCTGATGGCGATCGCGCGGCGGCTGCCGCGGTCGCGGATCACCATGCTGAGGCTGGCAGTCGCCAACATTCACCGGCCGGGGGCGCTGACGCCTTCCGTGGTGCTGTCGCTCGGTCTCGGCCTCGCGGTGCTGGTGACGGTGTCGCAGGTCGACGGCAATCTGCAGCGCCAGTTCACCGCGGCATTGCCGGAGAAGGCGCCGACATTCTTCTTCATCGACATCCCGTCGAGCGAGACTGAGCAGTTCAGCGCGTTTCTGCGCCAGATTGCTCCCAATGCAACGCTGGAAGACGTGCCGATGCTGCGCGGGCGGATCGTCGCGGCACGCGGCGTCCGCGCCGAAGATCTCAAGCCGGCCTCCGACGCCGAATGGGTACTGCAGAGCGACCGCGGCCTGACCTACGCCACCGACATCCCGGCCGGTTCCAAGGTGGTGGAAGGTCGGTGGTGGCCGAAGGACTACAGCGGCGCGCCGCTGGTGTCGTTCGACAAGAAGCTGGCGCAGGGGCTCGGGCTGACGATCGGCGACAAGGTCACCGTCAACGTGCTCGGCCGTGAGATCACCGCGACGATCTCCAACCTGCGCAGCATCGACTGGCAGAGCCTCGGCATCAATTTCGTCCTGGTGTTTTCACCCAACACCTTCCGCGGCGCGCCCCACACCCACATTGCCACCCTGACCGAGAGCGACAGCACGCCGCACAGCGACGCGGCGGTGATCAAGCAGGTGGCGGACAGATTCCCGATGGTCACCTCGGTCCGGGTTCGCGAGGCGCTGGAGACGGTGGGCGGCGTGGTGTCGAACTTGGTGCTGGCGGTGCGCGGCGCCAGCGCGGTGACGCTGATCTCGGCGATCCTGGTGCTCGGCGGCGCCCTGGCGGCCGGGCATCGCCACCGTGTCTACGACGCCGTCATCCTGAAGACGCTGGGCGCGACCCGGGCGCGGCTGATCGGCGCTTTCGCGCTGGAATATGCGCTGATCGGCCTCGCCACCGCGGCTTTCGCGGTGGTGGCCGGCTCGGCCCCCGCGTGGCTGATTGTCACACGGCTGATGACGCTCAGTTTCGCCTGGCAGGCCGGCTCTGCGGCCGGCGTGGTGGCAGCCGCCCTCTTGGTAACCGTCGGCCTGGGGTTGGTGGGGACGCTGCTCGCGCTCAACCAGAAGCCAGCTTCCGTTTTGCGAAATTTATAGTTATGCAACCCCGCGGCATCGGGCTGCGCGGCGGACTGGCGCTCCTCTCCGGTGAGCCTGAAACAGGCTCAAAACGGCGACTTTCGACCAAGGTCGGACGCGGGTTTCTTTACCCTGCGGAGCGGAGCGACATTCAGCCGCGCATAAAAGCTTGCCCGGTCCGTGTTAGTTTCCCACATATCAGCATGGGTCGGACGGTTCGATGAACAGGCGTTAATTTTGGGCTCAACCTCGAATTTGACGCGTCTCGCTCATCATCGTCCGGGATAAATTAGTACTGGCGATCGCCACCCTTCGCGACCGGCCAGACAAACTCGGGATCTCGACCATGTCGGACTTGGACCGCAACTATACGTCTCCATTTGGCCGGGCCGCCGGACGCGTCGAAACCGCGACCGTCGACGCCGGGCTGCGCGCCTACATGCTGCGCATCTACAACTACATGACGATCGGCCTCGCCATCACCGGCCTGGCCGCGCTCGGCGTGTATATGGGCGCCGTGACCACGGACGCCGGCGCCGCCGCCGCACGGGTCGGCAACACCATGCTGACCTCGTTCGGCGTCGCGATGTTCGTCAGCCCTCTGAAGTGGGTCTTCATCCTCGCCCCGCTGGCGATGGTATTTGTCATTTCTTTCGGCATCAATCGCCTCAAGCCGGCGACCGCACAGCTGCTGTTCTGGGCGTTCTCGGCGCTGATGGGCATCTCGCTGTCGTCGATCTTCCTGGTCTACACCCACACCTCGATCGTCCGGGTGTTCTTCATCACCGCGGCGGCGTTCGGTGCGCTGAGCCTCTACGGCTACACCACCAAGCGTGACATGACCGGGATGGGCTCGTTCCTGATCATGGGCCTGTTCGGCGTGGTGATCGCCAGCCTGGTGAACCTGTTCGTCGCCTCGTCGATGCTGCAGTTCATCGTCTCGGTGGTGGGCGTGCTGGTGTTCGCCGGCCTGACCGCCTGGGACACCCAGCGGCTGAAGAACGACTACATCTACGGCTACGGCTCGATGGGCGGCGACGTCGCCGAGCGGGCCGCCATCACCGGCGCGCTGTCGCTGTACCTGAACTTCATCAACCTGTTCACGCTGCTGCTGCAGCTGCTCGGACAGAAGGAATAACGGTCTCCGCGCAGACCTGACGGATCGAAGCCCCGGCCCCAGCGGCCGGGGCTTTTGTTTTGGACGGGCGAACCGGCCGGAGGAGCCGGGCGCCGCACAGGCGAAAGTGCCCTCGCCGGGCTTGATCCGGCGCTCGATCCTGCGACGCGAGCGTCCAAGCAGAATCACGATGACGATGGATACGCGGCGCGAGCCCGCGTATGACGGCGGCGATTGGAATGCCACCCGCCGTTCGTCTCAGGCCCGCCCATGTCAGACCTCCTCGTCCGCCCGGCAACGCCCGCCGACCTGACCGCCATCACCGCGATCTACGAGCACGCCGTTCGGTTCGGCACCGCGACCTTCGAGTTGACGCCGCCCGACCTCGCCGAGATGACGCGGCGGTTCGAGGCTCTGACCGGGACCGGCTTTCCCTATCTGGTGGCGGAAGCGGACGGCGCGATCGCCGGCTACGCCTATGCGGGGCCGTACCGGCCGCGGCCGGCGTATCGCTTCACCGTCGAGAACTCGATCTATCTCGACCCGGCGGCGCACCGCCGCGGCATCGGCAGCACGCTGCTGAACGAGCTGATCGCGACATGCACGGAACGCGGCTTCCGCCAGATGATCGCAGTGATCGGCGATTCGGCCAACGCCGCCTCGATCGCCCTGCACCGCAAGGCGGGGTTCGTGCCGATCGGCACCCATACCGACGTCGGCTTCAAATTCGGCCGCTGGCTGGACTCGGTGCTGATGCAGCGGATGCTGGGCGACGGCGGCAGGACGGTGCCGGAAGCAGAGGCAAGGCCGACTAACATGTGATGCCGTCACCCTCCGCGAAGGCGGAGGGCCCAGTATCCCAGAGCATTGATGCTGGTCACTGGCGCTCTGGGATAATGGGTCGCCCGGACAAGCCGGGCGATGACGCCGGGGACCACCAAGACGCTTCGTCCCGACCCAGCTCCGCCGCCGCTCAGCTCACACCAGCGCCAGCTTGCGATCGATCACCAGCAGCACGCGGTCGAGTTCGTGGCCGCGGCGCAGGATCTGGCCGGAGGCTCCGATCACGCAATACGCGCCCTGCTTGCGGGCCAGCCGCGGATCCTTGACGATGCGGTAGATCGGCACTTCCGAGGCGCGGCGAAAGATCGAGAACACCGCGGTATCTTTCAGGAAATCGATGGCGTAGTCGCGCCATTCGCCGGCCGCGACCATCCGGCCGTAGAGATTGAGGATGCGATTGAGCTCCAGGCGGTTGAAGGTGACCAGTCCCTGCAGCGGTGCGGTGCCTGTCCGCTCCGCTGCACGGCTCTCGCTGGGATCAGCCTCCCCGGAAATCATATCCATCGGCGCCTCCTGTCACTGCACTGACATGATTGCGCCACCGGCGCACGGCCGCAAGGGGATCAAAAGCAGCAGGCCCATAAACATCCCTCGGCGGCTGCGATCTCACGGCTTCGTTAGCCGAATTCTTATTGCCGCCCGATTTTCGCCCACCGCGCGCCAAGCCCGGTTGCGACAACACCATCACTGCGTTGGCCCGGTCCCTTCGGCTTCGGATTCCTCAGCCCCCAGCCCCCCGAGGCAGTCGGGACCGGGCCTGTACGCAGAACCTCAATCCCCCTCCTGGGCCGACGCAAGTTGGTCCTTTTTTGTTTTTCGGGGATGGGTCGGCGCCGGGCCATGCAGCTTGCGGCCGTGACCAAGTGCTGCAGCCTGAGCGGCCTCGTCAGAGATCTCAGCCTGACGGGATTCAGTTCAACGAGGTGAAGGCGGCCCCGAGCATTGCGCCCGGCTTGTCGCGGCTGCCGTTCTGGACATATACCGCCGCCGCATCGACGCCGTCAGCGACGACGTTCTCCAGCGGGACCGACCAGTGCTCCGCCGCGCCGGTCCAGTCGCCGACTTTCAGAAGATTGCGTACCACATTGTGGTAGACGACCTGACGACCACGGTTCTCGCCACGCCCGATCTCGATCGGGACCGCTTTCGACACCGCACAGATCCAGACCTCGCCCTGCTTGGCCGGATCGCCGGGCGGCGCCGCCGCGACCGAGACCTTGATCTCCTTGCCTTCGACCGCGAGCGAAACCGGCACCGCCATCACTCCGGAAGTCTTGTCGACGGTCTTGATGGCGCTGTCGATGCCGGCCCGATTGCTGCCGACCAGATGCGTCGAGCCGTTGACGACGACCTGAGGGGTGAAAACGTCGCGATCACCGCGCACCTGCGAGTATGCTCGCTGCCGGGCGCTGAACCGGGCATCGGCCAGGGTATCTTTCCAGCCGAGATAGTCCCAATAGTCGATCGGCAGGCTGAGCGCGATCACCGCGGGATCGCGGGCGAGTTCGCCGATGATCTTGTCGGCGGGCGGACAGGACGAGCAACCCTGCGAAGTGAAAAGCTCGACCACGGCGCGGGGCTCGGCGACTGCGAAGTCTACCGTCGCGACCGCCACGCACAGGCCGAGTGCGCCGGACCATCGCGAAAATCCACCAACACCGCTCATCGTCGTTTGCCAAACCGCCTTTGCCGAGTGCTTCGGGACGGCGGTACGCCGCCTTCCATCAACAAGCCTTAAAACGAAAAGGCGGCCCTTTGCATAGGCCGCCTTCCGTTCACCCGCCACTCACTTCGCAGTGAGGCATTCTGCTACTGTCGATCAGATCGCGGCTCAGGCCGCGAGCTTGCGCAGCACGTAGTGCAGAATACCGCCGTTGCGATAGTAATCGAGCTCATCGAGGGTATCGATGCGGCACAGCAGCGGCACGCGCTTGCGCTTGCCTTCGGCCGACGTGATTTCGGCTTCCAGCATCTGCCGCGGCTTGAGATCGCCTTCGAGACCACGGATCGTGACCTTCTCGTCGCCCTTGAGGCCGAGCGACGCCCACGAGGTGCCGTCTTCGAAGGTCAGCGGCAGCACGCCCATACCGACCAGATTGGAGCGATGGATGCGCTCGAAGCTCTGGCAGATCACCGCGCGGACGCCGAGCAGCCGGGTGCCCTTCGCGGCCCAGTCGCGCGACGAACCGTTGCCGTATTCGGCACCGGCGAACACCACCAGCGGCACCTTCTCTTCCTGGTACTTCATGGCGGCGTCGTAGATCGACATCTGTTCGCCGTCCGGCCAGTGCTTGGTCAGGCCGCCTTCCGGAATGTTGCCGTCGGCGCCCTTCAGCATGTGGTTCTTGATGCGGATGTTGGCGAAGGTGCCGCGCATCATCACTTCATGGTTGCCGCGGCGGGTGCCGTACTGGTTGAAGTCGGCCGGACGCACTTGATGCTCGGTCAGATACTTGCCGGCCGGCGAGGTCAGCTTGATCGAACCGGCCGGCGAGATGTGGTCGGTGGTGATCTTGTCGCCGAACAGCGCCAGGACGCGGGCGTCGACCACGTCGGTGATCGGCTCCGGCTGCTTGGTCATGCCCTCGAAATACGGCGGGTTCTGCACGTAGGTCGAGCCCATGTTCCACTTGTAGGTCTCGCTCTCCACCGTCTTGATCTTGCGCCAGTTGGTGTCGCCCTTGAACACGTCGGCGTAGCGCGCCTTGAAGATCTTCGAGGTCACGTACTTCTTGACGAAGGCGTTGATCTCCTTGGTGGTCGGCCAGATGTCCTTCAGGTACACCGGCTTGCCGTCCTTGCCGGTGCCGATCGGCTCGACCGCAAGGTTCTTGGTGACTGAGCCGGCCAGCGCGTAGGCCACCACCAGCGGCGGCGAGGCCAGATAGTTGGCCTGCACGTCCGGCGAGACGCGGCCTTCGAAGTTGCGGTTGCCCGACAGCACCGCGGCGGCGACGATGCCGTTGTCGTTGATCGACTTCGAGATCTCCTCCGGCAGCGGACCGGAATTGCCGATACAGGTGGTGCAGCCGAAGCCGACCAGGTTGAAGCCGACCTTGTCGAGATCGGGCTGCAGCCCGGAATTGGCGAGATATTCGGCGACCACTTGCGAGCCAGGCGCCAGCGAGGTCTTGACCCACGGCTTGGCCTTGAGGCCCTTGGCGGCGGCGTTACGGGCCAACAGACCGGCGCCGATCAGCACGCTCGGGTTGGAGGTGTTGGTGCAGGAGGTGATCGCGGCGATCACCACGTCACCGTGGCCGAGATCGAAGTTACGGCCTTCCACCTTGTAGCGGGCGCCGTCCAGCGCCTTCTTGTACTCGTTGGCCATCGCGGTCGCGAAACCTTCCGACACCGACGACAGCGCGATCCGGCCTTCGGGACGCTTCGGGCCGGCCATCGACGGCTCGACGGTCGCGAGGTCCAGGGTCAGCGTCACGGTGAACACCGGGTCCGGCGACTTGGCGGTCCGGTACAGGCCCTGGGCCTTGCTGTACTTCTCGACCAGCGCGACGCGGGCCGAGGCACGGCCCGAGGTCTTCAGGTAATCGATGGTTTCGCCGTCGACCGGGAAGAAGCCGCAGGTCGCGCCGTATTCCGGCGCCATGTTGGCGATCGTCGCCTTGTCGGCGACCGAGAGGTTGTCGAGGCCGGGACCGAAGAATTCGACGAACTTGCCGACCACGCCCTGCTTGCGCAGCATCTGGGTGACGGTGAGCACCAGGTCGGTGGCGGTGACGCCTTCCTTGAGCGCACCCTTGAGCTTGAAGCCGACCACTTCGGGCAGCAGCATCGACAGCGGCTGGCCGAGCATCGCAGCTTCCGCTTCGATGCCGCCGACGCCCCAGCCGAGCACGGCGAGACCGTTGACCATGGTGGTGTGCGAATCGGTACCGACCAGCGTATCCGGATAGGCGACCTCGAAGGTGCCGGTCTTACGGCCGACCGTCATCTTCTCCTTCTTGGTCCAGACCGTCTGCGCCAAGTACTCGAGATTGACCTGGTGGCAGATTCCGGTGCCGGGCGGCACCACCGAGAAGTTCGAGAACGCCTTCTGGCCCCATTTCAGGAACTCGTAGCGCTCCTGGTTCTGCTTGTACTCCTCGGCGACGTTCTTCTTGAACGCCTGGTTGTTACCGAAGAAGTTGACGATCACCGAATGGTCGATGACGAGATCGACCGGCACCAGCGGGTTGATCTTCTCGGCATCGCCACCGAGCGCCTGCATCGCGTTGCGCATTGCCGCCAGATCGACCACCGCCGGAACGCCGGTGAAGTCCTGCATCAGCACGCGCGCCGGGCGGAACGCGATTTCGTGCTCCAGCGCCTTCTTCCGCATCCATTTGGCGACCGCCATGATGTCGGCCTTCTTGACGGTGCGGTCGTCCTCGTTGCGCAGCAGGTTTTCCAGCAGCACCTTCATCGAGTAGGGCAGGCGGGAGATGCCTTTCAGGCCGTTCTTCTCGGCGGTGGGCAGGCTGTAATAGACGTAAGACTTGCTGCCGACCTTGAGGATCTTCCGGCATTTGAAGCTGTCGAGCGAGGTCATGTAAGGCGGGTCCCAGATTATCGTTTTCGATTGGGCGAGCTTGTATGCTGGCTCCGGAGGGGCAGGCCGTCCGGCTTGCAGGCGCCGATCGTGTGCTGCATCAAGTTCCGGCTTATAGAACCTTTCCAATTGCGCCGCCAGTTCGACAATGACAGGCGAGCGCATCGATTTGTGAGTAGGCCGTTCCGATGTGGAGCGGAACAGGTTGGATGCATGCGGCTGTCGGGGCGCGACTTACAATGTGTACGAGGCGGCCGCGAGGTATTCGCCGGACTGGCCTTCGAGGCGAGCGGCCGCGAAGCGCTGGCGCTGGTCGGACACAACGGCGCCGGCAAGACGTCGCTGTTGCGACTGATCGCCGGGCTGCTGACACCGGAGGCCGGAACCATCACACTCGAGGGCGGGGAACCGGACACGCCCGTCGCCGAACAGGCGCACTATCTCGGCCATCGCGACGCGCTGAAGCCGTCGCTCAGCGTTGCTGAGAATCTCGGTTTCTGGCGCGACTTTCTCGGCGGCGAGCGCAGCGATCTGGGCGCGGCCATCAAGGCGGTCGGGCTCGGCCACGCGGCCGAACTGCCGGCGGCGTATCTGTCGGCCGGCCAGCGCCGGCGGCTGTCGATCGCCCGCCTGCTGGTGGTGCGGCGGCCGATCTGGCTGCTCGACGAGCCGACCTCGGCGCTCGACGTCAAAGGCCAGGAGCTGTTCGTGCGCCTGATGCAGGATCACCTCGCCGGCGGCGGCATCATCGTTGCCGCCACCCACACGCCGCTCGGCATTCCGGTGCGGGAGCTGCGGATCGGAGCCGCCCAATGACTGCGCTTGGTGCCATCGTCCGCCGCGATATCAGGATCGCGCTGCGGGTCGGCGGCGGCGCGCTGATCGGCGTGCTGTTCTTCCTCACCGTGGTGGTGCTGATGCCGTTCGCGGTCGGTCCCGATCTGGCGCTGCTGAAGCGGCTCGGGCCGGCGATCCTGTGGCTCGGGGCGCTGCTGGCCAGCCTGCTGACGCTCGACCGGCTGTTCACCGCCGACGCCGAGGACGGCTCGCTCGACCTGATCGTGATGAGCCGGACCCCGCTGGAACTGACCTGCGCCGCCAAGGCGCTGGCGCATTGGCTGGCAGCGGGCCTGCCGCTGATCGTCGCCACGCCGGTGCTTGGCCTCTTGCTCAATCTCGACGGCAGCGCGTCGCTGGCGGTGATGGCCACGCTGCTGGCCGGCACCCCGGCGCTGACCTTCACCGGCATGATCGGCGCCGCGCTGGCGGTGACGCTGCGCCGCGGCGGCCTGCTGCTGGCGGTGCTGGTGCTGCCGCTGTCGATCCCGGTGCTGATCTTCGGCGTTTCGGCCTCCCAGGCGGCGATCGTCGGCCCGGTGTCTTTCGGCACGCCGTTTTCGATCCTGTGCGCGATCTCGCTGCTCAGCCTGGTGATCGGCCCGTTCGCCGCCGCCGCCAGCTTGCGGCAGGGGCTGGACTGAGGACGGGAACAAGTTCAACCGGAGGCGTTTATTGCTAAAGCAACACTCTTGATCTATTGTTGCTTTAGCAAGACGGAGGCTCTTGATGAGCGTTGCGGTTCATAGGCAAGACGCTCCTGCAAATGCCGGCATGGTCCTGAGCAAGGCGACGATCCGCGCAGCGGACCGGCTCGGTCTGTCGCAGAAGATCCTCGGCAATGTGATCGGGCTTTCGGAATCGGTGATCTCGCGGATGCGCAGCGGCGACTATGTGCTGGAACGCGGCAAGCCGTTCGAACTCGCGACGCTGTTCGTGCGGCTGTATCGCTCGTTGGACGCGATCGTCGGCGGCGACGAGGCTTCCGCCCGGGCCTGGATGCGCGGCGACAATCTGGCGCTGCGCGGAACACCGGCCGAGTTGATTCAAAAGGTCCAGGGTCTGCTGCATGTCGTCCAGTACCTGGACAGCCGACGCGCTCCGATCTAGCGCCGTCCGCCTGTCGGGCCGGTTCTGGCGGATCGTCGAGGCTCAGCATCGCGCCGCAACAATGAAGCTGACCGACTCGCTCGACGAGCAGGCGCTGCTGGAGCAACTGATCGACGACAGCAAGCCGCCGATCCCTTCGGACTGCGCCGGGCTCGACTATCTCTTGATGACGCCGTTCCGTTACAGCCCGGCCAACCCGTGGGGCTCGCGCTTTCGCCGGCCGTTTGCGGAAGGAGGCGTGTTTTACGCCTCCGACCGGCCGCGGACATGCGTTGCGGAAGCGGTGTTCCACCGCCTGCTGTTCTTTGCCGAGTCCCCCGCCACCCCGTGGCCGCAGAATCCGGCCGAGTACACCGCCTTCGCGGTCGACCTGCAGTCCGATCACGCCGTCGACGTGGCGGTGTTGCCGGCGGAGGATGCCGAGGCCATTCTGGCGCGGCAGAGCTATCAGGCAGGGCAGGCGTTCAGCGATGCGGCCCGCCGCGCCGCGATCGAGATCATCAGATATCCTTCGGTTCGCGATTCCGAAGGCGGCATGAATGTTGCCGTTTTGTCGCCCGCGGTGTTTGCGGTCAAAGCGCCGGTCGACCGCCAGAGCTGGCGCATCCATGTCGACCGCAACGGCGCACGCGCCTTCTGCGAAGCACCGAGGTCGTCCCTCGGCTTCGGCCGCGACGCCTTCGATTCCGACCCGCGAATGGCGGGACTGGTCTGGGAGCGCTGACCTTCACCGCCGATCAACTCCTTCGGAAGTCGCGCCCGATCTGACTCACGTCATTGCCTGCGCCGGTCGCGGCCATTATCAGGAACGTCATGAAGCTGACCGAACTCGCCAACCCGACGCGGTTCCTGACGCTGGCCGGGCGCCTGCTGCCCTGGCTGGCGGGCGCGACCGTGTTGACGCTGGCGGCCGGCCTGACCCAAGGCATGCTGGCCCCGGACGACTACCAGCAGGGCGCCACGGTCAAAATCATGTTCGTGCACGTGCCGAACGCCTGGCTGGCGATGTTCGTCTGGGGGGTGATGAGCATCGCCTCGCTCGGCACGCTGGTATGGCGGCATCCGCTCGCCGACGTCGCCGCCAAGACCGCAGCGCCGATCGGCGCGGCGTTCACGTTCCTGGCGCTGGTGACCGGCTCGCTGTGGGGGCGGCCGATGTGGGGCACCTATTGGGAATGGGACGCTCGGCTGACCTCGATGCTGGTGCTGTTTCTGATGTATCTCGGCCTGATCGCGCTGTGGCGAGCGGTCGAGGACCCGACGCGGGCGGCACGCGCGGCCGCGGTGCTGACCCTGGTCGGTGCCATCAACCTGCCGATCATCAAATTCTCGGTCGACTGGTGGAATACGCTGCACCAGCCCGCCTCGGTGGTGCGGATGGGCGGATCGACCCTGGACAAGGCGTTCCTGATCCCGCTGCTGGTCACCGCGGTCGGCTTCTCGCTGCTGTTTCTGACCCTGCACCTGGCCGCGATGCGCAACGAAATCCTGCGGCGTCGGGTGCGCTCGCTGCAGATGCTGCAGGCCAGCCGGGCCGAGGCGGCGTGATGTTCGGCAAATACGCGGACTTCATCGTCTCGTCCTACGCCGCGACCGCGATCGTGGTGCTACTGCTGGTCGGCTGGGTGGTGCTCGACTATCGCAAGCAGAAGGCGCGGCTGCGCGACCTCGAAGCGCGCGGCGCGGTCCGTCGGTCCGGCCGCAGCGCCACCGATCACTGAACCTGACGGATCGACATGACAGACACTCTCGACCCCGCCTCGCCGAAGCGCCGTTCCTGGCTGGTGGTGCTGCCGGCGCTGCTGTTCGCCGGACTGGCGGTGCTGTTCTGGTTTCGGCTCGGCGACAGCGACGTGTCGCGCATTCCCTCAGCCCTGATCGGCCGGCCGGCACCGCAGACCCCGCTGCCGCCGCTGGAAGGACTGAGCCGCGACGGCGCCGCCGTGCCTGGGCTGGATCCGGCGATGTTCAAGGGCAAGGTCAGCGTCGTCAACGTCTGGGCGTCGTGGTGCGTGCCCTGCCACGACGAGGCGCCGCTGCTGATGACGCTGGCCGAGGACAAGCGCATCCAGCTCGTCGGTATCGACTACAAGGACAAGCCCGACAACGCCCGCCGCTTCCTCGGCCGCTACGGCAACCCGTTCGCGGCGGTCGGTGTCGACGCCACCGGCCGCGCCGCGATCGAATGGGGCGTGTATGGGGTGCCGGAAACCTTCGTGGTCGGCCGCGACGGCAACATCGCCTACAAGCTGGTCGGACCGATCACGCCCGACAATCTCGACAAGGTGCTCAAGGTCGAGATCGGCAAGGCGCTGGCGAAGTCCTAGCCCGCGTTCCTCCGCACCCTCTCCCCGACCGCAGCGCGTCCCCCACTCCCGCTCGCGGGAGAGGTTGCGCCGTGCCGCGCCACTACCTCCCCGCCGCGAAATAATAATCAGCATTTATCGGCGGTTCATTTGCCGGCCACGGCGCCGCCATGAATCGCCGGCTAGCTTCATGGCGTTACTAACGACGTCCTTGGAGGACACCCCGATGCGTATTTCGAAGCTGCGCCACCTCACGCTCGCCGCCGCGCTGGCCTTCGGCCTGCTCACCAGTGCCCCGGTGATGGCCCAGGGCACCCAGACCGCACCGTCCGGCACCATGGCGCCGCCCGTCGCGACCAAGACCTCGCCGACCGCAGGCGCCAAGTCCGAGACGCCCAAGACGGAGCTTCTCGATATCAACTCGGCGACCGCCGAGCAGCTCGACGCGCTGCCCGGCGTCGGCAAGGCGTATTCCGCGGCGATCATCAAAGGCCGCCCCTACAAGGGCAAGGACGAGCTGGTGAAGAAGAAGATCGTCCCCGAGAAGACCTACGACGGGATCAAGGACAAGATCATCGCCAAGCAGAAGTGAGAGAGGCGATGCCGGGGCGACCGCCCCGAAGTACACCGTCATGGCCGGGCTCGTCCCGGCCATCCACGTCCTTGTTCCTGACATCTGCCGAAAACGTGGATGCCCGGGACAAGCCCGGGCATGACGGCGGTGAAATTGGCAATGTCAGATCAGGCAACGCGATGCCGACTTCTGAGGTGCAGCCTCAGCGTCCCGAGACGTCGCCCTCTTCGTCCGCGCTCTGCTCCAGCGTCGCCGGCTCGACCTGATGGCGTTTGATCAGCGGCATCTGCGTCACCGCGAACGCCATGGTCAGCGGCACCATCCCGAACACCTTGAAGGTGACCCAGAAGTCGGTCGACTGGGTGCGCCAGATGATCTCGTTCAGCACCGCCATGGCGAAGAACCACAGCGCCCAGCGCCAGGTCAGCGTCCGCCAGCCCTGCGGGGTGAGGTTGAACATCTGATCGAACATGATCGCGATGAAGGAGCGGCCGAACAGCAGCCCGCCGCCGAGCGCCGCGGCGAACAGCGTGTAGACGATGGTCGGCTTCATCTTGATGAAGGTTTCGTCGTGCAGCAGCAGCGTCAGCGTGCCGAACACGACCACCACCACCGCCGTGACGATGGTCATCATCGGGATCCGCCGCGTGACCCAATAGGCCACAGCGATCGCCACCAGCACCGCCACCATGAACGCCGCGGTGGCGACGAACAGGTTCGACCGGGAATTGACGAAGAAGAAGATCAGCAGCGGACCGACCTCGGTCGCCAGCTTGAACAGCGGATGCGGCCGGTTCTTTTCGATCAGCTCGTCGGTCATGCCGCCTCCGTGCCGGCGATCGCCTTGGCGAAATCGCGCGCGGTGAACGGCGCCAGATCCTCGACGCCCTCGCCGACGCCGATGAAATGCACCGGCAGTTTGTGCTTCTCGGCGATCGCCACCAGGATGCCGCCGCGCGCCGTGCCGTCGAGCTTGGTCATCACCAGCCCGGTAACGCCCGCCGTCTTGGTGAAAGCCTCGACCTGCGACAGCGCGTTCTGGCCGACGGTGGCGTCGAGCACCAGCAACACCGCATGCGGCGCGCTGGCGTCGACCTTCCTGATCACCCGCACCACCTTTTCGAGTTCGCTCATCAGCTCGGTGCGGTTCTGCAGCCGGCCGGCGGTGTCGATCAGCAGCACGTCGCGGCTCTGCTCCTTGGCCGCGGTCAGCGCGTTGAACGCCAGCCCGGCCGCGTCGGAGCCCTGCGCGCCGGCGACAACTGGAGAGCCCGTGCGCTCGCCCCAGACCTTGAGCTGATCGATCGCCGCGGCGCGGAACGTGTCGCCGGCCGCCAGCATCACCTTGTGGCCTTCGGATGCGAACCGCGCCGACAACTTGCCGATGGTGGTGGTCTTGCCGGAGCCGTTGACTCCGACCATCAGGATCACGAACGGCTTCTTGCCGGTGTCGACCACGAGCGGCTGTGCCACCGGCGCCAGCACCTTCTCGACTTCGGCGGCGACGATCTCCTTGACGTCGCCCGCCGAGATCATCTTGTCGTAGCGTCCCTCGCCGACCGCACTGGCGATCCGCGCCGCCACCTCGGTGCCGAGATCGGCGCGCAGCAGCACGTCCTCGATCTCCTCAAGCATCGCCCGGTCGAGCTTGCGCTTGGACACGAATTCCGACAGCGCGGTCCCGATCGAGCTCGAGGTGCGCTTCAAGCCGCTGGACAGCCGCCGCCACCAGCTCTGTTTCGAATTTTCCGGAGTGTCGCTCATCAGGGCGCTGTGTTAGCCGTTTCGCGCCATGAACGAAAGCCACCCAGATCAATTCGACGTGCCGGAACTGACCGCGGACCAGATCCAGGCGCGGGTGCTGTATCGCGACGGGCTGATGCTGGTGATCGACAAACCGCCGGGCCTTCCGGTGCATCTCGGCCCCAAGGGCGGACCGAACCTGGAAACCTCGTTCGAATTCCTGCGCTTCGGCCTGCCGCGCCCGCCGGTGCTGGCGCATCGGCTCGACCGCGACACCTCGGGCTGCCTGGTGCTCGGGCGGCATCGCAAGGCGACCGCCACGCTCGGACTGCTGTTCAAGCATTCGCGGATTTCCAAGACCTATTGGGCGATCGTCGAAGGCGGCCCGGCCGAAGACGAAGGCAGCATCGATCTGCCGATCGCCAAGCTCAATGCCGAGCGCGGCTGGTGGCAGAAGGTCGATCCTGCGGGACTGCCGTCGTTGACGAAATGGCGGGTGATGGGTCGATCCTCCCCTCCCCCTTGCGGGGAGGGGTCGGGGGTGGGGGTCCCGCAAGCGGGAGAGGGGGCTCTCAGTGCCGGGGGAGAGGGTGACGATCCGACTCGAAAGCCGGGCGCCAAATCCGGTGCGCCACCCCCGACGCACCTCACCTGGCTGGCGCTCGAACCGGTCACCGGCCGCACCCACCAGCTCCGGGTGCATTGTGCGGCGATGGGGTGGCCGATCGTCGGTGACAACATCTACGGCAACGGCCCGCGGTTCGGCGAACCCCGGCTGCATCTGCACGCCCGCGAGATCGTGATCCCGCTGTCGCGTAATAAACCGCCGGTGGTGGTCACCGCGCCGCCGCCGGCGCATATGCATCCGCGGCTCTCTGCCTGCGGCTGGACGCCGAACTGACCACGAGCGGTCTCAGGCCGCAGCCGCCATCACCACCTGGGCCAGCAGCTGTTCACGCTTGGCCTGGGAGCGAGTGCCCTTCAGGGTCGAAGCGAAGCGTTCGAGAATACCGTCCTCGAACGCCGTAACGATGGTGGCGTGCACGTAGCTCTTGCGGCAGATCGACGGGGTGTTGGCGAGTTCGTCGGCCGCCGCCCGTACCGCCTCCAGCACCTGTTTGCGCCGGCCGCGCGCACTGCTGGCCGGTTCGATCCGCGCCAGCGATTCCAGCACCACAGCCGAGGCCATCAGGGTGCGAAAATCCTTCAGCGAAATCTTGATGCCGGCGAGTTCACGCAGGAACACGTTGACCTGGGACGTCGAAACCGGATGCACCGCGCCGTCCGCGCCGACATATTGGAACAGCCGTCGACCCGGCAGCTTGCGCAGGATGCCGATCGCCCGCACCAGCCGGGCGGCGCCGCATTCCTTGCGCACCGCCTTGCCGCCTTTGGCCTTGAACGACAGCATCACGCAGTCGTCTTCGATCGTGACGTTGGATTTCAGCAGCGTCGCGGCGCCGCGGGTGCCGTTGAGCCGCGCATAGGATTCGCTGCCGGGGCGGATCGCGGTGCGGGCGATCAGCTCGATCACCGCGGCCAGCGCGAATTCCCGGGTCGGCTCGTCACCCGAGAGGTGCTTCGCCACCATGCGGCGGATCTTCGGCAGCGCGCCGACGAGTTGCGCCAGCCGGTGGGCCTTTCGCGCCTCACGGACCTTTTCCCAATCCGAATGGTAGCGATACTGCAGCCGTCCCGCGGCATCTCGACCGACCGCCTGCAGATGCGACGCTGGATCGGCGGCATAGCGGACGTCCTGATAGGCCGGCGGCATCGCCAGCGCGTTCAGCCGCCGGATCGTGCCTGGCTGCTTCACCCGCGAGCCATCGGCGCGCAGATAATGCCAGCGCTTGCCGCGCTTGACGCGGCGGATCGTCAGATGATCGACCTCGCCGAGATGCAGACCGAGATCTTCGGCGAGCTCCGCGACACTGGCCGGCTCCGCAGCGGCGAGGAAGTTCGATGCCTCTGTGGCAGTTTCGTTTTCGGGAAGCTCGAAATTCTGCCGATCGATCATGTCGTTAACAATCCCCGCCAGAGCCAACAGCTAATGCGCCAGCGTCTCGGTCGTTCCGGGCGGGCGAATGCCGCAGCGCACGCATCCCGATCACGGCCCTGCACATGCGCGCGATCAGCGCCGAAAGTCGGATGACCGCACCGCTTGTCGCGGCTAGGCGTGCCGACGCATAATTGGTCAACAACAACAGCCGGAGGCTGAGACGATCGCACGTCTCTTCACCGGCGATGCTCCCCCGTAGCGTTTCCATGACTTCGCCCGGATCGCAGGATCAACGATCGGCGGAGCCTGACTCGTTGGCGGGTGAGTCGCCGGTTGCAGCGGGGTTGCGGTCGGGCACCGACGGCGGGTGCGGGATCGGCCGCGTTTTTGTGGAGGAACGAATGTCCGAGAAGATCTACGACGTGCCTGCTGAATGGGCGAGCCGCGCCTTCGTCGACGACGCCAAGTATCGGCAGATGTACGAGCGTTCGGTCAAGGATCCCACCGGGTTCTGGGCGGAGCATGCCAAGCGCGTCGACTGGATCAAGGCGCCGACCAAGATCGACAACTGGTCGTATGCCCCGGGTAACATCTCGATCAAATGGTTCGAGGACGGCGTTCTCAACGCCGCCTACAACTGCATCGACCGCCATCTCGACAAGCGCGGCGACCAGGTCGCGATCATCTGGGAAGGCGATGATCCTTCGCAGTCGCGGACCATAACCTATCGCGAACTGCACGACGAGGTCTGCAAGTTCGCCAACATCCTGCGCAACCGCAACGTCGGCAAAGGCGACCGCGTCACCATCTATCTGCCGATGATTCCGGAGGCCGCGTTCGCGATGCTGGCCTGCGCCCGGATCGGCGCCATCCATTCGGTGGTGTTCGCCGGCTTCTCGCCCGACAGCCTCGCAGGCCGGATCAACGACTGCCAGTCCAAGATCGTCATCACCGCCGACGAGGGCCTGCGCGGCGGCAAGAAGGTGCCGCTGAAGGCCAATGTCGATGCCGCGTTGAAGAAGTGCGAGGGCGTCGACTGGGTGATGGTGGTCAAGCGCACCGGCGCCGCGATCGAAATGGATGACGTCCGCGACTTCTGGTACCACGAAGCCGCCGAAGTCGTGACGACCGAGTGCCCGGTCGAGCACATGCACGCCGAGGACCCGCTGTTCATCCTCTATACCTCGGGGTCGACCGGGCAGCCCAAGGGCGTGTTGCACACCACCGGCGGCTATCTGGTGTTCGCGTCGATGACGCACCAGTACGTGTTCGACTATCACGACGGCGACATCTACTGGTGCACCGCCGACGTCGGCTGGGTCACCGGCCACAGCTATATCCTGTACGGCCCGCTCGCCAACGGCGCCACCACGCTGATGTTCGAAGGCGTACCCAACTATCCGAGCAATTCCCGGTTCTGGGAAGTGATCGACAAGCACAAGGTCAACATCTTCTACACCGCGCCGACCGCGATCCGCGCGCTGATGCAGGGCGGCGACGAGCCGGTGAAGAAGACCTCGCGCAAGAGCCTGCGGTTGCTCGGCTCGGTCGGCGAGCCGATCAATCCGGAAGCCTGGGAGTGGTACCACCGCGTCGTCGGCGAGGACCGCTGCCCGATCGTCGACACCTGGTGGCAGACCGAGACCGGCGGCATCCTGATCACGCCACTGCCCGGCGCCACCAAGCTGAAGCCGGGTTCGGCGACCCGGCCGTTCTTCGGCGTGGTGCCCGAGATCCTCGATCCGGACGGCAACGTGCTGGACGGCGAATGCACCGGCAATCTCTGCCTCGCCCGCTCCTGGCCGGGCCAGATGCGGACGGTGTACGGCGACCATGCCCGGTTCGAGCAGACCTACTTCTCGGCCTACAAGGGCAAGTACTTCACCGGCGACGGCTGCCGCCGCGACGCCGACGGCTTCTACTGGATCACCGGCCGGGTCGACGACGTCATCAACGTCTCCGGTCACCGCATGGGCACCGCCGAGGTCGAGTCCTCGCTGGTGGCGCATCCGAAGGTGTCCGAAGCCGCCGTGGTCGGCTATCCGCACGATATCAAGGGCCAGGGCATCTACGCCTATGTGACCCTGATGGCCGGTGAAGAGCCGACCGAGGAGCTGCGCAAGGAGCTGGTCGCCTGGGTCCGCAAGGATATCGGCCCGATCGCCTCGCCCGACCTGATCCAGTTCGCGCCCGGCCTGCCGAAAACCCGGTCCGGCAAGATCATGCGCCGGATTCTGCGCAAGATCGCCGAGGACGAGCCGTCGGCGCTCGGCGACACCTCGACGCTGGCCGATCCGGCGGTGGTCGACGATCTGGTCGAGCACCGCCAGAACAAGCACCACAAGGCCGGCTGAGCCGCCCCAAGGCGGCGGCCCGCTGCCGGCGACTGCTGAAGATATTGAAGGCCCCGCCCCCGGCCCAGGAGGCGGGGCCTTTCGCGTCCGACGCGTACTACCAGCTCGACGTCACTTGTTAGTTGATACGACGCCAGCTGGGCTGTGCCGATTCGATCACATCCAAGCGAGGATCGCGGCTCGCGCGCAGTTTTGCCGGCGGGTGTTGTTTGCCGGATATTTACTTTGTTCCCCGGATTTTTCTTGAATGGTACGCCCGCGTTCGTTCGATCGTCCAGCGCATACCGATTGGTTAGTTCACGCTGCAACTATCGCGGGCGCTGAGGGCGCCGGAGCGAAGCTGACCGGTGCGGGGAAACTGGAGAGACTGAATGTCTTTGGGATTTCGATCGGCGAAGTTGGCGCTGGCGCTCGCAGTTCTAGCCGGAGCCGGGGCGGTGACCGCGCCGCGCGCGGAGGCGCGGCCCGATCTGGTCGCCTTTCGCGGCGACTACTCACCCGGCACGATCGTGGTGAAGACCAACGAGCGGCGGCTGTATCTGGTGGTCGAGCCCGGGCACGCGGTGCGCTATCCGGTCGGTGTCGGTAAGGCCGGCAAGCAATGGGCCGGCATCACCAAGATCGACGGCAAGTATCGCAACCCGGCCTGGGCGCCGCCGGCTGAGGTCAAGCGCGACGTGCCGACGATGCCGGACGTGATCCCGGGCGGATCGCCCGCCAATCCGATGGGCGTCGCGGCGATGACGCTGGCGGGCGGCGAATACGCGATCCACGGCACCAACCGGCCGCAGTCGATCGGCGGCTTCGTATCCTACGGCTGCATCCGGATGCTGAACCAGGACATCACCGATCTGTACGAACGCGTTCCGGTCGGCACCACGGTGGTGGTGATGCGCTGATCGGCGACGACACTCGCTTCGAAAAGGAAAAGCCGCGGGGGCGCCCGCGGCTTTTTTTGTTGTCGTTCGCGTGCCTGCTCAGCGCGGCGGCGCAATGCCCGGAGGCGGCGGCGGCAGTGATGCCTGACCGCCATTGAGCAGCGGGGTGATGCGGCGGATCGTGACGCGGCGGTTCTGACGCTCCGGACCCTGGGTCGGGATCTTCAGATACTGCTCGCCATAGCCCTGCGAGGTCAGGTTTTCGGCCGGGACTCCGAATTGCTGGGTCAGCAGAGCGGCGGCCGATTCGGCGCGCCGGTCGGACAGCGACAGGTTGTCGGTGTCGTTGCCGACCGCATCGGTGTGGCCTTCGATCAGGAACACCTCACGCGGGTTACGCTGGATCGCCCGGTTGAGACCGTCCGCAATCACCTGCAGCTTCGCGGCCTGGTCCGGGGGAATGTCCCACGAGCCGGTGTCGAAGTTGATGGTGTTGAGGTCGATCGAGGGCATCCGCTGCCGCACCGCCGGGCTGTAGCGGATCTCGTCCATGGTGTAGCGCCGCTCGATCCGTTCGACCGGCGGCGCCTCCAGGGTCTCGTAGATCAGCTCCGGCGATGCGTCTTCGTAATCGACGATGTAGCGGTCGCGCGGCATCCGGATGACCGGCGGCGGCAGGTCGACATAGAAGTTGGCCCGGTCGCGCGGACCGTAGCTGTTGTCGATGATGATGATCTCGCGGCCCTCGCGGTCGCGGCGGATCCGCCGCAGCAGCCGACCGTCGTCATCGGTGACGTTGATGATCTCGCTGCCGTCGGGCCGCACCACGATGGTGCGGGTGCCACCGCCACGGATGTCTTCGGTGCGTATGTTGCGCGCGCCGTAGCGGAAGCGATCGAGCTCGTTGTGGCGGATGAACTCCTGGCCGCCCGGATCGCGCACGATGACGCGGCCGGGCTCGGTGATGACGATGCGACCGTTCTGCTGCACCTCGCGCCGCTGGTTGCGGAAGTCCGAGATGTTGCGCGGGCCCTGCGGCGCGGCACCCTGCGGAAGCGGGGTCAGCGACTGGGGCGGCGGCGGTGGCGCGGGCGGGATCGGCGCGGTCACGGCCGGCGGCGGAGGTGCCGGCCGCGCGACAGCGGGACCTGCCGGCGGCTGACCGGGCTGCGGTTGGCCGGGCTGCGGGGCAACAGCCGGACCGGCGCCGGAGCCGCCTGGCCCGGCTTGCGGCCGCGGCGGCGGACCACCTGCGGGGGCGCCGGGTTGTGGGCCGCGCTCCCCCGAGGAACGAGCGCCCGGCGCCACGGCCGGGCCCGACGAAGTCGGCGCCGCCTGCGGCTGAGTCGAGGGGGCCGGCGTCGGCGCTGCGGCCGGGGGCGGATTAGCAGAAGCGGGTGGTGGTGGCGGCGGGCCGCGGCGGGGCGCTTCGCCCGGCGGCGGGGTCGTGCCCGGTGCAGCCGCATTCGGCGGCGGGCCGCCCGGCGCACCGGGCGGCGGACCGCGGCGCTGCGGGCTCTCGCCCGGAGGCTGCTTGGCGGCATCCGGCGCGGTGGGATTCGGCGGAGTTGCAGCGGGCGGCGGGCCACGACGCTGCGGAGCTTCGCCGGCGGGCGGTGCCGGCGGACGGCTCGGGGCAGCGGCGGGCGGAGGGGCAGCCGGACGCTCTGCCGGCGCGGCCGAGGGCGGCGCCGGGGGCTTCGGAGCGGGCGGGGGTGGCGGCGGTTCGGCGCGCTTGGGAGCGGGCGCCGGGGCGGCAGCCGGCGGCGGAGGAGGAGGCGGAGGCGCAGCCTTCGGTGGCGCGGGCGGGGGCGGCGGGGCGGCTTTAGGGGGCGCGGGCGGCTGCGCAGATGGCGCGGGGGCAGGGCGCGGGCCGGGCGGCGTCGCCTCTTTCTTCTTGTCCTCGGACGGTGCAGGCGCCGGGGCGCTTTGCACCGCCTGCGCCAGCAGCGTCGGCGCCGACGCACTCTCGGCGGCGGCAGGACCGATCAGCGCCCCGACCGTCAAGGCCGTGGTCGCGAGCAGTGCCACATTCAGCTTCGTCATCAAAAGATCCTCAATCGAGCAGGTTGGCGTCGCGCACGACGCAGTCGAACGGTCACCCGCCGTGTTCCGATCAACGACAAGGCGTGAGGCCCAATTGTGGCGACCGGCTGCGGCCGAAGAGAAATAAATCCGCCGCGCCCGAGGCTCGGACGCGGCGGTATTCAGCACGAGTTCAGATCCGGAATCCGCGCCCTGGCAAGCCGTCGGCGCGCCGGTCTGTCGAGCACCCGGCAACAATCTGCGCGCACCGCGGGACGACGTCAGGCGACAGCCGGGTTCGGCGCGCCGGGCCCCGGCGGTGACCGCACCGGCAGTTCATCCGGCATCTGGCCAGGCAGCTCGTCGGGCTGCGGCGGCGCGCCAGGCTCCTCGATCGGCGGCGGAATGTCCGGATTTGGATTCCCCGGCGGTTGCTCCGGCGGCGGCTCGGTCGGCGTGCCGGGCGTGCTCGACGGCACTTCCGGCGGCGGCGTCGCGGGCCCGGGATTATTCGGCACCTCCTGGGGTTCGCCGGCCATTCAGATCGCCACCTTGGCATTCTCGCCGAGATCGGGCCGGCCGCCGGTCGCGGCCGCCACCATCATCTTGGCGTAGCTCACGATGGTGCCGGGCGAATCCCAATATTCGGCCTCCTCCGGCGTCACCTTGAGCACGCGGATGTTCGGATCGTCCGGGCTGTCCCACCACGCTTTGGCCTCGGTGCCGAACAGTTCCTTGATCTTGGCGCGGTCGTCGCTGATCGCCGCATAGCCGGTGACCGAGACGTACTTCTGCGCGCTGGCGTTGGCGAAGCCGAGATTGACGTGATGATCGTTGGCGATCTCCTCGTCCTTGTGCCGGCGCGCGTCGGTCAGAAAGTAGATCGCCCCTTCTTCGGGCCTCACATAGGCGGCCATCGGCCGCGAGCGGATCTTCTCGCCGTCGCGCGTCGCCAGCATTGCGAAGGTGATCTTCTTCATCAGGTCCCAGGCGTGCTGCGCATTGCCCTCGTTCCTCGTCACCGCCATCTCGCTCTCCCGTGTTCGTCAGCGGCGATAACGATCGCTTTGCGGTGATGTTCCGAGGAGGGCGAGGCAATGCGGCTGCACCGTCATTTTCGAGGTGCGCAGCGACGAAGCCATCCGTGCTCGGTGCACGCGCCTCTGGATTGCTTCGCTTCGGGCGCAATGACGGGAGAGATCGGCAATCAAAACACAACGGCCGGGCAAAGGCCCGGCCGTTGGGATCAGCAACAATTTGCGCGCGTCAGATCTGGCGTTCGACCAGCTTGAGCTTGAGGTTGGCGATCGCTTCCGACGGGTTGAGGCCCTTCGGGCACGCCTTGGCGCAGTTCATGATGGTGTGGCAGCGATAGATCCGGAACGGATCTTCGAGATTGTCGAGGCGCTCGCCGGTGGCTTCGTCGCGGCTGTCTTCGACCCAGCGGGTCGCCTGCAGCAGCGCGGCCGGGCCGAGGAAACGGTCCGAGTTCCACCAGTAGCTCGGGCACGAGGTCGAGCAGCAGGCGCACAGGATGCACTCGTACAGGCCGTCGAGCTTCTCGCGGTCGGCGTGGCTCTGCCGCCATTCCTTCTGCGGGGTCGGCGTCACGGTCTGCAGCCAGGGCTGAATCGAGGCGTACTGCGCATAGAAGTTGGTGAGGTCGGGGACCAGATCCTTGACCACCGGCTGGTGCGGCAGCGGCGTGATCTTCACCGCGTCGTCGCGCACGTCGTCCATCGCCTTGGTGCAGGCCAGCGTGTTCTCGCCGTCGATGTTCATCGCGCAGGAGCCGCACACGCCCTCGCGGCACGAGCGGCGGAAGGTCAGGGTCGGATCGATGTTGTTCTTGATCCAGATCAGACCGTCGAGCACCATCGGACCGCAGTCGTGCTTGTCGACGTAGTAGGTGTCCATGCTCGGGTTGTTGCCGTCGTCCGGATTCCAGCGATAGACGCGGAACTCCCGAACCTCGGTCGCGCCTTCCGGCTTCGGCCAGGTCTTGCCGCCGACAATCTTCGAATTCTTCGGAAGTGCGAATTCAACCATCTCGTTGCCTCTGGCTCTGCGCGTCATTGCCGGGCTTGACCCGGCAATCCATCTTCTTGCGAAGATGATGGATGCCCGGGTCAAGCCCGGGCATGACAGTTCGTTCTCTGGCGATCAATACACCCGCGGCTTCGGCGGAATGTACTGAACGTCGTTGGTCATCGTGTAGTCGTGCACCGGCCGGTAATCGATCGTCACGCCGCCGTCGTCACCGATCCAGGCCAGCGTGTGCTTCATCCAGTTGGCGTCGTCGCGATCCGGGAAATCCTCGCGGGCGTGGGCGCCGCGGCTCTCGGTGCGGTTGGCGGCGGAGTTCATCGTCACCACCGCCTGGACGATCAGATTGTCGAACTCCAGGGTCTCGACCAGATCCGAATTCCACACCAGCGAGCGGTCCGACACGCCGACATCGCCGACGCTGCCGTACACCTTGGCGATCAGGTCCTTGCCCTCGGCGAGCACTTCGCCGGTGCGGAACACCGCGCAGTTGTTCTGCATCACGTGCTGCATCCGCTCGCGCAGCTTGGCGGTCGGCGTGCCGCCCTTGGCGTAGCGATACTTGTCGAGCCGGCCCAGCGACATCTCGGCGGAGTTCGCCGGCAGCTCGGGCTGCTTGCCGTTCGGCACCAGCTTTTCGGCGCAGCGCAGCGCCGCGGCGCGGCCGAACACCACGAGGTCGATCAGCGAGTTGGAGCCGAGGCGGTTGGCGCCGTGCACCGACACGCAGGCGGCTTCGCCGATCGCCATCAGGCCCGGCACCACCGCGTTGTCGTCGCCGTCCTTCTTGGTGACGACTTCGCCGTGGAAGTTCGTCGGGATGCCGCCCATATTGTAGTGCACGGTCGGCAGGATCGGGATCGGCTCGCGGGTGACATCGACGCCGGCGAAGATCCGGGCCGATTCCGAGATGCCCGGCAGCCGCTCGTGCAGCACTTCCGGCGCCAGATGGTCGAGGTGCAGGAAGATGTGGTCCTTCTTCTTGCCGACGCCGCGACCTTCGCGCATTTCGATCGTCATCGCGCGCGAAACCACGTCGCGCGAGGCGAGATCCTTGGCCGACGGCGCGTAGCGCTCCATGAAGCGCTCGCCTTCGGAGTTGACCAGATAGCCGCCCTCACCGCGGGCGCCTTCGGTCACCAGACAGCCCGAACCGTAGATGCCGGTCGGGTGGAACTGAACGAACTCCATATCCTGCAGCGGCAGGCCGGCCCGCAGCGCCATCGCGCCGCCGTCGCCGGTGCAGGTGTGCGCCGACGTGCAGGAGGCGTAGGCGCGGCCGTAGCCGCCGGTCGCCAGGATGGTGGTCTGGGCCTTGAAGCGATGGATGGTGCCGTCGTCGAGCTTCAGCGCCACGACGCCGCGGCAGCAGCCCTGATCGTCCATGATCAGGTCGATGGCGAAGAACTCGATGTAGAACTCGGCCGAATGGCGTAGCGCCTGGCCGTACATCGTGTGCAGCATGGCGTGGCCGGTGCGGTCGGCGGCCGCGCAGGTGCGCTGCGCCTGGCTCTTGCCGAACTCGGTGGTCATGCCGCCGAACGGACGCTGATAGATCTTGCCGTCTTCGGTGCGCGAGAACGGCACGCCCCAATGCTCGAGCTCGTACACGGCTTCCGGCGCGTTGCGGACCATGTACTCGATCGAATCCTGGTCGCCGAGCCAGTCCGACCCCTTCACGGTGTCGTACATGTGCCAGCGCCAGTCGTCCTTGTGCATGTTGCCGAGCGAGGCCGAGATGCCGCCCTGTGCCGCCACGGTGTGCGACCGGGTCGGGAACACCTTGGTGATGCAGGCGGTGCGGAGGCCCGCTTCGCTGCAGCCGACCACCGCGCGCAGACCCGCGCCGCCGGCGCCGACCACCACGACGTCATAGGTGTGGTCCTCGATCGGATAGGCGTAGCCGCCCGCCGCCGGGGCGCCGTTGACGTTCGCCGCCATGCCTTAAACTCCGGATGCCATTTTGAAGATCGCAAAGATCGCGGCCAGCGCCACGGCGATCGAGAAGAAGTTGTTGGCCATGATGGTGACCAACTTGAGCTTTTCGTTCTGGACGTAGTCCTCGATCACCACCTGCATGCCGATCTTCATGTGGATCGCGGAGGCAATGATGAAGAGGATCATGATCAGCGAGATCAGCGGCGAACCGAGGATCTGCGCGGCGGCCGCCTGGTTGCGGCCGAGCAGCATCATGATCACCACGATGGTCGGCAGGATCAGCAGCGTCATGGCGACGCCGGTGATGCGCTGACGCCAGAAGTCAGAGGTTCCGGAACCGGCCGGGCCGAATTTGCGGACCTTGCCGATCGGGGTGCGCATCGAGGACGGCGTGCGCGCGCCGTGTGCGTCGCCGCTCATCGGGCCACCCCCATCGAATAGGCGATCACCCACAGCAGCACCGTCAGGACGATGCCGCCGATCAGCGCCGCCCAGGTCAGCCATTCGCGGTCGGCGGTCTTGAAGCCGTAACCGAGGTCCCACACGAAGTGGCGAACGCCGCTGAGCAGATGGTGCATCAACGCCCAGGTGTAGCCGAACACGATCAGCCGCCCGATCCACGAGCCGGTGAAGGCCTGGACGTTGGCGTAAGCCGTCGGGCCGGCGGCGCAGGCGATCAGCCACCACGCCAGCAACAGGGTTCCAGAGTACAGGGCGATGCCGGTGGCGCGATGGACGATGGACATCGTCATCGTCAGGCTCCAGCGGTAGGCCTGCATGTGGGGCGAAAGCGGTCGTTCCATCCTGGCGGTCATCGGCTCAATCGGTTGGCGGCGAGCGGACAGGGCCCCGGGGAGAGGCTCGCGAAGGTGCCTCTATTTACGGAGCCCGCTCCATCAGCGCAACGATGAAATGACATATAACGAACGTTAATTCATTTCTTTAAGTGCTGGCGATGCAAGGTCCGGACGACACTCTCCGCACACCTGAAGCAATCGAGCGCTGAAGATCGATTCACAGAGACAACACCGGATTGCCGTCACCATTGCAAACGGCCGCGGCTGGCCCTTGCAATCTGGACCGATTCTGATCCGCAATCTCCGCGAGGTCTTTCATCAATCGCGGCTGCATGCGAAGGTTCATCGTCGCGAACTGATTTCCTCGCCGCGGCGTTCTGTACGGATGAATCAGAGTCATCATCACCACGGACCGGGCAGCGGCCACGGACCGACCGGCCACAGTCATGCGCCGAAGGATTTCGGCCGCGCCTTCGCGATCGGCATTGCGCTCAACATCGTCTTCGTCATCGCCGAAGCGGCATTCGGTTACTTCAGCAATTCCATGGCGCTGATCGCCGACGCAGGACACAATCTGTCCGACGTGGCCGGACTGGTGGTGGCGTGGATTGCCGCCGGCCTGGCGAAGCGTCCACCATCGGCGCGCTACACCTACGGTCTGCGCGGCTCCTCGATCCTCGCCGCGCTGTTCAACGCGGTGTTTCTGCTGATCGCGGTCGGCGCGATCGGTTGGGAAGCGATCGTGCGGCTGTTTGCACCGGAGCCGGTCGCAGGTACTACCGTAATGATCGTCGCCGGGATCGGTATCGTCATCAATGCGGCCACCGCCTGGCTGTTTGCGGCGGGTCGCGACACCGACCTCAACATCCGCGGCGCCTACCTGCACATGGCGGCGGATGCGGCGGTCTCGGCCGCCGTGGTCGTGGCCGGAGTGATCATCTTGTTCACCGGCTGGTACTGGATCGATCCGGCGGTCAGCCTGGTTGTCGCCGTGGTGATCGTGTGGGGGACCTGGGGTCTGCTGCGCGACTCCACCGCGCTGTCGCTTGCCGCCGTGCCGCGCGGCATCGACCCCGCCGCGGTGCGGGCGTTTCTCGCCGGGCTTCCCGGCGTGACGCAAGTCCACGACCTGCACATCTGGGGGATGTCGACCACCGAAGTGGCGCTGACCTGCCATCTGGTAATGCCCGGCGGCTCGCCGGGCGATCCCTTTCTGGTCGACCTCGCCCACGAACTGCAGCACGATTTCGGCATCGCCCATACCACGGTGCAGATCGAGACCGATCCGAACACCGTGTGCGCTCTGGCGCCCGATCATGTGGTTTAGCTGCTCACGGCAGCCGTCCGACCTGTTTGACGGGGTGCTCGCTATACCCCTCCCCCTTGCGGGGAGGGTCGCATAGGTGGCCTTCGGCCACCGTCACTTAGAATTACGCCGATGCGCTGCATCGGCTATGGCGAAGCGGAGGCCGGGGTGGGGGTGCCGCGGGCCCTTTGCTCGTGGCCCCCCACCCCCGACCCCTCCCCGCAAGGGGGAGGGGAGAACAGCGCCTCGCGTCTTCAAGGCCCAACTAATATTAACCAGTGTCCGCCCCCCGTCATTCCGGGGCGCTCGCGCCAGCGAGCGAGCCCGGAATCTCGAGGTGATGGAAACGAATCGGGTGCACAACAACGTCGAGATTCCGGGTTCGCGCTGCGCGCGCCCCGGAATGACGGTGCTGGTTGTTACTTATAAATGTCCTTGTAGGTCTCGCGCAGCACGTTCTTCTGGACCTTGCCCATGGTGTTGCGCGGCAGGTCGTCGACGAACAGCACCTTCTTCGGCATCTTGAACTTGGCGAGCTGACCGTCGAGGCCTTTCAGAACCTGCGCCTCGTCGATGCTGGCGCCCTTGTCGCGCACCACCACGGCGGTGACGCCTTCGCCGAAATCGGCGTGCGGCACGCCGATCACCGCGGATTCGACCACGCCCGGCATCGCGTCGATCTCGCTCTCGATTTCCTTCGGATAGACGTTGAAGCCGCCGGTGATCACCAGATCCTTGCCGCGGCCGAGGATGTGGACGTAGCCGCGCTCGTCGATCTTGCCGAGGTCGCCGGTGATGAAGAAGCCGTCGTCACGAAACTCGGATTTGGTCTTTTCCGGCATCCGCCAGTAGCCCTTGAACACGTTCGGGCCCTTCACCTCGATCATGCCGATCTCGCCGCGCGGCAGCTCCTTGCCGGTTTCCGGATCGGTCACGCGCGCCGAAACGCCCGGCAGCGCCGGACCGACCGCACCGGGGACGCGGTCGCCGTCATACGGGTTCGAGGTGTTCATGTTGGTCTCGGTCATGCCGTAGCGCTCGAGCACGGCGTGGCCGGTCTTCGCCGCCCATTCGCGATGCGTATCGGCGAGCAACGGCGCCGAGCCGGAGATAAACAGCCGCATATGGCCGGTCGCCTCTTTGGTCAGCCGCGGGCTCTGCAGCAGCCGGGTGTAGAACGTCGGCACGCCCATCAGCACGGTGGCGCGTGCCATCAAATCGAGGATCCTGTCGGGATCGAACTTCGGCAGGAAGATCATCGATCCGCGCGCGAACAACGTGACGTTGCTGGCCACGAACAATCCATGGGTGTGATAGATCGGCAGCGCGTGGATCAGCACATCGTCCGGCGTGAAGCGCCAATAGTCGACCAGCGTCAGCGAGTTGGACGCCAGATTGTCGTGGCTGAGCATCGCGCCCTTGGAGCGGCCGGTGGTGCCCGAGGTGTAGAGGATCGCCGCGAGATCGTCGTCGCCGCGCGCGACGGTGGCGAAATCCTCGCTCGCCTGCGCGGCCGAGTCGGTGAGCGAGCCCTGGCCGTCCGGCCCGAGCGTTTCGACCGTCGCGCCGACCTTGGCGGCGATCGCTGCGATGCCGTCTCGCTTCGACGGATCGCACACCACGATCTTCGGTTCGGCGTCGGTGATGAAGTAATCGAGTTCGTGCAGCGTATAGGCGGTGTTGAGCGGCAGATACACGCCGCCGGCCCGCACCGTGGCGAGATACAGCACCAGCGCCTCGACCGACTTCTCGGTCTGCGCCGCAACCCGGTCGCCGACCTCGAGCCCGCGCGCGGCCAGCACATTGGCGACGCGCCCCGCGCGCGCCACCAGCTCGGCATAGCTGATCTTGTCGCCGGCCGCGGTCTCGATGGCGAGCTTCTGCGGGTCGTCGAGCTTGTCGAACAGGCGGGCGAACAGATTGGCGTTCATGGCGGGTTCCGGGCGCGTCACAGTGGCGGGAGGGCGCCGTTGGATAGCAAGAACGCTCCGATCCACGCAACGACAGAACCGCAGGCGAGCGCGCCGGAACGAACAGAACCGCGATCGGTTTCAGCCTGCGACAAAAAAGAATTGCTGAAACGGCGCTGAAAACCTCCCGTAGCTGGCGTCGACGAGGCGCCGAGCCCCTCTTCAAGGTGCACGCCAGCGTCATTCACGCTCGCCCGCAGCATGCGCGGGCTGCCATCACTCGGGAGACGAACCATGACGAAGCGAACTGCTCTGCTGACCGCCGCCGCCTTCAGCGCTCTGGCGCTCGCCGCCACCGTGAGCGTCCCGGCCTCCGCCGAATCCGGCAAGATGATGAAAAGCTCCGGCGACACCGTGATGGTCGGCGGCGCACCGATGTATCCGTCGAAGACCATCGTCGAGAACGCCGCCAACTCCAAGGATCACACCACGCTGGTCGCCGCCGTGAAGGCCGCCGGCCTGGTCAAGACACTGGACGGCAAGGGCCCGTTCACCGTGTTCGCCCCGACCAACACCGCGTTCGGCAAGCTGCCGGCCGGCACCGTCGACACCCTGGTCAAGCCGGAAAACAAGGCGCAGCTCACCAAGATCCTCACCTACCACGTGGTACCCGGCAAGCTCGAAGCCGCCGATCTGACCGACGGCAAGAAGCTCAAGACCGTCGAAGGCGAGACCCTGACGGTGAAACGGATGGGCGACCAGGTGATGCTGATCGACGCCAAGGGTGGCAGCTCCACCGTGACGATCCCGAACGTCAACCAGTCCAACGGCGTCATCCATGTGATCGATACCGTGCTGATGCCGTCGTAACCTTCGGATCACCCTCCGCTGCGCACGATGTCCCCCGGCGCAGCGGAAGCCGCGGCGAAGCCGCCGCACGCGAGGCGCGGGCCGGGCGACCGGCTCGCGCTTTCGTGATGATCCCGATCGCGCCGGGATGCACGGCGATCGAAAATCGGCCGTAACGAAATCGGCGCATTGCCCGTAAACTCTGGTGCGACCGCCGTTGAGGATGCAGGCCGATGTCCACCACGACCGTGACCGACACTACCCCGCAGACCGCCACCGGTGCGGCCGCCGTGCTGCAGCCGCTATGGGTGCGGGTGATGCACTGGATCAACGCGGCCGCGATGCTGGCGATGATCATGTCGGGCTGGCAGATCTACAACGCCGCGCCGCTGTTCGACTTCCAGTTCTCGCGGGCGATCACGCTCGGCGGCTGGCTCGGCGGCGGCCTGCTCTGGCACTTCGCGGCGATGTGGGTGCTGGTGATCAACGGCATGCTGTACGTCGGGCTCGGCTTCGCCACCGGCCGGTTTCGCCGCAAGCTGTGGCCGATCACGCCATCTGGCGTGATCTCCGACCTGTCGCAGGCGGTCCGGTTGCGGCTGTCGCACGACGATCTCGGCCGCTACAATTCGGTGCAGAAGCTATTGTATGCCGGCATCCTACTGGTCGGCGTGGTGACGGTGGCGTCCGGGCTGGCGATCTGGAAGCCGGTGCAATTTCACATGCTCACCGCGCTGTTCGGCGGCTACGACACCGCGCGTTACGTGCACTTCTTCGCGATGACCGCGATCGTCGGCTTCCTGGTGATTCACATCGCGCTCGCCGCCCTGGTGCCGAAGGCGCTGCGGGCGATCATCATCGGACGCTGACGACACCAGGATCCTTCCCATGCTGCGCATCAACAAACTGCTGATCCCCGGCGTCGACAAGAAGTTGCTGGCTCGCGACGCCGCCAAGCTGATGCCCGACGTGTCGCGGCGGCGCTTTCTCGCCGGCGGCGCCAGCTTCGGTGCGCTGACGCTGCTGACCGGCTGCGACGTGGTCGACGGCGACGGTGCCGAGCGGCTGCTCGCCCAGGTCTCGAAATTCAACGACGCGGTGCAGGCGGCGATCTTCAATCCGCACACGCTGGCGCCGACCTTCAGCGAGCAGGACATCACCCGGCCGTTCCCGTTCAACGCCTACTACGCGCTGGACCAAGCGCCGACGATCGACGCCGGCGAGTGGAAGCTGGAAGTATCGGGCCTGGTGCAGAACAAGAAGAGCTGGACGCTGCAGGAGCTGACGCAGCTTCCCGAAGTGTCGCAGATCACCCGTCACGTCTGCGTCGAGGGCTGGAGCGCGATCGGCCAGTGGAGCGGCGTACGGCTGCGCGATTTCCTCGAGCTGATCGGCGCCGACACCAAGGCGAACTACGTCTGGTTCCGCTGCGCCGACGACTACACCTCGCCGATCGACATGCCGACCGCGCTGCATCCGCAGACCCAGATGACCTTCAAGTTCGGCGGCGAAGTGCTGCCGCGCGCCTACGGCTATCCGATGAAGATCCGGATTCCGACCAAGCTCGGTTTCAAGAACCCGAAATACGTCGTGTCGATGGAAGTCACCAACGACTACAAGGGCGGCTATTGGGAAGACCAGGGCTACAACTCGTTCAGCGGATTGTAGTCGCCCTTCGTCCACCCGTCATTCCGGGGCACGCGCAACGCGCGTGAACCCGGGATCCCGAATTTATGTAGTTGGCGTGTGCCAAGGTCCCTCAAGTCATTCCGGGGCGCTCGCGCCAGCGAGCGAACCCGGAATCTCGACGTGCGTGGCCCGGAGCTCTGCACCGCTTCCCACGGCCTTGCAAAGTTCCACGGCGAATCCGCGGCCAAACGCCCGCTGTCGATCGCAACTCGTTCAGAGTTAGTCTTCCTAACCCAAGAAGGAGGAGAATCATCATGATGCTGCGAGCCCTGCTGTGCACCGCCGCGCTGATCGGCGTCAGCTCCGTGGCAATGGCAGCCGACATGGCCAAGGCGACGCTGAAGAACGCCGACGGCAAGCAGGTCGGCCACGCTAACCTGACGCAAGGCTCGTCCGGCGTCACGATCTCGCTGGAATTGACCGGCGTTCCGCCCGGAGAGCACGCCTTCCACATCCACGAAACCGGCAAATGCGAGCCGCCCTTCACCTCGGCCGGCGGTCACTTCAATCCGGAAGGCCATAAGCACGGCAAGATGTCCGACGGCGGCCAGCACGCCGGCGATATGGACAACGTCACCGTGCCGGCCGACGGCAAGCTGCAGAAGCTGGTGATCAACAACAAGGTGACGCTCGACAAGGGCAAGCCGAATTCGCTGTTCAAGGACGGCGGGACTGCGCTGGTGATCCACGCCGGCCCCGACGACTACAAGTCCGACCCCGCCGGCAACGCCGGCGGCCGCATCGCCTGCGGGGTGATCGAGCCGGGTACATAGCTTCGGGCCGTCATTCCGGGGCACGCGCAACGCGCGTGAACCCGGAACCCCGAACTGTTTGAGGGGGACTCGTCGCACCAGCCCCTGGATTCCGGGGTCGCGCCGGTGGCGCGCTCCCGGAATGACTGCTGCGCGGCTTATCAAAACATGAAACGCTCTGGTACGCCGGCTAGCCGGCCGTACTCTGCATCAGCCGGACGTAAAACCGGATCATGTCCGCGTAGTTCTTGATGCTGATGCGCTCGTTGGTGCCGTGGAAGCGCTTCAGGTCTTCGGACGTGGCGCGGACCGGTGAGAACCGGAAGATGTTGTCGGCGACCTGCGCATAGTGCCGCGAGTCGGTCGCGGCGATCATCAACCCCGGCGCCACGATCACGTCCGGAAACACCTCACGAATGGTGCGGTTCAGCGCCTGATACGACGCGCTGCTGGTACCGGTCACCGGTGGCGGATCGAAATTGCCCTCGAACCCCTGCACGGCAATCTTGTCGTTGGCGACCACGCTGCGGACGTGATCAGTGACGCTGGCCTGGGTGTCGCCCGGCAGCAGCCGGAAATTGACGCTGGCCTCGGCAACGCCGGGCAGCACGTTGTCCTTGTCGCCGGCGTTGAACACGGTCAGCGCCGTCGTCGTCTGCACCATCGCGGCGGTGGTGCCGCTCTTGGCGAATTCGCGCAGCAGCAGCGGCCGGAACAGCCACAGGTTGGACAGCGCCACCCGGCTGAAGCCGCTCATCTCCGGCGCCAGCGTGTCGAACATCTCGGCCACCGAACCGCGGATCCGCATCGGTAGCCGGTTGTCTTCGAGGTGAGTCAGCGCCGCCGCCAGCATCCCGATCGCGGTGTCGCGTGGCGGCATCGACGAATGGCCGGGGGTGCCGCGCGCGGTCAGCACCAGCGTGGCGTAGCCCTTCTCGGACACACCGATCAGCGCCGCCGGCTTGTCGAGCCCCTTCAGCACCCCGTCGGTGATCAACAGCCCCTCGTCGAGCACGAACTCGAGCCGGACGTTGCGCGAAGCGAGCAGCTCGGCGATCTTGCCGGCGCCGCGCAGGCCGGAGACCTCCTCGTCGTGACCGAACGCGAAATAGATCGTGCGTTTCGGCCGGAAGCCCTGCTTGGCCATCAGCTCGGCGGCCTCCAACATCGCGTAGAGGTTGCCCTTGTCGTCCCAAGAGCCGCGACCCCAGACATAGCCGCCTTCGATCGCGCCGCTGAACGGCGGCTGCTGCCAGTCGGCTTCCGTCTTCGGCGCGATCGGCACCACGTCCTGATGCGCCAGCAGCGCGATCGGCCTGGCCTGCGGGTCGCTGCCTTCCCAGGTGTAGAGCAGGCTGTGGCCGCCGACGATTTCGCGCTTGGCCGCGGCGTGGAACGCCGGGAAGCTGGCTTCGATATGCGCACGCAGGCCGCGCAGCGCCTCGGCGTCCTGCTCGGGATTGAGGAAGTTGGAGATGGTCTGAAACCGGATCGATTGCGACAGCCGCTGTGCGGCGCCCTGCTCGTCGATCGCGATCGGCGGCACCGCGGCGACGTCGATCTGCCGCGAGCCGTGCCGCAAGGTGTTGTAGGCCACTACGCCGGCCAGGGCCGCGACCGCCAGCACGGCGATCGCGACGAGGTTACGAATCCATCGGAGCAGCCGGCGCATCGGATCTCCTGTTCGCCGGCGCTTCCCGGCCGCTTAGGCCTTGGCCTGCTTGGCTCGCTCCAGGCCTTCGAGGATCAGCTTGTGGGCTTCCTCGGCGCCGCCCCAGCGCAGCACCTTGACCCACTTGCCGGGTTCGAGATCCTTGTAGTGTTCGAAGAAGTGCTGGAACTGCGCCAGCGTGATCTCCGGCAGATCCGAGTAGGTCTTGATGCGGTCGTAGCGCTGGGTCAGCTTCGACGACGGCACCGCGATGATCTTTTCGTCGTGGCCGGCTTCGTCGCTCATGTACAGGACGCCGACAGGGCGCACGCTCATCACCGCGCCCGGCACGATGCCGCGGGTGTTGGCGACCAGCACGTCGCAGGGGTCGCCGTCGTCCGACAACGTGTGGGGGATGAAGCCGTAATTCCCCGGATAATGCATCGAGGTATAGAGAAACCGATCAACCACCAGAGTACCGGCAGCCTTGTCCATTTCATACTTGATCGGCTCACCGCCGACCGGCACCTCGATGATGACGTTGACGTCATAGGGAGGGTTCACGCCGACGGGGATTGCGTCGATGCGCATCAAGAGCTCCAGACTGATTTGATTTCAGGAACCACCCGAATAGCCTGCGCTCGCGGTGTTCGCCAGCGCAAAAAGCTCAGTTGCTCCAGGCGAACGCAACCTTGTCGAGCGACTTCGGCCCGAACCGCTCCGACGAGCGGGCGACCATCCGGCCGCCGAGAGCCCGATAGAATTCGGTCGCCGGCTCGTTGTCCGACAGCGCCCAGATCACCATGCTCTTCAGGCCGCTCTGCGCCAGATCGCGGCGCGCGGCGGTGAACAGCCGGCGGCCGAAGCCGAGCCCCTGGAACTCGGGACGGAGATAGAGTTCGTAGATCTCGCCTTCGAACTGCAGGCTGCGGGCGCGGTTGCGGCCGTAGTTGGCGTAGCCGGCGATCTTGTCGCCGAAGCACAGCACGCTGATGCGGCTGCCCTTGCGGATCGCCGAGTCCCACCAGGTCGGGCCGCGGCGGTTGATCAGCTTTTCCAGCTCCGCGCCCGGGATGATGCCCTGATACGCGGAACGCCAGGCTTCGTCATGAGTGGTCGCGACCGCGGATGCGTCCGCCGCCCTCGCCGCTCGTACCTCGATCAGGGTCGTGCTCATGACGCCGATCAAAGCAAGTCGCAGCGCCGGCTTCAAGCTCCATCGTTAATTATCGGTTAACGTGTGGATTTTCTGCACCAGCCGCGGCCGAACTGTGCCGGAATCGGACAGCCGGCCGGCAGCTCGGCGGGTTTTCACGTTCCGTCGTGGGGTTCGCCGAGCGACCGCGGGCAGTTAGTTCGTTTGCAGGCCGGCCTTGCTGCGACAATCGATCGCCTGCCGCGCTGCACGCTCGCCCGAATCACGCGCGCCGTGGGCGGTGGAGAAGAACTGCGGCGAGGTCGCCTCGCCGGCGAAGAACAGCCGGCCGTCGACCGGCGCCGCCAGCACGGCGCGGGCGCCGGCGTAGCCGGGCAGCGCGTGGGAGTAAGCGCCGCGCGCGAACGGATCGTGGGCCCAGCGCGATTCCGCCAGCGGCGACAGCTTGCGCCGGATGTCGTTGCCGAGCAGATCGGCGATCTCGTCGATCGCCTGCGCGGCGAACGCCCCCTCGCCGGCGTCTTCCAGTGCGCGCGCGTAGCGGCCGCCGAAGAAGCCCTCGATACAATCATCGCCGAACGGCCGCAGGTGATACGTGCCCATCGCGCTGCGCATGGTGGCGGCGCGCAAATTGCCGTCGGCCGGAAAGCCGTTCGGGTCGGACAGCTTCAGCATCACCTTGTCGTCGACGCCGAGCGGCAGGTGGCTCGCCGCCTCGACCTTGTCCGGCAGCGCCGGCGCAAACCGGATCGCCTCGTCGGCGATCAGATTGGTCGGCACCGTGACGATCACCTGGCCGGCGCTGAGCGTGCCGAGCGAGGTGTTGATCTTGATCTGCCGCTCGGCGTGATCGATCAGCTCGACCACACAATTGAGCACCACCGGGCAGGGCGCGCCATAAGCCGCAATCAGCGTGCCGTAGCCTTCGCGGATCCGCCAATTGATGCCGGTATCGCGATAAGCTTCGAGATCGTGCACCGAGACGCGGTCGAGCTCGGCGCCGTTGACGTAGGTCGAGACCGCATCGATCATCGGATTCCAGCGGTTGCCCGGCTCCAGCAGGGTGGCGGCCGCGACGTCGGTCTTCTTCTTCGCCGCCCGCCAGACCCGCTCGTAGAACGCCTCGAGCGCCTTGCCGAAGGCGGCGCGCTCGCGCTTGGGAAACACGTCGCCGAAGCTCGCCTCGCTCCACGGCGGGTGGGTCTTGTCGACGCCGATGCCGAGCTGCCCGGCGATGCCGGCGAAGGAGTTCTCGTCGGCCGAATGCAGCCAGCCGCAGCCGACGTCGAACGCGATCTCCGGCGTCACCATTCGGGTCCAGGCCCGGCCACCGATCCGGTCCCGCGCCTCCAGCACGATCACCGACAGGCCGGAAGTCTCCAGCGTGCGCGCCGCACCGAGCCCGGCCGCGCCGGCGCCGATGATCGCGATGTCGACCGAGGACGGAAAACGGGATGACGGCATGGGCGACCCTACCATGGGGCTGACGGCGGTTCGATGTCAGACGCCCCGAAACGACGATGCCCGGCACGAGGGCCGGGCATCGGGAATGGGCAGTTGTGGCCAGGGCGATCAGGCGACCGCCTGCTTGCTCTTTTCGGCGCGCTTGCGCTCGTTGGGGTCGAGCAGGCGCTTGCGCAGCCGGATCGACTTCGGGGTGATTTCGACCAGCTCGTCGTCCTCGATATAGGCGAGCGCCTTTTCCAGCGTCATCCGGATCGGCGGCGTCAGCCGCACCGCTTCGTCCTTCGAGGTGGTGCGGATGTTGGTGAGCTGCTTGCCCTTGAGGACATTGATCTCGAGATCGTTGTCGCGGGTGTGCTCGCCGACGATCATGCCCTTGTAGACCTTCCAGCCCGGCTCGATCATCATCGGGCCGCGATCTTCCAGCTTGAACATCGCGTAGGCGACAGCCTCGCCCTGATCGTTGGAGATCAGCACGCCGTTGCGGCGGCCCTGGATCTCGCCGCGATACGGCAGGTAGTCGTGGAACAGCCGGTTCATGATCGCGGTGCCCTTGGTGTCGGTCATCAGTTCGCCCTGGTAACCGATCAGGCCGCGGGTCGGCGCGTAGAACACCAGACGCAGACGATTGCCGCCCGAGGGCCGCATCTCGATCATCTCGGCCTTGCGTTCGCTCATCTTCTGCACGACGACGCCGGAGAACTCCTCGTCGACGTCGATCACGACTTCCTCGACCGGCTCCAGGAGCTGGCCGTTGTCGTCCTTGGTCAGCACCACGCGGGGCCGCGACACCGACAGCTCGAAGCCTTCGCGGCGCATGGTTTCGATCAGGATCGCGAGCTGCAATTCGCCGCGGCCCGACACTTCCATCGCGTCCTTCTCGGCGGATTCGACCACGCGCAGCGCGACGTTGCCCTCGGCCTCGCGCAGCAGGCGATCGCGGATCAGGCGGCTCGTCACCTTGTCGCCTTCGGTGCCGGCGAGCGGCGAGTTGTTGACGATGAACGACATCGACACGGTCGGCGGATCGATCGGCTGCGCCTGCAGCGGCGCTTCGACCGACGGATCGCAGAAGGTGTCGGCGACGGTGCCCTTGGTCAGGCCGGCGATCGCCACGATGTCACCGGCTTCGGCGACGTCGAGCGGCACGCGCTCGAGGCCGCGGAACGCCAGGATCTTGGTGATGCGGCCCTGCTCGACCAGCTTGCCTTCGCGCGACAGCACCTTGACGGCCTGGTTCGGCTTGACGGTGCCGGAGGCGATCCGGCCGGTGATGATGCGGCCGAGATAGGGATTGGCTTCCAGGATGGTGCCGAGCAGCCGGAACGGGCCTTCTTCCACCACCGGCGGATGGACGTGCTTGAGCACCAGCTCGAACAGCGGCTTCATGCCTTCGCTGTGGTCACCGTCCGGCTTGTCGGACATCCAGCCGTTCTTGCCGGAGCCGTACAGGATCGGGAAGTCGAGCTGCTCGTCGGTGGCGTCGAGCGCCGCGAACAGGTCGAACACCTCGTTGACGACTTCGGTGACGCGGGCGTCGGAGCGGTCGACCTTGTTGATCGCGACGATCGGCTTGAGGCCGAGCTTCAGCGCCTTGCCGACCACGAACTTGGTCTGCGGCATCGGGCCTTCGGCGGCGTCGACCAGCACGATCACGCCGTCGACCATCGACAGGATGCGCTCGACCTCGCCGCCGAAATCGGCGTGGCCGGGGGTGTCGACGATGTTGATGTGGGTGTCGCCCCAGACCACCGAGGTGCACTTGGCCAGAATGGTGATGCCGCGCTCGCGTTCGAGATCGTTGGAGTCCATCGCCCGTTCGACCTGGCGCTGGTTGTCGCGATAGGTGCCGGACTGCTGCAGCAGCTTGTCGACAAGAGTGGTCTTGCCGTGGTCGACGTGGGCGATAATGGCGATGTTACGGAGGGTCATGGCTCTTCTGTCGGTCCTGCGGGCGTTGCCTGATCAGCGAGATCACAGGCACACCGCGGGATGCGCCGAAGGGCGCGCCGCAGCCAGCCTATGTCTGAAACGCGCCGGGCAATCGCAATCTGAAATCGCAAAAAACAGGCCCGGCCGAACAGGACCGGGCACCAGCACGCGTTGCGACGCAATATACGCAGAAATCGCGAAATAACAATGACGGCGGTGCCGATCTCGTCGGGTCGTTGAGCCCGGTGACGTCTGCCGCCGGTGGTGGTCGGCCGCACGCGACCATCCTTGGTTGCTTGATGGGGTATATGTAACGTTATAACGTTGCACATCTATTGGGGACCGAACAACATGCTTTCGCCGCCAAATGCTGTCGCGACGGCGATCATGGCCGGCCTTGCGTTGACAGAGCCGCCTTATGACCCATACCGTGAACAGCGACGGTTCCCGCAAGGGATCAATAGGGAATGCGGTGGTGGTCTTCGGACTTCATTCCGCAGCTGCCCCCGCAACTGTGAGCGGCGAGCCATTCGCCACGCGCCACTGGGCTCTGGTCCTGGGAAGGCGGCGAATGGCAGCGACCCGCGAGCCAGGAGACCTGCCGTCAGTCGTGGTCACACGCGAGCACATCGGGCGGGGTGTCCTGGTGCGTGTCGAACCGTAGCCGTGAGAAGGCTGCGGCCGACCTGTTTCGCGGTGACGTGCCACGTTAGCCGCGAGCCAAGAAAATGACTTCCGCCGTTCTGCCTTTCGGGCGCAATCGTCGCCTGCTGTCCTCTGTCGCCCTCGTTCCGCTGCTCTGGCCGGTCGACGGCCTGGCCCAAACCGCCTCGGCGAATCCGCGCGGTCTCGACCCGATCGTGGTCGAGGGCCAGACCGCGCGGCCGGCCAAGCCACGAGCGACCGCCAATGCCGGATCGTCGCGCCAGCGCCGCGCCGCCGCGCGTCCCGCCGCGGCGCCCGCTCCCGCACCGGCTGAAGCCGCCACAACCCGTGCGGCGACTGCCCCCACCTTCAACCTCGGCACGCCGTCGTCGACCGGCAGCCGGCTCGGTCTGACGCCGCTGCAGACACCGGCCAGCGTCGAAGTGATTCGCGCCGAGACCATCGCCGAGCGTGGCCAGCACAACGTAATCGACGCGGTGACGCAGAACGCCACCGGCTTCACCGCCAGCCCGGCGCCGGGCAATGGCGGCCTGTCCTTCGCCACCCGCGGCTTCACCGGCAACGGCACCGTGATGTCGCTGTACGACGGCACCCGGATGTATGTCGGCTCGGGCACGATGACGTTCCCGTTCGACACCTGGACGGCACAGCGCATCGAAGTGCTGCGCGGCCCGGCCTCGGTGATGTACGGCGAAGGCGCGATCGGCGGCGCGGTCAACGTGATCTCGAAGAAGCCGCTCGACGTGCAGCGCAACGAGGCTGAGATCTCGCTCGATACCAACCTGCTGCGGCGCCTCGCCGTCGACTCGGGCGGCCCGATCAATCCAAACGTGACCTATCGGCTGGCAGCGATCGGCAACATGTCGGACGGCTGGGTCGATCGCGATACGATGTCGAACGTCGCAGTGTCAGGCTCGGTGCGGGTGCAGGCCGCCGACAATCTCGCCTTCACGCTGAGCGAAGATTATGCCGACCGCAGCCCGTCGCGTTATTTCGGCACGCCGCTGGTGAACGGCGGGATCGACGAGTCTCTGCGGTTCAAGAACTACAATGTGGGCGACTCCAGCATCCGCTATCGCGACAACTGGACCCAGTTCAAGACCGAGTGGGACGTCGCCGAAGGCGTCTCGGTCAAGAACGTCACCTATTATCTCAGCAGCCACCGCCACTGGAAGGACGTCGAGAGCTACGCCTTCAGCCCGACCACCGGGAACATCAACCGCAGCTCCTATATCGAGATCTTCCACGACCAGGAGCAGGTCGGCAATCGCTTCGACACCACCTTCAAGGGCCATCTGTTCGGCCTGGCCAACCAGTTCGTCGCCGGCTTCGACGTCAACCGCATCGCCTTCACCCACACCAACAACTCGCCCTATTCCGGCAGTTCGTCGGTCAATCCCTACAATTTCGATCCGGGCAACTTCCTGTGGGTCAGCTCGACCCGGCCGAGCTTCCACACCAAGACGACGCAATACGGTCTGTTCGCCGAGAACCGCCTCAGCCTGACCGATCAGCTGTCGGTGATCGGCGGCGTCCGCTCCGATCACCCGACCGTCGAACGCACCGACTTCCTCACTCCGGCGAACAGTTTCGAGAAGACCTATTCGGCGCCGAGCTGGCGGGTCGGCGTGGTGTACAATCCGATCCCGGATCTGTCGCTGTACGGCCAGTATGCGACCGCGGTCGATCCGGTCACCAATCTGATCACCATGACCGGCGTCAACCGCGACTTCGCGCTCTCGACCGGCAAACAGGTCGAGGTCGGCATCAAGCAGCAGCTCGCCGGCGGCCGCGCCGAATGGACGCTGTCGGCGTATCAGATCGTCAAGAACAACCTGCTGGCGCGCGATCCGCAGAATCCCGCCAACACCAACCCGCTGCAGATCGGCCAGCAATCCTCGCGCGGCATCGAGGCCTCGGCCGGCCTCAAGGTCACCGAGACGATCCGGCTCGACGCTAACGTCGCGTGGCTGCGGGCGAAGTACGACGACTTCACCCAGGTAGTCGGCGGCCAGGTGGTGAACTACGCCGGCAATGTTCCGGCCAACGTGCCACAGGTGGTCAGCAACATCTGGGCGACCTGGGCGTTCGCGCCGGGCTGGTCGGCCAATGCCGGCGTGCAGCTCGTCGGCGACACCTGGGCCGACAACGCCAACACCTTGGTGCGGCCGGCCTACAATGTGGTGAATGCCGGAATGATGTGGAAGCCGGACAGCCGGCAGACCTTCGCGCTGCGGGTCTACAATCTGTTCGACACCGTCTACGCGACCTCCGGCGGCACGTCGCAGTGGATCCTCGGCATGCCGCGCACCGCGGAACTGTCCTACAATGTGAAGTTCTAGAGCGATGCGAAGCGTCGTCAGGCGCGCGAAGCGGTGGCTGTATCTCGGCCACCGCTGGCTCGGCATCGCCGGGTGTCTGCTGTTCGCGATGTGGTTCGTCTCCGGCGTGGTGATGATGTACGTCGCGTTTCCGCATCTCGACAAACAAGAACGCTGGGCGGCGTTGCCAGACCTCGCCTGGCAGAGCGTCGCGCTGTCGCCCGACCACGCCATGCAGGCGGCCGGCATGAAGCACTATCCGCGCGAGCTGCGGCTGGTGATGCTGAACGACGAGCCGGTGTACCGGCTGCTCGACTGGAGCAGCCGGCGCCACACCATCTCGGCGGTCGATGGCCGTGCGATCGACGAGATCAGCGCAGGCCAGGCGCTCGCGGTGACGCGACATCATCCGGCGGCAGCCGCGCCACGGCTGATCGAGACGGTCGATCGCGACCAATGGAGCGTGACCTCGCGCTACGATCCGTTCAGGCCGCTGTATCGGATCGGTCTCGGCGATGCCGCCGGGACCGAACTCTATGTCGGATCGCGCGGCGGCGAGATCGTGCTCGACACCACGCGGGGCGAGCGGATCTGGAACTGGCTCGGCGCGATCCCGCACTGGATCTACTTCACGGTGCTGCGGCAGGACGGGCCGCTATGGCGGCAGGTGGTGCTGTGGGTCTCGGGCGTGCTGATGATCGTCGCCGTGAGCGGCATCTGGATTGGCCTGCTGCGCGCCGGCTTGCGGCGGCGCTACGCGTCGGGCCGGATCACGCCGTATCGCGGCTGGATGGCGTGGCACCACATCGCCGGCCTGGTCGGCGGCGTGGTGGTGCTGACCTGGATGTTTTCCGGCTGGCTGTCGCTCAATCCGGGTGGCACCTTCGCCCGCGGCGGCGAGAGCCGCGACATGCTGCAGCGCTACGCCGGCCACGATGCTCCGACGATCGCGGGCAGGCTGCCGGCGATCGGGATACCGGGTGTCGTCGAAGCTCGCTTCGTCTGGATCGGCGGTTCGCCGCTGATGCTGCTCGGGCATCGCGACGGCCGGCAGACGCTCGCCGATCCCGAGGACGGCACGCCCAAGCGGCTGCCCCAGGAGGCGATTGTGATGGCCGCGGCGCGGCTGCTCCCGGACGCCAAGATGGTGCTGCAGCAGCGTCTCGATCACTACGATGCCTACTGGTACCAGCACCATCGCCAGCGCGTGCTGCCGGTGCTGCGGGTCGGGTTCGACGATCCGGCGCGCACCTGGCTGCACATCGATCCCGCCACCGGCGAACTGATCGGACGGAGCAACAGCAGCGCCCGCAACTATCGCTGGCTGTTCAATGCGCTGCACAGCTTTGATTTCCCGGTGCTGCTGGCCTACCGGCCGGCGTGGGATCTGGTGGTGATCGGGCTGTCGCTCGCCGGGCTGGTGATTTCGGTCAGCGGCGTGGTGATCGGCTGGCGGCGGCTGGTGCGCTGAGCGCTACACCGCCTGCGGCCGGACACCGCGCACCGGCGGCAGCGGCGAGGTCTCGGCCAGCAGCAGCTTGCGGTCGGCGACGGCATTGTGGAACTGCTCCAGCGCGATGCTGAAGGCGGTCAGCGCCGCGCTGTCGATCACGCCGTTCTCATAGGCGTTGAGGGTGTCGCGCAGGATCGCGTCGGCCTCGGTCTGCATCGCGTCGAGGTCTTCGCTCGAGCTACAACGCCGCGCCGTCGCCAGCATGTCGAGCAGCCGCTGACGCTGCGACGCGGTGCTGTTGCGCTCGTCCTTGCGCAGATAGCTGGCGAACCAGGCGCCGGCCGAGCCCATCAGCGACAACCCCATCAGCGAGAACCAGATCAGGTCGCTGTAGCGATCGAGAAAGCTCCGCTCCTCGCCGTCCACATAGGCGGCGGCGCCCGGCTGCACCGGAATCACGGCGTCCTTGTCGGTGTCCGGGGTTTCGATCTTGGCGGCCAGCGGCACTTCCGCCATCACGATCTGGCGGGCCGTGAACAACTGCTCGGTGAAAGCTGCGATCGTGGTATCGGAGGCGCCTTCGCGGGCGACGATGTAGTGCGAGAAGCTGACGGTCTTGATATCGGTGTCCGGCCGCACCGGGGCGCCGCCGAACGCGCCGGCCGGGATCGAGGCCGCCTCGTAGGACGGATGGTTGGCGGCCAGCGCCTCGGCGGATTCGATCGCCAGGAACACCGGTTCGCGGCCGGTATGGGCGGTCGCCGCCAGCGCCTCGCCGATGATCTTGCTGTTCAGTGGTCCCGCGGCGAGCAGCGCATCGACCTTGCCGTTGCGGACCGCCTCCGCCACCTCGGCCACGGGTACGGCCGACGTCTGCACCTTGGCCGGATCGACGCCGTACTGCTGCAGGATCACATTGAGCAGGCCGGCATTGGCCTCGGTGCGTCCGACCACGCCGACGCGCTTGCCGGCCAGATCGGTGATCCCGGCAATGCCGGGGGTCTTGCGGGCCTTGCGCTTGCCCTTGGTGTCCGGATTGCCGGGCGCCCACAGCACCGCGACGTTCTTGTGCAGCACCGCCACCGACTGCGCGGCTTTCGGCACCGGCAGGTCGCCGCGGATCACCGCGAGGTCGACCGTTCCGGATTTCAGCGCGACAGCGCTGGCGGCAGGGCCATCGGTCACCACCGGCCGCAGCCGCACGGCGTTGCGCTCGCGCGCGAACACCTGGGCCAGCGCCTGGATCAGCTTGTAGTCGTCGCCGGCCTGCGGCCCGACCGCGATCTTCAGGGTGACCGGGCGCATCGCGAAGTAATAGCCGGCGCTGGCGGCGCCCATCAGCGCCAGGATGGTCGCGAGCAGGATCAGCGTCGTCCTGCGCCGCGACGGACGTGGAACTGATTGCAGCAATGGCTCCCCCGGCTCGGGTCCGTCCATCGATCGGGACAATAGCCGGGTGCTGCTCATCGGCGATCGGGACCCATCCAGTGTAGCCGTTCGGCCGGCGCTGTGCAGTTCCACCCGCGAGCCGGGCGTCAGCCTGATGGCTAGCGCGGCGGTTTGGCCGCATTATGGTCATCGGATCGCGCTCCGCTGCAGCAGGCGAACTTCGGGAACCAGGAATAGGATGAGAGCCATGGTGGAACTGCTGTCGGCGACGGAGCGTCAAGACGCATTGCAGAACCTTCCGGGGTGGAGCGAGATTTCCGATCGAGCGGCGATCGGCCGCAGCTTCGTGTTCAAGGATTTCAGTGAGGCGTTCGGGTTCATGACCCGGGTCGCGCTCGCCGCCGAGAAGGCGGATCACCACCCGGATTGGCGCAACGTCTACAAAACCGTCGACGTCGTGCTGACGACGCATGACGCCGGCGGCGTGACGGCCCGCGACATCGCCCTGGCAAAGGCGATCGACGCGATCGCGCGGCCGTTCCGCGCAGCATGACGCGAGGCCTTGCGGGCGGAGCGGCAAATTCCCAGATCTGACAAGGTTGATGAACCGTGTCGCGGTTCGCTGGAGTGGGTGCGATGACAGGCGATTACAGCGTGGGATTCGAGCCGGCCGACAAGCTGGCGCAGGATCCCGAACAGGTGCGGCACCGGTTCTGGCGCAAGCTCAAGAGCGTCGCCGTCAGGCTGCCGTTCGTCGAGGACATCCTCGCGGCGTATTACTGCGCGTTCGACCGGCAGACGCCGCGGCACGTGCAGATCGCGCTGCTCGGCGCGATCGCGTATTTCATCCTGCCGTTCGATTTTGCGCCCGACATCCTGCCGGTGCTCGGCTTCACCGACGACGCCGCGATTCTGGCGACCGCGATCCGGATGGTCGCGAGCAACATTACCCCTGCGCATCGCGAAGCCGCCCGCGTCGCGATGCAGCGCGATCTGGAAGACGCGACATAATCGCCGGCATCGGCCTTAGCGGTCGGCGCTGTCCGGCTGCATCATCCGCGCCGTTGCCCGCGTCGCCAGCACTGCCCGCTGCGCGATTGCCTCCGCGTCCAGCGGCGGCTCGGTGCCGAGCAGTGTCTGCAGCTGCGCGAATCCGATCAGCACCGAGAAGTACACGCTGAGCAGCAGCGCGATCTCCTCGCGGCGGATGATGCCGCGCGCGGCGGCCTGATCGAAGAACTGCGTCGCCGCCCGCATCACCGGCTGGCGGCCGTTGGCGTCGAGCTCGCGCGCCACCAGCGCGCCGCCCCGTCCGGCTTCGGCGATCGCAAGGCGATACATCGCGGTACGCTCGGGATGCAGCAATTCGCGGAGAAACGCGCGGCCGAACTGCTCCAGCACGGCGAGGAACTGCTCCCGGCTCTGCGGCTCCGGCAGATCGGGCGACGGCTGCAGCTTCTGGCTGCCGTAGCGCACCAGCGCGGTCAGAATCTCCTGCTTGCTGGCGAAGAGTTCGTACAGCGTCCGCTTCGACACTCGCGCCCGCCGAACGATCTCGGCGGTAGTCGCCGCTTCGAACCCGTTCTCGACGAACACGTCGAACGCCGCCTGCAGGATCGCGGCACGGCGCGGGTCGCCAGGGGGTTCTTTCGCTGTTTCCATGACTTACGGGCCGTCCGGGAGGGTGTCGAAATTCCGGTACCAATTGGTACCGGATGTGCTATTGATACGGTACCCAACGGTACCGGAAGCCCCTGCGGCATTCAATGCCGGGGCGTCTCACGGGCCCGCCAAGCCTGGAGACGACCATGAGGACCTTTCTGACCGTCAAGCTCGTCCTGGTCCCGTTCGCGGTGTTCTGGGCATTGCTGGCGCTCCATCAGCCCGGCTGGGCGATCGGGCTGGCGGTCGCGCTGGCGCTCGCAGGCAACGTCTGGCGAGCGCTGCGCCGTGAACTGTTCGTGCTCGAAGCCGGCGGGCTGGTGCTGTTCGCCGGTCTGGCGGCGCTGCACCTGATCGCCCCGGCCGTCGCCGCCGCCAATGCCCTGTGGCTGTCGTTTGCGGGATTGTCGGCGATCAGCGCGCTCAGCCTCGCGGCGCAACGGCCTTGGACCGCCGACTATTCGCGCGCCGCCTATCCGGACAATGCCGGCACGCCGCAGTTCTTCGTCGTCAACGCCGCGATCACCGCGCTGTGGGCGGTGCTGTTCGCGGCGATCGCCGCCTGCCGCTATCTGGGCGCACCGGCCGAACTGATCGGCGCGATCTTCACGGTCGGCGCGCTGGTCTCGATCTTCGGGCCGAGGCTGGCGATCCGCCTGGTGCTGCAGCGGCTGATCGACGCGCACGAGAGCTATCGCTGGCCGGCGCCGTCGTTCGCTGCGGGTGGGCGAGAGGATTGCGACGTGGCGGTGATCGGTGCCGGGATCGGCGGCCTCACCGCCGCGGCGCTGCTGGCCGACGCCGGGCTGAAGGTGCAGGTGTTCGATCAGCACGTCGTTCCCGGCGGCTACTGCCACAGTTACTTGCGCAAGGCGCATCATCTGAACCGGCCGGTGCTGTACCGGTTCGATGCCGGACCGCACGATTTCTCCGGCGTGCAGCCGGGCGGGCCGTTCGCCACGCTGCTGCAGCGGCTCGGCGTTGCCGACCGGATCGGCTGGGAGCGGGTGACCCAGAGCTTCCACACCGAGCACGGTGTGATCGACGTTCCGCCCGACTGGCGCGATTACGTCCGGCTGCTCGGCGAGCGGTTTCCGGGCAGCGCCGCCGGCATCGCGGCGCTGTTCGAGGAGATCAAGGCGATCTTCGACGACATGTTCGCCACCGCCGCCGGCCGCGGCGGGGTTCCCGGCCCGCCGGCGACGATCGAGGACTTGCTGGCGTTTCCGCGCGCCCATCCGCACGCCTACAAATGGATGAACCTTCCGTTCGCCGAACTGGTCGCGGCGCATGTCGACGATCCGGCCGTGGTGGCGGTGATCGACGGGCTGTCCGGCTATATCGGCGACGGCAGCGAGCGGCCGAGCTGCGCCAGGATGGTGCCGATCTTCGGCTATTACTTCCACGGCGGTTATTATCCGCGCGGCGGTTCGGGCGTCGTCGCCGAGGCGCTGGTGGCGGCGATCGAGGCACGCGGCGGCAAGCTACGGCTGAAGACGGCGGTGCGGGAGATCCTGGTCGAGCAGCGCCGCGCGGCCGGCGTGATCCTCGCTGGCGGCGAGACGGTGCGAGCCCGCGCGGTGGTGTCGAACGCCGACTTCAAGCGCACCATGCTCGAACTGCTACCATCTGACACGCTGCCGGCGAGGTTCCGTGCCCGGGTGGCCGACGCGGCCCCGGCGAATTCGTGCTTCAGCGTGCATCTCGGGATCGATTGCGTGCCGGACCTCGGTCCGTCGACGCACCTGCAGACTCCGGTCAAACTCGGCATCGCGATGATGTCGAAGCTCGATCCCTCCGCCGCGCCGCCCGGCCATGCGATCCTGTCGCTGATCGCGCTGGTGCCGCACGACGAGGCGAAAACCTGGTTTCCGCCGCAGGACGGCGGCACCGACTGGAAGGCGTGGCGACGTTCGGACAGCTATCTGCGGCGCAAGCAGGCGTTCGGCGACCGGATGATCGCCGCTGCCGAAGCCGTGATCCCGGACCTGTCGCAGCACATCGTGTATCGCACCGACGCCAGCCCGGTGACCTACGCGCGCTACGACTGGGCGAGCTTCGGTTCGATCTACGGGATGTCGACCGCGGGACAGCTCCGAGGTTCGAAAACCCCGCTGCGCAATCTGGTGATCGCCGGCGGCGGCAATATCGGCGCCGGCATCGAGGCGGTGGTGATCTCCGGCGCCAACGCTGCCGAGGCGCTGATGCCGGGACTGCTGGCGAGCGCGCAACCGGTCGCGAGCGAGCCCGCAGCGGCTACGCGGCCGGAGTTGATGCCGGCATAACGCGGGCACGCGTAGCACGCTGATACAAGGGTGAGCTAGGCGATCTTGCGCCGTAACCCACCATCTGCACGCGGCGCCGTGAATCGACGGGTTGGGCGGTGCGCGCCAACCCACCGATTCAGCATCCTCACGGGTGCAGGATCACCTTGCCCATCGCCTGGCGGCCGGCGAGCACTTTCAGCGCGTCGGCGGTCTGCGCCAGCGGGAAGGTACGGTCGACGTGCGAGGAGATCTTGCCCTCCGCGGCCCACTGCACCAGCTTTTCGAGATTAGCTCGGTTCTTCTCCGGATTGATCCGCGTCCACGCCCCCCAGAACACGCCGCGAATGTCGCAGCCCTTCAGCAGCGCGAGGTTGAGCGGCATCTTCGGAATGTCGCCGGCCGCAAAGCCGATCACCAGGAAGCGGCCTTCCCAGGCGATCGAACGCAGTGCGGCTTCGGCGTAGGTCCCACCGACCGGATCGAACACGATGTCGACGCCCTTGCCGCCGGTGAGTTTCTTCAGCCCCTCTTTCAGATCTTCGGTCGCGTAGTTCAGCGTCAGCTCGGCGCCGTGCTGTTTGGCGAACGCCAGCTTCTCCTCCGAGGAGGCGCAGGCGATCACCTTCAGGCCCATCAGCTTGCCGAGTTCGCAGGCGGCGAGGCCGGTGCCGCCGGCTGCGCCGAGCACGGCCAGCGTCTCGCCCGGCTTCGGGCTGGCGCGGTCTTCCAGCGCATGCAACGCGGTGCCGTAGATGATGATGATGCCGGCGGCGCGATCGAAATCGAGATTGTCGGGAATCTTGACGATCTGCTGCGCCGGCAGCGCGATCTTCTCGCGCGCGCCGTTGTGTCCGCACGATGCCACCACGCGATCGCCGACCTTCAGATCGGTGACGCCTTCACCGACGCTCTCGATCACGCCCGCGACTTCCGCACCCGGCGAGAACGGGAACGGCGGCTTGATCTGGTACTTGCCCTGGATCATCAGGATATCGAAGAAGTTCAGCGCCGCCGCCTTGATCGCGATCACCGCTTCGCCGGGCCCGGCGACCGGATCGGGCACGTCGGCGTAAACGAGGTCGTCGGGACCGCAATATTGCTGGCAGAGAATGGCCTTCATGTATCCACCCGGGTACGAGGTTTGTGATTGCCTGCCGTTCTGCCGGATTTGCACGCGAGGGACAATCGGATTCGGGCCGAGCGTTCTGCCGCGTTGTCATTGCCGGGCTTGACCCGGCAATCCATCCGTTCTCGAAAGATGATGGATTGTGGGACTACATCCCCGCGAATTCCGTTACGCGGTCAATCAAGGAGCCGTGCGATGTTCGAGGCTGGTCTGCTCGCGAACAAACGAATTCTGATTACCGGCGGCGGTTCCGGACTCGGCGCCGCGATGGCGGCGCGCTTCGCCGAACTCGGTGCGTCGCTGGTGCTGTGCGGGCGACGCGCCGAGGTGCTGCAGCAGACCGCAGAGCGAATTCGGTCGCGCGGCGGCGAAGTCGACACCAGCGTTTGCGACGTGCGCGATCCGCAAGCGGTGGAAGGCATGCTCGACGCCATCTGGCGCGACGCGCCGCTCGACGTCTTGATCAACAATGCCGCCGCGACCTTCATCGCGCAGACCGAACGGCTGTCGGCGCGCGCCGCCGACGCGATCCTGGCGCCGACGCTGCACGGCGCGATGTACTGCACGCTCGGTGCCGGCCGACGCTGGATCGACGGCGGACGCGCGGGCGTCGTGCTCAGCATCCTGTCGACCTCGACGATCACCGGCCGCGCCTTCACGGTGCCGTCGGCGATGGCGAAGTCGGCGGTACTGGCGATGACCAAGAGCCTCGCGGTCGAGTGGGGTCCGAAACAGATCCGCCTGGTGGCGATCGCGCCCGGCGCGTTTCCGACCGCGGGCGCGACCGCACAGTTGCAGCCGGACGGGCGAGCCGCGGATCCGGCCGCGCGTGTGCCGCTCGGCCGGGTCGGTCATCACGACGAACTCGCCAATCTCGCCAGCTTCCTGATTTCGGATCAGGCCGGCTACATCAACGGCGAGATGGTGGTGCAGGACGGCGGCGCGCATCTGCGCTCGTCGGGTGCCGATGACCTGTTGCACTGGAGCGATCAGCAATGGGCCGCGCACCGTGCCGTACGAAGGTAAATCCTGATTGTACGCCAGATACATGCGCTGCTTTGAAGGATGGTGATCACCGCTTTGGCGCCTTCACAGAATCGGCCATCCCGGCTATTCCGGGCAACGTGAACAGGCGGGCCTGACAGGCCATGCTGCAGTCACAATGATGAGGGACCAGACTTGCCCATGATCGTGAGGCGAATGCTGATTGCCGCTCTGGCGGGCCCGTTGATGGTTGCTGCGACCGACGCGGCGCACGCGCGCGATGCGCGGAGCAAATCTGCCGCGACGCCGGCGTCCACGTCCGGCGGCGCCGAACCGACGCTGATCGGCCAGTTCGGCAGTTGGGGCGCCTACACCGCCGCCCCGGGCGGCAAGAAAGTGTGCTTCGCGCTGGCCAAGCCGTCGTCGTCCAAGACCAATCCGCCGAACCGGCCGCGTGATCCCGCTTACGCGTTCATCTCGACCCGGCCGGCCGAGAAGGTCGTCAATGAAGTTTCGGTGATGGTGGGCTATCCGCTGAAGCCGGGCTCGGAATCGACGATCGATGTCGGCGGGACTTCGTTCGCGATGTACACTCAGGGCGACGGCATCTGGATCAAGAACGCCGCCGAGGAAGACCGCCTGGTCGAGGCGATGCGCAAGGGCGCGGACATCACCGTCAAGGGCGTTTCCTCCAAAGGAACCGCCAGTACCGACGTTTTTTCGTTGAAGGGCCTGTCGCAGGCGCTGGACAAGGTGGCGCAGGCCTGCGGCGGCTAATAGCTGCCCATCGGCCGCCGGCTCTTGAGGCGGGCCGCCCCGTTCGGTAAAGCATTCTGGCAAAGATGACCCGCCGGCCGACGACAATCGGGCGGCGGGTTCTTATATGCACGGCGACCGGCGGATTAGGCCCGCCCCTGCATGCCCGGCGCGGAATAGCCGGCCACAAACCAGACGTGATCCGATGACGCCTTCTGCCGCCTCGACCCTGGTCGAGAAGACCCCGCTGGAAACCTATGTGCCGCCGGCCAAGCCGTCGCTGATCGGGCTGTCGCGGGCGGAATTGTGCGACCGGCTCGGCGACGTAGGCGTGGCGCCGCCCCAGCGCAAGATGCGGGCGCAGCAGCTTTGGCACTGGATGTATGTCCGGGGCGCCCGCGATTTCGCCGAAATGACCAACGTGTCCAAGGAGATGCGGGCGACCCTGGCGGAGCATGTCACGGTCGACCGTCCCGAAGTGGTGGCCGAACAGATTTCGGCCGACGGCACCCGCAAATGGCTGCTGCGGCTGCCGAGCGGCGGCGACGGACAAAAGGCTCACGAAGTCGAGTGCGTCTACATTCCGGAAACCGATCGCGGCACGCTGTGCGTCTCCAGCCAGGTCGGCTGCACGCTCAATTGTTCGTTCTGCCATACCGGCACCCAGCGCCTGGTGCGCAACCTCACCGCCGGCGAGATCGTCGGCCAGGTGATGGTGGCGCGCGACCGTCTGAATGACTGGATCGACCGCGAGACGCCGAACGGCAACCGCCTGATCACCAATATCGTGATGATGGGGATGGGCGAGCCTCTGTACAATTTCGACGCCGTGCGCGACGCGCTGCTGATCGTCTCCGACAACGAGGGCATCGGCATTTCGCGGCGGCGGATCACGCTGTCGACCTCCGGCGTGGTGCCGAACATCAAGCGCACCGGCGACGAGATCGGCGTGATGCTGGCGATCTCGCTGCACGCGGTGCGCGACGAACTCCGCGACGAGCTGGTGCCGCTGAACCGCAAGTACCCGTTGAAGGAATTGCTGCAGGCCTGCCGCGACTATCCGGGCGCCTCGAATGCGCGCCGCATCACCTTCGAATACGTGATGCTGAAGGACGTCAACGATTCACTCGACGACGCGCGCAAGCTGGTGCAACTGCTCAAGGGAATTCCGGCCAAGATCAATCTGATCCCGTTCAACCCCTGGCCGGGCTCGAAATACGAGTGCTCGGACTGGGACCAGATCGAGAAATTCTCCGAGTACATCTTCAACGCCGGCTACTCGTCGCCGGTGCGCACCCCGCGCGGCCGCGACATTCTGGCCGCCTGCGGCCAGCTCAAATCCGAAACCGAAAAGCTGTCGGTGCGCGAACGCAACGCGCTCCGCGCCATGGCGATGACGGATTGATGGGCGTCCCCTCACATTCGGACGTCACACGCGGGCTCGACCCGCGTGTCCATCTCTTTCGAAGCGGATGGATTGCCGGGTCGAGCCCGGCAATGACGAACCGCAACCGATCTACAGCCGCCGTCATGGCCGGGCTTGGCCCGGCCATCCACGTCTTCACTCCGAGCCGCGATGCCGTATCGTGGATGCCCGGGACGAGCCCGGGCATGACGGAGGAAAGGTGGTCGCCAAAAGCTGCCAATGGGACCACGCCATGTCCCTGATCGGCCGGCTGTTCGTGATTGCGATCGGCTTTCTGCTCGCCTCGATCGCGGCCGGCCTGGTGGTGGTCGGGATGCTGCTGTTTCCGGAAGTGAGCCAGATCGCCGACGGCCCGATCGACCCCGACGCGCTGAACATCATGATGGGCTTCGGCTTCATCTTCGTGTCCGGCTTCGCGCTGCTGCCGGCGCTGGTGGTTGTGCTGATCACCGAGGCGTTTGCGATCCGCAGCGCGCTGGCCTATGCGATCGGCGGGGGGCTGGTCGGAGTCGCCTGCTATCTCGGTCTGGTGCCGTTCGATCCCGCGACGCTGCAGTTCGACGGCATCATCCGCCGCCATCTCGAAATCATGACCGGAGCCGGCATCATCGGCGGCATGGTGTATTGGCTGGTCGCCGGCCGCAATGCCGGCGCCTGGCGCGATCCGCCGCGGCCGCGTGCGCCGCTGCCGCCTTCCCAATCCGTGCCGCCTCCGGTAAATCGCGCCCCATGAACCGCAAGGGACTTCTCATTGCGCTGGCGCTGTTCGCCGGCATCGGGCTGATATTCGGCGTGTTCCCGGGGCTCGATCTGTGGCTGGCGGGGCTGTTTTACGATTCCGCCGCCAAGACCTTCCCGCTGCGCTCGGTCGATGATCTGGAGTTCGTGCGCGATCTGGCGATGTGGATCGCCTGGGCGATCGCGGCGCCGTCGATCTTCGCGCTGGTCTACAAGATGATCCGTCCCGACCTTCCACTGGTGATGCCGGGCCGCACGGTGGCGTTTCTGCTGATCAGCATCACGCTGTCGGCGGGCGTGCTCACCAACATGACCTTCAAGAGCCATTGGGGCCGGCCGCGGCCGGCCGCGGTGACCGAATTCAACGGCCCGTGGCAGTTCAAGGCGTGGTGGGACAATTCCGGCGCCTGCCCGAAGAACTGCTCGTTCTTCTCCGGCGAGGGCGCGACCGCCTATTGGACCTTCGCGCCGGCGGCGCTGACGCCGCCCGCGGTGCGGCCTTACGCCTATGCGGCGGCCTTCGTGTTCGGCACCGTCACCAGCGGGCTGCGGATGGCGTTCGGCGGGCATTTCTTCACCGACGTGGTGATCGCCGGCCTTGTCACCTTCCTGGTGATCTGGCTGCTCTACGCACTGATCTACCGCTGGGCCTGGAGCCGGACCTCGGACGCCGCGATCGACGCCGCGCTGACTCGGGCGTTCTGGCCGGGCTACCGCTGGCGCTCGAAATGGCGTGGCCGCGATGTCGGCCCGGCGCCGGCCACCACCTGACCGGCAATCGAGCTTCGGCCCGCGATTAAACGCGTGCCCGGGCGCGCGAAGTTTGCTATTCGCCCAGCCGAACCGCTTCAACCGATTGGGATTTCCATGACTACGATCTTGAAAAGCCTGCCCAAGGGCGAAAACGTCGGCATCGCTTTCTCAGGGGGTCTCGATACCAGCGCGGCGCTGCTGTGGATGAAGCAGAAGGGCGCCAAGGTGTTCGCCTATACGGCCAATCTCGGCCAGCCCGACGAGGCCGACTACGACGCGATCCCGCGCAAGGCGATGGAGTTCGGCGCCGAGAAGGCCCGGCTGGTCGATTGCCGCACCCAATTGGTGCACGAGGGCATCGCGGCGATCCAGGCCGGCGCCTTCCACGTCTCGACCGGCGGCATCGCGTATTTCAACACCACCCCGCTCGGCCGCGCCGTCACCGGCACCATGCTGGTGTCGGCGATGAAGGAAGACGGCGTCAACATCTGGGGCGACGGCTCGACCTACAAGGGCAACGACATCGAGCGGTTCTATCGCTACGGCCTGCTGACCAATCCGGCCTTGCGAATCTACAAGCCCTGGCTCGACCAGCAGTTCATCGACGAGCTCGGCGGCCGCGCCGAGATGTCGGCGTTCATGACCGCGCACGGCTTCGCCTACAAGATGAGCGCCGAGAAGGCGTATTCGACCGACAGCAATCTGTTGGGCGCCACCCACGAGGCCAAGGATCTCGAACACCTCGACAGCGGCATCAAGATCGTCGTCCCGATCATGGGCGTGCCGTTCTGGCGCGACGACTGCGTGGTGAAGGCCGAGGCCGTCACGGTGCGATTCGAGGAAGGCCAGCCGGTCGCGCTCAACGGCAAGACCTTCACCGACCCGGTGGCGATGTTCTACGAGGCCAATGCGATCGGCGGCCGTCACGGCCTCGGCATGAGCGACCAGATCGAGAACCGCATCATCGAGGCCAAGAGCCGCGGCATCTACGAGGCGCCCGGCATGGCGCTGCTGCACATCGCCTATGAGCGGCTCGTCACCGGCATCCACAACGAAGACACCATCGAGCAGTACCGCATCAACGGCATGAAGCTCGGCCGGCTGCTGTATCAGGGTCGCTGGTTCGACTCGCAGGCCTTGATGCTGCGCGAGACCGCGCAGCGCTGGGTGGCGCGCGCCATCACCGGCGAGGTGACGCTGGAGCTGCGCCGCGGCAACGACTACTCGATCCTCAACACCGTCAGCCCGAACCTGACCTATGCGCCGGAGCGGCTGAGCATGGAGAAGGTCGAGGACGCGCCCTTCACGCCGGCCGACCGCATCGGCCAGCTCACCATGCGCAACCTCGACATCACCGACACCCGCGCCAAGCTCGGCCTCTACGCCAAGACCGGCCTGCTGTCGTCCGGCGAAGGCACGCCGATCCCGCAGCTCGAGAACGACAAGGGCTGAGGGCTCCACGGTCATTCCGGGGCGCTCGCGGAGCGAGCGAACCCGGAATCCCGAGATTGTTTGGCTGTTTCGGTGCACCGAACGTCGAGATTCCTGTATCTGCGATGTGCTGGTGCATAGTCAGCACGACAGAGGCCGCTCGGTAGATTCCCGGCCGATCATCTCGCCGTAACCCGGTGCGGGCGCCTCTGTCGGTGTTGC
>NZ_UFQQ01000047.1 GCF_900218015.1 Rhodopseudomonas pentothenatexigens | reverse complement strand
CATCTCGATCGAAGTCTGTTGCGGTGAGGGTTTGCGAAGCATCCCCCATGGAATCAAAAGCCCCCGCCAATGGCGAGGACTTTGTCAGCAGTCTGAGACCTCCCTTCGGGGAGGTCTTTTTCGTTTCAACGTGGCGCGAACCTGACCGGCTGGTTAGCCAAGATCTTATACGCCAGGATCACGAAGCGAATGCTGTTCGGACGTCTGCTGACATTCGAGCCCGTTTCAGCGAGGTACGCGCTTTCGACCGTTAGGCGCAAATCGGCCTCGGCATTGTTCGCGGCCCTTTGGAGCATGAAATAGATCTCGTAAGGACGCTTCTCCAGTTCGAGCCGAACGACGTAAACGTAATTGCGACGTTGCGAGGTCTGGTGAACCTTGCTGCGTGGCAGAGCTTCGATCAACTTTGGGAGCCTGAAGGAAAGCTCGTACCGGATCGGACAGAACACTCTGTGTCGATTTTTCGCTTCAGTCACGACAATCTGGTCGGGCGAGTGGATGCCCTGGATGAATTTCTCTGTATAGCAATGATTGGCGAAGCCTACGTCGATCAGCAACTCCCGATTCATCGGCGCGCAGGGGCACGCAATTTTCATTGGCGCGAGATGACCTATCGGCATCTCCTCGCCGCAATAGACGATCGGCTTCACGGAATTCCGCTTTCAGCAATCTCATAAATATCAGCCGAAGATAATGAGACGCGTCGATCCGACCAACCCTAATTTGCTGGGCAAGCCGAGCTGCTCGACGCTTACTTCCGCACGCAGATCACACGAACGACGCACTCTTTGGCATCCTTGGTGCTGCCTTCAGCCGGCTTCACGCCGAGGCCGGTTAGATAGCTGCGGACGGTGTCGGCGGTGATCAACGTCGCCTGCGGCGCCGCGGCACTGTCAGCCGGTCCTGCGAGCAGCGGCACACGCAGCGCCGTCAGCCCGGCGAAACGCCCCTCTGCATCCCGTGCCGGCGCGCCGGAAAAGCCCAGGATCGGCGGCGGTGTCACGGCGGAGCCACTGGTGCTGCCGGCCGGGGTGAGTTGGGCTTTGACCGTGGTAGCGGCCGCGCCGCCGCCCTGGCTCTGCGGATCGGCGACGCCGGTGACCTCGACCGGTCCGGGCCTGGCGGCGCCGCCGCCGATCGGCAGCGGCTTGAGCTCGGACACACCGTAGATCCGCAGCAGCGCCAGCTCGTACTCCTTGCTGCGATCGGCAACATCGGCGGGACCGTAGCCGGCGACGACGATCGACAGACAGCCGTCGACCGCCTCGCGATCGGCCAGGATCGCACCGTCGGCGCCGACGATGGTGCCGGTCGAGTACTCGACCTTCTTGCGCGGCGGCGGGCCGGCCTGCGCACCGGCCGGAAACGGATCGTAGGCGCTCGACATCGCCACCACGATCGGCTGCATCGTGCCTTCGGTGGCCTGATCGTACAGCACGGTGAGGATCCGAACTTCGGCGTTCTTGAAGCTGCCGCGGATGTAGAACTTCTTCTGACCGTGGGTGCCCGACAGCACGAAGAAGTCGGGCCGCACCGCACTGTATTCGACCTTGCGGCCGGGCTGCTTCTTCTCCTGCTCGGCGAGCTTGGCGATCGACACGTCCGCCTCCTTGCGCCGCGACAACGCCACCTGGATCGTGCCTGTGGAGGAGGTCCAGCGCGTCCCGTTGGCGTCGGAAGCCTGCTGCGGCACCAGCCCGATCGGCACGCCGAGCCGCGCGCCGGTGACCGGATCGGCCACCAGTTTCCAACCGACGCTGGCCTGCAGCTTGCGCGCTGCCTGGCCAAGTTGCCCGCGCTCCTGGGGATTGAGCACGCCGGTCGGCTTGTGACCCTGGTTGGTCTGGAACTGCTTGATCGCCGCGATCATCCGGTCGGACACTTCGCCGTTGATCAGGCCGTTGTAATCGCCGGTCCAGGCGAGATCAGACTGGATCGCCTGGCGCTCGCCCTGCGCCAGCGTTTTCGCGGTCTCCACCGGCGTCTGCGCCGCGGGTGACGCAGCCGCGGTCTGTTTTGGCGCGGCGTGGGCGCCATGCACCGGCAGGGTGGCGGCACCGGCGACGATCAGGGTTGCAGCCAGCATCGATCTCATGACAATTCCCGAACAACGTTGCGCCATGCACAAATAACCACAACCGCTTGGTCGGCGCCAACGCTGCGCCGGTTCGACGCCCGGCACCGAGCGACGGCTTACCCGCCGGAGAGGATGAGCCGGATGCGCGTCTTCCAAATGACGGCGCCGGTGTGGCCGTGGAAGTGAAGGATACCATCCGATCATGCTGAGTGCCGAGGAACTGGAACGCTACGCCCGCCACATCGTGCTGCGAGATGTCGGCGGCCCCGGGCAGGCGGCGCTGAAGAGTGCGCGGGTGCTGGTGGTCGGCGCCGGCGGGCTCGGCGCGCCGGTGCTGATGTATCTGGCCGCGGCCGGCATCGGCACGCTCGACATCGTCGACGACGACATCGTCACGCTGTCGAATCTGCAGCGCCAGGTGATCCACGCCACGCCCGACATCGGCGCCCGCAAGGCCGACAGCGCGGCCAACCGGATCCTGGCGCTCAATCCCAACGTACGCGTGGTGCAGCACCGGGTGCGGCTCGACGGCTCCAATGCGCTGGCGCTGATCGGCGGCTGCGACCTGGTGCTCGACGGCTCGGACAATTTCGCCACCCGCTATCTGGTGTCCGATGCCTGCTATCTGGCCAAGAAGCCGCTGATCACCGCCGCACTCGGCCAGTTCGACGGATCGCTGACGACGATCCGCGCCCATGAACGCAACGCCGCTGGCGAGCCGAACCCGACCTATCGCTGCCTGTTTCCGGAACCGCCGCCGGCCGGCACGGTGCCGAGCTGCGAAGAAGCCGGTGTCATGGGGGCGCTGGCCGGCGTGCTCGGTTCGATGATGGCGTTGGAGGCGATCCGCGAGATCGTCGGATTCGGCGAAGGCCTGGTCGGCCGGCTGGTGATGATCGACGCCCGCGCCATGCGATTCGAGACACTGCGCTACAGCCGCGACCCGCAAAATCCGCTGAACGGCGATGCGCCGACCATCACCGATCTCAGCGCGCACGTCTGACCCACTGATAAGACTCCCTGCTCGCGTCGACTGTCTTGAAGACGACGTGAGGCAGAGTGCATCCTACTTCTCGCTATCGAGAAACGCCATCTGGGCTGCGGCGTAGCGGGTGCCGGCGGCAGCGTCGCGCGGGATCGCAGCCGACAGCTCGGCGAGCTGCGCCGGCGACAGCTGCACCGACAGCGCGCCGAGGGCCTCGTTCAGCCGGTCGAGCCGGCGGGCGCCGATCACCGGGACGATGTCGTCGCCCTGCGCCAGGACCCAGGCGATCGCCAGCTGTGCCACCGAGCATCCGGCGCTGTCCGCAATCCCGCGCAAGCGGTCGACCAATGCCAAGTTGGTGTCGAGATTGGCGCCCTGGAAGCGCGGGCTGTGGCTGCGGAAATCCTGCCCGGTGCGATCCTTCGACCAGTGGCCGCTGATCAGGCCGCGCGACAGCACGCCGTAGGCGGTGACGCCAATGCCGAGCTCGCGGCAGGTCGGCAGAATGTCATCCTCGATGCCGCGGGTGATCAGCGCGTATTCGATCTGCAGATCGACGATCGGATGCACCTTGGCGGCGCGGCGGATGGTCTCGCTGCCGACCTCCGACAGACCGATGGCGCGGACCGTGCCGGCCTGCACCTGTTCGGCGATCGCCCCGATGGTGTCCTCGATCGGCACGTTTGGATCGAGCCGCGCCGGGCGGTAGATGTCGATGTGATCGACGCCGAGCCGCTGCAGCGTGTAGGCGAGGAAGTTCTTCACCGCGGCCGGGCGGCCGTCGAAGCCGGAAAAGCCGCCCTGCGGATCGCGCAGCGCGCCGAACTTGACGCTGAGCTGAACGGCGTCGCGCTTGCCGCCTTTCAGCGCCTCGCCGATCAGCATCTCGTTATGACCCATGCCGTAGAAATCGCCGGTGTCGATCAGCGTGACGCCGGCGTCGATCGCGGCGTGGATGGTGCGGATGCTCTCGCCGCGGTCAGTCGGGCCGTAGACGTCCGACATCCCCATGCAGCCGAGGCCGATGGCGGAAACCGTGGGGCCGGTGCGGCCGAGTTTGCACATGTTCATGGTGGCTCTCCTCGAAATGGATCGATGCCGGCGATATGGCCGGCTTTGCCCCGTACGATAAGCTGGACAATCCCGAACAGCTTGTTCAACATGCTGCACAATGACCGACCTCGACCTGCGCGACCTCGCCGCTTTCGCCGCCGTGGCGCGGACCCGGAATTTCCGCCGGGCCGCCAAGGAGCAGCAGGTGTCGGCCTCAGGGCTGAGCCAGCGGCTGCGCGAGCTGGAAGAGCGGCTTGGGGTGCGGCTATTGCACCGGACCACCCGCAGCGTGGCGCTGACCGAGGCCGGCGAGATGCTGCTGGGACGGATCGGGCCGGCGCTGCGCGACGTCGATGCCGCGCTCCACCAGGTGCGCGGACTGCGCGACGTGCCGTCGGGGCGGCTGCGGATCAACGCGCCGGCACCGGCGGTCGAACTCGTGCTGGCGCCGATGGTGGCGCCGTTCCTCGCCGCGCATCCGCTGATCGAGCTCGAAGTGGTGGCGCAGACCGCGCTGATCGACATCGTCGCCGAGGGCTTCGACGCCGGCGTGCGCTACGGCGAGCATCTGGCGCAGGACATGGTGGCGGTGCCACTCGGGCCGCCACAGCACTACGCGGCGGTGGCGACACCGGACTATCTGGCGCGGCACGGCACGCCGCAACATCCGCGCGACCTGCTCGATCACCGCTGCATCGGCACCCGCTACGAGAGCGGCGTGATCCCGGACTGGGAATTCGAGAAGGCCGGCCGCACGCTGCGGATCGCACCGCGCGGACCGCTGCGGGCGAACTCGATCGCGCTGGCGCTGCGCGCGGTGCGCGACGGCCTCGGCGTGCTGCTGATCTTCGAGGATTACGTCCGCGACGACCTCGCCGCCGGCCGGCTGGTCAGCCTGCTCGCCGACTGGTGCGATCCTTTTCCCGGGCCGTTCCTATACTATCCCAGCCGTCGCCAGCCGCCGCCGGCACTGCGCGCCTTCATCGATTTCGCAGCGAACTGGCGTAGACGGCCCGGCACCGCGCGTATCCGCTGAGCGCTTCGTATCGAACCTTGGCTCTCAGTTCCTGAAGCGTTGGCTCTGGACAGTGCGAGCGCTTCGCAGGCATCACTGTTTGGAGCGCCGTTGAATCGGCGATGCGGTGAGGGCGGCGGAGGGTCAGAGCCAGATGGCGGGCACGGCGAAGCGCGGGCTGTTTTCCGGCGACGGGATCGCGGCGCCGCTGCGGCACGCACTGTTCCGGCGGATCTGGCTGGCGAGCCTGTTGTCCAATCTCGGCCTGATGATCAACGGCGTCGGCGCCGCCTGGGCGATGACGCAGATGACCGCGTCGGCCGATATGGTGGCCCTGGTGCAGACCGCCTTGATGCTGCCGATCATGCTGGTGGCGATGCCGGCCGGCGCGATCGCCGACATGTACGACCGCCGGCTGGTTGCGCTGGCCGCGCTCGGCATCGGTCTCGCCGGCGCCACGACGCTGGCGGCATTCGCTCATCTCGGTCTGGTTACGCCCAACAACCTGTTGCTGTTCTGTTTCGTGATCGGCACCGGCATGGCGCTGTTCGGACCGTCTTGGCAGGCCTCGGTATCCGAGCAGGTGCCGGCCGAAACGCTGCCGGCCGCGGTGGCGCTGAACGGCATCAGCTACAACATCGCGCGCAGCTTCGGCCCGGCGGTCGGCGGCATCGTGGTGGCGGCCGCCGGCGCCGTGGCGGCCTTCGCCGCCAATGCGGTGCTGTATCTGCCGCTCTTGATCGTGCTGCTGCTGTGGCGGCGGGTCAGCGATCCGCCGCGGCTGCCGCCGGAGCGGCTCAACCGCGCGATCGTCTCCGGGGTGCGCTACATCACCAACTCGCCGGCGATCCGCATCGTGCTGACCCGCACGCTGGTGACCGGCGTGGCCGGCAGCTCGGTGCTGGCCTTGATGCCGCTGGTGGCGCGCGACCTGCTGCACAGCGGGGCCGAAACCTACGGCCTGCTGCTCGGAGCGTTCGGGATCGGCGCGGTGATCGGGGCGCTCAATGTCGGGATCGCGCGGCAGCGTCTGAGCAGCGAAGCCGCAGTGCGGCTGTGCGCGATGATCATGGGCGTGGCGATGGCGGTGGTCGCGATCAGCCGCTCGCCGCTGCTCACCGCCGCCGCGCTGGTGATCGCCGGCGCGGTGTGGATGCTGGCGATCGCACTGTTCAACATCGGCGTGCAACTTTCGGCGCCGCGCTGGGTCGCAGGTCGCTCGCTGGCGGCGTTCCAGGCATCGATTTCCGGCGGCATCGCGATCGGAAGCTGGGGCTGGGGTCATGTCGCCGACCTGGCCGGCGTCGCTCCGTCGATGCTGCTGTCCGGACTGGCGATGCTGGCCTCCCCGGTGCTCGCCTTCCTGCTGCCGATGCCGCCGGTCGGGACCCGCACCGAGGACGCCGAACTGCTCGCCGACCCGGAGGTCAAGCTCGCCCTGACCTCGCGCAGCGGGCCGGTGGTGATCGAGATCGACTACCGGGTCGACGCCGAGGAGGCGCGCGCGTTTCACAACGTGATGCAGGAGGTGCAGCTCAGCCGCCAGCGCAACGGCGCCTATGGCTGGTCGATCGCCCGCGACGTTGCCGATCCGGAACTGTGGACCGAGCGCTATCACTGTCCGACCTGGCTCGACTATCTGCGTCAGCGCAGCCGTTCGACCCAGGAGGACCGCGCGCTGCACCGCCGTGCGATCGCGTTCCATCGCGGGTCGGAGCCGGTGCGGGTTCGTCGCATGCTGGAACGGCCGTTCGGCTCGGTGCGGTGGAAAGACGAGTCACCCGATCGCACCGCCGCGACGGAAGTGCTGCCGGTCGCCGGCGTCAGCGGCGGATCGACCTGACCACCGCCCCGGTCATCATCGCTTCGGCGACGCCTCTCGCGAGGGCACTACTGCCCGTGATCGGCCAGCACCTTGGCGCATTTGGCGCTGAGCTTGGCGCGATGCTGCTGCAGGCAGTTCAGGATCACGCCATCGGACTCGTTCATCACCGCCCGGCAGAACCGCGATACGTCGCGGCCACAGCCGGGATCGGGGCGGCGTTGCTGTTGCGCCTCTGCGGTGCTGGCCATCAGAGCGAGCGAAACAAACGGAACGATCACCTTCAACATGCTTGGCATCCAAATCCGAGCTGAACGTACTCAGCTCCATCAATGCGATCCATTCGCCACCGTTCCCAGGAGCCGGCGTTGCGCGCTCGCAGCAAGCCCCGGCCTCCCTGCTCCTCGCAGGCCGGTCGGCAGGACTCTCGCTATCCGTCGCTCGGAACGATCACGGTGGGATGCGTCATCTCCACGACCTCCTTGGCCTGATCGGTCAGCACCCGGAATTGCGTCTGCAGGAATTCGGTCTGGATCCGGACAACGTCCTGGAAGTCCTTGGCATGCAGCAGCTGCTGCGAGAAATCGAACGTGGCCTGGACGTTGCGATCGACATACCCCTTGAGCGCAGTAGCCTGGCTGCTCTGGCCCATCGGCACTACCGACATGCTCTTGCCGATGAAATCGAGATAGTTGGTCATCGCGCCGCGCGCCTGATCGAGGTTCTTGGTCATCATGTTCAGGATGACGTCGGACGAGTTCTTGTCTGCCATCGCGATCTCCTCGAGGCTCCCCGGCTACCCAAGCACCAGATGGCCGCACGACCGGAGCCCTGTGCTCGCCATTTGCGCGCGACAATGATCGCAAAATCTGCAGCGCCGTCCAGTACTAACTGTGGAGCCCTTAACGATGCCTAACCGCGGCACGCCAACGGCGGGCATGGGGCCGGGCCACACCCGCCGTTGCCGATGTCGTCGTTGGCGCCGAGAACGACGGCGCCTGCGGAGTTAGTTGAAGCGGGCGCGGTCGATCTGGTCCATGCCCTTCTGCGACCGATAGATCTCCAGGCAATACCACGCCAGCACGATCAACGTCCCGACGCGCACCACCGAGGTCGGCAGCATCAGGCTGAACGCGACGATCAGCAGCGGCACCGCCGCGGCCTTCACCACCTTGGTGCGGTCCTCGAAGATCGGGAAGAACCAGACCTTGTTCTCCGCCGCCCAGAACGGCGGCTTGACGCGCTGCAGGCCGTAGCGCGACCAAGTGTCCTTGAAACCGAGGTCGCGAGCCCACACCAGGTACAGCGTGACCCAGAACGCAAGGAAGGCGACGACGACGGACATCGGTCCGGCGGCGAAGCCGATGAGCAGCAGCACTGCAACGGCGAGTGCGATGAACCAGTTTTGCATCGGAGAGAACCTTTGAGACTGACGGGAGCCCGCGGTGCTTGGACCGGCCGCCGGCTCCCAGAAGCGAACTGCCTGCGCTACTTGCGGGCGCAGGACACCACGATGGTGGAGGAGCTCGGGCCGCAGCTCGCGGTCATCTGCCCGTTCTCCAGAGTAAGATTGTCGCTGAACTTGGCGCTGCTCGGTCCGATGCAGATCGCGGAGATCAGCGCTTCATCCGCCTCGCAGGACGTCGGGCAGCCGTTGGACGAACAGGTCGACGACGTCACCGTGCGGAAGGCGCTGACCGGCGGCGCGACCGGGGTCGCGGCGATGGCCGGCTCGATCAGCGTCGGATGCGGCACACCGACCTGATTCACGACCGACAATGCGGCGACGAACGCGATGGCACCGAGGAAGATCATCGATGAGGAGCGCATACTACCTCCATACCTGTTGGAATTATCACCAGACGGTTTGCAACTGCAGCATGTTATCAACACCCGGGAATTTCAACAGGCGCAAGTTTCAGCACGCTTAAGGACAGAGCAACCGCTACTAAGGATGAGCCTCTGCCAATCGGCGCGCGCTCGAGCGCACCCCGGCGAGACGTCGATCACCATCGTCCGGCATTGGTCGCGGATCTTGCCACGTCCGAAGTTTTCAATGTTACCGTCACTCATCGAGTTGCGCGAGTTGGTGATTTGCCGGACACGCGGGCTGTTCGACTGGCCTGTCGAGTCCGCCATCAGGGTCTCGCCGGAGGGCGGCAACGCGACGCACACCAGCTCGCGTGGATTCGGACGGGACGGATCTGGCGACCACGGCAGAGAATCGCGAAGCACCGCCCAATCCGGATTGCCGGTGATTCGGCATTTCCCGGACAGAACGCCATCAGGATCGCGCCCCGAATCACTTCGGCACAGATCGGACCCCAGCTTGCCGGCATCGCTCGGCTCAGGAAGCGACTGGACGGCCTCGGCGCGAGAACCGGGCTCAGACCCTGGGGCTTGGTGCTCTGTGGAACCTTGTCAGCGAATCGATAGGTTCGAGGGCCTACAACACGCTGCGCTCCACCCGCCTCATGCGAGGAGGTGCGAGCGCTCGCCGCGACATCGAGGCTGAGCCCCGAGTCATGCAGCGGACGAACTCCGTAGCGCCGACGCCAGACGCCGCCGGCGACGTTCAAGCCTGATCAACGACGAGCCCCCTGTGCTTCTCGCCGCTGACCGCAACCGCGAAGTTTCATCATGAACACTGCATTTCTTCTCAAACTGCATCGCTGGACCAGTCTCGTCTTTGCATTGCCGCTGCTTGCCATCATCGTCACCGGACTGATCCTGTCGGTCGAGCCGATGCTGCAGGGCGGCGGCCTGCCGGCCGGGACGCTCGATGCCACCCGCCTCACCGGCCTGATCGAACGCTACGATCCGCAAGGCCAGGCTCGGGGCCTCGCCATCAACGCCACCGGGCAGCAGCTTCGTCTGCTCGGCATCAAGGCGCCACCGATCGATCTGACCACGGGTGATGCTGCCGCCGCCAGCGACTCCACCGGCGATCTGCTGCTGTGGGCGCGCCGCACCCACGAGCGCCTGCTCGGCTACCAATGGCTGGTGATCGCCTCGACCATCGCCTTGACGATCTTGATGGCGATCGGCGCGCTGATGGGGCTGCCGCGACTGCGCAACAGCCTCGCCGGCTGGCACAAGGGCGCCGCGTGGTTCACGCTGCCGCTGCTGGTACTCAGCCCGCTCACCGCGCTGTGCATGGCGGCCGGACTGACATTCTCCAGCGGCCCGCCGCCGGCGCGGATGACGATCAAGCTGACCGACGCGGTGCAGCAGATCGCGCGGTCGCACGATGTGTCGCATCTGGCGATGATCGCCAACCGCGGCGGGCGGATGATGGCGCGGATCTATGAAGACGGCGAACTGCGCGCCTACACTTTCACGCCGGAGGGCGTCACGCCGCTGCCGCGCAACTGGCCGCGACTGCTGCATGAAGGCAACTGGTCGACCTGGCTGTCCGGCACCGTCAACGTCGTTACCTCGGTGGTGCTGCTCGGGCTGCTGATCACCGGCGTCTGGCTGTGGACCCGGCGCAAGCTGCGGCGGCGGCCGCCGCGGCCGGTGGCGGAGCCAGCCTAGCTCACCCTGCGCGACGCGCCGGCAGGATTGAAAACCCGCTGACCGGTTCGCTCAAATTGCACCGTAGCGGTGCACGGATCGTTGGGAGGTGCAGGCGTCTGCTGCCCGCACCTGTCAGCCGCAGCGAGCCCGTCCATGTCCAGCATCTCGTCGATTGCCGTCTCCGGCCTGAAAGCAGCGACCCGCCGGCTGGAAGTCTCAGCCAGCAACATCGCCAATCAGCAGTCGACCGGGGCGCTGCCCGGCGCCAACGGCACCCTGCCGGCAGGTGCGCCGCAGGCTTACAAGCCCCTGCAGGTCAATCAGACCGACACATCCACCGGCGGCACTCAGACTAGCCTCGCCACGACTTCGCCCGCCACTGTCCCGGTATCCGACCCGCAGGCGCCGTTCGCCGATGCCGACGGCATGGTGGCGGCGCCCAACGTCGATCTGGCGCAGGAATTCATCGGCCAGATGGTCGCCAAATACAGCTACACCGCTAATCTCGCCTCGCTGAAGGCTGATCGCGAGATGAGCAAGGCGTTGCTCGACGCGACAGCGTAACGATACCGTCATTGCGAGCGAAGCGAAACAATCCAGCTTGGTGCACGGAGCTGGATTGCGTCGTCGCTGCGCTCCTCGGAATGACGGAAGTCGATAGTACGCCCCGGACAACTCGCCGCCGAGCGATCAACCGATCGGCCCGCTCGCCACGCGCGGGGAGAAGTCGGGCGCGCCGATCTCGTCCTTGCGGTGGCAGGCGACGTAGTGTTCGTGGCCGGTGGCATCGAGGAACGGCAGCTCCTCGCGGCAGCGCGCCTCGGCGAACGGACACCGCTGCGCGAAGCGGCAGCCGGGCGGCGGATCGACCGGCGACGGCGGCTCGCCCTTGACCAGATACTTCGCCTTCAATTCGTCGCGGAGCGGGCCGGGCGGCACCGCCGCCGACACCAGCGACCACGTGTAGGGATGGCGCGGCGCGGTGAACAGCGCCGAAGCCGGTGCCTGCTCGGCGATCTTGCCGAGATACATCACGGCGATCTCGTCGCAGAACTGCTGGATGACGCCGAGGTCGTGCGAGATGAAGATGTAGGTGAGCCCGCGCTCGCGCTGCAGCTTCTTCAAGAGGTTCAGAATCTGTGCCTGGATCGCGACGTCGAGCGCCGACACCGCCTCGTCGCAGACGATCAGCTCCGGCTCCGGCGCCAGTGCGCGGGCGATGCACAGCCGCTGGCGCTGACCGCCCGAGAACTGATGCGGAAACAGGTCGGCGGCTTCCGGCGGCAGGCCGACCTCGGCGAGCAGCTTGCGAACCCGCGCATCGCGCTCGCTGCGGCTGCCGATCTCCAGCAGATCGAGCGGCTCGCGGATCTGGTCGCCGGCGCGGCGGCGCGGGTCGAGCGCCGAGAACGGATCCTGGAACACGATCTGCAGATGCTTGCGCGCCTTGCGCAGCGGCTCGCCGCTGAGCGGCATGATGTCTTCGCCGCGGAACACCACCTGCCCCGACGTTGCCGCGACCAGCCGCATGATCGCCTGTGCGGTGGTGGATTTGCCCGAGCCGCTTTCGCCGACGATGCCGAAGGTGGTGCCGCGCTTGACGCGGAAGCTGACGCCATCGACCGCGTGGACGAACGACGGCTTGGCCCACGGCCGCTTCCGCCCGGTGCGAAAGTGCACGACGAGATCGTTGACGTCGAGCAGGTAGGGATCGCCCTCGCCGGCGCGCAGGTCTTCGTGGATCATCATGCGGCGATCTCCTCGGCGCGCCAGCACGACACCGCATGTCCGGCTTCGATATTTCCGAGCGGCGGCTGCGGCTTCGAACGGCATAATTCGGAGGCGTTGGCGCAGCGCGCCAGGAAGGCGCAGTCCGGCCCGCGATTGCCGAGCCCCGGTACCATGCCGGGAATCTCGCCGAGGTCGATCCATTCGTCCGGCTTGGCGACACCGACGGTCAGATGCGGCACGCAGCCGAGCAGGCCGCGCGTGTAGGGATGGCGCGGGGCGGCGGCGATCTGGTGCGCCGGCCCGGTCTCGATGCAGCGGCCGGCATACAGCACCGCGATATCGTCGGCGAGTTCGGCGACCGCCCCGAGATCGTGGGTGATCAGCACGATCGCGGTCTCGGTCTCGTCCTGGAGCTGGGCGAGCAGATCGAAAATCTGCGCCTGCACGGTGACGTCGAGCGCGGTGGTCGGCTCGTCGGCGATCAGCAGCTTCGGCCGGCACGCCAGCGCCATCGCGATCATCACCCGCTGCCGCATGCCGCCGGACATCTGATGCGGATACGCTTTGGCGCGCTGCTCGGCTGCCGGGATCTGCACCGCCTTCAGGAATTGCACCGCCTGTTCGGCGGCGTCCTTGCGGCTGAGCCGGCGGTGATAATACAGCACCTCGGCGATCTGGTCGCCGACGGTGTAGAGCGGGTTCAGCGCCGTCATCGGTTCCTGAAACACCATCGACATCTTGTCGCCGCGCAGGGCGCGCATCCGCTTCGACCGGGCGGTGAGCAGATCCTCCCCGTCGAGCAGGATGCGGCCGTCGGTGATGACGAAGCCCTCCGGCAGCAGCCGCATGATCGCCAGCGCGGTCATGCTCTTGCCGCAGCCGGATTCACCGACCAGGGCGATGGTGCGGCCCTTGTCGACGGTGAATGACAGATTCTCCAGCACCGGCACCAGATCGCCGTCGCGATTGGTCATGCTGACGCTCAAGTTCTCGACCGAGAGCACCGGGGCCATCGTCACCTCCGTCGCAGCCGCGGATTGACCGCATCGTTGACGCCGTCGCCGACCAGGCTGACCGCGAGCACGGCGAGAAAGATCGCGGCGCCCGGGAATGTCACCGCCCACCAGGCGTCGAGCACGTAGTTTCGGTTCTGGCCGATCATCAGACCCCAGCTCATGGTGTTGGGATCGCCGAGGCCGAGAAAGCTGAGGCCGCCCTCGAACAGGATCGCGGTGCCGATCGCCAGGGTCGCCGACACGATGATCGGCGGCAGCGCATTCGGCAGCACCACGCGCAGGATCAGATGCAGATTGCCGGCTCCGGCGGCGCGCGAGGCCTTGATGAAATCGAGATCGCGCAGCCGCATGAACTCGGCGCGCGTCAGCCGCGCCGCCGATGTCCAGCTCACTGCGCCGATCGCCAGCGTGATGGTCGACAGCCTCGGGCCGAACAGCGTCACCAGCACCATCGCGAACAGCAGCGGCGGCAGCACCTGGAAAAACTCGGCGATCTTCACCAGGAGCGCATCGACCCAGCCGCCGAAGAACCCGGCGAGCGCGCCCACGGTAACACCAATCACGATCGTGATCAGCGCCGCGACCGCTCCCACGGTCAGCGTGGCGCGGCCGCCGTAGATCAATCCGGCCAGCACGTCGCGGCCGAGATAATCGGTGCCGAACAGAGCGTCGGCGTCCGGCGGGGCGAACGGCAGTCCGACGATGTCGAGCGGATCGACCGGGTACAGCCAGGGTCCGATCGCGGTGCCGACGAGGAGAACCAGCAGCAGGATCGCGCCGGCGACGCCGGACGGGCTCTTCATGAACTGGCGGATCGCCGCCCGGGCCGGCGAAACAGCCTTCGGGACCTTGGTGACGCCGGGAACGGGCTTCTGCGCCATCGCGAGCGAGGACTCCATCGTGCTCATCGGGCACCTGCGCGGATACGGGGGTCGATCAGGCGATACACCAGGTCGGTAAGGATATTGGCCGCGATCACCATCAGGGCAGAAAAGAACAGCACGCCCATCAGCGTCGGGTAGTCGCGGCGCAGGATCGAGTCGTACACCAGTCGTCCCATACCGGGCCAAGAATACACCGTCTCCACCAGCACCGCGCCGGCGAACAGGTTGCCGAACTGCAAGCCGACCACGGTGACGATCGGGATCAGCGTGTTGCGCAATGCGTGTTTGACCAGAACGACCCGTTCCGGCAGCCCCTTGGCGTGAGCGGTTCGGATGTAGTCTGCCGACAGCACGTCGATCATGTTGACGCGGGCGAGCCGCGAATACTGCGCGACGAACACCAGCCCCAGCGTGATCGACGGCAGCACCAGATGCTTGGCGACATCGGCCACATAGGCCATGCCGGTCTTCGGGTTGACCACGTCGGTCATGCCGTTGACGGGCAGGATCGGCCACACCGAACCGAACAGCAGCAGCAGCAGCAGCCCCGTCCAGAAAATCGGAGCCGCGTGGCCGGCGAGCGCCAGCACGGTGACGCCGTGGCTGAGCAGGCCGTTCGGCCGCCGCGCGCTGATCACGCCGAGCAGCGTGCCGATCAGCACGGCGACCACCAGCGACGCCGCCGCCAGATACAGCGTCGCCGGCAGCCGCTGCAGGATGAGGCCGAGCACCGGCTGGTTGAAGTAGTAGGAATAGCCGAAGTCGCCGTGCGCCACCTTGCCGAGATAAGTGAACAATTGCTCGAGCAGGCTATGGTCGAGGCCGTACTTGGCCCGCAGCGCCGCGATCACCTCGGGCGACGCCCCACCCATCTCGCCGGCGATCACCTGCACCGGATCGCCCGGTGCGAGATGGATCAGGCAGAAATTCATCACCAGCACCGCCAGCAGCAGCACGACGGCGTTGGCGAATTTTCCGAACAGATGGGTGAGGAGGGCCATTGATGCTTCGTCGATCGAGAGTGGCGGGTCAGTTCTTCGGCGGCGTGGCCCAATGCAGCTCATCGAGCGGCGAGGCCACACCCCAGATCGTCGTCGGCAGGCTGGCGAGTCCCTTGGCGAACGCGCTGTGGTAAGGCGTTGCGTTGATGTAGAAGATCGGCGCGTCTTGGACGACGATCTTCTGGAACTCCGAATACAGTGCCTTGCGCTTCTCGGGCGAGGTTTCCTTGGCTGCCTGGCCGAGGATTCCATCGACCTTCGGATTGGAATACTGCTGGGTGTTCGACCAGATGATACCCTTGCGGATATTCGAGCTGAGGTAGGTGCGATCGACACCGATCACCGGATCACCCCAGTTGAACACCGTGTCCATCGTCAGGTCGAAGTCGAAATTGGCGACGCGCTGGGCCCAGGTCGGGAAGTCGGGCGCGGCGCGGACTTCCAGATTGATGCCGACCCGCTTCAAGGCCGAACGCAGATATTCGGCGACGTTGCGCTGCTGCTCGTCGTTGCCGGGGATGTAGTCGATCGTCAGCGAGGTGCGGACGCCGTTGCCGTCCGGCTTCAGCCCGGCCTCGTCGAGCAACTTGTTGGCCTTGGCGACGTCGAACTTGTACTGCTCGACGGCCTTTTCCTCCAGCGGCGAGCCCGGCGCGATCGGCCCGGTCGACGGCATCGCCTTGCCGCCCATCAGCTTCTTGACGATGAAGTCGCGGTTGGCGGCGTAGCCGATCGCCTGCCGGACGCGAGCGTCGTCGAGCGGCTGCTTCTTGGTGTTGAAGGCGAGCCAGTTCAGCGCGCCGAGGCCGGCGAAGCCCTTGTCGGTCACGACGACATTGGGCGCCTTCTCGAGCCGCTCGATGTCGCGCACTCCGGTGAAGTAAGGTACAGCGTGGATGTCGCCGCGCTCGACCGACACCATCAGGGCGCTCGGATCCGAGATCAGCCGCACCACGATCTTGTCGAGCTTCGGCCGCCCCGGGATGAAGAACTTGTCGAACTTCTCCAGCGTGTAGTAATCGCCCTGCTTGTATTCGGCGAGCTTGTAGGGGCCGGAGCCGATCGGTTTCAGGTTGGCGGGGTGCGATTTGACGTCCTGGCCGTCGCCGTAGACGTGCTTGGGCAGGATCGGCATCAGCGCCGGCGACATCGCCAGCAGCAGCGCCGGATGCGGATGCGCCAGCTTGATCACAGCGGTGTGCGGATCGGGCGTATCGACGCTCTCGACTGCGGCCAGCATCGTCTTGAACGGATGATTGGCCTTGATGGTCATGATCGAGAACGCGACGTCCTCGGACGTCACCGGCTTGCCGTCATGGAAAGTGGCGTTCTTGACCAGCTTCAGCGTCACCGTCAGGCCGTCCTTCGACACCTCCCAGGATTCGGCCAGATACGGCTGCGGATTCCAATTGTCGTCGTAGCGCAGCGGGCTGGCGTAGATCTGCGTGCTCGGCAGCGCGGTGGCGATTCCGGATTGAACAGCGCCGTTGAAGTGCCGCGGCACCTGGGTCGATCCGATCACCAGCGTGCCGCCGCTGCCGCCTTCAGCGGCCCGCGCGGTGAATTCGAATGGCAGGCCGATCAGGGCCGCACCGCCGATGGCTCCGGCGAGGAAGGATCGCTTGGTCAACTTCATGGTCGGGACTCCGCTGTCGAGAGGCATGAATGGCGCATGGAAACCGGAGCGAATCGGCTGCGGTCGGGGTCGAAGGAGGAAAAGGCCGCCGTCACGACGCGGCCTCTGCGCGCGCGAGCGCACGGTCGAGGATCGCATCGAGGTCGGCCTGCGGCGGCAGGTCGGCAGTGCCGACGCCCACCAGGACGATTCCGGGCTCTGCGGGCTCGGCATCGGCGGGCGACAAGCTCCAGACGCTGTCGACCATCTGAAACACCTTGACGTCGTCCTCGCCGGCGAGGCGGCAGGAGCCTTTCAGCCGCAACAGTTGCGGCGGCAGCTTGTCGACCGCGCAGGCCAGCCGGTTACGATCGAACTGGCCGGCACGGCGATACGCCCAGCTCTTGAAGGTCGTGCCGTGATCGATCGCTGCGGCATCAACTGCGTCGGCTCGGAAACCGCTAGACGACGCAGCCGTTTCTAGCTCGGCTAGCGTCGGCATCGCGCCTTGTGCAGTTTCGACGATGCGCACGTCCGGGCGCAGGCTCCGCACCGCGGCACGCGCGACCGTCAGAGCCTCGGCATCGACCAGATCGGTCTTGTTCAGCAGCACGACGGCGCAGCGCCCGAACTGGCCGCGGACGGTGTCGCCGACCCGCGCATCGTCGATCAGTTGCGCGATCCGACTGGCATCGGCGAGCACAATCACCCGGTCGAGCCGCAGCGACGGTTCGATCAGCGCGATCTCGGCGATCTTCCATGGATCGCCGACGCCGGAGGCTTCGATCACGATCCGCTCGAACGGCACGGCGGCATCCAGCACCCTGCACATCGTATCGATGAAGCTGGTGCCGATGCTGCAGCAGATGCAGCCGTTGGTCAGCGTCATCGTGGTGCCGTCGTGGCTCGCGATCAGCGTCGCATCGACATTGACCTCGCCGAAATCATTGACCAGCACCGCGGTGCGCGGACCGCCGCTGCGCAGCAGATGGTTGACGAAGGTGGTCTTGCCCGCGCCGAGAAAGCCGCCGATCACCGTGACTGGAATGGTCGCGGACGCTGCCGTCATGCGCGGGGCGCCTCCTTGACGAGACCGCCGACCACGGTGCCCCAGACGGCAATGTCCTTGAGCCGCTCCGGCGCAACCGACAGCGGATCGTCGTCGAGCACGACGAAGTCGGCGAACTTGCCGGTTTCGATGCTGCCGACCAGATGATCCATCTTCAAAGTATAGGCCGCCCCGATGGTGATTGCAGCAAGCGCCTGCTCGACGGTGAGCGCTTCGGTATCCCGCCCCAGTACACGGCCGCTCGACGAGACGCGGTTGACCGCGCACCATGCCGTGAACAGCGGCGCGAGCGGCGTCACCGGGGCGTCGGAATGGATCGCGAACGGCACCCCGATCCGCTGCGCGGTCCCGGTGGCATCCAGCCGCGCGGCGCGCTCCGGCCCCATCGTCAGCTCGTAATGCGCGTCGCCCCAATAATACAGGTGATTGGCAAACAGATTGACGCAGACACCGAGGTTCTTCATCCGCCGGAACTGCGCGGCGCTGGCCATCTGACAATGCTGCAAAGTGTGACGATGATCGGGTCGCGGCGCCGCGACCTGCGCCGCTTCGATCGCATCGAGCGCAACTTCGGTGGCCTCGTCACCGTTGGTATGAATGTGAAGTTGCACGCCGGCGCGGTGGTAAGCCTCGACAAGCCGCGGCAGCTCGTCGGGCGCGATGTACCACAGCCCGTTGGCGGCGCCGTTGTGATAGCCGGGCCAGCGCAGCCGCGCGGTGAAGCCCTGGATCGAGCCGTCGACCACCAGCTTGACGATGCCGTAGTGCAGCTTGTCGCCGGCATGGTCGCGGAGGCTTTCGAGCTTGGCGATCGCCTGCTCCGGAGTATGCGACACCGCAGCCAACGCCGGCACCAGGCGGACGCCGAAGTCGGCCTCGCCGGTCACGCTGCGGTACACCGCGATGGTCGGATCGTTGAGGTCGTTGTGCAGGTCGGTGATGGTGGTCACGCCTTGCACGCAGGACGACGCCGCGTAGCGCCGGACGTCGGCCTCGGTGATGGTACCAGCCAGCGGGTTGTGACCTAGCGCACGGAACAGCCGCATCCGAGCCGGAATGCCCTGAAGCTCGCCGCTGGCCAGCCCATCGGCGCCGGCCACCACCCCGGAGATATCGGTGGCGCGCAGCAGCTCGGCACGCTCCAAGGTCAGCGTATTGACGTTGTTGATATGGAAGGAAGCGTGAACCACCAGCACCGGACGCTTGGTCGATACCTTGTCGAGATCCTGCCGGGTCAGCATCTTGCCGCCGATATGCAGCGGATCGAACCCCCAGGCGTAGAGCGGCGAGCCGTCGTCGGGCATCTCGGCCTCGGCCTGCTGCAGCCGGGCGACGATCGCGTCGATGTCCGGCACGCCGGACACCACTTTGCCCTCGGGCGACCTTCGGTCGAACGCGCCGACATACGGCTGCTTCCACATCAGGCCTTCCATGATGTGGCTGTGGCCTTCGACGAAGCCGGGCATCAGCACCTTGTCGGCGAAGCGTGTATCGAGCCGGGCGCCACCCGCGATCAGTTCGTCGGCCGTCCCGGTCGCGATGATCCGCCCGTCTCGCACCGCAACATGAGTTGCGACCGGCCTCGACGGGTTCATCGTGATAATCTTGCGGGCGGAATAAACGACAGTTTCAGACGTCACGCTTAGTCTCCGGGCTTGCGACTGAGAGCGTGAAGCGATCGACCCGGCGGCACTAGCGCCAGATGCCGAGCACGAATGGAGCCAGGGCCATGCGCCAGCCGCCGCCTTCCGTGGCTCGCTTCTTGCACCGAGCCGGTAAAGGCCTCATGCTTGCGATTACAGCTGTTTCGCGCCGTCGTGTCAGTCAGGGTATAGCGTCTTGGGAAAGCTAGCACAGCTTACATATCGGGAGTCCACCGTGGCACGCGCGCCCAAGGCTGGTGCAATTGCCTCATCGGATGCCGCCTCATTAGGCAAAGACGATCTGTTCTGGGGCGCGCTGTTTCGCGGCCTCAATCGTGGCGGCTCGTTTCTGCAATTGCAGATTCGCCAGATCATCGTCACGGCGATCGAAGACGGCCGGCTTCCGCTCGGCATGAAGATGCCCTCGAGCCGGGACCTTGCGACCGTGCTGAAGGTGTCGCGCAACACCGTGGTGATCGCTTACGAACAGCTCGTCGATCAGAACTTCCTGGTATCACGGCAACGCAGCGGTTACTTCGTCGCGGGACTGCCCAAGAAATTCGCCACCGATCCGGCGGGGCTCGCCGAGGTCACCAGCCGCGGCGACGATCACTGGGCCGGCCGGTTCGCGGTCCGACCGTCGGCGCATCGCAACATCGTCAAGCCGCTCGACTGGCAGACCCATCCGTATCCGTTCATCTTTGGTCAGTTCGACCCGAGCCTGTTTCCGACCAACGACTGGCGTGAAAGCGCGCGCGCCGCGCTCAGCGTGCCGGAGATCAACAACTGGGCGCGCGACCTGATCGACGGCGACGATCCGGCGCTGATCGAGCAGTTGCAACTCCAGGTGCTGCCGCGCCGCGGCATCCACGCCCGCGCAGACGAGATCATGATGACGATCGGCGCCCAGCACGCGCTGTATCTGATCGCGACGCTGTTCATCAACGGTCAGACCAAGGTCGGCATCGAAGAGCCGGGCTATCCCGACGCCCGCAACATCTTCCGGATGCTGACGCCGAACGTGGTGCCGCTCGGCGTCGACAGTGAAGGGCTGGTGCCGGACGCGACGTTCGAAAGCTGCGCGCTGGCCTATGTCACCGCCAGTCATCAGTGCCCCACCGCGGTGACGATGCCGCTGCCGCGTCGGGTGGAGCTGTTGAAGGCCGCCGCCGCCGGTGACGTCGTGGTGGTCGAGGACGATTATGAAGGCGAGCTGATGCCGGAATCGGCGACGCTGCCGCCGCTGAAGAGCCTCGATCGCGCCAGCAACGTGCTCTACGTCGGCAGCCTGTCGAAGGCGCTGGCGCCGGGTCTGCGGCTCGGCTACGTCGTCGCCCCGGCGCCGGTGATCCGCGAACTGCGCGCGCTGCGCCGGCTGATGCTGCGGCATCCGCCGCTGAACAATCAGCGCGTCGCCGCGCTGTTCATCGGCCTCGGGCATTATCGGGCGCATTTGTCCCAGGTCGGCCGCGTGCTGCTGGAGCGCGCCAAACTGCTCGACCAGCTGCTGCCGAAACACCTTCCGAGCTGCAGCTTCTCGCGCGGGCTGGGCTCGACCAATTTCTGGGTGACCTGCCCGACCTCGATCGACGCCACCGTGTTGGCCGAGGCCGCACTCGAACAGGGCGTGGTGATCGAACCCGGTGCGGTGTTCTCGATGGACGAAACCGCGAGCCGGCACTGCTTCCGGCTCGGCTTCTCCTCGATCCGCACCGACCGTATCGAGGTCGGTATCGAACGGCTCGGCAAGGTACTGTCACAGCAACTCGAGAGCTGATCGGACGTCGCAGCCTCTCCGCGTCATTGCGAAAAGCGAAGCGACGAAGCAATCCAGAAGCTCCATGCTCGGCATTGGATTGCTTCGCTTCGCTCGCAATTGTGCGAGTTCACTAATTCGGTGATCGGATTTTTTTGTCGGCGGCGAAGTCCTTCGGGGTTTTGCCGCCGAGGGCCTGGTGGGGCCTGAAGTTGTTGTAATAGACCATGTATTCGAACAACTCGTTGGCGAAGTGGTCGAGGTTGTCGAAGGTGGCTCCGTCGATCACGTCGTCGTCCAGGGTCCGCCAGAAGCGCTCGATCTTGCCGTTGGTCTGGGGGCGGTAAGGCCGAGTGTAACGGTGCACGATGCCGAGCTCGCGCAGCATTGCCTC
>NZ_UFQQ01000049.1 GCF_900218015.1 Rhodopseudomonas pentothenatexigens | reverse complement strand
TCGTACTCGGCCATCAGAAACCGCCATTTCTGGATGTAATTCCGCTCGATCGTCCGGTCGAAACTGTTGTCGCGCATCGAAGCCTCCCTGATGGGTGGATTCGATCACCGAATTATTGAACTTGCACAGCAATGACGGGGAGAGGCGTCTGCCTCACAACAGCTCGGAGATTCCCTTCGCGGCGCTGAGCAGCGCGACGCCGCCGAGGCTGGCAATCGAAACCCGGCGGTGCAGCCGCTCGCTGCCGCGACGGAAGCCCTGCTCACCGATCCAGGTCCCTAACACCATCACCGGCAACGCCATCGCGGCCAGCCACAGCACGTTCACGGTGGCAAGGCCGACCAGCGCGACACTGGTAAAGCCCGCAATGGAAGTGGCGAGGAAGAACACCAATAGCGAGGCGCGCACCGCGACGGCGCGAAACGGCCCCGACATGTAATACACGATCGCCGGCGGGCTCGGCATCGCGGCGAGGCCGTTGAACAGGCCGCACAGTATGCCGACGCCGGTCGTCACCGGCCGCGACGGGATCGTCTCGATGGCGAAGCCGCGACCGAGCACCACCACCGCCGCAGCGGTGATGGTCGCGATCACGATCCGCGCCACCGGTGCCGGCGCAACGCTGAGCGCCAGCGCTCCGATCGGCGAGCCGATCACCGCGCCGACGATCAGCCAGCGCAGCGAGGCCCAGTGGCAGTCGCGATGATTGCGGCGAAGATCGTTGAGCCCGCCGAGCAATTGCAGCAGCACCGCCACCGGCACGGCTTTCGCAGGCGGCATGAACATGCCCATCAGCGGCACCGCCGCGAGCGCAAAGCCGAACCCGGTGAAGCCGCGCAGCAGCGCTGCAGCCAGCACTGCGCTGAGCACACCCGCGATCGCCAGAGGTGACGGCAGCGTCGACAGGAAACTCGCAGACGCCTCGGCGATCAGCTCGTGCATCGCCGTCGTTACCGCATATCGATGACGACGGTCTTCTTCTTGGTGAAGTGCTCGAGCATCGCCTCCAGCGACGCTTCCTTGCCGAGGCCCGACTTGCGGAAGCCGCCGTAGCTCAGATTCGGCTGGATGGTGAGGTTCTGATTGACCTGAACGTAGCCGGCATCGAGCCGCTGCACGGTGCGCAGCGCGCTGCGCAGATCGTTGGTCCACACCGTCGCAGCCAATCCGAAATCGCTGTCGTTGGCGCGGGCGATGACGTCGTCCTCGTCGTCCCACGGCTGCACGCAGACCACCGGGCCGAAGATCTCCTCGCGCATCAGCGGCGAATCTTCGGGAACCCCGGTGATGATGGTCGGCTGCAGGAACAGCCCGTCCTTCAGATGCGCTGCGCCCGGCAGCTCGCCGCAGCGGTCGACCTTGGCGCCGACGGTGCGGGCTCCGAGATCGATATAGGATTCGACCTTGGCCTTCTGCCGCTGCGAGATCACCGTGCCGATATCGGTCGCTTCATCCAGCGGATCGCCGATCTTCAGCTTGCTCACCGCCTCGCGCAGCGCCGCCACGAAAGCGTCGATCAGCTTGGTATGGACGTAGATCCGGCTCGCTGCGGTGCAGCTCTGGCCCTGCCGGGTGAAGCGCATGCCGGCGATCGCACCGGCGACCACCCGCGCCATGTCGGCGTCGGGGTAGACGATCATCGGGCTCTTGCCGCCGAGTTCGAGGCTGACCGGAATGATCTTCTTGGCCGCCATCTGATAGATCAGCTCGCCGACCGCCTGCGAGCCGGTGAACGTCACCTTGGCGACCGCAGGATGCTCGACCAGCGCCGCGCCGCAGTCACGGCCGGTGCCGCAGATCACGTTGAGCACGCCGTCCGGCAGCAGCTTGGCCATCAGCCGCGCCATTTCGATGGTCGCATACGGCGCCTCCTCGGAGGCCTTCACCACCACGGTGTTGCCCGCCACCAGCGCCGGGGCGATCTTCAGCATCATCAGCACCAGCGGTACGTTCCACGGCAGGATCGCGGCGACGACGCCGAGCGGCTCGCGGCTGGTGTAGGTGAGAATCTGCGGATCGAACGGCAGCGTCTCGCCCTTCAGTTCGGAGGCGAGGCCGGCATACATCGTGACGATGTCGATCGCGGTCGCGACTTCGCCGCGGCATTCCGTTCGAATGGCTTTGCCGGTTTCCAGCGCCAGCACGGTGGCGATCACGTCGCTGTGGTCGGCGATCGCGCGCGCCGCGGCCGCGATCAGCTTGCCGCGCTGGCGCGCCGGCGTTGCGGCCCAGCCGGGAAACGCGGCCGACGCAGCCGCCACCGCGCGGGCGACATCGTCGCCGGTTGCGGCCGGCGCCTTGCCGATCAACTGAGCGGTGGCCGGATCGACGACGTCGAGCGTGGCGCCGCCGACGGACGGCACCAGAGCATTCCCGATCAGGTGACGGCCTTGAAGTTGCGAGATCACCTCCGACGCGGCGGGGGCGATGGCGGGATCGATGCGGGTGGCGATGTTGATCATCGTATCACCTTGGCGATCCAGTCGCTGCCGCGAAGGTCCAGCGTCACCCAAGCCATTGGGCCAGACGCCAGTGCTTCGCGTCTGGTCCGCCGAGACCGCGCCATCTGGTTCTAAGGCGTGAGCGGCGGCTCGTGACACGCTTTGCACGAAGCTGCCGGCGAGTCCGCACCAATCACGGAAGCGCTCGCGCGCCCACTACGATGGAATCGACATGTCCGATCTCGATACTCAGCGCTTGCAGACGCTGCATCAGCTCTTCGACGCGTTCAACCGCCACGACGGCGCCGCGGTGATGGCCACGATGACCGACGACATTGTGTTCGATGCCGCGGCTGGCCCCGAGGCTTGCGGTCGCCGGATCGTCGGCACCGCCGATGTCCGCGCCGCGTTCGAGACGACCTTCGCCACCTTCCCGGATGTGAGCTGGGAGTGCACCCGCCACGCCGTGTTTGGTGATCGCGGCGTCTCCGAGTGGATCTTCCGCGCCACCACCAAGGACGGCGGCAGGATCGAAGCCGAAGGCGTCGATCTGTTCGGCTTCCGCGACGGCAAGATCTGCAGCAAGACCGCGTTCCGCAAGGACCGCCCGGTGCTGCCGGCGACGGGGGCATCGGCATGAACAAGCCCGTGAAGACCCCGCCGCTCGCCGCCTACGATCCGCACTACGATCCCTTGGTCAGCGATGGTCCCGGCCGCAACCGCGACTACGCGCCGACTTACTGGACCGCGAATTGCGGCCCGCTGCCGGAAGACGACGGCCCGATCAGCCGCGATACCGACGTCGATGTCGCGATCGTCGGCTCCGGTTTCACCGGCCTCGCCTCCGCGGTGTTCCTGGCGCGCGAGCACGGCATCAAGGCCACGGTGCTGGAAGCCAATCGCGTCGCCTGGGGCTGCAGCACGCGCAACGGCGGACAGGGCCAGAACGCCGCCGGCCGATTGACGCGCTCGCAATGGATCGCGCGCTGGGGCCGCGATGTCGCGCTGAAGCTGCACGCCGAAGTCAGCGACGGCTTCGAAACATTCGAGGAACTGATCCGACAAAGCCCGATCGACTGCGAGCCACAGCGCGGCGGTCATCTCTACATCGCCCACCGTCCACGCAATTTCGAGAAGATCTCGGCCGAGGCCAAGGTACTGAGCGAGGTGTTCGGCGAGCCGACCAAGGTGATCTCGGCCGATCAGCTCCGGAGTGAGTACCTCAACGAGGCCGAGGCGGTCGGCGCCACGCTGGAGCCGCGCGGCACCGGCGTGCACCCGGCCAAGCTGGCATTCGGCTATCAGCAGATGGCGCGCGACCTCGGCGCCACCGTGCATCCGGGCAGCCCGGTGATCGAGATCGAGCACCGCGGCGGCGCATTCTATCTGCGCACCCCGGGCGGCACCGTGAAGGCGCGCGCCGTCGGCATCGCCACTGGCGCCTATACGGCGCCCGGCCTGACGCCGTTGCTGCGCGGCCGGTGCATGCCGATCCTGTCGAACTCGATCGTCACCCGGCCGCTGACTCCGGCCGAACTCGAAGCCACCGGCTTCAAGACCAAGCTGGTGCTGACCGATACGCGGACGCTGCGCTACTACTATCGGCTGCTGCCGGACAACCGCATCCAGATCGGCAGCCGCTCGTCGATCACCGGCGCCGATGCCGATGCGCCGAAGCATCTGCAGCTTCTGATCGACGGCCTGCACCGCAAGTTCCCGGCGCTGCAGGGCATCGAGATCGACTATTCGTGGTGGGGTTGGGTCGACGTCAGCCACGACATGATGCCGCGGATCTTCCAGCCCGATCCGGCACAGAAGCTGGTCTATGCGCTCGGCTACGGCGGCAACGGTGTGTCGTATTCGGCCCAGGCCGGCCGCCGCATGGCGCAGATGATCGCCGGACAGCGATTCAAAGGCCAGGACCTGCCGATCTTCACCTCGCCGCTGCCGACCCACACCTTCTCGCCGTTCCGCCGGATCGGCCAGCGCATGCTGTATCGCTGGTACCATTTCCGCGACGAAGCGGCGTAAGCCTCAAAGACAGCCGGTGCGAGCCGAAGGCGAAGCTCGCTCTGAGCATGAGCGGCCAACGAAAAATCCCGGCAGGTCCGACCTGCCGGGATTTCTGTTTCAGAACCGAACCGGCGCGATCTGCCGGCGAAGCCGAGAGCCGATCAGGCGGCTTTCTTCAGCGGGCGCACCGTCGCCGTCTTGGCACGGCGGACGTCGCTCACCGGCTGCTTGGCGCGCTTATCGAAGGCGTCGCCGGCGGTGAGCACCACCAGACCCGCAATACCGGCGAACGCGCCGGCCACCGCGACGGTGATCACCAGCGGATAGCCGAACACGTAGATCAGCGCGGCGCCGACAACCACGGCATTGAACAGGAAGAAATACGGCGCCTCCGGGCTGCCATGCTTGGCGTCCTTCACCAGCCAGCCGATCACAGGGATTTCGTAGAAGGCTTTAACCAGGAAGTTCACGGCGCTGCTCCTCTGACTGGACCGCTGCCATGTGGACGAGAACCGATATACGCCCTCGCTGCAGCCCCGCAGCGAGGGGCTCCGCAATGCAAACTTTAGTCTATCGCAACGCGGAAATTGTCAATCAGGAATGCGACGGATTCGCACTTCTGTAATATTGGAACCGACGAAAAGCGCAACTTTTCCGTGAACATCCCGCGCTGCGGTGTCGGGAAACCTCGCGCTAAGGCTCGTCGCCGGTCCAGATCCGGTAGCCGATTCCGGGCTCGGTCAGGATGACCTGCGGTTCGTCCGGCCGAGTTTCGATCTTCTGCCGCAGCTGGCCGACATAGACCCGCAGATACTGGGTATCGGAGGTGTGGGCCGGCCCCCACACCGCCGCCAGGATCTGCCGATGGGTGACGACCCGACCGGCATGGCGGACCAGGAAGGCGAGCAGGTCGAACTCTTTCGGCGTCAGCTTGATCTCCGCGCCGCCGCGCATCACCCGCCGCCGCACCGCGTCGATCTCCAGCCCGCCGACTGCGAGCGTCGCCGGTTCGTCGTGGCGCTGCATCCGGTGGCGCAGCGCGGCGCGCATCCGCGCCATCAGCTCACCGGTGGCGAACGGCTTGTTGACGTAGTCGTCGGCGCCGAGATCGAGCGAGGCGATCTTCTCGGCCTCGCGTTCGCGCGCCGACAGCACCACGATCGGCAGGTCGGACCAGCTCCGCACCTGGCGGATCACTTCCTTGCCGTCGCCATCGGCGAGCCCGAGATCGAGCAGCACGATATCCGGCGGGTGCGACGCGATCTGTCTGACCGCGTCGGTGACGGTCTCGGCATGATCAACCTCATAGCCGTTGGCTTCCAGCGCCGGCTTCAAGAATCGAAGGATTGCCGGCTCGTCGTCGACCACCAGCACGCGCGGCTTCCCGGTCATGGTTCGCGCACCTCGGTCGCGGCAGTGTTGACGAAGCTCAGGATCATCCGGGTGCCGCGGCCGGCTTCGACCGGGCTCACGGCGGCAATCGTTCCGCCATGGGCCTGCATGATGCCGCGAGCGATCGCAAGCCCAAGCCCGACGCCGCCGCGGTCATTGGAGGTGGCTTTGGCCGAACCGCTCTGCACGAACCGTTCGAAGATGTGCGGCAGATCCGCCGCGGCGATACCGGGCCCGTCGTCCGTGACCCGCAGCCGCACCCAGCCCGGCTCGACCTCGGCGTCGATCACGATCTGCGAGGTCGGCGGGGTGTGGACGACCGCATTGGCGACGATATTGCCGAGCGCCTGCTCGATCAGCGCCGCATCGGCGTATACCAGCGGGACGTCGGCCGGCCATTGCAGGACAACACCGTGCGAAGCGCCGCGACGCCGGGTCGCGGCGATCACCCGCGCCGCGATCTCGCGCAGATCGATCCAGTCGCGCCGCAATTCCAGTGCGCCGGATTCGATCCGCGTGATCGACAGCAGATTGCGCACCATCTCGTCGAGACCTTCGGCCTCCTCGCGGATATTGGCGAGCAGATCCCGTGTCGCGCTGGCGTCGATCTTGTCCCCATAGGTCAACAGGCTGGTCGCCGACCCCAGGATCGACGACAGCGGCGTGCGGAAATCGTGCGAGATCGACGCCAGCAGCGTGTTGCGCACCCGCTCGGTCTCGGTCGCGGTGCGCGCCAACACCATGTCCCGGGTCAGAACCGCGCGCTGCAGTGCCGCCGCGGTCTGCTCGGTGAGGGTGTCGAGCAGCGCCTGCGCTTCGGAATCCAGCGCCGCGCCGTCCTTGCCCTGCATCATCACACCGACCACCCCGTAGGTGGTGTCGCCGGTGCGCACCGGCAGAAACCGCCACGGCACGATCGGCAGCGTGCCGGTTTCGAATCCCGCGGCCTCCTTGTGGGTGAAGGCCCAACGCGCCGCCATGGTGGCGGCCTCGTCCAGCAGATCCTCCGGCGGCCATGCCGCGGCCAGCACCAGCTCGTCGCCCTGCGGCAGCAGGACCAGCACCGGCCGACCGAGGCTGGCATGGATCTCGCTCGCCGCGCCTTCGGCGATCGCGTCCATCGTCGCCAGTCCGGACAGCCGGCGGGTGAACTCATACAACCGGCGCATCGCCCGCACCCGGCCCGCCGAGACCCGCGCCTGTTCGCGCAGCCGGCCGGCGAGCGTCGCCGCGACCACAGCGACCACCAGATACACCAGCAACGCCAGCAACTCGTAAGGCTCGGCGATGGTGAAGGTGTAGAGCGGTGCGATGAAGAAGAAATTGTAGGTGAGGAACGACAGCGCCGACGCGAAGATCGCCGGCCCGACGCCGGACTTCACCGCGCTGAACAGCACCGCCATCAGGAACACCGCCGACAGGCTTGCCGCGGGAATCACCTGGGCGAGGCCGCGACTGACCAGCACCGCGCCGGCGACCGCCACGGCCGCATAAAGGAAGTGGGCGGGCGCCGAGGCGTTCATCCTTGCCGCCAGCGTCCGCTTCACCGGGACTGCCGAGTCCGCAGGCAGCGGCACCAGGTGGATGCCGATATCGGTCGAGCGCTGCATCAATCGCTGCGGCAGCGAGCGCTGCAGCCATTGCCGCAGCGTACCGCCGCGGGCGCGGCCGATCACGATCTGGGTGACGTTCTCGAACCGCGCAAAGCGCAGCAGTTCATCGGGCAGATCGTTGCCGGTCAGGGTGTGGATCTCCGCACCCAGGCTTTCGGCGAGTTTCAGCGTGGTATCGACCTGCTTGCGCGCCGCCGCGTCGAGTCCCACGCCGGAGCGCTCCACCGTCACCGCGATCCACGGCGCATCCATCAGGTCGGCGAGGCGCTTGGCGGTCCGCACCACACCGGGCGACGCCGCATCGGGGCCGACGCAGGCGAGGATGCGCTCCCCCGCCGCCCACGGCCCCTCGATTGCCTGCGCCTGCATCCGCTCGACCAGCGCGGCGTCCACCCGCTCGGCGGCGCGGCGCAACGCCAGCTCGCGCAGCGCGGTCAGGTTCTGCGGCTTGAAAAAGCTCTCGACTGCGCGTGCCGCTGTGTCCTCGACATAGACCTTGCCTTCGGCGAGGCGCTTGAGCAGTTCGTCGGGCGGCAGATCGACCAGGACGATTTCGTCGGCGCGGTCGAACACCTTGTCCGGCACGGTTTCGCGGACGCGTATCTTGCTGATCTTCAGGACGACGTCGTTGAGGCTCTCGAGGTGCTGGATGTTCAGCGTGGTCCAGACGTCGATGCCGGCGGCGAGCAGCTCGTCGATGTCCTGCCAGCGCTTCGGGTGCCGGCTGCCGGGGACGTTGGTGTGGGCGAACTCGTCGACCAGCAGCAGCGACGGCTTGCGCGCGAGGGCGCCGTCGAGGTCGAACTCGCGCATCACCCGATGCCGGTACACGATCGGGGCGCGGGGCAACTGCTCGAGCCCCTGCAGCACCTGCTCGGTCTCGCGCCGCCCGTGGGTCTCCACCAGCCCGGCGACGACGTCGCGGCCGCCCGCCTGTTCGCTGCGCGCGGCCGCCAGCATCGCGTAGGTCTTGCCGACGCCGGGGGCAGCGCCGACGAAGATTTTCAGCCGGCCGCGACCCTCCTTGCTGGCGAGCGCCAACAGGGCATCGGGGGAAGCGCGCGCGATGGCGGTTGTGGACATCAGGTACTCGGCCGATTCCGCCCTAATCTATCCAGCGCCAAGTTTAATTGCAGTACGTTGACGCGAGGTTCTCCGAACACGCCGAGATCGCGGCCTTCGATCCGGCTCTCGACCAGAGCGCGCAGCTCGGCCTCCGGCAGATTCCGCGCCCGGGCAATGCGCGAGACCTGGAACAGCGCGGCCTCGGGCGAAATCTCCGGGTCGAGGCCGCTGCCGGAGGTGGTGACCAGATCGACCGGCACCGGCGCCTTCGGGTTGTCCTGCCTGGCGGCGGCAACGTCGGCCGCCAGCCGGTCGGCCAGCGCCTTGCTGGTCGGGCCCAGATTGGAGCCGCCGGAAGCGGCGGCATTGTACGGCGCCGGCGCGGTCTTGCTCGAATCCTGCGGGTCCGGTGCGGTGGTGGCCGACAGCCGGCCGTGGAAGTACGTGTCGTCGGTGAATGACTGGCCGATCAGCGCCGAGCCGATCACCCGGCCGTCCTGTTCGATCAGACTGCCGTTGGCCTGGGCGGGAAACAGGGTTTGGGCAATCCCGGTGATCGCCAGCGGATAGATCAGACCGGTGAGGCAGGCGAGCGCGGCGAACGACACCAGCGCGGGGCGGATTTCCTTCAACATGGCGTCACCTTTTCTCAAGCGAGATGCAGCGCGGTCACCGCCAGATCGATGACCTTGATTCCGATGAACGGCAGCACCAGGCCGCCGAGGCCGTAGATCAGGAGGTTGCGCCGGAGCAGCGCTGCGGCCCCGACCGGCCGGTAGGTCACGCCCTTCAGCGCCAGCGGGATCAGCGCGATGATGATCAGCGCATTGAACACGATCGCCGACAGGATGGCGCTTTGCGGCGTCGCAAGCCCCATGATGTTGAGGGCGCCGAGCTGCGGATAGAACGCCACGAAGATCGCCGGAATGATGGCGAAGTATTTGGCGACGTCGTTGGCGATCGAGAACGTGGTCAGCGCGCCGCGCGTCATCAGGAGCTGCTTGCCGATTTCGACCACCTCGATCAGCTTGGTCGGATCGGAATCGAGGTCGACCATGTTGCCGGCCTCGCGCGCGGCCTGGGTGCCGCTCTGCATCGCGACGCCCACGTCGGCCTGGGCGAGCGCCGGCGCGTCGTTGGTGCCGTCGCCGCACATCGCGATCAGCCGTCCCTGAGCCTGCTCGCCGCGGATGTAGCGCAGCTTGTCCTCCGGGGTGGCCTGGGCGATGAAGTCGTCGACGCCGGCTTCCGAGGCGATCGAGGCGGCGGTGACCGGATTGTCGCCGGTGATCATCACCGTCTTGATGCCCATGCGTCGCAGCGCCGCGAAGCGTTCCTTGACGTCGGGCTTGACCACGTCCTTGAGGTGAATGACGCCGAGCAATCGTCCGCCTTCGGCGAGCCCGAGCGGGGTGCCGCCGGCACGGGCGATGCGATCTACCGCGGCGCGGAACGCCGGCGGCTCGACGACGTCCGAGCCGGTCTGGTCGCGCACGAATTTCAGCACCGAATCGACCGCGCCCTTGCGCAAGCGACGATCACCGAGGTCGACGCCGGACAGCCGGGTCGTCGCCGAGAACGGGATGAACCGCGCATCCGGCGAAGCGGCATCGGCCGACAGCCCGAACTTTTCCCGCGCCAGCGCCACGATCGATCGCCCTTCGGCGGTTTCGTCGGCCTGGCTCGCCAGCAGCGCCGCTTCGGCCGCCTCCTGCTCGCTGACGCCCGGCACCGGAATGATCTCGGAGGCGAGGCGATTGCCGAACGTGATCGTGCCGGTCTTGTCGAGCAGCAGCGTGTCGATATCGCCGGCGGCCTCGACGGCACGGCCCGACATCGCCAGCACGTTGAAGCGCACCAGGCGGTCCATGCCGGCGATGCCGATCGCCGACAGCAGCGCGCCGATCGTGGTCGGAATCAGCGTGACGAACAGCGCCACCAGCACGATCACCGAGATCGTGCCGCCGGCGTAGCTGGCGAAGCTCGGGATCGTGTCGACCACCACTACGAAGATCACAGTGAGGCCGACCAGCAGGATGTTGAGGGCGATCTCGTTCGGCGTCTTCTGCCGCTCGGCGCCTTCGACCAGCTTGATCATGCGGTCGAGAAACGACGAGCCGACCGCCGATGTGATCTTCACCACCACGCGGTCCGAGATCACCGTGGTGCCGCCGGTCACCGCCGAGCGGTCGCCGCCGGATTCGCGGATCACCGGTGCGGATTCGCCGGTCACCGCCGCCTCGTTGACCGAGGCGATGCCTTCGATCACTTCACCGTCGCCGGGAATGGTGTCGCCGGCCTCGCACAGCACCAGGTCGCCGACCTGCAGGCGCTCGGCGGCAACCCCTTCGTACAGCTCGGTGTTACCGGGCATCAGCAGCCGCTTGGCCGTCGTCTGAGCCCGCGTCTGCCGCAGCGTATCGGCCTGCGCCTTGCCGCGTCCTTCGGCGACCGCTTCGGCGAAGTTGGCGAACAGGATGGTGAACCACAGCCAGACCGCGATCTGCAGTTCGAACAGCATGTTGCCGCCGCCCATGACGGCGTCGCGGATCGTCAGAACGGTGGCGAGCGCGGTGACGACTTCGAGCACGAACATCACCGGATTCTTGATCAGCGTCCGCGGATCGAGCTTGACGAAGGCCTGGCCGATCGCCGGCAGCAGGATCGCCGGATCCAGCATCGTCGCCGAGGCGGTGCGCTTGCGCAGTTTCGAGACTTTCATGATCACTGCTCCGAACTAATAAGCGGCGCCTTGCAGCATCGACAGATGCTCGGCGAGCGGGCCGACCGCGAGCGCCGGAAAGAAGGTGAGGCCGCCGACGATCAGGATCGTGCCGACCAGCAGGCCGACGAACAGCGGCCCGGTGGTCGGGAACGTGCCGGCGGTGGCCGCGACCGAGGGCTTGGCGGCGAGCGAGCCGGCGATCGCCATCGTCGGGACGATCATCCAGAACCGGCCGAGAAACATCGCGACCGCACCGGCGAGGTTGTAGAACGGCGTGTTGCCGGAGAGACCGCCGAACGCCGAGCCATTGTTGGCCGCCTGCGAGGTGAAGGCGTACAGCACCTCGCTGAAGCCGTGAGGGCCGGCATTGCCCATCGACGCCACTGCGGACGGAACCACCACCGCGACCGCGGTGAAGCCGAGCATCAGCAGCGGCAGGATCAGGATCGCCAGCATCGCCATCTTGACCTCGCGGGCCTCGATCTTCTTGCCGACATATTCGGGGGTGCGACCGACCATCAGCCCGGCCAGGAAGATGGTGATCACCACGAACAGCAGCATGCCGTAAAGCCCGGCGCCGACGCCGCCGACCACGATCTCGCCGAGTTCCATGTTGATCAACGGGATCATGCCGCCGAGCGCGGTGAAGCTGTCGTGCATCGCATTGACGGCGCCGCACGAGGCCGCGGTGGTGACAACCGCGAACAGCGCCGAGGCCGCGATCCCGAACCGGGTCTCCTTGCCCTCCATGTTGCCGCCGGAGAGACCAAGCGCCTGCATCGCCTGGGTGCCGTTGGCTTCGGCCCAGTAGCAGACCGCGACGCCGGCGACGAACAGCACGCCCATCGCGGCGAGGATTGCCCAGCCCTGGCGCTGGTCGCCGACCATGCGGCCGAACACGTTGGTCAGCGCCGCGCCGAGCGCGAAGATCGCCAGCATCTGCACGAAGTTCGACAGCGCGGTCGGGTTCTCGAACGGATGCGCCGCATTGGCGTTGAAGAAGCCGCCGCCATTGGTGCCGAGCATCTTGATCGCGACCTGCGACGCCACCGGGCCGAGCGCGATGGTCTGCTTGCCGCCTTCGAGCGTGGTGGCGTCGATAGAGGGCCCGAGTGTCTGCGGAATGCCCTGCCACGCCAGGAAGATGGCGAGAATCGCCGCGATCGGCAGCAGCACGTACAGCGTACAGCGGGTGACATCGACCCAGAAATTGCCGACGGTCTTGGCCGAGGCGCGGGCGAAGCCGCGGATCAGCGCCACCGCCAGGACGATGCCGGTGGCGGCGGAGAGAAAGTTCTGCACCGTCAGTCCGAACATCTGGGTCAGATACGACAGCGTGCTCTCGCCGCCGTAGTTCTGCCAGTTGGTGTTGGTCAGGAACGAGATCGCTGTGTTGAGCGACAGATCCGCCGGCACTGCGCCCTGCGCCGCCGGGTTGAGCGGCAGCAGGCTTTGCAGTCGCAGCAGCCCGTACAGCAGCACGAAGCCGGCAGCGTGAAACAGCAGCATCGCCACCGTGTAGGTCAGCCAGTGCTGCTCGCGCTGCGGATCGACGCCGGCGAGGCGATACAGCCCGGCCTCGACCGGGCGCAGCACGGTGACCCGGCCGTCGAAAACCCGGGTGAGGTAGGCGCCGAGCAGCGGCGTCAGCGCCACCACGACGGCGCAGAACAGCGCGATTTGAGTCCAACCGATCAGGGTCATCGCCGGCTCCCTAGAACTTTTCCGGGCGCAGCAGCGCGACCACCAGATAGACCAGCACGGCGGCGCTGACCGCGGCGGCGAACGACAGGTCGAATGACATCGTTTCCTCCGTCAGATCCGGTCGCAGGCATAGGCGTAGCCGATCGTCGCGGCGAACAGCGCGGCGGCGAACAGCAGCATGAGAACGTCTAGCATCGAAGCCTCCTGAAAATCGGGCTGAGATGCAGCTACGGTGCGCCGCGTAAGGAAACGATGCGGAATTGCCGCGCTCGGTATAAAGACGGCGTAAGGCGAGTGCCGATGACAACCCGGCGGCGCGCCGCTAAATTGCCCGCGCGAGGCTCTCTAGGACATTGATGACAAAGCGCTTTCTCGTCACCGGCGGAGCCGGTTTCATCGGTTCGGCCGTGGTCCGGCGGCTGATCGGCACCACCGCGCACGAAGTGCTGGTGGTCGACAAGCTGACCTATGCCGGCAATTTGGAATCGCTGGCGCCGGTCGCAGGCGATCGGCGGTACCACTTTGTCCGCGCCGATATCGTCGACATGGCGACGATGCATCGGCTGTTCGCCGAATTCTCACCCGACGTGGTGATGCATCTCGCGGCCGAGAGCCATGTCGATCGCTCGATCGACGGTCCCGGCGATTTCATCCAGACCAATATCGTCGGCACCTATTCGCTGCTGCAGGCGGCGCTGCTGCACTGGAGGTCGCTGCCGCCGACCCGCAAGTCCGGCTTCCGCTTTCACCACATCTCGACCGATGAGGTGTTCGGTTCGCTGGGCGCCGAAGGCCTGTTCCGCGAAGATACGCCTTACCAGCCGAAATCGCCCTACTCCGCCTCCAAGGCGGGATCCGACCATCTGGTGCGGGCCTGGCATCACACCTACGGCCTGCCGGTGGTGATCACCAACTGTTCCAACAACTACGGTCCCTATCACTTTCCTGAAAAGCTGATCCCTCTGGCGATCATCAAGGCGCTGCACGGCGAAGCGATTCCGGTCTACGGCACCGGCGCCAACGTCCGCGACTGGCTGCACGTGGAGGACCATGCCGATGCGCTTCTGCTCGCCGCCGAGCGCGGCGAAATCGGTGAGAGCTACAATATCGGCGGCCGCAACGAGCGCACCAATCTCCAGGTCGTGCAGACGATCTGCCGGCTGCTCGACGAGCTCGCGCCGGACGCGGTGATCGGCCCGCGACAGGGGCTGATCAGCTTCGTCGCCGACCGGCCCGGGCACGACGCCCGCTACGCGATCGACGCCGGCAAGGTCGAACGCGAACTCGGCTGGCGCGCCCGCTACAGTTTCGACGACGGCCTGCGCCAGACCGTGCAATGGTATCTCGACAACCGAACCTGGTGGGAGCGGGTCCGTTCAGGCGTGTACCGCGGCGAGCGCCTCGGCGTGGCGGTCTAGCTGTGGAGCCTCAACAGGTTGTCCTCGGACAGGCCGAGGCGGCTGATGGGTATTTGTGACTTTATGCCGCCGTGGGGCCGGTGCCAATTGTATCGA
>NZ_UFQQ01000050.1 GCF_900218015.1 Rhodopseudomonas pentothenatexigens | reverse complement strand
CCGAGAGGGGCTGCGCTACGCACCGCAACACGCGGACCCAGAACTGTCGACAATCATCCCGGTCTAAAGTGTCGGGGATCATGCCGGTTGCACAGGGCACGACGCACTCGATCCATTCCCGTCATTCCGGGGCGCTCGCGAAAGCGAGCGAGCCCGGAATCCAGATGTTGTTACGAAGAAATCTGAGCGCGAGAGCTGACGCAGAGATTCCGGGTTCGCGAGCTCTCGCTCGCGCCCCGGAATGACTCGGGGAAAGAGTGGAGGACTACTCCCACCCCTCCAGCACGATCTTGCCGATCGAGGTGCCGCTTTCCAGCAGCGCATGCGCGCGTTTCAGGTTGGCGGCGGTAATGAAGCCGAAGCTTTGCTGATGCGTGGTGCGCAGCACGCCGGTGTCGATCAGGCCGGCGATCTCGTCGAGCAGGTCGTGCTGCGCGATCATGTCGGCGGTCTGATACGACGAGCGGGCGAACATCGCCTCCCAGTGCAGCGATGCCGATTTCGGCTTCAGCAGCATCGGGTTCAGCGTCGCCGGATCGTCGATCAGGCCGATCTTGCCCTGCGGCGCCAGGATCTCGACCAGAGCCGGGAAGTGCCCCTCGGTTCCGGTGAGGCTGGCGATCAGCGCAACCGGCGGCAGCTTCAGCGCGTCGACCTGCGGCTTCATCGGCTGGCTGTGATCGATCACCGTATGGGCGCCGAGGTCGAGGCACCATTGCCGGGTCTCGGGTCGCGACGCCGTGGCGATGATGGTCAGCCCGGTGAGCCGGCGGGCGAGCTGGATCAGGATCGAGCCGACGCCGCCGGCACCGCCGACGATCAGCAGGGTGCGCGGATCGAACGCCTTGCTCGGCCGCGCGCCGAGCCGGTCGAACAGCAGCTCCCAGGCGGTGATCGAGGTCAGCGGCAGCGCCGCGGCCTGCGCGAACGACAGCGTCTTCGGCTTGCGGCCGACGATGCGCTCGTCGACCAGATGCAGTTCGGCGTTGGTGCCCGGCCGCTGGATCGAGCCGGCGTAGAACACCTCGTCGCCCGGCTGAAACAGTGTCACCTCGGCGCCGACCGCCTCGACCACGCCGGCCGCGTCGTAGCCGAGAATCTTGTGCTCGCCGGCGGGCGGGGCGGCGCGCTTGCGCACCTTGAAGTCGACCGGATTGACCGAGATCGCCTTGACCGCAACCCGCAGGTCGCGTGCACCCGGCGCAGGCGTGGACAGTTGGAGATCGAGCAGCGCCTCCGGATCGTCGATCAGGAGGCTCTTGATGTAGCCGACAGCTTTCATAGGGGGCTCCGTGCAGGGGACGCTTGTCGCGAGCAACGTCGCCTTCACCTGCCTTTATTGCAAGTACTGTCGTTTCGGGGATATAGTCACCGATCGGATACTATTGGGCCACGCCGCATGAAACGTCGCAATTTTGCCTGCGCGCCGGGCTGTTCGGTCGAAGTGACGCTCGATCTGATCGACGGCAAATGGAAGGGTGTGATCCTGTACCATCTGCAGGACGGCCGGCTGCGGTTCGGCGAGCTGCGACGGCGCATGCCGGGCATCACCCAGCGGATGCTGACCAAGCAGCTCCGTGCTTTGGAGGATGACGACCTGATTACCCGCCAGGTGTTCGCCGAAGTGCCGCCGCGGGTCGAATACGCGCTGTCGGAAACCGGGGAGCGGCTGCGCCCGGTCATCGATGCGCTGAAGCGCTGGGGCGAGGAACATCGTGCACGCCAGCAGCAGCTGGCGTTGCCTGCAGCCGAAGCGACACCTGAAATCACCGAGGCTCGGCCGGCGTGAGCGTCGGCGGCTTTTCCTTCTCCTGGCTTGGCCGGCGGACTATATCTGCTGCGCCCAAGATGCCCCTGTAACGGATTCCCGCATGAACCCGATCCGCACGTTCACCGTCCTGTGTCTGTCGCTCGCCCTCACCACGCCGCTCGCGGCGCAGGACCGGCGGCTGCCGTCGTCGCAGGCCGAGATCCGCCTGAGCTACGCGCCGATCGTGCAGCACGTTCAGCCGGCGGTGGTGAACGTCTATGCCGCCAAGCTGGTGCAGAACCGCAATCCGCTGCTGGAAGATCCGATCTTCCGCCGGTTCTTCGGCGTGCCCGGCCAGCCGGAGCAGATCCAGCGCTCGCTCGGCTCCGGCGTGATGGTCGACGCCTCCGGCCTGGTCGTCACCAACAACCACGTCATCGAGGGCGCCGATCAGGTCAAGGTCGCACTCGCCGACAAGCGCGAGTTCGAAGCCGAGATCGTGCTCAAGGACAGCCGCACCGATCTGGCGGTGCTGCGGCTCAAAGACACCAAGGAGAAGTTCGCCACGCTGGATTTTGCCAATTCCGACGACCTGATGGTCGGCGATCTGGTGATGGCGGTCGGCAATCCGTTCGGCGTCGGCCAGACCGTGACCCACGGCATCGTCTCGGCGCTGGCGCGCACCCAGGTCGGCATCACCGACTATCAGTTCTTCATCCAGACCGACGCGGCGATCAATCCCGGCAATTCCGGTGGCGCGTTGGTCGACATGACCGGCAAGCTGGTCGGGATCAACACCGCGATCTTCTCGCGCTCCGGCGGCTCGCAGGGCATCGGCTTCGCGATCCCCGCCAACATGGTGCGGGTGGTGGTTGCCTCGGCCAAGAGCGGCGGCAAGGCGGTGAAGCGGCCGTGGCTCGGCGCGCGGCTGCAGGCGGTGACGCCGGAGATCGCCGAAACCCTCGGCCTGAAGCGGCCCGGCGGCGCGCTGGTCGCCAGCGTCACCAAGGGCAGCCCGGCGGAGCGGGCAGGGCTGAAGCTGTCCGACCTGATCGTGTCGATCGACGGCTTTGCGATCGACGATCCCAACGCGTTCGACTATCGCTTCGCCACCCGGCCGCTCGGCGGCGCCGCCCAGCTCGACGTGCAGCGCGGCGGCAAGCCGGTGAAGCTGGCGATCCCGCTCGAGACCGCGCCGGACACCGGCCGCGACGAGCTGGTGATCACCTCGCGCTCGCCGTTCCAGGGCGCCAGGATCGCCAACATCTCGCCGGCGATCGCCGACGAGATGCGGCTCGATCCCAGCGTCGAGGGCGTCGTCGTCACCGAACTTCCCGACGGCAGCACCGCGGCGAATGTCGGCTTCCAGAAGGGCGACATCATCGTCGCGGTCAACAACAGCCGGATCGCCAAGACCAGCGACCTCGAACGCGTCGCCGGCCAGACGCCGCGGCTGTGGCGCATCATGCTGGTCCGCGGCGGCCAGCAGATCCAAGTCACCTTGGGCGGATGAACCGTCATCATGCGAGGCGTCTCCAAACCTCTCCCCGCGTGCGGGGAGAGGTCGCTCATCGAACGCAGTTCGATGAGCGGGTGAGGGGGCGCCTCCACACGGCCGAGCTTCAGCGTTTCGTCACAGCCGAGCCGCTCGGCCGCGTCGAGACGCCCCCTCATCCCACCCTTCTCCCCGCGCGCGGGGAGAAGGAGCAGGCCGTGCTTGGGGACGCATCGTGAGTCCAAAGCGTCCTCAGCAGAGCGACAATCTCTTCGCCGCCGCTGGCCTCGAGCGCGATGCGCCGCGTCCGTTGCCGGATCGGTTGCGGCCGCGCTCGCTCGCCGATGTGGTCGGCCAGGATCACATCCTCGGCCCCGACGGCGCGCTGACGCGGATGCTGCAGACCCGCACGCTCGGCTCGCTGGTGTTCTGGGGGCCGCCCGGCACCGGCAAGACCACCGTGGCGCGGCTGCTCGCCGACGCCACCGATCTGCAGTTCGAGCAGATCTCCGCGGTGTTCTCCGGCGTCGCCGATCTGAAGAAGGTGTTCGACGCCGCGCGCGCCCGCCGCGAGATGGGAAAAGGCACGCTGCTGTTCGTCGACGAGGTGCACAGATTCAACAAGGCGCAGCAGGACTCGTTTCTGCCGGTGATGGAAGACGGCACCGTGGTGATGGTCGGCGCCACCACCGAGAACCCGTCGTTCGAACTCAACGCGGCGCTGCTGTCCCGCGCGCGGGTGCTGATCTTCAAGCCGCTCGATGCGACGGCGATCGAACAGCTGTTCGCCAAAGCCGAAGCCGCCGAAGGCCGCAAGCTGCCGCTCGACGACGAGGCGCGGGCGGTGCTGGCGCGGATGGCGGACGGCGACGGCCGCGCATCGCTGACGCTCGCCGAAGAAGTCTGGCGTTCGGCGCGCCAGGGCGAAGTGTTCAATGCCACGCAGCTTCAGGACATCCTGCAGCGCCGCGCCCCGATCTACGACAAGAGCGCCGACGGTCACTACAATCTGATCTCGGCGCTGCACAAGTCGGTGCGCGGCTCCGATCCGGACGCGGCGCTGTACTATCTGTGCCGGATGCTCGATGCCGGCGAGGACCCGCTGTTCCTGGCGCGGCGGGTGGTGCGGATGGCGGTCGAAGACGTCGGGCTGGCCGATCCTCAGGCGCTGGTGATCGCCAACGCCGCCAAGGACGCCTACGACTTTCTCGGCAGCCCGGAGGGCGAACTGGCGATCGCGCAGGCGGTGATCTATGTCGCCACTGCGCCGAAATCCAACGCCGCCTACACCGCCTACAAGTCGGCGATGCGGCTGGCCAAGCAGGCCGGCTCGCTGCTGCCGCCCAAGCACATTCTCAACGCGCCGACCGGGCTGATGAAGAACGAAGGTTACGGCTCGGGCTATCAGTACGACCACGACACCCCGGAAGGCTTCTCCGGCCAGGACTACTTCCCCGACGGGCTCGGGCGGCAGACCTTCTACGATCCGCCCGACCGCGGCTTCGAACGCGAGATCCGCAAGCGGCTGGACTATTGGGCCAAGCTGCGCGCCGCCAAGGACAGTTAGTTCGCAACTCCCTCGCAGTTGCGGAAAGTTCCCAGTGTTTGAACCAATCTTTGAAATCTGCGTATTAGTTGCATCCGACCTTCGAGAGATGTGCTGGTCGCTTAGCGCACGCGATGGCCTAATGCTGTCCTCTGCGGCCGGCTTGGCTGGCTGATCTTTCCAAACCGGAAACCAAGCGGGCCGGATTGTCATCACGCGGTCATTTTACCGCTGCGTGCAAAGCCGATGTTAAAAAGCTCCTGGTTGATTAGCTGCTCAGATCATCAGCTGCATTTCCCGTCACCGATCGTTTGCGTTCATGACCCGCGCCGACAGCACTTTCAAGGCGATCGCCCTCGCCAAGGCCCAGGCCCGCACCGCGCTGCGCAACGTCCGGCTCACCCTGATCTCCAACAGCGTGATAGCGCTGTCGCTGGCCGCGCTGCTGTATCGCGAGAGCGGTGAGACGCCGATCCTGTGGTGGCTCGGCGCCGCGATCGCGCTGGCATCGTTCCGCGCCTGGTGGGTGTCGCGACTGGCGGCCGCCGGTGCGGTCGACGCCGCGCCGTATCAGGTGCTGCGTGATCTGACGCTGCTGGCGTTCGCCAGTGGGCTGCTGTGGGGCTTCGTCCCGGCCGCGGTCGGCGTGTTTCGCGCCCAGCAGGGCATCGACTATATCACCTTCATCATGATCGGCACCGCCACCGGTGCGATCATTCAAAGCGCGTCCTGTGCCCGCATTGCGCTCGCCTTCGCGATGCCGGTGATGGCCGCGACGCTGGTCCGGATCATGCTGTCCGGCAACGGCTCAGACCTCATCATCACGCTGGACGGGCTGTTCCTGACCTTCATGCTGTTCCGCGCGGCGATCGGCGGCGAGCGGGAATTCACCGCGAGCCAAATGACCGCGCTCGAGGCGACCGATCTGGCCAATTCGCTGGCCCATGCCAACAGCGAAGTGCTGAGTTCGAACCGCGCGCTGGAACAGATCGCGCGCGCCGATCCGCTCACCGGGCTCGCCAACCGCAGCCACTTTCGCGACGCCGCGGCGGCTGCGTGCCGATCCGGGCAGGGCGTCGCCTTCGTGCTGTTCGACGTCGACAACTTCAAGACCATCAACGATACCCGCGGCCACGACGCCGGCGACCGGGTGATCGCCGCAGTGGCCGAGCTGCTGCGCTCCTCGTGCGGGCCGCACGATCTGCCGGTGCGGCTCGGCGGCGACGAGTTCATCGTGGTGCTGCAGGGCGACGACGTCGCCGCACGCGCGCTGGCCCTGGCGCGGCGGCTGAGCGGCGCGCTGACCCGGCCGCTGCATCTCGCCGGCCAGCCGCTGGCGATCAGTTGCTCGATCGGCATCGCGGCGCATCCGGGCGGTCCGATCGATGTCGAGGACGTGTTCTGGCGCGCCGATGCGGCGCTGTACCGAGCCAAGGACGACGGCCGCGCCTGCATCCGGGTGTTCGACGCGCGGATGCAGCAGGAGTTCCTGCTGCAGCGATGCATCGACAGCGATCTGCCGGGCGCGCTGGCACGCGGCGACCTGCACCTCGAATTCCAGCCGCAGGTGGTGCTCGCCACCGGGCAGGTGGTCGGCTTCGAGGCGCTGCTGCGCTGGCGCCATCCGACCGCCGGGCTGATCCCGCCGCCCGACATCGTCCACGCCGCGATCCGGCTGCAGCTCTCGGCGCGATTGCTGGCGTTCATCGGCGAAGCGGCATGCGAGTTCCTGCGCGCGCTCGACGCCAGCGGCGCACCTCGGGTCAATGTCGCGATCAACGTCTCGCCGCGCGAGCTGACGCTGCATTCGCCCGCCAGGATCCTGACCGACCTGACCCGGCGTCACGGTATCGACCCGCACCGCATCGAGATCGAGATCACCGAAGAAGCGCTGTTCGATCCCAAGCAGTGTGCCCGCGAGCTGCAGCGCATCGAGCACTCCGGATTCGGCCTCGCGATCGACGATTTCGGCGTCGGCCATTCGTCGATCTCGAATCTGATGAGCGTCGCGCTCGACACCATCAAGATCGACCGCTCGTTCGTGCACGGCGTCAGCGCCAACCGCCAGAACCAGCAATTGATCGCCGCGATCACCGCGGTGGCGCGGCCGCTCGGCCACCGCATTATCGCCGAGGGCGTCGAAAGCCAGGGCGAAGCCGAGACGCTGCGGATGCTCGGCTGCTCCTACGGCCAGGGCTGGCTGTACGGCCGCCCGATGCGTGCCGCCGACGCGGTGGTGTGGCTCGCCGGTCTCGACGAGGAGCGGCGCAGCGAGCGGCAGCTCGCCTAGGCTTGATGCCGCGCCGCGGCCGCCGCATGGTTCGCCCCGACCGATCACACGCAGAAGGAGAACCGTGCGATGAAGTCGTATCGCAAGGAGCTGTGGTTTCAGACCCCGGGACGGCGGGCGTTCATCAACATCACCGGCGAAGTCGAGCAGGCGCTGCGCGACAGCGGCGTGCGCGAGGGCTTGGTGCTGGTCAATGCCATGCACATCACCGCTTCGGTGTTCATCAACGACGACGAGAGCGGCCTGCATGCCGATTACGAGAAGTGGCTCGAGCAGCTCGCGCCGCACGAGCCGGTGTCGTCCTATCGCCACAACCGCACCGGCGAGGACAATGCCGACGCCCACATGAAGCGCCAGGTGATGGGCCGCGAGGTGGTGGTGGCGATCACCGAGGGGCGGCTCGATTTCGGCCCCTGGGAACAGATCTTCTACGGCGAATTCGACGGCGGCCGCAGGAAGCGGGTGCTGATCAAGATCATCGGCGAGTAGTTCGTTCCCGCCCGTCCGAACTAATTGGTCGACTTCCCGATCAGCTCGCGGATCCGCGCCGCCAGCGTGTCGACCGCGAACGGTTTGGTCAGCACTGCCATGCCGGGTTCGAGCTGGCCGTTGTTGAGCAGCGCGTTCTCGGCGAAGCCGGTGATGAACAGCACGTTGAGCCCGGGGCGGATGTCGCGGGCGGCGTCAGCGAGCTGGCGGCCGTTCATGCCGCCGGGCAGGCCGACGTCGGTGATCAGCAGGTCGATCCGCGCGTCGGACTGCAGCAGCTTCAGGCCGCCGACGCTGTCGGAGGCCTCCAGCGCGGTGTAGCCGAGGTCTTCGAGCACGTCGGCGACCAGCATCCGCACCGTCGGCTCGTCGTCGACCACCATCACGGTCTCGCCGGTGTGGGCGAACGGGATCGCGGTGGAGTCGGGGAAGCGCTCGTCCTCGGCGGCCTCGCCGCGGTGCCGCGGCAGATAGATGCACACCATCGTGCCCTGGCCGACCTCGGAATAGATCCGCACCTGGCCGCCGGACTGCTGCGCGAAGCCGTAGATCATCGACAGCCCGAGCCCGGTGCCCTGGCCGATCGGCTTGGTGGTGAAGAACGGATCGAACGCTTTGGCGATCACGTCGGGCGTCATGCCGGTGCCGGTGTCGGAGACGCACAGCGAGACGTATTGCCCGGTCGGAATGTCGTACAGCCGCGACTGCGCCCGGTCGATCCAGCGGTTGCCGGTCTCGATCGTGATCTTGCCGCCGCTCGGCATCGCGTCGCGGGCGTTGATACACAGATTGAGCAGCGCGCTTTCGAGCTGCGGCACGTCGACCAGCACGCTCCACAGCCCGGCGGCGCCGACGTGCTGCACCTCGATGCCCGGGCCGACGCTGCGCTGGATCAGGTCGATCATGCCGCTGACCAGGCGATTGACGTTGGCGGCGGTCGGCGTCAGCGTCTGTCGGCGCGCGAAGGCGAGCAGCCGGTGGGTCAGCGACGCGGCGCGCTTCACCGCGCCTTGCGCGGCGCCGATGTACTTCTCGATCTCGCCGACGCGGCCCTGGCGGATCCGCGTGCTCATCAGTTCGAGGCTGCCGGAAATCCCGGCGAGCAGATTGTTGAAGTCGTGCGCCAGCCCGCCGGTGAGCTGGCCGACCGCTTCCATCTTTTGCGACTGGCGCAGCTGTTCGGCGGAGCGGAGCAGCTCGGCGCGGGCTTCGGCGACGCGCTGCTCCAGCGTCTCGTTCAGCGCGCGCAGCTCGGCGATGGCGCGGTCGCGCTCGGCCATCAGCGCGCGGCGGTCGTCGACGTCGATCAGCACGCCGGGGAAGCTCAGCGGCGTGCCGTCGGGGCCGTGCTCGACCCGGCCGTTGGCCTCGAGCCAGTAGTATTTGCCGTCGGCGCGGCGCACCCGGTACTGATGCGCGTAGGGCCCGCCGCGCTTGATCGCGTCCTCGATCGCGTCCGCGAGTCCAGCCTGGTCGTCGGGATGCACGGTCGCCACGATCTGCGCCAGGCTCAGCCCATCGCGGCCGAGCGCCGGATCGAGCCCGAACGCGCGCGCGAACCCTTCGTCGACGGTGAAGCGGTCGCTCGGCAGGTCCCACAGCCAGGTGCCGATGATCGCGCCGGCGGCGAGCGCGAGCTGCACCCGCTGCACGTTGTCGCGCGCCAGCTTCTCGCTGTCGCGCAGCGCCGCCTCGGCGCGCTTGCGGGCGGTGATGTCGCGGAACAGCACCGAGACCTGGCGCAGCTCGGGCGGCTCGATCCGCGTCGCCGACACTTCGATGATACGGTTCACCGCGACGAATTCGCGCTCGAAATGGATCGGCCGGCCGGTCACCAGCACGCTGCGATACAGTTCGGCCCAGCCGTCGGCCTCGTCCGGCACCAGATCGCGCAGGGTGCGGCCGATGATGTCGGGGATCCCGGTCTGCTTCTCGTAGCCGGCATTGGCTTCGATATGGCGATAGTCGCTGAGCGGACCGTGCGGGCCGTCGAAGAATTCGATGATGCAGAAGCCGTCGTCGATCGCCTCGAACAGCGCGCGATAGCGCGCCTCGCTCGGACTGACCGCGGGATTGGAAGGGGACTGCATCGGGATCGACGACCGGCGAGCGTGACGCGAACTGTACGAAACAGGACGGGAAGGGCGGCCGCGTTGTTGCGGCCGGCCCGTGCGGTGACCGCTCGGGCGCGGCTGTCCGCATTACTCTCCGAATTGCGAGCGTTTGTCAAAGCTGCTTGACACCTGCGGCGCCCCGCGGCGCGGGCCACGGAGCGAGGCCGCGCCGGATTGCGTCAGCCGTCGAAGCCGACGAACCGCGCCGCTTCGGCGACCGGCTTGCGTTCGGACACCACGGCGTTGGCCGGGAACTCGTCGTCTGGCCAGCCAAGCGCGATCGCCTTCATGATCACCTGATCGTCCGGGATGCCGGCGTGTTCGCGCACCACCGGTGATTGCATGATGCCCTGGCTGTTGATCACCGCGCCGAGCCCCCGCGACCACGCGGCGTTGACCAGCGCGTTGGTCACCGCGCCGCAGTCGAACGGGGTGTCGTCGCTGTCGCTCAGCGTGCGGTCGTAGGTGATGATGATACACACCGGCGCATCGAACTGGCGGAAGCCGCGCAGCACCCAGTCCTGCCGCCTGGCCTGATCGTCGCGCGCAATCCCCATCGCCGAGAACAACTGCTTGGCGACCGTGATCTGGCGTTCACGATGGGGGCCGGCGAACGGCTGTCCGATCCGGAATTCGCGGCTGTGCGGCACGCCGGCGAGGTTGCGCTCGGTGTTGCCGGCGCGGATGCGGTCGAGCGGCGCGCCGGTGAGCACGGTGAAATTCCACGGCTGGCTGTTCATCGAGGAGGGCGCCCGCATCGCCAGCTCGAGGATCTCCTCGATCAATTCCCGCGGCACGGGATCAGGCTTGTAGCCGCGGATCGAGCGGCGGCCGCGGACCACGTCGTCGTATTGCATGCGTCTGGTTTCCCCCGAGAGCTTGTGATTGCCGCGGAGTGTCGCGGTTTCGGATGCCGAGTGCAAGATGGCGCAACAGGGCCGTCATTCCGGGGGGCGCGCAGCGCGCGCGAACCCGGAATCTGGAGATGAGTTGTTCGGGGCATGCCCGATCAAGGACCGTAGCCCGCATGAGCGCAGCGAGATGCGGGACGGCATCTCCCCGGGTATCGCTGCGCTCACCCGGCTACGCGCTAATCGCTACGTGCTGATGCCGATCACGCTGCCCGCCAGCCCCGACACGCACGGTTAAGTAATCCCGTCTAGCCTTGCGCCGTCCCGGCAACCTCGGTGCGCACATGGTCAGATCGTATCTCGAAGCCCATTGGGTCGCGGCCGCGCTGTTCATGGGCGTAGCGCTGCTCCTGCTGCTGCCGCTCGGCGTGCCCGGCGGCGATCGCGCGCTGCTGCTGATTTACCTAGCGTCGCCGATCTACATGCTGCACCAGGTCGAGGAGCACCTCGGCGATCGCTTCCGCCGTTTCGTCAACGCCCGCGTGTTCGGCGGCGTCGAGGCGTTGACGACGGGCGACGTGCTGCTGATCAATCTGCCCGGCGTCTGGGGCATCAATCTGGCGGCGCTGTATGCCGCGTACTTCATCGCCCCCGGCTGGGGCCTCGCCGCGGCCTGGCTGATCCTGGTCAACGGCCTCAGCCATCTCGGCATGGCGGCGCATCTGCGCAGCTACAATCCCGGCCTCGCCAGCGCCGTGCTGGTGTTCATTCCGTTCGGCTTGTACGCCGTGGTCACCATCCCGGCCACGACGTTGCAGCTCGTCGTCGCGCTCGCCGTCGCAATCGGCATCCACGCCGCCATTGCGCTGCATGCGCTGCAGCGGGCAAGGGCGGCGCGCGTCGCGTGAACGCTGCGGTGTAGTCGCCCGCTGGCAAGGCGCGGAGCAGCGCAAGTTCGCGCGACTGGATAAGCGGGCATCTGGGGCAGGGCATCGGCACAGCCCTCCAGCCGAAAAACTAACCAGTCAGAAAGCCGCCTGACATCACCTGCTCGCCGCGGCACTGTCAGCGATTCGCCCCTCTGGACCATCGCGCTCTTGCTATCGGCCAAGCGGGCGTACCCACTTCACGCAAGACCAACCTGCTTGGTAAAACTGGAAACGGACCAATAGTCGCTGCGGTGAGTGACGAGACCGTTGGAGAATCTCATGATCGATGCGGCGCGCAGCTTCCAAGAGACGCCGGTCGCTGGAAAGTCCATGAAATCGCCGGTGTGCTTGCCGGCCATGATCCATTCCGCCCCGCCGCCATTCTCGTCGGCGTAAGCTGAGGTCAAAGCCATCGAATACCCTTCCATCGCAGCATAGACGCTTTCCAGCAATCGCTTCACCTCGTCTTTGCCGGTCGCGAGAACATCCAACGCGACATCGCGAAAGATCACCTCGTCGGTGTAGAGGGCGAAAAGCCGATCCCTGTCATGCGAGGTTTCGAATTCAGCCATCTGCCGCATCAATTCGATGTTTCGTTCTGACATGACCAATCTCCTTCTTGTTTCAAGGCCCTTCACATCATCACGTCGAGAGGAACGAAGTTACGGTTAGTAGGTTCCTTCAACATGACCACGAAGAGAACCAGAATATCGGCCCGAGCCGAGCGTCTGTCGTACGAGGAGAGGCATCGCCAGCTGCTCCAATTGGCGCGACGCCTGGTCGGCGAAGAGGGAACAGACAGGCTCACGCTGACGCGCCTCGCCGAGCGAGCGGGGGTCTCGAAGCCTGTCGCCTATGATCATTTCGGTCGGCGGATCGACCTCCTGCTCGAACTGTATCGCTGGATCGACGTCGAGAAGATCGATGCCTTCCGCGAACACATGAAGAGCGGCAAGATGGGCAGACGGGAGACGATCGGGGAACTGGCGCGGGCCTACATCGATTGCGCCAGCGACGTCACCAGCGAGTTTCAAGTGATCGGCGCGGCTCTCGCCGGAACGCCGGAAAAGGCCTCGGTCTTCGCCGATCTGCTCGAGAACAGCATTCGGATGTTCATCGCCGTTCTCCGCCCGCATGTCGTCCTCGCTCCGTCCGAATTGGAGAGGCGATGCCGAGCCTTCGTTGCTGCCGGGGAATGCCTGGCGGCGGAGGTCGTCATTGGCAGGAGCACGTCCGCCGACGCCACGGCTACGCTCGCCGCCATCATCGCGGGCGGCACCGGTCTCGAACAAGTGAGCTTTTCTGATGCACCGAAACTCAGAAAGGAAAGAGATGAAAGTCCTCAGATTTGAACCAGCCGATGCCGTCTTCAAACGCTCGCCCGGACAGGACGCCGACATTTTTGCGGCGAACTTGGCGGATCAACAGCAAGGCGGGCCGATCACGGTCGGGTATGGAAAGTATGGCCCCGACCAGGTCTTGGAGACCGATATAGTCGTCGACGACGTCATGGTGGTCCTGGAAGGGAGGGTTTCGGTCGAAGCCGACGGCGAGACCCTGACCGCAGGTCGCGGCGAGATCATCTACATGCCAAAGGGCAACGCGGTCGTCATCCGCTCCCACGCAGAAGGCGCGCTGACCGCCTATGTGACCTATCCTCACTGGTCCGAAGCGGAATAGCGACGCAGCTCGCATGAGCGTAGCGACATGCGGGGCGACGTGTCACCCCGTGATCCCGGGTATCGCTGCGCTCACCCGGGCTTCTGTAACGGGCCTCGGTTAGTCAATCCCTTTTTGCGTGGTCCTGTCGCCGGTGACTTGCTTCTGTCCGGGATCG
>NZ_UFQQ01000051.1 GCF_900218015.1 Rhodopseudomonas pentothenatexigens | reverse complement strand
TCGATACAATTGGCACCGGCCCCACGGCGGCATAAAGTCACAAATACCCATCAGCCGCCTCGGCCTGTCCGAGGACAACCTGTTGAGGCTCCACACCTAGAGCAGTTCTGCAATTTATAGAATCAGAGCTGATCCGCACCGCGTGCCACACGTACAACCTCATGGTGAGGAGGCGCGTAGCGCCGTCTCGAACCATGTGACGCAGGGAATGCGTTGCCCCATCCTTCGAGACGCCCGGCTTCGCCGGTCTCCTCAGGATGAGGACTCAGTGCCTTCGGAAAAGTCAGATCGTTTCAATCAAACGATGAACCGCTCTAACTTCTCCCCGCGCGCGGGCAGAGGTCGGATTGCGCAGCGATCCGGGTGAGGGGACGTTTCGGCATCGCCGAGCTTCAGAAATCTTGCGACGGCGGACGGCCGAGCTCAGCGCATCAGAAACGCCGGCCCCCTTCCTTCAGCCGCGCTTGCCGCGCGGCGACGGCCGGGTCAGCCGCATCCGGCCGTGGGTGCGCGGCAGGAAGTGCGGTCCCTCCGCCTTGAGAAAATCGAGCATCGCCTGCGCCGGCGGCAGCAGCACCTTGTCCTTGCGGCTGACCACGAACCATTGCCGCACCACCGGCAGCCCGTCGACGTCCAGGATCACCAGCCGTCGCTCGTCGAGCTCGGTGGCGACGGTGTGGGCCGAGATGAATGCGATGCCGAGCCCGGCGATCACCGCCTGCTTGATGGTCTCGTTGCTGGTCATCTCCATGCCGATCGCCGGGCTGATGCCGGCGCCGCCGAAGAACTGCTCCATCAGGCTGCGGGTGCCGGAGCCGGGCTCGCGGGTCACGAAGGTCTCGCTCGCCAGCTCGCGCGGATCGATGCCGTCCTTGCGCGCCAGCCGGTGCGCGGTCGGGGCGATGATCACGTGCGGGTGGTCGCCGATCAGATGCACGTCGACCTCGAGATCGACCGGCGGCCGTCCCATGATGGCGATGTCGAGTTCGTAGTTGCGTAGCTCGGCGCCGATGTCCCGGCGATTGCCGATCGACAGGTGCACGTCGATCTTCGGGTGGCGCTTGAGAAAGCCGGAGATCGCGAACGGCACGAAGTACTTCGCGGTCGACACCGCACCGATCGAAATCCGCCCCGCGGTCTTGCCGGCGATCATCTCCAGTGAGGTCTCGCACGCCGCGATCGCCGCTTCGATCCGCTCGCTGAGCGCCAGCACCTCGCGTCCGGCGTCGGTCAGCCGCATGCCGTCGCTGCTGCGCTGGATCAGCGGCAGATCGGCGAGGGCCTGCAGGTTGCGGAGCTGCAGCGTCACCGCCGGCTGGGTCAGGTTGAGCTTGCCCGCCGCCGCGGTGATGCTCCCGGTCTCGGCGAGCGCCGCCAGTGCGCGGAGCTGGCGGATCGAGACGGTCCTGAACTGTCGAGACATCGAGCGGATACTGCGTGCGGGTAGGGGCAACGAGTGTCGGCCATCCGACCGGGGCGGTCAATATTGACGAAGCCTCGAAAGCCCGTTTCGCGCGAGCGTGCGGCTGCGAGCCGTGCGATGGCGCCGGCCCGGTCTCGCCGAATCGAGCGTTGCGCGGGGCTTGCGATGGTCATCGGTGCGCCGCCGCGAGCCGCGAGGTTCGGGCGGCGCCCGATCGGTTCGTGCGACTGGTCGGGAGGCGGTCGTCGCGGCCGCCGCCGGTCGCTCACCTCGTAGAACTTCCTGGTAATGTCGTGATTAGTACGTAGTTAGGTCGAATCCCGAGTGCGGCGCCGATGCACTGTTGTCACCGCGAGAATCACCGCAGCTTAAACTATATGTTAGTTCGCGAACGATCATGATCTTCGCCGACGAGTTGCATGTCTGCCGACCGTCGAAAGGTTCGGCGCCGAAATCGAAATCGGTTGGTAGGGGGAATCGCGTGAAGAGCCGAATCCTGCATATCGACGACGACCCGGCGATGCTGAAGGTCGTGGCCGCGGTGCTGTCGCGCGATCCCACTCTCGAAACCAGGGGATGCCTGTCGGCCGAGGAAGGGATGCGCGCGGCCGCCGAATGGCTTCCGGATCTGATCCTGAGTGATGTTTCGATGCCGGACGTCAACGGCGTCCAGCTGGTCGACGAGTTGCGCAGCACGGCGGTCACCATGAGCATTCCGGTGGTCTTCACCACGGCGTGCGGCCGGTTCGACGACATCTCCGACTACGCGTCGCTCGGCGTCTCCGGCATCATCGCCAAGCCGTTCAACCTGCGCGAGCTCACCAGCAGCGTGCGCAAGTATCTCGAACTCGCCGCAGCCGATCCCGCCGATTGCGAGCCGCCGCCGGATCACGATATCCATGGCCGCCTGGTGGAGGACGCCGGACTCCTGACCGGGCTGCGTCCGGAGTTCGTCGCGGGTGCGGCTCCGGAGGCGCTCCGCCACGTCGTCCACAAGCTGATCGGGGTCGCCGGCATCTACGGATTCGCGGCGATCAGCGAGGCCGCGGCGCTCACCGAGCGTGCACTCGACGGCCTGTCTCCCGGCACGACCGGGCGTGCCGAGGTGCTGGCGCGGCTGGACGACCTGCTCGACCTGCTCGATCGGCAGACCGGCGTGCATCCGGAGCGATGAACCGAACGCGGAGAGCCTGATGAGCGCCCCTGCAATTCTGATCGCCGACGACGATCCTGCCATTCTGGCGGCGCTGTCGACCCGCTGCAGGAAGATGGGATTCGCGGTCGACACGGCGACCAACGGCCTGCAGATGCTGCTGAAGGCCAGGCGCAGCTCGCCGGACCTGATCATCGTCGACATCAATATGCCGAAGCTCGACGGGCTCACCGCCTCGTACCATCTGCTCGAACCGGGCGGTCTTTCGGCGGACGTCATCGTCGTCACAGGCACCCCCAGCGACGAGACGCTGCAGCACTGCGAGGCGATGGGGCTGTTCTACGCCTGCAAGCGCGAGCAATTCTGGCAGGGCATCTGCCAGGCGCTCACCGAGATCTTTCCGCACATGGCCGAGGTGATCGTGGAGGAGATCGGCCCGCTTGCGGCGTCTCCCGACGCGGTGCCGAGCAGTCCGCGCGTGCTGGTGGTCGACGACGACGAGCAGGTCGCCCAGTTTCTCTCCAGCCGCCTGAAGAAGCTCGGCATCGAGGTGCTGTATGCACCGAATGCCGCCCGTGCTCAGCGGCTCGCAGCGACCCACTATCCCAGCGTCGTCGTGACCGATTACTTCATGCCCGAAGGCGATGCGGAGTTTCTGATCATGCGGCTGCGCAGCGCGCGCGCCACGGCGCAGATGCCGGTCATCGTGATCAGCGGAAGGGATCTCGACGAGGCCACCGCCAAGCAGCTCAAACGCGAGATGCTGGGTTGTCCCGGCGCCGCCCGCATCTTCAAGAAGTCGTTCGACGTCAGCGAGCTGTTCGAAGCGATCCAGCAGTATTGCTCGGCCGAGCCGAGTTCTGCCGTGAAGCTCTGACACCCATGGTTGCCGGCGTGTCCCCAGCAGCGTCCGCACCCAAGGTTCCGCAGCCGGTCGCGCGCGAGCGGGCGGTGCAGCGGCGGTGGCTGGTCGGGATGGTGATCGGAACGGTCGCCAGCGTGCTGCTGGGTGCCCTCGTCGCCTATGGGGTCGCGGAGCAGAACGATCGCACCGCGGCGCGCAAGTTCGGCTGGCTCGCCGCCGATTTCGCCGATCGACTCGAGGACATTCTCGACACCTATCGCTTCGGGCTGCTGGCCGCGCGCGGCGTCGTCGTCGCGAGCGGCGGCGAGGCGATCGGCTTCGACACCTTTCGTCGATACGCCGAGACGCGCGACTTTTTGCGGGAATTTCCGGGCGCCCGAGGGTTCGGCTTCGTCCGTCCGGTCGAACCGCAGGACTTGGCGGCGTTCGTCGCGCAGAGGCGCGCCGACGGTCAGCCAACCTACAGGGTTTCCCAACTGGCCCCGCACGACGGTCCGCGATACCTCGTCACCTACCTCGAGCCGAGCCCCCTCAACGTCACCGCGCTCGGCATCGATCTGGCGTCGGAGAGCAGACGCAAGACGGCTGCCGATGCGGCCGCCACGAGCGGCGAGGCGACGATGACGGCGCCGATCGAACTGCTGCCGATCAGCGGGATGGACAGCGGGGTGCTGATCCTGCTGCCGGTGTATCGCAACGGCGATCCGATCGAAACCGAAGAGCAGCGGCGACGGGCGCTGATCGGCTGGACCTTCACCGCGATCGACATCTACAAGATCCTGGCCGATCTTCACAGCGGCATGGGCGAGTTCGGGTTTGCACTGACCGACAGTGGCGGAGCGCCGTTTCACACCGTCGGGAAGCCGCAGGACGCTGGTCAGGCGTTGCCGACACGCGAGATCTCGTTCGCGATCTACGGCCGCACCTGGCACATCCAGATGTGGGCGCTGCCGCCGTTCGTGAACTCCTTGAGCCTGCCGAGTCCGTGGCTCGGCTTCACCGTCACGCTGGCGCTCGGATTGCTGCTCACCTCGCTCGTCAATCTGCTGATTTCGTACAAGGCCCGCCGCGCCGAGCAAAACATCGAGCGGTCGCGGCTCGCCGCAATCTTCGAAAGCTCGAACGACGCGATCATCGCCAAATCGATCGATGGCACGGTGACCGATTGGAACAAGGCGGCCGAGCGTTTGTTCGGCTACTCCGCCGAGGAGGCGACTGGCCGACCGACCACCGACTTGATCGTTCCGGACGATCTTCAGGACGAGGAGAACCGGATTTTCGCCGACATTCGCGACGGACAGAAGGTCAGCCATTTCCGGACCAAACGGACCAATCGCCGCGGCGATCTGATCGACGTGGCGATCAGCGTTTCACCGATCCGCTGCGAAGACGGTTCATTGGTCGGCATCGCGACCGCCGCGCGCGACATCACCGAACTGGTGGCGGCCGAGGCCAAGGTCCGCGGCCTCAACGCCGCGCTGGAGCGGCTGGTCGCCGAACGCACCGCCCAGCTCGAGAAGACTCTGACGCTGCAGACCGCCATTCTCGAACGTGCGGCCTATGCGGTGATCGCCACCGACGTCACCGGCACCATTACCCTGTTCAACCCGGCCGCGGAACGCATGCTGGGCTACAAGGCCGAGGACCTGATCGGCCGGGCAACCGCGATGCTGTTTCACGACCCGGAGGAGCTCGGCGCGCGCGCCGAACAGATGCGGCAGGAGGGCATTCAGGTCGGCGCGAATCTCGGGGTGCTTCAGGCGCGGCTCGCGCGCAACGATCCCGACACCGCGGTGTGGACCTATATCGACGCCGAAGGTCACAGAATTCCAACTCGGCTGACCCTCAGTCTGTTGCGGACCAAGGACGGCACCCATCTCGGCGTCCTCGGGATCGCCGTCGACCTGACCGAGCAGTTGCAATACGAGGACGAACTCAAGGCCGCGCGCGCCAGCGCGGAGCGGGCGGGCGCCGCCAAGGCGGACTTCCTCGCCAATATGAGCCACGAGATCCGTACGCCGCTCAACGGCATCATCGGCTACGCCGATCTGGTGCTGGAAGACCAGACGCTGGCGCCGGGCACGCGCCGTCAGGTCAGCCGGATCTTCGAAGCGAGCGACTCGCTGCGCGTGATCATCGACGACATTCTCGACTTCTCCAAGATCGAGGCCTGCGGGGTCAAGCTGGAGAACAAGCCGCTGTACATCGACGAACTGATCGCGAACTGCGCGTCGATCATCGAGCCCAAGGCGGACGAGAAGGGATTGAGGCTGGTCGCGACCGCGCGCGACACGCCGCCGGTGCTGATCGGCGACGCCGCCCGGCTGCGGCAGGTGCTGCTGAATCTGATGAACAACGCGGTCAAGTTCACCTCGGCCGGATCGGTCGAACTGATCGTCTCCTGTGCCTCGCGGACCGCCGGCGCTGCCCGGTTGCGGATTGCCGTCACCGACAGCGGTATCGGCATCTCGCCGGAAGAGCAGCAGGGGCTGTTCCGGCGTTTCAGCCAGGCCGACGAGACGATCTCACGAAAATACGGCGGCACCGGACTCGGCCTGGCGATCTCGCAGCGCATCGTCCAGGCGATGGGGGGCGAACTGAAGATCGACAGCGAACCGGGCGTCGGCAGCACGTTCTATTTCGAGGTCGACATGGCGATCGCCGAGCAGATCGACATCGAGCGGGGCGAACTGCCGACCCGCTGCTGCCGGAGCGCGCGGATTCTGGTGGTCGACGACGTCGAAATGAACCGCGACCTGTGCAGGACCATGCTCAGCAGGGACGGCCACGAGGTCGATCTGGCCGACAGCGGCGGTACCGCGATAGCGATGGTCGCCAGCCGGGCGTACGATTTGATCTTCATGGACGTGCAAATGGGCGAAATGGACGGAATGGAAGCCACCCGCCGCATCCGCGCCCTGCAGGGCGAACACTTCGCGGTGCCGATTGTCGCCCTGACGGCGAACGTGCTGCCCGAGCAGGTCGCGCGCTACAAGGCCGCCGGGATGGACGATCACGTCGGCAAGCCGATCGCCCGCGCCGAGCTTCTGGCGTGCGTTGCCCGATGGCTCGATGGCGGCATCGTCGACGTCCCGTCCGGGCCGCTGGCGCCGGTCGCGGCGTCTCCGGATCTCGATGCGCCGGTGCACGATCATGCGGCGGTCGAGGATCTGCGGCTGTTCGCCAGCGACGAGGACATCGCCGGCTTCGCGACTCAGCTCCGCGACGCCATCGCCCGGATTCGGGTCCAATGGCCGCACCACATCGACACGACCGAGCTCGACGACGAGTCGCGCCGGGCTCTGGCTTCGACCGTCCACAAGACAGTGTCGCTCGCCGGTCAGCTCGGATTCAGCCAGCTGGCCGCAGCGTGTCGTCGTATGGAGATTGCCTGCGAACCCAATCGGGACATCCCCGACGCTTTCGCCGCCCTGCACGCGGCGATCGAAAACGCCGAGCCGGCACTGCAGACCTCGTCCGAGCTGGTGTGACCGCCCGCGATCCGGAGATATAAGAATTACTTTTGCAATATCGAAGATAATAAAATTTCTCTTATTTTCGGGGTTGTGGTCAAAGTCGTACCGCAACGCATCCCGCGACGCCGATCGGCAGCGCGAACTTCGCGGCCGAGTTCCCGAATGGCGTCGACCATCCCCGCCGCCTCGGCCGGCCAGGGCTTTCAAGGAGGACGACATGAACGAAGCAGTCACGATCCGCGGCAAGGACCGCTACAAGTCCGGCGTGATGGAATACAAGAAGATGGGTTATTGGGAGCCCGACTACGAGCCGAAGGACACCGACGTCATCGCGCTGTTCCGCGTCACTCCGCAGGACGGCGTCGATCCGATCGAAGCCGCCGCGGCCGTCGCCGGTGAATCGTCCACCGCGACCTGGACGGTGGTGTGGACCGATCGCCTGACCGCGGCCGAGAAGTATCGCGCCAAGTGCTACCGGGTCGATCCGGTGCCGAATTCGCCCGGCCAGTACTTCGCCTATATCGCCTACGACCTCGATCTGTTCGAGCCGGGCTCGATCGCCAACCTCACCGCATCGATTATCGGCAACGTGTTCGGTTTCAAGCCGCTGAAGGCGCTGCGGCTGGAAGACATGCGGCTTCCGATCGCCTATGTGAAGACGTTCCAGGGCCCGGCGACCGGCATCGTGGTCGAGCGTGAGCGCATGGACAAGTTCGGCCGGCCGTTGCTCGGCGCCACCGTCAAGCCGAAGCTCGGCCTGTCGGGCCGCAACTACGGCCGCGTGGTGTACGAGGCGCTGAAGGGCGGTCTCGACTTCACCAAGGACGACGAGAACATCAACTCGCAGCCGTTCATGCACTGGCGCGAGCGCTTCCTGTACTGCATGGAGGCGGTCAACAAGGCGCAGGCCCAGACCGGCGAGATCAAGGGCACCTACCTCAACGTCACCGCGGCGACGATGGAGGACATGTACGAGCGCGCCGAATACGCCAAGGAACTCGGCTCGATCATCGTCATGATCGACCTCGTGATCGGCTACACTGCGATCCAGTCGATGGCGAAGTGGGCGCGCAAGAACGACATGATCCTGCATCTGCATCGTGCCGGTCACTCGACCTACACGCGGCAGCGCAATCACGGCGTGTCTTTCCGCGTCATCGCCAAGTGGATGCGGCTCGCCGGCGTCGACCACATCCATGCCGGCACCGTGGTCGGCAAGCTCGAAGGCGATCCGGCGACCACCAAGGGCTACTACGACATCTGCCGCGAGGACTTCAACCCGACGGCGCTGGAGAACGGCCTGTTCTTCGACCAGCATTGGGCCAGCCTCAACAAGCTGATGCCGGTGGCCTCCGGCGGCATCCACGCCGGCCAGATGCACCAGTTGCTCCACCTGCTCGGCGAAGACGTCGTGCTGCAGTTCGGCGGCGGCACCATCGGCCACCCGATGGGCATCGCGGCCGGCGCCACCGCCAACCGCGTCGCGCTGGAAGCCATGATCCTCGCCCGCAACGAGGGCCGCGACTACCTGCACGAAGGTCCGGAAATCCTCGCCAAGGCGGCGCAGACCTGCACGCCGCTGAAGGCCGCGCTCGACACCTGGAAGAACGTGACCTTCAACTACGAATCCACCGACACCCCCGACTACGCGCCGACCCCGTCGGTCTCGGTGTAGCCGTCATTGCGAGGAGCGAAGCGACGAAGCAATCCAGAAGCTGTGCTCGACCCACTGGATTGCTTCGCTTCGCTCGCAATGACCAACTCGATGGCGAAATTCCAAGGAGCAACTCCATGCGACTGACCCAAGGCTGTTTCTCGTTCCTGCCCGATCTCACCGACGAGCAGATCGCCGCCCAGGTGCAATACGCGCTGTCCAAGGGCTGGGCGGTGAACCTCGAATTCACCGACGATCCGCATCCCCGCAACACCTATTGGGACATGTGGGGCCTGCCGATGTTCGATCTGCAGGACGCCGCCGGCGTGATGATGGAACTGACCGAATGCCGCAAGATCTACGGCGATCGCTACATCCGGCTGTCGGCGTTCGACTCCTCGCATGGCTGGGAGTCGGTGCGGCTGTCGTTCATCGTCAACCGCCCGAAGGACGAACCCGGCTTCCGGCTCGACCGTCAGGAGGTCGACGGCCGCAACATGCGTTACACCACGCGCGCCTATTCGGCCGACAAGCCTGAAGGCCGCCGCTACGGAGGCTGATCGTGGACGCGACAGCAACGACGCCCAATGGAGACGACGCGCCGCCCGCGCGCGTCGATCTCCGCGCCGAGTTCAACGAGGTGGGCATCGGCGAGGTGCTGGATCAGCTCGATCGCGAGCTGGTCGGGCTGAAGCCGGTGAAGACCCGCATCCGCGAGATCGCGGCGCTGCTTCTGGTCGAACGCCTGCGCAAGCGGATGGGGCTCGCCACCGGCAACCCGACGCTGCACATGTCGTTCACCGGCAATCCCGGCACAGGCAAGACCACGGTGGCGCTGCGCATCGCTGCGATCCTGCACAAGCTCGGCTTCGTCCGCCGCGGACACGTCGTCTCGGTGACTCGCGACGAACTGGTCGGGCAATATATCGGCCATACCGCGCCGAAGACCAAGGAGGTGCTGAAGAAGGCGATGGGCGGCGTGCTGTTCATCGACGAGGCCTACTATCTGTATCGCCCGGAGAACGAGCGCGACTACGGCCAGGAAGCGATCGAGATCCTGCTCCAGGTGATGGAGAACCAGCGCGACGATCTGGTGGTGATCCTGGCCGGCTATGCCGACCGGATGGAGAAGTTCTTCCAGAGCAATCCCGGCTTCCGCTCGCGGATCGCCCACCATATCGACTTCCCGGACTACACCGACGGCGAATTGCTGACGATCGCCGAAGGGATGCTGAACGAGCAGAACTATCACTTCGCCCCTGAAGCGAAGGTTGCGTTCGAGCGCTACATCGGCATCCGCAAAACCCAGCCGCTGTTCGCCAACGCCCGCTCGATCCGCAACGCGCTCGACCGCATCCGCCTCCGCCAGGCCAACCGCCTGATCGCCGACCTCGACCGTTCGCTGACCGCCGAGGACATCATGACGATCGAAGCGGGCGATGTGCTGGCGAGCCGGGTGTTTGGGAAGGGGGAGGGGACAAACTAACCAGCGGTCATTCCGGTGCGCGCGTAGCGCGAACCCGGAATCAGGTCGCCGCGTCCGACTTCACCTCTCCCCGCGAGCGGGGAGAGGTCGGATTGCGCAGCAATCCGGGTGAGGGGGCGTCTCATCGCAGCCGAGACTCAGTGCTTGCGTCGCCCCTCACCCCAACCCTCTCCCCGCGAAGAGCCGGGCGAGGGAGCGCGCTGTGCTCGGGGTGAGACGTTACAACCCCCACACAGTCATTCCGGGGCGAGCAGCGAAGCTGCGCGAACCCGGAATCCGAAGGTTGTTGCAAACGCCGGGTGCTCCACAGCTCGAGATTCTGGGTTCGCTCGCTGACGCGAGCGCCCCGGAATGACGGGCGTGGGGCCAGAGAGCGCTTACCCCTGCAATGCCTTCAGCACGTTGTCCGGGCGCTCGACCATCATGGTGTGGCCGGCGCCTTTCAGGATGACGGTGCGTGAGCCGGCGATCGCCGCTGCCAGCGTTTTGCCGTTCCTGGTCGGGGTCATCATGTCGCGTTCGCCGAGGATGAACAGCGTCGGCACCGTCACCTTTGCGGCGGCCGCCAGCGCATCCTTGTAGTCGTTGCAGGCGGACAGATCGTTGAAGATCACGCCGGGCTTGTTGGCTTCGAGCACGCGTGCCGAGCCGCCGTGCATCCACAGGCCGGGAGCGAGATTGCCTCCGATCTCCGCATCCGGGCCGAGGCCCCAGATCGTCATCATCGCAACTGCCGCGGGATCGTTGGCTTCGGCGGCTTTCAAGAGATCCGGGCCGACCGCCATCGTCGAGGTGGTGCCGATCAGCGCCAGCGACGCCACCTTGGCCGGGTGCCGCGCAGCGGTTTCCAGCGCGATCAGCGAGCCCATCGAATGGCCGATCAGCTTGGCCGGCTGCGCGCCCGTGGCGTCGAGCAGCGCGGCGATCCAGTCGGCCATTTCGGCGATCGTCTTCAGTGGCTCGCCGCCGGAGCGGCCGTGGCCGGGCAGGTCGGGCGCCAGCACGGCGTAGCCGTGGTGCGCGAACCAGCGCGTCTGCAACGCCCAGACCGAGCGGTCGAAGCCGGCGCCGTGAATGAACACCGCGGCGGGCAGCGACGCGTCGAACGGCTTGCCGCCGGTGGCAACGAAGGTGTCTGTCCCGTTGACCTTGATCTGCATGACTCAGCCCTTCTGCGAAACGCGCAGAGCCTGCGCCAGGTCAGCAATAATGTCGTCGGCGGTTTCGATGCCGACCGACAGCCGGATCAGCTCCTCGCCGATCCCGGCGGCCTTCAGTTGCTCGGCGCTCATCTGCTGATGTGTGGTCGAAGCCGGATGGATCACCAGCGTCTTGGCGTCGCCGACATTGGCGAGATGGCTGGTCAGCCGCAGCGCTTCGATGAACTTGCGGCCGGCGGCGCGGCCGCCCTTGATGCCGAACGAGATGATCGAGCCGGCGCCGCTCGGCAGTAGCGTCTTTGCCAGTTCGTAGTCCGGGTGGTTCTCCAGCGTCGGATGCAGCACCCAATCGACCGCCTTGTTGGCCTGGAGGAAGTCGAGCACCGCCTTGGTGTTGGCAACATGCCGATCCATCCGCACCGGCAGCGTCTCGATGCCCTGCAGCAACTGGAACGCATTGGTCGGCGAAAGACACGCGCCGAAGTCACGCAGGCCTTCCATCCGCGCGCGGATGACGAAGGCGGGCGGGCCGAACTGCTCGTCGAAGACGACGTCGTGATAGCCGGCATAGGGCTCGGTCAGCGTCGGAAACTTGCCGGAGCCGCGCCAGTCGAACCGGCCGCCGTCGACCAGCACGCCGCCGATCGCGATGCCGTGGCCGCCGAGCCATTTGGTCGCCGAATGCATCACGATGTCGGCGCCGAGTTCGATCGGCTTGCTCAGGTACGGCGTCGCGAAAGTGTTGTCGATCAGCAGCGGAATCTTCGCCTCGTGGGCGATTCCCGCGACCTTCGGGATGTCGAGCACTTCGAGGCCCGGATTGCCGATGGTCTCGCCGATCATCAGCCGGGTGTTCGGCTGGATCGCTGCCGCGAGGCCGGCGTGATCGCGCGGCGCGACGAAGGTGGTGGTGATGCCGAACCGCGGCAGCGTGTGCGCGAGCAGGTTGATCGTGCCGCCGTACAGCGAGGATGAGGCGACGATGTGATCGCCGGCATTCAGCAGCGTCGCGATCGCCAGATGCAGCGCTGCCATGCCGCTGGCGGTCGCCACCGCGCCGACGCCGTTCTCCAGCGCGGCGATCCGCTCTTCCAGCACCGCGATCGTCGGGTTGGAAATCCGGGTGTACAGGTGGCCGGGCCGCTCCATATTGAACAGCGCGGCGGCGTGGTCGGTGTCCTGAAACACGTAGGAGGTGGTCTGATAGATCGGCACCGCGCGCGAGCCGGTCAGCGGATCGGGATGCTGCCCGGCGTGCAGGCTGAGGGTTTCAAATCCGGGCGGTTTGGGTGCGGCCATGATGTGCTCGGGTTGTTTCCTGAAGACTTGTTAGTTGGGCTCCGTCATTGCGAGGAGCGGAGCGACGAAGCAATCCAGGCTCAGTGCTCGGCGCTTCTGGATTGCTTCGCTTCGCTCGCAATTGTGCGAGTTCACTAATTCGTTGATCGGATTTTTTTGTCGGCGGCGAAGTCCTTCGGGGTTTTGCCGCCGAGGGCCTGGTGGGGCCTGAAGTTGTTGTAATAGACCATGTATTCGAACAACTCGTTGGCGAAGTGGTCGAGGTTGTCGAAGGTGGCTCCGTCGATCACGTCGTCGTCGAGGGTCCGCCAGAAGCGCTCGATCTTGCCGTTGGTCTGGGGGCGGTAAGGCCGAGTGTAACGGTGCACGATGCCGAGCTCGCGCAGCATTGCCTC
>NZ_UFQQ01000052.1:7217-11806 GCF_900218015.1 Rhodopseudomonas pentothenatexigens | reverse complement strand
GCAACACCGACAGAGGCGCCCGCACCGGGTTACGGCGAGATGATCGGCCGGGAATCTACCGAGCGGCCTCTGTCGTGCTGACTATGCACCAGCACATCGCAGATACAGGAATCTCGAGCCACGCACACGCGTAGGATGGGTTGAGCGCAGCGAAACCCATCATCACGACGCAAACGACGGAGCGATGGGTTTCGCCTGCGGCTCAACCCATCCTACGAACTCGTTCATTACGCGCCGCGCGGCGCCCAGACATGCACACCCCACACGCCCTTGTGCGCCGGCGGGGGGCCGAGATAGCGCAGCGTCGGCATCTCGTCGAAGATCCGGCGCTCGCGCGGGTTCTTGTAGATCACGTAATACTCGGCGCGGCGCAGCTTCGCCAGATTGTCGCGCACCCGCTCCATGATCGGCTTGCCGAACGGGTTGAACAGATACAGCACGAACGGCTGCTCCGGGAACGCGTAGGCGCCGGCGTCGCCGTGCACGATCGAGATCGTCTTGAAGCCGGCCGCCGCGACATTGGCCTTCGCGGTCGCGGCCAGCTCGCCCGCGAATTCGACGCCGACGCAGGACTTGAAACCGAGTTCGGCGGCGACGATCAGCATCCGGCCCTTGCCGCAGCCGAGATCGACGAAGCGATGCAGCCGCGGATCGAGCCCGGTGAACGCCACCGCGTCGGCGAGCGCCGACGGGTCGCTGGCCTGATAGCGCTCGCCGAACCGGCGGCTGTCGTGCGCAATGGTGAGCCCGTGCAGCTCGACGGTGGAGCGGGTGTCGGTGCCGTAGCGGGCATCCCAATCGATGCTGCTCGCGGCGCGGCGGTCGCGGCCGGTCAGCAGGTCCCACATCCTCGACAATGACATCGCCCCGCCTCCCCGGTGCTTGGCGTTTGGTCGGTGTTGCGCAGGCCAGCGGCGGCGCTACGCTAATCGGCGCGCCGCGCGCTGTCGCTTGATCCGGCGCAAATCATCGGCGCCGGGAGATTGCTTGGAAATGAGCCTGCGCGACGCCAACCGCTGGACCGCGATCGGCGGCCAGGCCGGCTCCAACGCCGGCGGCCTCTATGCCGATGACCACGGCCGCGCCTGGTACGTCAAAACCCCGCCGAGCGACGATCACGCCCGCAACGAAGTGCTGGCCAATCGGCTGTACCGGCTCGCCGGCACCAGCGTCGCCGAGGTCGAGCTGGTGCGGCGCGGCGGCGTCCTTGCGGTGGCGAGCGCGATGCTGCGCGGCGCCTCGCTCGGCGAAGCGCTGGCCTTTCCGGACAACGGCGTCGCCGCCGACGTGTGCCGCGATTTCGCGGTCGATGCCTGGCTCGCCAACCGCGACGTGCTCGGCACCGACCTCGACAACGTGCTGGTGACCCGCGACGGCGGCGTGGTGCGGATCGACCAGGGCGGCGCGCTGGCGTATCGCGCCCGCGGCGCGCGCAAAACCGACTTCGGTCCCGAGGTGATCGAGTTCGACACGCTGCGCGACGCCCGCGCCAACGCGGTGGCGGCCTGCGTGTTCGGCGCGATGAGCCGGCCCGCGCTCGCCGCCTCGGTCGCCAAGGTGGCGCGGCTGACGGAGCCCGCGATCGGCGCGGTGGTCCGCGAGGTGCTCGGCGACACGGGCGAGGCGCGGGCGCTGACCGCATTGCTGCTGGCGCGGCGCGACGACCTGATCCGCCGCGTCGCGGCCGGGAGCGCCGCCGCCACCCGGGTCCGCGCCTTCGACACCATGGAGGAGTGATGGCGCCGCTGCGCACCAGCCAGACCCATCCGTTGCAGATCGCCGAAGTCCGGGCCGGGCCGGGCCACGGCCGCATCGGCATCACCTTCTGCCCCGGCAAGCACGACGCCTCGGCGCTGACCGGCGGCTGGGCCCGCGATCTTGCCGCCGATCTCGACGCGATCCAGGCCTGGGGTGCACGTCTGGTGCTCACGCTGGTCGAGCCGCGCGAACTGCAACTGCTGAAGGTGCCGGAGCTCGGCGCCGAGGTGGAGCGCCGCGCCATGCAGTGGCTGCATCTGCCGATCCCGGACTATCACCCGCCGACCGCGGCATTCGAGCGGCGCTGGGACACCGAGGGCCGGCTGATCCGGCAGCGGCTGCGCGCCGGCGACGACGTCCTGGTGCATTGCAAGGGCGGGCTCGGGCGCGCCGGCATGATCGCGGCGCGGCTGTTGGTCGAGCTCGGCGTGCCGCCGACCGCCGCGATCGCGCAGGTGCGTGCCGCGCGCGGCCGCGGCGCGATCGAGACCAGCGCGCAGCAGGCGGTGGTCGAGCGGGCGCAGCCGATGCCGTGAGCGGCAGCGCCATGGCGATCGGCCGCAGCGGCGATTTTCCGCAGCGCGCGGCCGGCTCAAAGACGCGGTGCGCCCGCTGCGGTTAGATCGGACACCTTAAGGCGCGAGCCGCGCCGCAACTGGATTGCTGCCGATGAACGACCTGCCGACACCCGCCCCGCCGATGCCGCTGATCCGCAAAGGCTTCCGGCTGATCGAGAACGTCTTCCTGCTGCTGATCGGCAGCTTCGCCGTGGTGGCGATGGCGCAGGAGATCTACGACACCGTGCTGAACGTCCGCGTCACGCTGAAAGAGCTGCTGCTGATGTTCATCTATGTCGAAGTGATCGCGATGGTCGCGGTGTATTACGAAAGCAAGAAGATCCCGATCACGCTGCCGATGTTCATCGCCATCACGGCGATCTCGCGGCTCCTCATCCTGCAAGGCAAGGACCAGCCGCCGGAGAACCTGCTGTACGAAAGCGGCGCCATCCTGATCCTGGCGGTCGCCTGCGCGGTGATCTCGTATCGGCCGCCGCGGCACAGCGCCCACGACTCCGCGCCGGCGCGCGGCGCTGCACCGCACGCACCGGCCGAGCGGCTCTGACGCGTGAGCGGTGCGCGATTGCCGTTTTTCCTTGGCTGTCAGCCTGATCGACTGCGGCTGTCCGGAATGAACCGGACAGCGGTCAGTGTCATGTCAAGTTGACAAGGGGGGCTGTCACGATAATGTGACCGGGCGAGAGAACGACGTGATCGGTACGCTGCCGGACGATGGCGGCCCGGCCACGGAGGTCTCAGCCGGGACCGAACGGTCCGCGGGGATGAGCGGCAGCCTGGAGGGGCGGCCGCCGACAGCCTCGCCGGATCAGGCGCCCCGGTCGCTGCTAGCAGCACTGACGCGTGCGGACCGCACGCAGATGATCGAAGTCTCTCAGGAGGTTTTTACAATGGCAGACGATCCGAACAAGGTCTGGCCGACCGGTCTGACGATCGCGGAGTCGGAAGAGCTCCACAAGCATGTGATCGACGGCACGCGCATCTTCGGCGCGATCGCCATCGTCGCGCATTTCCTGGCGTATGTTTACTCGCCCTGGCTGCACTAAGGAGTATCGAACATGAATCAAGGTCGTATTTGGACCGTCGTGAACCCGGGCGTCGGCCTGCCGCTGCTGCTCGGCAGCGTCACCGTGATCGCTCTCCTGGTGCACTTCGCTGTTCTCAGCAACACCACCTGGTTCCCGAAGTACTGGAACGGCGCCACCGTCGCCGCTCCGGCTGCTGCGGCGCCGGCGCCGGCCGCCCCGGCCGCCAAGAAGTAAGCTTCTTACTTCTGCGAAGCTGACAACACGCCCGTCGGCGCCCCTCGTGCGGGGGCTCCGGCGGGCGTTTTGTCTGTTCGGCGGGCCGACAATGGCCCCCGGCAAGCCGAGCGCCGCCGTGACCACCGCAGCGCGCCACCGCCCAGATCGCGTCGCCGGCTCACGCGCGCCGCTTGCGCGCGCGACACCCGGCGAGGTGACTCGCGGCGGTTGAAATCACACGGTCTCGGCACCGACGATCGCGCCCAGGTCACTGCGGCGCGATGACGCCTCCGCGATCTGGATTTGCTCGAAACTGGAATGCGTCGAGTCTGCGGCGCATCTGCGTCCGTCGTTGTGCCGCAACGGTTTTTCGATTCAGAGCGGCGTGATCGCGTCGCCGAAGAATCGTCTCCGTCACTGCAACTTCATCGCCGCTCCGCACTTGGGCCGCATTGGCCCGACAAGGTGCGCGCCGTAACTGAAGGAGACGACGATGACTGCCAACGAACCGCCGAAGTTCGATCCCGAATACGTCGCGACGCTGCGCGAAGTGCTCGATATCGCGGTCGAGCAGATCGCGGCGGAGCACCGAACCCCGGCCACCAAGGCGATGATGGCGCAAATCATCGTGCAGAACGCAGCGCGCGGCGTCACCGATGCGCACGCGCTGGTCGACGACGCGGTGCGCGCCGGCTCCAGCGGCGCCCCATAGCCGCCCCCGCACGTCCCGCCACCCGACGCGCCGCGGCCTCCGCGGCGCGTTTTGATTCGGAGGCGCCGCGAGGACACGTCGAAAGCCACGGACACTCCTCACCACGCGCCGTCATTCCGGGATGCGTGCGGAGCGCGCAGACCCGGAATCTCGCAGTGTTCTGCGTGCCGAGAAGCCGTCCATCATGGGCGGCCGCTCGCTTCTGACGTCATCCCCGCGGAGGCGGGGATCCAGTATTGCAGGGCGCTGGTGATCGACACGAAGGCTCTGGAATACTGGGTCGCCCGCCTGCGCGGGCGA
>NZ_UFQQ01000052.1:0-7119 GCF_900218015.1 Rhodopseudomonas pentothenatexigens | reverse complement strand
TGACGTCATCCCCGCGGAGGCGGGGATCCAGTATTGCAGGGCGCTGGTGATCGACACGAAGGCTCTGGAATACTGGGTCGCCCGCCTGCGCGGGCGATGACGGACGTTGTTGCCTGCGTCGAGATTCCGGGTTCGCTCGCTGGCGCGAGCGCCCCGGAATGACTCGAGGTGGGCGGAGCGCCGAGACGCCGAGCCCGCTCGCCAAAAATGCACCGTCATTCCGGGATGCGTGCGGAGCTCGCAGACCCGGAATCTCGGGATAGGCTGCGTGCTGCGCGAAGCCGTTCGTGATGTGCGACCGCTTGTTTCTGACGTCATCCCCGCGGAGGCGGGGATCCAGTATTGCAGGGCGCTGTGATCGACAAGAAGGCTCTGGAATACTGGGTCGCCCGCCTGCGCGGGCGATGACGGGCGTGTTAGTTGCTCACCTCGAGATTCCGGGTTCACGCGCCGGCGCGCGTGCCCCGGAATGACAGGGGTGGGGCCGCGTGCCCGGACGCCGCCCCTCCTCGCCAAAAGACACGTCATTCCGGGATGCGTGCGGAGCACGCAGACCCGGAATCTCGGGATAGGCTGCGTGCTGCGCGAAGCCGTTCGTGATCTGCGACCGCTTGTTTCCGACGTCATCCCCGCGCAGGCGGGGATCCAGTATTGCAGGGCGCTGGTGATCGACACGAAGGCTCTGGAATACTGGGTCGCCCGCCTCCGCGGGCGATGACGGACGTTGTTAGTTGCCCATGTCGAGATTCCGGGTTCACGCGCCGGCGCGCGTGCCCCGGAATGACTCGGGGTTCGGCGGAGCGCCCAGATGCCGAGCCCGCTCGCCAAAAGACACCGTCATTCCGGGATCCGTGCGACAGCACGCAGACCCGGAATCTCGGGATAGGCTGCGTGCCGCGCGAAGCCGTTCGTGATGTGCGACCGCTTGTTTCCGACGTCATCCCCGCGGAGGCGGGGATCCAGTATTGCAGGGCGCTGGTGACTGGCACGAAGGCTCTGGAATACTGGGTCGCCCGCCTGCGCGGGCGATGACGGACGTTGTTAGTTGCCCATGTCGAGATTCCGGGTTCGCTCGCTGGCGCGAGCGCCCCGGAATGACAGGGGTGGGGCCGCGTGCCCGGACGCCGCCCCTCCTCGCCAAAAGACACTGTCATTCCGGGATGCGTGCGACAGCACGCAGATCCGGAATCTCGGAATAGGCTGCGTGCCGCTCGAAGCGTTCGTGATCTGCGACCGCTTGTTTCCGACGTCATCCCCGCGGAGGCGGGGATCCAGTATTGCAGGGCGCTGGTGATCGACACGAAGGCTCTGGAATACTGGGTCGCCCGCCTGCGCGGGCGATGACGGACGTTGTTAGTTGCCCATGTCGAGATTCCGGGTTCACGCGCTGACGCGCGCGCCCCGGAATGACTCGGGGTGGGACAGAGCGCCGGCAGCCGGGCCGCTCGCCAAAAGACACCGTCATTCCGGGATGCGTGCGGAGCACGCAGACCCGGAATCTCGGGATAGGCTGCGTGCCGCGCGAAGCCGTTCGTGATCTGCGACCGCTTGTTTCCGACGTCATCCCGCGCAGGCGGGGATCCAGTATTGCAGGGCGCTGGTGATCGACACGAAGGCTCTGGAATACTGGGTCGCCCGCCTGCGCGGGCGATGACGGGCGTTGTTAGTTGCTCACCTCGAGTTTCCGGGTTCACGCGCCGGCGCGCGTGCCCCGGAATGACTGGAGGGACGACAGCGGCGCGGAATGATGCGGACGCGGAAGACGTCACCACCGGAATGCGGACGCGAAAGACTCGGGCGCGTCGCCGTCCTAGCTACTCGCCCCAGGCCCTGAAGGCGTCGTTGAAGGCGCGTTCGCCGGGACCGCCTTTTTCGATGGCGATGATGGCGCGGCGGCCGTTGCTGTAGACGATCGGCACGTCGAACCAGGACCGCTCCTTGAGCAGTTGCAGGTTGCGCGAGCGATCGGCTTCGACGTTGCTGAGGCCGACCAGGAAGAAGCCGTCGGTGACCTTGACGGCGAGCCCGGCGAGCGGCGTGCCGCGCGACTGCTCGTTCGACTTCATCAGGATGCCCGGCACGTTGGAGACGCCGCCGCCCTGGAAATCGGCCGGCAGGATGAAGGTCAGTTCCGCGGTGTGGCTGGCCGGCAGCGACGAATCGGTGTTGCGGCGGAACGACATCGTCATCTTGAACTGCCGCTCCGGCACCTCGATGTCGGCGCGCACCGCGATGTCGGCGCCGCCCTTGGCGCTGGCGCCCTTCACCTGCTCGGTCTTCCACACCACCGAGCCGACATATTGCTTGCCCTTGGGGTCGTTCGGATCCTCGTCGTACAGCACCACGCGCTGCGCCACCGGCGCGGCCTGCTCGGTCGAGGGCTGCCCGACCCGGTCGGTGATCTTCGGCCGCTCGGTCGACGGCGCGGGGGTCGCCGGGGCGGCGGTCTCGGTCGAGGGCGACGACCGCATCAGCGACATCAGGCTGCTGACCACGCCCGGGCCCCACACCAGGCCGGCGCCGATCAGCATCACCACCACGCCGATCACCAGCGCGCTGCGCAGCGGGAATTTCGACGGCGCGCGGGTCGCCTTGCGCTTCGGCTCGGCCTGCGGCCGCACCGCGGTCGGCTGCGGCGCGTAGCGCGCGGCCTCGTCGATCGATTCGTCGTAGGAATACGGCGCGTCCGGATCGGCGCGGTTCTCCATGGTCGGCTCGAGCCGGTCGAATTCCGACGACGGCGCGACGTTGGCGTAGGTCTTGCGGGCGGCGCGGTTGGCCTGCGCCGCGGCGTTGCCGAGCCCGTCGAGATCGGCGGTGACGTCGCGGAAGCCACGCAAGCCCGGCGAATTGGCCGGCGGCGGCGGCTGGTTCGGCGGCGCCCCGCGGCGCGGCGGCGCGGCAGGACCACGGCCCGGCAGCGGCGACTCCGGCGGAATCGGCGGCGGCTCGACCCGCAGCGTGCGGGACGGACGCGGCCCGGCAGCCTCCTCCGGGACCGGCTCGTCGTCCGGTGCGCGCGGGCGCACCGCCTGCGGCAGCTCCGGCTCCGGCATCGAGCCGGCCGTAGCGCCGCGATTGACCTGCGGCGGCGGATCGCCGGGCCGGCCGAGCGGACGGCTGGAAGCGCGCAGCGCATCGCCGGGGCGCGGCGCGTCGCCGGGACGGCCGCGGCCCTTCAGCTCGGCGCGGGCGGCGTCGCGGGCGCGCTGCGCCGCTTCGGACTCGACCTTGCGCACCGCTTCTTCGAGCGCCAGCCGCTCGCGGGTGATTTCGGACTCGGTCAGCGGTGGCTGCACGCCGCGCAATTGGGCGATCAACGCCGCGCGCGCGCGTTCGTAGATCGCACGCCGCTGCTCGCCCGGAGCGCTCGGGTCCAGGCTCGAAATAGCGCGTGCAATCAGCGGATAGTAATCAGCCATCTCGACTCAATTTACGATGTCTTCGGTAACATCTTATTAAGCCTCGAACGGGTTCTGCACCAGAATTGTGTCCTCCCGCTCCGGGCTGGTGGACAACAGAGCCACCGGGCAGCCGACCAGTTCCTCGATGCGGCGAACATATTTGATCGCCTGCGCCGGCAGCTCCGCCCACGACCGGGCGTTCGCCGTCGGCTCCTTCCAGCCTTCGATGGTCTCGTAGATCGGCTCGACCCGCGCCTGGGCGCCCTCGCCGGCCGGCAGATAGTCGATCTCCTTGCCGTCGAGACGATAGCCGACGCAGACCTCGACGCTGTCGAAGCCATCGAGAATGTCGAGCTTGGTCAGCGCCAGACCATGGATGCCGCAGGTCCGCACCGTCTGCCGCACCAGCACCGCATCGAACCAGCCGCAACGCCGCTTGCGCCCGGTGTTGACGCCGAATTCCTTGCCGCGGCGGCCGATCTCTTCGCCGATCTCGTTGAGGAGCTCGGTCGGGAACGGGCCGGCGCCGACGCGCGTGGTGTAGGCCTTGCAGATGCCGAGCACGTAGCCGACCGCGCCCGGGCCCATGCCGGTGCCGGTCGCCGCCTGCGCTGCCACCGTGTTGGACGAGGTGACGTAGGGATAGGTGCCGTGGTCGACGTCGAGCAGCGCGCCCTGCGCGCCCTCGAACAGGATGCGTTTGCCCTCGCGGCGCTTGATGTCGAGCAGCCGCCACACCGATTCGGCGTAGGGCAGAAGCTGCGGCCCGAGCGCCAGCAGATCCTTCAGGATCGCAGCACCGTCGAATTCCGGCAGGTTGAAACCGCGGCGCAGCGCGTTGTGGTGCGCCAGCAGCCGGTCGATCTTCTGCGGCAGCGTGTCCGGATCGGCGAGGTCCATCAGCCGGATCGCGCGGCGGCCGACCTTGTCCTCATAGGCCGGACCGATGCCGCGCTGGGTGGTGCCGATCGCGCCGGCCTTGGCGGCGTTCTCGCGCAGCGAATCCAGTTCGCGGTGCAGCGGCAGAATCAGCGTGACGTTCTCGGCGATGCGCAGATTGTCCGGCGAGATCGCGACGCCCTGGCCCTGCAGCTTCTTCACCTCGTCGAGGAAGGCCTGCGGATCGAACACCACGCCGTTGCCGATCACCGCCAGCTTCGACGGCCGCAGCACACCGGACGGCAGCAGCGCCAGCTTGTAGGTTGCGCCGTTGATCACCAGGGTGTGGCCGGCATTGTGACCGCCCTGGAAGCGCACCACGATGTCGGCCTGCTCGGAGAGCCAATCGACGATCTTTCCCTTGCCTTCGTCGCCCCACTGGGCGCCGACCACGACGACATTGGCCATTTCGAGAAGGTTCCCCTGTCACTCAACCGGATGAAGCACGATCGCGGCGCGCCGGTGGCGACGATAACGGATCGGACTCGCGCGCCCTGCAAACGCAGCCGCAGCCGCTCGCACGCGAGGCATCGCACCGGATAAAGGAAGCTGGCGTTCGACGCAAGCGAAACGCCCGCGCTGCGCCGTTGCAACACATTGTATCCCCTCTGAAATCCGCTGCGCTGAAGGGCGCCGCGGCGGCCCGGTGGAGCACGCCGCGGGACCGGCCCGGCTCAGAGGCGCGCCCGCAGCCCCGGCGCCCGCTTGGCACCCTTGCGCAGCACAATGAAACGAACCCCGATGGTATCGCCGTCCACGCGCACCAGCTCGCAGCGCCGATACGCGGCGCCGTTCGGCGTCAATACCAGAAAGAACTCGCGCAGGTTGAGCCCGGACATCGAGGTCTTCAGAATCAGCTTGGCGCCGCTTTGCGAAATGTCGGCGACGGCGCAGTCGCGCCGCCAGGTGCCGTCGACGGCGATCATCACCGAGTCCAGCGCCTTTTCGAAGCGCACTCGGGGGTCCTTGCGGTCGCCATAGGTCACGCGCGGCTCCGGGCAATGCATAACGCCGCAACCTCGTCGTCGCGGCCAAACCACTGTGCTGTCCAAAAATTGTCGGTCGACGCGCAGGCGCGAACGCCTGCGTCTCGCCGCTCCGCGCCTCGCGAAGCGGCATCGTGAAAGGACTTCCCCTGCAGTTGCAGCGAATCCTAGTTCACAACCACTTCGAATTCGTAAAATCCGATGCAGATGTCAGGCATTCGCATTCACCATCCGTTGACCCTATCTCAACGAGGCCCGCCCCTCCCGCCGGGTATCGCTTCGCAGACTTCCGGATCAGATTGCATAGACTCGGAAGCGCTCGTTTCGAGTTGACGCGTTGTTCCCGCGAACCGTGACCGCTCGGGCGAGACCGCTCCAGGAGACCGCATGGACAGCATCAACACCCAAGGACTTCACGTGCCCAAGCTCGGGCTCGGCACTTTCAAGCTGCAAGGCAGGGACTGCCACGAGGCGGTGCTGACCGCGCTCGGCCTCGGCTATCGCCACATCGACACCGCCGAGATGTACGCCAACGAGGATTTCATCGGCGACGCGCTGGAAGACACCGACGTGCCGCGCGACCAGATCCATCTCACCACCAAGGTGTGGTGGACCAACCTCGCCCCCGACGCGATCCGCAAGGCGTTCGACCAGAGCCTGCGCAAGCTGAAGACCGACTATGTCGACTTCTATCTGATCCACTGGCCGGCGCCGGAGATGAATCTCGGCGCCGCGCTGGAGACGCTGCTGAAGATCAAGGACGAAGGCGGCGCCCGCGCGATCGGGGTGTGCAACTTCCCGGTGGCGCTGATGCGCCAGGCGGTGGACGAGATCGGTGCGCCGATCGCCTGCAATCAGGTCGAGTATCATGTGCTGCTCGGCCAGACCAAGCTGCTGCCCTATCTGCAGAGCAAGGGCATTCCGCTCACCGCCTACGCGCCGCTGGCGCAGGGCCGGCTCGCGTCCTATCCGGAATTGCAGCAGATTGCCGACAAGCACGGCGCCACCGCGGCGCAGGTGGCGCTGGCCTGGCTGCTCGAGCAGGACGGCGTGATGGCGATCCCGAAGGCCCGCAGCGAGGCCAGCCAGCGCAGCAATCTCGGCGCGCTGGCCATCAAGCTCGCCGTCGACGACAAGGCGCTGATCGCCAAGCTGCCGAAGGACCAGCGCTTCGTGAACCCGGCGTTCTCGCCGGAATGGGACGCGGCCTAGCGGCGGGCTGGTCGCCGCGGCAGGCCGGCGCGTATTTGGCCCCACCCTCGTCATTCCGGGGCGCGCGCAAGCGCGAACCCGGAATCCGGAGCTGCAGGCCGACCCGCCGTGCCCCACAGCCGCGGGATTCCGGGTTCGCTCGCTGGCGCGAGCGCCCCGGAATGACCGCTGGTGGGCCGGCGTGAAGTAACAGCCGACGCGCATCGCCTCCCCACCTCCGTCATTCCGGGGCGCGCGTCAGCGCGAACCCGGAATCCGGAGCTGCAGGCCGACCCGCCGTGCCCCACAACCGCGAGATTCCGGGTTCGCTCGCTGACGCGAGCGCCCCGGAATGACCGCTGGTTGGCCGGCGTGAAGTAACAGCCGACGCGCATCGCCTCCCCACCTCCGCCATTCCGGGGCGCGCGTCAGCGCGAACCCGGAATCCGGAGCTGCAGGCCGACCCGCCGTGCGCCACAACCGCGGGATTCCTGTATCTGCGAGGTGCTGGTGCATAGTCAGCACGACAGAGGCCGCTCGGTAGATTCCCGGCCGATCATCTCGCCGTAACCCGGTGCGGGCGCCTCTGTCGGTGTTGC
>NZ_UFQQ01000054.1 GCF_900218015.1 Rhodopseudomonas pentothenatexigens | reverse complement strand
TCGTATTCGGCCATCAGAAACCGCCATTTCTGGATGTAATTCCGCTCGATCGTCCGGTCGAAACTGTTGTCGCGCATCGAAGCCTCCCTGATGGGCGGATTCGATCACCGAATTAGTGAACTTGCACAATTGCGAGGAGCGCCGCGCCCAACTAACCGAGCACGTCCTGATTGACGACGTTGGCGCGGATCGGGTCGCCGTCGAGCACGCTCAGCATGTTGCGGGCGGTCTGCTCGCCCATCCGGTCGAGCGCTTCGCGGGTGACACCGGCGACGTGCGGGGCGATGATCACGTTGGGCAGGTCGAACAGTCTGTGGCCGTGCGGCGGCGGCTCCTGCTCGAACACATCTAACCCGGCGCCGGCGAGCTTGTTCGCGAGCAGCGCGTCGTACAGCGCCTGCTCGACCACGATGCCGCCGCGCGCGGTGTTGATCAGATACGCGGTCGGCTTCATCTTCGACAGCCTCTTCGCGTCGAACAGTCCGGTGGTTTCCGGCGTCTTCGGGCAATGCAGGCTGACGAAATCGGCCTCCGGCAGCGCCGCGTCGAGATCGGAAACCTGCTTGCAGCCGGCCGCTTCGATCGCCGCCGCCGGCACATAGGGATCGTACACCAGCACGGTCATTTCCATCGCCAGGCAGCGCTTGGCGGTGCGGGTGCCGATCCGGCCGAAGCCGACGATCAGCACGGTCTTGCCGAACAGATCGAACGGCAGCAGCCCGAGCCGCGTCGCCCAGGCGCCGGTCTTCACCAACGCGTGCAGCTCGGCGCCGCGCTTGGCCAGCGTCAGCATCATGAACAGCGCCTGCTCGGCGACCGACGGCGAGTTCGCGGTGCCCGCAGTCATCAGCGGCACCCTGCGCTTGCTCAGCGCCGGCACGTCGATCGCGTCATAGCCGACGCCGATCCGCGCCACCACGCGCATCTCCTGCGCCGCCTCGAGCTCGCGCTCGCCGAACCGCGTGGCGCCGAGCGCGACGCCGTGCACCGGCGCTTCGCGGCGCAGCAGCGCGTCGAAATCGTCGGCCGAAATCATGTTGGGGAATTCGATCATCGCGATGTCGCCGCGCGCGGCGATCAGCGCCCTGCCCCGCTGCGACAACGATTCCGTTACCAGCAGCTTCTTGATGTTGGACGTCATTTCCTGCCCCGGACTCTTGTTCGTTGGTCGCACCGCAGATCACACGGCGGCGACACATTTCTGTAACAGGCCGCGCGCGGCACGGTCCACCGGCAATTGCCGCGGATCAGGATCGCGTCGCCAGCGCCACGCCGGCCAGCGTCATCACCAGCGCGGCGATCTGCCCGAGCCCGAGCGGCTCGCCCAATGCAAACGCCGAGGCGACGACGCCGATCACCGGCGTCGCCATGGTGCCGATCGCCGCGACCGACGCCGGCAGCCGCTGCAGCGCGGCGAACCAGCATAGATAGGCGACACAGAACTGAATCACGACCAGATACACCAGCCCGGCCCAGCCGAGCGGCGTCAGTGCCGCCGCCTGCGGGATCTCGAATGCGAGGCCGATCGCCGCCACCGGAATGCAGCCGAGCCCGATCTGCCACGCCGCCGAGGTGGCGCCGGGCAGCGCGATCGGAAACCGCTTCAGGAAGATGGTGCCGAGCGCAAAGCCGAGCGCGCCGGTGAGCGCCAGCAGGATGCCGGGCAGCTTCGTCATGCTGGCGGCGAAGCCGTCGGCACCCATCAGGACGGCGATGCCGGAGAAGCCGAGCACCAGCGCCGCGATGCGCTTCAGCGTCAGCCGCTCGCCGAGCAGCGGCCAGGCCAAGAGCGCGGTCCACACCGGCATGGTGTAGGCGATCACCGCAGTCTCGCCGGCCGGCAGCCACAGCAGCGCCAGCCCCATCACCGCCATCCACAGCGTGACGTTGAAGAACGCCGACACCACCAGCCGCAGCCGCTGGTCGCGCGGCACCGCCAGGCTGTCGCCGCGCAGCGCCGCGTAGCCGAACAGCGCCAGCGCGCCGGCGATGCCGGTCAGCCCGCGCAGCGGCAGCGGCGGCCATTGCGCGATCAGGTATTTGGTGACCGGCCAGCTCAGGCCCCAGGCCACCGTGGTGACGGTCAGGAACACCAGGCCGCCGGACGCAATGCGGCCGGGCGCGGGAATCGGGGAAGGATCGGACATGGAAAACCCGGCAGGAGGAGCGTCCAGAATGCCGGTGTTGCGGTCCGGGCGCCACCCGTAATCCGGCACCTTTCAGGGGTCTTTCGTGAGTCGGGTTTGGCAAGCCCTGAAAGCGAAAAAATACCTGCCCTGTGAACAGCGGGTGCAGCCGCGATCGGCGGCATCCCGCCGACTTTTTCGACTTTGGAATCTGCGAGGACTCACCGATACTTGATCGGGTCAGCGCGAGCCACGGCCGCTGTTTTCCACCCTAATCCACCACATTTAGTATTTGATTCAGGAACCCGCACTATTGCTTGACGGGTCGGACGGAGTCGGCCTAGCTTCAGGGCCGTCCAGCGAGGGAGTGTTTTGTCCCGCCGGACGTTTCCCAGAAGGGTCCAGACCGGCCACCTCCGACAGCCACAGCGGCAGCGGGGCGAGGCGTCGTCTGCTCCTAAATCGACCGTTGGGGCGCATTCCGACGGGCCGGCAAAACGGCTCGCAAAGCGACATGGGGCGTGAGTAGGGTTGGAAGCTCGGCTGCAAAATGCGGCCGTCGCCTCCGCCCTCAAAACAGACGGGCCGGGCCACGGCTCGCAGGGCGAACAAGGTTCGCCGACCAGCAACTTCCCGGGCCACCCACGGCGGGGGTTTCGGGCGACTTGAACGGGGCACGAGATGAAGATCGAACGGCGCTACACCAAGGACGGCCAGTCTCCCTACGCGGCGATCGCATTCAGGCTGACGACCAGCGAGATCCGCAACCCGGACGGGTCGGTGGTGTTCCGCCTCGAGAATGTCGAGGTGCCGGAGTTCTGGTCGCAGGTCGCCTCCGACGTGCTGGCGCAGAAGTATTTCCGTAAAGCGGGTGTCGCCGCGCGCCTGAAGAAGGTCGAGGAAGAGAGCGTGCCGTCGTGGCTGTGGCGCTCGGTCGCCGACACCGACGCGCTCGCCGCGCTGCCCGAGAGCGAACGCTACACCTCCGAACATTCCGCCAAGCAGGTGTTCGATCGCCTCGCCGGCTGCTGGACCTATTGGGGCTGGAAGGGCAGCTACTTCTCATCCGAAGACGACGCCCGCGCGTTCTTCGACGAGCTGCGCTACATGCTGGCGATGCAGATGGTGGCGCCGAATAGCCCGCAGTGGTTCAACACCGGCCTGCACTGGGCCTACGGCGTCGACGGCCCCGGCCAGGGCCACTATTACGTCGACTACAAGACCGGCAAGCTGACCAAGTCGAAGTCGGCCTACGAGCACCCGCAGCCGCACGCCTGCTTCATCCAGGGCATCGAGGACGACCTCGTCAACGACGGCGGCATCATGGACCTGTGGGTCCGTGAAGCCCGCCTGTTCAAATACGGCTCCGGCACCGGCTCCAACTTCTCGCGGCTGCGCGGTGAAGGCGAGCGGCTGTCGGGCGGCGGCAAGTCGAGCGGCCTGATGAGCTTCCTGAAGATCGGCGACCGCGCCGCCGGCGCCATCAAGAGCGGCGGCACCACCCGCCGCGCCGCCAAGATGGTGGTGGTCGACGTCGATCACCCGGACATCGAGGCCTATATCGACTGGAAGGTGAAGGAGGAGCAGAAGGTCGCCGCGCTCGTCACCGGCTCCAAGGTCAACCAGAAGCACCTCAAGGCGATCCTGAAGGCCTGCGTCAACTGCCAGGGCTCGGGCGACGACTGCTTCGATCCGGAGAAGAACCCGGCGCTGCGCCGCGAGGTCAAGCTGGCGCGCCGCGCGCTGGTGACCGACGCGATGATCAAGCGCGTCATCCAGTACGCCAAGCAGGGCTACAAGGAGATCGACTTCCCGATCTACGACACCGACTGGGACTCTGAGGCCTACCTCACCGTCGCCGGCCAGAACTCCAACAACTCGGTGTCGCTCCGGGACGACTTCCTGCGCGCGGTCGAGACCGACGGCGACTGGCACCTCACCGCCCGCACCAACAAGAAGGTGGTGAAGACGCTGAAGGCCCGCGAGCTGTGGGAGAAGATCGGCACCGCGGCCTGGGCCAGCGCCGATCCCGGGCTGCACTTCAACACCACGATGAACGACTGGCACACCTGCAAGGCGTCCGGCGACATCCGCGCGTCGAATCCGTGCTCGGAATACATGTTCCTCGACGACACCGCCTGCAACCTCGCCTCGGCGAACCTGCTCGCGTTCTACGACGTCGGCGCGCAGCGCTTCGATCTCGACGCCTACGAGCATCTGTGCCGGCTGTGGACCGTGGTGCTGGAAATCTCGGTGCTGATGGCGCAGTTCCCGTCCAAGCAGATCGCCGAGCTGTCTTACGAATTCCGCACCCTCGGCCTCGGCTTCGCCAATATCGGCGGCCTGTTGATGACCATGGGCCTGTCCTACGACTCGAAGGAAGGCCGCGCGCTGTGCGGCGCCCTCTCCGCCATCATGACCGGCACCGCGTATGCGACCTCGGCCGAGATGGCCGCAAAGCTCGGCGCCTTCCCCGGCTACAAGAAGAACGCCGACCATATGCTGCGGGTGATCCGCAATCACCGCCGCGCCGCGCATGGCGAGAGCCGCGTCTATGAGGCGCTGTCGGTCAACCCGGTGCCGCTCGACCACACCAACTGCCCGATCCCGGACGCCGTCGACCACGCCAAGACGGCCTGGGACAAGGCGCTCGAACTCGGCGAGCAGCACGGCTACCGCAACGCGCAAACCACGGTGATTGCGCCGACCGGCACCATCGGCCTCGTCATGGACTGCGACACCACCGGCATCGAGCCCGACTTCGCGCTGGTGAAGTTCAAGAAGCTGGCCGGCGGCGGCTACTTCAAGATCATCAACCGCGCGGTGCCCGCCGCCTTGCGCGTGCTCGGCTATCCGGAGCACCAGATCCAGGAAATCGAAGCCTACGCCGTCGGCCACGGCTCGCTCTCCAACGCGCCGGCGATCAACGTCTCGACCCTGAAGGCCAAGGGCTTCACCGATGAAGCCCTCGCCAAGGTCGACAAGGCGTTGCCGACCGCGTTCGACATCAAGTTCGCCTTCAACAAATGGACCTTCGGCGAGGACTTCCTGAAAGACGTCCTCAAGATCGAAGCCGAGCAGATCGCCCAGCCGAATTTCGACCTGCTCACCGCGCTCGGCTTCACCAAGCGCGAGATCGAGGCCGCCAACATCCACATCTGCGGCGCGATGACGGTCGAGGGTGCGCCGCATCTGAAGCCCGAGCACTACGCGGTGTTCGATTGCGCCAATCCGTGCGGCAAGATCGGCAAGCGCTATCTGTCGGTCGAGAGCCACATCCGGATGATGGCCGCGGCGCAGCCGTTCATCTCGGGTGCGATCTCCAAGACCATCAACATGCCGAACGACGCCACGGTGGAGGACTGCAAGTCCGCCTACATGCTGTCGTGGAAGCTGGCGCTGAAGGCCAATGCCCTCTACCGCGACGGCTCCAAGCTGTCGCAGCCGCTGAATTCGCAGCTGATCGCCGACGACGACGAGGACGAGGACATCGACACCTTCCTCGACAAGCCGATGGCCGCCCGCGCCGCGCACATCTCCGAAAAGGTGGTGGAGCGTCTGGTCGAGCGCATCGTGGTGATGCGCGAGCGCGAGAAGATGCCGGATCGCCGCAAGGGCTACACCCAGAAGGCGGTGGTCGGCGGCCACAAGGTCTATTTGCGCACTGGCGAATATGATGACGGCCGCCTCGGCGAGATCTTCATCGACATGCACAAGGAGGGTGCCGCCCTCCGGTCGTTCATCAACAATTTTGCGATCGCCGTCTCCCTGGGTCTCCAGTACGGCGTGCCGCTCGAAGAATATGTCGACGCCTTCACCTTCACCCGGTTCGAGCCGGCCGGCCCCGTCCAGGGCAACGACTCGATCAAATACGCCACCTCGATCCTCGACTACGTGTTCCGCGAGCTGGCGGTGAGCTACATGGGCCGGTTCGACCTCGCCCATGTCGATCCGACCGAGACCGGCTTCGACGCCATCGGCAAGGGCGTCGAGGAAGGCAAGGCGCCGGACGGCGGCGTGGTCGCGGGCCCCGCGGCGGCGACCAAGTATCTGTCCAAGGGCCTGACCCGGTCGCGCACCGACAATTTGGTGGTGATGCGCAGCACCCCCGCCCACCCGGCAGACTCGACGCCGCGCAACGCCCCGGCCGGCGCCGCGCCGACCGTCACGGCCCTCGCCTCCTCCCGCGTCGGCGACGCCCTCGAAGGCGCCACCGCGCTGAAGCAGGAAACCCAGACCGACCTGTCGCCGACCGAAAAGCTCGAAGCGCTGCAGTGGAGCAAAGCCACCACCGCCGCGACCCAAGCCGCCCCGACCAAAGCCGAACGCCGCGCCGAAGCCAAAGCCAAGGGCTACGAAGGCGAGATGTGCAGCGAGTGCGGCAACTTCACGCTGGTCCGCAACGGGACTTGTATGAAGTGCGATACGTGCGGGTCGACGACGGGGTGCTCGTAAGCTACTAATCCACAGATTGAAGGGCGGCGACTACTCGCCGCCCTTGGCATAATTAAACAAATCGTGAACATCTGATGAGCTTATAATTTTCGTTGCCAGCGGATATCAAATGACGCTTACGAACGCGTACGTACTTCCCACCAACCGGATTGCGGACTTCTTCAAAAAAATTCAAGACGGCCAAGCACCCGAGCGATTTACTAATCAACTATTGAAGGATTGGGGCTTCACCTCGACAAACGATCGCGCATTCATTCCATTGTTGAAAGCGCTGGGCTTTCTTACTGCTGATGGCGTACCGACTAACAGATACTTAGAGTACCGCGACCACTCACGTGCAAGGCAGGTTCTTGGTCAAGCTCTCAAGGAGGCCTATTCCGACATCTTCCTAATTAAGGAACACCCGACAACCGCCGACAAGGTGGCAGTCGAAGGCAAGTTCAAGAGCTTTCATAATCAAAGCGACAATGTCGCCGGATTGATGACGAAAACCTTTTTTGGACTTCTTGCGTTGGCTGATATCAACTCCGCGCAGGGAGCCGTCAAATCAGTCCCAAAGTCACCAGAAAGTCTGACAGAGGCTGGCGCCGCCCCCGAAAAAACGGAACGAGAGCACCGCAGCAACGTCGCGCGAAGCTTTCACTACAATATCCAAATCCATCTGCCAGCAACGAAAGACGTCGAAGTGTACAACGCCATCTTTAAGTCGCTAAAGGATCATCTGCTTGACTAACAATAATTTTCGAGAGTTCCTTTTTCGCGGATTGATGTTCGAATCTGAAGCAGACCGATTTCGCCGAGCCGGGATTCAAATCGGAGCTAATCTACAAGATTCCGAAGAGGAGCTTTTGCGAGAGGCGCTTTCGCCCTTCGGGGTTTCCCGTCGCAATGATGCTCTCGAGATGGCTCGACTGTACGCGGTCTTATACTGCTTCGAAAACGAACTTCGAGATTTCATAAGGGAGGCGCTTGTAGAGAAAGACGGAATAGATTGGCAGGACAAACTGCCTCCTAAAGTCAAAGAGCATGCCGAAGGACGGCGAACCGGCGCTCAGAAAGATTCTTGGCTGGAGGGAGAGAAAGCCGATCTACTCGGCTTCGTTGACTTCGGACACCTAGCCCAAATCATTATCGCAAAGTGGGAATACTTTAAGGATGTGGTGCCTACTCAGCACTGGCTTAAGCAAAGATTAGATGAGATAGAAAAAGCTCGTAATTTCATAGCCCACAACCGGATGTTACTACCGAGCGAGTTTCAACGATTGTACATGTATATCTCTGATTGGAATCGGGTTGTGGGACTCTGAGGAGTCAGCAAGCGTAGCCCGGGTGAGCGCAGCGATACCTGGGAATCTTCGCGCCGCCGATACACGGCTCCCCGGATAACGCTTCGCTTATCCGAGCTACAGGATTACGATCGCCGCCGTCGCCGAAACACGCGACCTAATCCTGAGACCATGGCATGACCATTTCGGCCACCAGCGTCCGTTTTGACGATCACACGATGTGGGTCGAGTTGTCGGATGGCCGCACCCTCGGCGTGCCGCTGGGCTGGTTTCCTCGGCTGCTCCGGGCGACGCCGGCGGAGCGCGCCCAGGTGGAATTGAGCCGCGTCGGCTTGCATTGGGAAGCGCTCGACGAGGATATCTCGGTGGCCGGCCTCCTGGCAGGCCGTGGCGCCGTGACGCAAACATCGGAAACGGCTGCGTAGCAGGCGCAGCGAGCGTAGCCCGCATGAGCAAGCGTAGATGGGGTAACGGGCCGGCCAGGCCGAGCAGGTCGCTTGGCGAATTGGCGGAAGGGTGGTCGTCCCTCAAACTGATGGTGTCAATCAACGG
>NZ_UFQQ01000055.1 GCF_900218015.1 Rhodopseudomonas pentothenatexigens | reverse complement strand
CATCGTGGTGTTTGAGGATCTCTTGTTCTTTGCAGGCCTGGCGGCGACCTACTCTCCCGCGTCTTGAGACGGAGTACCATTGGCGCTGAGGAGTTTAACGGCCGTGTTCGGGATGGGAACGGGTTCAGGCTCCTCGCTAGAACCACCAGGCCGGCGAAGGACAAGAGCACGAAGCAATATCTGGTTTTTGGTCACCACAGCATGTTTGGTGTCGCGTGTGGTGGACACTGATAATGAGAGCAATCAAGCCAATCGAACGATTAGTACCGGTAAGCTGCATGCGTTGCCGCACTTCCACATCCGGCCTATCAACGTGGTCGTCTTCCACGGTTCTCGAGGGAATGCTCGTTTTGAGGTGGGTTTCCCGCTTAGATGCTTTCAGCGGTTATCCCGTCCGTACATAGCTATGCTGCACTGCCGCTGGCGCGACAACAGCTCCACCAGAGGTACGTTCACCCCGGTCCTCTCGTACTAGGGGCAAATCCTCTCAACATTCCAACACCCACGGCAGATAGGGACCGAACTGTCTCACGACGTTCTGAACCCAGCTCACGTACCACTTTAATCGGCGAACAGCCGAACCCTTGGGACCTTCTCCAGCCCCAGGATGTGATGAGCCGACATCGAGGTGCCAAACGACGCCGTCGATATGGACTCTTGGGCGTCATCAGCCTGTTATCCCCGGCGTACCTTTTATCCGTTGAGCGATGGCCCATCCACGCGGGACCACCGGATCACTATGACCGACTTTCGTCTCTGCTCGACTTGTTGGTCTCGCAGTCAGGCAGGCTTATGCCATTGTACTCGACGAACGATTTCCGACCGTTCTGAGCCTACCGTCGCACGCCTCCGTTACTCTTTGGGAGGCGACCGCCCCAGTCAAACTGCCCACCATGCGCTGTCCCGGAACCCGATAAGGGATCGCGGTTAGATATCCATAACCATTAGGGTGGTATTTCACATTGCGGCTCCACCCGAGCTGGCGCCCGAGCTTCAAAGCCTACCACCTATTCTACACAAACAGTCACGAATACCAGCGCAAAGCTACAGTAAAGGTGCACGGGGTCTTTCCGTCTGACCGCAGGAACCCCGCATCTTCACGGGGAATTCAATTTCACTGAGTCGATGTTGGAGACAGCGGGGAAGTCATTACGCCATTCGTGCAGGTCGGAACTTACCCGACAAGGAATTTCGCTACCTTAGGACCGTTATAGTTACGGCCGCCGTTTACCGGGGCTTCAATTCAGAGCTTGCACTCCTCCTCTTAACCTTCCGGCACCGGGCAGGCGTCAGACCCTATACGTCATCTTGCGATTTCGCAGAGCCCTGTGTTTTTGTTAAACAGTTGCCACCCCCTGGTCTGTGCCCCTCCTGCCTGCTTGCGCAAACAGAAGGCCTCCTTATCCCGAAGTTACGGAGGTAAATTGCCGAGTTCCTTCAACATCGTTCTCTCAAGCGCCTTGGTATACTCTACCAGTCCACCTGTGTCGGTTTCGGGTACGGTCTGATGTGGAGGCTATTTCCTGGAACCCCATCGAGGCCCGACCAATCCAGTAAGGTCGAACAACATAAGGGATTCGTCACCATCCACTGGCTCACGAATATTCACGTGATTCCCATCGACTACGCATTTCTGCCTCGCCTTAGGGACCGGCTAACCCTGCGAAGATTAACTTTACGCAGGAACCCTTGGACTTTCGGCGACACTGTCTTTCACAGTGTTTGTCGTTACTCATGCCAGCATTCGCACTTCTGATACCTCCAGGCGCCCTCACGGGTCGCCCTTCGCAGGCTTACAGAACGCTCCGCTACCGCGTGCTTGCGCACACCCTAAGCTTCGGCTCGTGGCTTGAGCCCCGTTACATCTTCGGCGCAGAAACCCTTATTTAGACCAGTGAGCTGTTACGCTTTCTTTAAAGGATGGCTGCTTCTAAGCCAACCTCCTGGTTGTTTTGGGATTTCCACATCCTTTCCCACTTAGCCACGAATTGGGGGCCTTAGCTGTAGGTCAGGGTTGTTTCCCTCTCCACGACGGACGTTAGCACCCGCCGTGTGACTCCCGGATAGTACTCTCAGGTATTCGGAGTTTGGTTGGGTTTGGTAAGACGGTAAGTCCCCCTAGCCCATCCAGTGCTCTACCCCCTGAGGTATTCGTCCGAGGCGATACCTAAATATCTTTCGCGGAGAACCAGCTATTTCCCAGTTTGATTGGCCTTTCACCCCTAACCACAAGTCATCGGAGCCTTTTTCAACAGGCACCCGTTCGGTCCTCCAGTGAGTGTTACCTCACCTTCAACCTGCTCATGGCTAGATCACTAGGTTTCGGGTCTAATCCAACGAACTTGACGCCCTATTCAGACTCGCTTTCGCTGCGCCTACACCTATCGGCTTAAGCTTGCTCGTTAAATTAAGTCGCTGGCCCATAATACAAAAGGTACGACGTCACCCAGAACGTATCTTGGGCTCCGTCTGTTTGTAGGTGTCCGATTTCAGGAACTATTTCACTCCCCTCGTCGGGGTGCTTTTCACCTTTCCCTCACGGTACTGGTTCACTATCGGTCGCTGAGGAGTACTTAGGCTTGGAGGGTGGTCCCCCCATGTTCAGACAGGATTGCACGTGTCCCGCCTTACTCGAGCATCATTGGTCGCATTACTTGTACGGGGCTATCACCCTCTAAGGCTCTGCTTTCCTGACAGATTCCAATTGTCTTCCAATGATGACTGGCCTGGTCCGCGTTCGCTCGCCACTACTAGCGGAGTCTCGGTTGATGTCCTTTCCTCCAGGTACTTAGATGTTTCAGTTCCCTGGGTTCGCTTGAAACCTCCTATGTATTCAGAGATCTCATACCTTCTCTTGATAACCGGAAATCCAAAACCTCGCGGCTTGGTTCTCACCAAGACACAAGGCCTTGGAGTTCCGGCTATCGAAGGTGGGTTTCCCCATTCGGAAATCCACGGATCAAAGCTTCTTCGCAGCTCCCCATGGCTTATCGCAGCGTAGCACGTCCTTCATCGCCTCTCAGCGCCAAGGCATCCGTCGAACACCCTTAAGGCACTTGATTGCTCTCATTATCAATGTCCACACACTCGGCAGAATGTACTCGCAAGCCGTCCCGAAGGACGCGTTTCGCGAACGGACACTGATTAGAAAGACCAGTTATTGCTTCGTAAGATCGACCCGATGACGATGCGGTCAAGCGTCGTCAACAAGAAGCGTTTTACAACCCGGTCGTCTTGCAACAACCAGGCGCCGAAAACGCTCCGGAGATACGCGATCGATGCCCCGCAGATCACTCTGCAAGACCCGAACCCGGATCGATCTCCTCTTCACGATGTCAGAAAACCCGCCAGGCTGCGCGTTGCGCAAAGCCGGCGAATACAAGTTGCGGACGAAAAACCATCGTCGCTGTCCCTATGACAACAACGAGGTGCAAGCGAAGCGCTCTGGTCGATCGACCATCTGGTGGAGCCAGACGGGATCGAACCGACGACCTCATGCTTGCAAAGCACGCGCTCTCCCAGCTGAGCTATGGCCCCGTAACCAGAAGACGAATGCAGCGCTCGACAAAATGGTGGGCCTGGGAAGACTTGAACTTCCGACCTCACGCTTATCAAGCGCGCGCTCTAACCAACTGAGCTACAAGCCCTCAGCACGTGAGGCAGCTGGCGGCACGCAGCACCGGCACAATCGATCAACGATCATGCCGACAAGCCGAATGCGCGCGCCACCCCAGGCGCGTGTTCGTCCGCGAAGAAAGAGAAACGAAGACGGCGAGGTCCCGCCAATGAGGCTCGTATGACTTAGAGCCTCTGATGTTTCTAAAACAGGTCGATAGTCGCCGAAGCAGACTGAAGACCCATCCTTAGAAAGGAGGTGATCCAGCCGCAGGTTCCCCTACGGCTACCTTGTTACGACTTCACCCCAGTCGCTGACCCTACCGTGGCCGGCTGCCCCCCTTGCGGGTTAGCGCACCGTCTTCAGGTAAAGCCAACTCCCATGGTGTGACGGGCGGTGTGTACAAGGCCCGGGAACGTATTCACCGTGGCATGCTGATCCACGATTACTAGCGATTCCAACTTCATGGGCTCGAGTTGCAGAGCCCAATCCGAACTGAGACGGCTTTTTGAGATTTGCGAAGGGTCGCCCCTTAGCTTCCCATTGTCACCGCCATTGTAGCACGTGTGTAGCCCAGCCCGTAAGGGCCATGAGGACTTGACGTCATCCCCACCTTCCTCGCGGCTTATCACCGGCAGTCTCCTTAGAGTGCTCAACTAAATGGTAGCAACTAAGGACGGGGGTTGCGCTCGTTGCGGGACTTAACCCAACATCTCACGACACGAGCTGACGACAGCCATGCAGCACCTGTGCTCCAGGCTCCGAAGAGAAGGTCACGTCTCTGCGACCGGTCCTGGACATGTCAAGGGCTGGTAAGGTTCTGCGCGTTGCGTCGAATTAAACCACATGCTCCACCGCTTGTGCGGGCCCCCGTCAATTCCTTTGAGTTTTAATCTTGCGACCGTACTCCCCAGGCGGAATGCTTAAAGCGTTAGCTGCGCCACTAGTGAGTAAACCCACTAACGGCTGGCATTCATCGTTTACGGCGTGGACTACCAGGGTATCTAATCCTGTTTGCTCCCCACGCTTTCGTGCCTCAGCGTCAGTAATGGCCCAGTGAGCCGCCTTCGCCACTGGTGTTCTTGCGAATATCTACGAATTTCACCTCTACACTCGCAGTTCCACTCACCTCTGCCATACTCAAGACTTCCAGTATCAAAGGCAGTTCTGGAGTTGAGCTCCAGGCTTTCACCTCTGACTTAGAAACCCGCCTACGCACCCTTTACGCCCAGTGATTCCGAGCAACGCTAGCCCCCTTCGTATTACCGCGGCTGCTGGCACGAAGTTAGCCGGGGCTTATTCTTGCGGTACCGTCATTATCTTCCCGCACAAAAGAGCTTTACAACCCTAGGGCCTTCATCACTCACGCGGCATGGCTGGATCAGGGTTGCCCCCATTGTCCAATATTCCCCACTGCTGCCTCCCGTAGGAGTTTGGGCCGTGTCTCAGTCCCAATGTGGCTGATCATCCTCTCAGACCAGCTACTGATCGTCGCCTTGGTGAGCCATTACCTCACCAACTAGCTAATCAGACGCGGGCCGATCTTTCGGCGATAAATCTTTCCCCGTAAGGGCTTATCCGGTATTAGCACAAGTTTCCCTGTGTTGTTCCGAACCAAAAGGTACGTTCCCACGCGTTACTCACCCGTCTGCCACTGACGTATTGCTACGCCCGTTCGACTTGCATGTGTTAAGCCTGCCGCCAGCGTTCGCTCTGAGCCAGGATCAAACTCTCAAGTTGGACTTGAAACTTCAAACCGGCTGATCACAACGTTTGACGAGGTCCCACCATCGTCCTCGATCCAAAGACCAAGAACTCGTCGCCCGCGCTTCACAGCGCAAAACGAACATGGTGTTCCTTATAAAACGTGTACCGCCGAAGTCTTTCGTCCGGCCCCAATCCCAAGAAAGCCGAAGCTCCCTCAAAATCGAGACCCGCAAGGACTTCGCCGTCCACGTTTCTCTTTCTTCTTCTTCACTTGTCAAACAGCCCGAGATCCGAAGACCTCAC
>NZ_UFQQ01000056.1 GCF_900218015.1 Rhodopseudomonas pentothenatexigens | reverse complement strand
GCCGATGTGATGTCGCACAGCGCCCAGGTCGGCGGCAGCGTGGTGGTGACGCTCGACGCCGACAACAGCATCACGCTGGCCAACGTCCAGATGAGTTCGCTGACCGCGGACGACTTCCGCTTCGTCTGACGCGGCGGTTCGACACAAAACAAAGGGGAGCGCCCGGCCGGGCGCTCCCTCCACGAGGTGCAGGTCTTCCCGACGCCTCCTCAAAGGCTTCGCCGTCGCGGCTCCCCCAACGCCGGCGTTATCCTCTCGGCCTTGCTCGGCTGCCCTTCTCCGTCTGACTCCTTTCCATTCGAGGCGGATCGGTCGCCAAAAGCGGACCGCGTTCCGTTGGCCGGCGTCGATCCGACGCCGGCGTCCGCCGCCGAACTGAACCCTTGCTCAACATCCGCGGGCGCGCCGACGCGTCCCAGACCAGGAGTATCGAATGTCCCTCGCCGCTGGTTCGATCGCTTTCACTGGCTTCAATGCCGATGGCGCCGACAATCTCGCCTTCGTGGTGCTCGAGCCGATCGCAGCCGGCACCGAGATCTGGTTCACCGACAACGAGTGGACCGGTGGCGCCTTCAACACCGGCGAATCCACCTGGACCTGGACGGCGACCGGTAACATCGCGGCTGGCACGATCGTCACCATGGACGGCCTTGCCGCCGGTGAGACCGCGACCAGCAATCTCGGCACCATCGCCTGGGCCGAAGAGACGGCGCGCGGCCTGGACTCGTTCACGCATTCCGGCTTTCTGGCCGGAGAGACGGTGTATGCCTATGTCGGCACGGCGTCGTCGCCGACGTTTCTCGCCGCGTTCACCACCGGAGCGTTCACCTCGGCGGACGCCGGACTGATCAGCGGAACGGGCCTGAGCACCGGTCTGACCGCAAGGGCAACGCAAGCCGAGGACGATATTGCGGCCTATACCGGCATCCGCCTGACCGGCGGTGACTTTTCTAACTTCCTGAGTCTCGTCAATGGCACGGGCACTTGGGCGACGCAGTACGACAAGGTCAACGACAACAGCGCGGACGGAACTGCGCCGGACGTGCCGTTCTCGACCGACGCCTTCGTCATCGATCCCCTAGCGCAGAGAGTTGCCTTTGCCACCGGATCGCTGACGGTTTCTCAAGTCGAGGGCAACAGCGGCGAAACAACCTACAGCTTCGTCGTTGAACGCACCAACGGCACGACCGGCGCGGTCGAGTTCACGGGAACCTTCGCGCGGGGCACGACCGCGGCAGCAGACTACGCCGGTGGCAAGCTGCCTGCGACAACCTTCACGGGCACCATCCCAGAGGGGGAGACATCCGCCACGATCACGATCGCGATCGCGGCCGAGACGACCTACGAGGCGGACGAGAGTTTCTCGCTGACGCTGACGAAGGTCACCAACCCCGCCGCCACCGTCTACCTCGAACCCGGCGCCGCCGATCTCAAGGCGACCGGCACGATCGTCAATGACGACACGCAGCAACTCATCGGCTTCGCCGCCGGTTCGACCAATGTCTCGGTCGTCTCCGAGATCGAGGGCACCGACGGTACCCGGATCGTCACCTTCACCGTCGAGCGCAGCGGCAATGGCGGCACGGTCGGCGACGTCGCCTTCAGCGGCACGTTCGCGGCCGGCACGACCAACGCCGAGGATTTCGGCGGCACGCTGCCGACCACCTTCAGCGGCATCATTCCGGACGGCGAGATTTCGACGACCGTCTCCATCGCGATTTCGGGCGACGCGGTGATCGAAACCAATGAGAGGTTCACGCTCACCTTGACAACCGCCACCAACCCCGCCGCCCAGAACGTCGCGCTCGGCGTCAAGAGATCGGAGGGGTGGATTCTGAACGACGACGGTCCGACGGTGGTTCATGCCGGCGAGACGGTGAGCCAGGCGATCGGCCTGACTGGTCCGACGACACTGACCATCGAAGCCGGCGGCACCGTCGCGGGCGGATTCAGTGTCGCCGGCTCCGATGTCGACGTGACGATCGACAACGCCGGCCTGATCACCGAGGCGGGCATCGAAGGAAACGGGACCGGTCGCATCACGATCAACAACGCCGAGAGCGGCATCATCTCCGACCAGATCAAGACTCCGGTTTTCACCGCCGGCGCCGGCCTGGAAATGACCATCAACAACGCTGGAACGATTACCGGCGGACACAAGTCGATCCGCGCCGAGGACATCTATTACGCGCTGCTCACCATCAACAATCTCGCCACCGGCGTGATCAACAGTGGCGCCGACAACGCGAGCGGGATCCAGGTCTACGGCGACGCCATCATCAACAATGCCGGCAAAATCATCGTCCCTTTCGAAGCCGGCAAGACCAGCGCCGGCAAGGAGGCGATCGAGTTTTCCGACACGGGGGTGACCCTCAACAATCTCGCCGGCGGCTGGATCGAGGGCTCACACCACGCCTTCACCGGCGACGAGGCCACGACCGTCGTCAACGAGCTGGGCGGCACGATGATCGGCCGCAACGGTTCGGCGGTGAATATCGACAATGACGCAGCGGCAGAAGACACCGTCACGGTCGTCAATCGCGGTCTGATGCAGGGGCTGTCGCAGAACTACGCCGACAGCGACGGCGACGCGATCGACGTCGATGGCCGCGTCGTCGTGGACAATTGGGGCACCATCGAAGGGCTCGGCCACAACGGCTATCACAAGGGTGAGCCGAACGTGTCGGAGGCGATCGCCGCCGGTGCGGCAATCATTACCAACCACGAGGGCGGCACGCTCTACGGTTTCGGCCGTGCTATCCAGATCGACAATTCCGCCAACGGAGACGCGTTCGCCGCCAGCACCATCACCAATTCCGGTCTGATCAAAGGCGACGGCAACCTGCCGACTGGCGTGACCGACGCGGAGGTCGCGGCGTTCGCCGGGCTCATCCACGGCGGCGAGGCGATCAACATCGTCGGCAACAAGGTCGATTCCATCAACAACACCGCGACCGGGACCATCGTCGGCGGCATCAAGGCCGGCGGCGGTGCCGACACGCTCGTCAACGACGGCAGCATGACCGCCACCGGCGGTTCGGCGGTCGATCTCGGCGACGGCGACGACCTGTTCGTCAACCGCGGCACGGTAACCGGCGACGTGCTGGCCGGCGCCGGTAACGATGAGGTCATCAACGTCGCGACCGGCAACATCTTCGGCGGCGTCGTCATGGGCGACGGCAACGACAAGCTCGGCAATTCCGGCCTCGTCGGCGGCGATGTCGACATGGGCGAAGGCGACGACGTGGTGAACCTCTACGTCGGCGCCAGCGTCGGCGGCGCCGTGCTGCTCGGCAGCGGCAACGACCTGCTGACGGCGACCGCCTATGGCGACTTCGTGGTCGACGCGGGTGACGGCGACGACACCGTCGCGATGGGCGACGGCGACGACGACGTCCAGGGCGGCGCCGGCAACGATATGCTGTATGGCGGCGGCGGCGACGACGTCGTCGCGGGCGGCGACGGCGACGACTACATCCAGGGCAATGCCGGAGACGACGAACTGCTCGGCGGCGCCGGCGACGACACCTTGCTGGGCGGCGCCGGCGACGACACGATCGACGGCGGCGATGGCAGCGACACCGCGGACTACGCCTTCGACCAGGCCGGCATTACGGTCGACTTCGCGGCCGGCACGGTGATGGGCGACGACGCCGGCTACGATACGCTGATCGAGATCGAGAAGGTGATCGGCGGTGCCGGCGACGACCTGTTCATCGTCGCGGCCGAAGGCAGCGTTCCGGCCGGCATCGACGGCGGTGCGGGTGAGGACACGCTGAGGCTCGTCGGCACGGCTGCCGGCTCGCTCGAGAGCACGGCGGCGTCCGGCCTCGAACATCTGGTGGTGGCGAGTGGCCAGTGGAACGTCGGGCAGACCGCCGGTTTTGCCGATATCGCGGTCGAGACCGACGCGACGGTCACGAGGACGATCTATCTCACCGGCAGTCAGCGACTCGTCGTCGAGGAGGGCGCGACGGTCGACGGGCAGGACTCGCTCGCGGTGCTGACGACCGGCACCTTGACGGGTGTGTCGGTCGACAATTCCGGCACCATCAAGGGCATCGCCTACAATGTCGCCGGCGCAGGGCCCGGGCCCGTCACGATCGTCAATCAGGCGAGCGGCTTGATCCAGGGACCGGGCGGCGGCGTGACCTTGAAGATCTACGGCGGCGCCATCAACCAGGACGCGCCGGCCGTCCAGAACTTCGGCACGATCGTCGGCTCGACCACGACGAGCACGATCGCCATCGACTTCGAGAGCGTGACCGGCACCGGTGCCAGGATCGTCAACGAAGCCGGCGGCCTGATCACCACGGTGGCCTATCAGGACGTCATCCGCGGCGGGAAAGGCACGGTGGTCGAGAACCACGGCACCATCATCTCGGGCGCCGACCAGGTTCTCGAGGACGGCGAGCTCCTCGCGGGCGGCGACGGCATCGACTACAAGAAGCTGTCCGGCGGCCTCGTGCACAATTTCGAAGGCGGCCTGATCGAAGCCTCCCGGCACGGCGTGACCGGCAAATACGCGGTCACCGTGATCAATGATGCCGGGGCGACCATCGTTGGGCGCAACGGTTCGGCCGTGAACATCGACAACACCGCCGGCGAAGCCAATGCCGTCACGGTGGTCAACCGCGGCACGCTCGAGGGCCGCTCGCAGGGCTACGAGGACAGCGACGGCGACGCCATCGACACCGATGGCCTGCTGATCCTCGACAATTACGGCGCGATCCGCGGCCTCGGTGCGAACGGCTACCACAATGGCGAGCCGAACGTATCGGAAGGCATCGCGATCGGCGGCGGCACCATCCGCAACTATGCCGGCGCCACCATCTACGGCTACGGCCGTGCGATCCAGGTCGACGACAGTGAGAATGGCCCGGCTCTGGCCGCCACCTCGATCGTCAACGACGGCACGCTCCAGGGTGACGGCCATGGGCCGGAGAACGTCGCACCGGAAGACGCCGCGCGCTTCGATCTGCGCGGCAACGAGGCGATCAATCTGGTCGGCAGCTATGCCGACAGCCTGTTCAACAGCGCCACCGGTCAGATCGTCGGCGGCGTCGCGATGGG
>NZ_UFQQ01000057.1 GCF_900218015.1 Rhodopseudomonas pentothenatexigens | reverse complement strand
TACAACGCCCTTCGCCTGCAAGGAAAACCCGGAAAGGTCGCGCTCATCGCAATCGCCCGAAAACTGCTCGTCACAGCCAACGCACTCGTCAAAGCAGACACGCCATATCAAGGTAAGACCCTTGACACATGAGACAGTCGCCGGGTTCGCTCGCTTCGCGCGCGCCCCGGAATGACCTGCTCAGCCCAACTCTACAATCCCTCTCTCGACGTCATTCCGGGCCTGCGCGGCGGTGGCGCGCATCCCGGAAATGACGCGGGGTGAGGACGTCGTGCCGCGATACGCCGGACGTGCGGGGCGCCCTGCCCCGCGTCGCTGCCCCGCATTGACAGGGGCGCGCGACGCGACTGACACTTCACGCATGGCTTATTTCTGGGTTCTGATCGCGATCGTGGTCACCGGCGGGGTGGCGGCGATCGTCAACGACAGCGCTTATGGCGGCGCGCTGTTCGACTCCTCGACGGTGGTCGGCGTCGCGATGCTGTCGGCGCTGACGCTGTTCGTCGGCCGCGGCCTGCTGCGCGGCACCACCACCAGCCAGTGGCTGAACCACGGGCTGATCTGGGCCGCGATCGTCCTCGCCGTGGCGGTGGCGTACCTGCTGTGGCCGATGCTGAGCTGAGCGGACGGCTCGAAGCGGCGATCGATCTTTGCGTACTGCGGGATTCCCGGCTTCGCGCGCGTCCGCGACGCGCTGCCGCGTGCGCGCAAGAAGATTTGACGCCGCGCAAGGAAAGCGAGGCCGCGGCGCTTCTCAATAGGGTGGGGAGGGCTAGCTGATGGGGGTGCTCCGTCTCGACCGGCGCGATGATGGCTGACGCATCGCCATTGTACCGCCTGCTGTATGTCAGCGAGAATCGGATCGAGGGCGATGTCGCGGACGTCGGCCGCGAGATCGAGACGATCCTGAACGCCTCCCGCCGCCACAATGATGCGCTCGGAATCACCGGCGCGCTGATCTTCAATTGCGGCTTCTTCGCCCAGGTGCTGGAAGGATCGCGCGAGGCGGTGGAGCGGATGTTCGAACTGATCCGCCACGACCCGCGCCACGACAAGATCCAGCTGATCTTCGCCGGCGAGGTCGAGGCGCGCGAATTCCCGCACTGGACGATGGCCTATATCGGCCGTTCGCCGAGCTGGGAGAAGGCGCTCGGCTGGATCAAGGACGACACCCACTTCGCCCCCGACGAACGCTGCGACCGGCTGTTCCGCATCGTGATGGAAATGGCCTACGATTCCGAGCTGTCGCCCGACCGGACGTTCTCGGATTCCGCCAAGGGCTGAGCGCGCGGCGCCTCACCCGCGCGGCGTCTGCGTGCGCAGATAGTTCAGCATCCATTGCGCCGCGGGGCCGAGCGGGCGGGCGGCGAGGTGCGCCGCGGTCATCACCAGTTGCGCGGTGCGGTCCTCGAATTCGAGCGGATGGATCAGCCTGAGCCGGCCGGCTTCGACATCGTCCGCCACCAGATGGGTCGGCATGCTGCCCCAGCCGAGCCCGGCCAGCAGCATCGCGTGCTTGGTGCCGAGATCGGCCAGTCGCCAGGTCTGCGTCGACAGCACGCCGTAGTCGCGCCCTTCGGTCAGCGCCGAGCGGTCGGTGAGCACGAGCTGGACGTAGCGGCGCAGCACGTCGGTCGGGATCGGCCCCTCGATCGCCGCCAGCGGGTGATGCTGCGCCACCACCGGCAGGAGCTGCACGGTCGACAGCGGATAGCGCTTCAGCTCGGGCTGGTCGCTGAACGCCTCCGGCACCAGCCCGATCATGCAGGTGCCGTCCAGCACCAGCTCGGCCGAGGCACCGAGCGACTGCACGAAGATCCGCGGCGTCACGGTCGGGAACGCGTCGGTGAAGGCGCGCAGCGCCGCGACCATCCGCGGCATCGGAAACATCGAGTCCAGCACCAGCGTCAGTTCCGATTCCAGGCCGCCGGCGAGGCTGCGGGCCTGATCGCGGAACGCCGCCGTCTCCTCGGCGATCCGCCGCGCCCGCGCCAGCATGGCGCGGCCGGCCTCGGTCAGCACCGGGCGGTAACCGGAGCGATCGAACAGCGACACCCCGATTTGCTGCTCCAGCCTCTGAACCCCGTAGGTGACGGCCGACTGCGCCCGCCGCAGCTTGCGGGCGGCGCCGGAGAAGCTGCCTTCGTCCGCCACGGTGAGCAGGAGCTGAATCTGGTCGAGGGTGAGGCCATCGTTCATCATCGAAATTTTAGATGAAGATCTGCAAGACTTCATCACTTTCTTCAGGTGGCTGGGGCTCTTAAGTCAAACCGACAGCCAAACTGGAGGACACTCATGATCCGACGTCACCTGCTGTTTCCGATCCTGGCCGCCGCGCTGGCGGTGGCGCCCGCCGCGTTCGCCGAGACCGCACCGAAGGCCGCCAAGGCCGCGGCGGTGAAGACCGAGCCGGTGAAGGTCGAGAGCGGCGCTTACGCGGTCGACCCCGACCACACCCAGGTCGGCTTCGTGGTGTCGCATATGGGCTTCTCGGCCTTCCGCGGCCGCCTCGGTGACGTCTCCGGCACGCTGCAGCTCGACGGCGCCGATCCGGCCAAGAGCAAGTTCGACATCAAGCTGCCGACCGCCTCGGTGAACACCCCGGTCGACAAGCTGACCGAGGAGCTGAAGGCCAGCGACTGGCTCGACGCCAAGGCGCATCCGGAGATCCGCTTCACCTCGCAGGCGGTCGACGTGACCGGCCCGCGCCAGGCCAAGGTGACCGGCGAGCTGACGCTGCACGGCGTCACCAAGACCGTGACGCTCGACGCCCGGCTGCACGGCGCCGGCGTCAATCCGCTGAACAAGAAGGTGACGGTCGGCTTCGATCTCACCGGCACCATCAAGCGCAGCGAGTTCGGCGTGACGAAATATGTGCCGCTGATCAGCGACGAGGTCGGCCTGGAGATCAGCGCCGCGTTCGAAAAGCAGAACTGATCGATCCGCCTCCCGGGCCCGCCGCATCCGGCGGCGGGCGCACCTCCCCTCGTCTCACATAAGAACCTCGCCCCATGAGCCCTGCGCTGCCCGATCCCCACCTCGACCAGCTGTTCGTCCAGGCCCGCACCCATAATGCCTGGACCAACAAGCCGGTGACCGACGACACCATCCGTGCGCTGTACGACCTTCTGAAATGGGCGCCGACCGCGGCCAACAGCAACCCGGGCCGCTTCGTGTTCGTGCGCAGCACTGACGCCAAGGCGCGGCTGTTGAAGAGCGTCGCGCCCGGCAATGTCGACAAGGTGAAGCAGGCGCCGTGCTGCGTGATCGTCGCCTACGACAGCGAATTTCACGACCTGTTGCCGCAATTGTTTCCTTCGCGCGACATGCGCAGCGGCTTCGTCGGCAAGCCGGAGCTGATCATCGAGACCGCGAAGCGCAACTCGGCGCTGCAGGGCGCCTACATGATCCTCGCCGCCCGCGCGCTCGGGCTCGATGCCGGGCCGATGTCCGGCTTCGATCACGCCGCGCTCGATGCGGAGTTCTTCCCCGACGGCCGCTGGAAGTCGAACTTCCTGTGCAACATCGGCTACGGCGACGCCGACAAGCTGTTTCCGCGCAACCCGCGGCTTTCGTTCGAGGACGCCTGCCGCGTGCTGTGACGCGGCCGCTCGACACGACTTTTGATCAGGGAGATTGCGACGATGCCCCGTCAGCCCACCATCTTCCTGTCGCACGGCGGCGGCCCCTGCTTCTGGATGGAGCCGCCGCGGCGGTTCGGGCCGCACGCCTATGACGGCCTGCGCGCCTATCTGTCCGGCGTGCTCGCCTCGCTGCCGGCACGGCCGCGCGCAATCCTGATGGTGTCGGGCCATTGGGAAGCGGCGCTGCCGACCGTCAGCACCTCGGCGGCGCCGCCGATGCTGTTCGATTACTACGGCTTTCCCGAACACACCTACCGGCTGAGCTACCCGGCGCCGGGCGATCCGGTACTCGCCGCGCGGGTGCAGGCGCTGCTCGGCGACGCCGGCATCGCCACCGCGACCGATGCGACGCGCGGCTTCGACCACGGCGTGTTCGTGCCGATGCTGATCGTCGATCCGGACGCGCAGATTCCGGTGGTGATGCTGTCGCTGCAGCGGGACCTCGATTCCGCTCGGCATCTGGCGATCGGCGCCGCGCTGCGTCCCTTGCGCGACGACAACGTGCTGATCATCGGCAGCGGCAACAGCTTCCACAATCTCTCGACCTTCTTCGACGGCCAGGAGGCCGAGTCGGTGGCGTTCGATCATTGGCTCACCGAAGCCGCGACCGCGCCGGAGGCGGCGGTCCGCAACGACCGCCTGGCGCAGTGGGCCGGCGCCCCCGGCGCCCGCGCCTGCCATCCGCGCGAAGAACATCTGATCCCGCTGATGGTCACCGCCGGCGCCGCCGGCCCTACCCCCGGCCGCCGCGTATTCCACGACGCCATCGGCAACAAGCGCATCTCGGGCTACGCGTTCGGGTAACGCACCGAATCATTCCGGGGCGCGCGCGCCAGCGCGTGAGCCCGGAATCTCGATGCAGGCAAATAACAACGGTCCGTCATCGCCCGCGCAGGCGGGCGAGCCAGTATTCCAGAGCGTCCGTGCAGATCACCAGCTCTCTGGGATACTGGATCCCCGCTTGCGCGGGGATGACGTCAGAAGCGAGCGGTCGCCCATGATGGACGGCTTCGCGCGGAAGCAGAACACTGCGAGATTCCGGGTCTGCGTGCTGTCGCACGCATCCCGGAATGACGGCGGGTGGGGAGACGCACGCGTGGCTCCTCCTGGTCATTCCGGGGCGCGCGCGAAGCGAGCGAACCCGGCGACTGTCTCATGTGTCAAGGGTCTTACCTTGATATGGCGTGTCTGCTTTGACGAGTGCGTTGGCTGTGACGAGCAGTTTTCGGGCGATTGCGATGAGCGCGACCTTTCCGGGTTTTCCTTGCAGGCGAAGGGCGTTGTA
>NZ_UFQQ01000059.1 GCF_900218015.1 Rhodopseudomonas pentothenatexigens | reverse complement strand
CGATCCCGGACAGAAGCAAGTCACCGGCGACAGGACCACGCAAAAAGGGATTGACTAACCGAGGCCCGTTACAGAAGCCCGGGTGAGCGCAGCGACACCCGGGGCCCTTCGCCGGCTAAGCCGCTGCTCCCTGGATGTCGCTTCGCTCATCCAGGCTACGACGACGCTAAGTACGCGGATGCACTTCGCCTCGCCCTCCTCCACTGCTACAACGGTTGTTATGCGAAGATACCTCAAATCCGTCTCTGACCGATCCGTCGCGCTGCTGGGCGCCTGGGGCTTGATCGCGGCGACGGTCATCTTCGTGACCCAGCTCCGCAATTGGGGCTTTATCAGTTCCACGGGTCCGGTGCCTTGGATGGCACTCGCGTTGAACCTTGGCGTGTCGGCTATCGGTCTGGCGACGCCGGAGCGCGGCTGGTGGATTGCGAATGCAATCTTGAGCACTCTGGCGATGCTGCTGATCGGCGCATCGACGATCCCCAGCGCAATCATCGGGCTTGTCCGGTTGTTTTGGAATTGATCTGTGTTGGCTGCTGGATGCTGTGAGCCAGCTCGTAGGTCGGATGAGTGCAGCGCAATCCGTCGCTCACCAAGCAGCGGCGCAATACGTTCGCCCTTGCGCCTGCCCGCCCACTTTGTCGCACCCCGCGTGCCTTATCGGCGCCACCATCACCGCCGATGGCACCGGCCCCGACGCGGCGCGATGCGGCTGCGCGGCAGCGACAGGAGCGGATGGTGGACGACCAGAGCGTGACACTCGAATTGGCGGCCGAGCGCGACTGGCCGGAGTTCGGCCGGCAGTTGCAGGAGGCGTTTGCCGTCGCGGTGATCGAACAGTTCGGCACGCTGTCGGATGGGCCGATCCCGTCGGACGACGACGTGCGGCGGTCGCTCGCGGCGCCGGGCGCGGTGGTGTATCACGTCGTCGCGGGCGGCACGCGGGTCGGCGGCGCGGTGGTGACGATCGATCCCGTGACGAAGTGCAATTCGCTCGATTTCTTCTTCATCGCGGTCGGCGCGCACGGCCGCGGTCTTGGGCTCGCGGCATGGCGGGCGATCGAGCGGCGCTATCCGCAGACGCGCGTCTGGCAGACCCACACGCCGTATTTCGAGCGGCGCAACATCCACTTCTACGTCAACAAATGCGGCTTCAAGATCGTCGAATACTACAGCGACCGTCATCCGGACCCGCACCATCCGGACGGCGACGGCGGCCCGCCGGATGGCGGCTTCTTCAAATTCGAGAAGCAGGTGATGCCCGCGTGAGGCTCGCAATTGTAGCCCGGGTAAGCGGAGCGATACCCGGGGCTCTTCGCGTCGCTGAAAGGCCGCTCCCCGGATGTCGCTTCGCTCATCCGGGCTACAGCGCTCATCCCACGCTACGACCGCCTACCGGCAAACTGAACGCCCGTAAGCGTGCTCGGATGCAGCAAAGCGCATCCGGGGCAGCTCATAGGGCGGACTAGCGAAGCGTCATCCGCCGACTACGACAGGCGGCGCAATACGCTGCGCTATTGCGCCCTACGCGCTTTGCTTATCCGGCCGACAGAATATGCGGCTCATCAATCGGCTGCCGTGGCACGTAGCAAGCGTAGCCCGCGAGCGAAGCGATACGCGAGCTATGTAGCGGCCACCCGGGCTACCACGCTAGTTTTCACGGGCTAATTTATGGGCTATAAAGGCCTGAAGCCTTGTTACGAGCGCTTCGGCGTTCTGAAAAAAGCATTCGTCTGCTGTCGTGGAAAACCCCACCGTTAATTCCTCTGCGGCCCGGTAAGTCAGCCGCATTGTCTTTCCGGATTGGGAAAACGAGACGGGGCGCCCGCGAAAATCACGAGTCTGTTCAGAGGCAAGGATATAAAATCGCGACTTTGGCCCGAGAGGCGTTAAAAGCTCTGACACACCACTATATGGCGTGGAGACCGACTTAGCTTTTGCTAACATCGGCGTAGCTTCCCAGCCGGGGGGCGAGCTCCTCGTTAGCAAGATTGTGCCGATCGACCTGCAGGGGGGTGAATATCCCTCTGTGACGCTCGGAGACGGGCGGATGATCGCCGTTCCGTCGATTTGCACGTCTATTTGAGTGGTGTTAACCGGTGCACTGGACACCGGAGAGATGTCAACCAAGGACTGTCTAGGCAAGGCAATTGAGCTCACCCCAAATATTAGTTTCAGATCGTCGGCCCCTTCGGCAATATCAACTGCGAACGCACAGAGTGGGATCAACATCACCGATACCCGCCCGACCAGCAAAGCCGCTTGCATTGCTCTCGACGTTCGTTCCCTTACAGCTTTAAGCATTGGCACTTTGTCCAACTTGTGCCTAGCCGACATCGAAGCATCGCGGCCACCTTAGGTTGTATTAGGGTAGACACGGCGCTGAACACTTTGCAAGTGACCGTTTTTAGAGTTGTGCGATTCCTAGTCCGGATTTGAAGTGACACACATGCGAACGATTGCGACAGCTTTATTAAACATGCATGGAAAGCCCTGCAGTTCAGAACGAGCATCCCGCGCGGCTTTGCCGGGCCGAGCCTGTTGGCAATGGTGCTGGTCAACAAGTTCCTGCTGCACCAGCCGTTGAACCGGCAGCTCGTAGGGCGGATTAGCAAGGCGTAATCCGCCGCTGATCATGCGACGGCTCAACACGCTTCGCTATTGCGCCCTACGCACTGTTACCAACTTTCGGCGACCTTGCGCTTTCTGACTTTAGAAATACAGTGAACGCATTAGCAATTCGGAGAGTTTAGCGTGGCAACTCATCGTGTTTTCCTCACGACACCTCCCCTAGAAGTAGGACGAGCAGACGTTTGTATTGAGATCAAGATGAATGATAGCAAGCTGGGCGAGTTAAAGATCTCGCATGGGTCAGCCGTCTGGTTTCCGAATGGAAATTCTTACGGATTCAAGCTTTCTTGGTCGAAGGTTGCCGCCTTGTTCGAGGAACATGGAACGAGTAAGGCCGAGCTCAGATGAGCGACGGCGGCTCGTAGAGCGCATAATTCAAATGAGCATAGCCCCGCGGGCGGATGAGCCCGTAGCCCGTAGGGCGGTTTAGCGCAGCATAGTCCGTTGATCCTCCTCGACAGCGCTAGACGCTCGGCTCTAGCGCCCTCCGGCCTACGGCCGTGAACCATCTTCCCCGACAACGCGTCTCACCATGAGCAATGGTCCGCGCCGGTGCGGCTGGCGTCCGGCCGGACGCTGTGGCACCTGCGCCTGCTCCGGCGTTGCGGAAGGGCCGGCGCATCTTGGGAGATAGGTCATGCGTCTTTCATTCGCCGGCGCGTTGGTGCTGGCTCTGTCGTTTGGCTCGGCGGCCCATGCGGCGGAGGTGCGGTGGACCTCCACCAAGCAGCCCGCCGAAGTGCTCGGGATGCCGGCCGGTGAGGAAGAAGCCGACGATGTGCTGCGCCTGACTTGCCTGAAGAGCGGCGCGGTGCAGATCGGACTGGGCGGATACACGAGCCTCGGCAAAGGCAAAAGCGAGCCGCTGAGCGTCACGCTGACCAGCGGCGCGCAATCCGTCACGCTGAACGGCAAGTCGGTGCGCAGCAAGAATTTTGAGATGACGGGAGCCTTCGAGCTGAGAGCGGATCTTGCTCCCGGCGACACCAAGCCCCTGATCGGCGTGCTGACAGCGGGACAGCCGATCCACGTCTCTGGCGCCCTGAAGGAGAAGTGGTCCGTCAAGGGACTGAAGCCGGTCGTGGAGCGGTTCAGCGCGGCCTGCGTCAGCAACTAATCACGCGTAGATGGGGTAACGGGCCGGCCAGGCCGAGCAGGTCGCTTGGCGAATTGGCGGAAGGGTGGTCGTCCCTCAAACTGATGGTGTCAATCAACGG
>NZ_UFQQ01000063.1 GCF_900218015.1 Rhodopseudomonas pentothenatexigens | reverse complement strand
CAGACTGCTGACAAAGTCCTCGCCATTGGCGGGGGCTTTTGATTCCATGGGGGATGCTTCGCAAACCCTCACCGCAACAGACTTCGATCGAGATGGTCAGTCTCGACGGTCTGGTTCCGAAGGATCACCTGCTTCGCAAGATCGACGCGGTGATCGATTTCTCGTTCATCCACGAACGGGTCGCCGGACTGTATTGCTCGGACAACGGCCGGCCGCCGCTCGATCCGACGCTGATGTTCAAGGCGCTGTTCATCGGCTACCTGTTCGGCATCCGGTCGGAGCGGCAGTTGGTCCGGGAGATCGAGGTCAATGTCGCCTATCGTTGGTTTTTGGGGCTGAAGCTGACTGATCCGGTGTTCGACGCCTCGACGCTGAGCCAGAACCGGCGGCGGCGCTACAACGACACATCTGTAGCGCAGGACATCTTCGATGCGATCGTGACGCAGGCGATCGCCAAGGGGCTGGTCGACGGCACGGTGCTCTACACCGACTCCACGCATCTGAAGGCCAACGCCAACAAGAACCGCTACGACACGGCGGTGGTTGCCAAGTCGAGGGCCGATTACTGGGAGGATCTGGACGCCGCGATCGAGGAGGACCGCGCGGCGCACGGCAAGAAGCCATTGCCACAGAAGGAACGTCGGCCGGTCGAGAAAGAAACCAAGGTCTCGCGCACCGATCCGGATGCCGGCTACATGGTGCGGGAGGGCAAGCCGAAGGGCTTCTTCTATCTCGACCATCGCACCGTCGATGGCCGGCTCGGGATCATCACCGATACACACGCCACGCCGGCCAACGTCCACGACTCGATCGTCTATCTCGGCCGGCTCGATCGCCAACGGCAACGCTTCGGCTTTGAGGTCGCCGCCGTCGGTCTCAACGCCGGCTATGCCACCTCAGGCATCGCCCACGGCCTGGAACAGCGCAACATTCCGGGCGTCATCGGCTATCGCCGGCCAACCCCGCCGCGGCCCGGCATGATGCCGAACAAGGCCTTCACCTACGAGGCGGAGCTGGACGGCTATCGTTGCCCGCAGGGGCAATTGCTCGGCTACGCCACTACCGACCGCACCGGCTATCGTCACTACAAGAGCGATCCGACGATCTGCAAAACCTGTCCGATGCTGTCCTCGTGCACATCGAACCGCAACGCCGTTCGACTGATCACCCGCCACGTCTGGGCCGAGGCTCGCGAGCGCACCGACGCCAATCGCCTAACGCCCTGGGGCAAGCGCATCTACAAACGCCGCAAGGAGACTGTCGAACGCTCCTTTGCCGACGCCAAGCAGCTCCATGGCCACCGCTATGCGCGCTTCAGAGGCCTAGTGGCCCTCAAATGCCAGTGCCTGCTTGCCGCCGCCGCCCAGAACATCAAGAAAATCGCCCTGGCGCTGGCACCCAAGCCGATCCCAGCGCCAGCCTGAGACACCGGGCGCTGCGCCACTCGCCAAAAATAAAACCCCGCCGAAAATCGACGGGGTTTGTCAGCGGTCTG
>NZ_UFQQ01000060.1 GCF_900218015.1 Rhodopseudomonas pentothenatexigens | reverse complement strand
TTTTTGACGGAGACCTTCGAGAGCCTGGACACGGTCGACAACCAGTTGGTCCGGTTTGAGCAGGAGCCGAACAACGCGAAGATATTGGACAATATTTTCCGTCTTGTTCACACCATCAAGGGGACCTGCGGGTTCTTGGGTCTGCCGCGGCTTGAAGCGCTTGCGCATGCGGCCGAGACGCTGATGGGCAAATTCCGGGACGGGATGCCGGTGACCGGGGAGGCGGTGACGCTGATCCTGACCACGATCGACCGGATCAAGGACATCCTGACCCAGCTGGAGGCGACCCAGGCCGAACCCGAGGGCGAGGACGGCGATCTGATCGGCGAGCTGGAGCGGCTGTCGATGCGCACGGCGGAGGAGATCGCAGCCGAGCTCGGCGCGGCGCCGGAAGCCGTGGCCGAAGTCGAGATGGCTGCCGAAGCTGCTGTGGCCGAGGCGGCCGATTCCAATTCCACCGAAGGCACCCTGGTGGCGCAGACGCTGGAGCGTCCGCTGCGGCCGGGCGAGGTGTCGCTCGACGAGCTGGAGCGCGCCTTCCGCGAGACCGCGACCGAGACGGCGTCGCCGCCGCTGCAGCCGGTGGCCGAGGAGGCCGCCGTCGTGGCGGAAGCGCAGGCCGAGCCGAAGCCGGCCAAGCCGGCCAAACCCGCCGCCAAGCCGGCGGCCAAGAAGTCCGGCGGCGAGGCTGAAGGGGCGGCCGAAGGCGGCGGGAGTGGCGGCGTCGCCAACCAGTCGATCCGCGTCAACGTCGATACCCTCGAGCACCTGATGACGATGGTGTCGGAGCTGGTGCTGACCCGCAACCAGCTCCTGGAGATCAGCCGCCGCCACGAGGACAACGAGTTCAAGGTGCCGCTGCAGCGGCTGTCGACGGTGACGGCCGAGCTGCAGGACGGGGTGATGAAGACCCGGATGCAGCCGATCGGCAACGCCTGGCAGAAGCTGCCGCGGATCGTGCGCGATCTCGCCTCCGAACTCGGCAAGCAGATCGAGCTGGAGATGCACGGTGCCGACACCGAGCTCGACCGCCAGGTGCTCGACCTGATCAAGGATCCGCTCACCCACATGGTGCGCAACTCCGCCGACCACGGGCTGGAGCGGCCCGAGGAGCGGGCGCGCAGCGGCAAGCCCGAGCAGGGCACGATCCGATTGAGCGCCTATCACGAGGGCGGCCACATCGTGATCTGCATCGCCGACAACGGCCGCGGGCTCGATACCGAGCGGATCAAGGCCAAGGCCTTGGCCAACGGGCTGGTCACCGAGGCCGAGCTCGAGAAGATGACCGAGGCGCAGATCCACAAGTTCATCTTCGCGCCGGGCTTCTCGACCGCTGCCGCCGTCACCTCGGTGTCCGGCCGCGGTGTCGGCATGGACGTGGTGCGCACCAATATCGACCAGATCGGCGGCACCATCGAAGTGAAGTCGGTCGCCGGCGAAGGCTCGGCGATCACCATCAAGATCCCGCTCACCCTGGCGATCGTCTCGGCGCTGATCGTCGAGGCCGGCGGCGACCGCTTCGCGATCCCGCAGCTGGCGGTGGTCGAGCTGGTGCGGGCGCGGGCCAATTCCGAGCACCGCATCGAGCGGATCAAGGACACCCCGGTCCTCAGACTGCGCGACAAGCTGCTGCCGCTGATCCATCTGAAGAAGCTGCTGCAGATCGACGAAGGCACCAGCAGCGAGCCGGAGAACGGCTTCATCGTGGTGACCCAGGTCGGCAGCCAGACCTTCGGCATCGTGGTCGACGGCGTGTTCCACACCGAAGAAATCGTCGTCAAGCCGATGTCGACCAAGCTGCGGCACATCGGAATGTTCTCGGGCAACACCATCCTGGGCGACGGCGCGGTGATCATGATCGTCGATCCGAACGGGATCGCGCAGGCGCTCGGCACCGCGGTGTCGGCGCAGCACGACATCTCCGACCAGGCGGCGGCGAGCCGCAACGCCTCGGCCGAGCAGCTCACCTCGCTCTTGGTGTTCCGCGCCGGCTCGAGCCAGCCCAAGGCGGTGCCGCTGTCGCTGGTGACGCGGCTGGAAGAGATCGCCTCCGACAAGATCGAGATGTCGAACGGCCGCTACATGGTGCAGTACCGCGACCAGCTGATGCCCTTGGTGCTGATGGAAGGCGTCGAGGTGGCGTCGAGCGGGGTGCAGCCGATCCTGGTGTTCGCCGACGAGGACCGCTCGATGGGCCTTGTGGTCGACGAGATCGTCGACATCGTCGAGGAGCATCTGCACATCCAGGTCGGCTCCAGCCGCGAGGGCATCCTCGGCTCGGCGGTGATCAAGGGCCAGGCCACCGAAGTGATCGACGTCGCGCACTTCCTGCCGATGGCGTTCTCCGACTGGCTGGCGCGCAAGGAGATGCGGCAGACGATGACCACCCGGTCGGTGCTGCTGGTCGACGACAGTGCGTTCTTCCGCAACATGCTGGGTCCGGTGCTGAAGGCGGCGGGCTACAAGGTGCGGGTCGCGACCTCGGCGGTCGAGGGCCTCGCCGTGCTGCGCTCCGGCGCGCAGTTCGACGTGATCCTGACCGACATCGAGATGCCGGAGATGAACGGCTTCGAGTTCGCCGAGGCGATCCGGGGAGACACCAAGATGTCGAACCTGCCGGTGATCGCGCTGAGTTCGCTGGTGTCGCCGGCGGCGATCGAGCGCGGCCGGCAGGCCGGGCTGACCGACTACATCGCCAAGTTCGACCGTCCCGGCCTGATCGCGGCGCTGAAGGAGCAGACCACGATGCATGCGACGCCGGAAGTGCTGGAGCAGGCGGCATGAGCGAGACCAGGAAGGACACCCACGCGATGAGCCGCACCGTCGACGCGATCAGCGGCAACACCACCCAGTTCGCCACCGCGATGATCGGCGGGCAGCTGTTCGGCCTGCCGATCAGCCGGGTGCAGGACGTGTTCATGCCGGAGCGGCTGACCCGGGTGCCGCTGGCGCCGGACGACGTCGCCGGCGTCCTCAACCTGCGCGGCCGGATCGTCACCGCGATCGACATGCGGGCCCGGCTCGGCCTGCCCAGGAACCAGGACGGCAAGCCGCCGATGGCGATGGGCGTCGACCTGCGCGGCGAATCCTACGGCCTCCTGATCGACTCCATCGGCGAAGTCCTGACCCTGCCCGACGAGGGCCGCGAGACCAACCCGGTCAACCTCGATCCCCGCATGGCCTCCTTCGCCAACGGCGTCCACCGCCTCGACGGACAGCTCATGGTCGTCCTCGACGTCGA
>NZ_UFQQ01000061.1 GCF_900218015.1 Rhodopseudomonas pentothenatexigens | reverse complement strand
TGTCAATCGGCATTGGATCGGGACCCCGTATCGGCGTCCAAAAGGGACCCCTCGGGATGACGAGGCGCGAGCAAGCCGCGAGCGAGCGCGCTGTCATCGAGCGCCGTAGCGAGTGAGCGGCTTGCGGTGATCAGGCTGCGCGGCTCTTGAAGCGCCAGCTGTCGTTGCCGGTTTCGACGATGTCGCAGTGATGCGCCAGGCGGTCGAGCAATGCCGTGGTCATCTTGGCATCGCCGAAGACTGTCGGCCACTCGCCGAAGGCGAGATTGGTGGTGACGATGATCGAGGTGCGTTCGTAGAGCCGGCTGACGAGGTGGAACAGGAGCTGGCCGCCGGACTGGGCGAAGGGCAGATAGCCGAGTTCGTCGAGGATCAGGAAGTCGAGGCGGGTCAGGTGATCGGCGAGCCGCCCCTGGCGGCCGTTGCGGGCTTCGGTCTCCAGCCGATTGACGAGATCGACGACGTTGTAGAAGCGGCCGCGGCTGCCGGCGCGGATGCAGCTGCGGGCGATGGCGATCGCCAGATGGGTCTTGCCGGTGCCGGTGCCGCCAACCAGGACGATGTTGCGCTGCTGCTCGAGGAAGCCGCCGGCGGCGAGGTCGTTGACCAGCGTCTGGTTGATCGGCGTGCCGTCGAACTCAAAGCCGTCGATGTCCTTGGCCAAGGGCAGCTTGGCGATGGTGAGCTGGTATTTGATCGAACGCGCCTGCTTCTCGTTGATCTCGGCCTTGAGCAGGTCGCCGACGATGCGCTGCGGCTCGTGCTGGCGTTTGACCGCGGTGGCCATGACCTCGTCGAATGCGGCCTTCATGCCGTAAAGCCTGAGTTCGTTCATGAACTCGAAGATCTGGGTGCGTTCCATCAGAGGCTTCTCCTGAGACTGTCGTAGCGCGCGCAATCGGCGACCGGCGGGTGATTGAGCGTCAGCGCGGCCGGCGTGAGGATCGTTGCCGGCGGGCCGGGATTGCGCCTGCGGGCGAGGATGTTGAGGATGACGTCGGCGGAGTGGACGCCGTGACTGAGCGCCTCGGTGCAGGCCGCTTCGACCGCGGGCAGCCCGTCGGTGAGCACCGCGGCGAGGATATCGACCATCTGCCGGTTGCCGTCGTCGATCGCGGCGAGCTTGCGGCGCACGCGCTCCATCGCCGCCGGCAGCACCCAGTCCTTGAACGGCGCGCCATTGCGCAGGGCGCCAGGTTTGCGCGCCAGCACGGGCACGTAATGCCAAGGGTCATAGACCGTGTCGCCGCGGCCGAAGGCGCGACGATGCTCGCCGACGATCCGCCCGTCCTGGCGGATCACGATGCGATCGGCATAGGCATGGACCTCCACCGGGCGCCCGACGGCACTGGCGGCCACCGAGTATTTGTTGTTGTCGAACCGCACCAAGCAGGTCTTCGACACCGACGCCGGCACCGCATGGAAGCCGTCGAACCGACCGGCGTAAGGGACAAGCTGTGGCCGCTCGGCCTCGAATACATCCCAGACCGTCCGCTCGGTCTGCTCCGGATGGCGATGCGCCTTGGCGTAGGCGATGCATTTGTCGGCGAGCCAGGCGTTCATCTCGTCGTAGGATTTGAACCGCAGCCGCGGCGTGAAGAAGCGCTCACGGACCAGGCCAACCTGGTTCTCGACCTGTCCCTTCTCCCAGCCCGACGCCGGCGTGCAAGCGACCGGATCGACGAGGTAGTGGCTGCACATCTGCAGGAAGCGACGATTGTAGAGCCGGTTCTTGCCGACGAAGATCGCCTCGACCGCCGTCTTCATGTTGTCGTAGATGCCGCGCCGGCAGCCACCCTTGAAGAACGCGAACGCCCGGTCATGGGCGTCGAACACCATCTCCTGCGTCTCGCGTGGATTAGGCGCGCACGAACAGCATCCGGCTGTGGCAAAGCCGGACGTGGGCGACCTTGACCATCACCGTGACGCCGTTCAGCAGAACGACTTCGTGGCTCCAGTCGAACTGGTAGGCTTCTCCGGGCGCAAAACTCAGCGGTACATAGGCGGCCGCCGTCGCCTGACCGCGCGTCTCGGTCCAGCGCCGGGCATAGCGACGCACGGCGTCGTAGCTGCCCTCATATCCGCGACCACGCAGCTCTTCGAAGATCCGGATCAGCGTCAGTCGCTCGCGCGCCGCCTTGTCCGCGTTCACCGACAACAGCCGGTCGAGTTCGTCCTTCAACGGTCCGATCTTCGGAAGCGGCTGCGTCCCTCGCTCGTACCGGAACTCGGTCGCTCCCGACCGGATCACCTTGCGGACGACCTTGCGTGACAGCTTCAGCTCACGACAGATCGCCTTGATCGGCTTCCCCTGGACGAAAAATGCGCGGCGGATCTTCGCAATCGTTTCCACGACCAGCATCCCAACCTCGGCTTCCATGAACATGGAAGCCAATGTGGCCCCTCTGTCCCAGGGGTCCCGATTGGACGCCGATCACCCCGAAAACGGGGTCCTTATTCCACGCCGATTCACA
>NZ_UFQQ01000062.1 GCF_900218015.1 Rhodopseudomonas pentothenatexigens | reverse complement strand
GACAGCGCGCTCGCTCGCGGCTTGCTCGCGCCTCGTCATCCCGAGGGGTCCCTTTTGGACGCCGATACGGGGTCCCGATCCAATGCCGATTGACAGGCGGTTTCCTGGCTGCCTGGACAATCGCCTATGGTGGCGTACAGGCTGTTGCACCCAGCCTCGTGACGCGAAGCAGCGACGGCCTCAGCCGCGAAGTCCCAGCAGCACGGTACTGGGCTGCTGGGCTGGCCGCAATTCCGATGACGCTGGCACTTGGGATGATCTTGGTTGACGTTGCTCGGCTCGACCTGCTCCTGGTGGTAGGGTTGGCATTGTTTGGCCTGCCATTCGCGGTGAACTCCTCGCTGCACTCCTATCTGATCCTAGCCTATGCGAGATCGGAGAAGGCCGCGGGACGTTGGCTTCTACTACGCTGCCAACGCCGTCGGACGTCTACTGGGGATTGTGCTGTCCGGTGCGCTCTACCAGCTCGCCGGCATCGTTGGCTGCCTCATCGGATCGGCGGCCATGCTGCTGCTTAGCTGGCTGATAACGCTCGCGCTCCCGCTGGACGAACGCGCGACACCTGCCGAACAGCAACCAGCTTGAGCCGCCTGGCCCATTTGGCCCGAGCAAACTGCCGCGGCACACGAATTGGTTCACTTCGAATGCACGATGTCAGCTGATCACATCGGCGAAGGCCGAACGAGACGCTTCCGAGAGATTGAACCACAAGCCATCGCGAAGCACGACCGTCCGCTCATGGCCCAAGTCAGACATTCGTAGTTTGCTTGACCGAATGCCCGCTTTCGATGTGGAGCAAACCCGCTGATGTGGGCACAGTCGGAGGGCATTGGCACCAAGGGCTGACCAACATTCAATCCGACGGTGTTTGCCGTTGCCGTCCGCTCGCTGCGGGCAGGCAATCTGAGCGTCAGGCCTTCGCTTCAATGAGGGCGTCATTCGGAAACAGCCTCGATCTCTGCTCAGCAGGTGTCGGATTCAAGTACCTCATGAGCACGGCCACCGTCTTGTGACCGCTCTGCCGCATCAGCGTCTTCAGATCGGCTCCCCTCGCTGCCATCCTCGACAAGGCCTCGTGCCGTAGGTCGTGAATCCTCAAGTCCTGACACCCTGCCCTGACCCTGATCTCATTCCGCCAGGCGTCTTTGGCGACCCAGACCGTGAAGCGGAAGACCTTGCTGTCGGCAGGCTCCCCGTCCGTCAATTCGAGCAGACCGGCGTAGGCTCGATCCGAAAGCGCAACGTGCCGCGCGCTGCCGTTCTTCGAGTCGGGAATGTGGACAAATCCGTACTCCCGTCGGATCCAGGCGCATTCGATCGAGACTGCCTCTCCAAGCCGCATTCCAGTGTCGAGGAGCAGCGGAAAGAGTGCGCGCCAACAGGTGCGGCAATCTCTGGCAGCGCTGCCCGGTCGACGTCTTTCGATAGTTGGGGTATCGCGACAAACGAAACAGTGCGGCGCGCGTCTCAATCGTTCGGATCGACTAACGCGACCCCTCTCTTCGGAACGACCTCTTGCCATTTTCGACTTCAACGTCTCTTGGCTCAAGCCATTCTTCATCTGGCCGAGCGATTAGACGTGCATTGTTGTAAGCATCCGCCAAGCTTAATGCCGTCGATCCGTAATAGCCCTCCCCTTCTTTATTGATTACCAGCGCAAGGTCCGCCTGTCTGTCGTCAGACAAACAAAGAGGCAACAACAACTGAATTTTCCCGAGGTGAAATTGGGGAATGGCAGTTTTGTAGTTGCGCTTGACACGCTTCTTTGCACGATCGATGGCACCGTGCAAGGCATTCACAAGAAGCCCCTCATCATCCCGGAACTTTGCGGGGACCCGCCTTCGATTATCAGTTATGATGTGATCGATGTCATACTCCAATTCTAAGCGCGTATCGTAGATTAAGTCCGCTGAATCGGTATAGTAGCTTGCAAGGTCTGCCTTTGCCCCACGCAACTTGCGCTCGGACTCCTCCACAAAGCTATGCAATGTCCACTTCTGCTCCACCTGAGGTGTTCGAGTCGGGTAGAATAGAGCATAGATCTCCTTCTGAAAATGTGTAGCCAATCCAGTGTTCGCAATCGCAAAATCGCCGTCCTTATTCTTGACTACTTTGAATTTTTGCTCATCGGCAATGCGGCAGAGAGTATAAATGAGATAGTTTTCCAAGACGGGAAATCGCTCGTCAGTGGTTTGAGCAATATTCTCACTGGGCACTTGGGGAGAGCCCTTGGACCGCGATTTGATGATAGCCCTGTAGTCCCACTGCTCCGGCATTGTGAACCGCCCCGGGTTTGCCGGAGGCCGTTTGGTTTAAGTTATGCCGCCATGTCGGGCTGTTCCATCATGGCGTAGTAGCGTTGCTCTGCTTCGG
>NZ_UFQQ01000065.1 GCF_900218015.1 Rhodopseudomonas pentothenatexigens | reverse complement strand
CTGTGCAACCGGCATGATCCCCGACACTTTAGACCGGGATGATTGTCGACAGTTCTGGGTCCGCGTGTTGCGGTGCGTAGCGCAGCCCCTCTCGGGGCGGAGCGAAGCGCCGGAACACGCGGAGGCGATCGATAATTCCGATGTCGTAGTGGCAGAACCGCACGATCTGGTCGCCGGTCTCCAGTTCGGCGATGCCGATCACTTCGCCGACCAGCGCCTCGCTGACGAAGATGCGCTCGCCATGCCACATGATCTCGCCGGAGCTGCGGACGCGCCGCACCTGGTGGTCGGCGTCGTACCAGGGGTCCTCGATCCGGTCCGGCATTTGCCGCGTCGAGACGGTGTAGAGTTCGGCCGGTGGGCGCTGGTCGAGTGCCTCGTGCGGACGCTCCCGGTTGAAGTGATCGCGGAAGGCATCGAACCTGGCCTGCTGCTCGATCGCATTCGACGCCGGCGGGCGCGAGGTCTGTGCCTTCAGGGTCCGATGCATCCGCTCGTGACGGCCGTTCTCCTGCGGAGAGGCCGGGTGCACGAAATGCGGCTCGATCCCGAGCTTGAGCCACCACGCCGACAGCCGCGTCAGTCCGCAGGCGCCGGTCGAGCCGAACGGCGAACCATTGTCGCAGCGGATCGCCGACGGCAGGCCGTGGCGACGGAAAGCATCGAGAAACAGCGGCATTGTCGCCTCGATGGTCTGCGGCGTGATGGCGATGCCCAGCAGATAGCGGCTGAAGCCGTCGGTCAGCGTCAAGGGATCGATCCGGGCGCCGTCTTGGGTTCGAAACCAGCCCTTGAAGTCGGCCGCCCATTCGTCGTTCGGCGCATGCACCGCTGCAAAAGGTCGTTGCTGGGCCAGCGCCGGCCGCCGCCGTCGCTCCGGCGCGATCAGCCCGGCCTGCTTCAATACTCCGCCGATCGTCGAGGCCGACGGCCACGCGCTCTCCGGATGCTCGCGCCGCAGGATTGCCAACAGCTTGCGCGGCCCCATATGCGGAAACCGACGCCGCAGATCGACAATCGTCGCAACCTGCGAAGCATCGGTCCGCTGCGGGCAGTGATGCGGAGCGTGCGAGCGATCCACGAACCAGTCCTCGGCCCCGCTGTCGCGACGCCGTCGCCACTCGTAGAACGTGTCCCGACTGACGCCGTAGCGCCGGCACAGATCCGACACGCTCCAATTGCCGCTCGCATGGTCCGACAGCATCTGCACCCGCTGATCCATCCGACAGGTCTCCACAAAAGGCATCGGCGGTCCTCCCTCCGATGCAGTGTGAACTGTCGACAATCATCCCGGTCCAAACTGTCAGGAATCTAGCCGGTCTGTACCC
>NZ_UFQQ01000068.1 GCF_900218015.1 Rhodopseudomonas pentothenatexigens | reverse complement strand
GTGCTGGTGCATAGTCAGCACGACAGAGGCCGCTCGGTAGATTCCCGGCCGATCATCTCGCCGTAACCCGGTGCGGGCGCCTCTGTCGGTGTTGCTTGATCGAACAGTCGCACGGGCATTGCCGTTGCGGTGATCGCCCGCATACAGGACCGATGCCCATGACGATTGCAGTGCCGCTTGCGGTTGCGGCCGGCGTCGATGCCGGCCAACGTTTTCTCGATGTCGCGCTGGCTCCGTCGGGCCAGACCTTCCGGATGCCTAATCTGGCCGAGGGAATCGCCGAGATCATCGCCCGCCTCGAACGCTCCGGCGTCAGGCGGGTGGTTCTGGAGGCGATCGGTCCCTATGCCGAACAGCTTGTCAAAGCGCTTTCGGTCGCCGGCTTCGAAGTCGGTATCGTCAATCCGCGCCGGATCAAGGCGTTCCGCGAGGCCGAAGGCGGTCGCGCCAAGACCGACAGGCTGGACGCGCGGCTGATTGCGCGCTTCGCTCTGACTATGCCCGAGACCCTGCGCCCCCTGCCCACCGACACCCAACTCGAGCTGAAAGCGTTGTCGCTTCGACGCCGCCAGCTCACCGAGATGATCGCGATGGAGAAGACCCGGATGAAGCAGGTCCGCGGCACGCTCCTGCTCGATAGTCATCGGGCCGCGATCGCCGCGTTGTCGGCGCAGTGCCAAGCCATCGAGGCCGAACTCGCCAGGCGCATCGGCGACGACGCCGAACTCCGCCGCGTCCTTCACATCCTCAAATCGATCCCCGGCATCGGCGAACGGGTGGCTACGCTCCTCATCACCGACCTACCCGAACTCGGCCAGCGCGATCGCAAGGCCATCGCCAGCCTCGCAGGGCTCGCGCCCCACGTCAGCCAATCCGGCGCAGCGCCGCCTCGCGCCGCCATCGCCGGCGGACGTCCTTGCGTTCGCGCCGCCCTCTACATGGCCGCCCTGGTCGCCGCCCGCCACCACCCCAAGCTCCGCGACGACTACAACGCCCTTCGCCTGCAAGGAAAACCCGGAAAGGTCGCGCTCATCGCAATCGCCCGAAAACTGCTCGTCACAGCCAACGCACTCGTCAAAGC
>NZ_UFQQ01000066.1 GCF_900218015.1 Rhodopseudomonas pentothenatexigens | reverse complement strand
TGAACCGCCCCGGGTTTGCCGGAGGCCGTTTGGTTTAAGTTATGCCGCCATGTCGGGCTGTTCCATCATGGCGTAGTAGCGTTGCTCTGCTTCGGCCGGCGGGATGTTGCCGATGGGCTCCAGGAGCCTTCGGTTGTTGAACCAGTCGACCCATTCAAGGGTGGCGAACTCGACGGCCTCGAAGCTGCGCCATGGCCCGCGCCGATGGATCACCTCGGCCTTGTAGAGGCCGTTGATGGTTTCGGCGAGAGCATTGTCGTAGGAATCGCCGACGCTGCCGACCGAAGGTTCGATGCCGGCTTCGGCCAAACGTTCGGTGTACTTGATCGAGACGTATTGGCTGCCCCGATCGCTATGGTGGACGAGGCCGCCGCGATGGACCGGCCGCCGGTCGTGCAGGGCCTGCTCCAGGGCATCGAGCACGAAGCCGGCATGCGCCGTGCGCGAAGCGCGCCAGCCGACGATCCGGCGGGCGTAGGCGTCGATGACGAAAGCGACGTAGACGAAGCCGGTCCAGGTCGCCACGTAGGTGAAGTCGGACAGCCACAGGACATTTGGCCTGGGCGCCTTGAACTGGCGATTGACGTGATCGAGCGGACACGGCGCGGCCTTGTCGCTGATCGTGGTCTTGATGGACTTGCCGCGGATCACCCCTTGCAGGCCCATCTGCCGCATCAATCGCGACACCGTGCAACGCGCGACGTCGAAGCCTTCGCGCTGGAGCTGCCGCCAGACCTTGCGCACGCCGTAGACTTGGAAGTTCCCCTCGAACACGCGGCGAACCTCGGTCTTCAGGGAGGCGTCCTGCCTGGCACGTGCCGACAGCTTGGCGGGATCGCGCCGCCTGGCGACATGGGCGTGGTAGGTCGAGGGGGCGATCGGCAGCACCTTGCAGATCGGCTCGACCCCATACGCCCCACGATGATCGTCGATGAAGGCGATCATGGCTTGGATCGGCGGTCGAGCTCCGCCGTCGCAAAATAGGCGCTGGCCTTGCGCAGGATCTCGTTGGCCTGCCGGAGCTCACGGTTCTCCCGCTCCAGCGCCTTCAGCTTCTCGGCCATCTCGGTCGGAACGCTGGCCCGCTTCCCGCTGTCGACTTCCGCCTTTTTGACCCAGTCATGCAGCGTCTGCGGCGTACAGCCGATCTTGCCCGCGATCGAGGTCACCGCCGCCCAGCGCGAGGGATGCTCGCTGGCGTGATCCAGCACCATCCGCACCGCTCGCTCGCGCACCTCGGGGGAAAACTTGTTCGTCGTCTTGCTCGTCATGGCTCCATCCTCTCAGGAGTTGGAGCCTCCGGCAAACCCGGGGCGGTTCA
>NZ_UFQQ01000069.1 GCF_900218015.1 Rhodopseudomonas pentothenatexigens | reverse complement strand
CTGATCTCCAACGACTGGATCTCGACCAACATGGAGATCGACGGCGGCGCCGGCAACGACGAGATCTACACCTCGTTCGGTAACGACACCGTCCACGGCGGCGAAGGCAGCGATCGGATCTACGCCAACCAGGGCAACGACACCGTCTACGGCGATGCCGGCAACGACGAGATCTACGGCAACGACGGCGACGATCTGATCAAGGGCGGTGCCGGCGACGACACCATCGACGGCGGCGCGGGCATCGACACCGCCGGCTTCGCCGGCAATCTCGTCGGCTACGCGCTGACGCTGAACGCCGACGGCTCGGTCTCGATCACCGACCAGTTCGGCACCGACGGCACCGACACGCTCACCAACGTCGAGCGGGTCGGCTTCACCGACGGCACCTGGACGCTGGTGACCGGCACCGCCGGCGACGACGTCCTGACCGGCAGCGCGGACGCCGATCTGATCCTCGGCGGTGACGGCAACGACACCTTCATCGCCGGCGACGGTCTCGACCGCTACGACGGCGGTGCCGGGATCGACACGGTCGACTACAGCGGCAGCGAGTTCGAACTCAAGATCGACCTCGCGGCGGGCCTGGTCTACCAGCCGGAGTACCCCGAAGGCGCCGACCAGCTGTCGAACATCGAGAACGCGATCGGCACCGCCTTCAACGACATCCTGCTCGGCAATGCCGGAGCCAACACGCTCGAAGGCGGCGACGGCAACGATGTCCTGTACGGCGATGCCGGTGACGACCTGCTGATCGGCGGTGCCGGCAACGACACGCTGACCGGCGGTCTCGGCGACGACGTGCTGCGCGGCGGTGCCGGCAACGACACCATCGACGGCGGCGCCGGCTACGACGTGCTCGACCTGTCGGACGCCACCGGCGCGGTGACGGTCAACTACGCGACCGGCACGGCGAGCGGCGGCGGCATCGGCACCGACACCTTCAGCGGGATCGAGAGCATCCTGTTCGGAGCCGGCGCCGACCAGATCACCGGCAGCAACGGCGACGACACCATCG